>NZ_SPQS01000041.1 GCF_004570865.1 Bradyrhizobium frederickii
GTCTTCGAGGAACCGCCAGTCGATCGAGCCCGACAGTCTGACCAGCGCATGGTCCGGATCGACGATTTGATCGAGCCTCGCCTTGAACAGATCGTTCTGTCCGCTCTCCCGCCGCGCCTTCGGCCGCATTGCAATTGCCCGTCGTTGATTAGCCCGCCGCGACAGAATCACAGCGATCGCCCAAGAGCAATTTGCAAGAAACTGCGGGCTCACCCGCCGAAATCCTGCGAACAGAACCATGTCTGTTCGCCAAAAATCGATTCTCTCTCAACGGCTTGCGTGTTCTTCACAACCGACTCCCTCTGGTCCCCTGTCGCATTCGAGCGGGTTCGGGTCGCGGAGCCCTCCACATCATAGCCGCTGAAAACAGCCGCCCACCATCAAAGGCGGCTGTGATCGTCTTGCGCCTGACCGCTGGAAACAGGAAGGGCAGAATCGTATCGTCGACCATGGCCGGTGTGGTTGCCTCGATGATGTCAGCGCAGAATTGGTCTCAGCAACCGAATCCCACGTCCCATCAGCGGCTTACACCACACTCGCTAGCCACCCACAGGCCCTTCATGAATAAAGACGGGCTAGATACGGCCGAAAGCCGCCCACACCCCGTTTTCGCCGTCCCAGCTGCCGCGGCTCGCCGCCTTGGAGTACTCCGTGGCGCGCTGCTCGAAGAAATTGGCGTGCTCGACGCCATTGAGAATCTCGACGAGCCACGGCAGCGGATGCGCCTTGAGCTGTGTGAACCCGCCCTCCTTCGCCTCGAAGAAGCCGAAGACCGGGGCAATCCGGAGCTGGGTCAGTCGCCAGTCGGCGACGTAGCGGACGTAGGCGTGGATGTGCTCAGGCAGCATGCCCTCGATCTTGCCAAGGCCGAAGGCGAGCTCGACGAAGTTCTCCTCCAGGTTCACCATGGTCTTGGCGACGTCGACAATGTCGTCGCGGACGGAGCGCGTCACCGCGCCGGTTTCGCGGTGCCATTCGTGAAATAACTTGATGATGCCCTCGCAGTGGAGACTCTCGTCGCGCACTGACCAGCTTACGATCTGTCCCATGCCGTTCATCTTGTTGTGGCGCGGGAAGTTGAGCAGCATGGCGAAGCTCGCGAACAAGGCCATGCCTTCGGTGAAGGCTCCGAACATCGCCAGGGTGCGGGCGACATCGGCCACGGTGTCGACGCCGAATTCGTGCATGTAGTCCGCCTTGGCGCGCATCTGCGCATAGCCGCGGAATGCCTCAAACTCGGTCTTGGGCATACCAAGCGTCTTGAGCAGCAGCGCATAGGCGTCGATATGAACCGTCTCCATATTGGTGAAAGCGGCCATCATCATCTGGACGGTGAGCGGCTGGAAGATCGGGATGTAGCGCTTGAGATAGTTGTCGCCGACCTCGATGTCCGACTGAGTGAAAAAACGGAAGATCTGGGTAAGCAGCGCACGCTCGTTGGCGGTGACGCGGTCCGACGCCCAGTCCTTGAGGTCGGTGCCGAGCGGTACCTCTTCGCCCATCCAGTGGGTCTGCTGCTGGCGCTTCCAGAACTCGTAAGCCCAGGCGTAGCGATCGACGTCATAGCTGCCGGTCGAATCAAGGAGGCCGACGCGCCCCTTGCCGATCAGCGTGCGCGGATCGACGGACGACAGATCGATCATTGACATGCGAGGCACTCCTCATAGTCGGTGCGCTGCGGCGCCGGCGTTGCCGTGTCATCCTCGGCAATCTTGCCGGCGAACGCCGCGCGCGAGATCGATTTTGAACGGCAGTAGTAGAGGCTCTTCACCCCACGCTTCCATGCCGTCCAGTGCAGCATGTGGAGGTCCCACTTATCGACGTCGGCCGGCAGATAGAGGTTGATCGACTGGCTCTGGCAAATGAATGGGGCGCGATCGGCGGCAAGCTCGACGATCCAGCGCTGGTCGACCTCAAAGGCGGTGCGAAGGATCGCTTTCTCGTGCTCCGACAGGATGTCGAGATGGGCGACCGACCCCTCGTGCGCGATGATCGACTGCCAGGTCGCCGAGGTGTCGGCGCCCTTGGCGGCCAGCACCTTGGCGAGATGCGGATTACGCACCGAGATGGCGCCGGATAGCGTCTTGTGGGTGTAGATGTTGGCCGGGATTGGCTCGGTGCAGGCGCTGGTGCCGCCGCAGATGATGCTTATCGAGGCGGTCGGCGCGATCGCTATCTTGTGGCTGAAGCGCGCCATCACGCCGCGTTCCAGGGCATCCGGGCACGGGCCACGCTCGCGAGCGAGCGCCACGGATGCCGCGTCGGCATCGCGACGGATTTTTCGGAACATGTTCAGATTGAACGACTTGGCCAGGACACTCTCCATCGGAATGCCCTTGGCCTGGAGAAACGAGTGGAAGCCCATGACGCCGAGGCCAACGGAGCGTTCGCGCAGGGCGGCGTAGCGGGCACGCTTCATGCCGTCCGGCGCCACTGTGATGAAGTGGGTGAGCACGTTGTCGAGGAGGCGCATGACGTCCTCGATGAAGCCGGGCTCCTTATTCCACTGGTCCCAGGTCTCGAGGTTGAGCGACGACAGGCAGCACACCGCGGTGCGCTCCTCGTCGCGATGATCGATGCCGGTCGGCAGCGTAATCTCGCTGCACAGGTTGGAGGTCGAGACCTTGAGGCCGAGCTCGCGCTGGTGCTTGGGGAGCGCGCGGTTCACGGTGTCGATGAACAAGAGATAAGGCTCGCCCGTCTGCAGCCGGTTCTCAAGGATACGTTGCCACAGCTGGCGGGCATCGATCTCGCGGACGACCTCGTTAGTCTTCGGGCTGCGCAGAGCGAACGTGGTGCCGGCACCCACGGCACGCATGAACTCGTCGGTGACGTTGATGCCGTGATGTAGGTTGAGGCTCTTGCGGTTGAAGTCGCCGGACGCCTTGCGGATCTCGAGGAACTCCTCGATCTCGGGATGGTGGATATCGAGATAGACCGCCGCCGAGCCGCGCCGCAACGAGCCCTGGCTGATCGCCAGCGTCAGGCCGTCCATGACGTGGATGAACGGGATGATGCCCGAGGTGACGCCGCCCCTCACTTTCTCGCCGATCGAGCGAACATTCCCCCAGTAGGTGCCGATGCCGCCGCCGTTGGAGGCAAGCCAGACGTTCTCGTTCCAGGTGCCGACGATGCCTTCGAGCGAGTCCGACACCGAGTTAAGGAAGCACGAGATCGGCAGGCCGCGCGGGGTGCCGCCGTTGGAGAGCACCGGTGTGGCCGGCATGAACCACAGTCGAGACATCCCATCATACAGACGTTGGGCATGCGCAACATCGTCCGCGAAGGCGCAAGACACCCGGGCGAACATGTCCTGGAGGCTTTCGCCGGCGAGCAGATAACGGTCGGTCAGCGTCAGCTTGCCGAACGACGTCAGCAGGTTGTCGCGCGACCGATCGAGCGTGAGGTCAGACGGCCTTGGCGATGGCGCGAGGGGCCTTGGCAGCGGAGCCGGCGATGGCGGCGGCTGCACAAGACACAGCTCAGGCGTGGTAGGCTTGGCCTGCGCTGGGAGCGGCCGCACACTCGGCATCTCGATGAGATGACCATGCTGATCGAAATCGTAAGACGGCGACATCGGCAACCCCGCGATGTTTGAGGCTGGGGGGCCGTGCGGACGACTTGCGAGGAGACCGGGCAAATATCACCAGTTGCAAGCAACCCACCGGGGCACCCCGCCCGAGGACGTTCGTTCTGTCGCGGCAGGTCTCCTGGCTCGCGGGTCGCTGCGGCTGTCGGCCTTCCCAGCGCTGTCGCGCCAGTGACCATGATGACAACCGCTCGCCGCTTACAGTTGCGGGGGCAGCCTCGGAATAGCCGTTGCCGGCGCACCGGGTTCCCTCTTAGCTTCCATCCTACGAGATGCGGGAATGGAAGACCGTGACGGGCTACATATAGGCGCCGCTCGCGGAGATTCGTCAAGGCGGCACCGTCAAGTTAACGAATTGGAGCAGCCCCAAGGTCGAGGTTCGGCGAGCGCTTGTCGTGGAGATCTCGCGCCAAGTCGCAAAGGCTCGCTCGCGCGAACCACGACGGAAGTCGGCAGTGACGGCTCCGAGAGAGAGGATGTGGAAAAGGTTCGCGACCTGATCATGAACTGACAGAAAAGTTGAGCCTGACGGGACGATTTGAAACGCTTCATGATCCGATCGCGTCGCCTGTCACCCTTCCGGCGTTCGTGGTCTGGACTATCCCTTCACCCGGCGATGTCCGCTGTAGGTGCTTCCCGTCGAGTCTCTACTCCTCCCCCCTGGCAGGGGCTTGGCTCGGGATTGGCAATGAAGGTTTCCGCGACTTTGAGCAGTTCTGCTCCTCTTTCCCCAAGGGCCCCGCATCGGCCCATCTATACGGCGCATACGACCTCGGGGCAAAAGGACTAGAGTCTGTTCCGCTCACGGATTGAGCAGCCGAGCGTCAGGGCGTGTACTGTTGCCCGCCAGCATTTGATGCTAGTGAACAGCGGTTAATAAATCACTGAAAGTGCATTGCATGCCTTGGCGAGCAATGGAGTGCGAAGATCTTCCATCTGTGAACGCGATCGTAGATCGCGTTCACCTCAATTACCCTGAGGATGAGGCCGTATTCTCTGAGCTGGTCCCGCAAATCTGAACAGCGCGATAAGTGGAGTTTCTGCCTGACGGCGGGCAAGATTGACCCGCGAATCAGGAGAGACGATGAGCAGACGAGCACGGCGGAACCACACTCCGGCTTTCAAGGCGAAGGTGGCACTTGCCACACCGAAGGGGCTTGAAGCTTACGCAGCGTCAGGTTGTATATTGGCCAACCTTCGTGATGTCTAAGGGAGCAAAACGGCCGGGAATGGTAACCAGCGCTGGTGATGGACGACGAGACGCACCGCATATGATGCTCAGCTGCGCCACCGAGTTCGGTCCGCTGATCGTCTTCCATGCTGTGAATGCGAAATTCCAGTTGATGGCGGAGGCTCAATTCTCAGGGTGGGAGCAAGGGGTATCGCGGAGAAAGACTGCACCGCACCTACCTGGATTGGTGGCCGCCGAATCCAACCGTTGGTCTATGCTGGTCCTTCAGGACTTGCAGATTTAGGAGAGATTAGGAGAGACGAGAATGGCCGCCTCAAGGAGGTAACCAGAAAGCTGGGAGCTTGAAGACAGATCATATCCTTTCGGTCAACGATCGGAGTGAGCATCACCCTCGTAGACAACATCACACCTTAGGCAATCTCCAGGAGGAGACAAGATGTCGATCACGATAACTCATAGCGCCAAGTCTGCCGCTGAGGACCGTACTCAGCCGTTGGGGAATTTCAAACTTGCAGCAGGAGTCACTCTGGCGGTGCTAGCGCTGATGGTGTTCTGGCGCATCTTTCAGCAGGTCTATGCTTGGAGTGCCGGCCTGGATTCGACTGAGCCCGCGTTCGATGCCGCCTGGATGACGTTGCTGAAGGTTGAGCTTAGCGTCATCCCTTTGCTCTGGGTGGTGACCTGGGCGTATCTATGGTTCACGCGAGACCGCAATCTTGGCGCGCTCAAACCGCGGGAAGAGCTCCGGCGCTACTTCAATCTGGTCCTGTTCAACTTCGTCTATGCCTTTTGCGTCTGGTTCGCTACCAGCTTCTTTGCCGAGCAGGACGCCTCATGGCATCAGGTTGTGGTCCGGGATACAAGCTTCACGCCAAGTCACATCGTGCTGTTCTACGGCACCATGCCACTCTACGTGCTGTTTGGCGTGGGATCATTTCTGTACGCGATGACGAGGCTGCCGAAGTTCGCAACGCAGATCTCAATTCCATTCGTGCTCGCGGTTGTAGGTCCGTTTCTAATATTGCCGAACTTGGGCTACAACGAGTGGGGTCATGCCTTCTTCCTGATGGAAGAGGTGTTCTCCTATCCCTTGCACTGGGGTTTTGTCGTGATGGGCTGGAGTGTGCTGGCCTTGGGTGGGCTCCTGATCCAGATCGCGATGCACATGCTTGAAGTGATCGGGCGGCTTTCTCAAGAGGACCAAGCTTCGGTCGCCACCCAGCGCTGAAACCGCTTATGAACCATTAATCGCGGACAGCCCGGCATGCAAAGCTGCCGTCTTGTAATCAGTCGGGCGTCGGCTTCCAGGAAGGTCGATCTCAACTCGGTAAAGAATTAGGAGGAAGCCATGCAAGGAGGAACGTCTGTGAGACTGTATGGCCTCGAATGGCCTAAAGAGTCAGCAAGAATCTCAAGAGTGTTTGACCTTCTCGTCGCCGCTATCCTTTTTCTGGCCGTCTCCGGCGCATTCCACCTGCATTACATGCTGACCGCAGGGGACTGGGATATGTGGATCGATTGGAAAGACAGACAGTGGTGGGTCACCCTGACTCCAATTATGGCCATAACATTCCCTGCAGCTTTGCAGTATGTGTTTTGGACGAAATTTAGACTTCCAATCGCCGCTACATTTGCGGTCGTTTGTCTTCTGTTCGGTCAGTGGATAAATCGATATTTCGGTTTCCACCTGTGGTCGTACTTTCCGATGAGCGAGGTCATTCCAGCGCTGCTGATACCTGGCGCACTAGTCCTCGATGTCGCTCTTTTGCTGACCGGGAATTTTCTGTTCACGGCGATGTCCGGCGCCTTTGCATTCGCACTGCTTTTCTACCCGACTAACTGGTTTTGGCTGGCGCCATATCGGCTACCCGTAGAAGTGATGGGGCAGCTTGTTTCCGTGGGCGATTACATCAGCTATGCATTCACCCGCACCGCGCTGCCTGAGTATATCCGGCTGATAGAGCGGGGCACGCTTCGAACTTTTGGTGGCCACTCAGCCATTATCGCGTCCTTTTTCTCGGCGTTCGTATCCATACTGATGTATTTGGCGTGGTGGCATATCGGAATGCTCCTCGCTCGTGTGGTAACGACGCCAAACGCCCTGAAGCATTTCATGGGGCTCACCGATAAGGATGAGCCAGCTGAGGCAGCCCAAAAAGCGATAGACGGTACCAGCCTGCAAGGGCGCTCCGTCGCAGCCGAATGATTCTGCTGGGACTGTGGAGGACTCCAAATGAGAACATTCTGTTTCCACGAAAGCTCATGCGTGCGTGTAGTCTTATCGGCAGCGGCGGCGATCATGCAGATCGGAATACTGATCTTCGTCCCAGATGCTGCTCTGGCGCATGGTGAGCGTAATCAGGAGCCGTTTCTGCGGATGCGAACGGCTCATTTTTACGATGTGAAGTGGAGCACGAACGAAACTCCCGTGAACGGTGAAATCGTTGTCACCGGCAAGTTCCGACTCTTCCCGATCTGGCCAGTCAACCTACCCCTTCCCGAAGCGGCCTTTCTGGGAAACGGGACGCCGGGCCCGGTGCTAGCCCGAACCGAGAGCTACATTAATGGCGTCCCTGCAATTCAGTCCACCAAACTGGAGTTGAACCGGGACTATGAATTCAAAACAGTGCTCAAAGGACGAGTGCCAGGCCACCATCACGTCCATCCGATGATCAACGTGATGGGAGCCGGGCCGCTGCTCGGACCGGGAAACTGGCTGACGGTGACGGGGAACGAAAGCGACTTCAAGCTTTCAATCAAAACTCTCAGTGGCGAGACTATCGACAATCTCGAAACCTGGGGCCTTGGCAGGGTGTTCTTCTGGCATGGCTTGTGGGTTGCGATCGCCATCGTGTGGCTTGTCTGGTGGTTGCGCCGGCCGCTCCTGCTGCCTCGTTTTCGCGCGTTGACGGAAAAAGGCGGCGATCGATCTCAGCTCGTTACCAGCACCGATCGCCTATTCGGGGCCGGTTTGCTCGTGGCGACGATTCTCATCGTATTCTTCGGCTTTCAGGCGACCGACACCGCTTATCCAAGGACGGTGCCGCTGCAAGGGTCCCGCGCAACCGTCGAGCCCCTACCGGAAGTGCCTGAGCAGGTCAAAGTTGCGGTCAACAAGTCAAACTATGACGTCCCTGGCCGCTCGCTTCGTATGAACGTGACACTGACGAACAATGGGAGCTCGTCAGCACAGCTTGGCGAGCTCTTAACTTCCAATCAGCGCTTCATCAACCATGAGGTTAGCCAGGCAATGGCGACGGTGGATCCGAATTACCCCAAGGAATTGCTTCCTCCGAATGGGCTAAAGGTGAGCGACAGCCGACCGCTCAAGCCGGGTGAAACGAAGACAGTCGATATCGAAGCGGCCGACGCGGCATGGGAGACGGAGCGCTTGAGTAGCCTGATCAACGATCCGGACAACACGTTGGGAGGACTGTTGTTCTTCTATGACGAGCACGGCAAGCGGACAATCTCAAACGTCAGCGGCCCCATGGTCCCTGTATTCACCGATCCCGACAACCGCACGGCTGAGAATCCGACAGGAGGTGCGGGTTGAACACCGTAAAAGCCGCAGTGCTTGGAATTCCATCTTTGCTCCTCATCCTAGACTGCGGTGGGGCGCGGCCAGCGATTGCACACGGGGGAGTATCGATGGAGAAAGACGTGTGCAAGCTTCGCGCAGGGCCCTATATGATGCATTTTACCGGATACCAGCCGGTCAAGCAGGGGAATCAGGAGTTTTGCGAGGACATTCCGGAAATCGGCCGCACCGTCATCGTCTTGGATACCATCGGCGATGTGCTACGTGATCTGCCCATCGAGGTGCGGTTGTTGCGAGACGCCGGCAACGACGTAGACAGCGAGGCCGTCCTTCGAATCCCGCCAAAAAAATATCCGACAGGCTCACTATCGTTTCAGTACACGTTCCCCGAATCCGGGCGCTTTGTGGGCCTCGTGACAGTCGGCGACGGACCGAAATACGTATCGAGATTTCCGTTTTCGGTTGGTTACGGCAACGGGATTTGGGTCCGATATAGGGACAGTTTCGCAATCGTTCTAGGAACGCTGGCAGCCGGGGCCGCCATGTTTTGGTACTCCACGTTGCGGAAGGAAACCTAGGCTATCACTTTGTCGACCGCTGACTTGCAATAAGGGGCACACGCATGTCTCACGAAAAACACGGAAACAAGAGCGATTGCATCCGAGTAGCGACGGGGCCATCACTTGATCATGCTGGCACGCCAAACTTGACCGCCGGCACCGGCAGGGCGCGAACTAGGCTGATTCAAGGGACGGTAAAAGAACTCTCGTCCGCAAGCAGGCGTCCGGTATCAGCGCTTGGCATCACGTTGCTGTGCGTTGGCCTCGTGTGCCTGCCGACAGCTGTCTCTGCACATGCCGCTCTCGTGAAGTCCGATCCCGCGAGCCGGGCAGTGTTAGCTCATTCGCCGCAGCAGATCGAACTGTGCTTCAACGAACGCATAGAGCTCAAGTTTTCGAAAGTGGAGCTCAAGAACGCCAACGGTCAGTCGCTAACGCTCGGCGATTTGAAAGCAGGCAATGATCCGAAGTGTATGGTAACGGCAGTATCTGACATTAGACCAGGCAGCTATTCGGTTCATTACCGCGTGCTCTCGCAAGACGGGCATGTGGTGGACTACGGCTATCAGTTCACCGTCGAGGAACGTTAGGCATGCGGAATGACGGTATTGTTTCCAGCTCTGTGCAAGGCCATCGCTGACATTGCGCTTGCATGGGTCATAGGCGGAGTACTCTTTCTGTTGCTGGCAGGGCCGTCTTCCGATCCGTTCCTTGCCGCTTGGCAAAGACGAGTGAAGGTGAGCTTTCTCTGGGCAGCCAGCATTCACCTCTTCGCTACCGCTGGGTTATTTATCGCTCAAGTCGTGGTTGCGACAGATATGGCACTACCGGAGATAGTAGCGTCTGGCCAGACGCTGGAAAACTTCGGATTTGACACACATTACGGTCGGATCACGCTTGCAAGGTTAGCGCTCTCTCTTGTTTTGCTGCTGCCGACAGCGATCCTAATTCGCGGCAGGTCGAGGGAGCAGCAACGTTCAGCTTCAATCGTGACAGCCGGGACAGCAGCACTGATCGCGCTGATTGGTCCACTTGCTGGACACGCCGCCGGGGAAGACGACAGCCGTTGGCTCGTTCCGACCTATCAACTTCACGTGCTCGCGGTTTCTGCTTGGCTTGGGGCCTTACCGGCTTGGATCTGGCTGGTGGCTTCGGTCGCTGTCACCCCCACGGAGACTCGGCGCGTTTATGTCGCAGCGACGCTGCGACGTTTCTCCCAACTAGCAATCGGTTTCGTGGTCGTCGTCGTCACATCAGGTTTGGTGCTCGCGTTTAGCTCAGCTAGTTCGGCTGGCGAGTGGCTTGGCACGACCTACGGTCAACTAATTATAACGAAGCTTGCTCTACTTGCATGCATCCTGTTGGTGGCCAATCGGATTCGCACGCGCTTCCTACCCGTCATGGAAACCGTAGGAGCAAAACCCGCGGCTTTTCTTGCAGGAGCTGGATGGGCAGCAACTGAATTATTTTGCGGTGTTCTGATCGTCGGCTGCGCAGCCGCGCTCTCTTCAGTCATACCAGCACGACATGATCAGCCCATCTGGTGGCTGCCGTTTCGCTTTTCGATCGAGGCCACGTGGCCGGCGTGGCCGACGCCCGTTATCGCGGCGGGCGCCTTCTCACTAGCACTATTGTCACTCTTCTGGGGCCTGCTCGTTTGTTTGAGAAAGCCGCAAAAGGTAAAAGCAGTTGCAGCAAGCGCCGCCGCCGTTATTTCGGTCGTAGGCGGTCTGTCGCAGATATCCGTGCAAGCCTATCCCGATACTTACCGCCGCCCGTCGGTTGCCTATTCGACGATATCAATAACCAATGGAAAGCGTCTATTTGCCCAGAATTGTGCGGATTGCCACGGCAGCGGAGGGCTTGGCGATGGTCCGGCGGCATCGACCCTTCCCAAGCCGCCCGCGAATTTGAGCGAACCGCATACTGCGCTGCACACGGCCGGCGACATGTTTTGGTGGCTTAGCCATGGAATTCCAAAAAGCGGCATGCCCGGATTTGCTGATGTATTGGACGAACAGGCCCGCTGGGATGTGATCAACTTCCTGCGGACGTTTTCAGAGGGATTTCAGGCGCGCCTCCTGTCGCCTGAAATCGTACCCGATCATCCGTGGCTGGGGGCTCCCAATTTTTTCTTAGAGGACGAAAATGGGGCGGAGAGGGAGCTGAAGGACTTCCGTGAGCAAAGCAATGTGCTGCTCGTGTTTCCCGAAAAGTCCGATGCAATGCGCGTTGAACAGCTACGCCTTGAGCAGAATAGATTCCGGAAAGAACGATTGTGGGCGATTATCGTGTCGCCGGACGCAAAGCTGGCGGCGGGCGTCCCGAATGTCCGGCGTGGAGCACAAGAGGTTAGAGAAAGTTACGATCTGCTCTCCCGGAGCACTACAAATCGTGGAGATCCCAAGCGTTTGGAAATGGGAAGACATTCCATGGAATTCCTAATCGACAGGTTCGGATACATCCGTGCGCGCTGGTTGCGGGAGGAGGACGAATGTGGTTGGGAAAATTCCGACGAGCTGATCTCGCGGGTCCGAGTTCTCAATAGAGAGCCCAAAATTCTCCCGCCAGCCGCTCAACATGTGCACTGAACTAGTGGAAATCTTTCGGGGCTCGCAAACAAAGGAGGAAAGCATGCAAATATCATCGCGTCCCAGCCGGGTTGGCGATCGATTCGAACAGTTCATTCGGTGCATGATTCTTGTAGCTGGCGCTCTGGTCGCGGCTCCAGCCCACGCACAACACCATGAGCCGGGCACACACCATATGCACGGGTCTGACGGTGCGCCTGTTGCGAGATCGGGAAATACCGGCGGGCTGCCTGCATTGAAGATCCTCCTGCCGCAATCGGGTAATACCATCGGCGAGCGTGTTGCTTTCGTTTTCCAAGCCGACGATAACATCGCAGAAATGACCATGAGCTCTGCCAATCCGAGCGTTCATCTGCATGTTGCAATGGACGAAACCGAGCTAATGCCAATGGCAGACCAACTGATCCAGCTTGGTGATGGCCGCTATCTCTATGTTTTCGATCTACCTGCCAAGCCTGGTCGGCACATAATAAGACTCTATTGGGCGGATCCGCAGCACCACACAATCTCCGAGACGGTACAGACCCTCAACGTGGTTGTGAAGGAATCAAAATGAGCAAGCCGTCAATCATTGGGGGCTTAGGTGTGAGCGTTATCAGGAAAGTCATGCGAGTGCGCTAGCTGATCCGGAAGGATTTTGGGGGAAGCTGCACTCAACTCCTCGCGCATTCGCTCGCGCCCCGCTGACGTGGCAAAGTTATGCTCCGCTCTCGCCAATAATGGTGCGTCAGGAAATCCCGCCGCTTCTTCGCGTCAGAGATCCTGTCCTTCAGCGCTCCCTCGAAGCCGCTAAATTTTTCGACGCGCCTCATCAGGTTTCCCATCGTCTGGGTGAATTGGTCATCCATGAGGGCGTCGAAATCGCGCTCGTATTGCTTCCGGTCGAACCCCTTACCTTTCGTCGCGATGTAATCGTCGCGCGCCTTCTTCATGAATTGCGCAAACAAAAGCACGTGTGCCAGCGCGACCTCAACGACCGAGGGCGTGTAAACCGTGCGGCCGTAATAGGCGACTGTCTCTCCCTGATTTCCCAAGCGTGGCGCGTTGCCGTTCGCCGCGATGCCGAACACCGAGTTGGCTATCTGCCAGCGGAAATCGATTTCGCCGCCGGGCGGCTCTGTTGTCGCACCAGGACACCTCAGGGCAGGAGGCGGCGCACGGACCACATCGCCAGCGTTGACGAATTCCCAGCATCGACGGCCACTGCCACGATTGAAACCGATGTCAGAGCCGCTTCGCTCGCAGAGCCGCGCGGCCAGACCACCGACAGCTGCGGCCAGTAATATGAGGACTATTGTGCCCTGGAGCAGCCTTTTTCATCCTTCTCGACCAAAATCCCAGGTCAACGTTCTTGACGGTCTTCACGCAACGCGGATGCATGCCATGCGTTTGTCTGCTTGATCAATTGATAGGGTTGGTAGGTGCCTGGAGAGATTGTGTCCGCCTCTGGGAATGAATGGCTCGTCTTCGTCTGTGCGGATCAGACGTCAAGGGGGCTTCAGCGCTCTTGGCGGCAGCCGGCACCAGATGCACGATCCGATACCCGTTCTGATGCAGGTAGCGCAGGAACGCAGGCAGCATGGCCGCCGTCCGCGTCTGCGCATCATACAGCAGAATGATGCCCCTACGAGCGGCCTCGAGCCGCTCGATCAGGATTGTGAGCTCCTGCTCTGGAGTTATGTTCTCCCAATCGCTCGCCCAAAGGTCAGCTCCGAATACGACAATTCCGCGCGCCTGCAAGAGATCGAGCGTCGCAGGTGTCGCGTCGAAGTAGGGGAACCGGAAGAACGGTGTCGAGGGCATTTTGGTGGACAAACCGTTGAGCCCCATTTCGACCGCGGCGATACCGCGCTCGATGTCCTCTTTCGCCTGCTCGAACGAGATTTTCGACATCATCGGATGCGACCAGCTGTGGTGCGCTACGGTGTGCCCCTGGGCGGCCATACGCCGCACGAGTTCGGGAAATTCCGCCGAGGATCGGCCGACCAGAAAGAACGTGGCTCGCGCGCATTCCTGTGCGAGCGCAGCCAGCACCTTATCCGTGTTCGGCGACCGCGGTCCGTCATCGAAGGTGAGGACGACTTCATAGTCCGCCAGAGGAAGCGTCTCTGGAAAGTTCTTCAGCCCGACGCGCGGGAAGAGTGCGGCATTGACAGCGAGCACCCACGCCGTGCCGAGCGCATCCCGCCGATTGCAGCTAGAGGCGTCTGGCACGGCAGTACCGGCGAGCAACGCCAGCCCGGCGCAGCCGATGCGAAAAGCTAATCTAGGCAGGCGCAACTCTATCATTGCGCGTTAGTGCGACCTCGATCGGTTGGTGAGCCCCGTGGTGCTCAGCAGACTATCTGATCGGCATCGCGGGATTTCGGCGCATCGAGGCTGTGTCGTGCGCAAAAAGGTCGTCGAACGTCCGTTATCCGCTCGAACCGCTCCCGCTGCCTGACTTGCTTGAGCGGCGCGTAGGCCGCTTAGCTTTGACAATCGCTGCTGTTCGTCTGCCGCAAGATCAGTGCACCCCGCGTCTGCAGCACGCGCGGCGCGTGTCAGCGGGTATGACGGCGTACCCCTTGGCAGTTCCGGGTATTCGAACTCTGATGATCTTCACTGCCGCGACGTATATTTCCAGATCGGCTTGTGAGAGGCCGGGACGGCCTGGATAAACACCCGAGCTGACGAGTGAACGGCAGATGTCTCACGAGGCTCGTCGAGCAACGCAGCAGTTGAGCAGCTTCGCTTTCCGTCCACATCTGCGAGTTCGGTTTGATTCTGCGCTTCATCGCGCGATTCAAACACGGTGCACCTTTTGTGTGTCGATATAACTAATTGCTCAATACGTGTTATACAAAATAATACAACTTAAACGGTGACATGGCCGAATGGCATTTCCTATTGTCGCGATGAGGTCCAGAAAACCTCGTACGGCAGGCGGAATAGTTTTTCCCCAAACTCCGGAGTCCTCGGGCGTATGTCCAGTGGCGCAAGCCTAAAGGCGCGAGGGAGCGCCTGTCGTTGCTTATTTCTGGCTCCGGACGACTATCTCGATCTCAGGAAGATCGACGGAGAATACGACAGTGAAAGCGGTAACAAAACAGAAGGCAGACAGAGCTTGCGCCAAAGAGTTGAAGATTTTGGCGCGGGTCGAAAAGGATCTCGAAAATGCACGCGACTCCGGAGCGGTTGAAGACGTCTTCCTTGGGCTTGAGGAAATCTACTCGATGCACATGCACACCGAGCATCAAAGCGTCCGAGCAAGATGCGAAGCCATCTTGCGCGCCGGCAGTTTGCCGAAGGCGTAACTGACGATCGTAGAGCGCTCTACGCATTTGAGCAACGAGGCGGGCAAAGCCGGCATCTGATGGCCCCGGCACGCTCCTAAAAGGTGATAATAACCCGTGCGAGACCTGATCATCGAAGCCTTTGACAGCGTCATCCGCCGCGAGATCGCGGAAGCGGACGACGTTCGCAAGGAAATCGCCCAGCGCGGCGCCTATTGGGCCGGCGACCAGCTATGGAAGCTGCGCCGCCAAGTCGCCGCGCTGCGCAAGCGTATCGCCGAGGTTGAAGAAACCGACGCGTGATCTCAGCAGACCGCGAGTATCGCCAAGCAGCGCGAGAGGTCAAAGAGCGCGACTACCTTAGACAAGCCGAATTGGATTATCGACCTAGTCCGGCCGCAGATCGGTCATCTTCAGACCGGCGCCATCACGTCATCAGACGTGCTGGCGGCGCTTCGCAACGTGGAGGCAACTGGCCGGCATTGAAAGCGAGCCGGTACGAAACGACAAAGCGATGCCGGGCGCCCCTTAGCCGCGTATTCTCATACGCAGTCGCGAAGGACCTGCGCTAATTCGACCCGGCTGCGGCGTTTGCGAAGTCGGGCCACCTGACGCCGCCGAAACGGAGAACTAGCGAAGGCTGGGGATAGTCAAAATGGTGCCGCTGAGGGGATTGAAAGCTAAATACAAGGGCTTGATAACTGATATCAATTTCTAAAATAACTCGGCGACATACCAACGTCGCTACGAACACGCCCCGAACGCTTGCGGAGATTTGCCGGGGATAACGCCAGCGGGAGCATGCCCGGCCAATGACGGCGCGTGTAATGTGCACTTGCACAACCGGGGGCGGAGCATGGTACCTGACTACGCGTTCACCGCAGGCACAATTGCTTTTGCAGGGGTCGGAATAGGAGCTCTCGCCCGCCGCGCTACTGAAACGGGTGCACGGCCACGGCGAGGATGAATAACGCCAGCGCCGCTTCAATGAACTACCGCTTCTTTATCGAGGCCGGCCAGCTGCTGATCGAAGATCGCGGGTCGCCGCTTTCAGGCGGCTAGGGCTTTCTTCGCATGATATCTTTTTTGACGATTGGGTGTCTCGCGCACAGGGTGAGAGCGATCGTCGACGCTATTTGATTGCGGCTAAGATTGATGAAGTCAGCCGTGAGACGCGCGCCGAGGAAGCAGCGCGGAAGCGCGGGTGGATAGCGTCAGCCCGAATGGCCTTCCAACCTAGGCGACGCGAAGCCTGCTTCGTTTGCGGCAAATTCCAGTCCATCTCTCAGGCTCATCATGTTGTGCCATTGGGCGAGCAGTTCGACCGAGGGTTTTCGGTCGCCAACCACGAGCACGAGTTCCTGTGCCCCAACCATCACGCAATCCTCAACCTCTGGATTGATGACGACATCTCCCACCAGCGGCGCGGCCGGCGCGCCGCTCCCACGTTTGAGGATCTAACGAATGAAGAGGTGGAGCGAATGTTTCAACTGTCAGGTCGCGCTGGGCCAGTGAACGCAACAGCGAAGGGAACGGAATGAACCGACTGCAGAAATTCGTTGAACGAGGCGCCTTCGGAGAAGGTCCCGGTCGCACCGCCTACGTGCTCAATCCGATGAAGCTGCCCGATCCGAGCCGCGGCTTCGAATGGCACATCGTGGGCGACTTCTTGCCTGGCGAGGCCATCCTCGCGGACCCTGGGCTAAAGCAAGTATACGAGGTGCCACTGAAACGCGGCTGCGCGGCGGTGGCCTGATGAAGAGCGACCGCTTTCCCTATGAAGCCTCGCGTTGGTCCCCGGCGCAGCCAGATCAAGCCAAACGATGGTTCGAAGAACTGGAAACGCAAAGTCCGCTGAACGTCCGCAACAGACTGACGCAAACCGACGCCGGCCCAGCCGGCGCGGTTACGATCGGAACGACGGAAATGACGATCGGCTTCGCCGAAGACTGGTTAGCGTGGCACGATCGCAAGCGAGAGGCATCCGAAGACAAACGACACAGGAAGCACTGGCTCGATTGGGCCGGGTGGGTGGTTGCGGTGATATCAATGTGCATTGCCGCGTTCACGACCTATCGCACGGTTCTTATCCAACGCGACGACATCCGTGTCGTTGTCGACGGTGTCCTGCGCGGCGCCGACGAGATTGCTACCTATCTTTACGGCGAAGGGCAGGATTCTAGTGCTCTGATCGATGGCTACGTAGGTGTTCCCTTTAGTCAGCTGACGGACCACATCCCCGGTGTCACTGGCGCCTCGCAAGTCGATTTTGATTTATCAATGAAATTTCTCGATGACGCCGAGTTGGTAAAAATAGGGCCTATGGAAATGTACGACAATCCACCGGGCAGCCGCGTAATCGTTCTGGGTTTCTACAGCAAGCGTGAGTACGCGTACCTCACAGAGACGGGGTATCGAGTACCGACTGATGGCCGCAGGCGCGCCATCATCGCGAGCCAGAGCCGCGCAAATCCACATTTCCGGGGTCACATTTCACCAATCACAAATAGCTCTTGGTGAGCGCGTGGCCCAGCAACAGCGCATTGAGGATGTGAATGATGCCGAAGTTGTTGAGCGTCTCGCGCAGCTTCTTTCAGCTTTGCGACTGCACTACGGCCATCACGACGGCGGTCGGCTTCCCGCGTGTAGCGTTCCGCTTCGGCGAGCGTCACTTCCTGGGCGGTCGCGCCAGCGTCAGCGAGCAGACGACCGAGGGTCTTGTGCAAACCGTGCGACTTACAGTCGAGCGGGAACCCGGCCGCCGTCATGGCGTCCCGCATCCATCCTGAGAACCCGTCGACCGTGAACGGCTTGCCATACTCGGTGTTGATAATCGTGACGTGTTGCCGCGACCACTTCGGTCCTAGGCACGGCGGTTACTCCTATGAGCACAGCCAGCTCGAACAGTTGCAGGCCGAGGTTTAATATGACAGGCACGCCGGGATGCGGCAACCCACTGGTGCAGGTAGGTGCCCTCCGGTACTTTTCGACGACTTGTTTGGTAGCCCCCTTGGGAATTTAAGCCTCTCGGGAGCGAGCGCGGTCGGCTTTGCTACCAGACGGAACGCTGGCCGTGTTGAAGTTAACGGTGCGTGGCAGAGACAGCGCTTATCGGTCCACTTTCAAGCGCCAGTCACTTCGCCGCTAACTTCACTGGCAGCGCGGGCGTGGCAGCGACAGCGTCTGATGACCGGTGTCGAGTCGCGCCCGCGCTGCCTACGGTCACTGAGATTGAGATCATTCGGGGCACTCGGGTAGGAGCGGGAGAACATTGTCTGGTTGAATGTCGTCGGCCGTTGTCTTGACGTACTTGTGCCCGTTGTGCGTGGCCCCAACCACACCAACCCTGCGTCCATTTTCTTCGACATAGAACTCCCATTCGGCGCTCTCGATATCTTTGACAACTTGGTCGATGGATCGCTTCCACGGCTTTCCATCGGGGTTTACTCCGCCGACATGTGTTATTCTTTCGTGAGGATTCTTTCTGCCCGTCTTGTTGGCGTAACGAATGCGTGCGCGTTTGGCCACTTGAGTCTCTCCCAAATCTGCAAGCCTGAGGCACTAGCTTAGACCGGAGCAGTCAATTCGACCGGCTGCCAATTCAGGTAGGTGCTTCCAGTCCTTCTCAGCGATACTCCTTGATCGCACCCCTTGGGAATTTGAGCCTTTCGGGAGCAAAGGTGGCCAGCCTCGGTCTTCGAGGACGGGCTGGCCACCGAAGTTAGCGGCTCAAATCCATGGGCCCAGTACGGGCCAACGGATGCACATATTCGAGCGGCACATCACGTCCCTGCAGTCGCAAGCGCTTGCGGTGCTTGCAGCCAATCAGGCCGGCGCGGTCGATCCGTCTCTGAGCTCATCAGCTCGCCAACTCGCGACATTTAATGCCGCTGAGGCTCAGGCAATGGTGGAGATACTCGATTGCGTGAAACCCAATCTCGGGCCGAAGGAGGCACGGAAGATCGCTGCACGCATACGCACTCTTCTAGGAGCGCCGCGTGAGTGCCAACCGGTTCGGGTGAGGTGCCTGTGAGACTTTCGCCAGCGCGCCGCGCCCGCACTGCTCCCGGTGTGCGGGTTAGTCATAAAAGCACTGGGTGCGCTCGCGATAGCTGACGAAAGGCTGGCGGACTGTCTTGCTTCAATCACGACCGACAGGCTGCCAGGACTCCAAGTCGGTCCCCGAATGAGGTGCCCCAGCGCGGGTAGCATGCCGGGGCGAGACGTTGTCTTTGGGACCCAACGGCCTCATTGGTGATTCATTCGTCTGGAGCCGATCTTTCGCCTCATAAGCGGTGTAGCCGGATCCGGTATTCTCGCTATGCTCTTCTATGTTTCCGCGCAGCTCCCCGATTGCGCCGAACAACTGGCCGGCCGTATCGGGCGCAAACCCTGCCTCTACCGCTGCTTTCTTGCCTCGCATGGCAAACTCAGTCCAGTCGCTATGCTGCGCCAGGATTTCCGGCATTGTAACGAAGCCCTGATTGCCGGGTGCGGAAAACCATTTTTTGCCCGCGGCCATGGCCCGCATAAGTTCGGCATGTCTTCCGACGTTGAGCCAGGTGTGCTTATTGAGCGGGATTCCGGCATGATGGAGTTCGGCCAAAGGACCGAGGTCGCTGGCCTTAACCTGCAAATCTCCAGCGAAATCCACCCCTCCGGCCACGGCCAGAGCGACATCGTTAGCAAGATCGAATGAAAGTTCGTGAACCACGCGCCCTCATCCCGCCTCGCTGGCATAGTGAAGCGCGCGCAGGAGCGTTACCCGTTCCCGCAGGTTATGAAGGAAAAGACCGTCGAGCGGATCGCCCGGCCTGGTCGGGCTTGGCAGCCAGCGCAGCGCGTCGTTGCCGTCGCGCTCGGCGCGCTGGCGTTTCAGCGTCTTCATGAAGGCGCTGGTTTCGAGATAAATCACCTTGCGGAAATGTCTGCGCAGAAAAGCGATCACTTCGGGATCGCCCCGCACAACGATATCGAGTTCCCGGCCTGCCGCAGCCGCAAGACCGGCAAGCTGTTCAAGGTGCCAGCTGCGGCGCGCACGGCGTCCCGGGCCGGTCGTAAATTCATATGATAATGTCTCGACTTCAGTGCGAGCCGCGATCTCGGCGGCCCAGCGTTCGAAGTCTCGCTCGGTCCTGCCATGGGCATGAAGGGCGCAGGGAATGCCGCCCCGGGCGAACTCTTCGAAGACGATGAGAATGCGTTTCAGCGCATGCATATCATCGGTGCGGGGCTGGTCCAGCACCACGCTGAAGTTCGGCGTCGTGACCATGTCGATGCCGATGCCGCGCATCTGCTCGATTATACGAGCACGGTCTTCGCCCAGAGTCCACCACGGCTCGATGCGGTGATCCTGATGCACGCCGCTGAGGATAATCCGGGCATTTTCCGGGATGTGGTATGCAGCGCAGAGCGAAGCGCGGTCTTTGAATTTGAGCGCCCTTCCGCGGAAGCTGACAATGTCCGGCAGGCGCAGGGCGAACGTCGAGCCTGCCAGCTGCCCGACGCGGCCGCTTCCATGGTACACGAGCGGCACAATATCGTCGCTGATCTGGTGCCTCACGAGCGGCGCGCGGTACGTTGTCGAAGTCGAAGCCGCCGATCTCGCGCAACTGCTCGGCAAAGCGAACGCTGGGCGCGTTTCTGCAAACCCGGGTGAATTTGTCAGGATTGTTGCAGCAAAGGCCAAGGCAATCGAAAAGGGAGTCCTTCACGCACAACCCGCCGCAGGCTGCGAAGTGATGGCAGTCGTGACAGCCAAGCGAAAGCGAATATGCCGTCGGGTCGTGGGTCAAGCATTGATGATGGTCTCATCGCTGCGTGTGTCGAAATGAGCCGAAATCATTTAATTTCCACCTCAACCGTGTTCGAAAGCGGGTTGACGCGGATGATCTCGCCAACCGCAATGCCAGCGCCCACAGAGAGGGCCTTCAGGATGTCAGACGGTGCAGAGAACTGCACCGAGTTTCCCACACAGCCCAGAAGCTTGCCCTTGTCCGCCTGTAGGATGTGGTCGCTGCCGACAGATGGGGCAACGCCCTTTTCCATCACAGCGATGAACGAGCGGGGATGGTCTTCGGGGGAGCGGGTAAAGAGATCGAGCGTGGCGAGCGCAACGCGCTGGCGATCAATGTACTTGTCGTGCGAACGGCGGCGCTTTTTGAGTTCTTCGGCCCCCATCAATTGGCCTCCGTGAACAAAGGTTGATAAAACTTCGCGCGGCCTTGGGTAAATTCAAGGATCAGGCCCGCTGCCGCCAGCGATGCAAGGCGGTTATTCCAGACCGTAGGAGCGGTTACGCCGTCCGCTTCGCCGAACATGCGATTCAAGTCGCCGGCAGTTGTGCGGCCAAGGCTGGTGACGCGCTCAAACGTGGATGCCTGCTTCTCCTCTCGAACGCGGTTAGTTTGCTTCGCGAGCCGAAATCCTGCGACTCAAGCTGACCGCGCAGTTTCATGACGTGAGCGTTTTTCATGGAAATTATGTTGAGAGATTATTTTTCATGGAGTACGATTGATTTTCGACATTTCGCAGCGGGGTGAAGGAAATTCAGGACTTGAGATTGTTTTTCAGGGACATCGGGATATAGCGTGCAATTTTCAGGACCAGTGAGTGTTTTTCATGATCGGCGGCTTCCAGAGACAGCCGCCCCGGCTGGCTATGCCGCCCTGATCCACGCCTGCGAGCTGTCCGTTCCGGTCCCCCGACTCTTGTCAGCCATCGGGTCCAGGCACCGCATCATCGAGCAGGATGGCTGGCGCGTCTACACGCCACGCCACGCGCCCGAAGCTTCTCTTGAGGGGCATCTGACTTTCGCCCTCAAGTATGAGGGGCTGGACCTTGCCGTTCTGAAGCGGATCTTCCTCGCCGTGAAGGAAGGGGATATCGCCGAACTCGTGCGCCAAAAGCCGACCGGCCTTTACACGCGCCGTATCTGGTTCTTGTACGAGTGGCTGCTTGGCCGGGAGTTGCAGCTGCCGTCCGCGGATAAGGTATCGTATGTGGATGCTGTCGATACCGATCTTCAATTCGGCGGGACGGGACAGAACTCGACCCGGCACCGCGTTCGCAACAATCTGCCGGGTACGCCGGAATTCTGTCCGCTCGTGTTCAGGACCTCCGCGTTGAACGAATTCATTGCGCAGGACTGGAAGGAGCGCGCGCGCGCCGTCGTCAGCGAAGTCCCGAAGGATTTGCTCGCGCGGACGGCGGCATTTCTTCTGCTGAAGGATTCGAAGTCCAGTTACGTGATCGAGGGAGAGAGGCCGCCGCAGGACCGCATTCAGCGGTGGGGTCGCGCCATCGGCGAGGCAGGCCGCGCGCCGCTCGACGCGCAGGAATTCCTGCGGCTCCAGGGCATCGTCATTGGCGACGAACGCTTCGTGAAGATGGGCTTCCGCCAGGAAGGCGGCTTTGTCGGCGAGCATGACCGCGATACGCAACGGGCCATTCCCGATCATATCAGTGCGCGGCACGAAGATATCGCCTCGCTTATGGCGGGCCTGATCGCGTTCGATCATAGCGCGGAGAACGATCTCGATCCCGTTGTCGCCGCAGCGGTGCTGGCGTTCGGCTTTGTCTATATTCATCCATTCGAGGACGGTAACGGGCGCATCCATCGTTACCTGATGCACCATGTCCTTGCCCGCCGTGGCTTCAATCCACCGGGACTGCATTTCCCAGTCTCTTCGGCCATCCTCGACAGGATCACAGAATACAAGAGTGTGCTCGAAAGCTATTCCAGCAGATTGCTTCCATGCGTTCAGTGGGAAGCGACTCAGAAGGGCAACGTGAAGGTCCTGAACGATACCGCCGATTTCTACCGGTTCTTCGACGCGACGCCGCACGCGGAATTTTTGTACGAATGCGTGCGACAGACGATTGAGCAGGACCTTCCCAACGAAACTAACTTCCTCCGAAGCTTCGACGCCTTCCGGGCAGGCATCGAGAACATGATCGATATGCCCGAGCGTACCCTCAACAATCTCTTTGGTTTCCTTCGGCAGAACGATGGGAAGCTATCGAAGCGTGCACAGGAAAACGAATTTACCCAACTGACTCGAGACGAAGTTCAGCAAATCGAGGCGCTCTATGCCGAATCCTTCGGCGAAGGAGGCGGCGGTGCGTAAAAGAAACTACACGGCCCTGCTCGGATTAGCTCGGCGCTGTGGATCACCCCAATAACGATTGCCTGCTTGGGTGGGGTTCTCTTATATGGAATCCAGGAGATTTGCCGCTGCAAGACTGACGGCCCCGCTATTCCGGTGGAATGCGCACGGCAATCCAACAACGGGCGGATTACACTTGTAGTGACGCCAGATTCCCCTGACGTGACCGTCCTTTGGGCGTGCCTAGAAGCTGCGAACATCGACGCCGCAATACGAGAGCTTGCGCTCAGGGAAGAGGTCAAGCCACGCCATACCGATTCCAATATCGGATTTTGGACACGGGGAAGAACGTCGCCTCATCGAGAAGCTCACGAAATCGGCGTTTGGGCAAAGAAATACAACCTCGACGGCGTCGTATGGACCGCTTTGCGCCCGAAATTCGGAACCGCGTACCGAACACCGACTGAACGCGAGGTTGTTGATTATCTTGCCGGACTTAAAGGAGAGGTTCGCACACGGGCGGAAGCCTATTGCCGCCTGGCCCCAACTCAAATTCGAACGCCATATCGCGCTGCTATCGAAGCGACCTTGGGGTGGAGTACAACGGAGCAGGAATGACGCAGGAATTAGCACGACACGGGACGGCGATAAGCCTGTCGAATATTCGTTTCAAGAACCGCGTGAACTGAGAAGTCGACCATCGAAAATGCTCAGGTTTTGAAACGGACTATATAGTGCGAGAAGTCGGTCGGCAGAGCAACCTGCCGTTGGGTGGCATCCACAGGGGCAAAATGCTGCACCGCCTCCCGAAATGCATCAAAAACTAAGGCCGGCGTTCCCGGACGCGCACACGGCCTCCGTAAGGCTGGCGCGACGATGGCCGCGGAGAACCTCGCGACGCCTCACCAGCTCAAGGCGATATTCGGTTGACGTACCCTCTCTCAGGCGGAGCTCTACACCGAGAAAGTCCGACAGCAAGTACTGGCAGGTGGCGCGATGAACCTCATCGCGTTCGTTCCCGCTGGTCAGAACCGGAGCTGAAGCCGATAGTGTGAATCCACAAGCTGCGGAACTGCCGCGCCGAAAATGCAGATCAACCTATGCTGAAATAGACGACGTCAGCCGTCGCGTCCTGATGTGCGCAGAGGCTCTTGTGCGCTCCAAGGGGAGTTTGACTATCGCTGGCGACACTCGCGGCAAGTTTTTTACGAGAGTGCCTTTGGCCTGGTCGCTGGAGCCAGCGCTTCAAGGGCCAGTTTCACAAATGAAGGCGGAAGAGCTCCTTGCTTTGCCTTAGTGCTAAGATAGGTCGGCATTTTGTCCTTCAAGTAAACGTCACGCATCCAACGCCGAAACTCTCCCAAGCAGCTGTCCGGGTAGCAGTACGCCGGCTGGGGGTTTGAAGCGGCCTGCGGGAAATAGCTCGGGTAGTTATGCTCGTATTGAATACGTTCACCGTGAGCCGCCTCTAGCCCGGTATCGCGCCAGTGATTTGCCCAATGTTGACCGACACTGATATCCGGGATGAATTTATCGTCTACCTGCGCTCCTTGTCGGATCAACGTGACAATGATGTCCGACATTTCCTTGAACACGCTAAAGTAGCCATGGGGCACGGTGTGGAAAACTAGCGACACTCGGTCGTGAAACAGGCTCCAGCTATCTGGTACCCGCGCTGCGGGGCTGTAGCCTAGTTGCGTGTATATGAACTCCCGAAGCGCCATGCCGGCCAACTGACGGAAATTCTGCACTGCTTCTGGCTTGACGTTCGCGCCAGCTTCGAAAGCGTAGTATTCAAGGATGGCGAGGCAAACATAGTCCGGATAAGCGTACACCTGCCGCTTTTCATCAGACACGTCGAAGTAGGGAGCCGTCGGCGTTTGTCCTCGTGCGGACAAGAGATTCTTGATCGTCGTGATCCGAGGTTTTTGAATTTCCTCGTCCCATTCAGCGCCGATTGTGCCGATGTGAGCGTTCTGCACGCCGCATAGACGGGCGAGTCCCCGCTGAGTGAGAAAGGGAGTTCCGTCGCTCAAAACTCCCATTTCGATACCTTGAATCTCCGTCTGCTTATCGACGTAAACATCCAAAGTACCCTGCGCCGGGTTGATTTTCTTTGGACCAGTTTTTGATGGTAAGTGTTTGATTTCTTTCGCCATAGTAGCGATTTCCTCGAAGGTCATCAGACCGCAAATCGGTTTCGCGCACTTTATCGCGCAACTGCCCGAACGCGTCGTCGTATTTTTCTTCATCGAGCAGAAAGACGGCGCGCGAGGAGCCATCAACGCTGCTTATCGTCACTGTTATTGCTAGTTGCCCTCGCCAGTTAGCCAATGTTCGCCGTTTCCTCGAGAGGCCGTGATGTCAGGTACCAGCTGGATCTACGCTCCCAAAGGCAAGATCGCGATCTATCGGGAGCGTGACTACATCTATTCGATGACCGGAAAAGCCAAGTATTTTTTGAGCGACGGCTGGTGGTACGAGATTGACGGCGGCGCCGGGAAATATTGTACGCAGGACAACTGGGTCTACACGACGAGCGGCAAAGCGGCCTTTCCTTTTGGTACGGCTAATCCGGAATTGCGGCTCAAGGCAACAGCGCCGCGAAATCCGCTGAAATCCTTGAAGCGAGCAAGTTACCCACTTGTCCGCACCCCGTTGATAAGACGAGAGTCTGAGGTCCCTGCCGGGAAGGTCGTGCGACTGGCGTTGAGTCCCGGCGAGGCGCACGACGTACGACTTGCCGGACGACTGCTCTCTCGCTTGAAGCCCGGGGTCAATGCTGCTTGCCGACCGGGGCTATGACGCCGACAGGATCAAGGAGCTTGCCATGAGGAAGGGAGCGTGAGCCAACCCGCAGAAAGGCAAGCGCAGCGATCCGATCTGCTTTAGCCCGCACCTCTACCGCGCTCGCAACCACGTCGAACGGTTCTTCAACGGGATCAAGCAATGCCGTCTGGTGGCGACGCGCTACGACAGCTTGCAGGAAGCTACCTTGCCTTCGTCCAACTCGCATCTATCCGCCGCGCGTTATGAACGCGCGCCCTAGTTCGGCTTGTGCGGTCTGCTCACGTATTTCCAGGCGCCATTGAGGTGCCCTCAGGCAGTCCGCCGGTACTAGGTGTGATTGCGACCTTAGTGGGCTGGGGGAGACTTGAGACGTTTGGGCTTAGGCTGAGATTTTTTGTGCGCCAGCCAACGCGCAAGCTGGTGGCAGGTTTAGTGGGGCAGTGCCAGCGCTCGCATGAAAGGTGGCCGATGTCACGAGGCCTAAATGCCGCAGCGGGATCTCTCCTGGGCGATCGTGACCGGGTCAAGGCCCAACATCACGTCGCGATTGATACCGAAATGGAGGCGATAGAGCCACCAGATTGCGCAGCAGCGGTCAAAATCGGAGAGTGCCCGAACGCGCTTTATTGCGGCTGCGACGCGCGCTATTGGGTTCATGACACGTCTCATCTGGAAACCCGTCCGTCTCGGGACCAGTGCTCTAAATTTTGTGAGTTCTTGTCGGTGACGGTCCGCTGTCGCGCGCCTGCGTCGGCAAAGGATTGGGAGCTGAGGTTCATGTTTGCCATGGACTCGACTCTTGATGAAAACACATATGTGTCCGACCTGTCCGTAACCTTACGATGCAAGTACTGCTTCCCCAAACACCCAGATTTGGTAGTGCCAATTGACAGCACTCTTATGCGATAGTTACGCGGTGGCGCGCGTTAGTTCGCAGACCCGATGCTTGTGCCTCGAACCGATCGGAGTCGATGGCGTTGGCTGCACCTCGGGAAACGGGGCAGCGCGGGTCCGGAGCCATGTGATATCGCCTCGACTTGTCGATGGCCGGTGGCCCATCCTGAGCTTTATTTGCGCCTGATGAACCCGCTCCTCGCGACTGGCCGTTAATTGGAGACGGTGCTCCACTGCGACTTCCTGCCGCTGTGGGGATGCGGTCAACGAATGTGTATTCGTCGATTGAACGACTCGCCGGCCGACCACCTAGCCGATTGGACACGCGATATAGCCAGGGCAGCAAAGCGGCCCGCCCACAACACGGGCCCGGGACGGTCGACAGCGCGTTGCGCAGCCTGTTGCGGCCTTCACGAATATTGAGACCAAGCGAATACGAATTTGGCGCGCACCGCCCACTCTCTGGGGAGCATCCTTCAACTGAGCAGACAATGCATTATCATGCTGTGCACGCACGCATGCTCTAAGCCCAATTTCCTGGTCGCGATGACCGGGTTCGAGGAAGTCTGTACTTGCCACGCCTATACCGCAGAGAAGATCCTTTGTGCCAGCCTTGGGAGTGATCGGTTTCATTTTGGGTGCGCGCGCTGTTCGGGCGGTCAGCGGCCGCCAGTGAGCATGGTCCGCAATCGGCAACGACAGCTGCTGTTCTTTTGTGAATTGCCGCACAGGTTTCGTCAGCTTTTGGAAAGCTAGCGTGAGTACAGAGCCGCTAGGGTTAGCGAGGCGTGGTAGAGACAGCGCTATTACCAGAATGGGACAGCGCCGAGTCACGTTCCTGCTAACCTCAATCTGCAGCGCAGGCGCGGCAGGGACAGCCCCCGATCCCGTCCCAACGGACCGGCGCCGAGTCGCGCCCGCGCTGCTTCCGGTGTCGGAGAAACGAGCCGCACTGTCGTGCTTTTTCAGGCGCGGACACCCGTCGCTTGTGCCGAGGAAGATCGACGACGTTAAATTTAGCGGCGCGCGTGGACTTTCAAGCGATCGCTTCCACACCTCCCGTCTTATCCCGCCAACATTTCCCGGGCTCTGACATGAGCGGCAGCGTGTAAGCCTTTTTCACGCAGCGGAGCGCTTTAGTATGCTGGGCATCTCCAATCTCTCCGTGAGGTGGCGGATCAGCGTAGAAAATAGCGGACGATCCAACCAATTCAGGTAGGTGATTGGCAGTCGTTCTCAGTCTACAACTTGGCAGCACCCTACAGGGCGGCAAAGTGTCAGGCTGGATACCGAAACGGGCAGGGCCGGCACTAAAGTTAGCGGCGCGTGGCAGGGACAGCGCTTTGCAGGGATTGAGCGCCGAGTCACGTCGCCGTTAACCTTTTTCGTCCCTGGCACCCTAGGGACAGCGTCGTCTTCGCAGGGTTGCCCACTAGTCCAGCTAGGCGCCCTGCGGTACTTCTCAAAAATACCACTTGGTAGCGCCGTAAGGGGCCTGCCCCTCACGGGAGCAAAGGTGGCCAGCTTTGGCTGACCACCGAGGCTTGCGGCATCTGTCAGGCACAGCGCTTTCACCGTTTCACTACCCGATGGCCGAGCCACCGGCTAGTTCTCGCTAGCATGCCGGCTATCAAGAGCTAGCATCGGATTTTTTATGGCGCCAGTCGCATCTGCGCTGCTCTCTCTGCAACAACTCTTTCCTGACACCCTCGTCGCTCTTGGCACCGCTCGGCAAATCGAAGTCTCTCAGCTGAGTGACCTTGTGGGATATGCCGGCCCGCGGCGTTCGAATGGTCCGGACAACGCCCAAGCCGAAACCTGTCAGCTAGCCTCAACCGCGCGCCGACTCCCAATTGGTTCGGGCTCAGACATCATGGGCAATGTGAGCTGGCCCCGGTTGTCTGAACAGAATATCCGCGTCGATAAGTGGAGCCTCTGCCGGGGTTAGGCTGCCGTGCGGAGCGGCAGCGGGGTGAAGTAGGCTTGATCCGGTGTGCTGCCGTCAAGGCTCGAATGTGGACGGCGGCAATTGTAGAAGTCCAGATAGCGGCCAATCGAGGCGCGAGCGTCGCTGACGCTGTCGTAGGCCCGCAGATACACCTCCTCGTATTTGACGCTGCGCCACAGCCGCTCAACGAACACGTTGTCCCGCCAGGCGCCCCGGCCGTCCATACTGATG
>NZ_SPQS01000042.1 GCF_004570865.1 Bradyrhizobium frederickii
CGGTGGGTTCGGCGATCCGACTCCCGCCGCCCGGACCGAAAACATCGGCAGCGCTGCCTTCGAGCTGGGCCTTCCACGATGTGATCTGATTGGGGTGAACGTCGAACTGCTCCGCCAGTTGCGCCAGCGTGCGGTCACCCTTGACGGCGGCAAGTGCCACCTTCGCCTTGAAAGCCGGAGTGTGGTTCCGCCGTGCTCGTCTGCTCATCGTCTCTCCTGATTCGCGGGTCAATCTTGCCCGCCGTCAGGCAGAAACTCCACTTATCGCGCTGTTCAGATTTGCGGGACCAGCTCAGTCACAGTCGCGGGCCGTATGCTGCTTGTGGAGGCAAAAGGATGGCGACAAAGCACCGGCTCTCTGGTCTTTCAAGTCACCAATAGACGGAGTTCTGAATTAGTTAGTGAGGATTCCAGCAGGCCAGTTCACAGTCATCGCGATTGAGATTGCAAGCCGAAACGTGCCTCGCTCGCGCTAGCTATTGCTAACTCCGCTATGCAGCCAACGGTACAGAAACGCCCGGTTGGGAGCACTGCCGAGCGGTTTTATGTGGATGTGATCCTTGTGGAAGACATTCATTATCGGCGCCCGTCATGCCGGCAAGGTTCTGCCAACCATTCACGGTTCCGACCGCTAACGGATCGAAAACGGTTTTCGAGCAAGTTCTTACCCGGGATAGCAGGGGAGGAGATCTACACATGAGCGGACCGGCCGTTATGGAAAACGTGCGCCGCTATCGCGCGATAGCTTCGTTGTGCCGTCAGTCCGCCGCATTTCGGCCAATCCAACGGGACTCATTGCTAGCACAAGCTGCAGAGTGGGAGGAACGCGCGATCGCAGAGATCGAGAGATACTTCAGTTGTTCCGCTGCACGTCCTGCTTGATTGCGCTCGACGATGAAAAGCATCCACCATCTGGCCAATGGGTCGGATCATGAAAGGCAATGCTGGCCAAACGATCCAGTCGCGCAAGCGGCCGCGTTGGGAATTCATCGGTGGGAGCTTCAGATAGGACGCTCAAATAGCTTCATCATCTCCGCCAGCACATCGCGGGCCCTCGTCCAGCCACCGGATAGCTCAGCTCTATTGCTTCCGCCCTCGCCGACGCTGCGCCAAGGGGCCCGTTACGTTGCCCGGGGGATGATGCATTCGCATTCGGCAAGAAGGAGTCGTTGGTTCGGCACCGTTCGTCGCGGTGCCGTGCAAACATTAAACCCTAAAGCCGACCGTAAGAGGGGCATGCCAAGTAAATCTGCTAGCCGCCGGGAGCTCAGATTTGTTCAATGATCGCCTGATGAATGTCGGCGCGCGTTGGACAGCCGGAAGATCCGATGTTGCGCCGCGTAAGGAAAACGGAAACTCCCGCTTATTAAAAAAAGCGCGATCCCGCCATCCCCCGCGGATGCAGAAATCATTGATCGAGAGTTATATGGCGAAGGGCATGAGATGCGAGGCTGACCGCGCCAAAGTCGATCTGGTCAAAGACGTCGGTTATCTTCGTGTAGAGCCTGTGCGCTCTACACAAAATATATTCATACGGATCGCTCGCGGGCTTTGCCGCACTCTCGGTACACCTGGCATTGCCACTATTGGGCGGTTTACTCGCTCGTTGCCATTTGCATCCTTTGTTTTTCCATTTGTCCTCGTGCTTGGTGGGATCAAGCACCATCATCGAGTCACTTACCTCAACAAGCCAAACGCTGCTGCGCGCGCTTTCGCTTCCGGATTGAAAGAGTGAGAGAGGACGAGGGTTCGTTGCCGTCGATCCGGAGCTGATGTTCAAGCAAGATATTGCCCGCGTTATCGACAAGCGAATGAGTAGCCTGGAAAGCCATTATTGAGGTGAGTTCATCTCACCCAGGAAATTGTTCGCGCCAATCATTTTTGCGCTTGAGCAGCTCACTCCGGCGACCTCCGGCTTCGGTTCTTCAGGAGCCCGGCGCTCTTGTTCCCGAGCTGATAGCTGAAATATCGCGCTTTCTCCGAACCAGACTTCGTGCGGAAGCAAAACGCAACGTCCGCTGTGCGTCGAGCCTTTCGGGACATCCGACCTAGAGTATCGCTGCGGATTCGCAGCAATATGCTCTATGTCTTCGCCATAAAACTCTGCCAGCTTGTTCTCGAATGAAGATCTTGAGATCTCAACCAGTGGTGGCTCGTCAACCAGCGCGTATGGCGGGACTGCAGTCGAAAATGATTCAGAGGAGAAACTCGATGGCGCCGAATTCAGGAAGGAGAGTATATCCGGCGATTCCTTGGCGATGCGCGTAGTACCGGTCATCAGTCGCGCTCGTTCTGATTTCATCGGCCTCGGGATAAATTGCTGGTGCGCTGAAACAAGAAACCTTCCATTTATATCGGCGAGGTCGCGGGGGCGGCCGCCGATTGAGTGTTCCGCGTTGATGGTAAGCCTAGCTGTTGGCATGCTGACAGCTAAGCATCAAGACGTCACCATTCCGGTCCGCTCCCGCATGGGCTCGTTCGAGATAGCGCCGCGAAGTGCGGGCCGTCCGCCTGCGGTGCTGGGTTGGCGCCGCCGGTCTCCGTCTTACCTTCAAGGGCGAGGGACAGTTTGAAGTTATTGCGCAGCATTGGGTTTGCGGGTTCCGCTGCGAGAGCTTGGCGGTAGAGTTCTTGGGCCTCCCGATGTCGGCCCTCGTGATCGAGAACAACTGCTTTGGCATTCAATGCGCGCAGGTCGCCAGGGGCTGTCGATAAGATCCCGTCGAGCACCTCAAGCGCATCATTCGGGCATTTGCGTGCCAGCAAAGCCCGCGCAAGAGGAATCGCGGCATCAACATTCTCCGGTCGTTGCTTCAGCGCATCGCGCAAAGCCTTCTCGTCAGCATCCCGACCGAGGGCGAGAGCGATGCGCTCGCGCATAGCTGGATCGACCTCCTTGGCCCCGACCAGCTCTGCCGCAGACGTCGGCTGCTGTGAAAGACCCGACTTGTGCGAGTCAGCGCAACCTGCGAGCAGCACGATGGCAAGCATGGGGAGAAAGGCCGAGCACGAATGGCGACGAAAGTTACGCCAGCGTCGCAGAACATTAATCTTACATGAATTCATAAGCGACCTCACGACCCTACACCTGTGCTCGTCAGCCGGCCGCAGGGAGGAGGTCACGATGCCCGCCTGTAGGAGTCTTGTCCTTGCCAGGCGCAAGTTTGACGGAGCCAATCGGCTGGACGGTGAAATCCGAGGCGAGATCCTGATAGGAGAGAACAGGTAGGTCTATTCCATTGCGGGTGAGAAAGCCGCGGACGAAGCGCCGGATATCCATCGAGCCCAGGATAACTGGCTGGTTCTGACTGCGCGCGATGCTCGAATGGATCTGGCGAAATTGTGCAAGTAGCATCTCGCTTTGCCGATCCTCCAAAACGAGGTAGGGACCGACAGCGGTCTCGCGCACCGCACCTCGCACGATATCCTCGGTCTCACGCTCGACGATAAAGGCCGCCACAACACGATGGGCGTTGGCATAGCGGTGACAGATCTGCCGCTTCAGAACGGAGCGCACATATTCGGTGAGCAGTACGGCACTTTGCTCCCGTTCGCTCCATTCTGCAAGCGCCTCCAGAACCAAACGGGTGTTCCGGATCGGGATGCCCTCGTCCAGCAAGCGGCGTAGCACATCCGCGATGCGAGGGATCGGTGTCGTGCGCAGCACCTCCTTCACCAGATCGGCATATTCCCGCTCCATCCGGCTAAGCAGCTGACGCGTTTCCTGAATGCCCACCAGGCGCTGTGCATAGCGTGTCAACGTCGACTGGACGCGCAAGGCGATGATTTCGCTCGGACGGTGGTGCCCAATTCCGGCAGCTTTGAGAGCGGGCGCATGGCCTTGTTCGATCCAGATCCGATTCGTGTCTGGGTCCTGCCAAAAGGGTATCCCGCTCAGTTCAATGTTCGCCACGTCGTCGTTAAGTAAGAGTTGTGTCGGGTCAATGGCGCCCTCTTCCACCGGCACTCCTTCGACATCCACCCGGAATTGCGATTGGGCCAGGTGCTGTGCGCTTTGGGCGGGAATGCGTGGAATTGTGATGCCAAGATCAGCTGAAACCAGTGCCGAAACCCGTGCGACGCACTGCTCGAGTTCCCCTACGTCGATTGCCTGCATCAGGCTCGGCGCTAGCAACAGCGTAATCGGAAGTGCCTCCGCGGGCACGGTTTGCTTCTGACCCTGTGCGGAAGCGGGAGCGGAACCGGTGGGACCGGCGCCCGCCTTGAGAGCGGTCTTGCCCTCTTGCACGCCAACCTTGAGAAAGCTGGCAGCGGAGAACAGCGCGGCCATTATGACAAAGGGCGGCAAAGGGAAGCCAGGAACGAACCCCATCACAAGCAAGACACAGGAGGCCAAGCGTAGCGCTTGTGTGCTGGCCGTAAGTTGGCTGACGATATCGGCGCCAAGATTGAGTTTGGAAGGACCGTTGACACGAGTGACAATGGTTGCGGCTGTAATTGACAGCAGCAGGGCCGGAATCTGCGAAATGAGCGCATCACCGATCGTCAGGGTGGTATAATGGTGCATCGCCTCCTCGAGGGACATGCCCTTGGAGAGCGATCCGATCGTGATGCCACCCAGCATGTTGATGCAGATGACTATTAGTCCGGCTATGGCATCGCCCTTTACGAATTTCATGGCACCGTCCATCGCGCCGTGCAGTTGGCTTTCTCGCTCCAGCGCGCCGCGCCGGCTGCGGGCTTCGTGCTGATCGATATGGCCGTTGCGCAGCTCCGCGTCGATCGCCATCTGCTTGCCCGGCAGCGCATCGAGCGTGAAGCGCGCAGATACCTCCGCCACCCGTTCAGCGCCCTTGGCGAGAACCATGAACTGCACCATGGTCACGATCAGGAATATGACAATGCCCACGGCGATGTTGCCGGATATGACAAAATCGCCGAACGTATGAATGATGCTGCCGGCATCGCCCTCGGCGAGGATCAGTCGCGTCGTTGCAACGGTAAGAGCGAGACGAAAGACGGTGGAGATCAGGATGACGCCCGGCAGGGACGAAAAGTCGAGCGGCGTGTTGAGATACAGGGCTACCATCAACAGCAATATGGCAAACCCCAGATTGAAGCCGATCAGCATATCGATCATGACGATCGGGATCGGCATGATCATCATTCCGATCGCAAGAAGAAGCATCAGCGCGACCATCAAATCCGGGTGAGCCGGCGCGCGCGTGATGAGATTTCGTAGAAGGTTGGCCATGAGAAGCCTTATTGTTGTTTGATTGCAGCTGTGCTGCCCCGCAACAAAACATAGCGTTTGAAGACGGCTTGCGCTTCGGTCATGCGGCCAGCGTGACGCAGCGCGTGGCTGCGCATCAGCATCAAGGGTAGACACGAGGACGGTTCGTCATCCAGTTTGTCAAGCTGATCCAATACCGACAGTGCTTCGTCACCGCGACGCTCCAAGATGAGAGCGTAGGCCAAGATGCGGAGCAGGCCGACATCTTGGGACTGTTCGTGAGCGGCCAGCCGCAACAGAGCCAGGCTCTTGGCGCTCTGTCCGCACGCAAGGTAGACATAAGAAAGCACGCAGAGCAAATCTCGCTCCGGCCCGGAGATCAGCTCGACAGCGCCGGCTTCGGAAACGCGCTGTGTAGATGTGAAGTGTTGTACTTTGTCTGGCCCGGCCATCGCTAGCCTTTGATCAAGCCGTTGTGACTCTGCCGGAGCAGGATTAATCGCTGCAGCTCCAGTTGCAGAAGCGCGGCCCCTTCACGTGAAACCAAATCCTCTGGCGCGGCTGATAGCGTATCAGCCAAACGCTCCAGAAGAAGGCCGTGTTGCTCTGGACGCAGAACATGCGAATGACGTAAGCGCGGCGTCACGAAGGAGAGCAGACTGTGCGCGAGATTGGGCTCATTAAGCCAAGCGAGTTCCGAGCTTGGCTCGATCTGACCTGGCGGGGCGCGCGCCTCGTCTAGATTGATGCGCGAAACTGCATCGATCGAACTGAGCTCGAGCGCGCTCTCGATCGTGACGTCCACCAACCGATCCAGCACGTCACTATGACGAGAAAGTGAGGTGTGGCTCTTAGGATCATTGCCACGCGTCCGGTCAATCCCGATGGACTTGGCTCGAGAATTGACCGGCGTGTTGGCAGATGCATGATGATCAACGTTTGGCCCCTGAAAAGAGGTGCCGGGCTCGACGGGATTGGGGGGCAGCCTAGTCATGGCACTTTGCTTCCTTACCTGCGGCCTAAAATGCTAATAGGGTAGAGTGGCAAACCGGCCATCCCGGCTCAGCAGAACACGCCTTTCCTCGATCCCGTAGACGGTCCATCCATTGTTCAAGAGCGCGCCGACGAAATACTTTTGACCAGCAATGACAATATAGGGGTCGGTCCCGCGCCAAACAGCTTGGACCCCAATTGCGGGAGGCGTCTTCTCATCCTTGATCGCCACCGCGTTGACGAGCGTATAAGCGCCATTGCTATTGTGATCAAACCGCTGCTGGACGTCTCGCCATGTGGCGAGCGAGGCGGGCGTAACGGTGCCATCGGCGGTGACAACGCCCGCCCCAGAGCCGACCGTGATGCCGACAAGGCCCGCTCTGTCAACTTCCTCCTGCAACCGTTCGGCAGCTGCATCGGTGGCCAGAGCATCAGGAGCGTTGAGCGCCAGCTTGGGCGCAATGTCCGGAGCAGGGGACGACGGACTTGACGCCACGGTGGTGTCGGTCTGGACAAAGCTGGGTGAGACTGCGCCAACCGCGGCAGAGCTGATCAGGACCAAAGCAAGAAAGACGAGCGATATATGCCGGCGGTCGATGGAGCCAGCTTGTTTGTAGTCCTCGATCGTCCAGCGAATGGACATCGCCCCGGCATGCAAAACGACAGGAAGAGGGACAACAATGGATTCGTTTGGTAAAACAGTCTCGTGCCCCTCGATCCTAACGTCCCTCGCAAGGGCCTCGATCTCGATTGAATTGGAATGGGGGATGACACGAAGATGGTGCGGTTCGAGGCCTTGTTCGACGAAGATCAAGTCAGCATCGAGGCTGCTGCCAATCAGACACGATCCGACCCCCACTTTACTTGTCAGCCCGGAGTAACACCCCGACAGCACTTCGAAATGCAGGCAATTTGGTTCATTCACGGTCGGTTTCCTGAACAGCGAACGGGACCGTACGGCAAAACCGTACGGCCCGTAGCGACTTCACAGACTAAGCAGCGGGGAAAGTGGGGCGGCGACGTCGCCCCATCTCATCCCTTACTGCACCCGCTCATCGGCCGCTTTTTTGACAGTCGAAAGCTCGGTCGAGACGACGCGAAGTTCCACATCCCTCTCAGCAGCCTTTGTGCTGGTCGCAGTCAGAGCGGCGATTTGCCGTTGGAATGCCGCCTCTCCAGCAGCTTCAGCAGCCGTGGAAGCGGCTGCAGCAGTAGCGGTGCCGGCTGCCCCACCTGCAGTCGAGGTATGAGACGCACCAACATTTTTAGGCATACTATTCTCCTGTTTGCTCGATTTCGCCGCCACGTGCGGCTCCTATGTCCCAACGTCGCAACATGCGACGTCAGGAATCCTCCTCTGTCTCGGCCATGACATCGTCGAAATGGCTCATTGCACTATTCGCAACTTGGAGAGCAGCGGCTCCCAAAGCGGCGCTGAACGCTTGCTGCATAGCGGCTTCGTGCGAGTTGCCGCCCGGAGTGGACGCGCCGCCGTTTACGGGAATGTTTGCATCAGGCGATCGGGCATGATCGTCGCGCTCGCCAGGCTTGTGAGATCCTTTTTTGCCGCCAGCCGCATGGAGGTCAGCGTCAACGTGCCCAGCGGCGCTAGAGTTCGTAACGCGCATCGGGTTCTCCTATGTCAATTCGATCGTGCCAATGGAGGCAGTTTCTGCTCTCCACTATGCAAGTATTAGCTTTCGACAAGCTGACGAGTCGTAGAAAATGCAATGAGCCGATGGTCGATCGTCATTATACGTCTTCACCAGCCGGCCGTATTTGAACAAGTTGCCCGCGAAAGCTGGAGATCAGATGGTTAAGACAAACAATCGTTTGTGAAGATGATCGGGGTGAGCACGTTGCTCATCGTTTCGAAAGCTTCAATAGCGGAATACCAAAGCCACCACTAACAAAAACGTTTCAAGGCCGACGTGCTGTAATCTCGGGCTCACGTCCCTTGCGATGCTCTTTCGACAATTTGCTTGCAGTCAGGCGAAGCGGCATGAGCCTGACCTGGTCGGAGCGAAGCGGAAAGCCAGAGTGACGGCCGATTCAGCGGCCAAGAGCGGTCCCTCGGTCCTGGCGGGCCCATAGCAGATCCGTCAATCGCGACCTACTTTCAGGGAGACCGAGCAGAAGCCCGCCAGTCGGGAAAGAGCCCTTCGGACTTCAACCGCTCTGGACCAATGTGCTCTCGATCCTTGCAATCGTCAGGCTCCGCGGCTGCGGCCGGGCTGTCGCGTAGTGTTAATGCATCGCGATCTTGACAGGCGGCGTATGCAGTCGATGGAACTTCACAGCGGCAGACTGGGTTTGAGGTCGGATTCGAGAGTGCGGCCAACATAGTTTGTACGCAGTGAAGAGCCGAAATAAGTTCCTCGGATTCGGGGGCGGTCTCAAGTATGCTGGTAGAGCTTGCGCGACCTACTGCTCGGCAGAGAGGCCCAACCGCGCGGAGGCCGCGCAAGCTCATTACCGTTTCCAGCGTGATCCTGAGAAGATAGCGTCGCTCCGCCTAGGCGTTAGCGTCTGCAGCTTGCAAGCGCTCGGATTCGATGCGAGCCTTTAGGTTATTCAGATAATCCTCCGCGTAGGACTGGGCCACCGAAACCGGCAGGTTGATGCCGGCCGTCGCGGCTTCTTGAATTGCCTGCTTCACCAAGCCTTCTCGCATTGCTAATTTGACCTCAGGTCCGGCGATGCAGCCCACCGCCTGTGCCGCAAGGCTCAGCCCAGCTTCTTCCAGCGCTTGCTTTATGTTGCCGCCACTGATGGCAGTGTGAAGAAGATTTGCAGCTTGCGCCTCGGCTTCGAGCACCATTGACGCCAGATCGGTCAATTCACCCAAGCCTGGAATGAAGCCAAGTACACCGACTGCCGTCGCGGCCCAGTCGAATACCTTAGAGCCAACTTTGAGCACGTCATTAAGTGCGTGCATGAAGGCGCCACCGTTCTTTTTGGGAGACTTGATGTCGGGCTGGTCTGCCATGCCCATTGTCATGTCCGCGACCGCGTCCTGCTCGGCAGGCGTTCGGACGGCATGCGTCTTCACTTGGTGAACGGTGCGGTTCGCACCCGACATGTTGTTGAAGAACTGGTTGAAGTCGCTGTTGCTGATGTTGCCGGAATCGACCGTATGGCCACCACCGAAGTCGAAGAACTTGTGGTGGGTTTTGTAGCCCGTAATCGCGTTGTTCATCAACCCGAACAACACAGGATCGGAGAGCAGCTGGGAGGCCGCCTTTCGCACCTCGGGCGCGAGGCTCTTATCATCGACCATGCTCGCCAACTTTTCCCGGGTCAGGTCACCCTTCCCGAAGAACGCGTTTTTGTTCTTGCTGATCGTATTGAGCGTATCGAGCTCGGCTTGCGTGAGATTGATCGATGATGAAGCAACCTGCAGGAAGTCCTCTTTGTGGACCTTGTCTATCGAGCCACCGTACAACTTCTTCCATTCATCCGGGTGGTCGAGGAAGTATTGAGCGGCCGCGAGGACCTGTGGCGGGCATTTGCCGGTTTTAGCTTCGCCGTCGACGATCCGTTTGAAATCCGCAAGGCTCAGGTTCTTAGGCAGGTTGTCGGCATAGCGATAGAGCTCGCGCAATGCATCGGTCTGGGTCATAACCGATGGCTCGCCATTCCGGGTGCCGTCGGAAGCGATGTAGTTTTGCGTATAGCTCTCTGCCCGCCGCTCCTGGAAAGCAGCAACCTGAGGGTGGTGATCGGAGAAGCCGGAGAGATCACCTGCTTTGATCTTCCCGCCGCAGCGGCCGTCACCTTGCGAGCCTATCGCATAGAAGAGCTCTGGGTCCAGTTGCAGAGCCTCGATCGCCGCCTTTAGATCCGGCGGTGTGGAGGGATCGTTGGTCAAATCTCCAAGAGATTTCCAATCCAGCGGGCATTTGTCTTTGTGTCGGTTCAGCACCGACACAATCTGCAGCTCGGCATCAGTCAGCGTGCCGCTGTTCCACGTGATCCTGGAGCTTTGTACGGGTGCCTCTGCGATCTTCGGGGCGCTCGCAGCGGAGGAGGACTCCGCGGAGGATGGCTCTGGGGCCTGCTGACATGCGTCCAGTGCGGCCTTGATCTCCGGCGGGAGGATGTTCCGCACCTCCTGCGTGAGTTGCTCCGTCAGCTGCTTGGCCGAGTCTGCAGCCGGCGGATCCTGTGGAGTGGAACGGTCATCGGCATTGTCTTTCAACGAGAAACTAGCCAGCATCGCCTCGAAGTTTGAAAGATCCCGCGCCGATGAGGGCCCGGGGGCTAGCCCGGACAAACTCGAGCTGGCGGTCAGCGATAGGTTGTTGACTGACATTATACGTCCTCTGATTTGAGATCGCACCACAAGGCGGTCATGTGGCGCAGCCCGAGAATCGCGACGAACAACGAGCAAGAAGTGTCGATAGGCTTCGATGGCTCCTACCACTCGCTTCCGATTGCTCAGTGCGCCCCAGCGCTCGGTTCCGCTACAATCTATAGGCACATCGCCGTCTAGATATTCACGCCACATGGTAGGTTCGATTAGCTTTCCAAAAGCTGACGGTGCTCAGAGGTTTTACAACGAGACGCGCAATGATGGTGTGAGAGGCGGTGATGGGTTCTCGATATCGGAATCGGCTTGCTTGTTATGCTCGATCGCTCGCCTCCGGGCCAACTAGGTCGATTAGCGAGGCCGTGTCTGCCGCTCTGCAGATGGTCACGTGCGCTGATTCGTGAAACAATGTCGCAGGTCTCCGCAGCATCTTATGGTGAAATCACCCACGCGTAGCGACCTCGCGCCTGCGCCCAACGAGAGTGTTGGCGCTTGCGTAGATGCTCGAAAGAGTCCGACGGTATTGTGCGGACCCTATTGCCCCGAGCCGATCGAAGCTCAGCTGCACTTCGCATTCTTCATGTCATCATGCTTAGCCGATTGGTGAGTGTTCGCTCGAACCTACAAATCAAAGGCAAGGGTCCTGCGACGGTTTGAGACGAATAACACCTTCTTCTCGCCATTCCGCCGTGTGAGGCACACCCAGGATGGTGAACGTTGTTGTCCGGACACCCCTGGTAGGTTTGAGATCGCGCCTTCTTAGCATTTCGATCTGAGCGGGCGTAGCTGTTTGGCCAGTGAAGACCCAGCGTCCTTGGCGCGACGACCGTTCGCCATGACGAAATCTCCAATTTCCGGCGGAGCAACCCCTGCGTGCAATGTGGGCCCAGCTTGAGACGGTCCAGCGTGAGGTGACCCGGCCCGCATGAGCCAAGGCTCAAGATCTTGCCAACTCCGAGATCGGAGGCGTCCGCGCGGTGTTGAGCGATCGGCTGTTGGGAATTGGACCGCTCGCCGCCGCTCAATGATGGCTACACGCGATGCTGCTCCGAGTTCCTGCCCAATTAGGTCCTGGCTGTATTCGGGTATTTCATGCAATGCCATTAGTTCACGCTCAAACTCCCTTGGACCGGCGGGCGATGAGGACGAGTGGGACGCTGGGCTGTTGTCCGCGCGGCTTAGCGCGTTGAAGTCCATCCTGTTCCTCCTTTTGGGCAACGGAGTGGCTTTCATTCTTATGCGACGAAGCTCATTTTCATGACGGACTTCGTGGAGTTGTTCAAAAGCTCGCATGAGGCGCTAAAGTGGCAAAGCACGCTCACCGATGCTGCTGGCTGGAATTCTGGTTCGCATCAGTGGCTCCGGTTTGGACGTTTATTGCGCGACCCTGTGGCATCGGTCATCTACACATCCGCGCTCTGACAATGCAGCAGTAGCTTTCGAAAAGCTGACAGAGGGCATAAGCAGACGCATTGCATCTCTTCCAGGCCATCTGTTGTCATCAGGTCATTTCTTACCTGCATCAGATGTGTGAACCACGCCGTCTTGATGTGGTGCCTCCGGCGAAGGAGCATCGTTCGGTCGTCCTTCGCGAATGACCACGCTGGAGGATCCTCGAAACAGCATCAAAACCGACTCGTGCGGCGGCTTTTCGGTACCGCTCGAGTTTCGCCGTGCCTGTACCTCCGCCGCAAGTCCTTTTACTGTTTGCTCCACAAGCGCGACAAAGCGGGGTGGACCGGAGGCGAAGACGAGGCCATCTCCCGGTACGGGTCTCACGATGTAACGCTCGTCGGAGATGTTGAGCGCATCGAGTGCCGCCTTGAACGCATCAAAGCTGATTGGACTCAAGACCAAAAGGCGGCTTTGCGCCTCATGCGCATCGGATACGTAGAGCACCAGCCCATCGTAGTACCATTGAAGATTGTAGAGATTAATCAACCGTTCGAGGAACTCTCTCGGTGGGAGATCCGGCATTCGTCCGCGAATCCGCCCCTTCACCCCGGTGCTGACATTGACCCTGATATTTAGGTTGTTGCCGAATTCCTGCAGTGCGGCCGCGAGGTCCTGATCCAGAACTGTGTAACTATAAGGCGTCGATGGCAGCGCCAGGGGAGCGCCGAGCGCCTCGACTACGCCAAAGCAAATGAAAACACCAGCGTAGAGAACTTTCGTCAAGATGTGCAGCCTTGTGTATGGGATGAGCATTCCTGCTATTTTGCACTTGAGAACAAGCACCGGAATTCGTCCCAAAATGTGGAAGCCGATGCTTCGTCCAAAATTGGAAGCTACCCGTGATCATTAGATGACAGATGCTCGTCAGTTTTTGGTCAGCTTGCTTCTCCAAGGTGCGGCCCTTCGTGTGAACGAACGGCTCATCTCACCACGTGACAGAAATGATTTCCTCCATGCTGTTTGGCGTTACGTCGATCTCTGCCAACTCCGTCGAGTGTGCCTCCAACGGCTGTTCGTCGGCACACGCTCAGTTTGGCGAGAGTCTTGCGCAGGCGGCCTCGAACCGAGGCGTCGCCTCTTCTGTGACCGAGCACGCGCCAGCTCCATCGCTACCGGAAGTGCAGCGCGCGGTGGCGCCGGCGAGCCCGCTAGGCGATCGCGTCCTTCAGAGCATTTCTGCTATCCACCAGGGCAAACCATTTCCGTCGGGTGCAGTTTCGCCGGCGCTCGTCGGCGAGCCTGATCCTACCAAGAATCTGCAGCTTGGGCCGGCCGCGCAACCGGTCTTGCGTGTGCAGCAAGTGGAGGTACATCCAGTGGGCCAACCGGAGGGTGTGGATCATTTCGACTCGGCGCTGACGAATCTGCGGGATGTTTACAACGGCGTCATCCAGGTTTCGCTCATCTCCAAGGGGACAGGTGCTGTCAGTTCATCTCTGAATAAGCTTCTATCGGCGGGCTGAGTGGGCCGTTGGCTGTCTTGACGCAAGACAAGATCGGTAATGGCCGGCCCGCAAGAAAGCGGCTTGATGCTCTCGGCTTGTTGCTGCTTTCGCTGACCCTCGCCGGTTGCAAAGCTGATCTGTATACCAAAGTTCAGGAGCGTGAAGCCAACGAGATGCTTGGGCTGCTCCTGAGCAAGGGCGTCGATGCCATCCGTCTCGTCGGTAAGGATGGGACCAGCACAATTCAGGTGGAAGAAAGGCAGCTCGCCTACTCAATCGAGCTGCTGAATGACCATGGTTTGCCGCGCCAATCCTTCAAGAGCCTTGGTGAGGTGTTCAAGGGGGCGGGCCTCGTTGCCTCTCCGGTTGAGGAGCGAGCCCGCTACGTCTATGCTCTCAGTGAAGAATTGTCGCGCACGATCAACGATATCGATGGGGTTCTCTCCGCCCGTGTTCATGTCGTTCTGCCGAAGAATGATCTTTTGCGACAGGATGCAACCCCGTCCTCGGCGTCCGTTTTCATTCGACACGCCTCCAACGCGAAGCTCTCAGCCTTGCTGCCGCAGATCAAGATGCTCGTCGCCAATAGCATCGAAGGTCTATCGTACGACAAGGTGACGGTCGTGTTCGTGCCGGTTGAGCGAGCTCAGCATGAGGCCTCCGTTGTGCCAGCGGCAGCTTCCGCAGAACCAACCAAATTCATCGCAACTCACATTGCGATCGGTGCAGGAGGTGTGCTCGCCGCGTTGGGCATTCTATCTTACGTACTGTTGAGAACACGTGGGCGACAGCTTCGTCAATCCTGGCGCAAAGTGACAAATCTGGGCAGAGGTGCCAGCAAGCCAGCGGTCCAGTCCGCCGGCAAAAAACTGTCGTCCGATCAGAAATAGGCGGCAAGCAGGTCCATATCGATGGCATCCACTGACCAAAATCATTCGCTCACCTCGCATTCCGATCGCGTGCGCGAGCTTGCCGCTTTGATTCATCCCGGAAGGTTTGCCGGCCAGCTTGATGGGCTCCTGTCGGCCGCCACAGTGCTGCAGCTGCAGAAGACTCCGAGACTGCAGCAAAGACTGGTCGAATTGCTAATGGGCAGTGAGCTGGTCTCGAACGGAATCGCCTGGGGTAGGGACGTTCTGCTCGGGCATGATCCGCGTCGGGCGGCCCTGCTCGCCGGCAGTATCTGGCATGCGCGTTCGGTGCTCAAGCTTGTGTCAAAGCCCGATGTAGCGATTCTGATCGAAAATATTGGTGCCGAAGCTCATGCTTTCGCAGTCCGACACTTATCCAGCGCCGTCGCAACCACATCGATTGACGATCCGCAGAAGCTCGCGAGCCAGATTGAACATGACGGATGTGCCTGCCTTGGTGCTTGGCTCAAGGACGCAAAAGAGCTTGACCGTGTGCGCGTTCTTTTCCGCTTACCTGTGGGGACCACCGCCGAATCCCCAGCAGCCGAACACCACAATTCAGCGGGTGAGTTACTGTCTTTGGTGGTGGCGCACTTGGCCACGGAGGAGCCAGCGGCATGACGGCCAACGAAACAGTCTTGCCTGATAGCCCGCGGATACGGCCGCTCGGTCCGCTCATACCAGCCGCGGAACTTGGCATCTGGTGCGATGCGGTGCAGACGCGCGCGCTAGCCGAGCGATACCTGCGGCAAGTTCGCAGTTGGGCAAGGAAGGCCTATCAGCAGGAGCGGGAGCGCGGGCACTGCGAGGGTCTAAGGTCAGGCTCGGACGAAATGGCACAGCTGATTGCCCGAGCTGCTTCCGATGTGGCCGGGCGAAAAGCCGTTCTGCAACAGGAGTTACCACAGCTCGTCATTGAGATATTGACCGATTTGTTGGGCTCCTTTGATCCGGGTGAGATGTTGGCAAGGACCGTTCGTCACGCCATCGAGCAAAGATATGGCAGCGCAGAAGTATGCCTTCACGTGTCTCCTGTGAATGCTGATGCACTAAGGCATGAATTCGTGGCGTTCGATGGAACGAATGGTCGGCCGAAAGTCAGAATTGATCCGGACCCTGCCGTGGGACCGGACCAGTGCGTTCTGTGGAGTGAGTTCGGCAGTGTCGATTTAGGACTTGCCGCGCAGCTCCGCACATTGCGTCTCGGCCTTAATCCATCTTCTCAGGAAAGCTATCCGTGACGACGCAACAATCAGGCCATGATCAAGCCGGCGGAGAAGGAGATGTGCATGCGGCGATAGCATCTCTGAGATTCGCAGCAAGGTATGTCGATACGCGTGCCGTGCGGGGACGGATCACCCGTGCGATAGGCACCTTGCTCCATGCCGTGTTGCCAGGGGCCCGTGTTGGAGAACTTTGCCTATTGCAGGATCACGCTTCCGGATGGTCGCTTGAGGCGGAAGTCATCGGTTTGCTGCCGGACGGGGTGTTGCTGACGCCCATTGGCGATATGGTAGGCTTGTCCCACCGCGCGGAAGTGCTCCCGACCGGGCGCATGCAGGAAGTGTCAGTCGGGCCCGACCTGCTCGGCCGCGTGATCGATAGCTTCGGCCGTCCACTCGATGGCAAGGGGCCGATAAGGACGGTCCACACTTGTCCGCTCCGCGGCAAGGCGCCCAACCCGATGAGGCGGCGTGGCATCGAGCGGCCGTTTCCGCTCGGCGTTCGCGTGCTGGATGGACTTCTGACGTGTGGCGAAGGTCAGCGGATCGGAATCTATGGAGATGCCGGTTGCGGTAAGTCGACGCTGATGTCGCAAATTGTAAAAGGTGCGGCCGCCGACGTCACCGTGGTTGCGCTCATAGGGGAGCGTGGACGCGAGGTGCGTGAATTCATCGAACGTCATATTCGAGATGCCCTCGCTCGCACGATCGTTGTCGTTGAGACATCCGACCGATCGGCAATGGAGCGGGCGCAATGCGCTCATATGGCGACCGCACTCGCCGAGTATTTTCGTGATCAAGGGCTGCAGGTCGTTCTGATGATGGATTCGCTGACGCGCTTTAGCCGTGCGATGCGCGAAATCGGCCTTGCCGCCGGAGAACCTCCCACCCGGCGCGGTTTTCCTCCTTCCGTCTTTGCGCTGCTTCCTGGTCTGCTGGAGCGAGCCGGTATGGGCGAGCGGGGCTCGATCACGGCATTCTATACCGTGCTTGTCGAAGGTGACGGCACCGGCGATCCGATCGCCGAAGAGTCGCGCGGCATTCTCGATGGTCATATCATTCTTTCGCGCGCGCTGGCCTCGCGAGAGCATTTTCCCGCCATCGACGTGCTGTCGAGCCGAAGTCGTGTCATGGATGCGGTCGCCTCTGGTCCACATCGCAAGGCGGCATCCGCATTCCGCGATCTGCTCTCGCGCTACAATGAGGCTGAGTTCCTGATCAAGGTCGGTGAATACAAGCCGGGCAACGATCCACTGACTGATCGGGCAATCGAGTCAATTGAGGAACTGCGCGCATTCTTGCGCCAGGGACAGGACGAGCCGTCTAGCTTTGAGGAGACCGTTTCATGGATGTCGCGTCTGACGGCCTGAATCTCGTGCAAGCGTCGAAATTGCGGCTGGTGAAAGACATGAGAGAGCGAAGCGCGCTTCGTGAATTGTCGAACATGGAAGCCAGGCGCCAAATTGCGGTCGCAGCGCTGCAGCGAGCGTCTGAGAATCTTAAAGGCGAGGAGAATCGTCGCGCCAAGGCCGAAGCTGAACTTTATCAGGAGCTGGCGTCGCTCGAGATGATGTCCGTGACGGAGCTCGATCGTCGCTGTCAACTCGTCCTTGGGCGACTGGCAGCAGAGATCGAATTGGCACGCCAGGCGCGCGAGCAGGCGCGCGTCGCGCATGAGCAGGCCCAGCGGGCGGTGAATGAGGCGCGGACCATATGGGCCAAGCGTTCGGCGGCGAGCCAGAAATGGCAGGAGATTGAGGGCGATGTCCAGCGCACTACCGCTGTCCGTTCGGAGTTTGCAGCCGAAATCGATGCCGACGATGAGGTTTTGCTCCGATATCAGGGTGGTTCGCGCAGCCAGACGATCGATGGCTCGAACTAATGGCTGGTTCTCTTATCACGTCGCGAGCTGCGCCCGCGGAACCTGTCGATAAATGCCATGGGTGAACCCGCACTATTTCAGCCAGCGGCAAAGCTGTCGCATGAAGTGGTCTCCTGGCTCAACGAGACCGCCGCACCGCGCACGGTTCTGCAGAGCCGCATTGGCGATAAGCCGCTATCGATCCGTATGAGCCGGCTTGTTTGGCAGGCCGAGCCATATGCCACGTCGGTGCTCGACTGCGTATTTTGCGCCGAAGGCGAGACCGCTGTGTTGTCCTTGCCCCGCCTTATCGTCGAGGCACTGATTTCAACGGTCCAGTATGGCCTTACTTTACCTTCCGAGCCAACCCGCTCGCTCCTGCTCGAACTTGCACTGGAACCTTGGCTCGCTGCATTAGAGATCGTGCTCGCGCGGAATTTGCAGCTGATCCGCGTCGAAGACGCAACGGCCAAAGACCCCTATTTGGAGTTCGACGTTACTTTCGGGCCGCTGGCGGCCAAGGCTCGCCTGTTCTTGTTCGCGCCTCTTGACGGTCTGGTTCCGTCTGCGTTTCGTGTCTTAGGCGAGTTGATCGGCCAATTACCGCGAGATTTAGGTAAGATTTCTTCGGAATTGCCGGTCGTAATTGCGAGAGAGATCGGCTCGCTGCGCGCGCCTATCAAGCTTCTTCGCCAAGCACAGCCCGGCGACGCACTGCTGCCCGAGGTCATTCCCTTTGCCAATGGCCAGCTCATCCTCGCTGCGGACAAGTTGTGGGCGCCGGCGCAGGTCGCGGGCGACAGACTCATCCTTCGGGGACCATTCCGCCTGCAGTCCCATCCTCTAAGGTATGCAAATATGACGATAAGCCCCCAAGCTGAACAAGCAATCTCGCCCTCGGAAGCCGACATCGACAGTGTTGAGATCACGCTTGTGTTCGAATGCGGCCGCTGGCCCATCCCGCTGGGTACGTTGAGAAGCATCAACGAGGGGCACGTGTTCGAGCTTGGTCGGCAGATGGACGGCCCGGTCGACATTGTTGCCAATGGTCAATTGATCGGCCGCGGCGACATCGTACGTGTCGGTGAAGCGTTGGGCATCCGGTTACTTAGCAAGTTGGCGGTCAATGGTTGACATTCAACCGAGCATCCTTGCGCTTGTTGCGGCGACCGCCGGTCTTGGCCTGCTGGCGTTCGCAGTTGTCACAACAACGGCGTTCATCAAGGTTTCCGTCGTTCTCTTCCTGATCCGCAACGCGCTCGGCACTCAGTCCATACCACCGAACATCGTTCTGTATGGTGCTGCATTGATCCTTACCGTGTTCATAGGCGCCCCAGTATTCGAGCAAACCTACAACCGCGTGACCGATACGCAACTTCGTTACCAAACCGCCGATGACTGGTTGACCGCCGCCAAGGAAGGCAGCGAGCCGCTGCGCGCCCATCTCAAAAAGTTCACCACTGAGGAGCAGCGCACGTTCTTCCTCTCGTCGACGGAACACATCTGGTCGGAGGAGATGCGCGCCAACGCAACAGCCGATGATTTTGCGATCCTCGTGCCGTCTTTTTTGATATCGGAGCTTAAGCGTGCGTTTGAAATCGGTTTCCTTCTCTATCTTCCGTTCATCACGATCGACCTGATTGTGACGACAATTCTGATGGCCATGGGCATGTCAATGGTATCACCAACAATGATATCCGTTCCTTTCAAGCTCTTTCTGTTCGTCACAATCGACGGCTGGTCGCGGCTCATGCACGGATTGGTCTTAAGCTACGCATCTCCGGGGGGCTGAGATGGACGAGGCCAGCATCCTCACCCACCTGAGCCGATCATTAGTCCTGTTCATGATCTGGGTTCTACCGCCGCTCCTGGCAGCCCTCGTGGCCGGATTGGGTATTGGCATCGTGCAGGCAGCAACCCAGCTCCAGGATCAAACCTTGCCGCTTACCGTGAAGCTCCTCGTCGTCGTCGCCGTGCTCGTTCTGTTTGCTCCGGTGCTGAGCGCGCCGCTGATCGAGCAAGCCCAGCATATCTTCACTGAGTTCCCCGCGCTCACAGCGAGGTATTAGTGCGCGCGGAACGCAAACCTGTCTAAGTTTCAGCTATAGCGTCGTGTTTGTTGGCCTTCATTGCGAACCACAAAAGGGCGAGTTCGTCAGCTTATCGAAAGCTCGCCTCACTATTATGGGACGGATAGACATCCGAACTGTCCTGTTCGGCTCTATGAGCCTGCCGTATTCGGAGGAAGAATGATCCCATTTGGAATTTCTATCCGTTCGATTCAGGTTTGCTTCCGATGTGATGGAATTACTTGCTGAGACCTGGTCCTCGATGCACAGCCCGGCGAGTTGTCGACGCAAGTGAAGGGGCAACGGCTTTGATTGCAAGCGGCCCCACGATTCTGGCATTCTGGTGAATGAGCCTGCGAATGAAGGTGCCGCTCGAGACCGATCTCCATAGCCTGCGAAATTGATGGAAGCTTCGAGGCCCTCAGATCTCCAAACCGCGCTGCGGCCGGTGAGAGCTGAAGAAGCGTGGATTGTAGGCCGCGCGCGATTTCGCCGGTGCTCTCATCGAATGGTCATACCTCTGCCGGATGGCTGTAGTCATATGGATAGTGAAGCCGAAGTCATCTGCCCTGGGAGGCCTGTCGCTCTGAAACCGCAGGGACACGAGATCTGCAGAGTTCTTGACGTCTCACATCATGGCGACGTGAGTACGACGGTTGCATTGGCTGAAGGGACCACGAGCTGAACTCAAAATGGATGCCTTGTCGCCCACCGAGACGCAAGCTCTGGTTCAGACTGCTGTCGAGTTCGTCGTTGCGGCCGGTCTTGGCGCGGCCCGGGCCCTCGGCATTATGCTCGTTCTTCCGGTATTCACGCGACCGCACATTGGCGGGATTATCCGCGCAAGCGCGACGGTTGTGATTGGATTGCCTTGCTTGATGCAGATCAGGAACGGCTTGCAGACACTAGATCCGGGCACCCGTATGGTTGCGGTCTCGCTCCTCGGTTTGAAGGAGATATTTATCGGCCTGCTATTCGGGTTTCTGCTTAGTATACCACTTTGGAGCATCCAGGCCATTGGTGACATCATTGATACCCAGCGTGGCATCTCCAGCCAGGTGGACGATCCTGCGACACGCAGTCAAACCGCCCCGATGGGGCTCTTTCTCGGGACTGCCGCGGTTACGATCTTCGTTGTATCAGGAGGTCTGCGGACCATGGTCAGATGCCTCTATGGAAGTTATCTGATCTGGCCCGTGTATCGGCTGCTACCGCCCCTGACCCACCACGGGGCAATGGAGTTTATTGGGCTTCTCGACCATATCATGCATGCGACCCTCGTGGTCGCCGGGCCCGTGCTGGCTCTGCTGCTTCTGATCGACGTATCCCTCATGCTGCTCGGGCGCTTTGCGCCGCAAATCAAGCTGAACGATCTCTCTCCGACCATCAAGAATGCCGCTTTTGGTATCATTATGGTCAGCTACGCCGTCTTCCTGATCGAATATATGGGAGCAGAGATCATTCGGTTCAACGGCGTGCTGGAGTGGCTCGAGAAGTTCTTGAAATGAGCGACACGAGCGAAGAGAAAAAACTTCCACCAAGTCACAAGAAGCTGAGGGACGCGCGTAAGAAAGGGCAGAGCCCGCGCAGCGCCGACTTTGTGACCGCGGCAGGCCTTTGCGCTGGTTTCGGCTGCCTGTGCTTCAGGGCGGGCCCGATCGAAGACGGATGGCGCGAAGCCGTGCGGCTCACCGACAAGCTGCAGGAACAGCCCTTCAACAGTGCGGCCCGGCAGGCGTTGGTCGGATTGATGGACCTTTCTATAACAGCCGTGGCTCCCATCCTAGGTGCGGCGGTTGTCGCGGCGATTCTGGCCGGTGTCTTGGCCGGCGGCGGGCTGACGATTTCGGCTGAGCCGCTTAAACCCAGCTTTGAGAAATTGGACCCGGTCAAAGGGCTGAAGCGGATTGTCTCCCAGCGGTCGGTTGTCGAGCTTGGAAAGTCTATCGTCAAAGTTTTGGTTCTTGGCGCTACGTTCGTTTTCACTGTGCTCGCAAGTTGGAGGGCACTTGTATACTTGCCCGTGTGCGATTTGAGCTGCTTTGGTTTTGTTTTTAAAGAGCTCAAAGTGCTGATCGCGATTGCTGCCGGCGCTCTACTGATCGGCGGCTTGGCCGATCTGCTCATTCAGCGTTGGTTGTTCTTGCGCGACATGCGCATGACGCAGAGCGAAGCCAAGCGCGAGTCCAAGGAACAGGATGGTAATCCGCAGATCAAGGGTGAACACCGCAGGCTCCGCCGGGAGTCGGCGAACGAGTCCGCGCTCGGCATCCATCGGGCGACATTGATACTGACGGGGCGAGCGACATTGATTGGGCTGCGCTACGTTCGGGGCGAGACCGGCGTCCCGGTACTGGTGTGCCGCGGCGAGGGCGAAACGGCTTCACAGTTACTGGCGGAGGCGCGCGCCCAACGTCTGAGCATTGTCGAGGATCATGTGTTGGCGCGTCAGCTGATCGGAAAAGGTGCGATGGGCAAGGCCGTTCCGATGGAGTGCTTCGAGAGGGTTGCAAAGGCAGTCTTTGCCGCCGGCCTAGTTTAGCGTCGCACAAAACAGCGATGCGCTCAAATCTCTGGTCAACGACCCAACTGACCCAAAACCTGATCTGCAAGCTGCACGATCCCAAGAAAAGGATCGAGCAAAGATTCGACTCCTGGAGGCTCGTCGGCCGATTCCAAGACTGATATGGACAAGAATGGCCACCGACGTTCATGCTGCTCGGGTCTTACGAGCCGCTTATTGGGTTTCTGGCGCAACCCTGTTATGCGTTTCATCCTCCAAATTACGCCTGTTGCCCGCCGACGTGGCCGCACGTGCGGTGATGGGAAGCACTGCACGATCACCACTGGTCGGCATGACAGCGCCATTGCCTAACAAGTCGCCAGGTTCATTGACCATGACCGCAAGGTTATTCCGGACTGAGCAGCCAAGGGTTGGATTGAACGAATTGTCGTTCACTGTAGGACCGACGATGGAGAGCGAGGGGCAAACCGGAGGATGGGCTTCGAAAGTGATCGCTTCGATCCTCACCCCGGAACGAGCCGGCAAATCCACACGAGAAGCGGACAGGTGGATGTTGTAGGTGGCAACGCCCATGGCGCGAGCCTCGTGGGCCACCTGTGCAATGAGTCTGGGTGCGCCGATGACACCCACATGGAGGGCATCCCGCCGGCCGCGACTGGTCGCTGCAATAAAGCTTCGCAGCCGATGCCGTTCGGGGCCACGAAGGCTCTGCAGGAACAGCACGCTACTCTTCTGCTCGACCTGGATCTCTTGGTCAGCCGGCGCGGGCAGGATCGAGGCAGTATTTGCGCATCCCCCCAATGTTGCTCCAATAGCGATCGGGTAGCACAGATGTCGCAAAGTCATTTGGCGATCCTCATTCGATAATAAAGCCGGCGCTGCCGGTCAATCCTGGCGCGCTGGCGCGAGGCGCATCGCGCTCTCGCGGCGGCCGGGCAACCGTGTTCGCCAAAATCCGTCCCGCGTCTGAGGGCGGTGAGATGCGGTCGCTCGGCGCACTCATCCGGTTCGGATTCGGTCCGGGCCGCACGATGTAGGGCGTGACAATAATGACCAACTCGGTTTCACGTTTCTGAAACGATGAGGAGCGAAAAAGCGCGCCCAGGATCGGCACATCGCCGAGCCAGGGAAACTCGCCGATATCAGTGTTGAAGTTGCGCCTGATGAGGCCGCCGATTGCAAAGCTCTGACCGCTGGCGAGCTCGACCACGGTGCTTGCCCGCCGAGTCGAGAGGGCAGGGACCGCCATGCCATTGATTTTGACTTCGCCTTCGCTCGACAGTTCGCTGACTTCGGGCTTCACACGGACATTGATCTGATTATTGTTGAGAACCGTCGGAACGAACTCGAGGCTCACGCCGAACTGACGAAATTGGACGGAAACCTGCCGGTTGTCCTGCATCACCGGAATGGGGAATTCGCCGCCGGCGAGGAAGCTTGCGGCTTCGCCGGACATCGCCGTCAGATTCGGCTCAGCCAGGATTGAGGCGAGGTGCTCGCTCGCGAGAGCGTCCAGAACAGCGCTCAAGTTGGTGTTGCCGGCGCTAAACCCAATCCCGATCGTGCCGCCGCCGCCGGCTGCGCCGGACCCTCCCCCTTTGCCGGTGACAAGGAAAGCGCCGTTCGGGCTCGAGGCGGTGAAGTTGATGTTGAGATCCTTGACGGCGCTGCGGGAGACCTCTGCCACCCGTACGCTGAGATTTACCTGTAATGAACCGGCGACCTGGATCTTGTTGGCAACCAGCGCGCCAGCCCCAAGAAACTGCTCAGTGACCTTCCTGGCGGTCTCGACGACCTCGGCGTTAGGCGCCGTACCGCTAAGGATCGCGCCGCGCGGGGTATAGCTGACCTGAATCGGATAGTCGCCGACCTCGGCCTTCAGCGCGGCCCGCAGATCCTCGATCGGTTGGGTGACGATAACACGCAGCTCGGCGAGAGCCTCTCCGTTGTCGTTTAGGGCGAACAGGCTAGTCCGTCCCGACTTTTTGCCAAACACGAAAATCGTGGTGTTCGACGGCGCCTGATAATCCGCAATGGCCGGGTCGGCAATAAAAATGCTCGCAGCCGGTCCGGTCAGATGAACTGTCTTTCCCTGTGAGGAGGTAAGGTTGAGCGTGCCGGTGGTGCTGCCAGGCGCCGCACGTGGCGGTTCTCCTTTGCCATCTCGCTTTACCTGAGCTGCGGCAGCAAGCGGAAGTAGCAGAGCGACTGCGCACAGGGCGTAGCAGAGGCGGGGAAAAGCGGCAGAGTGCAAGCTGCTGGCGGCCACCGACGGCTCATCGGCGCCGGCGTCATTATTAACGATGTTCAAGGGATGGTTGCTTTCAAGTGAGACTGCTAGGCAGCCGATGCTGCGCCGATGAGTTCAAGGGTGTAGCCAACACCGCGCGCGGTCTTGATCCTGAGCGTTGCCTCCGCCTGGTTCAAATGCGCTCGTAAGCGGTAAATCCCGACTTCCAGCGCATTGGTCGAGACCTCGTCGTCAAATGCATACAAGCTTTCTTCGAGCGCTGTGCGGGGCACGGTACGGCCCGCGCGGTTGAGCAAATGTTCAAGAATGCACACTTCGCGGCGCGCAATTCTCAGTACTCGTCCACCGACGGAGACTTGTCTCGCAATCGGATCGAAATGCAGATTCCCGAATGTCACCACCGGCGCCGTCATCTGCGTTGATCGTCGCAGAATAGCTCGCATGCGAGCAACGAGCTCGTCGATAGAAACGGGCTTGGGCAGAAAATCATCTGCTCCGGCGTTGAAGATCGCAATCCGCCGACTGAGATCATTGAGATTGCTCATCATCATAGTCGGCATTGATCGTCCTTCGCGCCGCAACTGCTTCAACCAGTCCAAACCATCTCCATCGGGCAAGAAGGATTCGAGCAGTATCATGTGGTAGTTCGCGCAATCCAACGCGGCCGACGCCTCATCCAGCGTCCGCGTCACGTCGACGGCGAACCCGCAATTCAGCAGCGCTTCCTTCACGGCGCGGCCAAAGTCCGCATGATGATCAACCAGTAGAATTCGCATTCATCGCCTCTCGTCCATCCTCGGCAGGACTTGAGCGTGTCACGCTAGACCATGACGATCGGCGGAACCCAGAGGATGCCGCTTTGGCGTGAATTCGAAAACCCGTGCGCGATACGCACGGGCTTGTTGGCAGGCAGCCAACGTCTGCACGTCCGCCGTCGGCGGATAGGCGGCGGCCTGCGGCGGATGGTTCCAGCTCGCGGCGCGGCTCAAAATCTCCTTTACCCCGGCAAGAGATCTGCAATCTCTCACGAGGCTGAGAGCCCCGGCGATGTGCTGATTCATCTGCGGGCCGAGCATAGCGGTGGCTGCATGCATTAGGCGAACGCCTGCAGTGGCGATCGCGCCAAACTCGCGGAGCGAAAGGAACGCGCAGGCGAGAGCGGCTGCATTTGCCGCCGAACGGACTTGCGAAACCGACATTGGAACTCCCAAATCGTCTTGATCCGCGGTCAGTCCTGCAAGGCTGTTGAGCCTGTAGTGTCGTCAAGTCACTACGATACAAGTTTTCCGCGTTTAAGACAGTTCACGCGCTATGCGTCGGACGACGGGCTGTAAAAGGCCAAGATGCGATGAAACGATCAACACGCCCATCGGCGGGTTAGACATTGTCTCGCCCGCCCGTGATAATGACCCAACATGGTGTCAACCGTCCTGAAGCTCGGTTGCTTCCAAGATCTTCTCCGCGCCAGTCGAGCGAAGGCTGCCAAGGAAGGACAAATTGAGCCTGGCATTGCTGTCGCGCATTGTCTGAGGTGGTGAGGCCGGCTCAATTTCGTCAGACGGGTTGAACGGCGCAAGAACGATCTAGTCTTGAGCTTGGGCTCAGCCTGTGATCGGTACGGCGATTGCTCGCCTTGTTCTCGCGCGCTGGATCCTGGTCTGGCTGCGAAGAGCGCGCTTCGTCTTGCGTTCACAGAGCAGATTAACGATGCAGGCTCTGAATCGGAGCGGTCGAGCACTGTCCCAAGCCGTATCGGCCGAGCATTGAGGTTCTGAGACGTTCGCAATTGTCGCTACCTGTCAGGAAGAGTTCACGCGAGTGGATTCTGTCGCGAGACTGTCGGAAATCCTACAATCTGACGCTGGGTGAGATTCAAGTGCCTTTAAGGGCTCTTTGTATCGGCGCCATCAACATCGGACTCCTTGTGAGGCAATGACGACACAGTGGTGCCATGCTGTCGAGCTGTGCGAAGGTCAATCGCGCTCTGTCCAAGGCCGTGAGCATTTGTCCGTCCAACCAAGCCTAGCGCCATAACGCGTTGAAGCGCGCGAAGAGGCAGTCGGTCGGCTATGACGCCAAAAATCGGCCAATCCGCTCTGCCTCATACTCGGCGATCTAGTGGGAAAATCGGGGCGGGCGCGGGACGTTGATGTGACGCGCAGGACCTAACGTCCGAAATGCAGACTGCCGATCGCGCGAGCCAAGTGGTTCGGCAAGGGGCTGAGGAGAGAATCGATTGCCAGACGTCATCTTGAATGCGGTCTCCATACATTGCGATCGACTATGAGGCCTTTAGGCATCCTCGGCAAAATCGATTGTTTTGATGGAACGCATCCAGGTTGCGGATCGGCTGTAATGCCATAGCGCCGCTTGCTACGGGTAAGTGAATGTATGTTGCGATCGCGGCCGAAACACTGTTGGTTGACGCGCGATCATTGTCAGAAGGAGTTAGCTAGTCGACCGTGAAGAACGTTGATCATGAGGTCTGTTGACGGGATGACCAGGCGCCGGCGAACAGGAAGGCGCAGCAGATCCGGACAAACAAAGTCGTGAGCCAGAGGATCAGAATCCGGAAGTTGTAGCCCGCGGCGGCAAGGACCGCGTTGGCGGCGTCGCCGCGGGTGCCGGCGAGATGATTTCGGTTCATCCGGTGCTCATTCTTGAGATGGCCTATCACCGGTTCGACCGCGGATCGGCGTCGGAAGGCGCGTTTGATTGCTGCGGTCACGCCACGCTTCTGGCCGGCGACAT
>NZ_SPQS01000043.1 GCF_004570865.1 Bradyrhizobium frederickii
AACTGGACCTTCGCTGGCAGCCAGCGTGGCGCGGACCGTGCCGCCATCATGCTGACGATGATCACAACCTGCCGCCTCAACGACGTTGATCCTAAGGCCTGGCTCGCCGATGTCCTCGCCCGTATCGCCGATCTCCCTAGCTCGCGCCTGCACGAACTGCTGCCTTGGGAATGGAAGCTCCTGCGCCAAACCGACAAGCCCGCCAGTCAGCAGGCCGCTTGACCTTCACCCAACCGATCATAGAGCTCGCTCTGCCCGCGCGCATGCGTCAATCTGGCGGTCTTCATCGTATGCGTACAGATCACCCGCAACATGGCGCAGAAGATCGGCGAGCAGAAGCAGGCTGACCAGCTCGGACGCAACCACTGGGAGCGCTTCGCCATCGACTGCAAACTCTCTCCAACGCAGACGATCCGGCGCGTCTCCGAGATTGCTCAGGCCGTGACGCACCATGCAATGGCGGCAAAAGCCGAGATCGAAGCCTTGCCTGCCGGCGGCGATCCCATCCTGGAAACGGTGGTCTAAGCGGTGATTTCGCGCGCGCGCGGCTACCTAGAGCGCCTGAAGCAAGCGGATCCAGCGCCGGAAGGCGCAGCAGCCCCATCGCCCTAGCACCGAGCCTGCCTGCCTCACCGCCTGAAACATGGCTGCACATCGTGCTCAAGGCTCATGGCACGCGAGGGCTGGGGTACTGGCCGAAATGGGCCACTCGGGATTTCAAAGTAGGCCACTGAAATTACACACCGTAGTTATACTGACTCCAACTACCATTGCGCGAACCTATCTCTGGACTCCACCAGAATGGAGGTAGGGGAATATGTCCCGAGTTACCGAAGCTGAAGTTGCCGAAGCGGCCATCAAAGTTCTTACCGATCGAGCTACAGGTCGTGCGACCATTAGAGAGTTGATTGAAGAAATTCCGAATTATCTAACGCTTTCAGCCGAAGACCTAGCGCCATCCCCGACCCGGCCAGGCGAGGCGTTATGGGAGCAGCAGGTGCGCAACATCGCCTCGCATAAAGCGTCGCCCGGAAACGCCATCTACGAAGGCAAGCTTGTCGCCATCCCCGGCGGCTTGGCGCTGCCGGGGTGCGAGGTTGCAGCCTAGTTAGGAGAACTTCGCCTTATAACCGGGTTTGAACCATTTCAGTTCGGTTCTGCCCGGCGCTTCTTTATCCCAAACAAACCATGCATAAGCCGTCGTTCCGCTGCCCTTGGGCTCCACGCCGCTAGGATAGAAAGTAATACGTTCACTGAAAACCCAGACCCGAGCGGGTGGTATCTTTGCGAAGATCGTATTAGCGCGGTTCGCGCCCTCTAAGAAGGCAAGCCGCAACAGCAGTGCGAACTTGCGGTTCGAATGCTTGACGCCGCTAGCGACAAAGCCCTCAGCGCAGTTGTAAGGCGGATTGGTTACGATGTTGTCGGCTGACCATTTCGGCTCAAGAAAGTCAAAGCCGATCTCGCCATAGCCGCGATCGTATAAATCAGAACTGCGAACGGGCTGCCCGGTCTGCTCTAGCACCCGGGACATCGTCCCATCACCACACGCGCTTTCCCAAATCTCGCCGGTGAATTTTTCATTGTCGATCAGAGCAAACGTTGCCCACGGTGGGGTGGGGAAAAAATCAGGCCCGCTGAGATCAGCGACCCTTTTCATTGTCGGCTTAAAGCCGCCGTTCAAATTGTAAGTTGGGTCTGCCATCCGAATCTCCTTGGATGGCAGAGTATCAGAATCATTGATTCAGCAAGGGTTTTTAATGAGTAATTATGACTGACCCCGCCTCCCTTCCTGAATTACCGTGAACTTCCGGCGACGATCTGGCGGCGTCTGAGTGGGCAGTGCAGGCGCCACGGAGAGTGCGGCGTCAAACAAGCTGAGCAACTCTCCACGCCTTGTCAGCCACGCCTAGCGCATTAGCTGGCGTCGTGCGCAAGGCCTCATGGACGCGGCACAGATTGTAGTGCGCGACGTACAGCGCGACCGCACGCAACGTGTTTGTCCAGCTTCTTGCTAAAGCCGTTGGTGAGGCGGGTGAACCAGCGCGAAGCCATGCGCAGCGAAAGGTTCTGACGCTCAACATAGCTGGCTGAAACGTACTGATCGGCATCGCCAGATACTACGTCACGGCTTACCGCTACTTCGGCGGCGGGCGAGAGCGGCCCTGCGCTCCTTCACCAGATGCATTACCGAGTAGGTCTTTACGATCACGCCATGAGAGGGGTTCGGGCCGAAGGCATTGCGGATCGCTCCGCCGTAGGGATGGAAGCCGTCCGTTGAAATCTCAGCCGGCCGATGACGCGGCTGCCGACGTCATGCAGGAAGTCCATGGTGCTTTCGGCGTTACGTTCGCCTTTGACCTTGATGTCGTGGCGCAGCACGTTCTTTTGCTTCTTGTCGAGGCGCTGCGGAACGCGATCGACGAGCCCTTGAGGACGAACCTGGAGACCAAGACGCCCGATCTCGCACTGGTGATGGCGAGAGCTAAAGCTCGACAACAGCTCTTTGCCAAGCTATACACGAACATACAGTGAACATATCCTTCCAGTTGCAGCAGAATTGCGATACATCTCGACTGGGGTATCTCCCAAGGCAGATTCTGAGTGTCGGGACGGCAAGCTGCATCCCTTTTTGGATGATGCCGATTCAAGGAGTGATAGCGATTGTCCTTGTTCCGCCATTTGCATGACGACGCGTTTTTGGCCTTCTCGCGCGATCACAAGCACCTGTACGCGGCCTGTCTGCTCGACCTCCACGAACGCTTCTTTTCAGGCGCGCCGTCCTTTCCGACCCCCCAGCAGGTCGTCCATGCCATCTATGACGTCATGCGCGCTAATCCCGGCCTCTGGAATGAAGGCGATGATTTCGGCAGCCTGCCAGAAATGATCTCCGCGGGACGCCGCCGGATCCGGAAGGCCGACGTCGCGCTCGCTTCCGAGAAGGGCGACAAGGCGCTCGGTCTTGCCCGACAATTGTACGCCCGGCTGCTCGCCTGGGGGTGGCTTGAAGAGGAGGAATACGGGCTTCGCGTTACCGTTGACATGGCTATGGGACCGCTGCTCGTGATCCAGCGGCTCGCGAGCCTCAACAAGGATCTCTCGCAGCGATTCGGCGGCTTGATCGTGCAAATCCGCCTCAACCTGGAGGCCGTCGAAAAACTGAGGCCCGAGATCACCGACCGCAAGCAGCGCGAAGCCGCGCTCGCCGTCCGCGAGGCGCGCAATCAGGCCGACCAGTTCACGAAGAGCCTGCGGGCCATTCTGGCCGACCTGAAGCGGATCCGGCGGACGGTCATGGAGTCGAAAACAGTAGCTACCCGGCTGGAAGCCTTTTTCGAGGAGTTTGTCGACCAGCTCCTGCTGAAGGATTTCGAGTCCATCCTCACCGTCAACCATCCGTACCGCTTTCGCGACGCTATCGTCGATCTCGCGCGGAGGATCTCCTACACCCCGGAAACCATGCAGGTCCTCGCCGAGGAGTACACAGCTTCCAGCATGGCAGCCGATATCGAGGACGGTCGAATGGCCGCGGCCGACGACCTGCTGGCCATCGAAAGCATCTTTGAACAGATCGGGGAGATGTTCGATAGGATCGAGGCCTTCCGCAGGCAGCTCGAAGCCCGGGTCCGCAACACCATTAAGTACGCCGAGCGGGGCGGGCAGGGACTCGTCAGCCGCGCCGGCGACCTGGTGCGGCGCCTGGACGCCCTAATGCGGGACGGCAGACACCACAAGGCGACTATCGAATGGAGCATCGAGCCGCTGCGGTCCCCCTGGTCCGAGCACCATCAGGCGCCGGCCAGGCAGCCCCGCCGTCCCGTCGAAGCAAGGGAGCTCGCCGAGCCGCCATCGGACCCGCTGTACGAACTGCGGAAGAAACTCCGCCTCGAGTACATCGCTCGCATCGCGCCCCGCCCCGAGGATGTCAGACGATTCCTCGAAGGCCAGGTGCCGCCATTCGCGACCAGGGAAGCCCGCTTCATGGAAATCGATACCGTGGACGACTTTCTCGCCTTCGATTGCGCCCGCCGATATGCGTTGACGGGCGAAGTTCCGGCGCAGGTCGCGGCCGGGTTCGATCTGGAGCCGCGCCCAGACACGCCGCCCCACGACAGCGAATGGCTTCGATGTGCGAACTTCGTGGTCAGGCGAGCCGGCGACTTCCGGAAAGCGGAGGCAGCCCGTGCTCAGTGAGTTCGAAAACGTCGAGCGCTCCTTCGGCGCGGAAAAGGCAGCCGACCTCCGCAAAGCGCTGCACTTCCTGCTACGGCGGCAGTTCGTGTTCGCGGGAGATCCCCGCACTGGGACAGTCTACAACACGATCATGGACGGCCGCTTCCGCGACCTGATCGACGGCTTCTTCGATAGTTGCGGATATCGCGTCCATCGCGATCCGGAAGCGCAGTGGGCCGGCATCGTCGCCATGGACGAGGACGTGCCGCTGCCTCGAATGAAGCTCGACGAAACCATTGTTGTGTTGGTGCTGGCGGCACACTGGCAACAAGAGGTGAACGTCGGAGCGGTCGAGGACCGGGCCGTCGTAGTGGCCACTTTGAACGATCTGTTCGATCGCTACCGCGAGATGGCGCAGCACGGCGGCGGAGGCGCGATCTCGCCCGCCCGCTTCCGGGACATCCTGCGCGAGGCCGCCCAACGCAGTTTGGTCGAGATCGGTGATTTTGACGACGAGCAGCAGGACTGCGAGATCAGGATCCGCCCGATGGTCAAGCTGATCAGTGGCGGCGATGCCCTCCAACGGCTTGAGCGCTACGTCCGTAGCGAGGAGGCGCGGTTTCCGCAGCCCGCAGGAGACGAGGCATGATGGAGCTACGCCACCTGACGATGGTGAACTGGCACCTGTTCGACGTCGCCGACATCGACGTGACAGGACACGTCGGGGTCCTGGGCGAGAACCGGTCCGGCAAATCGACAATACTCGACATGGCACAGGTCGTTCTCACCGGCGCGAGCCGGCGGTTCCTGCGCCTGAACGCCGTCGCCGGCGACAGCGGAAAATCGCGCAGCGGCTCGAAGCGCAGCGTCGTCGATTACTGCCTTGGGACGCTCGGCGAAGACCAGCGCCGGCGTGACGAGGCGCGCACCTACGTGGCGCTAGGGTTCGAAGACAAGGAAGGCGATCGACCGCCGGTCACGATCGGCATGGCGCTTGAGGCGCGCAAGTCCGACAGCAGGGAAACCGTGCTGGCACTGTTCGTCGCCGTCGGGACCGTTCTGCGCTCCAAGGACTTCATCGAGCAGCGAGGAAAGTCGCAATTCCCGGCCCAGTGGGAGGACGTGCGCGCCCGGATCGTCGCTGCGGTCGGCGAAGGCAACTTCGTCAATCATCGCGACCGGGCGAGCGACTACGTCCGCGAATACATGCGCCATCTTCTGCCGCATTCGCCCTATGGCGAGCAGAACGCCAGCGCCCTGCAGAAATCGATCGTCAACGCGATGACGCTCGACCACAACCAGACGGCCACACAGTTCGTGCGGAACTACATCCTCGAGGACAGTCCGATCGGCATCAAGGAGCTGCGCGAGTCGATCCAGACATACCGCAATATCAGCGAAACCATCAGAAAGATGCGCCTCAGGCTCGAAGCCCTGAGGGCGCTTCGCGTCGTCCTCGGCACCCTTGAAGAAGCGCTCGAGACCAAGTTCAGGGAGGAGTGGATCGCAAAACGCGCGACTTGGCTCGCGGCGCGCGCGACAAACCTGGACTTCAAGACCAAGCGGCGTACCGAGATGGCGCGCCGGGACGCGGCAGCAAAAGAACTCGAATTCATCGACGACGACGTCAAGGCCATCGATAACGAGATCGAACGCCTTACGGCCGCGATCGCCGAGCACGATGCCAAGAGCGGCAGAAAGTCCCTGCAGCAGACCGCCGATGTTGCCGGGCAGGCGGCGCACCGCGCCTCCGCGGACTTCAAGGCTCGTATGGAGAACATCCGTCGCCTGGAGCCGCTCCGCGCGATGTGCGCGGACGGTTTCGAGGACTTCGTTCCTGCGCTTGAGAGCCTTCTGACCGCCACCGCCGGGGTCGACATCGGGCATGTCTCCGACGAGCTCTCCGCGGCCGAGAAGTCCTTCGCGGCAAGCGGCGCGAAATGGCTGCCGAAGATCGACGAAGCGCGTCAAAGGATCATCGCGGAGCTTTCCGGCCTCCGAGGCCGCCGTGACGAGGTGCTCGAACGGATCCGACAGCACACCGCCGGAGGGGCCAGGGCCTATCTCGGCCACGACACTGAACTCCTCTGCCGCATTCTGCGGCAGAGCGGAATGGCCCCGCGCGTGCTCTGCGACATCATCGAGGTCGCCGAACCCGAATGGGTAGGAGCCGCCGAGGCGCTCCTCGGCCGCGACCGGGAAGCCGTGTTCGTGGACAGAGCGGATATCAGCGCTGCCACGTCAATCTTCAAGGAAGGTCGCCGCGAGTTTCGCCATGCATCGCTCGTGAGCCTAAACAAGCTCGAGCAGTTCAGGGCCAAGCCGGAGCGCGGTACTTTCCCCTCGATCTTCCGGAGCCAGGATCCGGACGCGATGGCCTTCATCATGCGCCGCTACGGCACAGTCCGCCTCGCGGACACGCTCGATCAGTTCAACAGGCCCGGCCGGGCTATCATGAAGGACGGCCTCTACGACGACGGCCTCGTAAGGACCCATCGCTGGATCGAAGCCTCGCAGCACAAGATTGGAAAGGCGGCCCAGGCGAACGCCCTGCGCTCCCTGCAGGATCAGGCCGAGGAACTGGATCTGCTCCACACTGAAAAGAGCAAGGAGGCCCAGGCGGCAGAGCAGGCCTTTGCCGCTCTGAAGAACATCTGCGAGGGACGTGACGATCTGAAGGCCTGCGCCGCTGCCTTCGCGGCCGCGCAGACCGAGATCGCCGAAGCCCAGGCGAGGCTCGAAGCGCTGGACGGGGCGGGCGACGGCGGACTTCGCGAGAAAAAACGAGCGCAGCAGAAGCTGAAGGAGAAGAGGCTCGACGAGCGAAAGATCCAGCAGAAGGCGTTCGGCGAGCATGACGGTGAGGTCAGATCGGCAGAAAGGAGGCTCGGAGAGGGCGAAAACGTACCCGGCTCCGAGCTTAACCTGCGGGTCGCCCGGTCGATCTATCGCAAGACCTTCCCGCTCTACTCCGCCGCGAAGGGCAGGATCGTGTACCGCGAGCGCCTCAATGCCGCGGCCCAGAAGGGCTTCGCGGAGAAACACCGCGCCATCGCCGACAGAGCGCTGAAGGATGCGGACGCCTCGGACGCCGAACGCCTCCGCATCGAGCGACGGGTCCGCGAGCTCCTTTACGATTACTTCGACCAGTTCGGGATGAGCTCGCAAGTCGGCGCGGAGAGCGAGCCGTTGCGGGAGGTGAAGCCCTGGATGGAACAGCTCATCTCGGACATCGAATCCAACGAGCTGCGCCAGTACGAACGGCAGGCGCGGGAAGCGGCGGAAAAGGCCTCCACCCTGCTGCGCGGCGAGTTCATCAACGCGCTCACGGCCCGGATCGGCAAGATGGAGCGGGAGCTGCAATCGTTAAACCGTAGCCTCTACGCACATCCCTTCCACAACGAGCGTTATTCATTCCACCGCACTCAGATGGTGGAATTCCAGCCCATCCTGAAGATCATCGAGATCGCCAAAACCTCTCCGGAGGCCCTCGATATGCTGTTCCGGGGCGACGTGCCCGATGACTTCCCGCACAAGGATACGATCCTTGCGCTCGAGGCATTGCTCGAAGATCCCGATAAGGACTTCACCCAGTTCGAGGACTACCGCAACTTTTACACTTTCGAGATTCACATGGAGGATGTCGCTACGGGCCGTTCAACCCGCTGGGAGCAGCGGCGCGGCACCGGATCCGGCGCCGAACAGCAGGTGCCCATCTACGTCGCCATCGGCGCTTCGCTGGCCGCCGTCTACGGCAGCGCGGAGCGTCGTGTCGGCAAGCCCGCCGGCTTCGCCTTGGCCATGTTCGACGAGGCCTTCTCCAAGATGGACGGCAAGAACCAGCGGCAGATGATGAGCTTTTACAAAAACCTCGGCCTGCAGTTCGTGATCGCGGCGCCGTTCGAGAAGCGGGTCGCCGTGCTCGAGCACATGGACACAATCGTGGAGGTGGACCGCATCGGCGAACAGTCCAGGGCCACAGTGGTGGAACTTAAAGAGAAGGCCAAGCGCGAACTGATGGCCATCGATCCCGACCTGATGTCCGAAGACGAGCTCGCCACCCGTCTGGCCGCTGAGTAGTCATGGCGCGACGTTTCACAGACGCGATCGGCCTGCTGAACGACCTGCTCGATCGCTTCGAGGCCGGGGCCACAAGCCCAATCGCCCACCCCGACTATGCCGCTTTCTCGTCGGTCGTCGCGGCGGACGCTTTTCTGAACCAGATCAGGAAAGCCGAAAGTGCCGGCGCGGTGTCCATTGGCTGGGGGCGCGGCGCGAAGCGGGACCAAGTGGCGCACGTGCGGTTGGCCTCGGCGGAGATCTTATACCCATACCTTGACCGCACGCCGGCGTCACGCATCGCGGAGGACGCCGCCGCGCGGCTTATAGCCGGAGTGGCGCTGCACGAGTACCTGAAGAACAGTGGCTCTCAAATCGCAGAGGTGTGGGCGCGGGGTAAGACATGGCACGGATTCGGTTCGTCAGACGTCGACACGCTGCGCCACGCATTCGTTCTCGCCCAGGCGATCCTGGATAATAAGCATCTGGACGTCGACTACAAAACTTTCTCGCGACGTACGGTGGGGCACAGCAAGATACTCGAGCGCATCGAGGGTGCCGTGGTCCGGCTTTTGAGCGGCATAATGGACTTTCCGCCTGGCGCCCGCCCGCGCGAGGCACTGCGAGCGATCGGACTGGAGCGCTTCGCCCCGCCGCTTCTGATCGCGGGCAAGATCGACCTCGATGGAGCCGACCTGTCCGGTATCTCTCCGCATTATCTCGGGATCAGTCCCAAGGAAGCAGATCGCGTCCGCTTCCGGGAGCCGCCGGCCTACATTCTGACAATCGAAAACTTCGCAAGCTTCAACCGGCACATCGCCGAGGCGGATCCCGGTCGATTAGGAACGACCATGTATGTCGGCGGATACCCCTCGCTTGCCACCCAGCAGGCGCTGCGGACGATCGCAAGATTGGTATCCGAAGAAACGCCGATCTTTCATTGGTCGGACATCGATCCGGACGGCACTTGGATCTTCCGCACCATCGAACGCGCGGTCGATCGACCGATCGGTCCTCACCTCATGAGCGTCGAAATTGCCGAGCGCTTGGGACAAGTGCCGTTCAAAAAATCGGCACCCGCTCGATGTCCGCCGGACTCCGGTATCGCGGCTCTGGCAGCGTACATGGCGGAAGATGGAGCCAAGACGCTCGAGCAGGAAGAACTCGATCCAGTCCTGCCAGAGCTTCATGAGAAAATGCGCGCGGATCAACGCGCTGTGGATCCCGATGAGCTTCCCAGGTCGACGATCTCCGTCGGCCTTTGTTGAACAACGTCTGCGTTCCTCAGAGCGAAGGCCATGAGTAGGGCGGCTCCTGCCTCGTGGCGTTGGCGTTGGTAGCCGATTGGCCGACGAACAGCTTGGCGATTTCAAGCCGAGTGCCGACCACCGCAATCGTGGCAATCGCCGCGATCAGGATTCCGAGCAGCATGGCGGTAGCACCTGCTCGCCCAAGGCGGACAGATCGCTGCGGCCGAGTGCGTGTCCGTCAGGTACGCTCACCGCCATCCCGATGCAGAATGGAGTCATGAACAGAACCGTTGCGACCTGCAAGGGAATCACATGGCCTGCAACGGCAGTGGTGCTGATTACCACCCATCAGAAGCGCCGTCGCAGAAAAGGGCCCGATTCCGTTAAAATGGCAATCGAAACCGGCGTCCCGATCACGATGAGCTGCGGCATCAACGGCCAATCGAACCGCACAGATATCGGAGCTCCTGGTAGTCGCGAAACAGGCGACGTTGTGTGACGAACCAAAGCCCGCAAGGGAAGTCGCACTGTTCACGAGGCTGGTCGCGAGGGCGGCTCCGAACAAGTCGAGTTGCGGCAAGCCGAATTGGCGGGTGATCAACAGATAGGCCAGCAGTGCGTTGGTCGGATGGTGGCGAGCGTGATCAACAAGGCTGCCTTGGGCAGTTGACTGCTGGCATGAAACTACGGATCGCCAGGAACCACAATGCCGGCAAGATGCCCCAGGCCGGCCTGAACAGATATTGTTGAGCTAGCCGCGCGTTGGTTGGTTCGTCCCCGAGCACAATCACAATTTGCTCGCCCTGCTGCGGCAAAACCATGATCGGCGGCCGGTAGCCCCATGCGCACCGATCGCCGTACCAGAGCTCCGTCCACCGCCTCACATGCTTGGGCCGCGAGCGGACCCACCGCCGAGATCGCACCGGCTGCGAAGGTCAAGCCAATCGACAAGATTATGTCGGCAAGGGCTGCTGCCGCTGCGCCTAAGTGCCGATATGGCCGATCCAGGCCAGATCCGTCGCCATCATCGCGATCTGTCCGACCTGCGTGAAGGATCGGGGTGGCGAGTGTTGCAGTTGCGGCGAGTTCGCCGGTGAGTTGACGGCGAGCTACCCATTTCCCCAACGACGAGGCCGCGATGCGAGCTTCTTTCTGCTGTCTTCCTCATGAACACGCTGCCCCGGATTGCGCGCTCAGCTAACCCTTTGCCCTCGCTGACACGATCTTATCGCTGCGCTCGCGTTCGCATCATCGCGCCACGGCCAGCAATAGCATGTTCTCACACAACAACGCACCGCTCAAAATGGTGAGAGCATTCTGGCCGACGTCCGCAAAATCTTCTCTCAATATCGACCGATGCCATAGTGAGCGCTGCTATGGCTGTCGTGGTTACGGCTTTGGCTGTCTCGTTCAAGACGTCGTTTGTTTCAATCGCGACAATAGTGCCGCCTGCAACTACGTGCTGCGGGAAAACCGACATCGTTTCTTCATAAAAACACTCAACCGGAATTGGCATGCCGGTTGCCTCAAGATGTGACGAAACCAATTGCGACTATGATGCTCGTTCACCATCCGGCCGAGGTATTCAGATGAACTTGCCCGCTTGATCGATAGCAGAGGTCTCCTGATGCGCTTTTCAAACCGTGCACCTACGTCACGAACTCTGCCATCTTCGTATCGCGCGCTCCGGTTTGCCGGGCCGAATCCGATCATGTTGTAAAGGGCTGGGGACGAATGGCGGTCCTCAACAAGATGGTGCACACCGCTGCAAATGCGTTATACCCCAGGGCGATTGTTTGCTTCACTTTTGGCCGGTGGCTCAGCGCCGGGCATCTGCGAGATACCGAGCCTGTGTTCGTGAAGCTAAGCGGCGGCCTTAAATCGGTGCTTTGCAGATGGTCAATGAGCTGATGCAGCACGATTGGGATCCTGAGAAAATACTCAGGCAACGGGACGAGCTCAAGGTCAAGCTGCTTCGCGCCCAATCGGTTGTCGAGGAATGTAAGGCCGGATTGGCGGATCTGGAGCGGAGGCTTGAGCGTCGAGCAGTCTCATCGCCGATCGATGAACGCCAGCGCAACTCTGTGGCAACGAATTCAATACGTCACGCGCGATCGCAAGAATCCCGCAGCGTCGACGATGCTGTTGATGCCGGTGTGGCGTTTTCGAGTCGATCATGGGATTGCTGAAAGATGCTGCCGCGCACGTTAGCGGCGAAGCTTTCGTTGCGGAGTTGGTGAAGATCTCGAGACGCATGGGGGGGCGAACCCGGCGGGCGAATCGGACAACTGGGTGCGGCCCTGTCGATAGGGCTCGGCTTTTTGGTTGAGCGCGGTGCGTTGGCCAGGGGATGCGCGCAGGGTAGCACCACATACTGGACGTATCGCCGCGTCTTTGGCTAGAGCGTCTTGTTTCGGGGGCTGCTCACATAGATGTTCTGTTTTTCACAGAGTGCTGTCGCGCTGTTACGGACCTCGCGGTTGCGAGACTGTCGCTGTCTTGCTCAAAACATCGATTGTTTCAGGCGCAACAAATAGGGCGCCAGTAACGAGATGGCGCGGGAACGCCTACGTCGTGTTCTCTATAGAAATGCTCGAGTGCATTGGCACGCCAGTTGCTATCTTTGACGACACCACTTTCACCACGATGCTGATGCAGCACCCGACCCGAGTATTGAGATCAACCGTGCCGACTTCATCAAGGCCGGTCTCCTGATGCATTACCCAAACCGCCAGCTAGCATCGCGAACGCGCGGTTATGTTCGGATCGCGTTTTGCATTGGCAGCCAGAACCCGGGTCCTGCAACGGACTCGCGACGAATGGCTTTCTCATCAATATGATACCCACGAAGGTTGGACGTTATGCTTTGGGACGATCGTTTGCATCAGTTTTAAGCCGTGACTCAAGCGTTGGAAGCGGCGAGGTGCCGAGCGGAAGTCTGGGAGCTAAGCGCCGGCTTTGCATTGGCGTTTGCAGATGGTCGTGAGCTGATGCAGGACGATTGGGATCCAGAGAAAATAGTCAGGCAAATGGACGAGCTCAGAGTCAAGCTGCTTTGTGCCCGATCAGTTATCGCCGAATGTAAGGCAGGATTGGCGGAGTTGGAGCGGAGGCTGGAGCGTCGAGCAATTTCACCGTCGATTGATGAACGCAACCGCGACCTTGCGGCAACCAATCCAATGTGTAGAGCGCGATCGCCGGAATCGCGAAACGTCGATGATGCCATTGACAAGGAGGGTCCCGTGGCGTTTTTCAGTCGATTATGGGACCGTTGAAAGCCACGCACGTTTACCCTGGCAGGTTTCGCCACCAACAAACTGAGACGCATCGCTTTACGGTCCGAACGGGCGAAGTGGAGGCCATGCGATGCGCTGGGCGTTTTGGTGATTGTGGTGCGTTGGCCGGCGTATGGGTGCGGAGTAACACCACATGAGGGAGGTAAGCTGCGTTTTTGACCCGAGCTTCCTATCTCGGCTGCTGCTCACGCACATGTCCTAGATGAATGTTAAGAGCTCTCTACATTTGTTCAGGGCCGGTCCGGTCGGTTTGTCCGTCTTCCAGGCGTCCAAAATGCCGGTAGACCTTTCTGGTCGCGCGTCATCGTGACGCTCCGCTATAGCCTCCGCGCAAGGTATGCGACGGCCTTTGCCGTCGTGATTGCGGATACATCGCCTGATCCGCAATTGCATGGATGGTGACGAGAACTGGCTGACTATGTCCCGCACATTGTGGTTCGGCGGAAGTCGACAAACAGCAGTCACTTAGTCCGTGAGGCATTCAGGCAGAGCATTCCCGGTGCGAATGTAAGTCAGGTGCTGGCCGGAACCTCGTCAGCTTCTCGAAAGCTTTTCCGTATACCGACTAATCAAACTGCTCTTGGACGATTGGTTGTTGTGGACTCGCACAATTTCGACATATCCAATGCTCTCGGTACAGGATGCCGTTTTAGACGATCAGCAGCCGAACCTGCCTGAACAAGACGCCTTTGAGCAACAATTGGACGCAGCGCGCGTGGCCGTTCCCACCGGCCTTGCCCAACTCTTCGGCCGCAAACCGCCGAAGAATGTGTCTCGCGCGGATCATGATTACATTCTCGCGATGGTGAAGGCGGGCAGTGCTCGCCGGAAATTAAAGCCGGCGACAGCTCGATGATGATGGCGCCGAGGCGTCTACCACGGCAGTGATCCCGAACTTGTGCGAATGCGCTAGCCCCTAGCGCTCGTTTCTTGTTGCCTTTCGGCGAGCCGATGTCGAGTCCATCGCTTGCTGAGCGAGCAACACACGGTACGGCCTTCGTAGCCGAACGGTAGCTGCCTGTCGAGGACTGCAGGCGCTCCTATCTGTGCTTGTGGCTAGGAATCGGCCGAACGCAGATGCAAGGGATCGCGCGAGTAATGACGCAGTACATATGCAAAAAGCTGAATCACGGCTGATGCCGCGCTTGATGGATGTGAGCAGGCTGACCGTTGACGAAGCGGTTAGACCATGAGCCATCCGACAACGCCACGTTCTTCCGTAAATGCAAGATGCAACTGCGCGGGTGCCCGGTCCGGCCGATGTTGCGTCTTATAAATGTCATCTTGCGCGGGCCAGTGGCGCGCGCGGCGGCTCGCTTGAGCCTGCGCTCCCTAACAGACAGCAACGCGCAGAGATGCGCGTGACAAAGCAAGAAGAGGTCGATGACAAAGCGTTTTCGTAACTGGGCCATATTGTCCCTACTCACCTCCATGCTTGGCGTCCCCGCCGCGAACGCGCAAGACCGCCGGGTTATCAGTGAACCTGTTGCACCTCATACAGTGTGCGACCGTCCCGTGCCGTCTGGGAAACAAGATACGGCCATGTTGCAAGATGCCATCGATCAATGCCCTTCCGGAGCCGCCGTGTATTTAGGAAGTGGCGAGTACCGGTCGGGCCCACTCGAGATGAAGTCAGGCGTGACCTTATGGGTCGGACGTGGTGCGAAGCTGATCGCCATCCCAGAACCTGCTGCTTACGACAAGGGTCTCGGACAATGTGGGCGCATTGCGGAGAAGGGCGATGGTTGCCGGCCATTCATCAGCTTCTCTAAGACGCGTGGCGGCGGCATCTACGGAGAGGGCATCATCGATGGTCAGGGCGGCGCATTGATTGCCGGCAGTGCTGAAACATGGTGGCAGCTAGCCCGGCGCGCTCAAGCCGAGGGCGGCAACCAGAACGCCCCGCGCTTGATCCAGATCGATCATGCGCAGGGCATCACGTTCTCTGGTGTCACCTTGCGCAACGCTCCTAATTTTCATGTCGCAATGAACCGGGGCGAAGGTGCCACGTTTTGGGGCCTTACAATCGATTCGCCGGCGGATGCCCGCAACACTGATGGCATCGACCTTGGCGCGAGTCAGGACGTGACCATCACCCACAGCCTAATCCGTACGGGGGACGACAACGTCGCGATCAAGGCCGGCGGCAATGGCCCAAGCAGCCATATCTCGATCATTGATAATTATTTTGGCTGGGGGCATGGGATGTCGATCGGCAGTGAGGTGAATTCCGGTGCCAGAGACATATTGGTGCGTAATCTGACGTTGGATGGAACGACGTCGGGTCTGCGCATCAAGAGCGACGTTAGTCGAGGCGGTCTGGTCGAAGGTGTGACTTATGAGTACGTGTGCCTGCGGGGCAACCGGTGGCCGGTGTCTTTCGACGCGAAGTATGATCCGCACGCTCAAGGCACTAAGATTCCGGTCTATCGGCAAATCGTTCTCCGTCATGTGCATGGTGACACTGGTGTGTTGCTGATGCGTGGCCTAGACGAGGGGCATGCACTTGACGTGACACTCGAAGACGTCCGATTTTCCAAGACCGCGACTTGGCAAGTTGAGCATGCGAAAGTCACCGCAGATCACTCCGACGTATCGCCGCCGCTGCCGCGGCGAGCTGCCGGACCGCTGCTGCGCGGGTCGGAGGTATGTTCCAGCGCATTCCGCGACGGCAAACGGTAAGCACGACATCAACCGCCGAGTTCGGGTGACGAGTTCTGCATGTGGTCCAAAACTACCGGTTGTTGATGAAAGTGAGCCTCATGCCGCGACTTCGTTGCGATTGTCCGACGGCTTGCAAGCCTCGGAATGCGAAGGTGACGTGCAGGGTCTGATTTGGAGTGAAAATGTGTTGGCTGGCGCGGCGGCTGTCGCGCTGAGATAAGCCCTATCAACTGCGTCGAAGATGCTGCTAACTCAACGAATGCAAGATCACATGAGGGTTGTCGTTCGCCGCGCTGTACTTCTGGCCGGATGTTTCTGCATCCCGTCGGCGTACGCCAAGCCACTGTTGGTGTCGCATGCCGAAAATGCGGACTATCACTCCGTGCAGCAAGCCATCGATGCATTACCGCCGGAAGGCGGAGATGTCCGGATCGCGCCGGGTATCTATCGTGAGAAGGTCAAAATCTCCAGATCGGGCGTTCATCTCTCAGGGACTGGTAGCAATCCGGAGGATACCGTCATTGTTTACGGCGACGGCGCCATCAATGTAGGAGGAACCGTCCGCTCGGCGACGTTGAGTGCCGCTGGCGATGACTTCCGGCTCGAGAATCTGACTATACAGAACGACTACGCCCTCAATCCGGCCAATCCATCCTCGCAAGCGGTTGCACTGTCTCTTACCGGAGACAAGGACGTCGTTGCGCGTGTCCGCCTGCTCGGGGCCCAGGACACGCTGTTTGCTGGCAAGGGTCCGAACGGCACAATGTCACGCCAATACTTCTCGAACTGCTACATCGAAGGGCATGTCGATTTCGTGTTTGGCAACGCTAAGGCCTGGTTCCGGCGATGCGAGTTGCACGGCATCGCCAATCAAGCGGTCATCTTTACCGCACAGAGCAAGGCTGCTCCCGATGAGGACAGCGGCTATGTTTTTGATCATTGCAGCCTAAGTGCCGACCCTGCCGCGCGCGACATCGCGCTTGGGCGCCCTTGGCGGCCTTACGCCACAGTGGTTTTTCTGTCGACAAAGATAGATGCGCAGGTCGTTGCGGAAGGCTGGCGAGAATGGGCTCCCGGCAAGACCAATTCCTTGAGCACGAGCTATTATGCCGAATATAGATCCTTCGGGGCAGGGGCTAACCCCTCAGGCCGCGAACCTCACTCCCATCAACTGACCGATAGCGAAGCCTCGAGATGGTCGTTGAGAGTGTTCTTCGGCGGTGCCACAGATTGGCTGCCAACGGAACGAGATCGAGCTAACACAAAGCGGAACTGACGGTGAGGAAACGACGATGCTCCTGGGATTAAATGACGGAGGAGAGCAGATAGACGGCGGCGCGGGCTGTCACGCTTCACCGACATCGTTGGGCTCCGTCGTCGGGGACAATTTGTGGGAAATCGAAACCCATCAAGCAGCTACTCACGACAGGGGAAGCCCCCCTCTAGCACCGTGCGATAGCCGTGTGCTTGATCAACGCGATGCACGTTGAAAGCGCTCAAGTTCACGATGCCTACCTTGCCTCGCGGCGATCGGCAGAGCCCTCGAGATAGGTGAGTAGCTCTGGCGCCGTAGCCCGGAGCTACGTCAGAACCCGGCCCTCAACCCTGCGATCGATCGGGCTCTCGTGATCGATCGTTGATCCGGCACCACCGCGCAAATAGGTCTGGACGGAGCGCCTCTGCGCAGTAACCCTTTCCAGACAGCCAACGCGTGTCCACGGAAAGGTTTGTACTTTCGTGTTGCCGCTCGAACAACGAGGGATCGATCGTGCGCAAGTCCTGCTGAAGCGTCGAAAATCGAACCGCGCCCAGTAGCGACTCAGCCGTCAGGACTGGACAGAACCGTTTGGCATTTCCACAAACTGACCGCTGGCCCGAGGCGGCCGCCATTTGCGCACGGTTCTTGCCGCATCCTTTATCCGGCCCTTTTTCCCGATCGCTGCGCGCAACGAAACGAACCGCTCATCATGGTCGATTGTTCGCCATGCTCGGCCGATAGCGTTAGCCAGGGAAGCCAAACTGCCAGCGTAGCCAGAGCAAGGCGCTGGGTGGTTCCGTACTCCACTTCCGAAGCGCCGTTTGCGGCCCACTGAGATGTTCGGGCTAGCGCTCGCGCACCACGGTCTTCAGGTACTGGTAGGCCTTGATGATCTCGACCAGGCGATCCTCCCTGGAGCGGTCGCCGCCATTGGCATCGGGATGGTGCTGCTTGACCAGCGCCTTGTATTTCGCCTTGATCTCGCCGAGCGTCGCATCGGCATTCAGGCCCATCAGCTGCAACGCTTTGCCTTGGGCATTGAAAATCGTGCGCGCCTCGAGCTTGGCCTTCGCGCGCGGGCGGGCACCGGCGCGTCCGTTCAGCTCGGCGAGCGTGCAGAGGGCATGCCAGTCGTCCTCGAAATTGGCAGTGCTGTTTTTGTCTGCGCTGATGCTCTCGCCCATCCTCCAAGTCGGACGATGGCCGGTCAGCGCGTCCCTCTCGTAGCGCGCGACCGCTTCCGCGTCCATTCCCGAGAAGAAATTGTAGGACTGATTGTATTGGCGAACATGCTCGATGCAGAAGCGCCAATAGGCGCGCGCATTGTCGCGGCCCTTGGGCGCGGGATGGGTAGCCTTGTTCTGGCAGCCAGGCCATTCGCATAGCGCCGCGGGCTGGCGCTCCTGCGCCTCCTGCTTATTGATGCGAATGGAGTCGAAGATTTCGGATGTGTCGATCAACATGACCTGGCTCCGTTGGCGCAGCGGCAGTTAACAGCGCCGCTTCTATGCTAGAGACTTGGTTTGGACGGCACGTCGGGTCTGACTCGGCCTTTGCATCCAGTCAGTCGCATGATGTAACAGGCACTTCCTAGCAATGGACATGCCAGGACGCGCGAGCTTGGTTCAGACCATCATCTCCTTGCGATCTCAGATCAGTTCAATCGCAATTTGCTGTCGGGTTCAGCACACGGTCGTCATTAATGTGACCGGTGCAAATACTCTCAAAGATCCAGCTAAGGGCAATGCGGAAATCTGCGCAACGAGGAACGCGAGCGGCGTCTTCTCATTCTTGTTTAGAAGCTCGGAAAGTCTTCCGTCTTCGTAGCGAAACAGAAGCGAAATGTCGCGATCTGAAGGCAATTCGACCCCGCTCGTTCACGGATCAATGCAAGTACAGCGCCCGTCCGCCGCTGACAAAGTCCCCCTGCTCACCAGCCTACCCAGCAAAATCTCGAACGATTCGTACTGTTGGAGCGGGTGGATGCTGGCACTGGCACGGCTGCCGGGATTGTAGGAGGTGCTTGTCTAGGCGCTGGTCCACGTCCCGGACGCAGCTCTAAATGGTTATGTCGAGGTAATTCGTTTTCCGGGCCGTGCCGGTGTAGCCGGATCCTATGAAAGACCAGCTTATCGCCAATTGCCTCAGAGCATCGTGTGCCGAAGCGTCACCCAGCGTGGCGATGTCGACTTTGCGCCACCGTTTTCGAGCCCGGGCGCTTTTGGCGGTTTGGCGACGACGGGACATGCACCGTGAATCAGAAATTGTATCTCGAATATGCCGTTGGTGGGTACTGGAATGCATGACCCAAACAAGCGAGACGAAATAATCGTGTCGATCAGTCAGCGAATATCCGTCCTGAATGATCGGGCAGAAGAGCATTTCAGACATCGTGCATGAGTAAAACCCGCCTGTTATCGGAGTTGCAGCCCTATGCGCATTCGGCGCTGCCGGCCCGCGGTGGCGGCGATGGCTTTCGGCAGCGCAACTGTATTTGCCCGAAAAGTTGCAGAGCCTGGACCTCACGCTTTTGTAAGAAACAGCTCTACCAATCTAGAGAGCGACCGCGCTCAAGACGTGAAACTGCAATCGGGCGAGTCCGTCATTAGGTCGAAGCCCATGATCGGTTCAAACTCTCCTCCAGCCTGCGCACCTCCTCCGTGGCTTGACGGCGACAATCATCGTTGCCACCGCTAGCCCTGCCCAATAGAAGGTCACCTTGATCCCAGGGCGTCGCGTTCGCTTGTGGCACCGTCCGCCCGCATTCTATTTGCAGATCAGTATCTGCGGTGATCCGGCGGTCCAGAGGAGGAACACAATAGAGGATGGCGCAGCTACCGGCCTGCGAGGCGCTTTCGGCCAGCAACCCGTCAAAACAGCTGCTTTGCATCCGGAGAGACCGGTGCGCAGCGATCCCCGGGACCTTTCCGTCCGTTATGTACAAGTGCCCCATTGCCTACAGGTCAGCTTGCACCGGCTCATCATCGGAATGCCGAAACGCCCAGCTTCCCCGCAGTAAGAAGTCATATCGAGAGACATAGGGTTGGATGCCGCGCGGTATGCGGCGCGGGCGCCGACCATGAGGGGCAGCCGGGCCGTCGGATCTCGCTCAACTCACTGCCTTCGTCGACTGCCTGTCGGCAACGCAATAATTTTTTGCGCGGTCGTCGGTGGCTGGATTAACCGCTCGAACCCACGTGGTACATGCTCGGAGAGACTCTAATGCTTTTTGAGTGCATTTTGTCGCCGGCCACGAAGATTTTCTGCGCAGCTCAGGTGGCGGGCGCGGTAATTCAACGTTCGTGTTGCCAGTGGACCCTGCAAATTTAAAACGAAGTATGCGGTAGTCGTCGACGCGCGCAAAGCGGACGACCTGCATTTAAAGAAATTTGTTAACTTCGGCCGACATACAACCGGAGCGAACACGCAGCCGCTGCGCATGTAGTCGAGTTAGCCGCAGAACCATTCGCATGACTGCGACGCTCGTATTTTTGAGGCACTTTGGTCGAGGTTCAAAATGCTCAATGTCGTAAAGTTTCGTCGACCTGGTGCGCCCATGCGGCGCGCTGAGCCAATGCGAACGATGGCGATTGCTAAGCGTGAGGCGCCATTAGCGCCGTTCGCAATAGCATGTGATTCCGGTCGAGGTGCAAATCAGCGGCTCAAAGCCGCCCGCGCCAACGCCAAGCTCACGATCGCGAGTGCGATTGCCACGCTGAAGGAGAACCATCGTCAGATACGAGCGCTCATACACAAGATCGCCGATTCGTCAGCTGGGGCCAGGCTGGAAGCGGATCTCGATCTAATCGAGCGAGAGCTTGCTCTCGCCAAACGGAAATCTGCCACTTTAGAGCTGACGTTCCTCGTTTTCCGATGGGATCGCTGAAGTATATTCGAGGTAAGACGACCACCCTTTAGCAGAGAGGCACAACAAGCGTTCGCAAACATCAAAATCACCGGTCGATTGATGCTGGGTTTGGATCGCTTCTTCTGATGTCCGTTGCAAATTGTCGGTTACTCGATCCGTAACTCCCGGAGCGCGAACGGATTGTTGCCGACTGTGGTTCGCCAAAAAGACCACGTAGCCGAAGATGAGCGCATCGAAAAGCAAGTATTTGAAGCTCGGATGCATGTATGGATGGCCTTGACAACCGATGATCCGTCGCATTGGAAGGCCGCAGACACCTATAGGCGTACATTTGCGCGGCTTGAGGATCTCGCTGCCGACACCAAGGACTTCGGACGCCGGTGCGAGTGCTGGATCTCAAAAGAGCTATCGAGGACGATGAAACGAAGGCGCTCGGACTGAAGGAATTTAGAGGAAGAAATAGCGCGCTAGATACGCCCGCGGCGAAATCGGCCGTAAGTTCAGCACTCGCCGCCGGTGGTCGGGTTGACGAACTCTCAGAGCCGCTCGCAATTGATTGCGAGAAGGCTTCGAGAGCCACTGCGTGAAAGGCGGAAGATGACCTTGGATTGGGCGTGATGATAGCCTTGATCCTTGGCGCTCTTAGTTTGCTGCTGGGTTTCCTCCTCGCGGTGTTTACCTCGCGCAGCATTAGCAGCCCGATCCGGAATCTGACAGCATCGATGCTCGAGCCGGCCGAGGGCAATTTCGATGTTGTACTCCAAGGTCTTGGTCGCAAGGACGAAATTGGGGAAATCGCGAATGCCGTCGAGAGGTTCAAGGTGAGGTCGGCCGAGAAGGCGGAGGCGGAAACCCGATCGTAGACGACATCGAAGTCTACCTGGCCTATCAACATCGGCTGCGCGAGCCGCTGGAGCTCAGTCATGTCGCCCCTGACATGCGCTTCCTGGCGGTCTCTCACGTAAGCGAGGACGATGTAACGGAGGCGCTCGAGCTGGTTCGGCAGCGGGAAGCAAGCCAGTTCACCGACTACATGGCAATCCGCTGGCAACCCTGGGAGACGGTGCTGAGGCGCATCGCTCCGGACGAACATGCAGCGGTGCAAGACCGGCTGGTCGAGGCCATGGGCGAAGAGTTTCAAACCCGCTTGGATCAGCGCCTCGCCGAGTATGGTCTTCGAGGCGATCCGGATGCCGAGCGGGTGCTCGGAGCCCAAGTCCGAAACGAGATCGCTGGCGAGATCAAAGGCGAGGTCATGCAACGTGTGCTCGCCGAGCGTGGCCTCGAACTATGAGGCTCCCCAAACCGCCGCAGCGATATCTATTATTGCTCCGCGCCGGTACCTAAAGATCGATCGTGAAGGCTCGACCATCGCTGCCAAAGTGCTTTTGCGCCTTGGCAATGCGCTCCGGAAGATGAGGGTCTTTCGGTCTTGCCGAGTGACGAAAATTCCCGCCTGCCAGGCGAGGGCGTATCTACGTCCATCCGCCACGTCGGTCTTAGTGTCGTTTGACGTAAGGCTTTACGTAGGCGGGCGGCATCATGCGAACAACGTTGCCCAGTGCCGCGATCTCGCGCGCCCAGTGATGGGCACTCGCACAGGCCTCCATACCTACCAAGCAAGTTGGAGGTTCCGAAAGAAGGGCAGAACCTGCGATCGCCGCAATGTGCGACGAACCAAGACTTTCCCGTTTTCGGCGATGCCGTGAACTTGAAAGGTCGACTTGGCCAAATCCAAACCCACTGTGATAATCTTCTCCATGGAACGGTCCTTCCTTTGTGGCGCCTCTCTACGCGACCACGTTAGGCACTTTTGATGCCGGTTCGAAGGGGCCGTTCCACACCATCACTTTTGATGCAGTTTGCGGGATGTCTGGCGCTTTGATTGGAGGAGAATCAGCGCCATGCAGCAGGCACTCCACCGCTCCAGTTTGGTGCCGCTTGGATTTATTGTAGAGAGTGCGTGCTATGAGGTGATAAAGCCGTCATCACGGTCCGGACGTCCGGAAGCGTCGGCCTGTGTCCATCGTGCGGAACGGCTTCCCGACGTGTCCATAGCCGCTATCGAGCCGCGTTACCCATCTGCCGCGCTCGGGGCGGATCGTCCAGCTCCTGGTGATCGCCCGCCGCTCCCGCTGTGACGCCGTCCTATGCGGGCGCCAAATGCTTCGCCGAAGGCGTACTGGCGCCATCGGCGCGACGCACGGCAAGGCTGGACTCCATCGTCCATCACCTCGGCCTGGCGCTTGGCGGTCGACCGGCAGCAGGCTTTGCAAAGCGGCTGATGCTGCCGGTAAGCAAGGACACGCTTCTGCGGGTGGTTCGGCGCCAAAGCCGTCCCCCAACTGACCCGCTCAGGGTTATCGGCATTGATGACTGGGCCTGGCGGCGCAATCACCGATACGCCAGCATTGTCTGCAACCTGGAGAGGCGTCGGGTGGTCACCCTGCTGCCGGATCGTGAACCAACAACTGCACAAGCGTGGCTCGCTGCGCATCCCACGATCGCAATCGTCGCCCGTGATCGTGGTGGCGGATACGGCGAAGCCGCGGCCAAGGCCCTGCCGCATGCAGTACAGGTCGCCGATCGTTGGCATCTGATGGAGAACGCCAGTCGGGCTTTCCTCGAGGCCGTGCGCAAGTCGATGCGCCAGATCCGCACCGTGATCGGTGCGACCACGATCGACCCCAAGCTGCTCACAGCCGCCGAGCGTCTTCAGTATGAAGGCTATTTGCGCCGTGAGGAGACCAACGCGGCCATCCTGGCTCTGTCGAAGAACGGCATACCTATCAAGCAGATCGTGCGTCAGACCGGCCACAGCAGGAAGCTGGTGCGACAGGTGGTCCGCGACGAACGCCACGACGTCTTCCGAACCCGACAAAGTTCGTTGGATCTGCATTTACCATGGCTGGACGAGCAGTGGGCGTCCGGCTGCCGTAACGGGGCTGAACTTTGGCGGCGTTAAAGGGCGGGGCTTCCGCGGCTCGCTCCGAGTCGTCAGCGAGTGGGCAACCCGCAGACGACGGGCGGAAAGAACCGACACACAAAACCTTCAGAGGATTCCGTCGGCCAGAACGATCGCGCGCCTCATGATAATCGGGCGGGACTTGCTCACGAAAGCAGAGACCGTGACGATCGCGGCGATCGAAGCTGGCGTGCCAACCTTGGTCGAGGCACGCGAGATCATTGCCGAATTGCATCTGATGATCCGGCGCAAGACGGAGGCGGGTCTCATGACGTGGATAGAGCGCGCCCGCGCTAGTCTCGTCGCCTCGTTCGCCAGCGGCGTCGCAAGGGACAAGCAGCGGTCCGTGCAGCAATCACTTTGCCCTGGTCTAATGGCCAGACCGAAGGTCAGATCACGCGCCTCAAGCTCGTCAGACGTCAGATGTACGGCCGCGGCAAACTCGATCTGCTTCAAGCGAGACTAATCGGCGCTGAGTAATCGGAGCTGCACCAAGATTGCGTCAGAGCCCCAGTCGAACGCCGATTGACACCGCGGATGTTGGCATGCAGGATCGGCGCGTCGTCCGCGGAGCGGGACGCCGATCAAGATTGTTGGCGAGGATCGACTTGACCGAGCCGTAGGTGCGCGCGCCGATGTCGATCGCCCGCGCCGTCCAGCCGTTCGCGACCATAGGAGGCGGCAAGCCTGAGGATGCCGAGGCAGGCGCGGAAGCCTTGCTCGGGATGCGAGGGCTCGTCGAGAATGAGGTCGCACAACGCGCTGGTCGCCGGCCCGATCGCGGCGGCGTCCTGGCGGATGCGCGCGATGGTCCAGCCGGCGTAGCGCCGATGACTGGAGGCCATGTGCTCCGGCTCGGTGATGTGTTTGTGATTGCCGGTCATGCGCTGATGTGCGGCAATCCGCTCGCCCTTGTGGAAGATCTCGACGGTGCGGGCAGTGAACCGCACCTCGACCTCGGCACGCGCGAAGCGATTCGGGACGCTGTAGTATGCTTCTCAACCTCGACGTGGTAATCCAGGCTGACGCGGCGAATCCGCCACTCCGCGAGCACATACGGGCTTACGGGCAAGGGCTTGAGCGCCGGCCGGTCGATCTCCTCGAGGAGCCTGCGGCGCGTCACGCCGAGCCGCCGGATCGACCGCTCCTCGTTCAGCCGCGTAAGCAGCTCGCCAATCGCCGCATTGACCTCGGCAAGGCTGTAGAAGGTGCGATGGCGCAGGCGGCCGGGGAGCCAGCGCTCCACAACGAGGACGGCTTGCTCGACCTTGGCCTTGTCGCGCGGCTTGCGCGGCCGCGCCGGCAATATGGCAGCGCCGTAATGCGCCGCCATTTCCGCATAGGTTCGATTGATCTGCGGATCGTAGAGGCACGCCTTTATAACCGCGGCGTTCGGGACCAGTTTCTCCTGAACACTCCGCTTCACCTTGCTTGGGGTCCAACGACATCTTTTCTCTATAAGCTCTTACAGCTGGCGCACCCCTAGACGGTTCGTCTCGCGCAGATGCAGCCGGTCTCCTCAACAAGATCGCGAAGCTCAAGTCCCATGCGGCTCGAGAAGGTGGAACCAGAATGGCACTTGCGATGATCAGAAGAGTATCAACGTAGATACCAACAGATTGAGCGCGTGTTCAGTTTGGGGCGTGTGCGTGATGCTTGTGGGGTTATGAATGTATGATAATCCCACGCCTGCATAAATTCCCGGAGCAAGACGGGCGGTATATGTTCCGGTGATTGCCGTGGTATCACGATGCGCAAGCCGGCCTTTAGCCAAGGCAGCATCCACTGCAAATTTGCTCCAGCTCGTCTTGCTAGCAACGATTGCAATCATATCACTGGGCCGGCTGTCAAAAGGCCCTTTCGCATAAAGACGAAGCTCGCAATATTGGCTGATCCTGTTGAGGTCTGAGCTGGTCCCGCAAATCTGAACAGCGCGATAAGTGGAGTTTCTGCCTGACGGCGGGCAAGATTGACCCGCGAATCAGGAGAGACGATGAGCAGACGAGCACGGCGGAACCACACTCCGGCTTTCAAGGCGAAGGTGGCACTTGCCGCCGTCAAGGGTGACCGCACGCTGGCGCAACTGGCGGAGCAGTTCGACGTTCACCCCAATCAGATCACATCGTGGAAGGCCCAGCTCGAAGGCAGCGCTGCCGATGTTTTCGGTCCGGGCGGCGGGAGTCGGATCGCCGAACCCA
>NZ_SPQS01000044.1 GCF_004570865.1 Bradyrhizobium frederickii
TCTCGACCGGAACAAACGGAGCTATGCTCGCTTCGCCGTGCCTGCAAAGCTCCTTGCGCCACCTGAACAGCTGGCTCACATGAAGTCCGGCCAGGCGAGCTACCTCGGAAACGCTGGCGCCGGGCGCGAGCGACGCCGCAACAAGCCGCTCCTTCTCGTCTTGCGACCACCGGCGCCGCCGCTCGACCGATGTGATCACCTCCGCCCTCGAAATCGTCATAGCGCTTCTCCTAGGATTACCCCTAGGACCTGCAGCCATCGCGCCCGTCAAACAAGGCGGCCCTCAATGGAGGGATACGGTGATCTTCGGATATGGCGCCGCGCAGACGATGTCGTAGCCTGGCGCCATGGCGGCGCCGCGCGCCGATAGCATCAGCGAGTAATTTTTGGCGTGTGAATCCGCGTTCCACACCATCGGATTGAAGATGGCAAGATTGACGAAGCGGGCGGTCTGCTGTGCTGTCATATGGCGCTGGGGCACGCCGAGCATGTCGGCCAATGATGGTCCTTTTAGGCCTCTATCGTTGTTCTGGTACTTGGCAGCTGGCGGTCGGCCCAGGGCTTGGCAGAAGTCCTCCTGATGCAGCCGCCGCCACCTCTTGCCCTCATGACGGCGGTCATAGCGCTCAACCAGCAGGTAGCTACGTTCGCCTGCCGTCCCGGTCGTCACCTTCGGCGTCGGGATTCCGATCATGCGCGCGAGTGTCAGGCAGAATGCCTCGTTCTGGACGGCGCCAGGCAAGCGCTCGCCATCGGGCTTGATGATGTGGGTCGATGGCGCGCCGTCGATCGGTATGTACAGGGTGTCGCCCTCCAGAGCGACGGCGAGCTTCGTCTGCACACCGGCAAGCGACATCGACACGCCATCCTCGCCGACGAGGAAGGGCTTGTGGGGTAGCTCATTGAGAATGCGCTCGAGCGAGGCCTTGTCGGGGATCTCTCGCCATTTGCCGGCGATCAGCCCGGTGCCAGGTTGTCCGACGGAGAGCGCGCCGGCGGTGTCGCGGCCCATCTCGGCAAGAAGACCGATGACATCGGCCGGCGACTTGCCGAGCATATGACCTACGGTCCCGAGAGTTGGGTTCTCCGGCAGCAGATTTGCCGCCCATGGCAGAATTGCCGAGGCATCGTGCGACGCCCGCGAGAGCGGCATGGTGAGCGACACAGGGAAGGCACCGGTCAGCCCGCGCCAGGATTCGGCATAGGTGAAGCCTGACGCTTCATCGGCGGCCATGATCCAGCCGACCTCTCGCGTCTCAAAGTAGACCGGAAGACGGTCCATGAGGGTCCTCCTCGTCGCTGTCGGGAATGTCCGGTGTCTCGGAAGTGTTGGCCCGGCGGGCTTGGGCATCCTTGAGAACATCCTCGATGCGCAGTCCGAGCACGTTTGCCACGTGCAGGCTTCGCCCGAGCTGACAGGTGCTTTTTCCGGCCTCGAGGTCGACGATGAAGCGCTTTCCTGTCCCGCTCACCATGGCCAGCTCGTCCTGCCGGAGGCCCTGGCGTTTGCGTTCTTCCTGGATGATGCGACCGAATGCTGCAGCAAACTCGGCCGCTTGGCGCGCGACACCCGTCTCGCCAGGAGCCTCATTTTCGCCTGAGAGGGGAGCGCTCTTTGGAGGCGTGTTCATAGCTTTCTCGTCCTAAAGTTACCGAGCGGGAACTTTCAGTGTGTTATTAAATCGAAGGGCTAAAAGTTACCGATCGGGAACTTTACTCAAAAAGCGAGCCTGAGCGATCCAGAAAGTTCCCGATCGGGAAACCTGCTCCCAATATTAACTGGGTTATTAGAGAGATCGACACGATCGGCAGGGAAATCGCCCTCATCCCCGTCGAGCGAAGCAGGTCCTTAGCGTCCGTTCGCCGGCGAGCGGCGCTGCGGCCTCAGCACGATTCCGGCGATCCTGTGCGGCTCGCGAACCGGCAGCGGATGGCGATATAGGGGACGATCTCGCTGCGGCGAAACCGTGTCAAAACATGAGGCGCTAGGTGATCGGGCGTGCCCCTGATTGCCAGCTGAACCAGATCGCGGAGCCTTCCTCCTTGTCCGCGCGCGAGTTCAACTCTGCACTGACGACGAGCAGCACCGACAGCGCAGTTGCGGCCAACAACTCCTTCCACTGATAGTCCGCTTGGGCCTTGAGGCCGGCATAGCAATCAGACGCCTTGAAGTCGAAGCAGCAAACGGACTATGTTAGACAAATTCCGTTTTTGTTCGACAAACGGGTAAAGTTCTATGGCAAAAAGATCGGCTAGCAAGCCCACGCCCCGCCGGGCCAAACGGAGAAGAGCTGCATCCAAGGGTGGCTCGGTACTGATAAAAAGCTTTAAGCGTGAATTAGCGACCAGCGGGCTTGTCGGGAGCAAGGCACGATTTGAAGCGGTCATGCTGGCGGCGGAACGATCTGGCCTTTTGAGTGAAAAAGGCAGCCGCATCGGTGGCCGGGTGAGTCCTGCCTTGGTCCGGCAGGCCAAGCACCAGACGGGCATCGAGGCGGATACGGAGTTGATCGAGTTTGCGTTGGCGACGGTCGCACTCGAGGACAACTTCGCAGAAGCGTTCAAGAAGTCTCGGGGCAAGGTCGACCCAGCGTTAAAGCTCGGTTTCTAACGTGGCGGAATTCGACTTTGACGCGGCGCGACGTTGGGCGCGGTTCGATCCGGGAAACACGCTGGCACGGCGCAGCGACGATGAACTTCCGTTCGTCAGCGTCGGCCTGACCGCCGGACAGGGGCTACTGCTCGATACCTGCGTCTATATTGATCAAATGCAAGATCGTTCGCCTCCGATCCTGGACGACCTGATCACGCAGCGACAAGTCAATCATTCGACTGTCGCGATCCAGGAATTGATGCACACGGTCGGCGCGCTCAATCCTTCCGACGCGCGAACCGCTTCTGTCGTCGATGTGATCGGGAAGCAGATCAAGGCGATGCCGCCGCATCGGATCTTTGCGCCGGACATAGACGTGTTGGGACGAGCCGCGCTGCTATCAGGGATCCTCTGCCGCCTCCAGGGATATGAAAGGGACGGCAAGTTGCGCGCGCTTCAGGATTGCGTGCTGTTCCTGCAGGGGCAAAAGCTCGGCCTGCTCGTCCTGACTGCGAATGTCGGCGACTATGATATTCTACTCCAGCTGATACCAGCCGCACGCGTGCTGTTCTATCGTTCGAAATGATCTCCATTAATGATTGAGAAAGATTTTGACGACCTTCGCTTTCCGACACCTCCAAGCTTTGGTTGACCGAGGGTTCAGAATGAACTTTCCGAATCAGTGGTGTCCCTGGCTGGACCGGCCCGTCGTTGACGATTTTGCATGCACGGCTGCGCCAGCCGCGATCGAGGCGCACAGAACCCTCCGGCAATTTGGGGTAGCAGCACCGCGGTCTCGAACGGGTTCGAACAGCCTGTTGTGTTCAGCCGGATAGGAATTCACCAAAGATCTCTGTGCGCTAATAGGCGAGGCCTGCGAGCTCGAAGCGATGACCATAGACGAGAAGGCTGGTCTCCTGAGGGTCGCATCTACACGCTCAGTCCAGCGAGAAGCTGTCACCATCATTCGACCTTAAAGCATCTTGAGGTCTACAGCTCGCCGCGCCGCGGTCGCGTTCTTCTTCAGCTACTCGACGCCATTCTCCGTCTTCCCCTTCGTGCGCGCCCGCTGCCGTGCGCAGGTGCAAGACGGAAGGCCCCAGTGCTTCGCGAAGCGATGAGCTCGTCTTAAATTGAACCGACCGGCTCACCACGTCGTCGCGCACCACGAGCGGGCGTAGATTGTCCATCAGCACTTCCTCCGGTACGCCGCCGAATGTCCGCAACGCTACCGGCCAGTGGTCTGAACTGCTTGAGGACAATAGTAGCGCCCCAGGGGCAAGACCAGATGCAACAATTGGCCGTTTTTCTTTCAGCCAGGGGCGAAGCCCGTCAGCTTCTCGCAAAAAGTTGCCGGAGTAGCGGTGCCGTCCTGGTCTACGTTCGAGTGCAGACAGGAATTGCCGCCCGTCTTGGGTATTTCCCAGCCAAGAGCATCGCGAAACACAAAGTCCGCCGAGATCCGCCCGTGTTCTGCCAATGGTTTCATGCGCTCGAGGCATGCGCGACGTGCACTTCCCGGCGTGTTCACGAGCGTACGGCTTGAGAGCGTTGTGGCAGCTGGCCGAAATGTTGCCACACCGGCACTACGATCTTGCTGGGAACACCTGTAACTCTGGCTACAGCGATTGGTCAACTGGCTTCAGGCGATCGAGGCTCTCAAGCGGTTTGCGAGACAGCCCCATGCCTAGAAGAGACGGTCGAAAGGCCGAACGCCCGGCGCGCCGTGACAAGGCATCGCCGGACAGGTGCGAGAACACGCTTTGCAGAGAGGAGTTTCCGGAGTGGGTCAGATCAGCCAACCCGCAGATCCTCGGCTGACATCTTACCCGAACGCCCGGCCTTGAGCTGATAACTTACCCGGGCCCCCTCTTCGAGGGTGGTGTAACCGGCCTTTTCCACGGCACTGATGTGCACGAAGACATCGGGACTTCCGTCCTCAGGCCTGATGAACCCATAACCTTTGGTCGAGTTGAACCACTTCACAATACCCATTGCCACGGCGGCATCTCCATAGTGAACCGTTGTGATCTAGCGAAGAGTCTTCCGGCCATCAAGACGGTCGGTAAGAGAATCCAGCGTCACTGCGCAGGTCACGTGCTCTTTTTCTTATCGCGTGGTCTAGCTGCAGCCGCATCGTGCAAGCGACAACAATCCTGACGTCGACGACACTTCGCCTCAAAGTTTTTGCCCAGATGACGTTTTGACCTTCGCTTCACTCGCCGCGCGCGACCGGTTACAAAACAGCTGCGGAGCCTCGAACATGTCGCGCTCATCCAGAGGCCGGCGGCACAAACAATGCGGACGACTCCCACTATGGGAGCAAACGAAATTGCAGCTTGAATGTTTGACCAGGATGGTAGGAGCGTGCGTCGTTAACAGGCTCCGTACTTGTCGTCCCCACGACCCGGAGAATGCATATGAGCTCAACATTGCGCGCCGATTCGTGGTCGCGTTGCGCGCCTCGAATCCTCCTCAACGCAGACATCAAGCCGACCACACCGGAGGTATCCTCCTCAGCGTATGAACAGGGGCATGTCATGGAAGCGGATCGTATCAGACGGTACGATATGGACAGGCATCATAGGGCTGCTGGCGTGGTCCGCGCGCAGCGTGATCAGCAGCCAGTCGACTGGCTAAGGGTGGTATGCACGGCGACCCTCCGCAAAGGAAGTCACGAGCGCCCTGTTGTTCAATAGCCTGAAGCAGGATTATCAATCCACGCATGCCTGCATTGAAGCTACCTGACATGCTTTCTCAAGCTCGTTCTCGGCGCGAGCCCAAACCACTGCGGCTGCCGCTTTGATCTCCTCGAGCCAAAGGAATGGGTCACCAGTTAGCACTGCATCCGTTCGCTCCTGTGAAAGCGCCTGGAGGTGAAGCAGCCAATCGAAAGCAGCGCGGTGTGGAGGAGGGATGTCTTCTTGCTCCGGCTGAGGTCACGCGGCCAGGCTTGCGGGCCCTGGCGCGTCAAGCAGAAGCGGTAGAAAGCACGCAAGCGCATGACATTGCGCAGCTGGGCTATGTCGCGGGTCGTTCAACGCAAGCTGCGTGCCGGCTAAAGAGTCGCAAGTTACAGCCATTCGGGGCTGCACGACCATGTTCGGTTACCGACATTGGGTTGCCAAGCGAACCTCACAGCGTGTCGGAGGCCGCCTGCCAGATAGCGCCAACGTTTTTGATCTTCACTGGCAAAGACCCGGACGCGGCGATGCTACTTTTCTTCGCATATGAGGTTGCTCCTTCTGGCTGGCGTCATGGGGCAGACTTGTCGACGGGTATCATCACGACAAAGAGCAGCGCATCGCCTAGAGGATTGCGCTTGAGACGAGGAGAGTAAAACAATGCCCAACAAACGGCCTATGTCGCAACACGCCTTGGGAGTAAGCAAACAATCAACAAAGGAACAAGCATCAGGTCTAGTTATTCTGCGCAACAAATTGGCGAAGTGAAGCTGGACATCAGCAGCAATTGAGGAGCTATGGTCCAGCTTAAACGATCCTGATCCGCCTGGTTTGGAACGGCGCACGAGCCGTGGTCTCATCGACGTGATCAGTCAACGTACAGAGTTGACGACGTGACTTCGTCTGTTTCGCAAGGAAAAAGCTCGCCAGATTCGGCAGCGCTTGCAGTCAACGAGCCGGAGCACCGCGCAGGGGCACAACCTCATAGAGCCAAGGTAGTGGGCCGCGGCACCTTGAAGGAAGCTTCTCTGCAGGTGTCTACCTCGTATTCGGATGCCCGATGAGGCGGCCGTCCCGGTACTGCCAATTCTCCAAATCATGAATGACGCCCTCTAGTCGTGGCCCAACTCAGCCACATCGACTTCGGAGTCGCCCGCCTTTCGGGAAACACCGGGATCACGCCGTCCGCCGCAAACAATTTCAGCTTATCTCGAATCCGCCACATCAAAGAACGCAGCAGTCGCACTGTGTGTTCGCGGAAAGGTCGTTCATCAAGCTAGCTACGCGTCGTGAGAATCGCGCGCACATCGTTGAGCGCGCAGAGCGCTAGAATTTGATGAAACGTCTACCAGCAGCACGGTTTCGGAAATGGGTTCACGGACTATCATTGCCCTCTTCGTGTCCGGCCCAAGCCGTCTACGCCGCCTTTCCGAACGACCACGACTTCAGTACGTAAGCCGCTACGATCACCTCTCTTCAATTTGCGCCACGCATACAACCGCCGCAGCCGCAGCTGGGGGACGGACCGATCACAAGGTTAACCTAGAGGTCCGACCGGCCGTCGAGCTTACAAGAGCGTCATGCTCCTGCGATCTCACCTCGCCTAATGGTCCACGCAGCCCCTGACAATCGGCGACGAAATAGAAGCACGCCCCGGTTCATAGTAACAGCGCCTATATTATGGCTCTGCGGCCGCGGCCGCGCCATTCGCTTCGCATTCCGCCGGAGCAAGCCACAGTCGCCCCTTACATTTGGCTAGATCTGTATGAACGGCAACGCAACCCCGGCCGTTACTCAATAAGACGGTAACGTCGCGCCTTGACGACGCACTGAGTCCGGCTGGACGTTTCCAGCTTTCGCATCGCATTCTTGATATGAAAGTTGACGGTGTTCTCGCTCACTTTCAGAATGACGCCGATAGCCCAGGATGACTTCCCTTCCTCGACCCACCGCAAACACTGTCTTTCCCGCTCCGACAGCACAACCTCTTTCTCATCCGCCATGAATTTCTCCTGGACTCGAGAGAACAGGAGAGGCATCAGCAAGTGCCATGCCACTCAGTGGCGGCCAGCAAGCATCGGTGAGGCAGGACGAATTCTTCGGGATTGCCGCGACATTCGCGCGAAACCGCCATCCCACTACAGCCCTGTCGATGGGCTTACGACATGTGTCGTACACACGACATCAGCATTACGACAATCGTGGCTGTCGATGTTGTGTCCAACTCTATGTGAGCCGGATATCACCCTTTCGCTAAGCCCTCCTCCCCTTCAAGACGTCGGAAACTTTTCCCTAGGGGCTGTAGGACCAGGCTCGCGAACCCAGGTCATCCATTTGTAACCAAGGCCCCTCTTTCCAGCCTTTAGGGGCCCCAATAGCGAACGCTTGTGTTTTGCGCCACCCCGACGCAATTATGCAAATCTGCGCGTTTCAAAAAACTACCAATGCTGGTCATTGATCGGCATTCCCCCAAAAAGATAAGAACGGTGACGTGGACGCCAATCGAGGATCGGCTTGCAGGATTTAGGCATGAGGCATCAACCACAAGCCGTTCGGCCTATGGCGGGCCGTCAATGTGCACGCCAGTCGCCTGTCGAAATGCTTCGGGCCCAGGTCTGCTCGAATGATGAGCTCTCGTTTCTGATGGAAGCGCATGATGGCCTGTCTGCCACGATCGCCCAGCGCTCAGGATTCAAGGGGCTCTGGGCCTCTGGTTTGTCGATTGCCAGCTCGCTCGGCTATCGCGATGCCAATGAAGCCTCATGGACCCAGCTCGTCCAGAGCGTAGAACGCATCGTGGACTCGACAGAGCTCCCTGTGCTCGTTGACGGGGATGGCGGCTTCGGTAATTTCAACAATGCTCGCCTCCTCGCACGCAAACTTCGTCAGGCGGGCGCCGCCGGCATCTCGCTTGAGGACAGCTGCTTTCCGAAGCTGAACTCGCTCATTGGTGAGCGGCATCCGCTCGCCGATATCGATGAATTCTCCGGTCGTCTGCGGGCTGTAAAGGATACAGTCGCCGACAATTTGGTTCTCGTGGCCAGGATCGAAGCGCTGATCGCCGGGCACGGGTTGAACGAAGCTACCTTGCGTGCTCACGCTTATGCCGACGCGGGAGCCGATGCAATCTTGATTCACTCGCGAAAGAGTACCGCGGACGAGATGCTTTCGTTCGTCGCCGAGTGGCGGAACCGGCTGCCTGTCGTGATCGTTCCGACAACGTACTTTCGGACGCCAGTCTCTGCCTATCGTGATGCGCGCATCTCCACAGTCGTCTGGGCCAATCACTCCATGCGGGCTGCGGCAGCTGCAATGCGGCGCATCTGCGATAGCATCGCAGCTCAAGAGAGCGTTGCGAGCATTGAAACTCATATCGCACCGCTGAGCGAGATATTCGAGCTCCTGAGGTATGACGAACTCGCCGTGGCAGAAAAGCAATATCTGCAGCCCCGCTAGTCGACGGTGACCAGAGTCTATCACCCAAAGCTTCCTTAATTCAAAAGCCGATGCTCCCCTCGCCTCTCGTCGGTCTCGCTCCAGTGTCACCGATGCCGCGAACTAACATCCTGGACAGCTCGGACATGGCTAAACATCTGTCCCTGCCACTTAAGGTAGCTCACACACCGGCTGGTGCAGGTGTGTGCGTTGATGACAATTTGCACCTACCTCCTTCAATATCGGGGATGGTCGGACAAGTCGGCGGCACGTAATACTGAACAGAGGCGTTCACGATGGTTGCGGAGCGACGCTCGGGATCAAGAAGGCGAATGAAATGCCGCTGAATGCTCCCAAGCATGCTCTCATTCTCGCCGCTGGAGTGGGCACTCGACTGCGGCCTCTAACGGATCTAAACCCGAAACCTCTAGTCCGAATCCATGGCACTCCCATCCTGCACAACGCGCTACATACCCTTGGGCGTGTCGGCGTGGAACAGGTGACGATTGTTGTCGGGTATCGCAAAGAGGCGATCCAAGAAGCTTGCGGCAGTCGGTTTGGTGGCGTTGCAATCAAATACGTCGAATCCCCCGTTTACGACCGTACTGGGAGCGCCTATTCGCTCTGGCTGGCGCGTGACACGCTCGTTTCCGGGGACCACTTCCTTCTTGAGGGCGACGTCTTCTTCGAGGAAAATGTATTGCGGCGGCTGCTCATCAGTAAAGCGCCCGACGCGGCTGCTGTCGCTCCCTTCGATGAGCTGATGCAGGGGTCAGCGGTCCTGTTGTCGGATCTTGGCTTCATTTCAGAATTTCGCCTGAAACAAACAGCGAGAAATCTCATCACGGATGGCCCGCCTCTTTACAAGACGATGAATCTGTTACGTCTGTCCGCGTCTACTCTGCGGACAGAGGTGGTTCCGGCCCTAGACAATATGATCAAGGCCGGAGCTACCCAGGCCTATACGGAGGAACTTCTTTCCTATCTCGTGGAAAGACAAGGCCTGCTGCTTGCTGCGGTGAGATGCGACGATCTGCGGTGGTACGAAATCGATGATGCGGAAGATCTGCGTACCGCCCAGCGCATCTTCGCAAAAGCCGACGTTTGATCCAACGGCCCAGGATCACGGAAGGTTTGACGCGGCGCCTCTTCACGACATGCGCCGCGGCCGCTGACACTGGCCGCGTTACAATGCCAAGATCCGCAAGCTTGAAGGGGTCGCGACCAACGCGGCCCCCTAGTGCCTCAGCAAAACGCGAGCGGCTCGTCCGGGCATGACGCGTGAAACACACAGCCATAAGCAATGGTGGTAGCGAAACAATTATTTTCGCGCCTAGCCGCTTTGACCGCAGGAATGGATAGGACCTAGACCTTGAAAGAGGCAGGTGACTTCGATTTGGTCGCTTGCGCTTTTCCGGATCGAGGCTTTCCTGCAGGCGACTGCTCTGCGGAACTCATCTCTTTAAAGTCGAACCTGAAGCTGATTCTCGGTGCGCAAAGTACATTCTCGCCAAATTTGATCGGAATACGGCCGGAGCAATCAAGGCTCTCTTTGACGAAGACCGGCGCTGATGTCGACATTTCAAGGAGGCGCGCCTCCTGCGCGGAGGGCAGACGTGCACTTATCGTCACCCATTGTTGCGCGTAGTCATCAATTCCAATGCGCCTGAGAGCTGTCGAGATCGAGTTGGCGCCAGAGAATTTGTCCAGCAGTCCGGGAGTGCGTTTCGCTGGAAAATAGCTATGCGCTATGACGATTGGGATCTCGTCCTGATAGCTCAGCGTGTCGATGCGCAGCACATCGTCTTGAGCTTGCAAGTCGAGATGGCGGGCGAGCCGCTCGTCTGCCTTTATCGTTGCAGCAGAGAGGATCTTACGACGCGCCAAGCGGCCTTGCGAGATGAGATTATCGGTCAGCCGGGTTTGTGGGGAGAGCAGATAGGCTGTTGGATGTTCGACAACGAAAGTGCCCCTCCCCTGCTCGACGCGGAGCAGTCCCTCCTGCTCGAGGGCCCGAATGGCGTATCTTACGGTGTGCCGGTTGACACCATATTCGAGAGCAAGCTCTACGTCGTTCGGAAGTTTTTCGCCTGGCCGAAATCGGCTCGAGGCAATGGCTTCTTCGATGTTCGACCGAACAAACTCCCAGCGCTTTCCTTGATACATAGGTCGATGGTCCGTAATTCAGGCTTTCAATTGCGCGGATTAGCGCCAGGTTTATCATTCTTAACCTGCGCCAGCCGTGTTACGGCCGCCCCCCTCAGATAAAGACGTTGGCGGTAAAGGTCCCGGAAGACAGTTGACCGGCGCGCTGAAGAGGCAATTGAGACGCTCGCATCTTCGACATCATACGGGCCTCTGTCCTCGCAATCTTGCAAAGCTTCATCGATGATACGGCCGTGCACCGTCGACGGTAGCGGCAGTCCCAAGCTGGAAAGGATCGTTGGTACCAGATCAACGATGCTGGTTGGGGCAGCAACAACTCCGCTTCTAAAGGCATTACCAGCAACGATGCATAATGAAGACAGCTCGTGCGCCGAAAGCCCTCCGTGCATACCAACGCCGATTGGATAGGTCCCATCGTAGTACACGGCGTCGGGCGAACCGCTCCGATTAGCCGCGCCGCAATCGGCGAGAACAAACGACAGGTCTGCACTTCGTTCGTGGTCGGCCATGACAGCCGAAAGCAAAAGGGTGCTCGCGATAAGTGGAGAGCCATCGGGAGCCTGACGTGAGAAAGCAACGCCAAACCATGGCTCCTCGCACATGGCGTGATACAGCTCTGTCAGAAGATGACCCTCTCTGTCCCGGGCCCAAAGGTTGACAACGCGTTGAGCGGTTATTGCAGCGTCTACGTCGGGCGTGAGTTCGTATCCGACCTTGAAACCCGACCGCTGCAGGTGTTTCAATACGGAGACTTTTTCTCCAATGATGGCGTGTCCGTGATCGGATGCAGCAATAAGCTGTACTCCTTCCCGCTCTCCTTTCTCGTTCCACCAAGCGAAAATACGCCCAAACTGGCGATCGACCTCGTGGAGCACCTCACGCGCTCTAGGATGCTGAAGTCCGAACATGTGATATGTAATGTCCGGCTCGGAAAGCCAGAGCAGGCTGACCTCCGGAAGTGTTTCTTTCTTCAGGAACGAGAAGAAGAGATCGACGACGCGTTCAATGGTCGCACGCGCCGGTCGCTCGTCGGGAGGGAGCATCGGAAACGACGGCGCAATCCGGCGAACGGCAGCGTTGCCACCGAACATTGACGGGTCATGGACCCAGAACGCCGGCGCCCCCGCCTGCCAACTCCCCCAGCTGGAAAGTCCAAAAGAGCCCTGTGACTGAGATCCGATCGACAACATCGCCTTTCCATGAGCCGCCAAGACTTCGCCGATCGTCGTGGCGGTGAGGACGCCACCGCTTTCGCTGCGGAGTGTCAGGAGCGCCGAGAGCGAAGATCCGTCGATCGACCGACCGTTCGCCACAAAGCGGTTGCCGATGATTCCATGCGCCGAGCTATGTCCGCCCGTGGCCAGCGCGGCCGATGAAACCCGCGTCTCACTGGGAAAAGATGAGGTATGGCGGGCAAGTCGAAGGCCGATTTTGGACAGCTCGGCGAGATTGGGCGTAACTGCTTCGTCTAGCTGGTCAGGACGAAGACCATCCAGCATGACAATTACAAATTTCATTCGGCCACCTTTCAGCTCCGATTCCGAGACTTAACCTACGGGAGTGGCAGCCTCCTTGTCCAGCTACCTAGGCACCTAGGCCTGTCATGATGGTGTCACATGGTGTGAATTATATCTCGCACTAATCGAACCGCTCCTCAGAAAACCATTGTCCGAGTCCGCCCGGCCCGAGCGTGAGCACGCGAAGCTGCATGGTTCAGAACCTCGGCACTCGATGGTTTGTGCAACTAAGAAGAGATGTGTGATGAAGACCTGTGATCGACGCACGGTTCTCAAATTGGTCGGTGGGCTGAGCTTGCTTCCATCGACCTCTATCTTTGCCCAAGACGCTGGCCGGACGGCACTGCGGATCGCAATGCAGGATCTGCGCGTCGAGCTCGATCCGCTCCATCCCCGTGCTACGGCGCTCGTGAGCTTTCGGGTGCTCGAGAGCATTTACGACAAGCTCTTTGCGATCGACTATCAACGAGACGGGCAGATTCGGCCGATGTTGGCTGAAAGCATCGAGGCTCTCGACAGCACCACATATCGCGTGTCCCTGCGGAAAGGGGTTCAATTCCACGATGGTGAAGAGTTAACGGCAGAGGACGTCGCATTTACGTTCGGCGCGGAGCGCATGATCACAAAGGATAGTCCGGGTTATGGTGTTGGCCAGATCAGCTTTCCCTCGATGAGCGGGGTGCGGGCAACCGGTCGACATACTGTCGAGTTTAGCACGAAGGCGCCCGATCCGGTCTTTGTCAAACGCCTGACCTCCTATGGAGCCGGCATCGTCTCGAAATCGGCCTATCTGAAGGCGGCGACATTCGATCAATGGGCCAGGGCTCCCATAGCGGCGGGGCCTTACAGGGTCGTTGAGGCCGTCGAAAACCGCTACATACGCCTCGAGGCGCACGAGGGGTACTGGGGTGGAAGGCCGCCGCTGAAGGGGATCGAGTTTCGGATGGTGCGGGAGCCGGCAGCACGCGTCGCCGGCCTTCGCGCTGGCGACTTCGACATCATCACAACCGTAGCGCCGGATCAGTTCGATATCCTCGCCGCGGACAACCGGCTGGACGTGGTTGGAGGCGACACGATGTCCTTCCGCACGCTGGTCTATGATTCGACGACCAATGAGGTGCTGCGGGATCCGCGCATGAGGCGCGCCATGAATCTTGCGATCGACAGGCAGACCGTTGTTAATAGTATCTGGCGCAAGCGCATCAGTGTGCCGCCTTCCCATCAACACCTTGCTTACGGCGCTCTCTACAATCCTGACCGGCCAATCCCACGGTACAATCCGGAAGAGGCCAAGCGGCTTCTTGCCGAAGCTGGTTACAAAGGGGCAGCAATTCCTTTCAAAACAGTCGGCAACTACTACACGGCCGAGCTTATCGAAACTCAAGCTATCGCGGCAATGTGGAGGGCTGTCGGCCTGAACGTCTATATCCAAATGAAAGAGAATTGGGCCCAAGTCGAAGACCGTCTGGGCCGAGGCGTGAACAACTCGTCCGATGGCACATACTACCCTGATCCCACAGCATCATTGGTCTCGCGCTGGGGGTCTCAGAGCAATTTTCAGAGGGGTGGGTATTGGCGGAACGATAGATTCAATGTGCTGGAGACCACCTTGTTGACGGCGCAGGAACCGGCCCAAAGGCGAGCCGCCTATCAAGAGATGCTCGACATATTCGACGAGATTGATCCACCAGGAACGGTGCTCCATTCGCTCGGCGAGTTTTTCGGAAAGCGCGCCAACATCAAGTGGACACCGACGCCAACCGGTTTGATGGATTTTCGGCCAGGCGCAATCAACGTCTAGCTGAGAAAACGCCTTGGGCCAGACGCACAAGACTATGGTGCTCGGAAGGTGGAATTATGGACCAAACCACAGCGCATGCGCTTGAAGCACCTTTTGTCCAAACTTTTGAGCAAGGGAATGTCGGGCGCACAGCCATGGAGGCGGGCAGCCCGCCGCTCCTCAGCATTACTGGATTGACCGTTGTCCTTGCAGACCGGCCCGAGACGCGCCTGCTGGATGCCGTTCAGCTCGAGTTGCGCAAAGGTGAGTTTTTCGCGCTTGTCGGCGAAAGCGGCAGCGGAAAGAGCGTGCTGTGTTCGACCATCATGGGAGTAGCAAGTTCCGAATTGAGATGTCTCGGCGACATCCATATCGAAGGCAGGCGTCTTTCTGATGTCGATCGGCGCCAGCGTGCAATGATCTACCAACAGCCAAGTCTATATCTTAACCCTGTTCGGCGCATTGGTTTCCAGCTTCGCGAGACGGTCCAGGTGATCGATGGCTTGAGCAAGAAAGAGGCGAGTGAAAGGGCTGCAGATCTACTCCGCGATGTGGGAATCGATGACCCCAATGAGACGATGAGAAAATACCCGCACGAGATGTCCGGCGGAATGAATCAGCGCGTCATGATTGCAATGGCGGTGGCGATGAAGCCGCAGCTTCTCATCGCTGACGAGCCGACCTCGGCCCTCGACGTTACCACGCAAAAGCAGATCCTTGACTTGCTCGAACAGCTCCGCTCAGACATGGCAATCCTCTTTGTGACCCACGACCTGGGCGTTGCCCTACAACGATCGGACCGTATCGGCGTTCTCTACGCCGGCCAGCTGGTCGAAATCGGGCGCGCCGATCTCGTCGCTCGAACTCCCCTGCATCCCTATACGCGCGCGCTATTCTCCGCTGTCCCCCCACTCTCAGGGCGTCCCCGGCGTCTCCACAGCCCAGCAGGCAGCCTCCCTGAACCTACACAGCGCCAGGCCGGCTGCAATTTCGCATCTCGGTGCTCGGGAACGCTGGACACTTGCCGGCACACAAGGCCCGCCTTGCAGGGCATTCCACAACAGATGGTGGCATGCCACAACTCGGAGGCATGAATGACGTCGCCCATCGAGCCTTCTCACGTTCGTACAGCGCGCGCGTCCTCCGAACCCATTCTCGAGCTGCGCAATGTCGATTTTTGCTACCTGGCTGCTCGGCGCTCCGCTGCGGAGGTCCTTGGCGGCTCGAGGCTGCATAAGATCAACATGATCGTCCGTCGCGGCAAGGCCCATGGGCTGATCGGAGAGTCCGGCAGCGGCAAAAGCACCATCGCCAAGCTTCTGCTTGGGCTGACAGCGCCACAATCGGGTCAGATCTTTTTTGACGGCGAGCTGCTGACGCCGGATCGATTGGCTGCGTTCCGCCTCCGTGTCCAACCTGTCTTTCAGAGCCCTCTCGACGCACTGGACCCAATTACCCCGATCGGCAAACAAATCATCGCGCCTCTGCTCGTGAACTTCAACATGAAGTCTTCCGATTGTCAGGCTCGGCTCGCTGCAGCAATTTCGGCCGTCGGCCTATCGGGCGAGATCCTTGGCAAATTGCCGCATCAGATAAGCGGCGGACAGGCGCAGCGGGTCAATATAGCGCGGGCGCTTATTCTCGATCCCGAGGTTCTGATTTGTGACGAGCCCGTCTCCGCACTCGACATGACCGTTCAAGCTCAGATCCTGAACCTTCTGTCGGATCTGCGCGAGAGCCGGGGCCTGTCCCTCTTATTCATAAGTCATGATATCAGATCCGTTGCCTATCTCTGCTCAGAGATCACCGTCCTGAAGCGCGGAAGCATCGTTGAGAGCGGTTCACGCGATGAGGTGCTGCTCGACCCAAAGACGGATTACATGAAGTCCCTGCTCGAGGCGGTACCCAATTCTGGGCTCGGCCTTGAAACGGCATCACCTTCAAACCCTTGTTCGCAGCCAGCAGGGCGTCGCGACTTGCCGGCGGAGGGGTGGTAGCGGCATGAGGCGCAACACGCAGAAGATATTTGCGAGCAAAATTGCTCGCGCATTGGTCACGCTCGTTTTGATGGTAACAAGCGTATTCGTTCTTATGCGCTGCGCGGGCGATCCGGTCACCGTCTTACTCGGGCCGGACGCGACGGCGGACATGCGGGCCGCATACTCCGGCGAATTGGGGCTCGACCGCCCAATCCTGGCACAATACCTAACCTATCTTCATAACATCGTCCGAGGAAGCTTAGGCGTCTCTTACGTCTATCGACAGGATGCACTCGGTGTCGTCCTCAGCCACCTTCCACTGACGCTGATACTCACCTGCTCTGCTCTTACTTTGGCGGCGCTCACAGGCGTTGCAGGAGGAATAACTGCCGCGGTGTTTCCGTCGAGCTTCATAGGCCGTGCGTGCACGATCGGAACCGTCGTGGGACTGTGCGTTCCCAGCTTCTTCCTGGCGATCGTGCTGATGCTGGCGTTCTCAATACAGCTCAATTGGTTGCCGACCGGCGGTGCGGAGGGCTGGCGAAGCCTGGTTTTGCCGGCAATAACCATGGCTGCCGCAAGCTCCGCCGTGCTTGCCCGCTACACCCGGGTGGCGGTTCGCGAATCGCTGGACAGCCGCTATGTGTTGGCTGCGTTTGCGCGCGACATTCCGTTCTGGCGGATATTGATCCACCACGTACTGCCCAATGCGGCGGTGCCGATCCTGACCATACTTGGCCTGCTCATCGGCGGAGCGGTAACCGGTTCGACTGTGGTCGAGACGGTCTTCTCATGGCCGGGTATCGGAAACCTCTTCGTCACATCCGTCGGAAACAGGGATGTTCCAGTGGTGCAGGCAATAGTCCTGCTTGCTGGCACTGCGATGATCATGACCAACCTGGCCGTCGATCTCGGTTACACCTGGCTCGATCCGCGGTCGAAATCCTCGGAGACATAGATGAGCACCGCCTTGGCGCATGAATGGATCCGGAATATTTTTCGTTCTTCGAAAGACCGTCGCGATCTGCGTAAGCCATCCCAAATTGGACTCTATAGTGCCTCAATATGGATTATCGCATGTCTGTTGATTGCCGTACTGGCCCAGGTGATCTCCCCCTATCATCCGGCACAGATCTCCTTGGATGCACGGCTTTCGCCTCCACTATTCTTCGGGGGCGCGCTGGACCATTTGTTGGGCACCGACGAGCTCGGTCGCGACGTGCTGGCTCGCTTGATATATTCGATCCAGATCAGCATGCTCGTCGCGGTGGGCGGCACCTTCATTAGCACCCTGCTGGGCGTCTCCTTTGGCTTCCTCGCTGCCGAGCTTGGCGGACTGATCGACGAGGGAGTCATGGCACTGGTCGATATGCAGGCTGCCGTGCCGTTCATGATGACCGCACTTCTTGTCATAACGATCTTTGGCAATTCGCTGGCACTCTTTGTCTGTCTTGTGGGCCTGCACGGTTGGGAGCGCCACGCCCGCATCGCGAGGGGGCTTGCTTTGACGGCCCGCAACCGGCTCCATGTAACGGCGGCGCGGACCTATAACGCTTCGCGGGTCCATATCTACGCAAGGCATATTCTCCCAGCCTGTGCACCGACCATCGTGGTCGGCATGACCCTTGGCCTCACCGAGACGGTTCTCCTGGAAAGCACCCTGAGCTTTCTGGGGCTGGGGATACAGCCGCCGATGTCCAGCTTGGGCAATATGGTGGGATTGGGCAGAGACTATTTGATGACCGCATGGTGGATCGCCCTCGCGCCCGGGCTCGTCATCGCAGCGACAGCGGTTGCTCTCATGACAATCAGCGAGGCGCTGCGCCAGACGGGATCTCGCTCAGCTTCCTTCACATTCACCTGAGATGACGCCATGTCGCGTCCCGACTTCGAAAGCTCAACAAATCACATGGTCAGGAACGTTCCTCTGTATCGACAAAAGAGGAAGTTCACCTGTGGACCATCTTCCCTGATGATGGTCATGTCCGCTCTCGACGAGCGATATCAGCCGAATGAAACAGCTGAGCTCGAGATCTGGCGAGAGGCAACAACCATTCACGGCGGCTGCGGACCGGTTGGTCTGGCATTGGCCCTCAAACGCCGCGGCTTCGCAGCGCTTGTTGTCGTGAGCCATGATGGGCTCTTTCTTAAGTCTCGCGCTTCGCAAGGCGGCGAGGTGGAGGTGATGCAGATTCTCCAGGAGCGAGATCTAGCCGAGGCATACCAGCGCTGCATCCCCGTCCATCTTGGCACCTACAGCCTCGATGATCTCTCGAAATGGATGGCGGTGGGGTGGTACCCTATCGTGATGGTCAGCCTTGAGTTCGAAGCTAAAATGATCACTCATTGGGTGGTGGTGACTGGGACGGACGCCGATTACGTGTTCTTCAATGATCCGCTCAAAGATCCCGCCCAGGAAGATGCTTCCACGCGCGTGGATCGCGCAAGCTTTGCCAACATGACCAAGTTTGGTCCCAGCCGGGAAACCGCCGTCATTCTTGCGGGCCTTCCAAAAATGGCGAATGTCGCGCTTCCGCTTCCCCGGATTTATGCTCAGCATCAACCTCGGCCTGACATGCCGGGCGTTACCGGTCCCGAACGCTGATGCATTCGGTAGCCGCTAAAAACCCAACATATAGCCAGGATAGGTCGGTCTCGAGCCGTCGAGCGGCCTGCGGTCGGCAGCGCCGGTATACACCGAGTTCGACAGCAGCATAACCAGCCATCATGAGGCCGGTCCTGCATTCTTGCGCGTGTCCGTCAAAACGAGCTTTTCGCGGGCGCGCGAACACGACAGGTCGCTCTCAACGTCAACGTCGTTCTCGCGTCCTAATCCATTGGCGTAATTCAGCGCAGTTCCAGTCCCCTTCAGAACGCGCCATGCGCACTGGATAGCGCGATCACGCATCCAGACATCTGTGGCGGCCGGCATTCTCCTGTTTCTACACCGATCGGCTCGTCTTCCCGCTAAGCGGTGCCGCATTCCGGATTGCCTTGGCTACCCCGCATCCCGTCCTACCAACAGCTATGAAGAAAGTTGACGAAGGAAGATCTCCAGATTGCAGATCAGCCAGAGTTGTTTTCCGAATGCATCGTTCGCCGCTTGAGAGCGGCGTGCATACCATCGGCGGAGAGCACCAATATCGAGATAATCAGCGATCGCGGGAGATTCTTTGAAGACTAAATCCCGAAACGGCATCGAGCTCTGGTCTGTCGCCCACTTACCTAACGGCAACGGAAATCCGAGCTTCTTTCTCGTGAGCACACTTGCGGGTAGACGATCTCGGTAAAGGGTGCGCAGCGCGGCCTTGGAGACGTCAAGCGTTTCGCTAAATTTTTCAATCGGAGCGAAGGCCGCCTGAAACGGGGCGAGGGCATGTTTCCAACGCAGATGTTCTGAGAACGACATGCGCAGAGCTAGCGCAACGATTCGGTGGTCTGTGAAGGGAACGCGAGACTCCACACCCGCCGCCATTGTGGTGTTGTCGACCATTTCAAGCAGCGCCGGTAGATGATGCCGTACAAAGAATTGCCTTATGCGCTCGACCGGGGTGGCGCCGCCTGAATGGTAGGCATTGTTCATCCAATCGATGAGCCCAGCATCGTGACCGATGTCCTTTCTCCATGCCGGTGTCGCCAGCCCAAGCTTCTCGGCTTGCGGAAAGTAAGTGTACCGCGCAAGAAAGAACTCGAAGTCGCTCGCTTTGAACTTGGGAAGGCCGAGATGACGTCGCGCCGGGCGGCCAATGACATCTGGCAACGCGGCCAACAGCGCCTGTCGACGAAGGTCGAAGGACAACCTGAAGATCCGGCTATACCCGAGGAATATCTCGTCGGCACCTTCGCCGGTAAGGACCACCTTGTGAGAGCGGCTGACCGCCCGCGCAAGCAAATACATCGCCACTTCGTTGTGCATGCCAATTGGATGCCCACGCAATGCAGTAAGGCTGCTTAACGACATCCAGGCTCGTTGCCCCAGGCAGCTGGACCAAGACGTGGGCAAGCTTGAGAGATTTCGCAACCTCAACAGCATAAGGGCTTTCATCGTACACATCGCCGCTTACGATTCCGGTAAAGCATGTCGGATTTTGCGACGAGCGCCTTGAAAGCTCGAAAGCCAAGATACTGGAATCGAGCCCGCCGGAAAGCAGCGCCGCGACTGGAGTGTGGGGCAGCAAATGTTCCTCCACGGCGCCGCCGATCAACGTTTCAAGAGAACTGCAATCACTGCTCTCATCGAGGCAGGCAGGATCCCACCAACGTCTATGCTCGTGCGATTGAGCCGTGATCTTCAGCCAGGTGCCAGGTTGCAGCTTTCGAATTTCTGCAAATAGCGTCCTCTCGCCGAAAACGGCGCGGTAGGAGAGAAAGCCTGATAACCCAACCGGATCGAGCTTCGAGCGGACCCTTGGCCACTTCAGGATGGCTGACGGCTGTGAAGCAAAGACGAGGCCATTATCCGCGAAAGCGTAGTATAGCGGCTTGACGCCGAGCCGATCTCTGACAAGGAACGCTGTCGCGGTCTTTTGATCGTAGATTGCGAAAGCAAACATTCCCCGCAGACGTTTGACGCTATCAATCCCCCAACAAGCAAATGCCTTGCAAAGTACTTCCGTGTCCGACTCAGTGCGAAATCGGTATCCGCGCCGGAGCAGGTCCCGCCTTAGGTCACGGTAATTGTAGATCTCCCCGTTATACGTGAGGGCCAAGCCGAATTCCTCATCGAGAAACGGTTGGTTTGACCTAGGATCCGGATCGATGATCGCGAGCCTTCGATGCGCAAAGGCAAAGGAAGGGGTCACGCAACTACCACTCGCGTCAGGGCCCCGATGGGCCAGGGTCTGAGCGCAACGCGCGAGGTTCCGCTCGGTCACTGACAGATCAGTAACCCGTCCGATGAATCCGCAAATCCCACACACAGCTAGCCTCCTGCGTGCTTAGCCGGCTCACACGCGGTTGGGGGCGCCGGCGCCTCTCGATAGGCTGGAAGCTACAAAAACAACCTTCAGAGCTAAGACCACGTTCAGTCAATGAGCGGAAGTTCGCAGGCAACACTTTGGCTTCGCGGACGGCCTCGAGAAGCGCGATCTCATATTCCGGGCTAGCTTCCGCAGTGCGAGCCGAGTCAAACCTTACCCTGGAGGTGAACATCCCGTACCCTGGAGGTGAACATCCCGAGCGAGGGTCCGAACTTCATTGGTCATGACTCGTTCGACAAGCCACTTTGGAGGCTCAATGCGTGGTGGAAGGTATAGAGCGCGGTAGAGCCGATCGAGCTCTTCGGCGCTGCGCGGAACGTCTGGCGAATCCAAAAGTGCGGTCATCATGCGCATGGGATAGAAGCAAGCCTTGCGCTTTTCTTGAGCTATCAACTCGTCTTGCGAGCGACAGGTCGCCGATCCGTCCAAGAAACGCAGCCACACTTGGCAGAAGAGAGCGTAGCCATAAAGTTGCGCTCTGGTGTCTAAAGAGAGGGCTGTCTCGGACGGCAGCACGGGGAACCGCAATTCGCCGATAATATCCCCCCTATCGACCCGCTCTGAGAGATAGTGGACCGTTACCCCAAAGCTCTTCTCGCCATTTAGTATGGCATGTGTCCGCGCAAAACTGCCGCGATATTCAGGGAGTGGGCCTGGATGAAGATTGATACCCCCTCCATCGAACCGTGCGAGGATATGGGGCGGGAAAATCTTATTCCACATGACGCTTACGAGAAACGTTCCGAGAGGAGGAACATCATCTATCGACTCGAAAAAGGGTACTCCGAAGCGGTCTGCGACTTCCCAAAGCTCCTCACTGGTTTCGTGCCTCCACCAAGTTCTCTCGTACCGGGAAGCGCCGAGAATGCCGGCGATGTGGTCTTTGCCGCTCGTCTCGATAACGAACGAAAGACAGCGGGTCGCAAGCCCCCTGGTGCCGGCAAATACCACGCGGTTGATTGAGCTCGACATTTTCTCGTCCTTACGACATTGCAAGCCCGCTTATTGAAGCGCTCTACTCGTCATCAATAATCCGGCAGACGCAGTGGCCGCCACGCCGATGGTTATCACATGCACAAGACTGCCAGAGGCTTTGATCTTGAACGGGGCGATGTGCAGCAACGATAGCGGTACAAAGAATGCGGGAAGAACCAAACCCAACTCAAGCGGCGCGATAGTGTGGTCAACCAGCAAGATCGCGGCAAGTATCGGCAGAGCGTAAGAGAGAGGTAGACCGGTCGAACGACCACGCTCGTCCAATCCGAAATAGTCAAAATATGCCAGACGAAGAGCTCCGATCAGCATCACGAACGCTGTGAACACCGCAGATGCTGGAAACTCGATAAAAGATGCGATGACAATCGCCGGGATGACTGATCCAAACGAGAGGTCAGAGAAAGCATCGAGAGCTTTACCAATGGCCTTGGTAGCCACTGTTCGACCTTTGGTGCGCCGGGCAATTTCGCCATCCACATCATCAGCGATGATCGCCCAGAGCCCGAGCGCTACTCCCGCCTCATACTGCCCTTTCACCACGAGCCCCATCGCTGCACCGCAGCACAGGAGCCCCACGGCAGTAACGGCATTTGCGCGGTCAGATAAATATGCGATCATCGAACCTCGATGTTGCTCTTTCTGCCGAGAGCGATCGAAACCTGAGCCCAAGCGGCTGGTTGGCGGCCGCAACTTAAATTGGGCGGGGCCCGAAATGTCCGCAAACTACCGGTTCTAGTGGGTCAGCTTAGTGGTTCCGCGAGCGAAGACGGCAGCTCTTCCCTTCATGCAAATGTGGGGCGAGGCGGACTCGAGCTGTGGTCGGCCAGCTTGACGTTCTCTCCCATAGCCGCTGCTGTTCAATCGCCTCGAAAGGACCGCCAGCGGGCGCTTGTTGACATGCCCAAGGCAGGACGCAAAATGGGGCCGAACACCGCGGCAAATGGCGGTCGCGATCGCGATGACCAAGTCTAGCGTCCAGATATTCCCAACGTGCAACTCCTCAGCGGGGCGACATCTGTCATTTTGAGCTCTGGCCCGGCGAAGCCGAGATACGTCTCCCATTCGGGGCTGCAGTTGGACCGCTCAGTTGATCCCCCCTCGCCCGCACCACGCTTCCAGAATGCGCGCGAACGTCGAGCTCCGCGTGATGGCCTAGACTCAGACACTTGCGATCGTTGATCTAAGGTGGCGAACACTTATTGACGATCCGGTTCACGTCGGGCTCGCAACCAGGCCGATCAGCCCACTTTTCATTGGCCTGGCTCCGCCTTTGATCGGACACCCACGAATGCGAATGAAAGCGTGCTTCCTACTGCGCAGACGGTTAGTGAACCCAAGGCAAGCCCAATTCCATAGTTGTTTTGGATGAAGCTGAAGAAGAACGGCGCAAACGACGCCGTCGACAATCGGAAAGTCGTGATCAACCCGACTCGTGTTCCATACCCGCCCGGCCCGAAGACTGACAGCGGCAAGCTTCCTCGACAGATGCTGTTTAGACCAGAGCTAAACCCAACCAAGGCAACGAAGATTGCAATTCCGACGAGAGAGTGAGACGCCGGCACAATGACGATTGTGGCCGCCGAAAGCATAAGGCATGAGAAAATGGTGAGTTGAATGGGAGATATCCTCTCGCTAAACCATCCTGCAAACAACCGTACTGCGAGCTGTGACGGGCCGAAGAGTGTGGAAACCAAGGCTGTCTCCTGCAGGTCTAAGCCGATTGACGAAAGGATGGGAATCATTCGACCGAGTAATGCAGAAAAAGCAAATGTCGTCAGTGAGAAGCCTACCGTTATGAGGACGAGGTCAATCGGCTTGGAAGAGGACTGGTCTTGCGAGCCACAGACCGTGTTCTGCTCCCCAAGCGTTGCGGAGGACTTCCCAAGAGCCAATTGTATTAAAGGGAAGGCGAGGAGAACATTGCAACCTCCATAGATCCAACAGACTTGCCTCCAACATATCGACGTGAGCAACAGCGAGGTTAACGGCCAAAACAGCGTTGACGAGAAACCCACGATCAATGTCAAGGCAGCCATTTGCCGTTTCGCATGAACCGCATCTCGCTGTACCAAAAACACGAACGCAGCCTCGTAAAAGAGAAATGCCGACGCAAGTTGCATACCGAATAGGGCAATTGCAAAAACGACCGCGTTCCAAGAAGTTGCTGCAATTCCCAGGCTAGCAGCTCCAACGAAAGAGGCGACTTTCATTGTCTTGCCTGCGCCGTATCGGTCCATGAAGCGACCGGCAACCAGCGACATCAGCGCGCTAGCAAGCAAGGCAAAGGAGAAACAAGCGAGTAGCCACTCCTCTGTGACTGCGAGGTCACGGGAAGCCTCTTTTGCAATGGACGCCACGCAATAGTAAAGCGTGCCGTAGCTGATAATTCCCGCACCGCCCAGCGCCACAACGACCAGCCTGTCATTCTCCCGGATGGGCGGCGATCTTCTCGGTTCGAGTCGCATATCGTCGAGGGCCTCAACTATTACAGATCACGCGCAATAGGCTCTGGTTGCCTCCGACTCAGAGCCGATCAGTATTCCAGCGATGGTGAATGACACGTACGCATACGATGAAGACCGCCAGATTGACGCATGCGCGCGGGCAGAGCGAGCTCTATGATCGGTTGGGTGAAGGTCAAGCGGCCTGCTGACTGGCGGGCTTGTCGGTTTGGCGCAGGAGCTTCCATTCCCAAGGCAGCAGTTCGTGCAGGCGCGAGCTAGGGAGATCGGCGATACGGGCGAGGACATCGGCGAGCCAGGCCTTAGGATCAACGTCGTTGAGGCGGCAGGTTGTGATCATCGTCAGCATGATGGCGGCACGGTCCGCGCCACGCTGGCTGCCAGCGAAGGTCCAGTTCGTGCATGTCGTCGAGAAGCGGCTTGCTCTGTTCTTGGCGCACGGCGCGTCGGTCGTCGGCACTGCGGCCATTGATGGCGCGCTCGATCTCGAACAGAGCGTCTAGACGCCTGACCGCCTCCAGCGCGATCGGGGAGATCGGTTTGCCTTTCTGTCCGTCGCGGGCAGTTTTCTCGATGTCAGCCAGCTCGAAGAAGCCCCGCCGCGCATGCGCCAGGCAAAATGCGGGCGTGATCGGCACCGCTTTCCTTTGCGGGTCGAACAACGGCTCGAAGCCGCTATAGCAATCCGCCTGCAGGATACCGCTGAAGGTGGCCAGATGCTTCTGGGGGTGCGCGCCGCGACGGTCACCCGAAGCGTAATAAACCGCCGCCGGCGGTGCAGGCCCGGCGAACGGCTGATCATCCCGCACATACGTCCAGATCCGCCCAGTCGTGCATTTGCCCTTCGCCAGGATGCGGATGGTGGTGTCGTCGCCATGCAGGCGCTCGGCCGTGAGCACATGGTGCTCGATCAGCCGGAACAGCGGCATGACGGCGAAGGTCCCGTGGCCGACCTGGTCGGCCAACGTCGACAGCGGCAAATCGATCCTTTCAGCCCTGAAGCGCACGCTCTGGCGGTTGAGCGGGATATGCATGCCGAACTTGTCGAACAGGATCGTCGCCAGCAATTGCGGGCCGATGAAGCCGCGCGGCGTGGCATGGAACGGCGCGGGCGGCTGACTGATCTTCTCGCAATCGCGGCAGGTGAACTTCTCGCGTACCGTCTCGATGACCTTGAAGCGGCGGGGAATCTCCTCCAGGGTCTTGGTCACATCCTCGCCGACCTTCGCCAGCCGCGATCCACCGCAGCAGGCGCAGGTCGTTGGAGCTTCAACGACGACGCGCTCGTGTTCGATATCGTCCGGCCAAGGCTTGCGAACCGGCCGCTTACGCGTGAACGGACGGACGTTCTGCGTCTTCGCTGCCGCCACCTGCGCGGCGAGCTCATCCTCACTCGCCGTAGTGACGAGTTCCTCGAGCTCCAACTCCAACTGCTCGAGCAGCCGTGCCGAGCGCTCGGATCGCTGCCCGTGCAGTTCGCGTTTGAGTTTCTCAATCCGCAGCTCAAGATGCGCGATGAGCGCCTCATTGTCCGACAGCTCCGCCCGCGCACTGGCGGCATCCGCGACGGCGACATCGCGCTCGACCTGCAAGGCCTCACGCTCGGCCAGCAGCGCAAGGTAGGCGCTCGCAAGGTCCGATGGAAGATCGTCCGGCTTCGATATCATGAAGCCATTGAATCAGATCAGGCCGCAAACTCAAACCCAAAACACCTATCCGACCCGCGTCGGACGCTGGGTTTCTTGCGGGTTGCGCCAATCAATTCCGGACAACAGATAGCTCATCTGCGCAGGCGAGATCGTCACAGCTTCACCCGCAACGGATGGCCATATAAACTTTCCTCTCTCCAGTCTCTTGGTGAACAGGCAGGCCCCCTGGCCATCGTGCCAGATCACCTTCACAAGATCGCTGCGGCGCCCCCGGAAGACGAACAAATGACCGCTGAGCGGGTCCTTGCGCAGCACCTCCTGCACCTGAAGTGCCAACGACGGAAAGCCTCGGCGCATGTCCGTGTAGCCTGTCGCGAGCCACACTCGCGCGCTCGTCGGAATCGGGATCATCGGCGGGCCAAAGCATCGAGAACCCGACGTAGCGCGTCTCCATCAACTTCGCCATCGACCCGGATGCGATGCCCGCTACCAAGATCGATCTCGATGATGCCATGGCTCTTGCGTCGCCGCGCCGTCGTCGTCAACGGCGCTTCGGCCACCTCCTGCGGTGACGCAGACGGCCCAATCTCGACCGGAACAAACGGAGCTATGCTCGCTTCGCCGTGCCTGCAAAGCTCCTTGCGCCACCTGAACAGCTGGCTCACATGAAGTCCGGCCAGGCGAGCTACCTCGGAAACGCTGGCGCCGGGCGCGAGCGACGCCGCAACAAGCCGCTCCTTCTCGTCTTGCGACCACCGGCGCCGCCGCTCGACCGATGTGATCACCTCCGCCCTCGAAATCGTCATAGCGCTTCTCCTAGGATTACCCCTAGGACCTGCAGCCATCGCGCCCGTCAAACAAGGCGGCCCTCAATGGAGGGATAC
>NZ_SPQS01000045.1 GCF_004570865.1 Bradyrhizobium frederickii
CTCGACCGGAACAAACGGAGCTATGCTCGCTTCGCCGTGCCTGCAAAGCTCCTTGCGCCACCTGAACAGCTGGCTCACATGAAGTCCGGCCAGGCGAGCTACCTCGGAAACGCTGGCGCCGGGCGCGAGCGACGCCGCAACAAGCCGCTCCTTCTCGTCTTGCGACCACCGGCGCCGCCGCTCGACCGATGTGATCACCTCCGCCCTCGAAATCGTCATAGCGCTTCTCCTAGGATTACCCCTAGGACCTGCAGCCATCGCGCCCGTCAAACAAGGCGGCCCTCAATGGAGGGATACATTACCTCGCCCACATAAAGGCCAACAAAGGAACACTGAAGGACATTTTCATACCGCGGCCCCGGGCAACGTAAGCACCACAACCGGTCTTGCGAAACCGATCAGCAAAGCAAAAATGAATCTCGCGGATTGTACAGTCGAGATCTTCACGGGAAAACACGGAAAGGGAGGACGTCTCGATTTGTTGCCCAACCACCTCTCAATCATTGAAGCCGAAATGACGCCGCGCGGCGCCGAGAAGCGACTGAAGGCTTATTTGAAAGAGAGAGCGTCGAGGTATGACTACGTAATTATCGACTGCCCTCCGACAATTTCCTTTTCACACAGGCTGCCATGCTCGCCAGTGACAAATACCTTGTTCCGCTAAAGCCAGATTGGCTGTCTGTCGTCGGGCTCCCTCTGCTTGAGCGGTATATCGAGGACTTCACCGACGACAATGGCATCAAGCTGGCGCAAGTCGGCATGGTTTTCACGATGGTGACCGGCAACGTCCCTCAAGCTATGAAATCCGTCATGGATCAAATCCGCCGAGAGCGGAAGGGCGACGTCTTCATGGATTACTTAAGCCACTCAACCAATGTTTCGAAATCTGTTACTGAGCACCAACCGGTGTTTTTGTATAAGAAAGCGTCCTCAAAACTGCGAATGCAAGTGCTGGACATAACCGCCGAGTTTGTCCGCAGAACGGAGAAGTGAGTGGCACCGCGGAACAGACATAAGGCTTGGCTCGATTTTCAACGTAAAATTCTCGATGTTCCCGCGAACTATACGATCGACGACCTGCGAGAATTTCGGAGCCTCTCAAGAGATCAAAACCCGTCGTTGTCGCGGATCATCGAAGAATATTTGCACCTTGCCCGGAGGGCAGAGACAGGAGCCGGCGAACGGTCAGCGTCCCCGCTTTCGTTCAAGCACAGCCGCATCGCGCAGATGCATCTGTTTGATTTGCTGCGGGAGAAGAAGTTCTTCCCTCGCAACTCAGACCTGGCCCGGTTTGCAGCCCGCGTGCTCCCGGATATGCGGTCATATAGCTTCGAAAAGATGGCGCGTAGCGACATCGCCGCCCGGATTGTTGAGTACGTTGAAAAAAGCGATCCACGTGCACAGCGCGCTCTAGAGCAATCGATGCGAGAAGCGCTCGCACACATAAACAGCCGGCCTCCCGCGCGAGGTGATCGCGCAAGCTTCTTGTCCAGATGGGAGAGAATAATCAAAGGTCTGGAGCTGTAGATGGCGAAGGGCCCTATCAACGTCATCGCCGGCGATTTCGAGGACGTTGTCGCTTATCTTAAGCAAAAGCAGATCGTGAGCCACTCCCCCTCTGCAACATTGCTCGTAAATGCCCGGCATATTCACGAATTGACATACAGTCTCATCTTGTGGCGCTTTAGGCTGAAAGGACTTCCGGAGCACTCGAAGGTTTTTATTGAAGAAATTGCTTCAGATGCGTTGCAGATCTTGCCTCAAATCATGATGGGCTACAGCAAAACAGCAAAATTGCTCATCCGAGGGATCATTGAAAATGTCCTTCGACACATTTACTTCGCAGACCATCCAATTGAATTCGGCTACATGAATAGCGACAAAAAGTGGTTTCTGCCTTTTGACGAATTGGCAAGTTACGCGAAGCGCCACCCTGAATATGTTAAGACAGAACGCAAAGTTGCTGCAATCGAGCAACTGATTAGCTTGTACAAGGATCTCTCCGGCGGAGTGCATGGACGCAGCGTTCGAGACCTCGAGATGCGAACGGCGCTCAAGAAACTTCAATACGACGACCAGACAGCCGCGGCCGAGCTTTCGTGTCTCCGCAAGATGACAGCAGCGGTAAACTTCCTCCTAGCAATTTTCCATGCTGAGGCCGTACGAAAATTTGCAGTTGAAGATAGAAGAGCGATCCTAAGATCGATGCCGCGCAATGCTCGCGAAGTTTGGAGCGACCACGAGTAGCTTCCAGAGAGGTCAAGAACGCGCTTTTCAGCCGCCGATCGCTGGATTACTGCCAGTTTTTTCTGCGTGTGCAACGGCCGCTTCAAGGTTTCGCACTGACTGAGGCCGGCACTTCGTTGACGCCATCTTCAGCATCAATGATCGCCCCTTCGTAGAGGAGGAGAATGCCCCACGATCGTGACGTCAGCGGAAGCGGCACCGCAAGTAGAGATGCTAAGGATGTCTCGAGCTTCACAATGACACGGTAAATTCTCACAAGAGCTCTCGCGCCTACCGCGCAATGAAGCAACGAAGCCGCCAGTGGCTCCAAATCGCTTAATGCCCGTAAAAGCATCACTACATGCGATGCCGCTGTCGCGGAGATCAAGAGCTTGTTAGCGAAATGACCAATCCAGATAAGCCGTCAAGACGCGCTTGAGTAACAGCATCAAGCGTACTCTGCTCGTTCGCTGATCGCACATTGGATCTTTGAAGGGCTGACCTTGCCGCCAATCCAGGCACCACGATCGCACGCCGCGCTCGCTTTGGATTGTATCACTTGGTCGGGATGATGCCTGATGAGACCAAGGAGCACTCTCGATTCCTGGCGGAATGCGCTAATTCCCCTCGCCTGAACTCAGCGAACAGGCGCAACATGACGAATAGCGCGATCATTCCAGCGCCGAGCTCAGCAACGGCTTGACTGACCAACAATCCACTGAACCCCGATATAACAGGGAATAGGAGTACGGCCGGTATGAAGAGATACCCCTGCCTGGCGAAAGAGACCACCGCGCTAAGGCGCGCTCTCCCCATCGACTGAAGCATTGTCGTCACGAAACTCTGAATACCGTAAAATCCAAAAAACAGGTGAAAGACGATGGAGCTCGAGACGGCAATTTCTGTGACATCATCGCTATCGCTGAACAACCCGACCAACGGCCGGGCGAAAACGATAACGGCTGCGGAATACGCAACGGAAAGCGTAACGGTGATAGAGATCATAAACTTCGCGACCTTCATTACCCGGGCAAAGTCGCGCGCGCCCCAACCGAACCCCAGGACAGCTTGAGAGCCGATGCAGAAGCCGGTGATAGGCAGCGCGCCGATCGTCAAAATTCTTACAGCTATTCCCACCGCCGCGATGAAATCATCACCGAACCGCGCAGCAGCTCTGTACAGGAACATACCGGCAAGAGCGGCTAAGATACTTGTCGTCATCGCCGGCGCCCCAATGAGCGCCAGCTGTCTGATACGATCTACCCGCAACGAGACCTGAGATATGCTGACGAGCACAGTGCCGAGCCGCTCGGTAAAATACGCGATGTAGAGGCTTATAGCGGCGATCTGTGATATCAGTGTCGCTGAGGCTGCGCCTTGCACACCCAAGCCTAGCAAGCAAATGAAAATAGGATCAAGCAAGGCGTTCAATGTGAAAGCGGTCAGCATCGTCCACATACTATATCGTGTATTGCCTTCAGCTCTTACGATGAAGCCACTGACGATGTTTAGGAGCATCAAAGTAGATCCCGGCAAGAGGATCGTGGCGTAGTCGAGCGCGATGGGCAGGATGGTTGGGGTTGCCCCGAGTGCGACGAAGATGTCTCGCAGGGTCACCAACAGGGCGATGGTCATAATCACCCCGATGGGAGCGGCGAGCGCGAGCGCCGTACTAGCACCTCGGCATGCCTCTAACTCATTACCAGCACCAAGATGACGAGATATGAAGGAGGCAGTACCCACACCGATCCCCTCTCCCACGGCCGCGAGCACGACAATGAGCGGCATCGTCATGCTGACGGCTGCAATCGCCTGCGCGCCGAGTGAGCCAACAAAGATCGCGTTAAGGAGCTGCTGTACTGCGTTGATCGACAAGCCGATAACGGATGGAATGGCGAGCCGCAGGAGAAGGCTTGGGAGATTCTGGTCCGATAGATCGATGTGCCGGTTTTTTTTCGGCATCGCATCGCGATTGCTTTTGACGACGAGCTCCGCATTGCGCTTATCCATGATTCACGCCGTCTTCTCTACGAATTCATTGATCGTCTGCATCAGCTCCTGTTGCAAGACCGTGCAAAGATGGCGGGTCGCCTCATAATCGACCATGCTCGGATCATAAGTGGCGTCGATCTGTAGACGACCGGATTGATATCCGACCTCGAACCAGAAGAGGTGGATCGCCGCAGCTTGATGCATGTGTTCGCCGATCGAAAGCGGACAAGGGTCTGTGTCTAGAAAACGGCGCGCGAAATGGCGCTGCAAACCGGCGCGATAATTCACCCCAATTCTGGGAAGTGGCAGGCGATCGAGCCGACACCGCAAGGCTGGATCTCGGTTTAGGAATTTCAGGGCCCGAAAACCTATTCCCCCACGCGGCAGCGCATTGCGCTGCCGGTATACTAGACGAGCGCGGTCGGAACGCGACTCTCTTCCGGTGAGCTTCAATGGAAGCGGAACGAGCTCGCTGATAAGGCCGATGATCTGAGATGGATCGAAGTCGTCAAACAGCCGACCTCGTGCCGAGGTCAGGCTATCAATCCAGAGCGAATAGTTGCCGAACAGGGCACCACACGCACCGGACAGGGCAGCAAGAAACACATCAAAGTCCTGACAATGCGCTGATCTGGCTCCAATACTAAGGAGACCCGCTGTCGCTTCCCCGTCGATCTCAAGATGGTACTTGGCCCGATCTACCCGCGAACGGCCGTTCGCATCCACCCGACGACCTCCGAGACTTGCATCGTGAATCTCTCTCGCGCTTCCTTCGGCAACACTCGTGTCGCGCGATGAGGCGTCGCTGACACGTAAGTCGAATTGATCGTAGTCAATATCCTCCCAGTACTTGAGTTCGTCTGGTGCTTCGCTGTCCGCGTAATGCTCGAGGCGCTTCAACCAGGAAGAGAGCCTTTGTACAGTCTCAGGGCCATTCACATCATGGCCTGCAGCAAGAGCGTGGTATGCGCCCTCCAATGCTTCCAGGAACAGCCGATAGCCCATTCCATCCGCTACGAAATGATGCATCAGCACCAGCAGATAGTAATCGCCGCTTTCCGAAGTACGGAAGGCCGCGACGTGAACAAGAGGCGTGTGACCGTCAAACCGGAACATGTGTTGACGTTTTGCCGAGACGATCTCGATTGTCCTGCGCTGGTCTGGGCCGCTCATCCGGACAAGATCGATCTCCTCCACGATGCGCTCGGTCGGACAAGGCCCAATCCCCAGCCGAAGTCCACCTTTGGTTCGGGCAACGCGCAGCCTGAGGCCTTCGTGCTTCTCGATGACATGGGCAAGAGCGCGGTTCAGGATCTTGATGTTCAGAATGCCACCGCGCAAGAAGAACAGATCGCCGATGTTAAAATGCTCGTCAAAGCCGAGAAGAGAATTCCAAAACGATATAATGGGGGGCACAGGCAGCAAGCTGTCCGCGGAAGCGACGTTGTGGGGTGCCGCCTCCGCTTCCCCGGCCGCCAACTCCCTGATGGTCGGCGTTCGATAAAGTTGGTTGACGGTGAGATTCAGCCCGGCTTTGCACGCCAGGGTGACGCAACGCACGCTCAGAAGAGAATCGCCGCCGATATCAAAGAAGCTGCTGTCAACTCCCACCCCCTTGGCGCCTAATAGATCCTCCCAGATTCGAGCAAGAACTCGCTCGTTCCTGGTGCGAGGCTCGGCAGATGGACTGGTTTCTATCTCGCGGTATGGAACGGAGGATAGGCGAATACGGTCTATCTTTCCGCTCACCGTCAGGGGAACACTGTCAACCAACCTGAAGGCTGCGGGAACCATGGCGGATGGCAACCTGTCGCGCAGATGGGCAAGAATCTCTCCGGAGCTGAGATTCTTGCGAGCGGGCACCACGCTCGCCGTCAAGCGGCGATCGTCATCGATGCCTTCTGCGAAGACCGCGGCCTTTGCGATTGCCGGATGAGACTCAAGGGCAACTTCGACCTCTTCCGGCTCGATGCGGAAGCCCCTCACCTTGATCTGGTTGTCCGATCGGCCGCAAATCTCAACGAGGCCGCTGGTTGAGATGCGCGCGATGTCCCCACTTCGATAAAGCACGTTGTATTGTCCGCCATCATACGGATTCGGCACAAAACGGCGGTCGGTCCGATCTTGATCCTGCCAGTACCCAGCGCTCAGACAGCGGCCTGCGATGCACAGTTCGCCGGGGGCTCCAACAGGCACTCTCTTCAACCGTGAATCGAGCACGTAGAGTTTGACGTTGTCGATTGGCCGCCCCACTGGGACAAGCGCCGAGCTGTCGTCCGCGTCCGATGTTTCGTGCACGGCAGCATTGGACGCACATTCCGTCGCACCATAGAAGTTCCACAACGGTACGCCCGGAAAAGCCTCACGCCAGCGAGCGGGCAGCGAGGAAGGCATCGGTTCGGCGCTGCTTGTGACCAATCTCAAGGCGGTACTTTGCGGTTGCCGTTCCTGGGACCCAATGAGACCGGACAGGACTGGCGGAGAGGCAAATAAGCGTGTCACGCGATGTTTTGCCAAACTGCGCAACAACAGATCCGGATCTAGCACCTGTCCTTGCGTGAGGATCAGCGTAGGCACACCTCTCAGAAGCCCACCAAAATACTCCCAAGCGGACGCAACAAGGCAGGCGGACTTCTGGACAACCATGACGTCGGTGTCATCGAACGGAAAGCACCGCCACATCCAGTTCAGCCGGTTGAGAATGGCCGCTTCCGGTATAAGAACCCCCTTCGCCCGACCTGTGGAGGAGGACGTGTATATGAGGTTCGCAATTCGCTGATCTAACGGTCTGTCGCTAGGCGCGAAATCATCCCTCGGCAATTTGCATGTTTCTAAGGCCAACAGAGAAATCGAAGGTATCTCAAACCCAGGCTCCGTGATATTCGCGTGAACCAAGAGCTTTGCCTTACTATCTCGCAGGATATGTTGGATCCGATCATGCGGATAATCCGGCGCTATCGGCACAACAACAGCATCCAAGCCTCGCGCCGCAAGCATGACAGCGGCAACGTCCGGCGACCGGTCAACAAGCACGGCGACCAGATCGCCGGCCCCCACCTTCATCTCCCGCAGTAACGAGCGGATAGCTGCTACGCGCTCACGCAGCTCGCCAAACGTGACCTCCCCGAACTCGCCAAAATATGCTACTTTGCCGTGGTTAGAGACGCTGATCTGCTCGAAGGCTTCAGCAAGCGGACATTCGGATTCATATCGCTGGATCGACCCATCCAGCGAATCCAGTATAGTGAGGTCTGCGGCGCTAAGGCAGCTCAGTTCCTCAATGGGCGCAAGCGCTTTGTCGACGCAGGCGGCAATCAGACAGCGCAGATTGTTGGCCATGCGGACAGCCAGATCACTCGAGAATATGTCTTCCGCATACGCCAGCTGGAGCGCAATCTCATCGCCCTGATCTTGCGCGTACAGTGTTAAGTCGAATTTGACATAGCCTGTGTCGTACTCGCGGAATGTCAGAGCCAACTCGTCTTGACCAAGTGGCTCGGCGGCTTCGGAGTACATGTTGAACATGACCTGGAAGATCGGTGATCGACCCGGTTCGCGACATAACCTGGTGTCCCTGACCATCCATCCGAATGGATAGGCCGAATTTGCGATGGCATCGCTGACCAGGCTCTGGATGCGCCTGGCATGAGCAGCAAAGGACTGACCGGGATCGATCGCGGCTCGGATCGGCAGCATATTCAGGAAAAAGCCAATGATGTCAGCGCTGGCAGGTTGGTCCCGTACAGCGTGTGGCATGCCGACGACAATATCGTCCTGACCGCTATACATTCGTAGCAGCAGCTGAAAGCACGCCAGCAGTGTTGTCGAGGTGGTGCAGCTATTTTGCCGCGCGAATTCTCTTACCCGACTGGAGAGATCGCCGCCAAGGAGCACTGGATGCGAGCCGCCGCGGTATGAATTTGTTTGCGGGCGCGCCCTTCCAAGCGAAAGCACCGGCGGATCATCACCAATCTGACGACGCCAATAGTGACGTTGGTTCTCCAGCGCCTGTGGAGAAACGTGTTGTTTCTCCCACGCCGCGTAGCCCGAGAGTGACGCACGGTTCTCTGGCCAAGGCGCCGCGGCATCTAAATATCTCTGCTGAAGATCTCTGAGCAGAACAGAAATCGACCAGGCATCGAGGATGATTTCGTGAGCGGTGATCAGTATGAGATGATTGTCGGGACCAAACCGGACCATGCGCGCGCGAAACAACTGGCCTTGTGCGAGATCGAAATTGTCTTTCAGCTCCGTTCGCCGAAACTGTGCGATGAGCTCGTCAGCGTCGGAGGAGGTGAGATGAGATGCATCGATCAATTCAAGATTGATGCATGGCGGAGCATCAAAGTATTGAACCGGACCGTTCTCGTCGATAAAGCGCGCCGAAAGTGCCTGGTGGGAATGAATAACCTCGGTCCAGGCGCGCTTGAACCGAGCCAGATCGATGTTGCCCTTAATCCGCAGCCCGCCCTGAATGATGTAGTTCCGCGCAGATGGATCGAGCTGTGCCAGAAACCAAAGGTGCTCCTGGAGACGCGTCAGAGGTGATCGGCTTAGCTTTCGGCACGTCAAAGTCGTGCATGGATTGCGCTCAGTCCGAGCCTCGATCGAAGCGGCAAGAGATCGAATTGTGCCATTCAGGACCAGTCTGAAATCCGCTTTCACTCCGAGCAAGGTCTGCAACTGTCCCAATATAAGCATTGCGCGGAGCGAGTCTCCGCCGAGGCTTATGAATTGGTCATTCACACCTATGTTCTCGATACGCAAAATGCCGGACCAGATTTGACGTAGCCGGACTTCGAGGTCTGATTGCGGCTCCTCGAACGGCGTTGACAATAAGGGCCGAACACTCCCCGGGTCAGGCAATGCTGCAAAGTCGACCTTTCCGTTCCCGGTCAGTGGAATACTGCTGACGCGAATGATTCTTTCCGGAAGCATGTAGCTGGGGAGTGCCTCAGCAAGGAACTTCTGAAGGTCGCTTTCCGCCAGTTCAGCTGGAGCCGTCACATACGCAAAAAGCCGCCGCGAATCGGCTTGCGCCTCCGCCCGAGCGATATCTCGCGCCGTAAGCTTTACACCTGCGCAGACAGAGGCGACTGCGACTGCTCCATGCACCAAGGGATGAGCGGACAAACGAGCTTCGATTTCTCCCAGCTCGATTCTGTGCCCACGAATTTTGACCTGACGATCCCGTCGGCCGAGACATTCCAAAAGGCCGTCGGAACGGAGGCGCCCCAGATCACCTGTCCGATATAGGCGCCGGAAGGCCAGGTCGCTTGAGAACGGGTTTGGCCCAAACGCATCCTTGGTGCGGACATGATCATTGACGTAACCGGCAGCGACACCGACGCCGCTAACACAGATTTCGCCGACTTCTCCTACATTGCAGAGCCGTGGTCCGTCCGCGACATAAACCTCAACGTTTTGAATTGGCCTGCCGATCGGCACATAAGGCTCAGCCAGCGCAGGCGGGACGGCAACCAGATGATGCGTCACGCCGTCGGCGCACTCGGTCGGCCCGTAATGATTGAGAATGGAAACGCGGGGATACAAGGCAAGCCACGCACGCGCCAATCCGGGCGTTAGAGGTTCTCCGACCGTAGAAATAATCCGCAAGCCATCCATGGCTCGCTCTGCCGCGGCAAGCGATTGCAGATATTCAACAAACACTGCCAGCATCGACGGAACGAATTGGACGACCGTAGCGCCGCATCGTTGAATTGCTTGAAGGAGCGATGACGGCGATCTCAGTGTCGCATCATCGATGATTGATGTAGAGGCTCCGACGCAAAGCCCTGAAAGAAGCTGCCAAAGCGAAATGTCAAAGCAGTGCGATGCCGTTTGCGCGACGCAATCCGTCCGAGTGAGACTTAAGGCATCGATCTTTGCCGCCAAATGATTGTTTAGGCCAGCGCGCTCGATCATTGCGCCCTTAGGCTGGCCCGTCGAACCAGACGTAAACAGAATATAGGCAAGTCCATCCACGTTCGGCGATGGCACAACAGACGAGGTCTGCCCCCGGCGCAGGGCCGCCTCTATAGCTACGAATTGAGGAGCTGCTTTGCTGCTCTCCTGGAATAGGCTGAGCAATGCCGGTCGGTCTCGGCCCATCAACAAAGCGCAGCGGCTCTGCTCGATCATGAATGATGTACGGGAAGCCGGCAGCCAAGGATCGAGCGGTAGGTACATTGATCCAGCTTTCAAAATTGCGATAACCGCCGTCGCCCAGTCGAGGTCCCGCCCTCCCCAATAGCCGACAACCCCGCCGCGAGCACCCTGCTCTCGCAAGGTCTTTGCAAGGGCATCCGATCTTGATCGTAGGGCCTCATATGTGAGTTCGTCTGCGCCGTGCCTCAGCGCGACTCTCTTCGGATCCGAACCGGCAAACCGATTGATCGCCGTGATCGCGTCAACCGGTTGACGCTCCATGGACTGCTCCTTGGCTGATTGATTTTGCGTAGTCGCGCGCCCCGCCATTCGTCGCCTTCATCTGCGCCAAAATCGGAGCGCCGGAGCTCGTCAACGAGGTGTGCATGCGCAGCCACCCTGATTCCGCACGTCGTAAGGTTTTGTCCGTATGAGCTTCTCGGTGTTCGCTTCTGGCTCGGTGATCGGCAGAGGAACAGGAGGACGCTAGGACGGCGCGTCCACTTTGGCACCTACCTGCTCTTGTAGAGGACCCGCCAACGTCTGCATGGCACCCGCAATCAACGCGACCACAGGCTGGTCATGGCTTGTGATTATCGTAATTGTCCGCTTTCCCGGCCCTCGAGCCGCCACCACCAACCGATCGAGGGCGGGCTGCCCCCCTCCCCCGCGACACAGCTTGCATGACGAAAGACTTTTTACCGTAACCACCGCCAGACCAGCTACGCGGCCAAGGCCGGTCGGGTGTTCGCAGGCGGCGAACTCTATCTTAACGGCTCGTTTGGCGCGTTGCAGACTGGCGTCATTGGCATCGATGGCGGAGCCGAAGCGATCTTGCCGATCGGCGATACCTTGACGACCGCCAACATCATGCGGGCATGGGAAGCGTTGTCGCCGAATTATGCTTCTGTCACCGACGGATGTACTCGGGCCACGCTGGAGACGGCAGGCTCCAGCGAACCTATCGCACGCACGAACCGGGCGCTGATCAGGCTCATAACCTGAAGGTCATAGGTTCAAATCCTATCCCCGCAACCAACGATTCTTGCGAAAGCAAGGCACCCAAAACCCCGGCTTCCGAAAGGACGTCGGGGTTTTTCTTGTTGGCGGTGAACCGCAGGATCGCAGCCAGGTCGCCGCGCAGCACAATCGCCAGCTCGGCCTCGTCGGGTACGAGCGTTACCTGATCGACCAGTGTCCGGAACACCTCAGCCGCCTCGGCCTTGCCATCCTCGCTTTGCAGGCTCTCATAAAGCGTGGCGATTCGCTGGCGGTAGATTTCCGCCATGTTCGGATGCAGAAGAGGCGGTGGCTCCTCTGCATTTGCCAACAGCTCGGTCAGTTCGGCCTTGCGGGCTTCAAGACCACCAATCTTGTCCTTGAGCTGAGCGCCAGGTACACCATCCAGGATGGCTTGGATCGCTCTATCCAAGTCCCGCTGGACGCGCTCCAACTCTTTGCGCTGACTGATGATGTCGGCGCTGCGCTCAATCCGCAGCCGGTTCACTTCGCGGGTGAACTCGTCGCAGAATTCTTTGAAGAGCTCGGGCTCCATGAGATGCGTCCGGAGGCCGCTGAGCACCGAGGCTTCCAACGCATCGCGCCGGATATTCAAGCGGTTGTCGCAAGTGCCTTTGTTCCGCGACGTCGCGCAGCCGAGCAGATCTTTCGAGATCATAGTGTAACCGCCGCCACAGCAGCCGCACTTCACAAGACCGGCAAACAGATGTTTTGGCCGCCGCCGCTCGTTCAATGCATTCTCGCTAGGCTCAGACGTCTCATAGGCGAGCGATTGTTGGCGGGCCTTCGCCGCATTCCAGACTTCCTGGTCGATGATGCGCATCTCCGGCACCTCCTGAATTACCCACTCAGATTCAGGATTGAGACGCGACACCCGCTTACCCGTATCTGGGTCTTTCAGATAACGAAGCCGGTTCCAGACGAGGCGGCCGACATAGAGTTCGTTGTTGAGGATGCCGACGCCGCGCTTCGGATTGCCGTGGATCGTTGAGGGTCCCCATTCGGCGCCCTGCGGCCCAGGCACGCCTTCCTTATTCAACTCAAAGGCAATCGCGCGGGACGACTTGCCGGCAATGTAGTCTGCAAAGATACGGCGCACGACGACGGCTTCCGCCTCGTTGATCGTCCGATCGCCACGGATCGGCTCGCCATTCGCCGCGAACTGTTTCACAACGTCGTAGCCGAAGCACAGCCCGCCACCGGACTTACCGTCCTCAACGCGGCCGCGCAGCCCGCGGCGCGTCTTGTCAGCCAGGTCTTTCAGGAAGAGCGCGTTCATCGTGCCCTTAAGCCCGACATGCAGATGCGTCACGTCACCTTCCGACAGTGTGACGATCCGCACTCCGCTGAACGCCATACGTTTGAACAGTCCGGCGATATCCTCCTGATCGCGGCTCAGGCGATCCATCGCCTCTGCGAGCACGACGACGAATTTGCCGCGCGTCGCGTCACTGATCAGCTCTTGAATGCCGGGGCGCAGGAGCGATGCGCCGGAGATTGCGCGATCGGTATAGCTGTCGACGACGGTCCAGCCTTGCTTCTCGGCATGGAGGCGGCAGAGCCGCAGCTGATCCTCGATCGAGGCGTCTCGCTGATTGTCCGATGAGTAGCGGGCGTAGAGCGCGACCTTCACGAGGCGACCTCCTTACTCCGGGAGGCGGTCTCGCGTCCGGCTGTCTGTTTCGGCTTGAACGAAGTCCCGTGCGGCCTGGCGGGCCAGCAGCCGGACCAGATTGATGAGACGAGGATCGGGCTTCGACGGCGCAGGCACGGCCGGTTCGCGGGCCGCGTCGGCGACCACACGAAGTTTTTCGGCTGTTGTACGTCTCGGTCGCGCCACGATCGCGTCCTTGTCCTCGCACGGAATACACCGCTTCGCGACAACGATGCCATGCGACGACGCATTAGCAAGATAAAAACGTTTTCTAAATCAATGGCTTGTGGCGCATCAGAGCGGGTGTCGGCGGGTGGCAGCGTAGCGGCGGGGCACCGATCGACCGTCATCGTAGCGATCGCCTCCCTTGGAAGGAAGGCGTCTTGCCACGGTGACACCCCCCGGTGGATCGGAGAGGCCATTTCTATTTGCTGGGACCGATGACAATTCCACCAGCCTTGCGCTCCAAAGATAACATGGCTATATATCTGGATATAGCATGGAGGGGCGCGATGAGCAACAACGCACAGAAGAGAGCCCTCGAGAATTATCGGTCCCGTCTGACTGAGCGTGGCATCGCGCGGTTCGAGATCCAGGCGCTCGACGCTGACCGCGATCTGCTCCGGCGCCTTGCCCGGAAATTGACGGAGGACGGTCCAGAAGCCGGGCAGCTCCGCCGGACCATACAGCAAGCAGTGGCGGGTGAGCCTCCGAAAGCGGGCGGCATTCTCGCCGCGCTGCGTCGCTCTCCACTGGTCGGCGCGGATCTCGACCTCAGCCGGCCGCGAGAAGACGGGCGTAAGGTCGATCTGTGACGCGCTATCTTCTTGATACCAATATCATCAGCAACGTCATAAAGCCGGAGCCGTCAGACTCGCTGCTGGCTTGGATGGGCGCGCAGAAGGACGACGACCTCTTCATTGCCTCGCTCACCGTCGCCGAAATCCGCCGAGGCATCTTGGAGAAACCGAAAGGCAAGAAACGCAGCGCCCTTGAAGCCTGGTTCGCCGGCCCCGAAGGTCCGCAAGCGCTGTTCGCCGGCCGCGTCCTGCCGTTTGACGAGAAAGCTGGCCTCGTCTGGGCCGGTCTTATGGCTGGTCGGAAGGCGAAGGGACGCCCCAGAAGCGCGCTCGACACCATCATCGCTGCGATCGCAGACGCCAACCATTGCGTCGTAGTCACAGACAATGAAAAGGACTTCGAGGACGTTCAGATTATCAACCCGCTCCGCAGCTCCGCGAGCCAGGAGGTAGGCAGGTGACGATAACCCGAACGGTCCGGCCGATTCACTTCGAGGATTTCAGCGGCACCGAGTTCGAGCGCCTCGTGTTCGCCTATCACCTTTGCGATGGCTGGACTGATCTCGCTTGGTTCGGCCAGACGGGAAGCGACCAAGGGCGCGACATCATCGGCACACGTCCGTTCGACGACCAGCCGGACGAACGCACTGTCATTCAATGCGTCAATCGCGGTAGCCTGACCCAGGCAAAGGCCGAGAAGGATATGGCAGCCGCGGTCAAAGCGACGACCGGCAAACCTGACGCTTTCAAGTTCGTGTGCCGTGGTCGTGTCTCAGCCCAACGTCGCGACGAGGTTCGCTCGGCAGCCACGAAACTCGGTGTCCCTAAAGTGGCAATCTGGTCCGGCCCGGAGTTTGAGGAACATCTCCGGCTTCGAGCCGAATTCCTCCTACGGCGCCTCGTCGAGGGCGTTCCGTTTCCCGACACAGAAACGGAACTGCGTAATTTTGTTGACCAGTTCCCGGATATCGACGACGAGCAGGCCTTGGCCATGCTCGCCCGTGCGTTTGATCGTCCAGCTTTCCGAACACCGTTTCATCAGGAGAGCAATCTTCCCGCTTTCCAGCAGGCAATCGACGACACTATTCGCGTTCTCAGCACGGGCATCTGGCAAACGCGCGAAGGCATCGAAATCCATCGACTTCCGTCGCTTCATCACATTCGCGACGCCGGGATCCGCAGCGCTCTGGAGCTGACCGTCCGTGAACTGGATCAGCTTCGCCGCCAATTCAAAACGCTGCTGTCCTCCGGCGAAATCAGGCCCTGCGGCTGTGGCAATCCCGCTTGTCCAACCTTCATGCTCACCGACAGAGCAGCTCGCGAATTAGATCGGGCGCGCGATCGGGTGCTAGCCGCTTTCCGGCGGCCGTATCCCTCCTTCAACGTAGTCCTAGAATGACGTCGCCTCGGCTTCACAGAGGTGAGATGGCGGCGCTGGTAGGTCATGCCAAGCGCTCCGTCACCGGTAAATATATCCAAACACTCGACACCGCCCTGATCATGGCGGCCGACCCGATCGGAGGCTATATCCAGGGCCCTCCCGACGGGAAAGAATTCAAACAGTCCGCGTACGCGCTCGATCGCGACTCTCGTGAGGCCGCCCTCGCACGCTTCCTCCGGAAGGCACGGGGCGAGGAGAGGCTTGGCGCAGAAGAGGAGCGCCTTGCCGCCAAGCTGCTCGATGTCCACCAACCTTCATAGCCTTATCGCCGGTGTGCTGCAGTCGATGACCCACGCGGAGCTGAGCGAGGCGCCGCTACGAATCGCTGGGCTGGTCGTTCCAACCGGCGAGGGGCTCTCAAAGCGCCAGCGTATCGACCTCGCGCTCGCAAACCTTACCGAGGAGGAGTTAGCGCGGCTGGCCTTGAAGTTTGCGGCTAAGCGCGGGGATATCCCCCTCGACGAGGCCGGTCGCAAGGTGCTGGAAGCGGGCGATCCGCCTCTAACCCACATCACCCGGCGCGACGTCGCGCGAATCTTCGGAGATGACCTCGCCGGCGAGCGTGGCACGGTGGAGATGGTGGAACGCTATTTCCCTCTCTCCACGCCCATTGAAGATTTCCTCGGAACCAACGGTCGAAGCCTGCGCGATCAGATCGCTCAGCACATGGATCGAAATTCCGGTGATTGGTCGGTTGAATATCTGTTCGGCGAAATCGGCGCCTTCGACTGCTCCAGAGCCCGATTCGGGGCGTTGCTCAAGAAGCTGTTCACCCCCTCTCCCGGACGGGAGAAGAGCAGTTGCAGATGGTCACGGCCCTCAACAAGGTCCTTGCGCGTGACGGATACGAGCTGGCCCAGGAAAGTGAACTCTCCGGTCACTCGATCTTTGCCTTCCGTCCTCTCGTGCGTGGTGTCGGTGGTCGGCCCAAGAATTTGATCTTCGCCTCGCGAGGACCCAAGCCGGAAATCGGTTTCGCCGACGCCATCAACAACGACATCGTCATTCTCTCCGGCGAAGAGAGCTGCCTGGTCTACGACCGGCCGATCGGCACGAATGGCTTGCTCTGGTCCGAGTTCGTCGCTTGGTGGAGCGACGTCGCACCTGGGGCCAATGCAGCAAGTCTCGGCGCGCGCCTTCAAGAATCCTTGGCTTCAGACGCGGAACGCAAGCTCTTCGCCACCTACTTCAAGGCCTATAGATCTGCCCTCGGCGAGGCGCTACCCGCGCTCCTGCCACAGGTCTATCTGCACTACGATCCCGCTGTCGTAAAAACCCTGCGCCATCGCCTTCCGCTTCCGCGCCAGCGCATGGACTTTTTGCTCCTCCTCCCGGGGCGCCAACGCATCGTGCTGGAGGTGGATGGAAAGCATCATTTCTCCGAGAACGACCACCCGTCGTTGAAGGTCTATGCCGACATGGTGTCGGCCGACCGCGAGCTGCGGCTCGCTGGGTACGAAGTCTACCGATTCGGAGCAAATGAGTTGGTCGGCGAGGGCGCTGAATCGAGGATCGCCGATTTTTTCGATAAGCTTTTCCGTCTGCATCGTGTCGGGCGCTGAGCATGCCCCTCGACCGAAGATATTGAAAACCCTTGCATGTCGGAAAACCAGACATTATATTGGCTACAGGTCCTAGAAAGACACAGAGATGGTAACCACCACACTCGCCCCGCCGCCCGTCAAGATTGCGCCGTTTCCCTTGGCCGCCGTCGAGGCGAAACTCCGCGACGAACTGGTCGAGGCCGTGAAGATCGAGGCGTCGATTAGAGGCATGGCCCTGCCCACGGCGCCGGCAGATATCGCCAAAGCATCCGTTCACGTGGACTCGTTGGTGGTCGTTTCAATCCTATGCGCAGTTGAACCGATTGTCGGGTTCGAGTTGCCTGAAAGCGTCGTCCGGGCAGGCGGATACACTTCGGTCGACAGCGCACTCGGCCAGCTTCTCCCCCGTTTGGAGAAAGAGTGGACGAAGAAGAAAGGAGCGCAATCATGACCGAACTCGCAGTTCATCACGATAACGATGACGAGGCGCGCCGGCTCCTGGGCGATCGACTACGTGAAGCTCGCAAGTATCTAGGCCTCAAGCAGGAAGAGGTCGCAACCTATTTGAAGATCCCGCGAACCGCCCTGACGGATATCGAGAACGGTCAGCGCCGGGTCGAGGCTATCGAACTCGCCCGGCTTGCTAAGTTGTACCGTCAGCCGGTGGGCTATTTTACCGGGGAAGACGCTGCGGCGAGCCTGCCCATCGACGTGGCCCACCTCGCGCGCAGGGCGGCCGACCTGTCCGAGCAGGACCGCACCGAGCTTGGACGCTTCGCCGAATACCTGCGTGCTCGGTCGCGCGCCGCACGAGGTTGATCGATGGTGGCCGCGGATTATCCGAGCGCGGTTCGCGCTGGCACGATGGCCGCGGCCCGGCTGCATCAGCAGCTTGACCTACGTCAGCAGATCGAGGCGGCCGGCGGCAACGTCGATGTCTTCGCCGCCATCCACGCCCTCGATTTGCCCTTACTCGTGCGGCCCCTGCAAGGACTCCTCGGTGCTTATCTGAGCGATCCTGGGCCTGGCGTCCTCGTTACGACACAGCGTCCGATGAGCATCCAACGGTTCACTGCGGCCCATGAGCTCGGCCACTTCCGCCTACAGCATCAGCCCAGTCTCGATGACGAAAGCATTCTGCGTCGGATGCCGCTGCAAGCGCAGCCGACCGGCGACTTTCAGGAGGTTGAGGCCGACGCATTCGCGGTCGAATTCATGATGCCGCGCTGGCTCGTCGCTTGGCATGCGGCTCGCCAGGGCTGGACCGTTCCTGATTTTCGGCGACCAAGCGCGGTCTACCAGCTCTCGTTGCGGATCGGCGCGAGTTATGAGGCGACTTGCTGGACGCTCGCCCGCCACAGATTCATCCAGGCGACGCAGGCCCGGGAGCTTCTTCAGACCCAGCCGCGTGAGATGAAAGTTGCCCTGCTTGAGGCCTACCAGCCGCAAGACTACCGCGGCGACGTCTGGCTACTCACCGAGCGCGACGCAGGAGTGCGCATCGACGGGAGCCGCAACGATCTGTTTGTCCTCCGGCTCGAAGAACACAGCGGCGGAGGCTATCTCTGGGACATCGATCAGCTCAAGGAGAGCGGGTTCGCCGTCGTTCGCGATGACCTGCAGGCGATTGACGCTGACGGCGTCGGCGGGCCTGTCATCAGGCGCGTGACGGCAACGCCACCAGACACCTATCGCGGACGGCTCGCACTCGACGAACGGCGACCATGGGATCCCGATCCGCCGCTTGCGACCCTTGCCGTGGACGTCGACCTCACCGGTCCTGAGCAAGAAGGGCTTTCGCGCGCCGAACGGCGGAGGCTGCTCGAGGCCGCATGAGCGACATTACGATTTCGGTCGATCTGCGGCCTTCTTTCGGCGATGCCCGCAATCAAGGGGCGCGCCCTACCTGCCTTGCCTTCGCGGCGAGCGATGCACATGCGGCTCTACGTGATGGCTGGGCGCCATTGTCCTGCGAATATGCCTTCTATAAGGCGCAACAGCGCGCCGGCCGAATGCCAAACACCGGCGCGCTCTTGTCCTCGATGCTGGAGGCGCTCCGCAAGGACGGACAACCCGAAGAGAGCGGTTTGCCCTATCTATCGGCAACACCCGCGGAGCCAGCGTCATGGGCGCCGCCCCGCGAGATCGGCAAGCGTTTCGGCCGTAACGGCGCGACCGCCACCTACTCGATCGACCGCGTCATCCAGGAATTGGATCAAGGACGTCCTGTGATTGTCCTGACGATGCTGTCGCGCGCCTTCTATCAACGGAGCACTCAGGGTGTCGTCGATCCGGCGCCCGGCGAGCAACCGGAACCTGACCGACGCCATGCCGTCATTGCAGTCGGCCACGGGAAGGTCGACGGCCAGCGTGCCGTCTTGGTGCGTAATAGTTGGGGGCCGAGCTGGGGCGATGCGGGCTACGGCTGGCTCACGGAGCGGTTCCTTGGCCCACGCATCTATGCGGCCGCAACCTTATTGGAGGAGGTCGATGTACCTGCCGATCCCATCGCAGCCTGACTGCGCGAGCGCATGGCGTGAAGCCGTGCGTGCCGTTGATGGCCAGCAGGGCCATGCGGCCTACAACGTGATCATCGATATCGCAGATCCGATCGCCCATGCGACGCTGGCGGACCCCCGGATCGCGGTCGTCGACGAATTTCTCTCGCCCTACGAGAAGTCCGTGGAGACGGTGGCGAACACCATTTTTCCCGCCGGTCTTTATCGCCGCTATGGTGCACCTGCCTTCTTCGATATTTTTCGCGACAATATTCTGAAGAAGGTTCGGCGAAGCGAACGCTGGTCCGGTTACTATTTCGAGCGCATGATTCAATATCCGGTGGTCGAGGGTGATGCGCCCAATCAGCTCTGGGATATCGTGAAACGCCTAAAAAACGAGGACGTGCGGGCCCTGAACAAGTTCGAGCTGTCGCTGTTCGATCCGGTCAGGGATGTCGATAATTCGCCTTATGGCGGACAGTGCCTAAGTTTCATGAGCTTCAAAGTCATACCTGGCCCACAAAATAAGACGCTGACCTTGACCGCGATGTATCGCAATCACTTCTACATCGAAAAACTGCTGGGTAACCTGATTGGTCTTGGCCGCCTAATGGACTTTGTCGCTCATGAGGCGGGCCTCAAGGTTGGCGCGCTCACCATCATTTCCACCCATGCCGAAATCGACCAACCCCGCCGCAACGGAAAGCCCGCCAGCCGGTCCGATATCAGCGCGATGATCGCAAAGTTCGATCAGGCAGCAGCCCCTCTCGCGGCTTGAGTGTCGGGGAAGGGAAGCTCGATCGTCTGGCCATCGTCATCGTCGGCTGTGAGGCCGTAGATGTGATTGACGCCTGAGATGAACTCAGCCTGGCCGCCATAACTCGGATGGCGGACGATCTTGACCGTTATATCGAGGCCGTTTAGCGCCATGCCCGCATCGCGGCCGATTGCCACGATCCGGCGCGGCTTGATCATCGCAATAAGAGCCGTAAGCAGTGGCCACGTGGCTTCCCGTTCGGCCCTAGTGTGGCAGCGATTCGAGAAGGGGTCATCAGCCTCGTGCGGGTGGAGCGGGAATATGTTCCACAACACGGCGGGCTCGCCGATTCGGGTGAGCACGCTCCAGACGATGGCGGCGGTACGCTCCGCGACCATCGGGCCTCTTGTTGCACGATCCAGCTCTATCCCGCCCATGAGCGCCGCCGCTTGGGCCAAATGGACTTCGTCCGTCAGCGGCACACCCGTCCTGCGGCCTCCGCGGTAGCCCAGATCGCGGGCGATCCAGATCGTGTCGACGTGCGCAGCTATAGCCGCGTCGAGGCAGCGCACAAGATTGCGCCGACGGACGCGCGCGGCATCTGCTCGGTCGTAAGTCGAGCAACAATCGGCGTATGGATTGAACACCGAAGGTAAGCGGGTTTCGGCGAGCGCTTGGGCAAAGGACTTCGGCGTTTTCAAGATAGTTTCTCGATTGTGAGGCGGCGGTTATTCGTATCGATGTGAAGACGCCCGCGCCGATGCTCGCGCAGGAAGCGGAAGGCGGCATAGCCTTGCAAGATCGCCTCTTCCCAAAGCCACAACGGAAGTTGCTCAGCTTCATATCCGGCGACGAACTGGCGGACGTGCTTGAGCATGTCGAACGGCAACTCACCAGTCTTCACGTCGGCGAAGAGATTTAGGGCCGCGGCTTGGCCAAATATCCATGTCGCGACGCCCTCTTCGATCAGCGTGGCGCGCGCTCCGTCCTGTGCCTCATCGATCTTGGGATCGCTCTTACGCTTAAGACGGAAGAGAGCGCGGATGACGGGCGACCAAGTCAAAACCGCCACGTAAGCGTAGTGAAAGACGTCGTGAAAGCGGTAGTCATCGGCCGTCATGGCGTTGTCGGTGAGACGATCGCCAATGTTCAGGCCGTTGCAGCGCTGGAACACATAGGTCTGACCGCGAACTTTGCGTTCAAACACGTCGACATAAAGGTCGCGGGGCAATTTTTCTTCAGCCTCCGCGGACTCGTCGAGCGGTGCTGGGTAAATACGCTCGCGAGGCCACCGATCGAAGATTTTGCCCAAATTCTTGACCGCCGCCGCCTCGAGCGTCACACCCGCCTCGTTCGCGGCCTGAATCAAGGTTCGCATGATCGCGACTAGGCGCCCCGCCAAGGCCGCTTGGTTATTCGTCAGGCGCCCAGCTTCGTGATCGGTCATCAGCAAGCCGACTTCTCCCGCGAGCTGGAGCAGCGTCTTCTCAAACGCCTGTGTCGGCTCTGCGCGGCGAGTCATTATCGGGGGTTGGAGGGAAGCGAATGAAAGTGGGCCATCAGCGGCACGCTGCCAGTCCGCATAACCCCGATCCAGGTTTCCAGCGATATCGCCGAGAGACAGCCCGCCGCGCGCGGCAAACGCCGTGAGATACCAAAGCACGTCGCCCAATTCCTCGACGACCGCGCTTGCATAGCCGAGATACGAGGCTCGATCTCGCTGTTTCTTCTTGACCTCGCTGAGCAGGCTGCCGGTCTCGCCAAACAGACCGAGCAGCGGAAACGTGAGCGATCCGCCGTCGCTGCGCTGGTCGGTGGTCAACGCCTGCGAGACATAGTCCTGAACGGTGAGTGGGGTGAACTCGTCCGTCATGCTGGCCGCCTCTTTCGACGATCAGAGATTGCTTCGTCGGGGACAGTCACGCCATACGCTTTCAGCGCACGGAGGACGACGACCCGGATCGGCTCGCGCGTCTCTGCAGCCCGGACTTCGAGATGGTGTTTCGTCACCGACGGCACCTGGATCTGCAGGTACTCATCGACCTCGCTAGAGGATTGCGCAAAAGCGGTTTTCATGAAACCACATCGCTCGAGATCGAAGACGGTCGCGTTGAGCTTCGCGCCGTTACGGGTCCCGAATACGGCCGTATCTTCGACCACGAACTTGTGGCGGCGGTTCAGCGCATCGCCGGCAATGGCACGGGCGACACGCGCTGGAAGGTCCCTGGCGTGCTCGACTGGTCGACTGGCGTCTATAATCCACATGTCGACATCAGCCAGGATACGACGACGCTCTACGCATCCGACCGCGACGTCTTCCTGTTCCTGGTTGACGACCTTAACCCGATCGAGGCCGGCCGATTGGCCGACGGTTCGCCGGACCTCTATTTCCGCGGCTTCTACTGCTGGAATTCCGAGGTGGGTGCCAAGACGCTCGGCATGGCGAGCTTCTATCTCCGCGCCGTCTGCCAGAACCGCAATCTCTGGGGCGTCGAGGATTTCGAGGAGATCACCATTCGTCACTCCAAATACGCCGCCTCACGCTTCGCGCACGAGGCGGTGCCGGCGCTGACCAACTTTGCCAATTCCTCGGCGATGCCCTTTGTCAACGGCATCAAGGCCGCGCGAGAAAAGATCGTCGCCCGCACCGACGACGATCGCAACGAGTTTCTGCGCAAGCGTGGCTTCTCGAAGACAGAGACAGCGAGGATCATCGAGACGGTGTTGGCCGAGGAAGGACGCAAGCCCGAAAGCGTGTTCGATTTCGTGCAAGGCATCTCTGCGGTTGCGCGGGGCAAGAGCCATCAGGATGCACGCCTCGATCTGGAGGCGCGCGCGAAGAAGCTGCTCGACCGCGCAGCCTGATATCCGGAAAGCCAGACGTCCGGAACGGCGCATTTCCGGCTCTCTGGTTTTCCATCTTTCCTGATCTTCGGCTTTGCGGCGCTGCCCTCAGAGGAAGAGGGCGGCGCTGCGCTTCGTGACGGGTTGGAGGCTCAGAGAAAGTCTTTGGGCCGCCCGTCGCGGAGTATCATCCATGGCGACCGCCATTCAGAAGATCACCCTCTCGTCTTCGCGCGACATTCCCTTCAATAAGCTCGTGCTCAGCCAGTCAAACGTCCGGCGCGTAAAGGCCGGCATCTCCATTGAGGAGCTGGCCGAGGACATCGCCCGGCGTACCTTGCTCCAAGGCCTCAACGTCCGGCCGGTCCTCGACGCCGAAGGCGCCGAGACCGGCATGTTTGAGATTCCCGCTGGCGGCCGTCGCTATCGGGCACTGGAGCTGCTGGTAAAGCAGAAACGCCTCGCCAAGACCGCACCGGTGCCTTGCGTCGTCCGCAATCCCGCGACCGACATTCTAGCCGAGGACGATTCGCTTGCCGAGAACATCCAACGCGCGCCGTTGTTAGGTTCTGTGCTCGAACTGTCCGGTTAGAGTCGTGTGGCTGTCATCGTCATGGTTCATACGCATGGGGCTCTCCGAAGAGGGCACATAGACGTCCGAGTCAAGCGTTCCCGCAGCGTAGCGAGGACAACGCTTGACGCGGCGGCGACACCACAAACTAGTCAAATGGTTGCAGGCGAAGTCCTGCAACCCTGCCACGTGGCGAACGGGAGAGCGCGAGGGGAACCCCTCGCATCCTAAACAAAAGAGTGCGCCGCAGGCGCTCCGCTTAATAACAATCGGTTCGGGAAGCTGTCTTCTTTGTTGCTGTACAGGGAGTTGCGCCCAGCTCGGTGTCTTCTGCCGTTTCGGACGGCGAGGACCAAAGAGGACAGTATGGCGCGGATCATCAAGGCGGCGATGGGGTATGCCGCAATCCCAGCCGGGTTTCCGATACTGGTGTCGGAACGGATGGCGATTATCGAGCCGGCGTTTGCCTGGCTGATGGAGCTGGCTACGATTCCGGGCCGCACGCATGCGGCGGAAACGATACGGACCTATTGCGAGCACCTGCATGATTGGTTCGACAGTCTGGAGCAATCTGGTCTCGACTGGCGCGCGGTGAGCGAGGCGGAGATTGCGGCCTGGCGCAATCGTATGCTGTCGCAGCCGAGCCCGCATACGAAGCGGCCATACGCGCGGTCGACGGTGAATGATCGGGTTCGCACGGTCTGCCGGTTTTATGTCTGGGCGCAGGGACGCGGCTGGATCGAGGCCTTGCCGTTCCACTTTGTCGACGTGCGGGTGGGCCCTGGCCGGCGACAATCGTTCCTTGCGCATGTCGATGCGCGCCCGGGTGTCGTGGCGGCGAACATCCTGACAGTCGCCGAGCAGGTGAGCTGGTCCCGCAAATCTGAACAGCGCGATAAGTGGAGTTTCTGCCTGACGGCGGGCAAGATTGACCCGCGAATCAGGAGAGACGATGAGCAGACGAGCACGGCGGAACCACACTCCGGCTTTCAAGGCGAAGGTGGCACTTGCCGCCGTCAAGGGTGACCGCACGCTGGCGCAACTGGCGGAGCAGTTCGACGTTCACCCCAATCAGATCACATCGTGGAAGGCCCAGCTCGAAGGCAGCGCTGCCGATGTTTTCGGTCCGGGCGGCGGGAGTCGGATCGCCGAACCCACCGTC
>NZ_SPQS01000046.1 GCF_004570865.1 Bradyrhizobium frederickii
GGTGTGCCCCATGGCGGCGATCTTGCGGGCCAACCATTGCGAGCCGGAGCAGGCCTCCATCCCCACCAAAGCCGGTCCTGCACGTTCGAAGAACTGCAAGAGCGTATCGCGCCGAAAGGTCGCCTTCTGGATCGGCATTCCGGCGGCGTCGAGCCCAACGACGTGGAAAAAGTTCTTGCCAATGTCGATCCCAAACACCGTTGCCGGCCTGGGCTTGTTCCGTGTCCTCATTGCTTCCTCCTTTCAAAAGCCAACTCAGTCTGACTGAGAGGACGGGGCGGGTCATCCCATTAATGGTAGGGCCCGCCGCCAAGCGCGCTGCGGTCGCGCATCTGCAGGCCGTCATGAGCCTGTCGGAACGGCGGGCCTGTTCGATCGTGGGCGCGGATCGGAAGATGATCCGCTATCGCTCCGGCCGTGCTCCAGACGCGGCCCTCCGTGGCCGGCTGCGTGACCTCGCCAACGAGCGGCGACGTTTTGGCTACCGCCGGCTGTTCGTCCTGCTGCGGCGGGAGGGCGAGCCGTCGGGGATCAATCGGATCTACCGGCTTTACCGCGAGGAAGGGCTCACCGTCCGCAAGCGGCGGGCTCGCCGCAAGGCCGTGGGAACCCGTGCCCCGATCCTGGTGGAGGCCAAGCCGAATGCACGCTGGTCGCTGGACTTTGTTCACGACCAGTTCGCCAGTGGCCGACGCTTCCGCATCCTCAACATCGTCGACGATGTCACCAAGGAATGCCTAGGCGCCATTCCAGAGACGTCGATCTCGGGGCGGCGCGTGGCCCGCGAACTCACGGCAATCATCGAGCGACGCGGCAAGCCAGGAATGATCGTGTCCGACCATGGCACCGAGTTCACCTGCAATGCCATGCTCGCCTGGTGCAAGGACGCCGCCATCGATTGGCACTTCATCGCACCGGGAAAGCCGATGCAGAACGGCTTCGTCGAGAGTTTCAACGGCCGGATGCGCGATGAGCTGCTCAACGAGACCCTGTTCTTCGATCTTGACGACGCCCGCATAAAGATCGCTGTCTGGGTCGCCGACTACAATCTCCAGCGCCCCCACTCATCGCTGAAATACCTGACCCCCGCGGCCTACGCGGCCCACCTCACCGCAACGGACGATCGGCTACGCAACCCCGACCAGCTCCGCCGATCGTCCGTTGCTCCACCCGCGTCACTTGGCGTACAAAACCCCGAGACTCTAACTGCCGCTGGATGAAAATTCAGGGGCAGGTCAAACCGAGCGCAAGTCGAGTTTGTCGGACAGTTGGTCGAGGCAAGATTCCAGACCAATACGGTTGCCGCGCTTGATAACGTACGAAGTCTTTCGCACTTTCAGGATTGACGGCTTCTTCTAGAATGAAGGAGCTTTGAATGAACGATTGGAATGCCATGGGTCAGGTGATCCAAATTGATGACGACCAAATGCTACATGAACATGCGACCGCTCTATCAGCCACAACTCTCTGAAACAGGAGCCGTCGCCTGATCAAAAGTGCGAAAGATTCTGGACAGTACCAGACACTTGCGTGGCGACATGGTCTCGATCGCGCATACCATCGTCGAAGCGCATGGCGGCCGCATCGGAGCCGAAAACGTCCCGTCAGGGGCGCCGTCTTTCACGTCAGACTGCCGCTTGCAGTCGCGCGATCGCGACGCCGTCCCGGGAATGCGTCACCCGAAAGCCTTCTTCAGTGTCGCGAAGATCACCGCGAGCGACTTGTCGTGACGGGTCACCGGCGGCACCGGGCGATCGACCTTCATCAACTGATAAACCGCCATCTGCGCCGCGCGCACCGAATATTCGACAGTGAAGACGACGTCATGGGGGATCTCGACGAACTTGCTGACGAAGGCGAGGTTGACCGAATTCTTCGGCACCGGCAACGGCCGGTCGGCGAGATTGCGCGGCATGAACATGCTGGTGATGTAGGGCATGCGGCAGGGAATGCAGATCGCATCCTCGAACACGCTCGCGTCGAAGTTGAGGTGACCGCAGAGCTCCTTCAGGATCTCTGCGCCGCCGCAATCGGACATTGGCTTGGCCACGAAATTGCCGACGCGATCGGGGTGCAGCGCATAGCCCCAGAATACCTGCACGTCCTTCGGCTGCCCAGCGAAATGCGGCTGATGATACAGCACCACCGACATCAGCAGCTCGAATCCCTGAACGTGACGAGCCCGCCGGTGCCGGCCCTGTTGCCTGAGAACGCCTCCATCTTGTCGAAGAAGCGGGGGTCCCTGCAGGTAACGGTGAACGACAGCCAGTAGGATTCGGGGATTGAGGTGTTGAATGCGGACGGATTGCCGAATTCGGGAGTCCCTTCGCGATCGTCTCCCACAGCGCCCAGCCCTTGCTATCCTTCTTGGTCAGTCGCGGCGCCGGATCCGTCATGGTGCCGAGGCTCGAGGCGTCCGTCACTGAGCCGTTCTGGAAGAACACGAGGTCGTCGTCATCGAGGCGGACATTGGCGGTGCAGCCGTCGCGGTCGAGCATGAGCTGGCGGACGCGCACGCGCCAGCCGTCGTCCTCAAGCATCATGTCGGTGACAGCCGTGCCGCGCACGAACTGCACGCCCTGCTGCTTCAGCCAGTCGGCGAGCGGCCGCACGATCGCGTCATACTGATTGTAGACCGTGCGCTTGACGCCGGCGAGGGTCTCGATCCGCGGGAACTCGTTCATGAAGCGGTGCAGATAGCGCTTTAGCTCAAGGGCGCTATGCCAGGGCTGGAAGGCGAAGGTGGTCTGCCACATGTACCAGAAATTCGATTCGAAGAATCCGAGCGACAGCCAGTCGGTGATGCGGCTGTTGCCGAGCGTCTCCTCTGATGCCTCGGCGAGCCGCAGTAGCTCGAGCCGGTCGCGCGCCGAGAAGCCCATATGCGTCACATCGATCTTAAAGCGGTTGCGGTCGACCAGCCGCGCCTGCGAATGCGCTGGAGTCTCCAGATTGAACGCGATCGTCTCCTCGCGCACGCTGAGGCCGGGATGTTCGAGCGACGGAATGCTCGACAGCAGGTCCCAGGTGCATTCGTAGTGATCGGTGGTGAGCATGCGCCCGCCGCGCAACGAATAGGCGCCGTTCGCAAGCAGCGCGCCGTCGAGGCTGCCGCCGACCAGCGGCTGTGGCTCGTAGATCACGATATCGCGCCCCGGCACCCGCGCGTCGCGAACGAGGAATGCCGCGCCCGCGAGCGATCCGATGCCAGCTCCGATGAAATACGCCTTCATGATGTGCCTCGATTGCAATTCGACATTTCGAAGCGACATAGCATGGCCGGACGCATCCAAGGTTGCGCTGGATCAAGCGCGGTGAGGACTGGCTCAGCTACGCGGAATGGCGGCGGATTGAGCTGTTGTTGCCGCGAGGGCACAAGGGAGCGCATCAGATCGATGATCGATGCGTGATCAACGGCATTGTCCACTTGCTAAAAGCAGGTTCGCGCTGGCGTGATTGCCCGGAAGTCTACGGTCCTTACACAACGGTCTACAACCGCGTCAGTCGCTGGAGCCGAGAGGGCATTTGGACCAACATTTTTACGCTCTGACTGAATCAAGCGGCGTGTCCGGCTCGATCTCGGTGGATTCCAGCTAGATCAAAGCCCATGGCCCCGCGGCCGGCTCAAAAGGGGGACCTTTAACAATGCGATCGGCCGCTCGCGCGGCGAACAACCACCAAAATCCAAGCGTTGATCGACAATTTGGCCGCCCGCTTCTTTCCTGATTACTCGTGGCAACACCCACGCAGCCCGCGTCGTCGAGCCTACGACGTTAGAGCGGTCTCGACCAGATTGAATCGGGAGGGATTGATCGGGATAGGGGGACGTCTCGCGACGCCACCCCTCTCACACCACCGGGCATACGGGTCCGTACGACGGCGGTTCGACTGAGTTAAGCTGGCCCAGGAACCAGTATTCGGGGGAGACCGAGAGCGTCAAAGAAGTGGTTGCGCAGGGCGTGCTGGACCGCCGGGTGCCCGGACATTCGCCAGAGCCCCGTCGGCGAACCGGCGGCAACCGATGCGGCGAACTTCGCGATGCCGAGGCGGCGAAGCTCCGTGAATCGCTTGTGCCCGTTCTGCCATTGTCGCCAGAGATACATTCGCAGTCTCCGGCGAATCCAGGCTTCCAGGTTTGTGAGCACGCGAGGAGTCTGGCAGAACCCAAAGTACCCTCGCCATCCGATGAGGTAAGGCGAGAGGTCCTTAATAATCCTTTCCAGATTGATGCCTCGTGTCCGGCATGTGACGTCCCGAACTCGGTCTTTGAACTTAGCGAGCGCTTTCGGCGCAATGCGTCGTTCGCTCCCATCGTTCGCAATACTGAACCCTAGGAACTTGCGCCCTTCCGGTCGTGCCACCGCGCTCTTGGCCTCATTGACCTTTAGCCGGAGCTTGTCGGTCAGGAACCGGGTGATCGAGGCCATGACCCGCTCACCGGCGCGATGACTGCGAACATAGATGTTGCAGTCGTCCGCATAGCGACAGAACCGATGGCCACGTCGAGCCAGCTCCTTGTCGAGATCGTCGAGCACGATATTACTGAGGAAGGGCGAGAGCGGACCACCCTGAGGGGTCCCCTCTTCCACCGGTCTGATCAGGCCGTCCTCCAGCAGTCCGGCGTTCAGGAACGCCCGGATGAGTTTGAGCACGCGCTTGTCGGTCACCCGCGCGGCGACGCGCGACATCAAGATGTCATGGTTGACTCGGTCGAAAACTCTTTCCAGATCGAGATCCACCACAACGTTGTAGCCCTCAGCGATGTAGCGTTGTGCCTGGGCTACGGCCTGGTGCGCCGACCGTCCCGGCCGGAATCCGTAGCTGTGCTCGGAGAACGTCGAATCCCATTGTTCTTGAAGAACCTGCAGCACGGCTTGCTGAATCAGGCGGTCGACGACACAGGGAACGCCGAGCCTTCTGACCCCACCATCCGGTTTCGGAATTTCCACCCGCTTAACCGGCCGTGGCTGATAGCCAATTGGAGCCGAATTGCTGGCCAGTGCTCACGCAGGAATGCCTTGGCGACGTCGATGGTCATCCCATCGACACCAGGGCCTCCCTTGTTTCCTTGAACGCGTTTCCACGCTCTTTGAAGGTTCTTGCGGCTACACACCTCCTCCATCAGACGTTCTGGGAAAGCCGGGCTTTCGGTCGCCGGCATCGCCACAGACGGTTCGGCTCCTCCGGTCGCGGCAGCCGGGGTTTCACCCCGGCCATCCGTGCCTGAGGCCAGTCGTTGCTGGTTTGTCTGCCGCTTTCCGTTCATGAGGTGCCGATCCTACTTGCCTCTCTCACTCGTTCGGGCCTTCAGCCATCGTTTCCGACTCTGCCTATCCGTTGCTCCGCTTTTCAGCTTTGGAGTGCCTCAATAGCTTCGCCGACAGCATGACCTATTACGCCCTCTGCTGACTTCTGCCAGGTGGTCAGACGACCTCACGGTCATCTCAGTCGCCGTACAGCGACGCCGGGCAGATCTCCCGGGGTAAGTTCAATCGCCTTCGATGCACGACCGCCGGATCTACGCTTCGCGTCTTTGATGGATATGGACTTCGCGATGTGTTGCCCGCTCGTCCGACACTGGCGCCTCATATCCGGTTCTTGTTCATCGGCCCGCATCTTCGATCCACGCTTCCTTCAGACCCCGCCTCGCGGCGGCAGCCCTTGCGTTTCTCTATCCCTTCACCTCCATCAGGTTGGGTGGCAGACTTTCACTTCCGAGCTATTGAACATGCCCGGCACACAACGAAGCCGCTGCCGCGGCATTGAGTTTGTTGCTGGAGTGCGGAGTGCCAGCAACCTTCCTCACTCTCGGCAGGCGGTGGTTCGAATCAATAGACACCGTGCAGTCGGATCGACAACGATGGCGACCAACAACATCGCGACACATCCAAGGGACGATGCCGGGGCGACTTTCCGCAACGCCGTCGCACCCGTTGAAGGCCGTTGTTGGGCTTCTCGCGCCAGGGTTGTCACGAGTGACTTTTCCGCCACGCCTAACCCATTGACAGCACATACGCTCAACAACCTACTTTCCCAAATTAGCAACATCCGTGCCATATCGCTCAAGTTGTGCACGCGTTTGCGCCTGGCGATCGTCGACGATCATCGGCCTTGAAGCTCGCCCGCTGCTCGGGCGTGGCAGCGGCTCGTTCAATCCGGCTTCTATGAGGTCGCACGCCCGACCGAGCGCGCGGCTCGCGCCTGCCCCGCGACCTCACAGAACCCTCAAGATTCCGTCGGGCGGCGGTTTATGATTCAAGATGCTGGCTGGATCGGAGGCCAGCATCGGATGGTCCGCCCCCTTTCCGAATGATCTTCGTGAACGAGCCGTAAAGGCGGTGGAGTCCGGCGAGAGTTGCCATGCTGTGGCGGCCCGGTTCGATGTTGCAGTGTCGTCCGTTATGAAGTGGCGGCAGCGCTATCGCGCGACGCGTTCGGTGGCACCGGGCAAGATGGGCGGTCACCGTAAAGCCGGTTCTGGAGCCGCATCGAACGTTCATCGTGGAGCGGATCAAGCAGACGCCACATCTTACGCTGCACGGGCTGAAAGACGAACTTGCCGCGCGAGGCGTGAAAGTCTCGCACCATGCGGTATGGACTTTCCTGCGACGCGAAGGTCTCAGCTTCAAAAAAAACACTGTTCGCCCTTGAGCAGGGCCGAGGCGCTCCTGCACGTCGCGGATGTCGCGCAACAACGCGACTGGATCGAGAGCGGCATAGATTTCTTGGAGATGATGGCGGACAGCGTCAGGCGTGCGGGCGTCCGCTGCCAGGCGCTGGTGAGGTGTTGCCGGCGCGCTGTATGTCTTGCGTACGCGAGCACCGTCGCGCTGCTTGGCTAACAGTTTGAACGAGGGCTGGAAGAAGTTTACGAACAGCCGCGCTGATCGATATAATTCGGCCTGCAGCTCGGCCGCTTCCACGCCTTCGAACCTACGATAGCCGACCATCCTGCGGACGACCGCGCCGCTCTTCTGCTCGACGAACGCCTGGTCATTCTACCGGTAGGGACGGCAATGCGTGAAGACAATGTTGGCCGCCTCGCAGTAGGCTTCTCGTTCATGAACACGGTATCATTGTCGGTATCGAGGCCGAGCAGCACAAAAGGCAAATGTTTGCGCAATTCCGTCAGCACCGTGCTCAACAGCGTCTGTTCGCGCACGATCAGAGGAGCGCACTCTGTCAAGCCGGTAGCAATGTCCGTGAGCACGAGGGTCTGGATGAAGCTGCCGCGTGCAGATGGACCGCTATGCGCTACAAGGTCAGCCTCGACGACCCCCGGCGCCGGATCGTTCCAATCTGCCGACGTCCGTATTGGAACACTGCGACGCAGGGAATGCGCTGCATGCCGCTGGCGCTGGCGTCCTAATTGTTCTCGGATCCGAGCCAATGCGCGATCGATCGTCGCAGCGCTCATCGCCAAAAGTTTGTCGTGGATTTCAGGGGAAAGCTTGAGCTGGTTGTGCCGTTCAATTTCCTCAACCAACGCTGGCAGCGACGCTTTCAGTCGCTTTCCGCAGATCCGGTCTGACGCTTCCCAAAGCAGCACGAGCCCGTTGTGTTCTGCCTCATTACAGACCCGACGTCGTGTCCGTCGGCCTCGGCGTACGTCTTCCTGGCCTCGAAGTAGACGCATCGCATGTTTGCGATGGAATCCGGTGATGTCGACATATCCGCGCCTTCTTCGCGCTATCCGAACGCCGATAGCGCGCGCCCGCCGCCGCCGTCAGTTCCTTCCGCGTTGCCATGCTCAGCCACCCCATCTGCGCCCCCGCTCGTTCCCGATCCAGGGGAGCAATTTACGTGAGGCAACGGCTCAGCATCCGGTAACAATTAAGGCGAGGCAATGCGGGGTCTCACCCTGTTCGCCGCATTCCCGTAGGCCCGGGCAGCAGACTGCGAGGTTCGAGTCCTGATGACGAGACAGTTGATCGGCGCCGCGTAAGCCCTTCGCCGAAAACGGGCCAGTGCCCGATTAGCTATCTGGGAACGCGGCGTGCTGATCTCATCATGGCCTGGCTGCAACCGCAGCCCACTCGCGAGAGGCCGGATACATTTACGCAGACTGTCGAAGTCGGATCGCTCAAGAGCCTTGCACAGGCGGGGCAGACCATACATTTCGGCGGATCACGTCCTGCAGCATCTCCTTGTCGAGCGACAGATCGGCGACCAGCTTCTTCAGCTTGCCGTTCTCCTCCTCGAGCTGCTTCAGCCGGCGCATCTCGGTCGGCAGCAATCCGTCATACTTCTTCTTCCAATTGAAGTCGGTCGCCTGGCTGATCCCGGCCTTGCGGCAGATCTCCGCCACCACACCCCCGTCGCTGCCCTGCTTCAGGATGAACGCCTTCTGGGCGTCCGAAAACTTTGAGGCCTTCATCGTCGTCGCTCCTCCCTGCCGGGTGGATTTACGCAGCGCCAACTCTAGCCAAAAATGGTCCAGTTTGCCGGCCTCAGATCACTGATGAAGTGCTACCCAAAACTAGGTGTTTAGTCCCGGCATTTGCTGGAGCGGGTTGAGTTTGAATCGTTCGGGCTGGGAAGTCCAGCATTTGCAAATGTATTCGTAGGGTGTGAGGCCCTTCAGGGTCTTCAGCCGCCGAGCATAGTTGTAGGCGTTGATGAGGTCGGCAAGGTGAGCTTCGAGCTGATGGTGTCGATCGTAGTAATAGCGTTGGACGATCGCTTCCTTGGTCGTGCGGTTCATGGACGTCTGACTGAACCACCGCTTCGGCCGAGAGCCAGAACGAAACCTCTGTATTGCGTGACCTCAATTGTATTGCGTGACCTCAATACGTGGTCCAGTCAGTTGCCGGAACGACAGCCCAGCGGTCCACTATCCAACGGCAGAATAAATCCGGTCACGACTCGTCGCTTGTTCGGCCTCAGAGATGCCGATTCCGAAATAGCGCGTGTGGGCGACATCCAGGATGCGATTGACCAGGCCCGGGAAGCTGTATCCGGCGGTTTTCGCGGCCAGGATGTACGAGGCGCTCATGCCGAGTGCCGCCATGGAGTTGATCTCCAGGACAAAGGGCCGTCCCGAGTGATCAATCCGGATGTCGACGCGGGCGTAATCTCGGCATCGGCAGGCACGGAAGGTCGCAACCGAAATATCCCGCAGAAGCTTCGCGAGGCTGCTCCCAATTTGAGCCGGGCAAATCTTCTGTGGCTCCGCGGCTCCCATGTGCATCTTGTCTTCCCAGGTGATAAGGCGGGTTTCGCGCTCCCCAAAATCTTGCTCCACCAAAGGCAAGGTCTCAGGCTCCCCGTTTCCGAGCAGTGCGACACAGATTTCCCGACCTTCAATGTATTCTTCCACGAGCGCATCCTGCGCATATTCCGTGACGATCTGTTCGACGGCCTCCCTCAATCGAACCGGTTCATATACGAGCTGCAATCCGAAACTAGTGGATTCGTGAACCGGCTTCACCACGACCGGAAATCTGAGGTCGCCGGTACTCTCGGTCCCGTGACGCATCACGCGAAACTTCGGGGTCGGCACCCCGCGATCGCGGATCAGCCGTTTGGTGATGACCTTATCGAGCGCCAGACCGTGCCCGAGCGGGCTCGAGCCGGTGTAGGGAATGCCGGCCAATTCGAGCATGGCGGGAACGTGCGTGTAGCGGCACTCGCCCTGAATTCCATACGCCATGTTGAAGACGATGCCGGAGGGCCGGCCGTGGGGATCGGCCGGCATGAACCGCTCGAGAGTAGTAAGCAGTCCCTTGTCGCCTTCGCACAGCAACGTCTCTTGTCCGCCTTCTCGCAGTGCCGCCATCACATATTCGACCGTTCTGCGGCCGTATTTCTCCGGACAAAGCTGGCCGAACCGGTTGATCACGCCCGTATGATCATTGTTCCACACCACGGCTACCCGCATGACTGCTTCCTCCCTTGTGTTTGTCCGCTGTCAAGTCGTTCGGTTGGATCCGCTTCATGAAGGGGAAGCAGCTCCGCTGGACGAACCGCGCTCAACTGGCCGCGCCGCCAAGCGGCAAGCGGGTTTGCTCCCTCCAAGAGGCGGAAATCGAGATACTCGTTGATCAGCAAAATGCAGCCGGCCTGCACCAGCAGCAGTTCCGGGAAACGCAGATAGATGCCGAGCGTGCCCGGCAGGCTCATTACAGTTACGATGGTGAGGGCTGCCAATACCGTGGTAAACGTACGCCAGACCGCTTCGTAGACTCCGTCCTCGTCAAGCACTTTTGCAAAGCTCTCGCAGGTCAAACACAGCGCGATCACGGGGAAAAGCGCTATCTCGCGAAGCCAGGCAATATCCCACCAATTCCCCGCCAGCAAAGGCGCGTCCAGCAGCGCTGCCGCCAGACCCAACAGCACGGCTATTCGCGCGTAACTGTGGTCCGTCTTGAGCAGCGGCCGCAAAGCCACGGTAACAAGGAGCACCAAGAGCAGGAATGCGAGGCCGATCGGGATGCCGATGATGTCGAAGCCGATCGCCATCAAGATTGACCGAAAGAGGCCCAGCACCTTGACGCCAAGCGTGAGGCGAAAGAGCACGACCACGACGGCGCCCAGGGAAACAAACAGCACGCTCTCCGCGGGCTTGTAGAACTGGGCAGGCAACTCGGTGAGGGAAAAAAAACTCGAACAAATGGACGAGGTCGGCAGCATCGGAAGCTTGCTGAGCGCGATCCCGAGCGGCAGGGCAAAGAGCCCGACGAGCAACCAGTCTGTCTTGAGCGCGGCGGCCGCTTGCGCATCGTCGTTCTTGCATGTTCCGTTCAAGAGAGCACCTCCGCAAGGCCATCACGCCTGGGATCGGTCGCGCCTTTCACGCTGCGTCGGCAGCAAATTGCAGCGCATTGACTGAGCCCATCGCAAAACTGTGCCGTGACTTGACGATCGGCATGCGGCCGCGCGCACGCAATTTTGCCAACAAGGACTCACTGGCCGCCGGTCGCTCGATCCAGACCTTGCGACCGACCAGCCCGTGGACGCGAGGCGCCGCCACGGCCTCGGCGATGTCCAAGCCTCGGTCGATCACGCCACTTACGACCTGAAGAATTGCCGAAACGATCCGGCGACTGCCGGCGGCGCCCAATGCGAGAAGGGGCAGGCCGGTTGAGTCCTGCAACACCAGAGTCGGGGCCATGTTCGAGCGCGGTCGACAACGTGGCCCGAGTCCATAGGGGTGAGATAGCCGGGGACACGTGCAGAGATAATTGTTGTATAAGAATCCCAGTTCACGATGCGCCACTTTGGCGCCGAAGAGCGACTGAATGGATTGCGTCAGCATCACGACGGTCCCGTCCCTATCGCAGACCGATAGGTGGGTCGTATCGCCCGGCTCTTCGGGGCTATCGAGCTGCGTGCCGGTTCGTGAATTCAGGACGGTGTCGGCGACCCGCCGCGCATAATTTTCGCCCAACCGCAAGTCGCGCAGATGCGGAGTGAAGTCGTCTGGCGCCAAAGGGCTGAGCTCCCGATCACGAAACACGGCAGATGAGGCGAGCGCGATCGCAGCGCGCCAATCATCATCGGAGGAGGCGACTCCTAGCGCTCGCGTCTGTGCGAGGACATTAAATGCCAGCAGGAGTTGCATCCCACCGCCAGGCGGCGGGGCACTGACAATCCGATGTCCTCCGTAAAGCGCCGAAACCGCGTCTGCCTGCGCGGGCGCACTGCAGCTTGCCAGATCTGCTTCAGTGATGAGACCTCCACAGGCGCGCATGTCAGCTGCGATCTGCCGGGCGATTTGGCCGCAATAGAAGTCTTCGATGCCGAGATCCGCAAGCCGGCGTAGTGTGGCGGCAAGCTTCGGTTGTCGAAAGGTGCGACCGATGTCTGGCGGCAGACCCTCGTGCAGGAACAGCTCGCCGGCCGGGGATGCGCGCAGATAATCGGCTACCCACCGGGTGTGTCGCTGCTGCAACGGCGTGATCGCATAGCCTTCTTCGGCGATGCGGATAGCTGACGCCATCACCCTTTCGCGGCTGAGCACACCGTATTTGCGATGTGTCCAGTCCAGCGTCACGGGAGTCGATGGAACCGTGCAGGAGCGGTACCCGCGCCGCTGCTCATTCACCTCGATCGTACCGAGCGAAGCAGCCGCGGGCGCCCGGGAATGTCCGTCGATAAATTGCGTTCGACCGTCCGCAAACCGGACGAGCAACACGGTTTGCCCGCCGAGACCCGACGCGCTCGGTTCGCAGACGCACAGCGTCCAGGCCGCAGCCACCGCCGCGTCGATCGCATTGCCCCCGGGCACGCAGGATTTCCGATCCCGCTTTGGTAGCGAGGGGGAAAGCCGTCACCACTGCCCCGTCGCGTTGCCGCATCGGAACGGCAGCATTTTCGAGCTCCACGCGCTCTGGGTCGATGATCAGCATCGCGGGCCTGTCAATCTCATGCTTCAGGCAGATCGTCCAACCAGCAGGCGCCTCCGACGTGCGGCCGGGAAAAGATCTTTCCGATTTTTGCGGGAGTCTTGTTCTGATGATATCGCATATACACGCGGCCATCGGCTCCGAGGTCGAGGATCTCGATCTTCCCGGTGTAGTGGGACATAATGTATTTGAATGTCTTCTGGATGCCGCTGAGACGTTGGTTGATGCCGCGCGCGATCTCGATCCCGCGGCGCAATGAAACTTGAAAATGCGATGCGCCCTTCACCGGCCTGCCCTGAAAAAGATAATAGGGGCGGACACCCATTTCGTGACATTTGGCGAATGTCGCCGCCAGGACGTCGGGATCATCGTTGACTCTTGAGAGGAGCACGGATTGGTTGAGAAACTGCACGCCTAGCGCGCGCAGGGAGCGGATGTTGCGCTCTGCATCGACCGAGATTTCGCCGATGTGATCGAAATGTGCGACGATCACTGCGGTTTTGCCCGCGTCTTGGATCCGCTGGAATAGAGCGGTCAGAGCCGGATCCTCGAAACGCCTGGGCGCAAAGGCGACCGTTTTTGTTCCGAAGCGGATCGAAGTCAGATGGGGGATTGGCAGCAGGTGATCGACAATCTTGTCGAGCTTGCTGGTGCTGAGCACAAATGGATCACCTCCCGACAGCAGCACGTTCGTCATCTCTGGATGTGCGCCAATGTATTGCGCCACGCGGGCAAGATCGGGGGCGATTTCATCGGAATCCTTGCCGACGATGCGCTTGCGGAAGCAGTAGCGGCAATATGAAGCGCAACGGTCTGTTACCAGCAGCAACCCGGTCTGGGGATACTTGTGCTGGAGGCCGGGCACGACCGTGTTATCGTGCTCGCCGCTGGTATCAAGTCTGCCGCGACTGTCGAACTCCGCGAGCGAGGGCTCCACGATGTGCTTAAGCTGGTCGTAGTAGCCACTGGCCGAAATCTGCTCGCGATAGAACCTCGTGACGTGGTAATGCGTGATGTCGTTGGCCTGCAGCTCATCCTCGGTAACGATGCGCGCGCCTTCGATGAAGTTCATGACGGCGGCGTGCGGCCGCACGTCCGATCCTGTCGGTGATAATTGAGGCGGGCAAACGCGAGGCGCCGCCGAGGTTGTCAGCATGAATGCACTCCCTGTTAATTGTGTGATGAAGGCGCGTCTCCGGCTGACGCTGCACGCCGCCGGACGCATAAACGATGAAGACTCTCTCCGACGCACAGCCCTGCCAGAAGCTGCCACAACGAGATGTCGAAGCAGTGCGACGCCGTCTGCGCGATGCAATCCGTCCGAGTGAGGGCCAGGGCATTAATCTTTTCCATCAGATGATTGTTTAGGGCCGCGCGCTCGATCATTGCGCCCTTAGGCTGGCCCGTCGAGCCAGACGTAAACAGAATGTACACGAGTCCGTCCTGTTTCGCCTGGGTGATGACGACCTGAGAAAGGCGACGTATCGAGGCGGGTGATGAAGCCTGCCAGCAACCTCCAGAGGAGCGATACGCCGTGAACGAGACTACCAATGTTTTTCCTCTGCGTCAGCCCGATCAGATTGCTGATCCACTGACGGATATTCTGCGTGCCGGAGCTCGCGAACTGATCGCCCGGGCTGTCGAGATTGAGTTCACTACATTCCTGGAAACGACGAAGCATCTGGCGCTGCCGGATGGTCGGGCGCGCGTGGTGCGGCATGGATATGGGCCGGCGCGCGAAATTGCCACCGGCATCGGCCCTGTCGTGATCGCCCGTCCGAAGGCCCGCGACCGTGGAGCAAGCGGGCCAGGTGACAGGATCCGGTTTCATTCGACGATCCTGCCGCTCTGGGCCCGCCGGGCGAAGAGCTTGGACGCGTTGATCCCCGTGCTCTATTTGCGGGGAATCTCGACCAGCGACTTCCAGGAGGCGCTTTCGGCCTTGCTCGGCAAGGACGCGCCGAACTTGTCGCCGCCGGTCATCGCTGGCCTGAAGAAGGACTGGCAGGCCGAATACGAACGTTGGCAAAAGCGCGACCTGTCGGCGCGGCGGTACGTCTATATCTGGGCGGATGGCGTCTATCTGCAGGCTCGCATGGAGGACCATGCCGAATGCATCCTGGTGTTGATAGGCGCCACGCCTGAAGGAAAGAAGGAACTCATCGGCTTCCAGGTCGGGGTACGCGAGAGCGCACAAAGTTGGCGAGAATTGCTGATCGATCTGCGCAAGCGCGGCTTGCAGATCGGGCCTCAGCTTGCTGTCGGCGACGGCGCTCTCGGCTTATGGCGGGCGCTCGATGAAATCTTCCCCGGCACGCAACATCAGCGATGTTGGCTGCACAAGGTGAACAACGTGCTCGACAAGGTCGCCAAGTCCGTGCAGCCGGCAATAAAGAGTGATCTGCGTGACATCTACCTAGCGCCGAACCGGGCGGCCGCTGAAACAGCGATTGATATCTTTGTCGAGAAGTACGGCGTCAAATACAAGCCGGCCGTTGAATGCCTGATCAAGGATCGCTCGGCCATGTTGGCGTTTTATGACTTCCCTGCCGAGCACTGGTCGCATCTGCGCAAGTCGAATCCAATCGAGAGCGTCTTTGCACGGTCAGGCACCGGACTGTGCGAACGAAGGGAGCGTTATCGCCACACACAGCAAAGTTGATGGTCTTCAAGCTCGTCGGCGCCGCATCTAAAACTTGGCGACGGTTGAAGGGCACAAATCAGTTGCCGAAGGTGATATCCGGCGTAAAGTTTGCGGACGGAATCGAAGTCATTCCGACCGCTGAAGTCCGCGCCGCCTGATCGGACCGCGTCACCCAAAATCCGTCATAGCTCGACAGCGCCTGTCATGCCCCCAAGCCAACAGCCGCCGAGCCGCGTCCGCACTGCCAGCGACCTGAAACTGATCGACAAGTCACCGCCCTGTCTTGGTAGTTGCTCCAGGGCATTCGTCCGGAGGATGCATCCCCGTCGGCTTCTTGCCCCGCTTGAAGCTGACCAGGGCGAAGTTAGCGACACGGCAGGGAAGCGCCTCCCTTTGTCCACCTCGAACCGTCCAGTCGCGTGGCCGCTAGCGTTGCCGCTGTTTAGGTCGCGAGGCTGCCACCGTGAGTCCGGTGTGATCCTTGAGGCTATCGATTACCGTGACCGCCGCTTCGAGTTCATCTCGAAGACGCTTCGTAATCCGCAGAATGCCGCTCGCGAGCTCCTCGCGGCTGATTTCTGCACCGTGAGCAACTTTTTCTTCGAGGTCGCGTATAGCTTCGTCGATCTTGTGCAGCGAGAATGTGCTAGGCATCATCCGGCTCCGTCATGATTAAGGGGCCGGCATCCGCCGAACCACGGTGTAAAAATGCGTCCGCTACACGGTTAAGTAAAGCGGGTGGCGTTGCGGGAAAATCTGTCCCCATCTCGCGTCTGAGCGCCTCGAATTCGGATAATGTCGAAAAAAGGCAATCCGCCACCGCGTCCATTTTTGAGCAGATAACTTCAACCCGGGATCGCCAATCGGCCAGCTGTTCTTCAGTTCGCTATGGGCCGTACGTGTCTTCTGCCGGTGTATGGCTTGGCGCACGGACGTAGTCCGTGAATGCTTGGATTGCCGCTACCACTTCGGTTCTGGGCACGGCGGTTACTCCTATGAGCCAATCCAGCTCGAACAGCTGCAGGCCGAGTACTCTGATATGACATGCACGCGGGGACGCGGCAACCCACCGGTGCTGGTAGGTGCCCCGGTTACTTGTACGCGCCATTATCTGGTGGCGCCTCGGAATATGTCTCACGAGCAAAGGTGGTCAGCCATGCCAATCCAAGGTGGAAGGCTGACCACCGAAGTCTGCGGCACGTGGCAGGGACAGCGCTTATGGCGGCGCCGAGTCTCGCTGCCGCTCGCTTCACCGGCGGTGGGTGTGCCAGGGACAGCGTCGCTGGCATTTGGCGAGGCGGAGTCGCGCCCGCGCTGCTTGCGGCCACTGCTGAGCACTTGCTGCCGACGAATTGGCGTTGCAAGTTTTGCCTCGTCGCAATAGCCAAGTCATGACGGTACCGGCGGCATAACGCTTTCAAGGATCACCGCAAATGTCCATGCTGCCCAATTCGCAAGAGGCCCGGGATGTCGCCTATCAGCTCCATCCCTATACCAATGCGCGCATGCATCAGCAGGCCGGTGCCCTGGTGATCGAGCGCGGCGAGGGGCCTTATGTCTTCGACGCGTCGGGCAAGCGCTATTTCGAAGCGATGGCGGGCCTGTGGAGCGTCGGGCTCGGCTTCAACGAGAAGCGGCTGGTCGAGGCGGCGTACAAGCAGATGCAGGCGCTGCCGTTCTACCACACCTTCTCCGCCAAATCGCACGGTCCCTCGATCGACCTCGCCGAGAAGCTGGTGGCGCTCGCGCCAGTGCCCATGAGCAAGGTGTTCTTCACCAATTCCGGCTCGGAAGCGAACGACACCGTCTTGAAGCTGATCGCCTATCGCTCCAACGCGCTCGGCCAGCCCCAGCGCAAGAAGGTGATCAGCCGCCTGCGTGCCTATCACGGCGTCACCATCGCGTCCGCCAGCCTCACCGGCCTGCCGAACAACCACCGCTCGTTCGACCTGCCGCTGCCGAACATCCTGCATACGGGCTCGCCGCACTTCTACAAGGACGGCGCGCCCGGCGAGAGCGAGGAGGCGTTCGCGACGCGGCGGGCCGAGGAACTCGACGCCCTGATCCTGAAGGAAGGGCCCGATACGATCGCGGCCTTCTTCGGCGAGCCGGTGATGGGGGCGGGTGGCGTGATCGTGCCGCCGGCGACCTATTGGGACAAGATCCAGAAGGTCCTGAAGAAGTACGACATCCTGCTGGTCGCCGACGAAGTCATCTGCGGCTTCGGCCGCACCGGCAAGATGTTCGGCTGCGAGACCTATGGCATCAAGCCGGATGCGATGGTGGTCTCCAAGCAGATCACCTCGAGCTATTTCCCGCTGTCGGCGATCATGCTGAACGACCGCATGTTCGAGCCGATCGCGGACGAGAGCAACAAGATCGGCGTGCTCGGCCACGGCTTCACCGCGAGCGGCCATCCGGTCGGCTCGGCCATTGCGCTGGAGAACCTCAAGATCATCGAGGAGCGCAGCCTGGTCGCGCATGCCGCCGAGCTCGGTGGCTACATGCAGGGCAAGCTGCGCGAGCTCGGCAGCCATCCGCTGGTCGGTGAGGTCCGCGGCGTCGGCATGATCGCGGCGCTCGAGCTCGTGCTCGACAAGCAGCGCAAGACCGCGGCGGCGACGCCGGGCGCCGTCAGCGGCATCGCCAGCCGCATGCTCCACGAGCGCGGCGTGATCTCACGCAACATGCTCGATGCCATCGCCATATGCCCGCCGCTGATCGTCACCAGGGCCCACATCGACGAACTGATTGCGGCCATTACCGGTGTGCTGAACGACATAAAGCCGGAAGTGGCCAAGCTGACGCCGGCTTAAAGGGACGCGCTTCGTCTGGCGATCAGTCCAACCCCGTTACCCTGAGGTGGCCGCCTTCTTCAGCGTCCCTCGAAGGGCGCCGGCCCGTCTGGCTGCGACGGGCTCATCCTTCGAGGCTCCCCGTGCAGTGCATCGCCGTGCACGCCTCGTATTTCCAGCGACAATGCGCGGGGTTGACTGGGCTAAGGTTTGGTCGGCGGGGGCGCTAGCGAGGATTGCCTACGCGGCGCCTCGCGATGGGGATGACTGGGGCGGAGGCTGCGCGGGATTGCTTGAGCACACACTTAGTGACAATTTTGCAACGAAGCCTATATGATCTGTGCTTCTGTATTCGGTCTGGTTCTTTCAACCCTTAAGAGCGCGTGCCCGCGTGCCGCGGTTACCTTGCTTTTGTTCGTGGTCGGCAAAACCGCCACACTATGGGATTCGGTTGAATGGTCGGTTCAAACTCTTCGGCGTAGTCAGCCGCCTGGAGGGCGGACGCCACGACAGATCATACGAACTCGACCATCCCCACGCCCGCGACGGGCGTCTGTTGGGATGGCGATGGCGTCCTTACGCCACTGCCGTCCATCGGAATTCGAGTCCATCAACCCACATTCGGTGAAGGACGACAGCCATCTTTCTGGCCAGCGCGACCTTCGCACGCTTGCTTCCTTGCCGGTGGGCAACACGCACCGCCCAGGCCTTCATCGGAGACCATCGGGTTGATGGCCTGAGAACGACGTTGGCAGCTTCGAACAGGGCTGTGCGCGTCTCTCCATCTCCGACTTTTGTGATCCGTCCCACCCGATCAACCTCGCCAGATTGGTATCGGCGGGGCGTTAACCCGAGATAGGCGCCGACGGATTGGGAATGCAGGAATCGCCTGGGATCGTCCACAGTGGAGCGGAAGGTCAACGCAGAGACCGGGCCGATCCCCGGCATCGTCATCAAGAGCCGACAAGCCGGGTCACTGCGCACGGCCTTCAGAACCAGACGATGCAGTCGGCCGTACTCCCGCATCAGCGCTTCGCGTCCTGCAAGCAGCGGATTCATGATCGCCTCCAGTAAGGCGTCATCGCTGACCAACTCACGAACTCGCGCTGCGAACAGAGTCAGCGAGACGATTCCGACTTTGAGACCGAGCGGACGCAGAAGTCCGCGGATGACTTGCTCTGTGGCAGCGAGCGCTCACCAAAGCGGGATTGCTGAGCGCAAGCCGATGATCGACCGTGAGCGCGAGCTGCCGCTCACTAAGCAGACCGGGGCTTTGAACATCAGCCGCGGCAGCGTGTACTACCTGCCGCGGCCGATGCCGGACGCCGATCTCGCGATCATGCGGCGTCTCGACCGGCTGCATCTGGAGTTTCCCTTCGCCGGTTGGCGAATGCTGAGAGGGCTGCTGGCGGCCGAGGGGTGCAGGATCCGCCGCTATCATGTCAAAACGCTGATGCGACGGATGGAAATAGGGGCGCTCTATCGCCGTCCAGCTCACCACCAGACCCGAGCCCGGCCACAAGATCTATTCACACCTGCTGCGCGGGATGGAGATCACCCGCCCGAACCAGGTTTGGGCGATGGACATCACCTACAGTCCAATCGCGAGCGGCTTCGTCTACTCGCCGTGGTGCTGGACTGGGCAACACGTCGTGTTCTGTCGTGGCGGCTGTCGATCACCATGGACACAGCCTTCTGCGTCGAAACCCTGGAGGATGCCTTGGCTCGTCACGGCAAGCTGGACATTTTCAATACGGATCAGGGCTCGCAGTTCACCGGCCAGCTTTTGCCGGCGCGCTCGCCGACAACGGCATCGCGATCGGCATGGACGGCAAAGGTGCGTGGCGGGACAACGTGTTTGTCGAGCGGCTCTGGCGCAGCGTCAAATACGAGGAGGTGTACCTGCGGGCCTATGACAGCGTCAGCGAGGCGCGCAGCTCGATCGGCCGATATCTCAACTTCCATAACAGCAGGCGTCTCCATTCGAGTCTTGACGGCAGCACGCCGGATCAAGCCTACTTCATCCCACTGCCACTCCGCATGGCGGCCTTACCCCGGCAGAGGCTCCACCTATCGACGCGGAAACTCTGTTCAGACAACCGGGACTCTCTCATGGACATTCTGCGCGATGTGATCGGCCTCCTTGCGATCCTGACGGTGCGCAGATCCTCGTCGCTGCCCGCGCCTTCCGTCAGCCGAATCTCGAATTTCCCGGGCATGAATCGGCTTGAGCATGTAGCTCACCTCGCGAACCTTATTGATGCTTCTTGCTTTCGCAAATTCGGCGGTCAGGAACTGCTGCCGCCAGCGCAGGGTACTCACATTTCGTAGACCGCGAACATTACGTCGCATGTCAGAGTCATAGAATTCTCGTCGCAAACGCGACCTTGTTGGTGCGGCTCCAGAGCATAAGGCAACTGCGATTGGCGATTGGCAGACAAAATCCGAGTGACCCAACAGGGCAAGAAAAACAGATCCCAGAAACGAAAGGCCGGCGCGATGGCAGGCTCCACCATCTTGTCATAGCTTGCTGGGCCTAACTAAAAGGCCGAAGCGAGGCATTCAATTATGCTGTCGAACAGCGTTCTTTGACGCAGTTGGCACGGTCTTTGATAGCTGCTGCCCACACAGAAAGGGAGACAACAATGAAGACCGATATGTCAGCCTATGGCGTAACGGAACTAACTCCTCAAGAAGCATCTGCAACTTCGGGAGGTTGGTTGTGGACGATTGTGGCAGTGTTGGCGGGCCTAGCGGCATCCATCGCCGCTGGCCGCCTCTTGCCTAAATCTTGAAGCCAAGAAAGCGAATGTGGTCCTAGCTGTCGCGAGATGCCGCCGCGCCTGTGTGTTTTGAACGGCAACTCTAGTACTTCTGCACAGTGATTATGACTCTTTGGAAGGGTTTGGGTAGGCGCGGCCCATTTTGGCGCGGGCCTTTTGTGTTGTGAACATCCATTTAATGCAGGAGCGAGCGGCATTTCGCTGGCGTTCCCAAGCGGAGATTTCGCGGCGCAGTCGCTTGGGGGTGTCGATCCTGCGGTCGAGGCATTGTCCCCGCAGGACGCCGATCTCGATCTCAACCATATTGAGCCAGCTCGCGTGCTTGGGGGCGTAGTGGAACTCGATCCGCCGCAGGATGCGCCGTGCTTCGGCAGGCGGGAAGGTTTGATACAGGGCGCCGGCGGAGTGGGTCGATAGATTATCCTGCACGACACGGATGATCTCGGCATCGGGATAATGGATGTCGACGAGGTCGCGCATGCATTGGGCATAGTCTTTTGCCGTTCGCCGCTCGGTGAGCTTGACCTTCCGCCAGGGGCGATGCACGTCGAGGAGAACGAACAGATTGACCGTCCCATTGCGACGGTATTCGTAGTCGTAACGTTCGGGCCGGCCCGGCCTTGGCGGAATTGGCTGACGGACCTCGCCGATGAGCTGCACGGGGCTTTCGTCGAAGCACACCACCGGCCTGCCCGGATCGGGTGCCTCGGCATAGAGATCGAGCACGTCCTCCATTCGGGCGACGTACTCACCATGATAACGTACAGAGTCTTTCGCACTTTCAGGATTGACGGCTTCTTCTAGAATGAAGGAGCTTTGAATGAACGATGGGAATGCCATGGGTCTGGTGATCCAAATTGATGAGGCCCGGATTCGAGATCACCTGGGCGAGATGGTCCGCGGGACGGTGGAAGAGACACTGAACGCCATGCTGGAGGCCGAAGCGGACCAGCTGTGCGGGGCTGGGCGGTATGAGCGCAGCCCGGCGCGGCAGGACACGCGGGCGGGCAGCTACGAGCGAACGCTGCACACCAAGGCGGGCGACGTCAATCTGAAGGTCCCGAAGCTACGGCGGCAAACCTTCGAGACGGCGATTATCGAGCGCTACCGGAGGCGGGAGAGCTCGGTCGAGGAGGCGCTGATCGAGATGTATCTGGCCGGGATTTCGGTTCGGCGGGTCGAAGACATCACGGAGGCGATGTGGGGCACCCGGGTCAGCCCGAGCACAGTGTCGAACCTGAACAAGAAGATCTATACCAAGATCGAGGCGTGGTGGGATCGCAGGATCGAAGGCGAGCATCCGTATCTCTACCTTGACGGCATCGTGATGAAGCGCAGCTGGGCTGGTGAGGTTCGCAACGTCTCGCTGCTGGTGGCCTCGGCGGTCAATGCCGAGGGGTTCCGGGAGATCCTCGGCATCTGTGAGGGCGCCAAGGAGGACAAATCCGGCTGGTCATCGTTTCTGCAGCATCTCGTCGATCGCGGTCTCAGGGGCGTGCCGTTGGTGGTTTCCGATGCGTGCCGAGGTCTTGTCGACGTTGCGGATTATCTGCCGGAGGCCCGCTATCAACGCTGCATGGTGCATTTTTATCGCAATGTCTTCAGCCACGTGCCGTCGACCCGGGTCCGCGAGGTGAGCCACATGCTCAAGGCCATTCATGCCCAGGAGAGCCGCGCTGCGGCCGACGAGAAAGCCAGGACCGTCATCGCGGATCTGCGGGCAAGCCGTATGGCCAAAGCTGCTGATCTCGTCGAGCAGGCGGTTCACGAGACGCTCGCCTACTATGCCTTTCAGGACATCCATTGGCGGAAGATTCGAACGAACAATCCGCTCGAGCGCATCATGAAGGAGATCCGGCGACGAACCCGTGTCGTCGGCGCCTTCCCCGACGGTCAATCCTGTCTCAACTTGGCGGCGGCCCGGCTGCGGCACATTGCCGGAACGGCGTGGTCGACCAAATGCTACATGAACATGCGACCGCTCTATCAGCCACAACTCTCTGAAACCGGAGCCGTCGCTGTAGCGAGACCGAACTTTGGACCACCCAGAATTAGAGTTTTGCGCCTCTGTCACGTTGGCGGGCTGGTTGCGCCGACGTGGTTGTGCAGCAAAATCGGCGGTCGATTGCCGATCGCGCCATGGGGCCGTTCTTCGTTGTACAACAAGGATTGAGAACGCCCACGGGATCGTATGCCGTGAGGTTCTGTACCGGCTTCATCCTTGGGCAGGCAGCGAGGTTTTCGTCCATGCCGTGATCGACAAGGCGGACGGCGTTGTTTTCCGCTGCACGCTGGATGGATCGGAGACGCAGCGTTTTCTGGAGATCCCATCCTGGATGTTCGACCGCGCGGCATGTGCTCGGGGTTACAGCCTAACGGCAGAGCCCTTTGTCAGCCTGGAAGCGCTCAACGCGTTGTCGTCGCTTCTCGATTCAGTGGTCAAGAGCGCGACATCATCATTGAATGAACCGCTTTCCGGTGCATGCGGAGCTTCTCACGACCAGAATCGGGGAGAGGCTCATGGCAAGCAGGACGGCGATATCGGCGAACCCGGTTCGGCGCAACCGGCGGTTCGGCATGCATCAGATGGACCTGTTTGAAATGGACCCGCGGAGCGGGACAGCTTGAACAGGTTTGTTAGTTGGAAACTGACCGCTCCTGATCCGTTTCTATCACGCTGCGAGAAACCCTGTCTGCTGCTGTTGCTGTGATGGGGTGGACGCCCCTCGACGGCATCGATGTGCCAAAGTGAAGGGTGTTTAACCGTCACAAATGAGGAAGCGTCCATGAACGAAGTTAGCACGATTGGACTAGACTTGGCGAAACATGTTTTTCAGGCACATGGCGCAGACGCTAGCGGCGGTGTTGTTTTCCGCAAACAGCTGCGTCGTGACAAAGTGCTGGGTTTCTTTGCCCAGCAGCCTGCGTGCCTGGTAGCGATGGAAGCCTGCGCCAGCTCTCATTACTGGGCTCGTGAGCTTGGCAAGCTGGGTCACACCGTGCGTCTGATTCCACCGTCCTATGTAAAGCCGTTTGTTAAGCGTCAGAAAAACGATATG
>NZ_SPQS01000047.1 GCF_004570865.1 Bradyrhizobium frederickii
CATCAGTATGGACGGCCGGGGCGCCTGGCGGGACAACGTGTTCGTTGAGCGGCTGTGGCGCAGCGTCAAATACGAGGAGGTGTATCTGCGGGCCTACGACAGCGTCAGCGACGCTCGCGCCTCGATTGGCCGCTATCTGGACTTCTACAATTGCCGCCGTCCACATTCGAGCCTTGACGGCAGCACACCGGATCAAGCCTACTTCACCCCGCTGCCGCTCCGCACGGCAGCCTAACCCCGGCAGAGGCTCCACTTATCGACGCGGATATTCTGTTCAGACAACCGGGGCCAGCTCAATGGGCTCAACCGGACATTGGATGAGACGGGGGCAACAAGCGAAGCGCAGCTCAGGCGGGACTCAGTTCGCCCGGATTGCAAGCTTCCTTCTGAACGGAAGGCGTGATCCCAACTACTATCCTCTCCACTGTCGGCTAGGCCAAGGGCGTCTCTTCAGCAACGGCGGTTCAGGCGTTCGAAAGGAGATCGATAGCCTGCAGCTTGGCATCGTACTCTTCGTACGTGCCAAGCACGATCTGGCCAACGGCCAAATTGTGCACGGAATCGATGACTGAGGGAGAGTCGTAAGTCAGAGAAACAGGACCCGTGAATAATACTTCTTCGCCCGACTCATCTCGCCCGAGCGTTCGGTCGGTGCATTACTTGACGAGCTGTGAGAGCCCTGCCTCTCTCCCCGCGATATGTTTGCATTCCGCTGGCTGACTATGATCGCGTTCGCCAAGCTACAGATCGACGCACCGGCTGAAGCAGTCAACTCGACTGGTTCCATCGTGGCATTGAAGCCAATCGGAATTATCCCATAGCGCATTTTGGGCTCGCCACGGTACTGGCGCTGCTCGGTTCGCTGGATGACGCAAGGGCCGCCGCGAGGGCCGGATCTTTGCTTGATCCCAGCTTTACGATCCGCCGCTTTCGTGACGGCGCGTCGAGTGATAATCCAACCTACTTGGCTAAACGCGAACGAGTTTATCAGGGCATGCGAATAGCTGGGGTGGCGGAAGGGTGATGTCGGAGATGAGGCCACAAGCGTGAACGGCTATTACTTACCCGAGGGGAAGCTACGGAAGCCGCGACAGTTCGGGGAGGTTTGAGGCCGTATCACAGGATTGATCGATTTGTTGCCTATCCATGTTGGTGCGGAGAACACACCGCTATCATGAGAGGATCGAGATATTGTCGTTCAGCAAGCCCACGTTCTTTGGCGACCCATGGCTCGACGACGAGGGCACCAACGTCGTGCCGTTCGAAAGCCCGTGTAACAGCATATATCTCGCTGTCGGCGACTTCGGCCTGGCCAAGATCTTCGACATCAGCCGGTTCGTCGCGGCCCTCCCACGCTGCGCGAAGACGTGCCCAAGCGAGGAATTCCGACTCCTTCTCGGGGGTGTGGGCTCTCGCTGACTTCGGTTACATCGCCCTATGAGCTGGCCGGCGGCAGTGCCTGGCAGGACATCATTCGCGGCTGCGACCTTGGCTTTCGGGCCGCGATTGCGGCTGTCGTTCGTTTGATCACTGTCCTCAGCCGTACCGTGGCGGCCGGAGCTGCTCCAGTCCATCCTCGATCACTCGGAGGTCTTCAAGTAGAGAAGATCGCGACTGAGCCGGGTTGGTGCCGGATGTGGACTGTAGTGTTCCCAGCAACTGGCCGCAAAGTTCTCGCATATTCTCCAGGGCTTGCCGGTTCTTCAAACGTACATAAGCGGAAACGATCAATTCGACGGTTGTTGGCAATGGGTTGCTCCGAATACAAAGCTCTAAAATACGTTGCATCGTAACCCGTTCAAGATAACCTGCAAGACCGCTCGATGAACACGTTGTCCATCCAGCGCCCGCGACCGTCCATCGAGATCCTGACGCCGGTGGCGGCCAACGCGCCGGTGTAGGCGGCGTCAACAGGTAAGGGCGTCCAGATCGGCGAGCGGTGGCATGAAGCCGAGCTTGCTGCAATCGCATGGATCGCGAAGATCGGCGAGAGGATAACGCGCACTCAGGCCGTGCGTCGGCTGGTCGAGCTCGGGCTGAAGACGAAGAAGTGAGCAACTGAACGATTTGAGGTGACCATGAAGCTGCTGATCGCGCTAATCACGCTGTTCTTTGCGAACGGCGCTTTTGCTCAAGCTGCTCCACCCAGAGCAGCAAAGATGCCATCCACTCATGTTAAGTCGCAGGCGCCGCTGGGTTGTAAACTAGTCGGGACGGTCAGAGGCGCGAAGATCTGGGCAGGTGATTGCGTTGCTGCGACACCAGTGGACACGCCAGCGCCGTCATCACCGCCCGCCCCGTCAGCCGAAGGCGATGCGCCCGCAGAGAAGCAGTGATGGGCTCAAGCATCATCAATCTGCAATATCGGTGCAATTGTCCGCCTCTGCCGGCTTCAGGATGTGCGCAGCACTAGCTTGCAGATGTGGTGGGAATACGGGTGGTCGGCGTTGACCTAGCGTTGAATCTGCTCCACGGGCAAGACCCCGCACATGCGGCAGCAGATAGTGCCGTGAAGGCCAATGCTTTATTCACCCCTATTATGCGCACCGGAAAGCTGCTATTTGGCAAGACTGTCCACGATTGGCGATTGCTATGACCTGTTTCCTTCTGACCGGCGCAGGCTTTTCTTACAACTGGGGCGGCCCTCTTGCTTCCGAGGTCTTTGAACAGATCTTAGCCGACAAAAACATCGATACGGTCTCGCGGGATCGACTGTTCGATTCAGGCGGTCGTTTCGAAAGCGTAATGGCCGAGCTACAAATTTCGAAAGACGCGGAGGACCAGAGGCGTGCCGATGCGGCTGCTGACCTCAGTGTTTGGCATCTTCAACCACATGAACAACAGTTTCATTATAAACAGTTCGAGTTCGAGAACCCGCCCAGCGTCCAGCACTCTGTCGCTGCGTTCCTTAGCCGCTTCCATGTGATATCTGCGCTCAATCAAGAGAGCCTGCTCGAACAACACTACAATCCAATATTCGGTACGCCGCAGAACTGGTCTCGTCTTTATCAGCCGGGAATGAGACACCCATCGACATTCAGGCCAAGCGGAACCCGCCAAGACAAGTTCGCTCCCGTGGAGCCCAATCCGCCTTTCACTACTATCCCAACCAGTGGTGCCCAACCTTACGTGAAACTCCCATGGATCGGTGAATTGGGTCGAGTCCAACATGGGTAGCGCATTCTCATCATGGGAGGGGAAAAAGCCGTAAGCATTGGTCTATACCCCAACCTGAAATGGTATCATGATCAATTCCGCGGGATACTTCTCAGGCGATCGGCCCGACTGCTGATAATCGGTTACAGCTTCAGTGACGCCCATATCAATGACGCGATCGTGGAAGGGCTGGCGAACGGTCTGAAGATCTCTATTGTTGATCCCTACGCGCTCAGTGCGCTGAAGAGAGACCCGCGGATCGAGAAGAAGCGCTCGGAATCGGTCATAGGTATTTCAACGCGGCCTCTCACTGCGACATTCGGGGGCGATAGAAACGCTCACGCGCAAATCTCGCAGTTCTTCGCCTAGGACGTCATTAGCGCCAAGCCATAGCCTAATTGAAGTCAGTTGGATGAACGCGAGGTAGCGACAAGTTTGTCGTAGCCCGTGCCACCGCGACATTGCTTGATCCGGTTGAAGAACCGCTCAACTCGACAACTAGGAGAAAACGTGAGAGTTGAAGGGCTGGTGGGCAACACCGAAGCAGCCTTGTGCAGCTCATCGGTCACTCCAGGCGTTTGCCTTCTCCCTGCCCGCTGAGAATGCCAACTACAAACACGTACAGCCAGCCTTGATAAAAGTCGAATAGGTGAGAGTTGAAGACCGAGCTCGCAATGTTCTGAACGACGGCAACAAAGCCGATCAATGCAAGGAAATTCCCATTCGGTCCCATCATCCCTGCACGGAACAGCCAGAGATGAGCCCCCCACATTCCAAAAAGAACTATGCCGCCGAGCATTCCCCATTGGATCGCGACGGCAAGCGTCTGATTATGCGGGTTGTCAACTACCAAACCCGTCAGGCCATCATGTCCCGCCGCCGCTGCAGCGAACAGACTTCTGGTCGACCCGGTCCCGCGCCCGAGAACCGGTGCGGAACGCACGAAGCCGATCGACTTGCGCCAAAACTCGAGACGCTCGGCGCCTCCAGCTGGATAACCGTCAGCGGTGAACACAGCGTTCGCGCGATAGCTGTCGATTTCCTTGAACAGACGAGTCGTCTTCGTTTGCAGATTCGGTGACGTCGCCAGCAATCCGGCCGTTAGCGCGCTGATCCCCGCGAACAACGCAAGCAGCGACCATCCTTGAACATAGCGCAATGCAAGCAGCGTCAGCATTATCGGCAAGTAGATGAAAGCGGTGCGCGCGACGTTGACGAACGCGAGATTAGCAAGAAAGGCGGACGACACTGCGCAAAGAAGAAGCGCCTTGTTTCGCAGTCCGTTACGCAGGGACTCCGCGGCAAGCCCAAGCAGGACGACCGCGATGAGAACGAATCCCTGACTTTGGTCGATATAGTTCTTGACTGGGACTCCCGCCTCCCTCGCTCCGATCAGATGGAAGACTTCGGGCGAGATGAACAAAACAAACGAGAATGCCAGCAGACCCAAGCTGGAAGCAACATAGGTCACGAACACCATCCGGGCGCAACCCGATTCTCGAAAATGCAGGGCGAGCGGTAGCACCCAGAGCAATTTTCCGACCTTCTCGAACGCATGCAATCGGTCCGACCACGGCACCTCATGGGCCCAGGTCACCCCGATTGCAGCAATTCCGAAGAGCGCGACCGGAAGCGCGTAGGCAGGTCGCGTCCAATCTTTAGTCAACTCGAGCGGACCGTACGTGATCAGGACCATGAGCAGTACGGGGATCGCCAAGATGGTTGTGGCGGACGTGGACCACGGAAAGGCCGCAGCCAGGATCATGATGGTGACATCGATCACGCGCATTCGAAGGACGCAGGCTTGACGTTCCTTCGGCCCACTCCAAACGAAAAAAAGGAGCCTAAGCTGGGAGCCGGTTACCACAATTTGGAGCTTTATAATTATCGATCCGGGCGTCGGGCTGTTTGGGCATCATTCTAGGTCGTAGCCCTCAACGGAAATAAAGCAAGGGAACGGCACTTTCGGGACGAAATCAACCAAAAGTAGATGTTGCCGCCTCCCGTCACACCTGCCGTGTCGGCGGGAGCCGGAACCAAAGGACCCTGGCTGCAGCAGTTCAACAGCGCAAATGCCGGTTCGTGGACACGCGGCCTCCTGATCCGTCGGCGCGTCGCCCGGTGATGACCTTGCCTTCTTCACCACCTGGTGCCCTGCAGGAACACCTAGACTAGTTCACGTGCTGATTTGAGTAAGAGGAAAACACCTCCATCGCTCAGGCTGTGAGGGTGTTGAACGGACTTCACGCACCTTCTTAAAAGGACCTCACGCTCTTTGCCGGGGGGCAAGTGCTCTGCGCGGGCTCCTTCGATGAGCCGTTCGCCCAGTGTTTTATGCTGCTTGAACCTGAGGCGCTTCATGGGCGTTGTTCCGTGATGAACTCGCTGTACTCCAAAAACGCCCTGGAAGTTCAGACGTTCGATAGAACACCGTAGGCTCATGCATCGAAGCGTGCTACTACCTGAATCGAGGGGGATCGCGCTAACGTTGGCTGGATCGCGCCCTTGGCCCGATCAATCCGGCCCCTCAGATCCGATGAATGACTCGCCGACGCGCGGCGACCCCAGGCGCGCCTTCCCAGCAGCCCCACCCGCTGCACTATTCCCATAGCGCCCACAGCTCCGCAGCTTCGTTCAATCCGGCTTCTATGAGGTCGCACGCCAAACCGGGCGCGCGGCTCGCGCCTGCCACGCGACCTCACAGAACCCTCAAGATTCTGACGTCGCGATTTTTCCTGATTCGGTCAGGTGAAGCGCGCCGGCACGTATGGTGTGGGGTCGATCGCGGGCTTTTCGCCTGTCATGAGTTGCGCGAGCAGTTTTCCGCTCATGCCCCGTCTAACTAAGCACGTCGTCCCCGAGATCGGGGTCCATTTCAACGCATCGCGTTGATCTGGGAAAGTTGCGATGCTCAACGCGGCGCGTGCCGAAGCTCGCCAACGTTCAGCTGAACTGTCGGCGCTGCGCACCTCCGGATAGTTTTGGCGCGGCTCCTGTGGAGATGGCGGGCTGGCCACAATTACACGGCGCGTGAGATTGCAGGTCTGGTCAGAAGTGCGGCTCATTCAGCCGGCTTCGCAACCGGTCGGCGCGTAGGTTCAAATGCCGCCCGGAGGAGGCGCACCCCGTCTTTGATTCAGAAGAAGACGCATCCGCGGCACACAGACCTGCTCCGCATCATAATGATCGATCACGTAGTGGCGGGCGGTCGCGCGCAGCTCGGAGAACCTTGCCGGCTGTGCCAGCGCTTCAATAATCCGTTCGGAAAGCTCGTCCACCGCGAAGAATGGTACAAGCAAACCGTTTTCCCCGGAGCGGATGATTTCACGTACTGGCGCCGTGTCAGAACCGATCACAAGGCATCCCGCGCTCATCGCTTCCAACATCGACCAGGACAGTACGAAGGGATACGTAAGATAGACGTGTGCGGATGAGACCTGAAGGGCGGCAATAAAGGTGTCATACGGGACGCCGCCCACGAAATGTACACGGGACAAGTCGAGGCGATCACGCACTTCAGCAAGGAATGTTGCCTTCCAGGTCGTGCCCGTCGGTGGCGGCAGACCGTAGGAGACGCCGGTCCTGCCGATGACGATGATCTGCGCGTTCGGCCGGCGTCTCAAGATCTCCGGCAGTGCCCTCATAAAGATATGGTAGCCCCTTAACGGCTCGAGATTTCGCGCGACAAACGTCACGACCTCGTCGGAAGGGCGAAGGTACTGGCCATTCGGTAGTGTCAGGCGCGCATGGGGGTCCGGCCGCATCCGCGCCGTGTCGATGCCCTCATGGATCACGTCGATCTTGCTTTGATAATGTGGGGGAAAGGTCGATTTTTGCCATCTCGTTGGCGAGATCCCCATTTCGCAATCCTCGAGCGCGAGCAGAGTCGTCGCATTCTTCACATCAAGACCAATATGGCCATCAACTCCGGGCACCGGAAATTCCGGGTCAAACCCGACGTCACGCCCCTCGGGCCCGTAGAAAAATTCGCAATAGATGAGCAAACGTGCCTTGGGAAACATCGTACGCAACGGCAGCGTCTCGCCCCACCCGGGATGGGCGAGAATCAGATCCGGCGAAAACCCGGACGTCTGTAAGCTCGAAAGACTGTACAGCACCTGCTCTGCGCGCCGGCACTCAAGATCGAAGCGTCGCGCAAACGGATGCGTTCCCGACACCTCAGCTTTTGGAAGTGCATATCGGATCAATCTTACGGATGGCATCGGTCTTGAAGTCGGCGCGCCGATGGCAACGAGCTCGAAGCCAGGCTGCCTGGCCAAGGCAGCCGCTATGTTGCGGTATTGAGCCGGAAAATTGTTGTGAACGAAAAGAATTTTCATCGGCAAAAGCTCTGGGCGTGATCAACGCAAACAGGTGCGTCCGGCAGTTCCCGATCCTAAACTGCTGTATCACTGTCAGCCCTCGCGGGCATGAAGTGTATTTTGCTGTCACAGATTAAGTGAACGTGACAAACGCATGACAGCTTTGGTTGTTTCCCTGCCGTGTTGTCTATGATAAGCATGCTTACATGCGCGTTGAACTGTGAGCATCCTGATGAGCACCAAACAATTCCGCGTCAACTCTGAGTCACGAAGCCGCCGTCCCTACTTGATCGACGCCGATGATAGCGCGGGCGTTATCGTGCTATTGAGGCACGAGAATGACAGGCTTCGTCAGATTGCTCAACGCAGAAACCGAATACATGCGCCGATCTCTGTTGCCGCCAGATTGCCGTCCCGCCGTTCGCTTGAGAAGCGTTCCCTAAGGCGACTTGTTCGCGGACCGGTTCGTCGGAGCGACGCTCCGAATCTCACGGGATCACGCAACACCGTCAAGCGAGAAGAAAAATCGTTGGTTCAGCGAATGTGATTGGAGCAATGATGGACGATGTTGAGCAGCAGAAAGTTGTAAGTCTAGATCGGGGACTCTTCTTCGTGAGCTACAAGAGCGCGGACGATCTCGCCTCGCCGCCGCACGTGACGGTTGTACCGGCGCAGGGACATGAAGGGTGCATGGAGCTCATCATGCATCCCGACGCAACCGAGCCGACACTTTGGGAGCCGAATTCGGGCCTGATGGTCCGGGTCAACACACCCGGCACGTTGCAGATCCAGGTTCAGCCGATGCGACCCGGGGGATCGCGCGCGGCCATGGTTCGTATCGAACCGATTCAGTCCGGCCGAGCGCCGCTCGCTGCGCAAGGTGAGAGCGCGGCCACGCACGCAAACGTTGCACTGGACGGTCTCAAGATCCTCGGCCACGTCGCAGGTCGCGGCGATGTTGTCGTCGCGCCTAACGCTTGGATTGCAGGTCCAACGGCCCCATCGCGCATCGAAGGAATTGCCCTTGAATGGCCGGAGAAGCCGGCGGGTCTCGACATTCGCTATGCGGTCCAATTGCCAATTGGCCAGGCCGGGAGCGGCAAAATGGTGTCGCTCGGGTCCTATGCCGGCACGCGTGGACGAGCCTTGCCGATTACAGGCGTCGTGCTGGAAGTCAGTGGCGCCGCAAGATTCGAGTTCGTTGCGGAAGCGACGTTCTTGAACGCGCCGACCTTGCGCGCCGTCGGCAAACGCGTCGTTCTATCAGGGCCGACCAGCCGCGAGCCTCTGGTTGGCATTCGCATCGGCGTCAACCGGTTAGCAGCCCCGGACAATGTCGTCGTTCCCGCAAAATCGTCACGAAAGCCGGTCGGCTCCAGCCGGGTCCGCGTTTTCCGCAGCCGGGCGCGCCAAGAGAGCTCCATCGGCTAGGAGCAATGCGAAAATGGAGCCGCGTAGCGTGGGTGAGCGATCGGCTGGGTCCGACGACAATCGCAAGTTTCGCGATGTTTCCTTCCTCGTCGGGCCTCACGCGCATGTCGCGCTCGAACGTCTCGCAGCAGAGGCGTTGACCACGCAGGAGTTCGCGACGGCGCTCAAATACGCCGATCGACGCATTCGAGTTTTGCCTCCACCAGCAGCTCACTGCTTCGTTCTCCGCGCCGAAGCCGCTTGGAGGCTTGGACATAGCGAAGCTGCGCTGTCCGACCTTGCGCGGGCGCTTCTTGTTGATCCTTATGATGTCGGCGCCAACCGCCGGATGCTGGTGTGGGCTGCCGACGAACGGCGACTGGCCGCAGCCGCTCAACTAATATGCCGCGAAGGCAATCCGGCCGTCCTTCGAGCTGCCATCACCGAGCTGCGGCGTGCCGGGGGCCGCCATTGGGCGGCCTGCTCTGTGTTCGACAATCACGTGACGGGCTGGGTCGCCTGGACGAACGCCCGTTCGGTCGAAGTGAGCCTTGCAACCGAAGACGGCACGCTGACGAGCATTCTCGAACCCAATCCGTTTCATCCCCTGGCGAGCGCGGATGTGCAGGCAACAACCTTCTTAGTTCGGCGGCCACCGTCCACGACATCTCAAATCGTGACGCTGAGATGCGGCGAAGACCTCGTCCAGGTTCGACGCGTGGCGTCCAATCTCAGCTCGACGATGACCCTCCGAGCCGCTCGCGATCCTTCCATCAGATCCGGACCGAACGTCGACCTGCCGACCGTTATTGTCCCCGTCTATGCGGATGCGCGGGCAACGATCGAATGCTTCGAGAGCCTCGACAAGGCAAGGCGTCCACGAGGAACTGATAAGGACGCGTTTCAGGTTCTCGCCATCGACGATGCCAGTCCGGAAGTGGAGCTGCAGCGCCATCTGAGCGAGCTTGCGACGGCAGGCAAGATTCGTCTCCTCGTAAACCCAGTCAATCTCGGCTTTGTCGGCGCGATCAATCGGGCGCTGAACGAGATCCAGAGGGGCGACGTAATACTGCTCAACTCCGACACGCTCGTTCCGCCCGGCTTCGTCGATCGCTTAGCCGACGTGGCATATTCGGCGCCAAACATCGGAACCGTCACACCACTTTCTAACAACGGCGACATCTTTTCCTTTCCAACGCCGAACGACGTTAATCCGATGCCGCGCTATGACGAGATTGTCGCAATCGATCGCGTCGCCAGCGTAGCTAATGCGGGGAACGCGATTGATGTCGCAAGCGGCATCGGATTCTGCCTCTATGTTACCCGCGCCTGCCTCGGCAGTGTCGGCGAGCTCTCGGACAATTTCGATCGCGGTTATCTCGAAGACGTCGATCTCTGCCTCCGCGCGCGGACCAACGGCTTCCGGAATGTTTGCGCGCCGTCGGTCTATGTCGGACATCATGGCTCGAAATCTTTTCAAGAGGAGAAGCGCGACCTCGTGCTTCGCAATCTCAGCGTTTTGGACCGGCGCTTCCCGGACTACCGGGCGGAATGCCGCGCCTTTGAAATCGCCGATCCGTTACGGCCGGCGCGCGCAGCGCTTGAGCGTGCGCTGCCATGGCCGGCTGAGCCATCGGTACTAGTTCTCGCGAGCGAGCGGACCTGCCCTGCGGTAACCGACGCGCTGATACGCCATCTCCACCTGCATAGCGAGCGCACGGTCCTGCTCTCGCGGGACGACAACGTGCTTCATCTCCGAGCTGCCGGCGGACATTTGCCGCAGACCACGCGTTTGAGACTCGATACCGAGGTAGATATCGCCAACGCTGGCGACGTCCTGAGACGGCTATCCCCAATGCGTGTCGAGATCCTTGAGCCAAACCTGCCGTCGCGGCTCATCGAGCTGATCCGGTGCCTCGATGTTCCGATCGATCGCTGGCTGATATCGGAGAGTATTGGCGAGATTGCTTCCGTACCCTCCGACACGGCTCCACTTCTCGTTCCCAGCAAAACAGCCAAGGCCTATGCACAAAGCAGGTGGCCCGATCGCATGATCGTGCTGCATGACTGGCCCACATGTTCCCTGACACTGCCGCCAATCTCCGCCAATGATAAATCCCTTGCAATCGTTCCCTCGACGCCAACGCTCGCTTGCCTGCAAATGATACAAACATTGGCCGATCGTCTGTGGCGGCGCAAACCATCGCTACCGATCGTCATCGCCGGGGCGACCTGCGGCGATCATCGCTTGATGTCGCGGCCCAATATCTTCGTCACGGGCGCGATTGCCGCAGACGAACTTGGCGATGTTCTGAGACCACATAATCCGGGCTGGATCCTGACCGATTTTGAGCGGCCCGTCTTCGGCCATCCACTCGTCGAGACCGCCAGACAGGCGACGAGGCCAGTCGCCTACCGTGACTGGTCCGGCGGCGCACTGAAGCCCCGCAAAGGCGACCTTGCCATTTCTGCCATTGTGAACGCGGCGGCGCTTGCCGATCTCGTGGTCGACTGGGTCACGCGGTCCTGAGCATGTCGCGTCTCTCTCGCCACCCATCTGAATCGTCGATCAGACCAAAGCTCGTCAGCCGGCTCGAGCTCGCTCGCGATGGCACGTTGTCGGGCTTCGTCTACGACGCTGAGGCGCCGGAGCGCCGCTATAGCGTCGAGATTTTGCTCGACGGCCTGGTGTTCTGCACAACCTATGCCGACGCCTTCGTTCCCGAGCTTGCTGAACAAGCGCACCAGGCGAGTTGCGGATTCGCAATCACGATTGAGCCCGAGCTGCTGCGCGCCGCACGCACCCTCGAGGCCCGCCTCGCCAATCTCGACACGCCTGTCGGCCAACCGGTCGATTTGGAGAGCGAGCACGCAAATCACGCCGATCTGCGCAAGACGTGTCAGTTGCGCTGGCTCGGCGGGCTGCGTTTCCAGGGCTGGATCGATAGCGACTCCGCGCTCTTTCTGGAGGCAATCGTGGACGGAGAGGTTGTCGCCCAGGTTAATGCAACCGCCTGGACGCATGTGGGCGAAGCTGCGGCACACCGGAATGCGCGCGCTCTTGATTTCCACGTCCCGCAACGCTTTGCCGACGGGCGCGTTCACCGCATTTCGTTGCGCAGGGAGGACGGTGAGCCAATTCCAGCGACGTCCGTCTTTGTCGCCTTTCCCGACGGCCTTGCCGGAATGATTGACGCGCTCGGCGGTTACGGTGCCGAGCGCCTGCGCGGCCAGTTGTATGATCAGCTGATCCCCGCCTCGCTTCCGTTTTCCGACTACGTGAATTGGCGCGATCGCTTCCCGCTGCCGATGCCGCGAGCAAGTGGCCTTTCGCTCGCGGTCGTCGTCGCCGGCGCCCCCGGCGCAGAGCAAACGCTTGCCGCGCTGGAGACCCAGATCCATGAAAGCTGGACGGCAGGCGTGATTGACGGGGAGCCACTCTCTGTCGACAGCGACGCTCTGTTGGAGTTTTTGGACGGCGCCGCATCCGATTCACATCACGTCGTCATCGCGATGGCGGGTGTGGTGCTCGAGCCGAATGCCCTGGCCCGCATTGCCGCAGCATTCGGCGCCTATCCGGATACGATCGCACTGTACGGCGACCTTGATTTTCTCGCCGAGGATGGCCGGCTCTGGCCGCTGGCCTTTCCTGCATTCGACTACGAAAGGATGCTGGAGCAAGGCTATTGTGCGCATCTGTTTGCTGTTCGACGAGACACCCTGCTCGCCGGCCTTGAGGCCCGTCCCGACAATCTTTACCGCCTCTTCAACTGCCTCCTCGATCACGCTGGTCCACGTCAGGAAAACATTCTTCATCTGCCGGGAGCACTGGCGACGCTTCCTAAACTCGATCGAACGAACGCCAGCCATCGGCTTGCCGCGGCGAGCCAAATGCACCTCGACGCACGTGCCGTCAGTGCCGACGTGACCCCGCAGGAAGTCAACCTTTTCCCTGCGGTTCGAATTGGTCGAGCGATTCCGCGCCAGCGCGTGACAGTGGTCATCCCGACCCGGGACCGGCTCCCAATCTTGCGCACCTGCATCGACAGCATCGCGCCGGCGGTGGAGTGCTGCCGCGCAGATATTCTTGTGGTCGACAATGACAGTGTCGATCCCGAGACGATCGCCTATCTTGCAGGCTTGGCGAGACGCGGCGTACGGACTTTGCCGGTCGAAGGTCCCTTCAATTTCGCGAGGCTGAACAATCGAGCCGCAGCAACACTCGATAGTGACGTACTCTGTCTCCTCAATAACGACATCGAGGCGAGTTCCAAAGACTGGCTCGAGGAAATGCTCACGCGGCTCGCCGAGCCTGATGTCGGTGCGGTCGGCGCGCTCCTGACTTGGCCTGGCGGCGTCGTTCAGCATGGCGGTGTCGTCTTGGGAATGAATTTTGCGGCGACTCACGCCTTTACCGACAGATTCGGTGATGATTCCGGGTTTCTCGATCAGCTTCTTGTCGCGCACGAATGCAGCGCCGTGACTGCGGCCTGCCTCGTAACAAGACGTAGCGACTATCTTGCCGTTGGCGGGATGGACGAGTCGCGCTTCGCGGTCGCCTTCAACGACGTCGACTATTGCTTACGGTTGCGCCAAGCGGGCAAGCGGATCGTTTTTACGCCGCATGCGAAGTTAGTTCACGCCGAATCAGCTAGCCGCGGGCGGGACGATCGCGCCGACCGGCGCAGCCGGTTCGAGCATGAACTTGATCTGCTTCGGGCGCGCTGGGGTGAATGGCTCAACCAGGATCCTACATACAATCCGCAGCTCTCGCGCGATGGGATTCCCTACAGCGGCCTCGCCTGGCCGCCCGGACCACGCGCCCCTCGCTACAATCATCTCGAACCCGCGCGCGACGTGCCGTTGGGGTTCTAAGGCGGCGCCTCATCGTCCTTCAGGCCGCCGCGCGCCCCCTTCGCTCGATCCGCCGTTCAATCAAAATGGGCTCGCTGCTGGAACTGGCGCGCCGGCCCGGCGCGTGCTGCTCTTTCTTGCAAGGCAACGAAATCGTCGAGCTCGAGCGATAACGCCTCCTGCCAATTCGGCGTGGTCACTCCAAACTGTCTCTTCAGGCGCGACAGGTCGAGCCGCGAATTGCTGGGCCGTATCGCCCGAGTCGGGAAATCGGCCGTGGCGATCGGAATGACGCTTTCCGCCTTGAGTCTTAGGCCGCGCGTCCTGAGGCCGGCGACGATCGCGCTCGCAAAGCCATGCCAACTGGTCTCGCCGGCGCAGACGAGATTGACCACGCCGCCTTTGCGCGCAAAGAGCTCATTTAGGTTCGACAGATTTGGCAGCACGATATCTGCAATGGCGTTGGTGATCGTTCTCGCAGAGGTCGGCGCGCCGATCTGGTCAGCAACGATACGCAGTTCTTTGCGCTCCGTCGCAAGCCGCGCGATCGTGCGTAGGAAGTTGGCTCCTTGGGCGGCGTAGACCCAGGAGGTGCGTGCAATCAGATGCGGACCGCCTGCTGCGCAAATGGCGGTGTCACCCGCGAGCTTGCTCGCGCCGTAGACCGACAACGGCCCCGTTGGACTATCCTCGCGCCATGGCGCCTCCCCAGAGCCGTCGAAGACGTAGTCTGTGGAAAAATGCACCACCGGCACGCGACGCTTCGCAGACCATTGGGCGATCACCTCGGGTCCCCCGGCATTGATCCGGAATGCGAGCTCGCGCTCGTCCTCGGCACGGTCCACCGCGGTATAGGCCGCGGGGTTGACGATGAGATCCGGCTGAAGCGTGTCGAGTACCCCGACGAGTCTGTCAGGCTTCGACAAATCGAACTCATTGATGTTAGGCGCGATGATCGTTCCGAATCGAGCCAGGAGTGGTTGTAATGCACCTCCGACCTGCCCGCCGGTTCCCGTCAACAGTATCCGCATCAGACTTGCCCATACAATGGAAGGTTTTTGACGTCGGCAAGCAGCGGCGCGTCCGCGTCCTTGGCCGAGAGCGACGGCTTTTCGTTACCCCAGTTGATACCGATCGCCGGGTCGTCCCAGCGGATCGAAATCTCGTTCTCCGGACTATAGAAATCATCGCATTTGTAGAAAAGGTCCGCGGTCTCTGAGAGCACCAGGAAACCGTGCGCGAATCCCCGCGGAACCCATAGCTGCCGCCGGTTCTGCTCGCTCAACTCGACGGCAACGTGACGTCCGAAATTCGGGCTGCCGACGCGGGTGTCGACGGCGACGTCGAGCACCTTGCCCCGCAGCACGGCGGCCAATTTGCCCTGGGTAACCGAATTCTGCAGATGCAGACCCCGCAGAACGCCGTAACGCGAACGGGACATGTTGTCCTGCACGAAGGGCCGCGTGATACCGTATGTGATGTAGCGAGTGAATTGATAGCTCTCCACGAAGAAACCACGGTCGTCGCCGAAGAACTTGGGCTCGATGATGAGAACTTCGGGAAGCTCTGTCCGGACCACATTCATTTCGGAGCACTTCGAATTTGCCGAGCCCACCCCCGATCTCTCGGCGTCGGCACGAACTTGTACTCTTCACATTATATGTTATGATTATGATAAGTACACTGTGAGGAGCAAATGAAAGGCATCATTCTCGCAGGCGGCAGCGGCTCTCGCCTCTATCCCGTGACGACTGTCGTCTCGAAGCAACTTCTGCCGGTCTTCGACAAACCCATGATCTACTATCCCCTCTCCACGCTAATGCTCGGCGGAATCAGGGAAATTTTGATCATCTCCACGCCGCAGGATCAGGCGCTTTTCGAACGACTGCTCGGCGATGGCAGCGAAATCGGCTTGCGTTTCTCCTACGCGGCGCAAGCGACGCCCCGCGGACTTGCCGACGCGTTCATCGTCGGCCGGCATTTCATCGGCGACGATCCGGTCGCCCTTGTGTTAGGGGATAACATTTTCTACGGGCACAGCTTGCCTGGAATGTTGACTAAGGCATCTCTGCGCAATAAGGGCGCTACCATATTCGGTTATGTCGTCAACACACCCGAGGAATATGGCGTGGTCGAGCTCGACCAGGCCGGCCGTGCGCTTTCCATCGAGGAGAAGCCGAAACAGCCGAAGTCCAACGTCGCGGTGACCGGCCTCTACTTCTACGACAACGACGTGGTGGACATTGCCGCACGCATCAAGCCGTCGGCTCGTGGCGAGATCGAGATTACGGACGTTAACAAGGCCTATATGGATCGAGGCGATCTCTACGTGGACGTGCTCGGTCGCGGCTTTGCGTGGCTCGACACCGGTACGCATTCCTCTCTCGTCGAAGCCAGCCATTTCGTCCAGATCCTCGAGCAACGCCAGGGCCTGCGCATCGCCTGCCCAGAAGAAATCGCGTTGCGACAGGGCTACATTACGATTCAAGCGTTCGAACGTGTGGCCGCGAAAACCGCCAAGAGCAGCTACGGCGAATATCTACAATCTGTCGCACGCGCGCACAGAGCAGCCTGATTCGGCACACGGAGTAGAGATCATGCGTTTGAAGGGGGTGACCATCTTCGTGACGGGCGGGGCCGGGTTCATCGGCTCCGCGGTCGTACGACATCTCCTGCGCAACAGCCACGCACGCGTCGTCAACCTCGACAAGCTCACCTACGCCGCGAACCTTGGTTCCCTGCCCGGCGCGACGGAAAACCTCAAATACGCCTTTGAGAAGCAATGCATCTGCGACGCGCCGGGTCTGCGCCGACTGTTCGAGCACTATCAGCCCGACGCTGTGTTGAACCTTGCCGCAGAGAGCCACGTCGACCGCTCGATCGACGGCCCCGGCGAATTCATCCAGACTAATATTGTGGGAACGTTCACACTGCTCCAGGAGGCCCTACGCTACTGGAGGACGCTATCTCCGGACAAGCGGGCGCGGTTCCGCTTCCAGCATATCTCCACGGATGAAGTGTTCGGCTCGCTCGGCGAGGAAGGCTTCTTCACGGAAACCACGCCCTACTCGCCCAATTCACCCTACTCGGCAAGCAAGGCCTCATCCGACCACTTAGTGCGCGCCTGGCATGAGACCTACGAGCTGCCCACGCTCCTGACCAACTGCTCGAACAATTACGGCCCCTATCACTTCCCCGAAAAGCTGGTCCCGCACATGATCATCAAGGGCCTGGCCGGAGAGCAGCTCCCCGTCTACGGCGACGGAAACAATGTTCGCGATTGGCTCTATGTCGAGGATCACGCCAAGGCCCTCACACTCGTGCTCGAGCACGGAGCCGTCGGCGAGACCTATAATATCGGTGGCCGGAACGAGCGCACCAATCTCCATGTGGTTGAAAGCATCTGCGATCTCCTCGACGAGATTAGTCCGGGTCAAACCGGGCGGCGCCGCGATCTCATCACCTTCGTCGCCGACCGCCCCGGCCACGATCGCCGCTACGCGATCGACGCCTCGAAGCTCGAACGCGATCTCGGCTGGCGCGCGGAGGAGACTTTCGAGACCGGCATTCGCAAGGCCGTGCACTGGTACGTCGATCACCAGCCGTGGTGGCTGGCGATCCTTGAGCGCGGATATCAGGCCAAGCGGGTTGGACTCATCCAGTAGCCTGAGCGAAGCAGCTTTCTGCTCAAAGACCGGCGTTCGCTCAATCGAGGAAGAGATGCACAAAACCGAGATCAACAAGATATATGAGACATATGCACCCCTAACCGACCAGGAATGGCGGTCCGATCTGGTCAGGAGCGTCAGAGAACCTTCGATACGAGGCATCGCCTTTCCCTCGTTCCCGTCAGCGGACCTGCAGCGCCATCTGCAAGGAAACTCCAATGAGATGGCGATCAGAGGCGCGCTCAGCTTTCGTGACCACTGCGTCAGCGTCTTGAACGCCAACGGCGCCCCCCTCTCCAAGGATAGCATCCTGATCGACTTTGGAACTGGCTGGGGCCGCATCGCGCGCGCTTTTATGAGGGATGTGCCTGCGGCGAATATCTATGCGGTCGAACCGTTCGACTTCATCGTCGAAGCGCGCAAGGCGAACAGCTATATCAGCTTCGTCAAAACCGATCCGTTGCCACCGCTCCCGTTCCGTGACGGATTTGCGACCCACTTCGTCACTTGGTCGACTTTTTCACACTTTAACCAGCACTATTTTGATCGGTGGATTTCCGAAATTGCCCGAGTTCTCAGACCAGGTGGCATTTGCTTCATAACGACTCTCGGCATTCGATTCTTGGAGGACCTGAAGGAAGCACACCGAAAGAAGATCAATGGTCAAGAAATACACTTCTGGATTGATCTCATTCTGAAGCGGCTTCCCAGTGACGCGATCGACGCCGCAATATCGAAAGTCAGGTCCGGCAATTTCTTTTGGCTGCCCTCGGACTCAGTGGCGCGCAGCGAGTTTGCAGAATGCTTCGTTACGGACAGATATCTCTCCGATAAGTTCTCCAATCTATTCGCTGTCATCGACTATGCTGATCACGGACAGTTGGCCCAAGATTGCATAGCACTGAGACGAAAATAGAGCGTGGTGCCACAGCTCTCAAAAGACGTTTTCGAGGGAGACGACGGCCATCTCTTCTTAGTCGGTGGCAGCAACGACGTCGCCCGTCTTTTCTCCGAATCCGACCACAATCTCCAATTGATCTGTTCTGCATGGAAAGCTCTCCTGACCAGCAGAAAGAGAGCTGCTACGGATAAAGGAATCAAATATCTTCACTGCTTTGTTCCAGACAAACTTTCGATTCTCAGGACGAAGGCACTCGCCGTCACCTCTCAAATGAGATTTCCGGCCGAAATCCTGGAAGAAAGCGGTGATGCCGAGTTGCGCGGATTCTTGGTGCCGCTAACCAAGTATCTCAGAAAGCAGGCAGGCAACTACGAAGTATTCCATCGAACCGATACTCATTGGACGGTGGAGGGCTGTTTCAGCGCCTATCAGATGCTGTGCTCATACATGGTGATACCGCAAAAGGCAGATCTGATCATGCGGAACGCACCAGCCCGCGAGGGTAGCTGGGATCTCGGCTCGAAGTTGACGCCCAAACGGTTCGAGACGATCCGGTTCGGACGTTTTGGCATTGGCGCATCCCGGGTCGAGGCCAACGATATCGTGACCGCGCGTGAAACCGGCCAAGTGCCGAACGATCTGTTGCTGCACGTCGGATCGATCGTCGAATATCGCAATGAAAGACACCCTCTGGCGAAAGTGCGGATTCTCGTGTTCGGTGATTCCTTTTTTGAGTATCGGCCTCATATGCTCACCGGAATGTTTGCCGAGACTGTCGATGTCGTGATGTTTGTCTGGTCGTCCGCCATCGACTGGAAATTGGTCGACGAGTTCAAGCCGGATATGCTCTTAACGGAGGTTGCGGAGCGATTTGTTCGCGTCGTGCCCACGGATGACGTCGATATCAGGCGACATGCGACCGACAAACTTCAGTCTGTCTTGCGTTCGCAATCCGAACGGAGAGCATCATAACCTGACACGGGAACCGCACATGACTCCAAGCGTGGAACAAACTCCAGAGGTGCGAGTTTTGCCCCTCACGTTCTGCGAGGCGTTTGCAGCTTGTTATGGAATGATCAACAGCCGCGTGGACGTTCTCCAAGGCAAATGAATGGCCCCGCCCATCTGGTCGTAACCGCAGATGTCAGTCATCTCGTACCTATCAACGCGTCGGACTCTTCTGCGAGGGTTTTTCGCCAGCCTTCTGCTTCCCACCCGCAGTTACCCAAAAACTCGATGCCCGATCTTCGGAGCCATAAGGTGGGACGCACAATACTGCGACACGAGGGGGGAACCCTGTTATGAAGAAGAAAAAGCTTTGAGTCCCCAACACTGGCAGTTTCGTGCGCCGCTCCATAGCCGTCTGACCGATTCCAAAACGTTGCAATTCAACGCTACCGAGGCCTCGTTCGACGAAGAGATACGGGTCGCTCATGCGGCCGGTCTCGGCTATTGGGCATATCTAGCGTACGGCAGAGATGGCAAATTGGACCTCGCGCACTCGATGATGCAGGGGCTGAAGTACCATCGTCGAAGCGGCATTGCCGATCAGATGAACTATTGTCTGATAGCGACCTTAGACACGCTAGGTCGCGCTAACGGATTCGACGAGGCGACAAAGCGCATTCACGGTCTCTTTTCGGACCACAACTACCAGAGAACGCAGGACGGCAGACCGCTTCTGTTCCTCTACTACCTCGATGCCCTATTGCCCTCATACTGGAATGGTTCACTCGTCGAGCTCGGGAAATCGATGTCTCACCTGCGAAATCAGACGACTTCTTCGGGTGGTAAAAACCCCTACATCGTGCTTCTGCACGCACCGCCTACTACAGCTGAAACGGTCCGAAAGCAGATAGCCGTCGATGCCATTTCGGCATATGGGATAACTTTCGGGCCAAACAGGTCTGGAACCTATCCCGAGCTCCAACGGCACGTAGAACAATATTGGGAAGATGAGTTGGCCCACAGTTCGGGCAGTGTGGTGCCGACCGTCATGGTCGGTTGGGACTCGCGGCCGCGAAAGGAGACCCCTCCCGCTTATGACAAACGGGATTACACGCGCATCGACAAGCGTGCGCATGTCACGATCGCAACCCCTAGCGAGTTCTCTTTCGCCTGCCGACAGGCGTCGCGCTTCATGTCGAACCATCCGGACCGATGCCCCTATCAGATTGCGCTGATCTATTCCTGGAATGAATACAGCGAAGGTGGAGCACTAGCCCCGACTTTGGGTGATTCGTCGGCCTCAATGTTGAGAACTGCTAGCGAGGTTCTGAAGGCTTGTCGCACGGGCGAGAACTAAACAGCACACGCGGCTCCCGGTCCACGACGGCAGCCGCAATCAGCCTCGGCTTTACAAATCAGTCCGTACGATAGCAATAGCTTGCAAAATACCGAGTCGCGCGTCGATACATCCGGCAACGAAGCGATCACTCGTCATTGTACGCACACGCTTCCGCTTACGACCGGCCCGTCGATCTGGAACGAAGGATCTGCCGCAATGCTCCCGCACGGCATCATTGCGCTGATTTGTACTCGACGCCGGAATGAGTGATCAGTTAGTCGGCCGTGAAGAACCTGCCAAGCCATTGGGCGGGAGTCGATTTTGGGAACGGAGCGAGGTTTGAGATTGCCAGCTTTTTGGGTTTGAAGGCCGGAAAGCCTGCAATTTCATTCTTTGCGATTTCCTCGAATCGCGGGTCGTGATTCCGTGGGTCGCATCGGAGGGGACGATGCGACCGAAGGAACGACGGGACAGCGGACAGGCCGATCTCCTGCGCTCACGGCTGGACGCGATCATCGACATGAACCATGCGCTGGTGAAGCTTTCGCGGACGATCGACTGGTCGTTCCTCGCGGAACGGTTCGGCGCGGTCTACGAGGACAAGCCGGGCCGGCCGCCGCTGCCGACGCGGCTGATGGCGGGATTGGCCATCCTCAAGCACACCTACGACCTGTCCGACGAAGTGCTGTGCGAGCGCTGGGTGGAGAACCCCTATTACCAGTTCTTTTGCGGCGAGGAGTTCTTCCAGCACCGCCTGGTGTTCGACCGCTCCTCGCTGACGCGCTGGCGCCAGCGCATGGGCGAGGAGAAGCTGCAGGCGCTGCTGCAGGAGAGCCTCTCGGTTGCCACCAAGACCAAGGCGATCAAGCCAAGTGACCTCAATCGCGTCATCGTCGACACCACGGTGCAGCCCAAGAACGTGATGTTCCCGACCGACGCGCGGCTTCTGAACCGCGCCCGCGAGATCCTGGTGCGGCTCGCAAAGGGAGCCTGCATCAAGCTGCGTCAATCCTATGGGCGGATCGGCAAGTTCGCGCTGATCAAGCACCAGCGCTATGCCCACGCCAAGCAGTTCAAGCGCGCCAATCGAGCCTTGAGGACGCTTAGAACCTATCTCGGACGCGTCATCCGCGACATTGGTCGCAAGCTCGAAGGCAATGTCGACTTGCTCCATCAGATCGCTCTCGACCGTATGCTGATACTGGCGCGACGGGTGCTTGACCAGAAGCAGCACCAACGTGGCCCAAAGGTCTATTCGCTGCACGCGCCGGAGGTGGAGTGCATCGGCAAGGGCAAGGCGCACCGGCCTTACGAGTTAATGGCATGGACCACGCCCGCTCCCAGCGGCAACGTGGAGTCCGGCGGGGCAACAGCAGGAGCGCAAGCCATGTCGAATACGAACATTGTCACGATCGGTATCGATCTCGGGAAGAACACATTCCATGTCGTCGGTCTCGATACCACAGGCGCAATCACGCTACGCAAGAAGCGGTCGAGAAATCAGCTTGACCAGTCGCTGGCCAATGTTCCGCGTTGTCTGATCGGAATGGAGGCGTGTGCAGGCGCACATCATCTGGGTCGCAAGCTCGAGAAATTTGGCCAT
>NZ_SPQS01000048.1 GCF_004570865.1 Bradyrhizobium frederickii
AACGTCTGGCTGTTGCGCACCCGCTGGGGCATTCCCACCGTCAAAATCAACGGCGTGGACAAGAATCCGATGCGCTGGCCCGACGGCAGCTTCTCGATTCAGGGCGCAGCGGCTGAGCTTGGAGTAACCCCGCAAACAATCTTCGATTATCTTGCGCGCGGAATGCTGGCAGGTCGTCAGTTAACCAAAGGCCAGCCATGGCAGATCGAGCTCTCAGACGAACAAATCGGTCAGCTTCGCAATCGGGTACGACGCACCAAGCGTTCGAAGAAGGAGGCATCATGAAGTCATCGGCTCGCCGATCAGCGCGTGCCATTGATCGACGGGAAGCTGGCTGGTGACGATGGTGGAGCGGTGGCCGTAGCGGTCCTCGAGGATCTCCAGGAGGTCGTGGCGGGCCGCGGCGTCGAGCGGCTCGAGGCCCCAGTCGTCAAGGATGAGGAGATCGACGCGGCCGAGCGCGCGCAGCAGGCGGGGGTGGCGGCCGTCACCGCGCGCCAAAGCCAGATCGCTGAACAGTCGCGGGACGCGCTGATAGAGCACGGAGCGATTGTCGCGGCAGGCTTTGTTGCCGAGCGCCGAGGCGAGCCAGCTCTTGCCGACGCCGGACGGGCCACAGATCAAAAGATTGGCGTGGTCGGCGATCCATTGGCCTTCGACCAGCATCGTCAAGAGGCTGCGGTCGAGGCCGCGCGGGGTGCGATAGTCGATGTCCTCGACGCAGGCCTGCTGGCGCAGCTTGGCATATTGAAGCCGCTTCGACAGTCGCTTGTCGCGTCGCAGCGACGCTTCACGTTCGAGCAGGAGCGCAAGCCATTCGGCGTGGCCGAGGCTGGCGGCCTCGCCGCCGGCTTCGATGTCGGCGAAGGCCTTGGCCATGCCGTGAAGGCCGAGCTGATGGAGCTGATCGAGGGTCGGATGGGTGAGCAAGGCGTGATCTCCTAATTGTAGTAGCGCGGCCCGCGGATGTTGGGATGGAGGATCGGCGCGTCGTCCGCGGAGCGCTTGGGTGAAGGACGCCGATCAAGATTGTTGGCGAGGATCGATTTGAACGAACCGTAAGTGCGCGCGCCGATATCGTGAAGTGGACCCCATGCTGAGGACCACTGGGTCCGGTTTTTTAAGTGGAGCTGCTGCCGTTCGTTCTTCCCAGTAACTTTACGCTACTCTTGCCTGCTGCTGTTGTGGCTGTGGGGATGTGGGTAACGCGTAGCGTTGTCCAAGCTTCTCGCTTGCGAGAAGCGTCATATCCACAGCCTGTTCGCCGAATGCGCCGGTGACACCGGCCCGCCAGACCGCCATCGGCGCGCGGTTTTCCAGCGCCTGATGAGGGCGCTGGAAATTGTAAAATTCGATCCATCGGGCGATTCCGGCTTTGGCCTCGTGGCCATCCGAATAACCCTTGAGATAGATGTCCTCGTATTTGAGCGAGCGCCACAGCCGCTCGATGAACACGTTGTCCATCCAGCGCCCACGACCGTCCATCGAGATCCTGACGCCGGTGGCGGCCAGCGTGCCGGTGAAGGCGGCGCTGGTGAACTGGCTACCCTGGTCGGTATTGAAGATCTCAGGCGGGCCGAAGCGCGCCAAGGCCTCTTCGAGCGCAGACACGCAGAACGATGTGTCCATCGTGTTCGACAGGCGCCAGGCCAGCACCGCACGGCTCGCCCAATCGATGATCGCCACCAGATATAGAAAGCCCTGGCCGATCGGCACATAGGTGATGTCGGCAGCCCACACTTGATTCGGTCGGTCGATCACCATATGGCGCAGGAGATACGGGAAGATCTTGTGTCCCGGCGCCGGCTTTGTGGTTCTGGGCTTTGGTCCCAGCGCCGCGATGCCCATCTTGCGCATCAACCGCTGCACGCGCTTGCGATTGATGCGACAGCCTTCGCCATTGAGGATCGCCGTCATCCGCCGCGAGCCCAGGAACGGCCAGGCCGTGAACAGCTCGTCGATCCGCCGCATCAGCTCAAGGTCGTTGTCATTGGCCGGCAGCGGCGGCCGATACACGCTCGATCGCGCAACGCTCAGCAATTGGCATTGCCGGCGGATCGATAGACTCGCATGATCGCGCTGAAGCAATCCTCGGCGATCCGGCGCGCTCATCTTCCGGACCTCCTGGCTAAGAAATCCCGCTCAACCGTCAACTGTCCGATCTTGGCGTGGAGCTTCTCGACCTCCAGTTCGTGGGCTGCCTCGCCATCCCGACCAGCGCCCGCGTCGAACGCCCGAACCGCTTGATCCTGAAGCTGTTTCTTCCAGGCATAAATCTGATTCACATGCACCTGGTAGCGCTGTGCCAGATCCGTCACCGTTGATTGTTCTCGCAGCGCCTCCAAGGCGATCTTTGCCTTCAGCGCCGCATCGATTGTCCGTCTCGTCTTCTTCATGGTCCGCTCCGTTTATCAAAACGGAACGGCATCCGCACCACCTAAGCCGCCGGTCCAAAATCCGGGGTCCACCTCAGTTGAAAACTGCGAGAAACCATCAAGCTGAAGTCAGGACCGATAACCGTTCTCAGCCGCCACTTTTCCGAGCGCCCGCAGAACCGTCGCGAGAGGTACAATCAGGTGCGATGGAATATACTCATCCACCAGCCCGTCCTTCAGGAGCGCGCGCGCCAGCGGAATGTTTCGCATCACCGGCACCCCCGCAGCGGCCGCGGCATCAATCATTTGCTGCGCCAAGAGATCGGTACCTATGGCATCGATCATGGGCAGGGGAGTGCGCTGCCGATCGTAGTAAATAGCCACTGCAATATGTGTGGGATTGGTGATCAAAACGGTCGCTCTACGCGACTGCTCAATCGCGTTCTTGGCTAACAATTGGGAATGGAGGCTCCTGCGTCGGTTTTTGAACTCAGGGTCGCCCTGATTTTCCTTAACTTCTCGTTTCAGTTCGTCCAGCGACATCAAATTCTTCCTCGTGAACTGCCATCGCTGGAACGCAAAGTCCGCAATTGCCACCACAAGATAGCTCGCCCCGACATAATTAGCTATCTCGAGCAGCAGGTTACTCGTCACCGCACTTAGGCACGATATGCCACAGCTCGGTGTCCACACGAGCGCATGCACACCTTGGCGCAGCACAAGCATTATGACGAGGCCGAGTATTAGCACCTTCACGATCGCCTTACCCAGATCGACGAGATTCTGCAGCGAGACTATCCTTCTGACGTTCTCACCGGGGTTCAGCTTTTTCAGCGACGGCGTGACAGCCTCCGGGGAGAAAACCGCCCCGTTCTGCAGGTTAGCGCCGACGCCGATGACCAGGACGACGCCGAGGAAGGGGGCGACCATACCTTGTAATTCACCGAAATAAAACTCGAGTAGCCGTCGGCTGACAATCAGGAAGTCCCCGTCAAGAAACGTTACAGGCAACAGGATCGCTGCCTTAAGCCGCTCGACTAGGTCATGCAAATAGGCGAAGAACAACGCGAAAAACCCGAGGGTCACAGCCGCCGACACGACTTCCTTACTGTGCGGAACCTGTCCCTTCTTGCGCAAGTCCCGCAGCCTCGTGGAAGTCGGCTTTTCGGTCTTTCTACCGGTCACCGCAATCACCTGGTGATGCGATGGACGATCGCGACAGGCGACGGCATATGCTTGTCGGCATTGGCCAAAATGATCGTGAGCGATAGAATCAGCAGCAGAAGGGCAACTGCGCTCTTGACCGACATAGCGAGAAAGAAGACCTCCAGTTGCGGCGCAAACCGGCTGACCAGTGTCAAGCCCAACTCGCTGAGAAACATCGCAACGATGGCTGGGCCGGCGAGAAGCAACGTCAGTAGCATCACGAGGTCTGCAAGATCTAACACACTGGTGACGAAGATTGGACCGAATGCAGGATGAAAGCTCCACAGCGGCCAAATGTCATGGGAGCGATAGAGCGATGCTAATAGTTTGGAAAAGCCGCCGCTGACGAACAGCCATGTAGCGTAAAGCTGAGCCAGGAAGGTCCCGAGCGGTGAGTCCAGATTGAGGCTCGCCGGGCTCAAGAGGCTTGTCATCGTGGCCCCCCTCTGGTGGTCAATGAACGTGCCCGCGGTCTCCACACCCCACATAGTCGCGGCAATTGGCATGCCCAGGAGGCACCCGAGCAAGAGTTCCTTGAGCCCCAGGCCCAGGATCGGCATCAGACGTGCGATGTCGAGATCCGCAGGCCTCGTTGCCCAAGCAAACCCCATTACCGGCAGCGCCAATGCCATGATCAGGCCATTGCGCGCCCGCGCCGTCACCATACCGCGTCCTAGAAAAGGCATGACCAGCACCATCCCTGTCACGCGTGACATCGCAAGCGCAAGGACAACCAGGAAAGTATGCAGATGAGCTGGGTCAATTGGTGACATGGAATGGATTGCTCTGGCGCTTGGCTGGCGACGGTCGCTCTTGTTGCGTGCCGCTCGGCGAAGAGAGGCAAAGTTAGCAAGTTCCTGGCGCCCCAGACTTATATTCCCGCGATTTGGTCGAAGATGTTCACCGTATACCGGCCAAGTTCACCAAACCAATTCGCGGTGGCCGCCAGGATCAGGCTCACGCATATCAGCTTCACGGCGAAGGAGAGTGTCTGCTCCTGAACTTGGGTCAGAGCTTGCACAACACTGACGATCAGTCCGATGCCCGTAGCGACGATGACTGTGGGCATCGACAGGACGAGTGTCAGTTTGAGCGCACCAATGGCAAGATTGGTGAGTGTGGCGGTATTCATGGTGCTGCTCCCGCGTAGGAGAAGATGACACCATGAATTAGGCGCTGCCACCCGTTCACGGCAACGAACAAGAACAGCTTGAATGGCAAGGATATGGTCATTGGCGAAACCATCATCATGCCCATTGCCAGAAGGATGTTGGAAACGACGAGATCGATGACGATAAACGGTAGAAACAATAAGAAGCCAATCTTGAACGCGTCTTGCAGTTCGGATGTCATGAAGGCCGGAATCAATATCATAAATTCGTTACCGGTTATGGCGGCGGCGTCCTCCTTGCTCCACAATCCCCGAGTCGCATTGACGAAAAACTGACGTTCCCGCTGCGACGTGTTCTTCAGGAGAAAGTTGCGAACTGGCTCGGCAGCTAGCGTTATCGTTGTCCCTAATTCGCGGATATCTTGGGATGCGATTGGTTTGTCACGCACGGCTTCGTACGCACCTTTGGCCACTGGCTGCATGATGTAGACGGACAGCAGGATGGCGATCGCATTCAGAGCCATGTTCGGCGGGATGTTCTGAACGCCGAGCGCATTGCGAATGAGCCCAAAGACCACGACGAGCTTCACGTAAGAGGTAACGGTAATCGCAACGAAGGGGGCGATCGCAACGCAGGCGATTAGTACTATCAGCGTTGCGGGATCCGGCAGCGCCGTCATGGTTCTGCTCGTGCTAATCGCAAGTCGTGCACGCGCACACCTGTTCGGTCGGCGATGCGCACCAGCTCGCCCGTTGCGACGACCTGGCCATTGACGCGCAAGCTGATATTGGTCGTGGCATCATAACCAAGATCCAGCACTTGGCCGACAGCCAATTCGCGAATCTGCCTGAGCGGCATGGTCAGGCGTCCAGCAGCCACATCAACAGGAAGATCAATGCTGTCGAAGGTTTCCGGCGGGAGCGGATCCGGTCTATCCATCATGCAGTCCACAGCTGAAAGGATGGCAAGGCGGCCATTGACGATCGAGGCGCGAAAGCAAGGACTGCCAGAAAGGCATAGAAGAACACTCATGACGCCGTCATGACCGACAGGGGAGGTATCCAGCAGTACGACATCGTCTGAAGCGAGTTGATGCAGATCCGCCAAGATAAGGCTGATGCGTGCGACCACCAGATCGAGAGAAAGGAACAGATCATCGAGGACGGCGCACACGACCGGAAGTCTAGAGCAGCAGTCGGCGATCCATTGCAGTCCACCGACATCGAATTCGACCAGCCCAAGGATGTCGCCTGGACGCTCCAAGCGAAGAATCTCAAATGCGTACGGAAACGCTTCAGTGCCCTCCGCCGAAGACCAGATCGGCCGATGCCCACACCATTGGTCCACCTGGATCGCGACATCTCGGAAGACAATGTCGAACAGGATTTCTCGCAGGCCGTCACCCGGAGGCAATGCGGTAATTTCTGGCCAATGCTGCACAGCCGCCGCCGGAAGCAGCGTCGAGTCAACTGTAACGCGAATCCTGTGGCCGCGTGGGCGCATCAGGGCCTGGCAGTAATCCGCTGGCAGGCGCGGAGGCCTCGAACCTGGCATCACAGCTTCCACGTCGACGCCAGCGATGTTGAAGGGCACCGGCAGACGTTTAGCAAGATCCGAAAGGGCGGCAGCCTCACATTGGCCATAACAGGGCAGGTCGATCACGCGCCCCTCTCAATTTTGTAGTAGAGCGGTGTCTCAAATCTACGAGATCGCCCCTTGCTGCCTTGTTCGTCAAGCACTGAGCTGCAGGCGAAGACGATCATGACGATGCGCATTTCAAGCCGATCGGACAAATCGCGGGCAAATGCATAGCCATGTACCTGCAGGATACGCCAAAGCCGCTCGGACTCGATACAAACCCTTAGGGTATCAGGCTGGAAACTGACGATCACACGCGCATTGCCGAATAGTTCGTAATTCAGCATGACGTGCACCTCGGTATTGCCGCCATAATCCCAGCTGACGAAAGTGTGCTCAGTAATCCTCCTGGTCAGCTCTACGAGTTCAACCGATCGTGACAGCTGTTCCAGTGCTCGCCGGCGCAGTATAGGGCCAGGCATGGCACCAATGATTGAACCGGCAATCAAGGGAGAAGACGTGGCGCTTTCGCTTTCGGCCAGATCATGCGGATCATTGCCGAAATCCCTGCAATCGGGCGCCCGATCGGATGCTTCGCAAGCGTGTACATTCGCCTCCTCGAGCATTTGCGAGAAACGAGCGATATCCTCGGTAGGCACAAGCTTGGGGACCGGCGCCGCCACCGCAATTGAACGATCACGTGGCGTGATGCACGACCTTGCAACGCTTCTCGCTAGTTGCATCTAAACTCTCTCCACCGAGTTCGACCGCTACGGGAATCGGTCCCCTGGCTAAGGCTGCTGAAGCGCCCGGCAGGGCACCCCATTCACCATCGCGGGGACTTACCGAACCACAACAGTAGTTTTCGCAGGACATACATCTCCAGACATCGTCGGGCGGAACCTACATCCTAGGAGAACAGCGGGCACTCGCTCAACGGAGTAGCATCCGCCTCTTCATCTACTCACGGCCGAGCGGAAGCCAATACAATCTCGATATGGGGTTCAACTGATGACGTTATGCCTTTCTGGAACAATATGCTCGGCGTCCAATGGCCGGTTTCAATGAGCAGAGACCAGCGCTAGGAGGCCGCTCAGTTTCCGCCCTGCGCCTACCGCGCGGTAGCCTTCAAAGCCGTGGCCTGGGAACGAGGCCTACGTTGGGGCTTCAGGTGGCGGCCGAGATCGGGGGCTAGCGATTCGAACTTCTCCCGCAGATCCTCGGTCAAAGCCTGCGCATCGGCGCCACTCTCAACCACCCGAGGATTCAGTAACACCAAGAGCTCAGTTCGGTCCTTGGCATGCTCCATGCTGCCGAATAGGGATCCCAACAACGGAATGTCCTTCAGCACCGGAGCCCCGGAATCCATCCGGTTAGTGCTGTCCTGCATCAAGCCGCCAATCGCGATCGTGTCGCCGTTTCGTGTCGATACGGTGCTCTGGAGGCGGCGTACCGAAATGATTGGGGATTGGACGCTGGTCAGTGTGTTCTTGTTCGCGGTACTGACCTCCTGAAAGGAGTCGAGCGTCACGCTACCTCCGGCGCCAATGCGGGGTGTTACAGCCAAAATGACCCCTGTGTGGCGTAGTTCGACATCGTTCACGATTGTTGAACTTTGGCTTAGCGTCGATTGTGAGGATCGCGCGAGGATTGGAACCTGATCGCCCACCTCGATTGTCGCGGTTTGATTGTCAACTGTGAGAATTCGTGGCGCCGATACGACCTTGACGTCCCCGACGCCGCTTAGTGCGTGTAGCACAACATTGACATCACTATTCGGGAACACATAGGACAAACCACCTTGTGGAACGGCACCCAAATCCGGCGAGGAGAGAAGATAGTCGACACCGTATCGCAAATGATCGCTCAACCGCACCTCCGCGACAATGACCTGGATTAGGACCTGCCGCGGCTTGACGTCAAGCCGATGAACCGCGGCCTCGATGATTTTGTCGTCGTCGGGCGTTGCGAAGATCACGAGTGCATTTTGGCCGGGATCCGCCTGGATCCGAACTGGCGCCGACAGGCCAAGACTGACGGCGGAGACCACCGCATCGTCCTTTATTTGCGTTGTTGATGCGGCCGCATCTGATCTTTCGTCCGACAGGCCGGGAATGTTTAGGGGCAAATTCGATCGATCGGATGCGCTTCCGATGGACAACTTTCCAACCTCTCCCGCCGGTTGCGCGCGAGATACGGCACGCGGCAGCTGAGCGCCAAAGACTTGTGCTAGCACCTGCGCCACTTCCGCAGCCCTTCGATACCGAAGCGGATGCACGTGAATGTTTGCCGCCGTCTTCGATGTCTTATCCAGCTGGGCGATAACCCGACGAACTTGCTGAAGTACTTCAGGGTCGTCCGCTACTACAAGAATGCCGTTCAGCCGCTCGAGCGGCGCAAGCCGAACGCGCACTCTGCCCCGGCTATTCTGGCTGAACAAAAAACTGAGTTCTCGCTCTATCGCTGCCGGACTCGCATGAGCCAGCGTATACAGCGCAAACGATTTGTGAGCCATCGCATCGGTGTCAAGCAAGCCAATGAGTTCGCGCACGGAACTCACCAAGTCGGGTGGCCCAGTGACGGCAATACCTTGTTCTCCTGGCGCGGGTGTCAGACGCACGCTCTCCTCGACGTTTGGTCGGATCACCTTTATGACATCGGCTGGATCGACATAGCGCACGGGGATCACTTGAACATCGCTTCGTGCTCCGCCGGCGAGATCGACCAAGCGCCCCACCCGAACTCCGCGGTCAACGACGGCCAGTCCGTATCCGTACGGCGCCAGCGCTTCGTCGAGTAATCGCGGCACATCACTCACGGGGACTTTGCTCGAGGTCCGAAGTGCCATTTTTCCCCCAACGCCTGGATCGATGATGACGGGCATGCTCATAATGTCGCCCACGATGTCATTCACAACTTGCCGAATATCGGCATTGGCATAGTCGAGGCTCACGCGAGTGCTATCAGCGGTGACCGGCAGCCGCCGCTCCACCGGGGCGGTGGTTGGCCGGGTCGGAGGCTGTGCCAGCAATTCAAAGCTACGTGCTTGCAGTGTGCTCGCTGAGAAGGATGGTTTCGGTGCATGCGAGCCGACGCTTGGCGAAGCCAGCCAAACGCCGCGTTCAGCAATCGAGTCTGAGCCGGCACATCGCGTAAGCAGTAAACAAAGGAACGTTAGCAAGGTCTTGCTAGACATGGAGGACGCGGCGCCCCCCTGAGAATGCGCATCCGTTCAACTTTTCATCTGCTGCACCACTTGCATTCATTGCAACCCTGGGAACAGGTGTGCAGAACTGGGATGATCTCCGCCGTTCTGCACTACTCATTGTCAACGTCTCTCAACGAAGGTTGCCTACGATCATCCCCTTCGTCTTTTCATCCTTCGAAACAACGTTAGACATCAGTTCAGCAACCCGATTGACGTCATCAAGCAGCCTTTGGAAATAAATCATCGCCATCTCCCCTTCGCTATTGGCGCTGTCAATCGCCCCGTTGAGGTTGTTGATGGCAGCATCGAACTGCGACTGCACGCCTTTCTTGTCACCCTTCTCCTTCTCGATGGATATGCCGTGTGCCTGCATCCAGTCAAACACATCCTGAGTCTTGCCTTGCCAATCGACGAAGCTGCCGTAGTCTCTTACCTTACATTCATCGGGAGGTCGATTGGTCCGCAGCGCAGCCATTGCGTCTCTCATATCCTTCAGCAAATTGTTGCGCGCCTGCATGTCGTCCAGTTGAGATCCGAGTTGATTCTGGTAAATGTCGTGCCGTTCCATCAGAACCAGCGCCATGATCGAGGCTAAAGACAGACCTCCTGGGAGAACATTTCCTGCGCTGTTGGCCCACGCAGTGGGCTGGTATCCAGACATCGCCTTGATCATCTTAGGACCTTCTCAAACTCAGACGTTTTTCGCCCGAACGATACGCTCAAGCCATAGAAACGATCTTGCTTCTCGCCTCGCTATCGGCGCGACGAATTTCGGCAAGCTCGCCCAGGACGTCCTGAATCGTCGTCTCATAGCTCGCCAGGAATTCACTCTCGTTCTCCATCTGCGCCTGCGCCCTGGTGCTGTCCGCCTGCAGCTGCGCCTCCTCCTCCTGGTAGTGCGTCGCGCCCATGTTCAGGCCGGCTCCCGGAAGCTTAAAGGCTTCCGTCGCGATTGTGCCCATGCCATTCCATCTCATGGCCTCTTGCTGGGCTTCTGTCTGCGCCTGGACAACGCGCGTAAACTCAAGGGGGTCCGTCGTGCTATTCGGCGCGTCCAGCCTATGCGGGTCGCCCAGTGTATTGCTTCTGCTCGAATTCAGGCGTGTCATCTCGATGTCGTCTTGCGAGGACCACGCATCGCGCTCCGGCGCTTGGATAATCTGCCCTTTGCCGTGAGGCTCGTCGCGTAGCTCCAGCTCGCCTTCTGATTTGTCGAAGCGCTGCGCTTGACCTGAAGGGCTGTTCGGGGTTGGTGTCTCCACCCTGGACTTCGGGAGCGGGGCCTGGATTTTGGCTTTATACACCTCGTCGAAGCGCGCTTGAATCTGTCGAGCACCCTTGAGGTTCACGCCGGCCCCCAATATCGCGCCGCCAGAGGTGGCTATTGCGCCAAACAATTGGCATAGTCCTGAACTGCGAAGCGCCTTGGCAGCAGCTTCCTGCGCAGCGATCTCGACGTTAAGCGCCGCCGACCGGTCCGACCTCGCCGCTTTGCGAAGCTCCGCATTGAGCCGAACGAAAACCGCGGCGACTGCTGATGCGTCGTTCCCCGTAACAAAGTCCTTCAGCTTGAGATCGACGTTGGAAAGCTTCTCGCGGATCACAACTTCCGCGGGATCGCGTACGTCAACTGATCCCCAACCTCGCGCCTTGACGGGGTCCGCAAGAGGAAGTGGGATCTCGCCTTCCGGCACGTTTCTGCCGCGGACCGTAGCAGAGATCGGCACCCACGGAAGTTGTTCATGCACGGCTGCATCCAACCGGTCGTGCCCGCCAACGGTCGTTTCACGTTGCACAGCAAATACCATCGCTACATTCCTTTAGTTCGACAAGTGGTCCACGCAGCCTGTCAGCCGAAGGCCCTTACGAGCTTGGCGTTGGAATCACTCTGCCGGTTAATGGCTTCGGCAACCGTCTGCGTGGTCGTCGTCCTGTCGAGAAGCAACTGCTTGATGAAGTCCATTTCATCACTTTGCAGTGATCTCAGTCTTGCAATGCAGCTGCTGATGTTTATCGCTTCCGCCTGGGCGTCCGTTGCCTCCTTCTTCTGGATGCCATTGGCGATGCCGGCGCCAGCCTCGCCCAGCGATGCCATTGCCCCGCCGACTCGAGCCGCTGTCGAAACTCTCTGGCCTATCTGAACAGCCTTGACAGAACTGGATGGTATCAAGGCGGCGATACGCAATCCACTCGCGGCTCCACTGGCAAAGCCAGCGCCAACTGTTAGCACCGAGATAGCGAATATGATGCCAATCGTGATGACCGCCCCCAAGGTGCTGGCCTTGTCGCCATGGATTCCGTCTTTCTCGAGACTCTTCACAATTGCCGCAGTCATCTTATCTACGCCACCCGTCTCGACGAGAGTCGCTACTCCAACGCTCACTGCCGCCGCCATGACCGGAAGAGCTGCGCCGGTGGCGATGGCAGCTAGGACCGTCAATCCGACCGTTAGCCATCCGAAGAACTTCATGATGCCGGAGCTGTTCTTTGCTTCTGCCGATCTTTTTGCCGCTTCAACGATGCTTTTGGAAATTTTCTCGTGCAACTGTCTTTGCTGCTCTCCCCAATGTCGCACGTCCTCTATTCCCGCCGCAACCTGTTCATCGGCCATTTTGGTCTTCAGAGCCAGAAACGAGGTAAGGAGGTCAATCGCATCGAACGCACGTGGTGCCGATAAACTTGGAATCGAACCTGACGCAACAGCCTTTTCGGAAACTGAGTGCAACAACAGGCTGGCGTCAGTCTTGCGGCCATTGCCCGAAAGACCGGTAGCGGAGGCACTGAAGGGCAGCGTCCCGACCTCGGGTAGCGGCTTGCTCGTCGACGCCGACATGTTCACTCTATGCATCGTTGGACCCTAGTTGGGATTTGAGGCGGTCAAGCATCATCAGCCCACGTCCGGCCAAAGCCTTGTGTTCGGGCCTCCTGACACTCAGCGCCAAGGCATTCTCAAGTGCGGTAATCGCGGCTGTGAGATGATTTAGTTTGATGAAGCATTCGGCAGTTCGAAGCGGGATCTGCGGGTCCTCACTATTCAGGAGTCCCGCTAGCCGATAGGCCTGCACGGCGTTCTCTGGGTCCCCAAGCATTTGACTACTAGCTGCCAGACCAAACCAGAATCGTGCGTCGATGTGCCGATGTAGGCACAAGAAGCGAAAAAAATTCCGCGCCTCCTCATACTTGCCACAAGAATAGTAGCGGTGGCCAAATACATATAATGCCTCAAGCTCATCATCCGTGATCCCAATGACACTAGCTAGGTCCGTGCGCCCTACCACGAAGTCGGTGGCGAGCTGTGCCAGCCGCTGGCTGTCTGTCGTGTCGCCACCATTCAATAGCCCGCCATCCGCCATTCTCATCGTGTCGCTCTCTCGGTAGAGACGGGTTGGAGCGCGAGACGCGACATCGATTCAGGCGCTGGCAGGATATGATTGAGGGCCGCCAGCTCGGCTGCATACGCTCTTTGAAACGCTTCGTCCTGATCGGCGACAAATGCGGAAATTGAGGCGGCACTCATAGTGCCATCGCCTAAAGGGCAGGCACAACGACCAAGTTGTTCACGGGCCCGCGCCAAGAGACTATCCATCTGTGCGATGGTGTGTCGCGCAGTCTCCATCGTGTCATTGAGGCTCATTGACCCCTCCCAGACGGTCTCCTTGCCAACGCACCGCAGCGCGAGCGGGATTCGAAACCGCTTGCGCCACCAGCTCCGCTCGAGGGCCGCGACCCGCTGTCGCGGCCGACCGCTCAAAGCCACCGACGTCCATCGTCTGGCAATGATATGGTGTGCCAGAATGCACTTCCTCTTCACGGAGAACGTTCTTTCTCCTGACAGGGTTGGATCAACGCCCGCACGTCGCTACCAGAAGCGGCGCATGGCGCAAAATACTTGATCGCTATGAAGGCATAGGCGCCCCGGTGATGAATCGGTGCGTTTCAGCGCGAGCGCCTGAGACGACGGCGCTAACCCGGAAATGCGTGTCGTTGCGTTAAATGCATCGTTCGGCGAGAGCCTCGTCGCCGAGTCGTAGGCATTTTTTGCCTTGAGCAGGTAACGATGAGGATCGCATTGGTGGCGGATCGGGTTATGCAGTCGCCTTGGACCAAATGCCCGCGAGCAGCTCACACTTTGTGCCGGACGGAGCGGGTGACTGAGGCCGCAACTCTCCATAGGCTACCGTTATTACCTCATGCTCGTATTGTATTGGCGCCGAGCGAGAGGCGGGATTAGATCATCATGAGAATTGATCGCTTGCAGCGCGCAAGGCCACTCGGCAGCCGGTCCGGTCTGGTGGCGAGATGAGTTCTTGGTGACCGGACGTGTTGTGAGCGTGTGCGCCCTTCCGGGGCTCAGGCGCGATGTTTTCCAGGCGGAGGTCGGTGGCAGGATATGACATGGATGATCGGCAAACAACAGAGCACCTGGTTAGGGACAGGGATTCGGTACGTATGTCTTTGTTCTCGAGTTCTCTGACATCCGACAGTCGCTCCGGACTGCTGCGGCGTCTCACAGAGGTGGCGTTCTTGGCTTGTGTCACAAACGACGTGGTGAGGGCGAGGCGGATCGCGAAGGGGCTTGGCGTCATCGCGCCGGGCAGTCGGGAGTCTGTCATTGCCTATGCGCTCGCAGATCTGACGGCAGGCGATATTCCAGCAGCGCTGGAACGCCTTGATCCTCTAGCCAAAGCAAATGATGCATATGGGATGGCATTTCAGGCCCTGGCTCTTGGGCTGAATGGACGCCTAAGCGAACGCGATACTGTGCTCAGGCACCTGCCAAGCAGGGAGCCGGGCCTCGACGGGCTCCTCATAGCCTTAGGCCAGACCGCGCCAGCCGATACCGCAGGAAAGGACAGTTAATGAGCAGCGTAGGTAGTATCCTCCCGCAAACAGGGCCAGCCTTTTTGGTGATGGAGATGCCAGCCACATCGAAAGTATCGGCTGAATCCGTCGAGGCCTTTCAAGCTGCACTCGAGCCGCCTGTGCCATCGCGGCGAGCGGATGAGCCGCTGATCATGGCTGGAGGCGGGCTGACGGAGGAGGGAGGGGGGCCTCTCGTTCCTCGGCTATCCAATGATATCCTCAGTGGCATGGAAACACTGAGCGCCGGCTTTGCGCAACCCATGGAAGGCGCGCGCAGGGCCGCCGAAGGCATGAGCGCGGGGAGCATCCGTTCGGCTGAGTGGCTCGATGCGCAGGTCCAGCTGTCAGCTATGAGCCTGCAATACAACATTGTGACCAAGGTGGTTGGGAAGGCGACCCACACTCTCGACACTTTCCTGAGCGGCCAATGAGCCACGGTGACGCGGGGCGTGACTTTTGTATTGAAGCGGGCGGTGGCACTTCTGGTGCTATTCACCCTGGTCGGCTGCGGATCGAAGATCGAGCTCTATCGCAACCTTTCAGCGCGCGAGGCCAACGAAATGCTTGCGTTGCTTATGCGACAAGGCATCCGCGCGGAACGGACGACAGACACCGGCGGTACGACCTCGCTCGTGGTGCCAACAGAAGACGTGCCTCGTGCTATGAATGTCTTAGACAGGGCCGGTTGGCCTCGCGATCATTTCGCCGATATGGGCACTCTCTTCAAGAAGGACCGGATGATCTCATCGGACACAGAGGAGCGTGTGCGCTACATTTATGGGGTCACACAGGAGCTTTCGCAGACTTTGTCCAGTATCGACGGCGTGCTTAATGCCCGAGTTCACGCGGTCTTGCCTGAAACCGCGAGTGACGATCGTAATCCACCCGTCTCGTCGACTGCTGCTGTGCTCGTCCGTTACAAGCCGGGTGCTCCGATCGATCAGATCGTGCCTAAGATCAAGGAGCTGGTCGCAAATAGCTTAAGAGGCCTATCCTACGATCGGGTCTCAGTTGCCCTCGTACAGGCAAATCAGGACAATATGACGCTTGGTAGAACGGACTTCACTGCCGGTGTTTCGGAACGCAGTGCCCCATCGCACCTTTTGATCGGCCTCATCGGTGCAATAGCGGCGTCACTGATCGGCAATGCAGTGCTCGTCGTTCTCATATGGCGACCGCGCTTTGGCGTTAGCTACGGTATTGGGCGTCATGAGCTTCGGCGAAGCGAACGGTCCAACAATGTTCCCAATCATGAGCTCAGCAAAAATCCCGGATAAATGGCTTGATACGCCGTGGGCGGGAGCGATGATGCGCTGCATCGCCGATCCTGCGAGCGACCTCGATGATGCACTGGCGACTGGCTGGCCCGAGTGGATACCTATAGACCTCGCTCAGTCCGACCCATTCATCCGTGTCAAGCTTGGACGCTGGCTGCTTCGCGGCCAAAGTAGTGAGGCGTCTGCGATTATTTCGGCTGGCAACGCACCACGAATTCGGCTCGCATTTGTGCCGGCGCGAGACGCCACACGCCTGATCCGCCTAGCCGGAGCTTGGATCGGCGCGTCCAGCCTCATCGCCCTCCTTCGGACGGCCGATGTTGCGGCGGCACGCGCCGTTCTCGGAGAAGAGGCGTTCGCATTCGCTTCGCATGCTGCGCTGCTACCGAGACCGACTGTCGAGCTGATGTCTGCGATTAGCGCTTCGGGAATGCCGACTGCGCCTCGTGCGTTTCTCGACCGCGGTGCGGCGATGTTCGGCCTTGCGATAGGCGCAATCCCGCATTCGCTGCGCGCCCAACTACGATTGCGTCGCCCTGCAGCGATCTGGATGATGGTGGCGGACACCTGCCGTGACGACGGTGTCGGCGAGGACGCCTTCCGAGCGATGCGACGCCTGGTCCGCAAAGAGATGCCGATATGGTCGCACTGGTTCAACTGACGCCGGGCGGGGTCAGCATCCTCGGCCCAGGGCGAGTTTTGCCGGCGGCCAGCGCACAGATGATCGTGGACGCTGAGCAATTGCTCGATCGAGCGCGACGCGATGCGGACGCGCTCTTACAGGGGGCGCGCGAAGCTGCGGGGATGATCGAGACGACCGCCAAGGAAGCCGCGCTCACAGCGGCGCAGGCGACCATCGAACAACGTTTAGCCGCGATCGCCGTTGCGTCGCTGCGGATCATGGAGGAGAATCAAGAGCGAATTGTCGACATGGGTCTGCAGATCGCACGTCGGATCATCGATACCGTCGCCCCGGATGATGCTGCGGTGCAGATCGCTTTGCACAGTCTGAGATTCACGGGCCATAGCTCCGTCGTCCGCTTACGCCTGGCACCGGCGCATGTCGAGACGGTTCGCAGACGATTGAATGAACTGCTCCCGACGGCGACGTCGCGCGCGGTCGTCGAAGTAGTTTCTGATCCGCGGGTCAAAGATGCCGGATGCATCCTTGAAACCGATGCTGGACTGGTCGACGCAACGATCGAAAGCCAATTGGCCGCGATCGAGTGCGGCCTGCGCAGCGGCCTAAAGGCCTCTGCAACGTGATTTCCGAGCGACCCAAGCTGCCAACGGCAGTCGATGCCATTCATTCTTCGCACGACGGCATCAATCGCCTTTTTCAGGCCGCCCGCCAGGTGGTGGCGCAGACGCCGACAATGCGCGTCAGTGGCCGAGTCCTACAAGTTGTCGGGACAATTATCCGTGCAACGGCACCGGGTGCTCGCATAGGCGACCTGTGCATGCTCCGCAATCCCGAGAACAAGTGCGAATTGTCGGCGGAAGTTATCGGGTTTCAGCACGACATCGCCATTCTAACGCCGCTTGGCGAAATACAGGGGCTTTCTAATCTCACTGAGGTGATCCCGATGGGAGAGCCTCTGACAGTGCCCGCGGGCTGGAACTTGCTTGGCCGGGTGCTTGACGGTCTTGGCCGCCCTCTCGACACATCCACTCGCGGGCCCCCGGTACCAGAAGCCCACGTTCCAGTACATAGCGGGGCACCGGGTCCCTTGAATCGGCGCATCATTGATCGCGTTTTTCCAGTCGGCATACGCGCGATCGACGGTCTTTTGACGTGCGGCGAGGGACAGCGCATGGGAATCTTTGCCGCGGCGGGCGGCGGCAAAAGCACACTGCTGTCGATGTTGGTGCGCGGCGCGGCGGCTGACGTAACAGTCATAGCGCTGATCGGAGAGCGTGGCCGAGAGGTGAAGGAGTTCATCGAGCGCGATCTCGGCTCAGAGGCGCGACGAAGATCAGTTCTTATCGTTGCGACCTCCGATCGTTCCCCGATGGAACGGGTGAAGGCGGCCTATGTGGCGACGGCAATCGCAGAATGGTATCGAGATCGGGGACAGCGTGTGCTGTTCCTCATGGATTCGGTTACGCGCTTTGCGCGCGCGCAGAGGCAGATTGGTCTGGCGGCCGGCGAACCGGCCAGCTTGCGTGGTTTTCCGCCCTCGGTCTTTGCAACCTTGCAGCAGCTCCTGGAACGCGCCGGCAATAACGATCGCGGATCGATAACCGCGTTTTACACCGTGCTTGTCGAGGGTGATGACGTCACCGAACCTCTGGCCGATGAAACCCGTTCCATCCTGGATGGACATATTGTGCTCTCGCGCACTTTAGCGACGTCGAACCACTATCCCGCTATCGATATTCTGGCAAGCGTCAGCCGTGCTATGAGTGCTATCGTGTCGCCGCGGCATGAGAAGTTAGCGGTTGAACTGCGGGCGCTGCTAGCTAAATACCAGGAGGTGGAGCTATTGATACGGGTCGGCGAGTACAAGGAAGGAGCCGATCCGCACGCCGATACGGCTATCGCCAAGATAGAGGACATACGCAGGTTCCTGCGGCAGCCAAGATGTGAACAAACAGGCTTCGACGCAATGCTTCAGGAGCTTGCCACGTGCCTGGCGTAACTCCCAAGACCGTGCATCAATTGCTTGAGTTGAGAAAATTGCGGCGTCGCCGGGCCGATGAGACTCTACGAGTGCGGCAGTCAGCTGTCGACAAATCCGCTGCGGCTGTCGAAGCTGCACTGGCAGTCCTTCGCACATGGCGGCAAGACCGACCTCGACGGGAGGGCGAGATCTACGATCTGCTGATTGGCAAAACTGTAGCTCTCAACGATCTGGAGGAGGCGAAAGCGAAGATGGTCTCACTGAACGATCACGAACGGCTGCTCGAACGGCGCCTTGCGGAGGCGCTGTCGGAAGCCGAACAAGCGCGTCAGGCGCGTCAGGAAGCCTGCAACGCCGCCCGTAAGGCATATCGGGAGCTCGAGAGGTGTGACAGTTTGGCGTGTGCCTTGACCGCCCGCGCGCTGAAGGAGACGGACTTCTAATTATCAATCGAATGCGCGGAGAGTCTAACAGTGCGGGTGTAGCCGTTAGGGGGAGGGACAGAAGTTCTACGTAGCAGCGCTTTTGTGAGAAGTTAGCAGGGATCAACGAACAAATGCCATGGCAGCTGTCCGCTAGCCTTGCATAAAGACTCGCCGAACTGGATGGCAAACGGTCGGCTGCACGCGTGAAGGTGATAAAGTTGTGCACTTTGGGATGGTTGCACTGCCCGCGTCACGACAACTTCATACTTGGCTACGCCACGCGCGAGCGCTTGCGCAGGCCGCTTCGTCGCTTTTGCGCGCATTCTTAATCATCCACCACGCGCACAATGCGTAAATGTCGTTCCATGGTTGTTCGCCGTCAGCACTCTTGAGACAGATTGAAGGGTTTTCCGGAAGGAGGATTTCTGGTTCATCGTAGCCACCAGGAGCGAAGATGAAGCAGAAATCCGGGCCGCGTAAGCCGGCGGCTGAACAAGTGTTGAAGGACATCCGGCGCCAGACCCGTCGGCATTACTCTGCGGAAGAGAAGATCCGTATTGTGCTGGAGGGGCGTAAGCGCTTAGCCGGGACCCTTATTGGGGCTGGCTTGACGATTTGCGGAATCGCCACGGCATGAGGTCTTCGATCCTGCTATGAGGATGGCCGTCGATGATCGCCTCGAGTGTTTCGGCGATGTAGGCAGCCGGGTTGACGTCGTTGAGCTTGCAGGTGGCGACGATCGACGCGAGCAAGGCCCAGTTTTCTGCCCCGATTTCATGACCGGCGAAGAGCGCATTTTTCCTGGTCAGGCAAACTGGCCGGATGGCGTTCTCGACCGGGTTGGTGTCGAGCTCGAGGCGCCCGTCTTCGAAGAAGCGGGTCAGCCCCTGCCAGTGATTCAGCGCATAGCGGATGTCTTCGGCAAGTGTCGAGCCGCTGGAGATCATCGACAGCTGCTTCTCGAACCACATTTTCAAAGCGGCGACGAGAGCCAACGAATGCTCCTTTCGCGCGGCGAGCCGGATGTCCGGCGATGCACCGCGCACCATGGCTTCGATGGCGTAAAGCTGTGCGATGTGCCGAACGGGGGCCTCGGCGATCGGCGATTTGCTGTTGCGGGCCAATTTGACGAAGCGCCGGCGCAAGTGGCTCCAGCAATGCACGAGCGTCCAAGGCCCTTGCAGTCGAGCGACTTCGGTCAGCCGATCATAACCGTCATAGGCATCGCATTGCAGGAAGCGTCCGCCAAAGCCGTTTAGGAACTGCTCAGCGAAGGCACCGCTCCGACTGGGGGCATATCGGAACAGCACGATCGGCGGACTTGGGCCGCTGTGGCCGCGGTCATCGGACACGATCGCCCAGAAGTAGCCTTTCTTCGTTTGGCCGCGCCCGGGATCGAGTACCGGCGCCGTGGTTTCGTCCATGAACAGACGATCCGCCATGGCCAGGTGGCGGCGCATGTGGTCCGCGATGGGTTGAAGATGGAAGCAGGCGCGACCGGACCAGTTGCCCAGTGTCGCCCGATCAAGCCGGATGCCCTGGCGCGCATAGATCTCGGACTGGCGGTAAAACGGCGTATGGTCACCAAACTTGGAGACAATCACGTGCGCAATGGCCGCTTCGGTCGGCAGCCCGCTGGGTACGACGTGCTCCGGCGCGTGCGCCTGCACGACAGGGCCGGAGCAGCGGCGGCAGATGTATTTCGGGCGGCGTGTGACCAGCACGCGCCATTGTGCCGGGATCACGTCAAGGCGCTTGCTGACGTCCTCGCCGATCTTCGTCATGGCGCCGCAACCGCACGGGCAGAGCGTGCTCGCAGGCTCGATGATCCGCTCCACCCGCGGCAAATGGGCAGGCAAGCAGCCGCGATTGCGATGAGAGCTTTGATCCGTCGCGTTTCGCGATCGGCCCTGGATAACCTTCTCGGCTTTCTCCTGCGCGGCATCCAGGATGCCTTGCGCGATCTCCACGTCTTCGAGCGGCAAGTGATATTGATCTGGCCGCAGCTTCTCGGATTTCGCGCCGAACCTGTCGCGTCGCAATTCGCCGAGAATGACCTCCAGCCGACGTCGGGCTTCCTCCGACGCCGCCAGCGCCCCCTGATGCTCGCTCAAGGCCGCCTGCGTTTGCGCCAAAAGCGCCTTCAGGTGTTCGTTTTCGTCGCGCAGCGCCGCGATGCTCATGCGCTATTTCGAGCATATCGCCGCCGCGCGTGCCACGTTCAAAATAGCTTCCGAGTCATTCTGCCGCAGTTATCCCGCCGCCTGCGGGCGCCGTGCTTCTTCCGGACGGACCAACCTCCAATCCAGCCCCTCGAACAAGGCCGCGAACATCGCCGGCGACATCCGCATCACGCCGTCCGCGATCGTTGGCCAAACGAACTTGCAACCTTCGAGGCGTTTGTGCACCAACACCAGGCCCGTTCGATCCCAGACCAAAATCTTGATTCGGTCAGCTCGTTTCGATCGGAACACGAAGGCCGCGCCGCTGAACGGGTCGAGACGAAGCATCTCCTGCACCTTCGTCGCAAGCCCATCATGGCCACAGCGGAAATCGATCGGCCGCGTTGCAACGTAAATCTTCAGATCCGCACCAGCCGCGATCATCGTGACGCTCGCACCGCGCGGATCACTCGGGACAGCTGCTCGGCATCAATGGCCATATCCGTCCGCAGCACGACATCGCCGATCGCGATCTCAAGCTTGATCGCCGGAACCTGACGCTCCTCCAACGCACCTTCCACGACCAGCGGCGCGAATGTCGGCTGCGACGCCTCGCACGGCGGCAACATGCCTCGCTGTCGAAACCGCCGTCGCCAATCGTAGATCTGCCAGCGCGTCGCTCCGTGCTTGCGCGCCACCTCGGACACCTGGGCACCGGGTAACAAACTCTCGGCGACGATCCGAGCTCTCTCAGCTTCCGAACGTACGCGGCGCCCCGATGGTCCTTCAACAACCTCCAGCCGGCTCACCGACCCCGTCGTTGAGCCGTCCAAATGGACGTCCTTTTTGCTGTCCAATCCCATCCCAAACCTCCGTCCAAGCCGGAGGCTTCTTTCGCACAGCTATACCGATCCCGAAGCAAGGGTTCCGGCTAAGCGCTTACGGAGGGGCTGCGGGGCGAGGAGAACATCTCCGAGCTCTGCCGCCGCGAAGGCATCGCCGCCTCGATGTATTACGGTTGGTCCAAGGAGTTCCTGGAAGCCGGCAAGCGTCGCCTGGCTGGCGACACGGCCCGTGCTGCGACCTCCGGCGAGGTCAAGGATCTGCGCCGTGAGGCCGCAGCGCTGAAGGAGGTCGTGGCCGATCTGACCCTGGAGAACCGCCTGCTGAAAAAAAGCATGAACGGGGATGGGGAGGACGAGGCATGAGGTATCCCGCCTCCGAGAAGGCCGAGATTATCA
>NZ_SPQS01000049.1 GCF_004570865.1 Bradyrhizobium frederickii
ACCCGGGAAGGAAGGAAGATCCACGATCCGATCGGAATAGCACACTATCCCGCCGAGGTTTGCGAGACGGAAAGGACGAATGGAGAAACGGTTCTACCGACACTTCTGAAGCCTGGTTCGACTCCATGGCCCTTGTTGAGGCCGGCGAGTTATTGAGGACAGAAGTGGGCGGATATCCATAATGGCTCGGGGCGACAGCCTCAAATCGAAGCCGGATAGATTGGCGCAAACCGCTTCATCCCTTTGTCGATTCCTCTTGCAACGTGGGCGTGGTCCATAGATCGGTGTCAAAGCCTCCGTTGCCACCACGCTGGCGCACGCCAAAGGCGGCCAGTTCGTCGCCCATGTGAAGGCGCTGCCCGGCAACCCCTATGATGGCCATACGCTCAAGACCGTGATCCCGGACATGGAGGCACTCGTCGGCAACACCATCGAGCGCATCCTCGCTGACAAGGGCTACCGCGGCCACAATGCCGCGCCCGAATACAAGTTCAGGGTGTTCACGTCAGGCCAAAAGCGGCGGGTAATCCCGCAGATCAAACGCGAGCTGCGCCGCCGCTCCGCCGTCGAGCCGGTCATCGGCCATCTCAAATCCGAACATCGGATGGGCCGGAACTATCTTTGGCACCGCGAAGGAGATGCCACCAATGCCGTCCTCTCCGCCGCCGGCTACAACTTCCGGCGCCTCCTCCGCTGGCTGCAGCTCTTGTTGCGCCAAATCCTCGTCCAGCTCATCCTCCAACTTCAGCTCGTTCCGAACTGAAGTTCAGGTTCTTCACGGACGACCAGTTCACGGTCAATCCGGACGCGCTTACATGCTCCGCTGCAGTCCGGGGATCTGAGCTAGAGACGGTCAGTTCTTGACGATGAGTTTGTTAGCCGAGAGAAATCGCGTGTATGCTGGATAGAGCCCTTGATAGCGTCGCGCGAGACTGCCGAGCCCGACACGACTATAGAGTTGCGCCACATCAATTTTATCAAGATCAACGATGGAGACGAATGGCATACCCAGGAACCGACACATATCCTCCGTCCTTGTATCGTGACAGATGACAAGAGCAGGAACGCCGCGTTGTAGAGCGGCCATGCAGCCGTGAAAGCGACTCCCGAACACGAAATCGTAGTTCTGAACGGTATCGAGCCAGTCATCCACATCGAAGAAGACCCGCACATGATCGGCCGCCCACTTCCGCACGTCGGCCTCGGGGGCGACGTTCGCCAAGAACGTTGCAATTTCCTTTAACGCTTCTTCAGAATTCCGAGCCTGCTTGTCTGCCAGACTGATTTCGGCCTGCTCGCTTTGAGCAACGAAATCCGCATTCCAGGAAAGTCCCGTACCGTAGATTTCGCGCACGAGCCGAAGCATCCGTTCCTTGTCGAATGAATGAGCGACGACGTCTCGCGACGCGTTGATGGAAAGGCGCCTGACTTCTTCGAACGGCCGCTGGGGGAAGTTCATGCCGTGAGGTCCTCCCATGTAGTAAGAAGGGCAGCCGGTCACAGTCACATTGTGTACACCTCGAAGCGCGAGAACTTCTTGCGTGTGGGGGCCGCGAACGCCGATGCTGACGGCACGTTCGGCAACAACCTTCACGAACCGCTCGGTGCCAGGCATCAAGTTTATGTTCGGATCGTAGTTGTTTGATTGAGCTCCGAGACCAACTACCGCCACCGGCAAGTCGGCGCGCTCGATGTATTGCGCCATGCCGCCAAAATCGAATGTTGGAAATAGAAAGTTGGCCGCCGCAACGACAATCATGTCGAAGCGCTCATGCACCGCCCGGGGATCGATACTGTGATCCCACGAGAGGCCGTCGTAGACGATACGATCAAGTAATCCGCGCGCAATCAACTGGTTCCCGGTATTACCTCCGGTCTTCGCCAATTTTGATATTGGATCTTCGCCAACTTGCGCAGAAAAGCTCGGCGTTGCTCCAAGCAGAAAAATTTTCACTGTGCTCCTCCGGAGGCGATATCGATCCTAGACCAAAATGTAGCGCGTTTATTGCTATTGATCACCATCATCCAAATAACTTTGCGGCCACAACAAGGATCGTCACCGCATCTTCATCCTACCTTCCCTTGATCGCTGATTTCCATTGCGCCGCCTCCCCCTCATAGTCAGCCGCAGGCGATCGCCCTTCGCCGCCACCAATTGATAGAAAGTGCGCTTCCGCTGATTTCACCCGACCATCCCTTACGGCTGCCGCGACGTCGGGGTATTTGCCGAGATACCATTCGGCATCCACGGCCGGCCCTCCTCCACGGCGGCCCTCAAAGTAGCCGAAGCCTATGTAGTGCATGTGTGCACTCTCGATCTCCCTACGAGAAACGGCTTTTGCGACGTCGGGATTCTCCCGCAAATAGCTGTCCTCGTCGAACTCGGCAGCGGCTATGGCGATCTGTAACAACAGCTTGAGCAAGCCTGCCGGCACTTTGACTTGGCCGGAACCATCCAAAGCGGACTTGTCGAGGTTTAACGCGCTCATCAACGATTCAGCAGAAGGTACAAACATCAAATCACCCAAAAACGCCCCTAGTTGCAGTAACCGCGATCACCTCTCGGCCGCAGTGCGCGTGGCAGCTCTTGCTGTCCGCTTCGGCTTCTCAGCGTCGGCGGCTGTCGCCAGCAATTGGGCCGACACTTCCTGGAGATAGACCGCCTGGGCTCCCAGTTCCCGCTCTCCAAAGCGGATCCGCTCTCGCGTCAGACGGTGTATGGTGTCGATCTCTTCGATGTGCCTTTGCACTTTCAACGAATGGGTGACGCTCGCCGCATGGCGGCGGTGAACGTTGAGGGGATCCGCGACATAGGCGATTTTCGCGCCCGGCATCTCAAGGGTCTCGAGATAGAGCAGCCAATCGCCAGCCATCCGGAACTCCTTAAGACGGTCACGGCAGGCATTGAGCGCGCGCAACAGCGCCTCTCGGCGCCACAGGACCGAGCTGACATTCAGAATCGTATTCCGAACGCCGAGGTAGCGGGCCACGAAGTCGCGACCATCGAACACCTCGGTCCGCGACAATGCGCCTGGCTCGATTGTAGCGTAATAAGGCTTGTAGCTCGCATAGAGATGGGCTCCATCGGCATCAATGGATTTGGAGTCGGTGAAGCCGAATGTGATGTCGGGGTCACCGCTCATCAATGCGAGCAGACTGGAGATGAAGGTCGGCTCCGAGAGATCGTCGGCCTCGGCGATCCAAAGGAACTCCCCCTTCGCCATCTCGGCAGCCTTGGCCCATTGCGCGAACACCGAGCCGGAATTCTGTTCGTTGATGACGAGCGTGAGATCGCGCTGGCGCTGATCCGCAAGCTTCACGATAACGGAAATGCTGCCATCGGACGAGCAGTCGTCGAGCACGATGACCTCCTCGACCGGATGGTTCTGGTCGAAAATGGTGTAAAGCCGCTCCGGCAGGCAGTGCACGTAGTTGTAGTTCGGCACTGCAACCGACACGGTGGGTAGCGACGGAATTGCAAGCCGCAAGAGATCGCGGACATAGTCCGCGAAAGCGAACTTGGTCTGAATGATTTCGGTCATGCGAGTACGCTCGGCGTCCGATGGCGTCCGGCGCAGAACGTTCTCCACAGCCTGCGCCATCGCTGGCACATCGCAATAGGGCACTACGCGGCCGACATTCTCCTTGAGAAGGAGCCCGGGGATGCCGCCAGAGTCCTGGAACGCAACGACGGGCACGCCGACGCTGAGCGCCTCTAGCGCCACCGTCGGGAACGGATCCTCGCGCGAGGTCAGCGCGTAAACGTCGGAGGCTGAATAGAGCGCCTGCATGTCCGAACGATAGCCGGCGAGATGAAAATGGCCCGTGGCCTCAGCTCGCTTGATCTCCGGTCCGAGCCATTGCAGGAGACCGGGATCGACGCCGCCCGCCCAGCAAAAATGGACATCTGCATTGCGTCGTCGAACCAGATTCCAGACTTGCAAAAACAGGTCAAAGCCCTTGCGCAGATCGGCGTAGCCGACGCTGAGCACCATCTTATCGGCAGCCGAAATGCCAAATTCGGTGCGAACGAGCCCGGCTTCCGTCGGAGCCGGTTCGATCTGCTTGTAACTGCCTTGCGCGCGAATGACGAAACGCTCATCGGTCCCATCAAGCCCAAGCGCTTCGATGAGCTTGTCGCGCACGAAATCCGAGGCGAACACCACACGATGCGCGCTCCCAATCGCCGCGCGCGCGACCTCTTCCAGGTGCTTCTCGTGCAGGATCCGCGGCAATTCGTGGACCAGGGAAACGGTCCGAAAGCCCATTTCGACGAGGAATTTTGCGGCGCGCCCGCTCGCGGCCGTGTTGGCGATGGCCGCTGTAAAGCCCTTTTCCCGGAACTGTCGTAGGGTCGCAGGGATCTCGGAAGCCTGCTTGAGTACGGTGAGCGGCGCGACCGCGGCGTATTCGGCTTCCATCGCTCCGCCCTGAAGCAGGAGAAAGTCGATCTCGATATTGAAGGCGCTGCGCAGCGTCTTGCCGATGTTCAGCAAGAGATGCTGCGCGCCGCTGGGAAACGCATCATGTCCGACCAGCAGAATCTTGGGCACTGACAGATCGCGGGTCAGACCAGTGGCCGCGCGCGCGGTGGCGTTCAGGTAAGCCGAACCGAAATGGAGATCGGGCTCGAGATACGCGCCCTCGCACCATTCGTTCCAGGCATTGATACAGACGAACGATTCGCCAAAAAAGGTATGGGTCTGCGCCTGCTCGACCAGCGCTGACAACCACGCCTCGTATTTCTGCGGGGTCGAGCCCTGGATCACGAGGCCCGAGCCTTGCCGGCGCGCATCGTTGTCCCAACTCGGCACCACCGTCTTGATCAGCGGAAAATTCGGACGCGGCTCATCAAGCGAATATTTGGCGACGTCGTCGTAGCTGTAGATTTGCCCCGCATAGGTATCGTCCAGGATCTTGGCTTCGGAGTTCACCAGCGGCACATATTTGGTAAGCTTGTGCGGCGGAAATTCGATCGCGCCGTCCATGCCGTTCGCAGTTGGATCGTAATCATCAAAACTCTGGCTCATGATGATGATCGGATCTTCGTTGAATCTCTTCGCGAAGATCGCGCGCCAGCGCGCGATGACGTTTGCCGTGTCCGGAATGAGGCGCGGCCGATAAATCATCAGGAGCGGACGGCCCTGGACACGGATGTAGCGTTTGTCCTTGAAGTGCCGATTGAAGTCCGACAACAGGCGCTCGTCATCGTCGGACAGGTAGTCCTGCGAAATCAGGACCTCGCCCTCCATGCCGTCCCACCGCCGTGTCCAGTTTTCGTTGGCCCACATCAAGCAGAACGGCATGTTGATATCGCGCGTCTTCAGGAATTGCTCCAGCGGCTTTTCCAGGAGGCGCTTGCCGTTGAACCAGTAGTAGTAATAGACGAAGCCGTGGATGCCCGCCGCCTTGGCGAACTTCGCCTGCTTGCGCATAGTTTCGACGTCGGCGAGAGAGTAGAAACCGAGGTCGCGCGGAAGCCGCGGCTGGTAGTGATCCTTAAACCGAGGTATGCCGCGCGCAATGTTCGTCCATTCGGTGAAGCCGGTGCCCCACCATTTATCGTTCTCAGGGAAAGCGTGAAACTGCGTCAGATGGTAGGCCAGCACCTTGGCGCGCGGCTTTGCGCCGGCCGGCAATGGACGCAGTTCCTCGAACAGCGGGCTCGGACGGGTGAACCGCTTAATCTCGGCTGGAATGGTGGCTTCGTTCTCCGGAGGTGACGGATAGATGCCATCCTCGTGGCGATGCTCGAGATAGTGCAGAAGTGGATTCTGGTCCGTCTTACCCTTGAAATAGCGCTGAATGTAGAACTTGGTGTCGAACTCCGCCGACGGGTTGCGACCTTCCTTGTAGCCATGAAAGATGAAGTGCTCGAACGGATCGACGCCGGCCGCTGCCACGTCCTGATAGGTCTGACGATAATATTGCGCGTCAAATTCTGGGATCGGGCTGAACGGGCCGAGGCGGTTCTTCAGATAGTGCGCGAGCGGGCTCTCGCCTTCCGGAATGCCGTACTTCTCCCGATACCAGGCCGGCTGAAAATAGGGACTTGGCCGCCGCCCATCGCGCTCGCCGACCGTCGCATAGTGCAGGAACGGATGCGCATTCGCGTCCTGCACATCGGGATAGGTTGTGACGTACCAGATCGGGTCGAAGATCGGATTTGGCTTACGACCTTCCCTGTAGCCATAGAGGAAGAAATGCTCGAACGGATCGGCGCCGACCGCGATCACGTCCGGATAACTCGCGGCGTAGAAATCCTCGTCGAACAGACCGAGGCCCTTGAGGGTGCGCGCGGCATCTGGAAGGTCGGCGGCCGGCGCTGGCTGCTCGACTTCGCGCGGCGGCTCCGTCTGTCTGCTCGCCGGTCCCTCGGCGGCGACCTCCTTCGCAGAACTGTTTAGTTTTGTGGCGCCCGGCTCTGACCTGGATTGCAGCCTTGCGGCGGCGCTGCGCCTCGCCCGAGGTTCTCTTTGACCGGCGTCGCGCGCGAGCTTCGAAAGGAAATCAGCCATTGTTACTCACTCATGCATTGGGCGCTTCGTTCCGCACTGGCAGACTAGCGCAAAGCTTCTGTCTCCAGTGTAAAAGTCCCGTCGCTTGTCGCGCCGATCGACTGGAGGCGCCGCACGGCGCCTTCATTGCGTTGCCGAGCCGCGTATTGGTACCAATTGACCGCTGCGTCGCGATCTTGCGCGGTGCCTCGGCCCGACATCAACGCGTCGCCCAGCGCAACCTGCGCTTCCGCCATGCCTCGCTCGGCGGCCCTCTGAAACCATTCCGTCGCCGTCGTCACGTCAGCCTCGCGCCCCTGTCCCCTCCCGAGCATCACGGCGAGGTTGTACTGCGCGACCGTATGTCCCTGCTCCGCAGCGGCTTCGTACCAGTTCACACCCTCTGCAAGATCCAGGCCCACTCCGTAGCCCGTGCAGTACATGACGGCCAGTTCGAATTGCGCCGCTGCATGCCCCGCGCGCGCCGCCTTGGTCATCCACGATGATGCTGCCTGCGCATTCCCCACGCCGCTCTTCGAATCCAGATGGAGAAGTCCCAGCATGTACTGCGCCTCGACATGGCCGGCATCCGCCGCCCGCGTGAGCCATGGGGTGGCGCCTAGCATATCGGCGGTCCCGCCGAACTTACCCATCTTCAGCGCGCCCAGTTGAAACGCCGCCGGGGGATGACCGGCCTCGGCGGCCTCTCCCAACAAAGAGTGCGCGCGTGCAACGTCATCATCGGACGCATTCTGATGAAGCAGGAAGAGCGCATAGGCGGTCTTGGCGTCAGGATCTCCGCTACCGGCGGCCCTGCTCAACCATTCCGACGCCATTTCCTGATCTTTTGGAACGCCCGCACCGGTCGAATAGAGCTTGCCGAGTTGCACCTGTGCGGCGCTGATGCCGCCATCTGCGGCACGTTCGAACCATTTGATCGCGGCCTCCACGTTGCGCTGAACGCCGGAGCCGTTGAGATAGAAGATCGCAACGTTGAATGCCGCAGTGGCATGGCCATTTTCGGCCGCGCGCTCGAACCATTTCGCGGCCTGACGAATGTTGGGCGAGACACCGACACCAGTCGCATAGAACCGGCCGACGAAGAATTGCGCCCGCACATCGCCCCGCTCGGCGGCCTTCTCGTACCAAACGGCCGCCTCCCGCAAATCGGGCTCGGCAACGGCTCCGTTCGAATAGAATTCCGCGAGTGCCTGAATTGCCGGAAGGTAATCCTTCCGCGCCGCCTTGCGCAGCGCGGTCTCGGCGCGATCGAGGTCTTTGGCGACGCCCTTGCCGCTGAGCCGTAACAGACCGATGTTGTAGAGTGCGATCGGATCATCATGCGTGGCCGCACTCTGGAACAGGCGAGCAGCCTCAGTCGGGTTCTCGGGCAAGCCCATACCCTTCAACGTCATGAATGCGAGCCCAATCTGCGCCCTCACGTGATCCTGCGCGGCGGCCTTGCCATACCAGATCGCAGCCTGCGCGAAATCGACGAGTACGCCGCGTCCCTGATAATAGACATCGCCGAGCGCGAACTCAGCCGGAGCAAATTTCTGATTAGCCGCCGCCTGATACCACCGAAGTGCAGCAGCGAAGTCCTTCGTGCACCCCTGCCCTTCGCTGTAGAGATTGCCCAGGATGGTCTGAGCATCCGCTTTGCCGGCTTCGGCCGCGGCTGATATCCAGCGAAACGCGGCGCAAATATCCTTAACGACACTGGTCCCGTGCGGGAATATCAGGTGATGCACATTCGACGCGGTATCGCCCAATCGCGCGGCGGAGGATTGACGCCAGATCTCCGGCCTATTCGGTCCGAGGCTGGCGTTGACTCCGTACAGATAGATCAGGCCGAGTTGATATTGCGCCTCGGCGTGACCTCGCTGTGCCGCCCGTTCGTACCACACCGCCGCGTCCGGAATGCTGCCCGCCACTCCCAGGTTCTTGGCGTAGAGCATGCCGATCCGATAGTCCGCTTCCGCGTTGCCGTTTTGCGAGGCACGCTTCCAGAGCTTAAGTGCCTCCAGATAGTGACCGCGCTCGAACGCTGCCTCTGCGGGACCAAGCCGCCTTTCGTCAGATCTGTGAGACGCGGGGCGAAGCCATTGGAGGAGCGATCGGGTCAATGCCGTCATGGCTCACGCATGGCCTCCCGGATGCCCTTCAGCATTCCGCCAAGCAGATACATTCCGACCGCACGCGTGCCGACATGGACGTCTCCCGCAAGCGTCATGCCGGGAATCAGGCGGAAGTTTTTCGGAACATCCTTGAAGTTGGTCGAGTCCACCGAGCACCGCGCCTTGTAGTAGGCCTCGATAGGCTTTCCATCGTCGTCGGTGGTGAAGGCGCCCTCGCTGATCCAGCGCACTTTGCCGTCGGCTGTACCATGCTCCGCGGCATTGAACGCATCAATCCGCATCGTGCACGGGTCTCCGGGCCGGATGAAACCGACATCGCGCGAGGCAATGCGAATTTCAGCCTCGAGCTTGGTATCGGTCGGCATCAGGGTAATGAAGGGATCGCCGGGCTTCAGCACCGACCCGACCGAGAGCCTTGCCATCGTCAACACGACTGAGTCTTCGGCGGCGGTCAATCGGACCAGATCCTGGTGCCTGAGCGCCTTCTCATAAGAGGCTCTCGCCTCGTCGAGCTTGTTGCGGGTCGTCACGAGATCCTGACTCAGTTGCGCAAACCATTGCTGCTTGAAGGCGTCACGGTCCGCGATTGACGCGGCGAGCGTATTCTGGGCTTCGATTAGACTGTTATGGGTATTCTCCAGGGTCCGCAGCAATTCAAGCCTTGTGTCCTGAGAGATAAACATATTGAGCTGCGAGCCCGTGCCGTGCTCGGCCAGCGTGGTTCGCATGGTCTCGATCTTCTGCAAGATCTCGTCACGCTGCCGATATCTCGCATCGTCCCCGCGAAGTTTCTCCATTGTCGCTTGGGTCTGCTTGATCTTCGAATCGAAACTATTGATCTGCGCGGTATATTGCGCTGTCCGCTGATCATAGAGCGCCTTCTGCAAGGCTGCGTATTTCTGGTAGTCCGGGTCTGTCTTGCTCGCAAAAACCAGCGGATGCTGGTTCAGCTCGGCTTCATCGCGCGCCACCTGAGTCTCGAGGCTAGCGATCTGCAACTTCGCCTGGGTCAGGTCCGCCGACGTAAAGGTCGCGTCCAGGGTTGCAATAAGCTGTCCCGGTTGGACCTGCTCGCCTTCCCGCACGTCAATCGTCTTAATGATCGATGGATCCAGCGCCTGAAGGACGCTGATCTGTCCCACCGGCACGATCCGCCCCCCAACGCTGGTGATGACGCGATCTATCCGCGTCAGAGCCAGAATGGCAACGATCGTGACCAGGAAGGCCGAGAGCACAAACAGCGTTGCTCGTGCGACCAGTGGCTCAGCCTCCTCTCGGATCGCATCCGTTTCCGATTGAAATTGGCGAACGGTCGCAAGCGCACCATCAGGAGACAAGCGTCGGACTCCCGGATCTTGAACGATCGTTGCGGGCTGCCGGCGCCAAATGCATGTTCTGCTGATACCACAGCGAGCTGTAGATATCGTTGCGCGCCATGAGCTCCTCATGCCGCCCGACATCGTCGACCACACCACGATTAAGCACGAGAATTGCGTCCGCCTTTGTCAGGGACGACAGGCGATGCGAGATGATGATCAGCGTCCGGCCATGCGCGATGCGCGTTATGTTGGCGTTCACGATCGCCTCGCTGTCGGCGTCCAGCGCGCTTGTCGCCTCATCGAGAATCAGGATCGGCGGGTTGACGATCAACGCACGCGCAATCGCAAGCCGCTGCCGCTGCCCTCCCGAGAGGTTCGGCGAACCTTCATAGATATGCGTCTCGTAGCCACGCGGCAGCTTGTCGATGAATTCTTCCGCGCCCGCCAGCCTCGCCGCCCTGACCACATCATCGAACGACGCGTCCGGCTTGGCCGCGGTGATGTTTTCGCGGATGGTCCCACTGAACAGAAAATTCTCCTGGAGCACCACACCCACGTTGCGACGGAGATGGTCGATGTCGTACTCGCGAACGTCGATGCCATCGATCTTGATCAATCCCTCATAGTCGGAATGCAGCCGCTGCAGCAGACGCGTAACCGTGGTCTTGCCGGATCCGCTCTTGCCCATCACGCCCAAAGTCGTCCCCACCGGAATTTCGAAGGAGATGTTGTTCAGCGTGGGCGATAGCGCTCCCTTGTATTTGAAGGTGACGCCGGAGAACTCCACCTTGCCCTCGAGCGGCGAACGCACACCATGGCCGGAACGTCCCTCTTCCGCCGGAAGGTTGACGAGATTGCCGACGATTGCAACCGCACTTCGCGCCTCGTCGTATTGATTGATGAGCTGTGCCATCTGCATCAGCGGACCCGAGACGCGCTGCGACAGCAGCAGGAATGAGAACAGCGCCCCGATATAGACCGGGTCGTTGCTTTCGAGCGCTAGATAGACTCCGAGCGCATAGGAGCCGCTGACGGCCAGCCGCTCCAGCGGACGCACCACCGACTGGATGGCGTTTCCAGTCATGCCTTCCACGAGCCGGGCCTTGGCAACGCGTGCGACCAGAACATCCCACATGTGGCGCTGCCGCGTATCGAGCGCGAGCGACTTGATCGTCCGGATGCCATTCAAGGTTTGAACCAAGAATGCGCCCTGCGCGCCCTCCGCGGCCAGCACGCCAGTAGACGCCTTGCGGTAATTCGGCAACATCAGGACGAGCCACGCGACGATCAATGCCGACAAGGCGAGAACCACGAACGTCATGACGGGGCTGAAGAAGAACATGACGGGCAGGAAAAACATCAGCGTCGTAGAGTCGAGAATGGTGCCGAACAATTGCCCCATCAGGAACGAGCGGATGCGAAAGACTTCGCGAATGTCGCGCGCGACGAGGCCGACGGCCGTCTGCTCGAAATAGTCGATGGGAAGATTGAGGACCTTTTCGAAGACGTAGGTCGACAATTTGACGTCCAGCCTGGTCGTCAAGCGATGGACAAGGAACTGTCTCAAGAACGAGAACGCCGCCTCGAAGGCTATGACCACCAACATCGCAACACAGAGCACATAGAACGTGTTGTACGCCTTGTAGAAGATCACCTTGTCCGACAACAAGCGCCAGAACATGATCGGCGCCAGGCCGAGAAGCCCGAGGATCACGGCGGCAATCGCGACATCGCGGACCATGCGGCGTTCGCGAAACAATAGCGCGGCTACGAGGCCGAAACTGAACGGCTGCGCTTCGTCAGATATCTCGTAGTTGCGTTTGATCAGGACGAGATCGCCGGACCAGATATCTTCAAATCGTGGCTGGTCGATCACGAGCAGCGCGTCTTCCGCGGCATTCGGATCCCTCAGCACGATGCGCGTATTGTGGGCATCTCCATCGACACGCAGGAGCACCATGTGGCTCCCATTGCGAAGCCGAACGATGACCGGGAGCGCCTTCTTCAGATGAGACAGTCCGCCCCAATCGAGCTTGACGCACTTCGCGCGTATGCCCGCTTTCTCCGCGCAGCGGACAAGCTGATGGAGTGTGACGTTCTCGTCCGGCAAAAGGTTGTCTTGAATGAGCTGTGAGGACGTGAGGTGCAGCCCGTACTGTCGTGCGACGATAATCAGGCACCCCAGTGCCGATGCGGGTGCTGCATCGGCGAGGTTCTGGTCATCGACACCGTGGACGGTCATGGAGGTCAAGCTACCTGCCATCTATGTTAATGCTTTCACGTTCCACTGTGAGCATAACAGTTAGCGGCACAAAAGCCAGCAGACTTATCGCCGAAATTGTGGGAAATGATTGGTCACACTCACAGATATGTCAGGACCGGGCTTCCTGAAAATTGAAGCCGGATTCTAACAAAGACCTCTGGATGGCCTCGCCGTCGGCCTCGGGCATCAGCGCGAGCGCACAAACCTCGAAATTTTGGGTGCTGACCGAAACGGTCGGAAACCCGGCCATCAGGAGGAGATTACCGAGTCGCTCGGCCGTAAATCCGGTGCGGTGGGCCATGTGGACGCGCCCCTCCTCGATCGCGCGCGAATGTCCATAAAGCATGTCCAGCGGGCTGATCGGCCCCGCCGGCGAATGATAGGCTATTGCGCCGATGCTACCATGCTGGACTATGAATTGAGCGACCGACTGCACATCCGGGCACATGATCAAGGCGAAACCATCAGGCTTAAGGATCTGGTGGAATTGCCGCAATGTAGGATATACCTCGTGGGCATACAGGTGCTCGAGCACGTGCGATGTCCACACCGCGTCGAAGGACTGAGGCTTGAACGCGCCACTCAACTCAAGGATCGAGCCGATCACATCTGGTTTGACGTTCGGGTCGATGTCGAACCGGGTCTCTTCCCAACCATGGTTGAGCATCATCCGGGCGATGCGCTGTGCCGGACCGGATCCTGAGCCCGCGTTGAGCAATTGCCTCATCGTGAGAGACTATAATCCGTGCCCGCACCGGGTGAGAGGGCCAGACGATAACATTGGCAAACCACAACACAGGCACCAGCGAAGGGACATCGTACATAACATGCGAAAGCGCTCAGCTCAAAGGCAAAGCCCCGCCATGAGCGGGGCTTTCTCAATGCAACTTGCGGGCGCCGGTTCAGAGCTTCGGCAGCTGCACGTCTCCATCGGTGAAGTGGAGATATTCGACGCCACTGACCACCACCGTCTGGCTACCCTCGAAGTGCAGCGTGTAGGATTTTGTCTTCTCGTCGACATCGACCTTGGTAACCTCAAAGGAGGAGCGATCGGCGAAATCCACGGTGTCCGAGCCCGCGCCGCCTATAATCGTATCATTTCCAGTGTGGGTCTGAAGATGGAATGTATCGTTGCCGTTTCCTCCCTGCAGCGTCGAGTTCGCTCCCGACTCGCCGTAGACCCAGAAGACGTCATTGCCGTCACCGCCCTCAAAGACATCGCCCTGGACGCCAATTAGCGTATCGTTGCCATCGCCACCAATAAGCGTGCTGCGGCCCGACGATAGATCTCGCAGAATGTCGTTGCCGCTGCCGCCTGCGAGCAGCTGAGCGCCGCTGCCCGCCTCAAGATAGTCGTTCCCGCTGCCGCCGTCCAAAGTGTCGTTGCCGCTGCCACCGTAGATACTGTCGTTGCCTCCACCGCCGAAAAGTGAGCTGTTACCGTGTCCGCCGCGGATCGCGTCGTTGCCGCTACCGCCATAGACCGTGTCGTTCCCAAAATCATACAGGTTTACGCTATCGGAACCTTTTCCCATAGCGATGAACACATCATTATGTCCGCCAATCACATCGAGCCTCTTGCCGCCGGCGTCATCGAAAATAATCGCCTTCAGGTTTGGCGTGGTCTCGACGGTGGTTGACTGCGCAATGTCGAGGATCTGAACGCCTGTTGGAACGGCCCCCGAGAACGGCCCAGACTGAAACGCAGCCTTCGAAGTATCGCCAGGATGATCGCTGTAGACTCCGCTACGTTCTAGCGAATCGATCAGTGCCGACCTGACGCTCGCCTCAATGTGATTTCCGTTTTGATGGAGAAATCGATCCAGTTCGGTTTTCGTCAGGTAAGATATAGCCATGGGACGCCCTCTCGGTTCTTGTTGGGGACGGACGAAGCGATGCTCCGATTATCTCGAAGAGCTTAACTTGAGAAGGACCATTCAGCCGCCACTCAGGATTGAGAAGATAACAAACCCGCTGTGAATGTTATTTGGAATGTTAAGGCTGTGAGCTGTGGGTGTCAAGGATGAAATAGATCCGACTTGCCATATTCATTTCACTTAGCCTCGCGAGTTTGGCGATCTGCTTGGCGGCTCCGGCTTCCGAGCCAACACTGCGGGTCCGGGAGGGATATTGCTATCCCCCCCAGGAAAGGCTGGGATCAGCCTCGGCTGCGCCCGATCAGGTCCGCCCCAGCACGAACCCCTCGTTGGACGTTGGACCGCTTCTGCAGTCGTTGCTCCGCGCCCAATGGTCGTTCTTGCTGCTGTGCAAGAATGGCCCCACGAGCTTCGCCGACGCCAGGTGGGCACGTGAAGAGGCGCGATCAGGTTGCGACGTGCTTGCCCCCGCAGAGGCATGGATGCCGGACAATCATGGCACGTGACGAAGTAAACTGGCTGCTCCGATTGAAGACTCTTGCGCGGCAACGACTTGCCAGCGATCCAGACCACTGAGATGGAACCAAGATCTCAAAATGTAACGCAAGGACGATTTCCTCCATTTGCTGCCCAAGCACACATTGCGATTGAGCTCCCCTCTCGCCGAGCTGCTTCAGCTCGATCATCAGCAGCCCCTCGGACTTCTTCTCCGTCTTCAGCTGATGGGCTACTTGGGCAATCCCGGCCTTCGGGAAGTCTTTGCCGGCAAACCCCGTTGCTGCCCAGTAGCGCCTCTGGAGCATCCGAAAATTTGAAGGCAGTCATCATGCTCTTCCCAGATAGGATCCACCAAGTTTGTTTCCGTTCAGACCGATGGCGTCAAAATGCTAGTAGATTCAGCGTTATTAAATCATGGTAGCCTTAACAAACGGTCGTTGTATCATCACTTGTAGGTTAGCAGACATTGTTTGTATGTTGTTTGACATAAGCCCGCCCTTCTGTTCAAGCTGGCGGCGAGTTACTTGGTCGGAATTCGCTCTAGTCCGAATGAAAAAACATTCTCGTCAAGAGATCAAACTGAAACTCGCTCGGGCGGATGAATTGGCCCGAGCAGGCAGCTCTCAGGTGGCCATCTGTAAGACGCTCGGCGTGAGCGTTATGACGCTCCATCGTTGGCGGAAACTGCCGCTCAGCGAGGACGTCAGGCAATCTTCGGTGGGACCTAACTCGGGCAGGAATCTGCCTCCTCCTCGTGCTAGCCTGGATGAAATGCGTCGTGCATTGGAAGAGCTTACGGTCGAGAACCGGCGTCTCCGCAAACTTGTCACGGATCTGATGCTTGAGAAGATGACACTTGAAGAGGCTTCGGCACCCAGCCTTGCTTCTGGCCGAGTACACGATCCTTGACCCGAGCTTGTTCATGTCTCGGTGCAAAAGTTGATGCGTGTGCAAAAAAAGCCCCCGTCCGGCGGATTTGGGGGAACTATCGGCTATGGGCTGCCGAGTTTTTGTAAGCGTCGTTCTCAGGCTGTCATTCGGGTGCAATATTGGCTCTGACTCATATGTGGAACGTATATGGACCCAGCCCGATTGCAACGACCGGCTTGATCAGGATCGACGGTCACAACTGCAGACGTATATCCGGCTTCTTGATGCGGCTGGACAACGTCTCCGCCGCGAGCCTCGATGGTTTTCGCCCGCTTCCACCTCAACCGCCCCGAGACATCGGCGCAAGCCGTGCCGGTCCACACATCAGGTTCGGGAAGCGACGGGGTGACCGTTTCGCCATCTCCTGCCATTTGTTGCAATTGCCGGGTGAGACCTCCTTTCCTTGATTGCCGCTTCGCTTCAGGCCGCCTTCACCGACAGCGCCGGCTCATAAGCTGCGTCGCCTGTGAGCATAGCCCACACGATCCGCGCATTCTTGTTGGCAAGAGCCACGGCCGCGACATTGGGATGGCGCCGTTGCCGGATTTTGCCGAGCCAGAGGCTTCGCGGATCCTGCTTGCCAGTGGCCCGGCTTAAAGCGGCGCGAGCTCCGTGAATCATCAGCGTCCGCAGGTATCGATCGCCGCGTTTGCTGATGCCGAACAAGCGGGACCGCCCTCCACTGGATCGCTGCTTCGGCACCAGGCCAAGCCAAGCCGCGAACTGGCGGCCGTTCTTGAAACAGCTTCTATCGCCCACGGCGGCGATCAAGGCTGTTGCCGTCACAGGTCCGACGCCTTCGATTTTGCCGAGCCGCTGGCACTGCTCATTCGTACGGAAGATTTCCCTTATCCGCCGGTCATAGGCTGCAACGCGGGTATCAAGCTCGGACAACTCCTCTTGCAATTCCCTCATGAGCGCTCGGAGCATCTCGCTGAGGCCATTGATGTTCCCTACGATGACAGCGAGGCCGCGCCGCAGCTGCGCGATGTCACGGGCAATGACAATGCCATGCTCGGACAGAAGACCGCGAATCTGGTTAGCGAGCCTGACCCGGTCGGCGACCAGGCGTCGGCGAATGCGGTGGACAGCCTGTACCGCCAGCTGATCGGTTGATTTCGGTGGCACGAATCGCATGGACGGACGGCCGACCGCTTCGCCCGCCCGGCGGCGCGTTCGGAGGGCGTGATGCGTCGCCATTTTCGTTACTCCTAGCACTAGTTGCTCCCTTTACTGATGGCCATCCCGTTCGCCTCATGCGCGATCGGTTCGATCAGTTCCGTCTGGGTCTCAAGCGTCCGGGGGTAAAGATGACGGGCGCCATAACTGTTGGGTCCGATATGTCGCTGCAGTGCGTGCAGATGGCGATGAACTTCAACGGCGGCGGGTTGAAGAATCTATCTCCTTATGTTGCGAACCTAGCAGCATTGGCCATTGGCGGAGCATACGAGGTTCCTCTGGCGAGCCTGGATGCTCAGTCAATGAAAACCCAGGATATTCCAGGAGGATCTCAGCGAGGTTTCGGTGGCCCAGAGGCTTTCTTTGCAATCGAAACTGCGCTTGATGATATCGCAGCCGTCAAATCGTGGGACCCATTTGCACTTCGACGCGCCAATCTTGCGAAGTCGACGAGCGCAACCGTCGTCGGTGGACAATTCAATCAAGAACTTCGGCTTGATGAACTTCTTGACAGGGCGGAAGCCCATCCACTGTGGGCGCAGCGCGCAGATATAAAGGAAGAGTATGCTGGGCGCGGTGAGAGCTACGGCACAGGATTCGCCGTGTCGGCGCAAGCTTATGGCACCGAGGCGGACGGGGTCGTAGCCGCGGTCCACCTCGAGAAGAACGGCTCGATAACAGTCCGGACGAACGCGGTTGATTTCGGAAACGGATCTGCAACTACGCTTTCGCGTGGTTACTGGGGCCGTTTTAGGCACCAATGCAGAAACGGTGTCCGCTAGCGACTACACGCTCTTCGGGCAGACGGGCCTGACACCAAGCTATACGCCGGATTGGGATAATCCTCTGTCCACCGCGAAAGGGGTTGGGTCTTCATCGGCATGCCTAACTGGCTTTCACCAAGTCCACGCTGTGCAGGAAACCGCGCGAGCCTACATGCACAGCGCGATTTTGCCGGCGGCAAGGCTGCTGTGGAATAAGCCAAATCTCGCGTTTGAGGATGTCGTTTGGGCCGAAGGGCACCTCGTCACCAAGCAATACGGTTTCGAGCCGCTAGGTCATACGCGCCTCGCAGATGCGGTCTATTCCCACGGCCTTCCCAGCGGAGTCCTTGGACACGCCTTTTTCCAGGGAAGTTGGGTGTCGGCTAGCTACGCCTTGGCGGGCCTGCCGGTGAGGTTAGAGCTAGATGGAGATCACGCTATACTCGTCGGTAGATGGTGGGCGGAGCCGAATTGATCGGAGCAACACTCAAAGGCCGCCAGCGAGCGCATCCCGTGCTTCGCGAACGGTTTGGGCCCCTTGTGCCAACATCGCGGCGCTTGTCGTTGATCGTTCGACGGGAGTCACGAGGATCGAAAATGTAGTCAGCATCTTGAATGCCGGCCATGTGCACGTTCCCGAACTAGTATCTGGACAATCGCAAGGGGGCGTCGCGATGGCAATCGGATACACACTATTCGAAGACATGCCGGACGGGCTCGTAGGTCCTGCCGGCGGCACTTGGAATTTGAACCGGTATCACGTCCCGAGGTTAGCTGATGTGCCCCACCGTTCACATTATGAGCGGGGGCGTCGGGGCCAAGAATTGATCATCTTGCCCGAGGTGTCTGGGGATGGTGGAAAAGGACGTGGCATCGCCGAAGCAGTTATGTGTTCTGTGGATCCTGCGATCTCAAACGCCCTCCGCGATGCTCTCGGCGTTCGCTACTCGTCTCTGCCTATTACACCTGCAAAGATCTTAGCTGGACTCGCAAAATGACTGTCGGATTCACGGTAAATGGCGTCTCCCATAGCGTCGCTGAAGATAGGCGAGACGATAAACTTATCGATTTTCTTCATGATGATCTCAATCTGACTGGCACCAAGTTGTGCTGCGGCATCGCTATCTGTCGCGCTTGCACTGTTTCGGTGAAGAAGCCTCCAAACCAGGACGCGACGCCCAGTTTGGCATGCTCTACTCCTCTCTGGATATTGAACGGCGCAGAGATCAAGACGATCGAAGGTGTTGCGTCGGCCGATTCATTGACGCCTATCCAGGACGCGTTTCTCGCGAACTTTGCCTTTCAATGTGGGTATTGCACGCCAGGTTTCGTAATCGCGGCTCAGATACTGGTGGATCGATTGGCGGCAGCGCCCACGAGGCCTGCCGATCTGGACGCTCAAATCGAGTATGCGCTTGGTGGACACATCTGCCGATGTACTGGTTATGTGCGGTATTTCGAAGCGGCGAAAAAGACTGCAGAGATAATGCTTAAGGGAAAGAGTTAGAGCCATGTGGGGGCTTCCGACAATCATGCTCCTTTCCGCCTTAGTCTATGCGTCGTCAGTTCATGCGGATTCAGATGCTGCTCTATACGCATCTGCCTGTGGCCGCTATAGGGCCGATACCAGCGTTTTCTTGCGCGGACGGCGTGCCGGTACCAATTACTTCCAATGGCGCTCCTGTTAGCCCGAAGTGAGCTGGCCCCGGTTGTCTGAACAGAATATCCGCGTCGATAAGTGGAGCCTCTGCCGGGGTTAGGCTGCCGTGCGGAGCGGCAGCGGGGTGAAGTAGGCTTGATCCGGTGTGCTGCCGTCAAGGCTCGAATGTGGACGGCGGCAATTGTAGAAGTCCAGATAGCGGCCAATCGAGGCGCGAGCGTCGCTGACGCTGTCGTAGGCCCGCAGATACACCTCCTCGTATTTGACGCTGCGCCACAGCCGCTCAACGAACACGTTGTCCCGCCAGGCGCCCCGGCCGTCCATACTGAT
>NZ_SPQS01000050.1 GCF_004570865.1 Bradyrhizobium frederickii
CCCCGGTCCTCCCCGCTCACCCTTCTCCGGGCGCTCCCGCCTGATGCAGACGGGAGCATCCAGCCCGGCCCGATGACCCCAGACGAGGCCCCGGGCCGGATGGGTCCTGCCAGATCGGGCCAAGCCTCCCCGGTCAAACGGGGGCCCTTTGCGCCCAGCCGCTCAGGAAACTTTTTCCATGACAGGCGCCGTACTTGAGCCACATTCCCGCGGCGTTCTGATAAGAGACAAGCTTGAATCGCGGGATGCCAGTGGGGGCTGCCGGCGGTTTTCATGGGGTCAGAGGAAGGCGATCTTGCAGATGACGCGGCCTTCCCCGGACATTCGAGAGACATCGAGAGAGCTTTATCCGTCCAGCTGTTCGTAATTTCGGCCGGCCCCTCCGAGGGGCCTTCTGAGCGCGAGCGCCTGTGCGGCTTGCCTTTTTCCGGCGATCCCCTTCAAGAGGGCGGCCAGGGATGAGGTTCGAAGCGGGCTTCTTGGGTCGTTGATTGGGGGACTTGAGTGAACCACAGGACGACACGCGGCGCTTACGGGCGTGAGACCGGGATCATCGATCTCGGCCACGAGCCGCCGCTGTCCGTCGACGGTTCTGAAGCCGCCGTGATCGACCGCCGCCGCGTCTCGGTGCAATGGTTCAGCGGCACGATCTTGACCGGACTCTGCGGCGCAGCCCTGATCGGCGGCGCCGTTTTCGCATCTCTCGACGGCGAGATGACCTTCGCCAAGGTGCCGGAGCGGGTCGAGGGCGCGCTGCGCGGCGCCTTCGGTGCCGCCGATCGCGCCGCCACGCTGCACAAGAGCGACCGCCTGCCGCCGCCGAGCGAATCCACCGCCTCGCGCAACATCGTGCGCGTCTCCACGGTCGCCCGCGTCGGCAACCGCGACGTGATGCGGGTGCGCCCCTTCGTCCGCATCGCCGGCAACCTGTCGATGACGACGAGCGATCTGTCGGCGAAGATTCCGCCGTTCAACGCCCAGCGCCTGCTCACCGATGTCGGCTCCGATCCGAAGACGGCAGCGGAAGACCCGAACAATCCGGAAGCCGTCGAGCCCGACGCGGAGGTCTCCTTCGTCACCAAGGACCTGTCGCAGGTGCTGCCGAAGGCGAAGATTTCCGCCGTGGTGGCGCTCGACGACATCCTGATGCGGGTCCGCGACGCCGCCAATTGGCGCGGCAATGGCGGGGTGCGCTACGCCTCGCTCGCCAATGCCGCCGCCGACATCTCCGGCGCGGCCGGCCCCTCCGATATCAGGACCGCCTACGCCGCCGAGGCCTCGCCGTCCGATCCCTATGCCGGCTTCGAGACGCGCGTGGTGCCGGAAAACGTCACGCTGCTGCCCAAGACCAAGGAGCAGATCACCGGCGGCAATCCCAACGGTGAACGCGTCCATCTGGTCAAGAAGGGCGACACCGTCGCCGGCGTGCTGCGCGATCTCGGCGCCAACGCCGACGAGATCAAGGCGATCACCGCGACGCTCGGGCCGCGCGGCCGCGACGGCGGCCTCAAGGAGGGCGAGAAGCTCCGCATCCTGATGGCGCCCGCGAGTCCCGGCGCCCGCCTCCAGCCCTACCGCGTCGTCGTCGCCAACGAGACCATGGTCGAGGCGATCGCGGCGCTGTCCGATCTCGGCAAATACGTCGCGGTCGACGTCTCCAGCATGAACACCGCCGCCGACGCGGCGGCCAGCGCCAACAGCGACGACGATGACGACGATGACGGCTCCGGCGTGCGGCTGTACCAGAGCATCTACGAGACCGCGATGCGCAACAAGGTGCCGATGCCGGTCATCGAGGACATGATCAAGATCTACTCCTACGACGTCGATTTCCAGCGCAAGGTGCAGCCGGGCGATTCCTTCGACGTGTTCTATGCCGGCGAAGACGAGGGCGTGACCTCGAGCGAAAAGAACGACGTGCTGTTCGCCTCCCTCACCGTCGGCGGCGAGACCAAGAAATACTACCGCTACCAGAGCCCCGACGACGGCGTCGTCGACTATTACGACGAGACCGGCAAGAGCGCGAAGAAGTTCCTGGTCAGGAAGCCGATCAACAACGCCATCATGCGCTCCGGCTTCGGCGGTCGTCGCCATCCGATCCTCGGCTATGTGAAGATGCACACCGGCGTCGACTGGGCCACCGCCTACGGCACGCCGATCTTCGCCTCCGGCAACGGCGTGATCGAGAAGGCCGGCCCCGAGGGCGGCTACGGCAAGTACATCCGCATCAAGCATTCCAACGGCTACGAGACCGCCTACGGTCACATGTCGGCCTTCGCCAAGGGCATGGAGGCGGGCAAGAAGGTGCGTCAGGGCCAGGTGATCGGCTTCGTCGGTTCGACCGGCCAGTCGACCGGCCCGCATGTGCATTACGAGATCCTGGTCAACGGCCGCTTCGTCGACCCGATGCGCGTGAAGCTGCCGCGCGGCCGTTCGCTCGAGGGCCCGATGCTCGCAAGCTTCGAGAAGGAGCGCGACCGGCTCGAGGGCATGATGAGCGGCCGCGGCGGCGCCATCGCCCGCATGTCGGACGCCACCGGCGGCCCGCTGCAGGTCACCAACCGCTAGCCGCAGCCGGCCGACATCGGCTGACGTCTCCAAATACGCCCCGAATTCGACGTTGATCGAGCAAGGCCGCTTCGCGGCGTTACAACGTCAAGTTTCGTTTGCCAAAGCAGCGTGAGCGGCGAATACTTTCCAAAAAACGGGAGGTCTCGCCATGAACAACAGGCTCGCCTGCGCAGCCCTGGTCGCCGCGCTTTTCGCCACCACGAGCGCGTCGGCCGACAGCTGGGAGGTCACGAAGCTCGTTCCCGGCTCGACATTCCATGGCGTGCACGGGCTCGGCGTCGACAGGGCCGGCCATCTGTTCGCCGGCAGCGTCGCCGGCGCGGCGCTTTACGAGGTCGATATCTCCGGCGGTAGCGCCAAGGTTGCAATCCCTTCGCCTGTGGGCATGGCCGACGACATCGCGTTCGCCCCTGACGGCACCATGGCCTGGACCGGATTCTTGACCGGCGATCTCTATGCCCGCAAGGGCGACGGCCCGATCAAGAAGCTCGCGAGCGGCCTTCCCGGCATCAACTCGCTCGCTTTCCGCAAGGACGGCCGGCTCTACGCCACCACCGTCTTCCTCGGCGACACGCTCTACGAGATCGACGTCGAGGGCTTGAAGCCGCCGCGCCAGATCATGGAGAAGATGGGCGGCCTCAACGGCTTCGAGTTTGGTCCCGACGACAAGCTCTACGGCCCGCTCTGGTTCAAGGGCCAGGTCGCCAAGGTCGACGTCGACAAGGCCGAGCTGACCGTCGTCGCCGACGGCTTCAAGATCCCGGCCGCGGTGAACTTCGATTCCAAAGGCAATCTCTTTGTGATCGACACCGCACTCGGCCAGCTCGTCCAGGTCGATCCCAAATCGGGCAGCAAGACTATTGTCGCGCAATTGAAGCCGTCGCTGGACAACCTTGCCATCGACGACAAGGACCGCATCTACGTCTCCAACATGGCCGACAACGGCATTCAGGAGGTCGATCCCGCGACCGGCCAGGCCAGGCAGATCATCATCGGCAAGCTGGCGCTGCCCGGCGGCATCGGCGTCACCTCGGAGAACGGCAAGGATACGATCCACGTCGCCGACGTGTTCGCCTACCGCACGGTGGACGGCGCGACCGGCGAGGTCACCGAGAAGGCGCGCATGCACGCCGCGGGCACGACGCTCGAATATCCGATGAGCGCGACGGCGCAGGGCAACGATGTGGTGCTGTCGAGCTGGTTCACCGGCACCGTGCAGGTGATCGACGCCAAGACCGGCGCGACGCGCGACATGCTGCACGGCTTCAAGGCGCCGCACGACGCGATCGTGCTCGCGGACGGCAGCATCTTGGTCGCCGAGCTCGGCACCAAGTCGCTGGTCAAGGTGAGCGGCGAGCACGGCAAGGACCGTGCGACGCTGATCGGCGACCTCGAGGGCCCGGTCGGGCTGGTTCGCGGCAAGACCGACGAGGTCTACGTCACCGAGGCCTTTGCTGGCACCGTGTCCCGGATCGACAGCAAGGGCGAGAAGACGGTGCTCGCCAAGGAGCTGAAAATGCCGGAAGGCATCGCGCGCGGCAGCGACGGCAAGCTGATCGTGGCGGAAGTCGGCGCCAAGCGGCTGATCGAAATCGCGCCGGACAGCGGCAAGATCACCGAGATCGCGGCCAATCTCCCGATCGGCCTGCCGGGCGCGCCGGGCGGATTGCCGAGCAATATTCCGACGGGGGTTGCAGTCGGGGCGACGGGCGTCATCTATTTCAGCTCGGATGTCGAGAATGCCATTTACAAGGCCGCCAAGAAGTAGGCTTGGGTTGCAGGCGTTGGCCGGGAACCGGTGGGCCGGTTTCCGGTTGGACGCTGACGAAGCGGACAACAGGAGGGCTGCCCCATGACGCACCTCTCACGCGACGATGTCGCCAAGGCGGTAGACGGCGCAGACGATGTCACCATCGCCCAGATTATCGGAACCGGCGCAACCGCGGAGGAGCTCGCAGAAGCCATGGCCTGGCTCGCCAATGACGAGCCGATGATCAACGATTTGCGGCCGCTGGCGCAGGGGCGGGTGCGTGAGCTCGTAGATATTCTGTCTGATCTCGCTGAAGACGACGAGGAGCAAGGCCCTGCCGCTCCCGGCTCCGCATCAGCACTCGGTTAACTGGCGGGCCGTCGTCGGACAAGTCAAACGCCCCGGAGAGGTTGACCTCTCCGGGGCGTCCGGTCGCTTTCGAACGCCCGCGCTCAGTTCAGCTTGCGCTTCGCCACTGGCGCCTCGAACGGGGTGATCTCGGCGGTCTGCGGCGCCTTGCCGTTGAAGGTCAGCACGTTGCCTTCGGACGAGATCGCAACGCTGTCGCCGTCCTTGACGTCGCCCGCGAGGATCATCTCGGCGAGCGGGTCCTGGAGGTGGCGCTGGATCACGCGCTTCAGCGGACGTGCGCCGTAGGCGGGATCCCAGCCCTTGGCGGCGAGCCAGTCGCGGCCGGCCGCATCGAGCGTCAGCACGATCTTGCGATCGGTCAGCAGCTTCTGCAGCCGCGCGAACTGGATCTCGACGATCCGGCCCATCTCGCTGCGCTGCAGGCGGTGGAACAGGATGATCTCGTCGACGCGGTTGAGGAATTCGGGGCGGAAATGTCCGCGCACCATTCCCATCACCTGCTCGCGCACGGCCGAGGTGTCCTCGCCCTCGGGCTGGTTCACCAAATACTCCGACCCGAGGTTCGAGGTCATGATGATCAGCGTATTGCGGAAGTCGACGGTGCGGCCCTGGCCGTCGGTCAGGCGGCCGTCGTCTAGCACCTGCAGCAGGACGTTGAAGACGTCAGGATGCGCCTTCTCGATCTCGTCGAACAGCACGACCTGGTAAGGCCGGCGCCGCACCGCCTCGGTGAGCGCGCCGCCCTCGTCATAGCCGACATAGCCCGGAGGCGCGCCGATCAGCCGCGAGACCGAGTGCTTCTCCATGTACTCGGACATGTCGAGGCGGACCATCGCGGTCTCGTCGTTGAACAGGTACTCGGCCAAGGCTTTGGTCAGCTCGGTCTTGCCGACGCCGGTCGGCCCCAGGAACATGAACGAGCCAGTGGGGCGGTTCGGGTCCTGCAGGCCGGCGCGCGAGCGGCGCACGGCGGTTGCGACCGCGCGCACGGCCTCGGCCTGGCCGACGACGCGTTGCCCCAATTGCTCCTCCATCTTCAGGAGCTTCTCCTTCTCGCCTTCCAGCATCTTGTCGACGGGCACGCCGGTCCAGCGCGAGACCACCTGCGCGATGTGGTTGGCGGTGACCGCCTCCTCCACCATCTCGCCGGAGTTCTGCCTTGTGTCGTCCTTGGCCTCGATCTCGGCAAGCTGCTTCTCGAGCTGCGGGATCCGGCCATAGGCGAGCTCGCCGGCCTTCTGGAATTCGCCGCGCCGCTGCGCGTTGGCGAGTTCGACCCGCAAGCCGTCGAGCTCGGCCTTCAGCTTCTGGGCGTCGGAGAGCTTGTTCTTCTCAGCGCTCCAGCGCGCCGTCAGCGCGGCCGACTTCTCCTCGAGCTCGGCCAGGTCCTTCTCCAGCGTCTGGAGCCTGGACTTGGAGCCGGGATCGGTTTCCTTCTTCAGCGCTTCCTGCTCGATCTTGAGCCGGATGATCTCGCGGTCGAGCGAATCCAGCTCTTCCGGCTTGGAATCGACCTGCATCTTCAGCCGGGCCGCGGCCTCGTCCATCAGGTCGATCGCCTTGTCGGGCAGGAAGCGATCGGTGATGTAGCGGTTGGACAGGGTCGTCGCCGCCACCAGCGCGGAATCGGTGATCCGCACGCCATGGTGCTGCTCGTACTTGTCCTTCAAGCCGCGCAGGATCGAGATCGTGTCCTCGACCGAGGGCTCGCTGACGAAGATCGGCTGGAAGCGCCGCGCCAGCGCGGCATCCTTCTCGACGTGCTTCTGGTATTCGTCGAGCGTGGTCGCGCCGATGCAGTGCAGCTCGCCGCGCGCGAGCGCCGGCTTGAGCAGGTTGGAGGCGTCCATCGCGCCGTCGCCCTTGCCGGCGCCGATCAGCGTGTGCATCTCGTCGATGAACAGGATGAAAGTGCCCTCGCTCCCGGTCACCTCCTGGAGCACGGCTTTCAGCCGCTCCTCGAACTCACCGCGATACTTCGCGCCGGCAATCAGCGCGCCGAGATCGAGCGACAGCAGCTTCTTGTCCTTCAGGCTCTCCGGCACGTCGCCGTTGACGATGCGCAGCGCAAGGCCTTCGGCGATGGCGGTCTTGCCGACGCCGGGCTCACCGATCAGAACGGGATTGTTCTTGGTCCGACGCGACAGCACCTGGATGGTCCGCCGGATCTCCTCGTCGCGGCCGATGACCGGATCGAGCTTGCCGTCGCGCGCCGCTTGGGTCAGGTCGCGGGCATATTTCTTCAGCGCATCATAAGCGTTCTCGGCGGTCGCGGAGTCCGCGGTGCGGCCCTTGCGCAGCGCCTCGATCGCCGCGTTGAGGTTTTGCGGGGTGACGCCGCCCTTGTTCAGGATCGTGCCGGCCTCGCTGGTCTTCTCCAGCGTGAGCCCGAGCAGCAGCCGCTCGACGGTGACGAAGCTGTCACCGGCCTTCTCGCCAGCCTTCTCGGCGGCGTCGAAGGTGCGGGCGAGCTCGGGCGCCAGATAGATCTGGCCGGCGCCGCCGCCGGAGACCTTCGGCACCTTGTTCAGGGCGTCCTCGGTCGCCTTCAGAATTGCACGGGAATTGCCGCCGGCGCGGTCGATCAGGCCGGAAGCCAACCCCTCATTGTCGTCCAGCAGAACCTTCAGCATGTGCAGGGTCGAAAACTGCTGGTGCCCCTCGCGCATCGCGAGCGACTGCGCGGACTGGATGAAGCCTCTGGAGCGTTCGGTATATTTCTCGATATTCATCTTTTCTGTCCCTCGGCCTGCCCTTGGGGCCCTCTCAGGCACCCCAATACGGCATCTTCATTGGGTTTCGGCTGACCGCATTGAGGATTCTCAAGCGGAAACGTCGGTCTTTTGCCAGCTTGCCGCCGGCCTGAGGCAGATGTGGGAAGCGGTCCGGCGGAACGAAAGAGGCGAGTTCACAATTTCGTGCGCTTCTCGGCTGCTTGGCGCGGACCGGTCGAATCCCCTAAGTAGCGGCATGACAGCCAGCCAGACCGCCGAGATCACCGGCCTCTACCGCTACCCGATCAAGGGCCTGACGCCGGAGCCCCTGCGCCGCGCCCCCTTGCGGGTGGGCCAGACCCTGCCCGCCGACCGCCGCTACGCCATCGAGAACGGCCCGAGCGGCTTCGATCCTGATGCGCCCGAATGGAAGCCGAAAATCCAGTTTCTGATGCTGGCACGCAATGAGCGGTTGGCCGAGCTCGACAGCCATTTCGACGACGCCAGCAATGTCCTGACCATCCGCAGGGACGGTCAGGTCGTCGCCAGCGGGGACCTCGAGACCACGGCCGGGCGGGCGGCCATCGAGCGCTACTTCGCGGAGAACTTTCAGCCGGAACTCAAGGGCCCGCCGAAGCTGCTGTCCGGCCGCGACCACAGCTTCTCCGACGTCGCCCGCAAGGTGGTCTCCATCATTAATCTCGGCAGTGTCCGCGCCATCGAGACCATGCTGGGCGGCACCGCCGTGCATCCGCTGCGCTTCCGCGCCAATCTCTACGTCAAAGGCTGGCCGGCCTGGTCGGAGCTCGATCTCGTCGGCCAGACGCTTGCGATCGGACAGGCGCGGCTGAAGGTGGTCAAGCGCATCGTCCGTTGCCCCGCCACCAATGTGGACCCGGTGACGGCCAAACGCGATCTCGAGATCCCGCCGACGCTCTCGCGCCACCTCGGCCACATGGACTGCGGCATCTATGCCGAGGTGATCGAAGGTGGCGAGATCGGCGTGGGCGATGCGGTCGCGGTGGGACAGCCGAAGCTGCTGTGAGCTTGCGCCGCTGCCGTAGGGTGGGCAAAGCGAAGCGTGCCCACGCAATTCTGCGACCGAAAGATATGGTGGGCACGGCGCAAGTGCGCCTTTGCCCACTCTACGAGACCGTCGCTGTCGTCACCTCAATTCGGCATCACATACGCATAGATCTTCCCGCGCGAGACCGGCGCCTCGCGGACGCGGTTGCCGTTGTTGCCGGAGATCATGATCGGATTGCCCTGCGCGTCGATGCCGGTGACGATGCCGACATGGCCGCCGCGACGACCGCGCGACATCACCGCGATGGCGCCGACCTGCGGACCGGAGACGCGCGTGCCGTAGCGCGCAAACGAGCTCGCCATGTCCGATCCGGTGCCCTGATGACCGGTGTGCTGCAGCACCATGTTCATGAAGCGCGCGCACCACAGGCTGCCGCGCCCGGTCGGATTGCCGCCGATGTAGCGGCGCGCCTCGGAGACGAGGCCCGAGCCGCCACCGAAGCCGCCGCTCGCGGCCATGGTGTTGGTGGCCATGCCGCCGCGATTGGCGTTCGGATCGTAGCTCGCCTGAGTGCCGGCGAATCCGCTCGCCTGCAACTGCGCAGCGCTGCGCTCGAAGCGCGAGCTGCGTGCGTGGTGGCGATGATGATGATGTCTGGCGTGGTGCACGTAAGCGTGCCGCTCTGCGCTATGACGATGATGCGGCCGCGCTGAGGCCGGAGAAACGAACGCGGCAAAAGCCGCGGAGAAGATCGCCAGCGCAACAACACAACGCGACCGGCGAGACGCAAACAACTCAACCATTCTTCATCCTTCGTTGACACCCCACTTCCCGCCGGCCCGTGCAAGAGCCGACATCCGTCCGGCCGTTAAGCCGCCGGATGTGGCGAGAAAAAGACGCGGAAAGTCTGCGAATAGCTGCGATGATTTTGCGCCGACACTGGTCCGATGCCGCCGCATTGCGGACAACAGCATTAACTGCAATCCTGCGAAAGCGGCTTGAACAGAGGGAAACGGTTAATGCCCCACGCCACGAGCAGGGACGACGTCCGCATCTATTTCGAAGAGGCGGGTCAGGGAACGCCGATCATTTTTCTGCACGAGTTCGCGGCCGACTACACCAATTGGGAGCCGCAGATGCGTTACTTCTCGCGCGGCCACCGCTGCATCACCTATTCGGCGCGCGGCTACACGCCGTCGGACGTGCCCGAGGGCGAGGTCTACAGCTACACGCATTTCTACAGCGACGCGCTCGCGGTGCTCGATCATCTCGGAATCGAGCGCGCGCATCTCGTCGGCCTGTCGATGGGCGCCTATTCGTCGCTCCAAATCGGATTGAACGCACCGCAGCGCGCGCTGTCGATGACGCTGGCCGGCGTCGGCTCGGGTTCGGAGATCGAGAATCTGGAGGCCTGGCGCCAGCAGTGCCGCGCCAATGCCGAGCAGTTCGAGACGCTGGGCTCCGCCGAAGTCGCAAAGGTCACTCGCGAGGCGCCGAGCCGGATTCCCTTCCTGGTGAAGGATCCGCGCGGCCACGCCGATTTCTACGCCGCGCTGGCGCGTCACGACGCCAAGGGTTCGGCGCGCACGATGCGCGGCTTCCAGGGCGGCCGTCCGTCGATCTACACGATGACGGATGCGATCAGGAAGGCGACGACGCCGGCGCTGATCATCTGCGGCGACGAGGACGATCCGTGCGTGGGCGCAAGCCTGTTCCTGAAAAAGCACCTTCCCGCGGCGGGGCTGGCGATGTTTCCGAAATCCGGCCACGTGCTCAATCTCGAAGAGCCGGCGCTGTTCAATGAGAGCGTCGAGCGGTTCGTCACGCTGGTGGAAGCGGGGCGCTGGTCGGCGCGGGATCCGCGCTCGCTGGCCCCACACTAGCTGTCATTCCGGGATGCGCCGAAGGCGCAGGCCCGGAATCCATCGGGCCGCAAACGCTGTGGCACGATGGATTCCGGGCTCGATGCTTCGCATCGCCCCGGAATGACGCCTGCGGCGTCACTTCCCCCCGCCCCGGCTCAGCAGAAACACCGCCTGCTCGCCGAACATGTTCCACACCCACCAGGGCAGGTTCAGCGGCACCGGGCGGCCGTAGAGATCGAGCGCCACCGAGCGCTCCATCTTGACGTTGATCTCGTCGCAGAGCTGAACGAAGTCCTTGATGGTGCAGAAATGGATGTTGGCGGTGTCATACCAGGTCGCCGGCAGGTTCTCGGTGCGCGGCATGTGGCCGCCGATCAGGAGCTGCAGCCGCATCTTCCAGAAGCCGAAATTCGGGAACGAGACGATGGCTCTTCGGCCGATGCGCAGCAGATTTTCCAGCACCACCCGCGGCTGCCGCGTCGCCTGCAGCGTCTGCGAAAGGATCACGTAGTCGAAGGCATCGTCGGGATAGTTGACGAGGTCGGTGTCGGCGTCGCCCTGCACAACCGCGAGCCCCTTGGCGACGCAGCGGTTGACGCCCTCGCGTGACAGCTCGATGCCGCGGCCGTCGATGCCGCGGGTCTCCAGGAGCTGAAGCAGGTCGCCCTCGCCGCAGCCGACGTCGAGCACTTTCGAGCCCGGCTTGACCATCTCGGCGACCAGGAGGTGATCGGCGCGAAACTGGCCGGACTGCCCCGCCGCAAGGCCGCCGAGCGGCAGCACTTCCTGTACAGACATCGCTAGCCGTCCTTGTTGCCGGTGAGCCCGCGCGCCTTGCCTGCCGATTGCAGGAAGGCGCGCGAGATGTCGAAGAATTCGGGCACGTCGAGCAGGAAGGCGTCGTGACCGCGATCGGTCTCGATCTCCGCGAACGACACGCGCGCGCTCGAGGCGTTCAGCGCATGCACCAGCGCGCGCGATTCCGAGGTCGGAAACAGCCAGTCGCTGGTGAAGGAGACGACGCAGAAGCGGGTCGCAATTCCCGCGAACGCCTTTGCGAGCACGCCGCCATGGTCCGCGGCGATGTCGAAATAGTCCATCGCGCGCGTCAGATAGAGATAGGAATTGGCATCGAAACGCTCGACGAAGGAGGAGCCCTGGTAGCGCAGATAGGACTCGACCTGGAAGTCGGCGTCGAACGAGAAGGTCGGCAGCTCGCGGTCCTGCATGCGCCGGCCGAACTTGCGATGCAGCGCCGCGTCGGAGAGATAGGTGATGTGCGCCGCCATGCGCGCCACCGCGAGCCCGCGATGCGGATGGATGCCGCGATCGGCATAGCTGCCGCCGTGCCAATCGGGATCGGCCATCACGGCCTGACGGCCGAGCTCGTGGAAGGCGATGTTCTGCGCCGAGTGCCGCGTCGCGCAGGCGATCGCCAGCGCGGAGAACACGCGCCCAGGATAGGCCGCGGTCCATTGCAGCACCTGCATGCCGCCCATCGAGCCGCCGACCACCGCAAACAGCGTGTCGATGCCGAGCCGGTCGATCAGCATGGTCTGCGCGCGCACCATGTCCGGAATCGTGATGACGGGAAATTCGAGCCCCCAGACCTTGCCGGTGGCGGGATTGATCGACGCCGGGCCGGTCGAGCCCATGCAGCCGCCGATCACGTTGGAGCAGATGATGAAGTAGTGCTTGGGATCGATCGGACGGCCGGGACCGACCAGGGTTTCCCACCAACCGGGCTTGCCGGTGACGGGATGGACATTGGCGACATGCTGATCGCCGGTCAGGGCATGGCAGATCAGGACCGCGTTGGAGCGATCGGCGTTGAGCTCGCCATAGGTCTGGTAGGCGATCTGGAACGGGCTGAGATCGACACCGCAATCGAGCCGCAGCGGCTGCTCGGTGCCGAAATGCGCAACCTGCGAGCTCGGATGATCCACCTCGTGCGACCGCTCGTCGGCGCTGATCGCAGGACTCGGTATCGACTTGACGCCACCCATCTGACCATCGACCTCGTTTGCGATCAAACGCTTGATCGCCACTTGCATCAGGCCATGAAAAACCCGGCCTGAACGATAGGTTCGGCCGGGATCGGAAGCGTCCCCGGCCTGTTTAGCGAGTTTTTTAACGTGGCTGCAAGCCGGCCGGCTCAAATGACCACGGAACGGGCAAAAGCTACCGTCTTGGGCGGTTTTCGTCAAGTCGCGGCCCGGATCGGCTCAATCCGCCTCTGCCGCGTCGCCTGGACAGGACGTCATTTCTCTTTGCTTTCGCCGCCCCGACTGCCTAATCAGAGCATCCCCATTCGGAACGATCGACAGCCAGATATGTCCCAACGTCCGCCCGCGCCGCCATCGCTGCAGGAACTGCGCAAGGAGATCGACGCGATCGACGAGAGCATGCATCGCCTGTTGATGCAGCGCGGCGACATCATCGACCGCCTGATCCAGGTGAAGCAGACCCAGGAAGTCGGCTCGGCGTTCCGCCCGGCGCGCGAGGCCGCCATGATGCGCGACCTCGTGCGGCGCCATCGCGGCATCCTGCCGCTCGACACGGTCGAGAGCATCTGGCGCGTCATCATCTCGACCTTCACCTATGTGCAGGCGCCGTTCTCGGTGCATGCCGACATCTCGGCGAGCGAGCCGGCGATGCGCGATTCCGTGCGCTTCCATTTCGGCTTCACGGTGCCTTACGTCGCGCATTTCAGCGCGCAGGCCGCGGTCGAGGCGGTGGCGAGATCCAAGGGCGATCTGGCGCTGGTCTCGGCGACGTCGAGCCGCACGCCGTGGTGGCTGGAGCTGGAAGCCGACGGCGCGCCGAAGATCATCGCGCGGATGCCCTTCGTCGAGCGCGCCGACCATCCGGCTGCACTGCCGGTGTTCGCGGTCTCGCGCGTCGCCGACAGCGCCCTGGACACGGAGGTCGAGACCTTCAGCGTCCGCGTGTCGGGGTGGAACGCGGAAGTCGCGCGCGCCCTGTCGCCGCTCGCCGAGATCGTCGCGGTGCCCGACACCGCCTTCGACGGCGCGGCGCTGCTGGTCTCGGTCACGAGCGCGACCAGCATCGATAAAATCAGGGCTGCCCTGATCGAGGCGGGGGCCTCGGTGCGCTCTGTGGCCCTCGTCGGCAGCCACGCAACGCGCTATACGGTGCCCCCGACCGGGGCGAAATCGTAAACCACGCGCCACGCCCTGCCATTTTCGGAGTTCAAGATGTCCCGCCCCGTGCCGAATCCCGGCATTCTCGATATTGCGCCCTACACGCCCGGCAAGAGCCCGGTCGCCGAACCGGGCCGCAAGGTGTTCAAGCTCTCGGCCAACGAGACGCCGTTCGGGCCTTCGCCCAAGGCGATCGAGGCGTTCAAGCGCGTGGCGGACCACCTGGAAGACTACCCGGAAGGCACCTCGCGCGTGCTGCGCGAGGCGATCGGCCGCTCCTTCGGGCTCGACCCCAACCGCATCATCTGCGGCGCCGGCTCGGACGAGATCCTCAATCTGCTCGCCCACACCTATCTCAGCCACGGCGACGAGGCGATCTCCACCACGCACGGTTTCCTGGTCTACCCGATCGCGACCATGGCGGTCGGCGCCAAGAACGTCATCGCGCAGGAGAAGGATCTCTTCTGCGACGTCGATGCCATCCTCAAGGCGGTGACGCCGAAGACCAAGCTGGTCTGGCTCGCCAACCCCAACAATCCGACCGGGACCTATGTGCCGTTCGACGAGGTCAAGCGGCTGCGCGCCGGCCTGCCCTCGCACGTGCTGCTGGTGCTGGATGCCGCCTATTGCGACTACGTTTCTCGTAATGACTATGAAATGGGGATCGAGCTCGTCGCCACCACCGAGAACACGGTGGTGACCCACACCTTCTCCAAGATCCACGGCCTCGCCGCGCTGCGCATCGGCTGGATGTTCGGGCCCGAGCACATCATCGACGCCGTCAACCGCATCCGCGGTCCCTTCAACGTGTCGACGCCGGCGATGTATGCCGCGGTCGCCGCGATCGAGGACACTGCGCATCAGGCGATGTCGAAGCAATTCACCGAGACCTGGCGCAACTGGCTGACCGAGGAAATCGGCAAGCTCGGGCTGAAGGTGACGCCGAGCGTCGCCAATTTCGTGCTGATCCACTTTCCGACCGACAAGGGCAAGACCGCCGACGACGCCGACGCCTTCCTCACCAGGCGCGGGCTCGTGCTGCGCGGCTTGAAGAATTACGGCCTGCCGCATTCGCTGCGCATGACCATCGGCACCGAGGAGGCCAACCGCCTCGTGGTCGACGGCTTGCGCGACTTCATGGCCGGCAAATGAGCGAGCAGGCGCACTTCCAGCGCGTCGCGCTGATCGGCTTCGGCCTGATCGGCGGCTCGATCGCGCGCGCTGCGAAGCTCCAGGGCCTGGCTGGCGAGATCGTCACCACCGCGCGCTCGGAGCAGACCCGCGCGCGCGTCGCCGAGCTCGGCATCGTCGACAAGGTCGTGGCGACCAATGCGGAAGCGGTGAAGGATGCCGATCTCGTCATCCTCTGCATTCCCGTCGGCGCCTGCGGGCCGGTGGCGCAGGAGATTGCCGCGCATCTGAAGCCCGGCGCCGTTGTCTCCGACGTCGGTTCGGTGAAGGGCGCGATCGTCAGGGACATGGCGCCGCATCTGCCGAAGACCGTTCATTTCGTGCCGGCGCACCCGGTGGCGGGCACCGAGCATTCGGGCCCGGATTCAGGCTTCGCCGAGCTCTTCATCAACCGCTGGTGCATCCTGACCCCGCCCGAAGGCGTCGATGCCGCGGCCACCGATCGCCTGCGGGCGTTCTGGGCGGCGATGGGCGCCAAGGTCGAGGTGATGACGCCGGATCACCACGATCTCGTGCTCGCGATCACCAGCCATCTGCCGCATCTGATCGCCTACACCATCGTGGGCACTGCCGACGAGCTGGCGCAGGTGACGGAGTCAGAGGTCATCAAGTTCTCCGCCGGCGGCTTCCGCGATTTCACCCGCATCGCGGCCTCCGATCCGACGATGTGGCGCGACGTCTTCCTCGCCAACAAGGAGGCCGTGCTGGAGATGCTCGGCACCTTCACCGAGGATCTCGCCAAGCTCACGCGCGCGATCCGTCGCGGCGACGGCGAGGCGCTGTTCGACCACTTCACCCGCACCCGCGCCATCCGCCGCGGCATCGTCGAGATCGGCCAGGACTCGGCCGCGCCCGATTTCGGCCGGCCGCATGCGGCGCTGAAGAAACCGTAGGCATCGGTCATTCCGGGGCGCCCAAAGGGCGAGCCCGGAATCCATCGGGCCACAGCGCACGCCGCGAAATGGATTCCGGGTTCGATGCTGCGCATCGCCCCGGAATGACGAGACTGCAAATTATCAATACAGCGGCGGAATCTGGCCGACCTTGACCGGGCCGAGCAGCACCGCGCCGTCGACGAACTTCAGCGGAAAGCTGCGTGCCTTCTTGCCTTCGAGCGTGCTCTCGGTACCGATCGAGTTGATGCCGGCGGCGACACCGGCATTGGCGTTCTGCTTGATGACCTTGCCGAGACCGGGAACGGCGCGATCGAGCGCGCCGAACAAATTGGTGAGGTCCTGCGATTTCACGCCGGGTGCGACGCGGTCGAGCGTTGCCTGCGGCACGCCCTCCTCCAGCATCTTCTCGATGCCGAGCGCGGGAATCACGCGCTCGAGGCCTGCCACGGTCATCTGCAATTCACCGTCAAGCCGGCCGTTGGCCGAGAGGCCGAGCGTGCCGGCCGCAACCGCGATCATCTCACCCTGCTGGATCCGCGACTGCACGATCTCGATGTGACCGCCGGCAGCCTGAATCTCGCGGAAGCGCTGCGGCCACGGCTTTGGCGTGAGGTCGGAGAGACCGGTGACCTTGGCGCGCGTGTCCGCCTCGAACGGCTCGGCGAGCAGGGGATGAACGCCCTGAATGCTGCCCTGCGCGACATGGAGCACGGTTTCGATCACGGGATGGTCGGCGGGCGAGCCGTCGGCAAGGCGGCCGTGCAGTTCGACCTGCTTGGCGCGCGCAAGCGGCACCTGCACGCTGCCGTCGAGGCGGTTGAGCGAGGGATCGTCGAACACGATGGAGGCGCGGTCCGGCACCGAGGGCAGGCCGACGACGCTGCTGCGGCCCTTGCTCCAGTTCACCACGAAGGTGTTTTGCGTGACGCCGTCGGTGAGCGTCGCGGGTGCGGAAAATTCGGCGATCACGAGCTTGGGATCGTAGACCTGGGCGACGACCAGGATGTTGTCGAGCTTGGCCGTGAACGGCGTCTTGCTCGCGTTCTGCGAGACCAGGGACACGCTGGCGCCGGAGCACTGGATCTCGAAGCGGAACGGGAAGCCGGCGATCGAGCGCTTGGCGCAATCATAGATGCGGCCGGACTTGGCCTCCTGCGCCCGCCAGGCGTCTGCGGCCGTTTCGGCCTGCGAGGCCGCATAGAACCAGAAGCAGCTCCACGCGACGGCGAGGATCAGGACAAGAATGGGTGCGACGAAGAGGCCCCAACGGGAGCGACGGCCTGCGGCAACGGTCATATTGGACATGCGGCGACCCTTTGATCCCAGATTCAGGCAAATGTAAGCGTGGTCCGTCTGCGACGAAAGGCGGAGAATTCGCTTCGCTTCGGGGCATGGTTCTGGTAGCCGTGCCCGAAATGTCGGAAATCACCCTCCCCTCCGTCACCATCGCCAAGGGCGACCTCTGGGTGTTCGGCTACGGTTCACTGATGTGGCGGCCGGGCTTCGACTTCGAGGAGCGCGTCCCGGCGCGGCTGGTCGGCGAGCATCGCGCGCTCTGCGTCTATTCCTTCGTGCATCGCGGGACGCCGGAGAAGCCGGGCCTGGTGCTTGGGCTCGACCGCGGCGGCGCCTGCCGCGGCATCGCCTTCCGCGTCGCTGAAAAGAACCGCACCGAGGTCGTCGCTTACTTGCGCGCGCGCGAGCAGGTCACCTCGGTTTATCGCGAGGTGATGCGCTCGGTATGGCTTCAGAACGACGCGCGCCAGCGCGTCTCCGCGCTCACCTATGTCGTTGACCGCGGCCATGCGCAATATGCCGGCCGGCTGTCGCTCGCCGAGCAGCACCACCATGTCATCCAGGGCCATGGCCAGTCGGGCGCCAACCGCGACTATGTCACCGCAACGGTGAAGGCGATCGAGGCCGAAGGCTTTCGCGACACGCAGCTGCATCAGCTTGCATTGATGCTGCATGGCGATGCGCATTCGCTGCACGCGCCTGCGGCGGTGGAAGACCGCGAGAACCGCTAGCTCTCCGCCGGCCTGTAGCTCGGCGCCGAGCCGATCAATTGCTCCTGCTCTTTCCGGCCTGCTTCGACGAGACGGCCGGTCGCGTCCTCGATGGCCGTCTGCACGCGGGAGAGAAACTCGTCCTTCGGCAGGCCGGGCGGCAACGGATCGAGGAACTCCACAACGAGCGTGCCGGGATAGCGCATGAAGGTGCGGCGGGGCCAGAACAGGCCGGAGTTGAGCGCGACCGGCAGGCACGGCACACCACAGGACGAATAGATCTGCGCAAAGCCGGTCTTGTAATCCGGCGGCGCGCCAGGCGCGCGGCGCGTGCCTTCCGGAAAGATGACGAGTTGCCGGCCGCTGCGCACCGCCTCGCGCGCCCGCCGGGTCATGTCCAGGAGCGCCTTCACGCCGGCATTGCGATCGATCGCGATCATACCGGTCTTGACCAGGAACTGACCGAACACCGGGATCTGCATCAGCTGGCGCTTGAGGATGAAGATCGGGCGGTGGAAGAAGCCCGGCAGCACGAAGGTCTCCCAGAACGACTGGTGCTTCGCCACGATCACCAACGGCCCCTGCGGAATCTTCTCCGTACCCCGGAATTCCACCTTGATGTTGCAGACCACGCGCATCAGGACCAGCGTCGCCTTCGCCCACCATTCGGCGACCGTCAACATGGCGCGTGGCGGCAATGCGAAGGTCGGCAGCGCCACGATCGCGAGGCACACCAGCACGGCGTAGAACAGCACGTTGAACACGAGCGAGCGCAGGAAAATCAGGAACATCGACGGTCCATCAATTTGCCGATCAATTGGCTTGTCAATTGGCCTGGGCGGTGGCGGGCCGCTTTGGCTGTTGCCCTGCAGGCTGCTCCGACATCTCGGGCGAAAGGTCAATCCCGACATCCTCCAGCCGCACCCTGAGCTCGGCCGCGATGTACTTGACATATTCCAACAGCAGCAGCCGCAAGGTGGGCGCCGAGATCCACCACGGCTCCTCGCGCCATTTGTCGCCAACCACCGCGAACGGGATCAGCGCCGTCTGCGGCATCGCATGCGAGAATTCCACCAGGGCGCGCGGCATGTGGTAGTTCGAAGTGACCACGATCAGCGACTTGAAGCGGCGCCCCTCGGCCCAGCGCCGTGCCTCCGCCGCGTTGCCGCGGGTCGAGAGCGCGGTGCGGTCGAGATCGACGCAACAGGTCATGAAGGACTGGTTCTCCGGCAGCGTCCTGGAGATGTCGCTCGCCGTCGAGGTTGGGTGCACGCCGGAGATCAATAGCCGCCTGCCGTAGCCGGCAGCGAGCAGCTCCATCGCATCCGACACCCGCGAGGAGCCGCCGGTCAGCACCACGATGCCGTCAGCCTTGCGGCTCGGTGCGATCTCGGCGCCGCG
>NZ_SPQS01000006.1 GCF_004570865.1 Bradyrhizobium frederickii
CGGTGGGTTCGGCGATCCGACTCCCGCCGCCCGGACCGAAAACATCGGCAGCGCTGCCTTCGAGCTGGGCCTTCCACGATGTGATCTGATTGGGGTGAACGTCGAACTGCTCCGCCAGTTGCGCCAGCGTGCGGTCACCCTTGACGGCGGCAAGTGCCACCTTCGCCTTGAAAGCCGGAGTGTGGTTCCGCCGTGCTCGTCTGCTCATCGTCTCTCCTGATTCGCGGGTCAATCTTGCCCGCCGTCAGGCAGAAACTCCACTTATCGCGCTGTTCAGATTTGCGGGACCAGCTCAGGCCTCCCTCTTGTTGATGGGAGCGGACGGAGCGGGGCTTATCGCTTCTCGCCACCGCTCCCTAGTTCGCGCAGACCTTGATGGTCTTCATCCCGCTCTCAGCTTCTGTGCGTGTCTTGAACACCTTGCCGTCGCCAACAATGACGGTGGTAGTGGTGGTCGGCTTCTTGTCCACGATGGTGCATTTCTTCGTGGAGGTGTCTTGCACTACATAAAATTCCGTCTGGGCGTAGGCGGCGCCGGTCATGATTGCAGCGGCAGCCGCCGAAATGAGAAGCTTCTTCATGGTCGTCTCCTCCATTGTGAGTGTGTCCCTGCGCAAATTCTCGAGCGGCGTGGATCCGTTCCACGGCTGGAAACTACGTCTCGGGTTCACTACTCTGTAGAGATACTAAAGGGACGATATGAACGCAGGCCGAACAGGCAGTTCAGAGATCGTTTATCGCGAGGTTATCGATCTTCGACTCACAGGCGCACCATTCCCGACTTCGGGTTTGGGTCAAAAGGCCAAAGACTCAGCGTAAGCAAATCTCGTCCGATGCGCCCCACTAAGCCGACCATAGTGAGGGGTTGTCGTCACTTCGCTGATGTCGCGTCGATTTGGCGCTGCGACCGGCGCTTAACGCAGGAACGTCCTCGTAGCTGCCGAGTTAAGCGGCCAAAACCACCTGTGAGGGAGTCAAAGTCATGGCCCGCGCAACAGCCCACCCGGATCATCACTGCATCTCGAGCGAAGACATTCAGGGAACCGAGGTGTATGGAGCGGATGGAAAGAATATCGGTGAGATTGATCACCTCATCATCGACAAGGTGTCAGGCCGCGTAGCTTATGCGGTCATGAGCTTCGGCGGATTTGTTGGCTTGGGTCACAGCCACTACCCCATTCCCTGGAGCGCTCTGAGGTATGATACGTCCCTCGAAGGCTTCCGAACCAATATCACAGAGCAACAGCTCAGGGACGCGCCGGAGTTCAGCGATGACTCCTGGGAGGATCGAGATTGGGAAACGCGAACTCACCGGTATTATGGGACGCCCACTTACTGGGAAGGGCGAGGCGGCCTATAACGCCAGACGGCGCGCGGGAATTTTCCAATCGTGAGTGTCAGCTGAATTGATCGGCCGAGCCTCGTTGGATGCTGTCGGATCGACTCCCGACCAATGCTAGCATGAGGTTCGCTGGAGACCTCCAGCGAACCTCAGGCAGCTTAGATCGATGGGCCTTGAAGCGAAACAACGCCTGCCGCCGCATCGGCGGAGGCGGAGGATGCGCCTGATTGGCTTTGCTCAGCTTCTCTCTAGAGTCAGCGCAATGGGTCAGAAGCGGGCCTCGGCGGCCATTGCCGTGAAGGTCAGCTACGGGCCCAACTGGCGACATGACGCGAATATGAAAGAAGGTCCGACAAAGCGCGACGGCCCCGCCGACGCACCGTCAACTGGGGCCGTCGATGCTCCGGATGGGGGGCAAAGGGGGGCCGGAGCAAACTGGCGGTTAGCGACCGCGGACGCCTACGCGCAACTACCGGGTCCGCCGTCGTCTCACCAGCCAGTACACGCCGTATCCAACGGCGAGAATAGGAAGACCGGCGCCCGCAATCGGTCCGGGGGCTCCCCTCACTTGGCCGGGCGCGTCGGAACACTTCCCGTTGCCGTTGCAAGCCGATGCAGATGGCATGGTCATCGCCAGAGACAACGCAAATGCTGCTGCGGAAAGAACGCCCCAGGTCTTCATGGATGTTTTCCTCTTAGGCCCTCGAGGCGCCGGTATTTAAATATATTTAAAAATTATATCTCAGTTACAAATTAATACAATAGCCGGTCCCGGCTTCAAACCGAGGGGATCGTCCGAAAACCTGCGACTTGGTGGCGCGGTAAAGATCCGCAGCGGGTCCACTACGGATCAACCGTCGACTCCCTTCAAGGAAGTGCAAGGAGGCAGCCTGAAAGTCCGCTTCGGGTCACCAGCATCGATCGGCGACCGGGCCGCCTATGTCCGGTCTACCTAACACAGCGGACTTCTGTGACTGCCCGAGCCTTCTCGCCTTCGGCGCCAATTCCGGACATACCTCCAAGGATGCGCTAACATTCCACTCACTTGAACGTCGAGCAAAAGATGGACATCGCCAAGAAGGTGATCACGAAGCTCCCGCTTGAAGAGCTGTGGAATGAGAAGGAAATTCTGAACGCGCAGCGCGTCTCCAAGGAGCTGAACGCATCGGAAATCATTGAGATGATGCAGTCAGGGGCGACTTTCGTCGTTGCTGATCTTGAACTGCGGCCCCGCTGGATAGACCCGGCGCATCGCTTCGAGTTCTGGAAAACGGAGGTGAAGTCACGGCTCGCAGAACCTGACAAACCGGCCTTCCTTGACCGCTTCCCCGACGAGTACTGCTACTTCGCTACGAAATGGCAACTCGCTGATGGGCTTCCACTGATTGTCCTTGAACGGCACCACTGACTAGAAGGCAGGTAGCCACGTCAGCTTTGGGGTCAACAGCGCCGATTTGACTGGTACTGGATCACTTCCGGTCTGCTCCGATCAGCAGACGGTATCTGAGGCGAACCACACTGCGCCATCGGGCCAGACGCGGAAGAAGTACAGTCGAACCTAGTCAGGAATCCCCCACGTGGCACGCACAAATAAAACAGGCCGGCGGCAGCACGTCGGCGAGGTCAACGGGGGCGCGGTCCAGCTTAACTGCAACCAGATCGTAGCTTGCACCATGGTCGATCGTCGTGTCCCTTAGCACTACACCGGCGATCTTCCGCTTCAAGCTGGGCATGCTGACGGTGCTGGCGGGGAGCTGCGCGGCGGGTGTCGGGCTCAGGCTGGCGGGGGTGATTTAGGAAGAGGAGATCGCCGCTACGCATCCCGCCTTGCATGTCCCGGGTGGTCGATGGCCCGGCTCGGCTTCAGGCTGCGGTGTCCAGCTGACCGAGCGCGGCCTTGATATCCTTGGCAGGCGGCAGCCCGAACAAGCGCCCATATTCCCTCGTGAATTGCGAGACGCTTTCGTAACCTACCCCGAAGGCCGCGCTGCTCACGTCAGAGCCCTCCGACAACATCATCCGACGCGCCTCGATGAGCCGCAGCTGCTTCTGAAATTGCAAGGGACTGAGTGATGTAATCGCCCGGAAGTGCTGGTGAAACGAGGAAGGACTCATGGCAGCCGCTTCCGCCAGGCGCTCGATACGCAGCGGCCTTGCATAGTCGGAACGAATGATCGCCACGGCGCGCGCGATGCGTTGCGCGTGGCTGTCGGCGACCCCGAGAGCCCTTATCGCCGCGCCGTGTCGCCCAGCCAGCAGCCAATAGTGGATTTCGCGAACGAACTGAGACTGCAGAACCGGCAAGGATGACGGACGCTCGAGCAGCCGCATCAAGCGGAGCGCGGCATCGGCAACCTCGGATTCGGTCGGATCGACGCGGACGGGAATGCTTTGCTGCTCGGGAGCAAGGTTCATCTCCACGATCAGGCTCGCGATCACCGCCGGGTCGAGCTCGACGACCAGGGACAAATATGGGACCTTTGCGCTGGCGCGGGTGATCTGGCTGACAGTCGGCACATCCGCCGAGATCAGGAGCGACTCCCCCGCGCCGAAATCGAAGCTGTGCGATCCCGTCGTCACGCGTTTGCGGCCCTGCAGGACGAGCGCAACGAGCGGTCGGTTGATCGCGTATTGGAGCTGGCCCTGCGTCAGTGCCCGTATGGCCGTAAGGCCCGGGATCGGCGTCCTGGCCGCGCCATTCTGGTCTGAATGCAAATCCGCATAGCGGCGAACCGTTTCGAGCAAGGTCGTCGTCATTCCGCGAATTTATACCAGCCGCGGGCTTCGGCAACCGGACATGGCCGGACTGCTCCAACTTTGGGCATGTGAATTGATCGTTAAACGCAGCTCCGGCCCGGACTGAGCGATGCTCCCGGCCATTCGGAGGAATAGGCAAGAAGGTTCAAGGATCTGGCAACTCGAATGCTGCGGTGTCTGCCACCTTCGCCACGTCAAGCGAAGGAGACATCACATGGCTAAAATTGCAATCGTCACCGGTGCGAGCCGCGGCCTTGGCCGCAACATGGCCGTCAACATCGCGCGCAAGGGCAGCGACGTCATCATCACATACCGGAGCCGTGCGGACCTCGCGGAGAGCGCCGTTTCCGAGATCGAGGCGCTGGGACGCCGGGCCGTGGCCTTTCAATTGGACAGCGCCGACGTCGCCAAATTTCCCTCCTTCACGCGAAGACTGGGCCAGACGCTGAAGGAGACATTTGGTCGCGAGAGCTTCGACCACCTCGTGCACAATGCCGGCGACGGCCTCTTCGCTCCGCTCGGCGAGACCACCGAGGCTCAGTTCGATCAGCAGATGAACCTGCATGTCAAAGGCGTATTCTTCCTCACCCAGGCCTTGTTGCCGCTGATGGCAGACGGTGGCTCGATCGTCACCATCGGCAGTGGCTTGACGCGTGTCACCTATCCGGGCTTCGCCGTCTACACCATGGCGAAAGCCGCCGCCGACATGATGGCGGTCTGCATGGCCAGGGAACTTGGGCCGCGCGGCATCCGCGTCAACAGCGTTGCGCCCGGCGCGATCGAAACCGACTTTGGCGGTGGCCTGGTACGTGACAATCCCGACGTGAACAAGCAATTCGCCGCCATGACTGCGCTGGGCCGCGTTGGTGTCCCGGATGATATCGGTCCGATGGTCGCGAGCCTGCTGAGTGAGGACAATCGCTGGGTTACGGGGCAACGGATCGAAGTATCAGGCGGGCAAATGATCTGAACGCCGAACATTGCCTTACGACATGCAAGGGTCGCTGCAAGAGCTTGCGGCAGCCTTGGTCGGCCAGGCTCTATGCGGCCCCGGGTCCGTTTCGTGTCCGCAAATATTGTTTGGTGAAGAGATCGGAACCGGAATTTCGCACGACAGCGCGTCATGCGGTGCACGGTGCCCGTCGGGCAAAACAGCCCGGTCAATTTCACCTCGCCGCCTGTCAAGCTCCATCGCGCAAAATATCCCACTTTACCGAAATTCGGATTTGTCGTACACACCGGTCACCCTGGCCCGAGACGAGCGGCGGATCGCGATCGTCACGAACCGCGGGCTGGGCAGCGATGGACGCGACGGCGTCGGCGCAACGGGCATTGCAGGGCGGGACACCGTGAGCGATGGCCTGCCGCGCATACGACACGGCGCTGACAGCGTCTTCGCATGGCTTCGGGGGCGAGCACACGCCACCCCTCGGAGCGACATGCGAGGACGTGCGCGGACGGAGAAGTCGTGTGGTCCCGACGCCCGGGGTTCTGGCGTCAAGTCTCGCGGTGATGTGGCGGCCCGACCGGTCCGCGCATCGATCAGCCGCGAGGCGACGGGGGCAATAGTGCAACGCTCCCCGAGGAGAGCACGAAGGACACCGTTAAAACCATTCGCGCAGGGAAGGCCGGGCGACCGGCATCACCTGTCGTCCACCCCGTGTGCATCTTCTGTCGCGCACGGACTCGGGTGCCGCCGGCGCCCGGCCTTCCCTGCGCCCTCGTCTTTATCGAGGGCGTGCCGTGAAGCAAAACTCGGGCGAGATGCGCCGCGGGAAGGCGAACTCTTGCCAGCTGTTTGAAGGCTGTAACGGAGCGACGGCCAATCTCTCATTCTCGCTGTCATCGTCCGCGAAGGCGGACGATCCAATAGTCCGCAGCGGACGTTGTGCGAACCCACCGGCGCCACGGCGTACTGGATGCCCCGCCTGCGCGGGGCATGACACCGTTGTTGTCGCGCTACCGCATCATCATCCGCGCGATCGCTTCCCCGATCACCACTGTCGTGAAATGCGTATTGGCGCGGCAGTCGGACGGCATGATCGAGGCGTCGGCAACGCGCAAGGAAGCGATGCCCTTCACCGTGCCGTCAGGATTGACCACACCGTCGGCATCACCAACGCCGCTCATGCGGCAGCTGCCGGCGGCGTGCTGGATGTCGCCGGTCTCTCGGCGCAGCACCGCGTCGAGCTCGTGGTCCGGCAGGCTGGCGGCCTGCGACAGCGTCAGGTCGGTGTCGGCGAGCCGGATCCAGTCGGCAATGCCCGAAACCGCCGGCTGGGACGTGATCACCGCAAGGCGCTTCACCGCGTCCATCATGCGCAGCATGTCGCGGGGATCGGCCAGCATGTTCTCCTCGACGACAGGATCGATCGCGGCATCGGGCGAGGCCAATCTGAGCGTGCCGCGGGAATACGCGTTGAACAGCCCGGCGCCGATCGCGCCCGGCACGCCGATGCCGCGATGATTGAAGGCGATCAGGATCATGTCGCGCTTGCCGCCGTCGGCGAGCCCGGAGGAATAGGTCACGCAGCAATTGGTGTGGCGCGTGTCGGGATCGGTGGGGCGGAGTTCCTCGCGGAGCTGGATCGTGGCGCGAAACAGCGGATGATCGAAGAAGTGGCGGCCGACGGGCAGGTCACGCGCCACCGCAATGCCCATCGCCTTCAACTCCTCGGCCGGCCCGATGCCCGAACGCAGCAGGATCGCCGGGCTGTGGATGGCGCCGGCGCAGAGCACGATCTGGCGCGCGCCGATCTCGTGGGTGCCCTGCCCGTCAATATGAACGCGGACGCCGGTCGCGCGGCCGTCGCTGATCAGCACGCGATCGACCAGCGCATGGCCGCGGATTTCCAGATTGGCGCGGCCGCGCGCCGGCTCGAGATAGCCCTCATTGGTGCTGATGCGGCGCAAGTCGCGGCTGTTGATGGGATAGCAGGCGACGCCCTCGCCGTCCGGGCCGTTGAGGTCGGCACACCAGGGATAGCCGCTCGCCAGCGCCGCATCGCGCAAGCCGCGATCGATCGGCCCCCACTTGTCCGGCGGCGCGCGATAGACCGGCAACGGCCCGCCGCGGCCGTGGCCCTCGGCATCGCCGAACTCCAGGTCGTCCTCGATCACGGAGAACAGCGGCATCACCTCCCTGGCCGACCAGCCGGTGCAGCCATTGGCGGCCCATTCGTCGAAGGCATCGGCAACGCCGCGGATGGCGATCTGGCCGTTCATCATCGACGAGCCGCCGAGCCCCTTGCCGCGCCAGTAGAAGCGCGGCTCCTGACCGGCGACCCGGCGCGACAGAAGGTCAGGCCATTGCCATTTCTCCTGGTACTCGCGCTTGTGGATGATCGGGATCGGGTTCGGCGTCGTCACCTCCCACGGTGCATCGTCCGCGCGCCAGTCGCGGCCCGCTTCGAGCAACAAAACGCGCCGTGCGGGATCCTCCGACAGCCGCGCCGCAACCGCAGCGCCGGCGGAGCCGCCGCCAACAACAATGACATCGTACATCGCATTACTTCTCGACATTCCAGAACACCGGGATGGCGGACGGTATCAGACCGCGCAAGGTCGCGCGATAGGCGGCCGGCTGCGCGAACTGGCCCCAGGGAATTCCGGGAGCCTGATCGTACATGACGGCCTGGATCTCGCCTGCGATCTTCTTGCGGTCCTCCTCGGCCGGCGCCTTGGCGAAGGCTTCCATCAACGGCGTGATGCGCGCATCGCATTGCCAGCCGGTGAAGTCGGCGCAGTTGAAGGCAACCATCACATTGGTCAGCGGCGAGCCCAGATCGAAACCGCCGGCGTGAACGCCGTAGACGCTCCAGCCCTCCTTCTTGGCGCGGCGGGCCAGCACGCTCGCCCAGTCCATCACCTGCAGATCGACGTTGAAGCCGGCGGCCTTCAGCCGCTCGGCGAGCACCTGCGCCGAGACGCGCGGGGCTTCGAGATCGTTGGCCTGCATGACGACGACGGGCTCGCCGGCATATTTGGTCGCCTTCAGCGCGGCCTTCGCCGCCTCGATCGAGGGCTTCGCCGCCGCCTCGGTGCCGGCCTTGCTTTCATAGGTGGTGCCGCAGGTGAAGAACGTCGCGCAAGGCGTGGCGTATTTGGCATCCAGCCCGAGCGCATCCAGCACTTCGCGCTGGTCGACCAGCTTCCACAGCACGCGCCGGATCGCGGGATCGTCGAACGGTTTGGACGCGGCGTTGAGGCGGTAGGCGCCTGCGAACATGTTGCCGCCGGTGAAGTTGACGAGCTTGACGCGGGAGTTCTTCTCCAACTGCGGCAATAGATCGAACGGGGCGTATTGCATGAAGTCGACTTCGCCGGCCTGCAGCGCGGAGGCTGCGGTCGCACCGTCAGGAATGACGCGGACCTCCAGCGTGTCGACATTGACGCGCTTGCCGCCGGCGAGGAAGTCGGCGGGCTCGGGGCGCGGTACATAGTCGGCGAACTTCTTCAGGATCATGCGATCGCCGGTGCGGTGATCGGCCTTGCTGTAGACGAACGGGCCGGAACCGATGATCTCGGTGATGCGCTGGTCGCCGGGGGTCTTGGCGATGCGCTCGGGCATCATGAAGGCGACGGGGCTGACGGGATTGCCGAGCGCGTCGATGACGAGACCAGACGGCTGCTTCAACGTCAGCACGAAAGTCTTGGCATCGGTGGGTTCGAGCGACGCCGTGATCGCGAAGATGCGGCGGCCGAGCGCGCTGCGGGTGCCCCAGCGGCGCAGCGAGGCCACGCAGTCGGCCGCGGTGACCGGCTGGCCATCATGCCACTTCAGGCCATCGCGCAGGGTGAAACTGTAGGTCAGGCCATCGGGCGAGACTTTCCAGTCCTGCACCATCTGCGGTTTGATGTCGTCCTTGGAGTCCTTCGCAAACAGCGTATCGAACACCATGTAGCCAAACGTGCGCGAAATATAGGCCGTGGAGAAATGCGGATCGAGGGTGACGATTTCCGCCTCGAGCACCGCGACGAGATTCCCCGCCGCATGCGCGGGCGCCGCGGCCAGCGCGAGGCCGAACAGCGCGGGGATCAAAGACTTGAGTTTGAACATTGGTTTCTTCTTGCCTTGGCGAAACGGTTACGGTCGCCAGCAAAAAGCAATGTTCGTGCCCACACGGCAGAAGCACGTATGCGCACACGGCTATCAGCCGCGCGTTTGCGGCTACACCGTCGGTGTCATCGCCCGGCTTGAACCGGGCGACCCAGTATTCCAGAGATCCTGCGATGATACGGAAAGGCCGCGGCGTACTGGATGCCCCGGTCAAGCCGGGGCATGACACCTGTTGCGTGGCGACGGCCTGCGCGCTACCCGATGCCCCGGCCGAACTTGTTCGACTTCGGGAAACCCTTCGGCGGCAGGCGGCCGGCGTCGGCGCGGGTGCCTTGCCACTCGCTGAGCTCCTTCATGGTCGCGGAGAATTCGCGGCCCGCGGAGTCCTTCCAGGTCAGGCCGGCCTTGGCCTCGAACACGGTCACGTCCGAGAGGCCGCCGTCCTTGTACTTCTGCAGGCGCACGCCGCGGCCGCGCGCCATTTCCGGCACCTGGTCGAGCGGGAAGACGAGCATCTTGCGGTTCTCGCCGATCACCGCGACGGTGTCGCCGATCACCTCGGCGATCGCGCGCGCCTCGTTCGGCATGTCGACGTTGAGGACCTGCTTGCCCTTCTTGGTGGTGCCGACGCAATCGTCCTCGTTGACGACGAAACCCTGGCCCTCGTGGCTCGCGACCAGGAATTTCCGTCCGCCCTTGTTGACGAACAGCGCGACGGGCGCGGCCTCCTGCTCGAGGTCGATGAACAGGCGGATCGGCTCGCCGTGACCGCGGCCGCCCGGCAGCTTGGCGACGTCGAGCGTGTAGAACTTGCCGTTGGTGGCGAGCAGCAGCAGCTTCGAGGTCGTCTCGGCGAAGAAGGCGAAGCCGAGCTTGTCGTCCTGCTTGAAGGCGAGCCCCGAGAGATCCTCGACATGGCCCTTCATGGTGCGGATCCAACCCTTGTCGGAGACGACGACGGTCACCGGCTCGCGCTCGACGAAGGCCTCCTCGATCGCGGCGAGATCGTGCTCGGGCGCGTCGGCAAAGGTGGTGCGGCGCTTGCCGAGCGGCGTCTTCGGCCCGAACATGTCGCGGACCTTGCCGACCTGCTCACTGACCTTCTTCCACTGCTCGGCCTCGGAGGCGAGCACCGCGTTGATGCCCTTGAGCTCGTTGCGGAGGTTCTTGTCCTCGGTGCGGATCTCCATCTCCTCGAGCTTGCGCAAGGAGCGCAGGCGCATGTTGAGGATGGCTTCGGCCTGCACCTCGGTGAGCTTGAACGCCTTCATCAGCTCGGGCTTCGGCTCATCCTCGGTGCGGATGATCTTGATCACCTTGTCGATGTTCAGATAGGCGATCAGGAAGCCGCCGAGGACTTCCAGCCGGTGCTCGATCTGCGCCTTGCGGTAGTTGCTGCGGCGGATCAGGACGTCGCGCAGATGGTCGAGCCATTCGCGCAAGGCCTCTGCAAGGCCCACGACCCTGGGCACCTTGCCCTTGATCAGCACGTTGAGGTTCAGCGGGATCTTGTTTTCGAGCTCGGTCAGCCGGAACAGCGATTCCATCATCAGCGCCGGATCGACGTTCTTCGATTTCGGCTCGATCACGATGCGGACGTCTTCGGCCGACTCGTCCCTGATGTCGCCGACCAGCGGCAGCTTCTTCTGGTCGAGCAGCTCGGCGACCTTCTCGATCAGGCGCGATTTCTGCACCAGGAAGGGAATTTCGGTGACGACGACGACCCAGGTGCCGCGTGCGCCCTCCTCCTGCTCCCACCTCGCCCGGACACGGAACGAGCCGCGGCCGGTGGCGTAGGCCTCGGCGATCGCCTGCTTGGAATCGACGATGATGCCCCCGGTCGGGAAGTCCGGGCCCTTCACCCATTTCAGCAGCGCCTTGGACTTCGCGTCGGGCTTCTCGATCAGGTGCAGCGCGGCGTCGCAAAGCTCGGCGGCGTTGTGCGGCGGGATCGAGGTGGCCATGCCGACGGCGATGCCCTGCGCACCGTTGGCGAGCAGGTTCGGGAAGCCGCCGGGCAGCACGACCGGCTCCTTCGACTGGCCGTCGTAATTGGCGCGGAATTCGACCCCGTCCTCGTCGATGCCGTCGAGCAGAAGCCGCGCGACGTCGGTCATGCGCGCTTCGGTGTAGCGGTAGGCGGCCGGGTTATCGCCGTCGATATTGCCGAAATTGCCCTGGCCGTCGACCAGCGGGTAGCGCGAGGAGAAATCCTGCGCGAGGCGCACCATGGCGTCGTAGATCGCCTGGTCGCCGTGCGGATGGAACGAGCCCATCACGTCGCCGACGATCTTGGCGGATTTCTTGAAGGCCGTGCCCGGGTCGAGCCGGAGCAGGCGCATGCCGTAGAGGATGCGGCGGTGGACCGGCTTCAGGCCGTCGCGCGCGTCCGGCAGCGCGCGGTGCATGATGGTGGAGAGCGCATAGGCGAGATAGCGCTCTTCCAACGCTTCACGCAGCGGCACCTCGTGAATTTCGGCCGGTTCTTCCGGCGGAACGATTCGTTTTCCCATGCCGCCCGGTTAAACCGTGGAAGGGAATCGGGCAAGGATGGATTGGTTCCCTGTGGGCGGTGGCTAGTGCCCTGCCCAGCCGGCCGTCACGGTCTGGGTCTTGTCCTGGGCCGGTGCCGGCGCATTGGTCAGGCAACGCCGGGCGGCCTCGATTTCAGCCTCCGTCGCCCCCTTCGACCGCGCCCATGTCTCTGCGGCGGCAGCGGAATATTTGGCCACATAGTACCGCACGACGGTGCAGGATGCCCGGCGAAACACGCCGGGTTGCGGCTCGCCGGCCATGGCATCAGGCGCGAACGCGAACAGCGCCGCGGAAAAGGCGAATCCCCTGATCAACATTTAGGCTGTCCCCGTTGTGGAACCCAAGGGCGAACTCGATGACCCCGATTTCGTTCCCGTGGAACTCAGCATCAGAGGAGCAATGCAGAGTTCCGTTTCGCTCATGGCGCGGGAATCGCGGCCCTCGCCTGTTGCCGGATCAGGGCGTTGATGAAGCCCGCGCGCGCGTCGGAATGGCCCTGCCCCCGCGGCTCCAGCACGTGACGCAGCAGGAACAGGCCGGTGAGTCGAAAGCCGTCCTGGAGATCCTGCTCGGTCAGGTCGCTGGCGGTTTCGCCCTGACGCAGAAACGGCGGCAGGCGCAACAGGCGGTCACGCCAGGGCTCGCCCGCGCTGCGCGATACGGCGCCGCCGGATTTCGGCGAGACGTAGATCAGTTCGGCGGTCTCGCCGGTCACCGCACAATTTTCCAGCGCCAGCCCGAAGCCGAGCTCGGCAAGCATTGCCAGCTCGAAATGGATGAGGTGCACGGCGGCGCTCCCGATGTCCTCGAAATCGTCGAGCGAATGCTCGAGCAGCGCAAAGATCTCCTCGTGCGGATCGCGCTCCGGCAGCAGGCGCGCGATCGAGGCGAGATGGGTGACGCCGTAGACGCCGTGGGACGATCCGAGCAGCGTGGCCGCGCGCAGCTTCAGGCCTTCGATCGTATAGGTGCCGAGATGCTCGTCGAGCCGCGCCCGCCAGACCGCGCTGACGCTGTTCCCCGGCTGCAAAAGCGGCCGCATCCGCGAACTGGCGCCGCCGCGCACGAGGCCGAGATGCCGGCCGTGCGCGCGCGTCAGGAGCTCGACGATGGCGCTGGATTCGCCATGCCGCCGCACCCCCAGCACGATGCCTTCGTCGGTCCATTCCATGGGGGAAGCTTATCGCATTTCGAGCGGCCGTAGGGTGGGCAAAGCGAAGCGTGCCCACGGATTTGATCGACGGCGCACGATGGTGGGCACGGCGCGCGAAGAGCGCGCCTTTGCCCACCCTACGGCAGCGTGCAAGTCGCTACGCGTTGAACCAGCCCTGCGCGTCGCCGGTGAAGGAGAAATACAGGCCCATCGTGGTCAGCGCGCAGGAAACGATCTCGATGGCGCTGTCGAGCTCCAAGCCCTTCACGCCGATGATCTGGCCGAGCGAGATGACCGACAGCACGAGCGCGGCCGCGAGCACCCAGCGCGGCCAGTTCTTGCGCCCATGCGCGGCCAGCCGGACGAAATAGAGAAGGAGCAGGATCATGCCGCCGGCGAGCAAGGTCCCCGTCATGATCATCTGCTCGGTCATCTCGGCATTGGGCGTGCGGTCCTGCGCCGCAACGGACAAGGCGTCCAGCATCAACGATGCATAGAGCAGCGCTTCGAAGCGCCTGACGTTGCTGGGCACGCTCATCGGATACCGATCTTTTCTTGGTTATTCTCTCGGAAAGTCCAGACCCATCTCGCGGTAGCGATCGGGATCGTCGCCCCAGTTCTCGCGCACCTTGACGAACAGGAACAGATGCACCGGCACGTCCAGGATCTGCATCAGCTCTTTCCGCGAGTCCGCGCCGATCGACTTGATGGTGGCGCCGCCCTTGCCGAGCACGATCTTGCGCTGGCTTTCGCGCTCGACGAAGATCGTCTGCTCGATCCGCACCGACTTGTCCTTGCGCTCCTCCCACTTGTCGGTCTCGACCGTGGACTGGTAGGGCAGTTCCTGGTGCAGCTTCTGATAGATCTTCTCGCGCGTGATCTCGGCCGCCAGCTGCCGCATCGGCGCGTCCGACATCTGGTCCTCGGGGTAGAGGAACGGACCCGCCGGCACCATCTCGGCGAGCGTCGTGCGGAGATCGTCGACGCCGTCGCCCGAGATCGCCGCGATCATGAAGGTGCGCGCGAACTTCATGCGCTCGTTGGCGGCCTGCGCCAGCGCCAGCAGCTTCTCGCGCTGGACCAGGTCGACCTTGTTGATGACGAGGATCTTCTCGTGATTGACGCTGGCGGCCTTGGTGAGGATCGCCTCGGCCTCCTCGTCGATGCCGGTCTTGGCATCGAGCAGCACGCAGACGAGATCGGCGTCATGCGCCCCGCTCCAGGCGGTGGAGACCATGGCGCGGTCGAGCCGCCGCTTCGGCAAGAAGATGCCGGGCGTGTCGACCAGGATGATCTGCGCGTTGTTCTCGATCACGATGCCGCGGATCAGCGCGCGCGTGGTCTGCACCTTGCGCGAGACGATCGTGACCTTGGCACCGACCAGCGCATTGACCAGGGTGGACTTGCCGACATTCGGCGCGCCGATCAGCGCAACGAAGCCGCAGCGCGTCGCAACGGGCGCCTCGCCGCTTGCCTCAGCCGTCATTGCTGCCGCCGACGCCTTCGCGTTCAATCATCACCGAAGCTGCTACCTTTTCTGCCGCGCGCTTGCTGCCGCCAATGCCCTCGGCCGGCGCGAGGCCCGGCAGGTCGACGGCGACGCGGAACTGCGGATCGTGATGCGGGCCGGTGCGCTCGACCTCGCGGTAGACCGGCGTCGGCAGCCCCTTGCCTTGCGCCCATTCCTGCAGCACGGTCTTGGGATCGCGCAACGGACGGCGCGGCTTGTGCATGCGCTCGGTCCAGTTGCGCCTGACGAACTCGGACGCCGCTGCGTAGCCCCCATCGAGGAAGACGGCGCCGATCACGGCCTCGCAGATGTCGCCAAGGATGGATTTGCGCAGGCGGGCATCGGCGCTGGAGCCGACCGAGCCGAGCTTGATGTCGTCGAGCAGGCCGAGCGACTTGGCGACGTCGGCGCAGCTTTCCTTGCGCACGAGCTCGGCAAGACGCTTGGAGAGCTCGCCCTCGTCGGCGTTCGGGAAGGCGTGATAGAGCATGTCGGAGACGACGAGCCCGAGCACGTGGTCGCCGAGGAATTCCAGGCGCTGGTAGCTGTCGCCGCGCTTGCGCCCGGACTTCAGCGCCGAGACATGCGTGATCGCCTGCATCAGCATGTTCGGGTCGGTGAAGCTGTGGCCGATGCGCGCCTCGAGCGCCGCATTCGCATCGGTGCCCTTGGCCTTGCGCGCCCGCTTCTTCTTGGCAGGCGTCTTCGGTGCAGCTTCGCTCTCAGGAGCGGCTTGCGCCTCGGTCGGTTGGATGGCGATGTCCTTGGCTTCGTCTTTCATCGAACGATTTTGAAGAAGCGATTCCAGCGTACCGCCCACGGCCAGCGCCAGAACATCCAGGCATGCTCGCCTTCGGCGATGGAGAAGAAGATCATCTGGGCGCGGCCGATCAGATTCTCCTTCGGCACATAGCCGACCTGGCCGAGAAAGCGGCTATCGGTGGAGTTGTCGCGGTTGTCGCCCATCATGAAGAAATGGCCTGACGGCACGGTGTAGACGTTGGTGTTGTCCACGTATCCGTTGTCGGCGCAGTCGAGCGTCTCATAGGATACGCCGTTCGGCAGTGTTTCCTTCCAGCGCTTCACCCGGGAGATGCCGCCGCCTTCCGAGCCGCAGGGCTCCTCGCCGACATATTCGCTCATCCGCTGCCGCTCGACCGGCGCGTCGTTGATGTAGAGCAGCCCGTCCCGCATCTGGATGCGGTCGCCGGGAAGGCCGATCACGCGCTTGATGTAGTCGGTGGAATCGTCCTTCGGCAGGCGAAACACGACGATGTCGCCGCGGTCTGGGTCCGAGCCCCAGATCCGCCCCGAGAACAGCGGCGGCGAGAACGGAATCGAATAATGGCTGTAGCCGTAGGAATATTTCGAGACGAACAGATAGTCGCCGACCAGCAGCGTCGCCTTCATCGAGCCGGACGGGATGTTGAAGGGCTGGAACAGGAAAGTTCGGATCACCAGCGCGATCAGGAGAGCATGGATCACGACTCGGATCGTTTCGCCGACGCCGCTCTCAGTTTTCGTTCCCGAAGTCACGCTCATTGCTCTCTCAATTCCGGCCGGCGATCACAGAGCGCCCTCCTCCCGCGAACGGCCCTCCGGTTCGCGGCGCAAGGAGATTGTCCTGATTCTGACAGTGAGGGCCAATTCCGGCGTAAAGCCGAACTCGCCCAGGCTGATTTGCGTCCGCGGACTTTTAGACGGTTGTCGGAGGCCACGCAATCAAGGATCGCATCAAAACTGGGTAAGATATTGATTTACAACGAAGATCACAAAATCCACGACGTCGCGTCAGGGTTTCGGCAGCGGGACGGCGGAAATGATGACGAAGGCCTGCGCCAGCGGCCAGTCGTCGGTGATCGACACGTCGATCCGGGCCTCGAACCCCTCCGGCGTCAGGGCCTGGAGCCGGGCCAGGGCGCCCCCGGTCAGCTGCATCGTCGGCCGCCCGCCCGGCAGGTTGACCACCCCCATATCGCGCCACCAGACGCCGCGCCGGATCCCAGTGCCGAGCGCCTTGGAGCAGGCCTCCTTGGCGGCGAAGCGCTTGGCGTAGGTCGCCACCACCATCTTCTCGTTCTTGGCGCGGCGCTCCGCCTTGGCCCGCTCCGCCGCGGTGAAGATGCGGTCGAGGAAGCGCTCGCCATGGCGCTCGATCACCTTGGCGACGCGGGTGATGTCGATCAGGTCGGAGCCGATGCCGATGATCATGCCCGGCTCCGGCCGCGATCCATCGCCGCACGCATGCTGCGCACCGTCTCGGCCAGCCCCACGAACAGCGCTTCGCCGATCATGTAGTAGCCGATGTTGAGCTCCATGATCTCAGGCAGGGCCGCGATCGTCTCCGCGGTCGCGTAGTCGAGCCCGTGCCCGGCGTGGACCTCGAGCCCCGCAGCCTTGGCCAACTTCACTCCCGCCACGATCCGCCGCCATTCGGCCTCGGCCTTGGCGGTGTGGCCGTCGACCACAGCGTCGCACCAGGCGCCGGTGTGGATCTCGATCACCGGCGCGCGCAGCCGCGCCGCCATCTCGATCTGGGCGGGATCGGCGGCGATGAACAGGGAGACCCGAATACCGGCATCGCTCAGCCGTGCGATACAGGGCGCGAGCGCTTTGTGCTGGCCGACCACATCCAGCCCGCCTTCGGTGGTCACCTCCTGCCGGCGCTCCGGCACCAGGCACACCGCATGCGGCCTGGTGGCGAGCGAGATGCGCATCATGTCGTCGGTCGCCGCCATCTCGAAATTGAGCGGCTTGGAGATCTCGGCCTTCAGCCGCGCCATGTCCTCGTCGCGGATGTGCCGGCGATCCTCGCGCAAATGGGCGGTGATGCCGTCGGCGCCGGCCTCGATCGCCAGGAGCGCCGCCCGCACCGGATCGGGATGGCGGCCGCCGCGCGCGTTACGCACGGTTGCGACGTGATCGATATTGACGCCGAGGCGAAGCGGAGAAGCAGGCATTTCAGAGCTCACGAAATCGGAGGAACCGGCGCATGCGAGATGCGCCTATCCATTAACACGTTCGACTTTGGCGACGACCGCCTTGGCGCGCAGCTGGGCCAGGATCGCGCTCAAATGCTTCAGATCGTAGACTTCGAGATCGATCGTCGTTTCCGTGAAGTCCGGTGAGCGGCGCTGCATGCTGATGTTGTCGATGTTGCCGTCGTGCTCGGCGATCACGGTCGCGATCTGCGCCAGCGCGCCGGGCTCGTTGACGTTCTCGACCTTGATGCGCGCCGGGAAGCGCTGCGGTGCGGAATCCTCGATGTCCCAGCGGACGTCGAGCCAGCGCTCCGGCTCCTCCTCGAAATCCTTCAGGGCCGGCGCCTGGATCGGGTAGATCGTGATGCCCTCGCCCGGCGTGACGATGCCGACGATGCGATCGCCCGGCACCGCGCCGCCGTTCGGCGCGAACTTGATCGGCAGGTCGGAATTGATGCCGCGGATCGGAATCGCGACCGGGCTGCGCGGCTGCTCCGACGGCTTCTCCTTGAGCTTGGCGGCAAGCCCCTTCTTGACGCCGTAGCGCGCGATGCGCTCCTCCTTGTAGTCGGGGTACATCGCACGTGCGACGTGGGAGGCCTTGATCTCGCCGCGCCCCACGGCCGCCATCACATCCTCGATCGAGGTCCGCGCGAGCCGCGGCAGCGCGCCCTTGAGCTTGTCGTCGGCATATTCGATCTTGGCGCGCTCGAACAGGCGCTCCACGATGCGGCGGCCGAGACCGGCATATTGATCGCGCACCGCGGTCCGCGTGGCGCGGCGGATCGCGGCGCGGGCCTTGCCGGTGACCGCAAGCGTCTCCCAGGCCGAGGGCGGCGCCGATTGCGCCTCCGAGGTCAGCACCTCGACCTCGTCGCCGTTCTGCAGCTCCGAGGACAACGGCGCGAACTGACCGTTGATCTTGCAGCCGACCGCGCTATTGCCGACGTCCGTATGCACGGCATAGGCGAAGTCGATCACGTTGGCGTGGCGCGGCAGCGCGATCAGCTTGCCCTTCGGGGTGAAGCAGAACACCTGGTCGTGGAACAGCTCGAGTTTGGTGTGCTCGAGGAATTCCTCCGGATTGGCGCTTTCCGAGAGGATGCCGATGGTGTGGCGCAGCCAGGCGAACGCCGTGGACTCGCGCTTGAGGAATTCGGTCGGCGAGCCGACGCCCTCCTTGTAGAAGACGTGCGCGGCGATACCCCGCTCGGCGATCTGGTCCATCGCCTCGGTGCGGATCTGCAGCTCGACGCGCTGGTTGCCGGGACCGATCACCGTGGTGTGGATCGAGCGATAGTCGTTCTGCTTCGGTGTCGAGATGTAGTCCTTGAAGCGCCCCGGCACCACCGGCCAGGTGGTGTGGACGATGCCGAGCGCGCGATAGCAGGACTCGATGTCGTTGACGACGAGGCGAAAACCGAAGATGTCGGACAATTGCTCGAAGCCGACCGACTTGCGCTCCATCTTGGTCCAGATCGAGAACGGCTTCTTGCGGCGGCCATAGACCCGCGCCCCCAGGCCCCTGTGGCGCAGATTGTTGGAGAGCTGGTCCTCGATCTCCCCGATCAGATTGCGGTTGCGTTCGGCGAGCGCGTCGAGGCGCTGCATCACCACCGAATAGGCTTCGGGATCGAGGGTGCGGAAGGACAGATCCTCCAGCTCCTCGCGCATTTCCTGCATACCCATGCGCCCCGCGAGCGGCGCATAGATGTCGAGCGTCTCCTCGGCGATGCGTCTGCGCGATTCCGTCGGCACGAAATCCAGCGTGCGCATGTTGTGCAGACGGTCGGCGAGCTTGACCAGAAGCACGCGGACATCGTCGGCAATGGCCAGCAACAATTTGCGCAGATTCTCGGCCTGCTTGGCCTCCCGCGACACCAGCTCGAGCCGCTTCAGCTTGGTCAGGCCCTCGACCAGCGCGCCGATCTCCGGCCCGAAAATCTGATCAATCTCGGCCCGCGTCGCCTCGGTGTCCTCGATCGTGTCGTGGAGCAGCGCCGCCACGATGGTGGCGTCGTCGAGCTTCAGGTCGGTGAGAATCGCCGCGACTTCGAGCGGGTGCGAGAAGTACGGATCGCCCGAGGCGCGGGTCTGCGAACCATGCGCCTTCATGGCGTAGACATAGGCGCGATTCAGCAGGTCTTCGTTGGTGTTGGGATTGTAGGACCTGACGCGCTCGACGAGGTCATATTGACGCATCATGCGCGCGCGGGGCTTGGCCGGGCGCGCGACCGGCGCAGTCGGGGCCACGGCAACCGATTCGGTTGCGGCCTGCATCTGCGTGGATCTGCGGCGCCGATATACCATGCCGTCCTGCCTTCAAACGGGCCTGGGCCGACCCGTTGTATACACCTTAGCTCCGATCGCGCTTGCGTCCGATCAATTCAGTGACAGGACGCAGCGCTAGCCACAACGCTATGGTAACCACGAAAACGTCAACAAAAGCAAAGGCCCGAACAACGGTTCGGGCCTTGATAAGATCACAAGAAGTCAACGATCGCGATGGACGATTTACTCGTCCTCCTCGGGCTGCTCCTCGGGCGGCGCAAGGCCTTCGAGACCCTTCAGGAGCTCCTCTTCGGTCATGCGCTCGACGGCGACTTCGGTATCGTCCGCATCGACGCTCGCACCCGCGGAACCGATCAGCGGCACCGTATCCGGCTCCGGCTCGTCGACCTCGACGAACTTCTGGAGCGAGTGCACCAGCTCCTCGCGGAGGTCCTCCGGCGAAATGGTCGTGTCGGCAATTTCGCGCAAAGACACAACAGGGTTCTTGTCGTTATCGCGGTCAACCGTTAGTTGTGAACCGGACGAGATCATGCGGGCACGGTGGGCGGCCAGCAGGACCAAGTCAAACCGGTTGTCGACCTTGTCGATACAATCTTCTACGGTGACGCGAGCCATGGACTGTCGCTCCGTTGTGGGTGGGACGAAATATGTGGATGATTGGGGGTAGTTATAGGGACCGGGCCGGTTTCGCAAGGCCAATTTGTGATTTGGCCTCGCCAAACGGCTCTGCTACCCCCACATTGGGGCTGGGATGGGTGGTTTCCCGGGCTGCCATCGAGGGTAGCGCCGGGTGTATGTATGCAAGTCCGCCATAACTATACCTTGATTGCCCCGACTTCTCCGGATTTGCGGTTTCGACGGGTCTCAGCGGCACTCTAGATATGCGCGGCTTGCTGTCGCCGCGCCAACAATAAACGATCAATCACGAACACTACGCGAGCAACTGAATGTCACCTTCTCCTACCAACAAGATCGCGCTCTTCATCGACGGGGCCAATCTCTACGCGACGGCGAAAACTCTGGGCTTCGACATCGATTACAAGCGCCTGCTGAAGGAGTTTCAGGGCCGCGGGACGCTGCTGCGGGCGTTCTACTACACCGCCATCATCGAGGATCAGGAATACTCCTCGATCCGCCCGCTGATCGACTGGCTGGATTACAACGGCTACACCGTCGTCACCAAGGCGACCAAGGAGTTCATCGACGCCTCCGGCCGCCGCAAGGTCAAGGGCAACATGGACATCGAGCTCGCCGTGGACGCCATGGAGCTCGCCGAGCACATCGACCAGATGGTGCTGTTCTCCGGCGACGGCGACTTCCGCTCCCTGGTCGAGGCCGTGCAGCGCCGCGGCGTGCGGGTCACGGTGATCTCCACCATCGCCAGCCAGCCGCCGATGATCGCCGACGAGCTGCGCCGCCAGGCCGACGTCTTCACCGACCTCGTCGAGCTGCAGTCCAAGCTCGGCCGTGATCCGTCCGAACGCCCCGCCCCGCGCGACCGCGGCGAGCGCGAGGCCCGTCACCACGCCCCGCAATTCCTCCAGCGCGCAACCACGATGGCGCCGAGGGGCGATGACGACTTCGAGGAGTGAGGCGGCCCGGCCAAGCCGCCAGCTTCCCACCGTCGTTCCCGACCGCGATTGCCCGCTCTGTCCGCGTCTGGTTGCCTTTCGCGAGGCAAACCGCGCGCGCGAGCCGTTGTGGCACAATGCGCCGGTAGCCCCCTTCGGCGACATCAAGGCGCGCCTCCTGATCGTCGGCCTCGCGCCGGGGATGCAGGGCGCCAACCGCACGGGACGGCCGTTCACCGGCGACTATGCCGGCGACCTGCTCTACGCCACCCTGCTCGAATACGGATTTGCCAAGGGGACCTATCAGGCGCGTCCCGATGATGGCCTGAAGCTGATCGACTGCCGGATCGCCAATGCCGTGCATTGCGTGCCGCCGCAGAACAAGCCGCTGCCGGTCGAGATCAACACCTGCCGGCAGTTCCTGGTCGCCAATCTCGAGACGATGCCGAGGCTGCGCGCGATCATCGCGCTCGGGCGAATTGCGCACGACAGCGTGCTCAAGCCGCTGCAGCTGAAGGCCTCACAGGCCCCGTTCGGCCATGGCGCCGTGCACCAGGCCGGCGCGTTCAAGCTCTACGACAGCTACCACTGCTCGCGCTACAACACCAACACCGGCGTCCTGACCCCGGACATGTTCCGCAGCGTGTTCGCGAAGGTGAAGGCGGACCTGGACTAGAGAGCAGGCACCGGCCATGTTGAACCCGTCATCCTGAGGCGCGAGTGGCGCGATGCGGAGCGCCTCGAAGGATGAACGGCCGGGATGGGCCGTCGTCCTTCGAGGCTCGCCCTGCGTTGCAGGACGAGCACCTCAGGATGACGGTGACAGACTTAAGGCATGATCCGGAAAAGTGCGCAGCGGTTTTCCGAAAAGATCATGCTTAAACAACAACCTAAAGCGCGGCATCGCTGCCATCATTGGCCGGCCATAGACCTACCCGCGTGCGGATACGCTTTACGTCCTGACCGGATGGGCCCTCAGCCAGTCCAGCACGTCGCCGGCGTTCCGGTCGGGCGGAAACACCGGATAGAAGACGTGCGTGATGCGTGCGTCGTCGACGATCAGCGCGAGGCGCTTGATCAGCGTCAGGCCCGCGACCTCCATGGTCGGCAGCTTCAGCGCCTGCGTGAGCGCCAGCTTCTCGTCCGACAGCACAGGGAACGGCAGATGCAGCCGTGAGGCCATCTCGGTCTGGTATTCGTTGCTCTGGGTCGAAAGGCCGAACACGTGGGCGGCACCGGCGGCCTTCAGCTCGGCGAACAGATCGCGGAACGCACAGGTCTGCGGCGTGCAACCGCGCGCGCCGGGGATCATGTCCCAATCGTCGACCAGTGAGATCTTGCCGGGCTCGCCGGTGCGCGGATAGGCGAACACCACGGTTCGGCCGCGCAGGGCCGACAGGGTCACCGAGGTGTCGTTGGTCGCGAGCAGGCCGATCGGAGGCACCACCATGCCCGTGAGATGCGCGCCCGCGCCGTCATCGACGGGCGCGGGAATCTGGCTCCAATCGACCTCGAACAGGTTCCGCTGGGTCATCTCGTCAGCCCCTCGCCCGCATCAGGCGCCCCTTCTCCCGGCTCCAATCGCGCTTCTTCTCGGTCTCGCGCTTGTCGTGCAGCTTCTTGCCTTTTGCAACCGCCAGCTGCAATTTGGCGCGGCCACGCTCGTTGAAATAGAGCTTGAGCGGGATCAGCGTCATGCCCTCGCGGTCGACGGCGCCCATCAGCTTGTTGATCTGCCGGCGATGGAGCAGCAGTTTTCGCGGCCGCTTGGGCTCGTGGTTGAAGCGATTGCCCTGGAGATATTCGGGAATGGTGGCGTTGATCAGCCAGATCTCGCCGTCCTTGGAATCGGCGTAGGATTCCGCGATCGTGCTTTTGCCGTTGCGGATCGACTTGACCTCGGTGCCGGTCAGCGCAATGCCCGCCTCGATCGTGTCCTCGATCGCATAATTGAAGCGGGCCTTGCGATTTTCCGCCATGACCTTGATTGGACGTTCGTTTTTATCGGCCATGAGAGGAAAAATCCAATCGAGATGCGCAGCAAAGCTAACAGTTCGGATGAAGCGCGCGCGTCACTTCTTGAGGAGGTCGCGGATCTCGGTCAGCAGCTCGACCTCGGCCGACGGCTTCGGCGGCGCGGCGGGCGCTGCCTCCTCCTTGCGCTTCAGCGTGTTCATGGCGCGGATCACCAGGAACAACACGAAAGCAACGATGATGAAGTTGATCGTCAGCGTCAGGAAGCTGCCGTAAGCAAGGACGGCGCCTTGCTTTTTCGCATCCACTAAGTTGGTGGCGGTAACCGCCTTGGACAAGGGGATGAAGTGGTTCGAGAAGTCGAGGCCACCGGTGACGGCGCCGATGATCGGCATGATGACGTCGCCGACCAGCGACGTGACGATGGAGCCGAAGGCCGCGCCGATGATGACGCCGACGGCGAGATCGACGACATTGCCCTTCATGGCGAACTCGCGGAACTCCTTGAGCATCCGCCTGCCCTTGTCGTCGACGCTCATGAACGGGTTCCTCGGTCGGCCAGCGCCTCAGTTGATCAGGCCAGCGTGCACCATGGCGCTGCGCACCGCGACGCGGGTCGGCTCGGAAACCGGCACCATCGGCAGCCGCAGCGTCTCGTCCAGCTTGCCGAGCAGCGACATCGCGTACTTGATCGGCGCCGGATTGCTCTCGATGAAGAGGTTGTTGTGCAGCGGCATCAGCTTGTCGTGGATCGCCAGCGCCGCCTTGGTGTCGCCCTTCTGCCAGGCGGCATGAAACTCCGAGCACAGGCGCGGCGCGACGTTCGAGGTCACCGAGATGCAGCCGTGGCCGCCATGCGCCATGTAGCCGATGATGGTGGCGTCCTCGCCGGAGAGCTGGTTGAAGTCCTCGCCCATCGCCGCGCGCTGCTGCGACACGCGCACCATGCTGGCGGTGGCGTCCTTGACGCCGGCGATGTTCTTCAGCTCCCACAGCCGCTTCATGGTGTCGACCGACATGTCGATCACCGAGCGCGGCGGGATGTTGTAGATGATGATCGGAATCCCGATCGCGTCGTTGATCGCCTTGAAGTGCTGGTACATGCCTTCCTGGGTCGGCTTGTTGTAGTAGGGCGTCACCACCAGCACGGCATCCGCACCCGCCTTCTCGGCGTGCTGGGCGAGCTCGATCGCCTCCTTGGTCGAGTTGGAGCCGGCCCCCGCGATGACAGGCACGCGGCCCTTGGCTTCAGCGATGCACCACTCGACCACCTTCTTGTGCTCGTCGTGGCTGAGCGTCGGGCTCTCGCCGGTGGTGCCGACCGGGACCAGGCCGTTGGTGCCCTCCGAAATCTGCCAGCTGACCAGCGAGCGGAACGCGGCCTCGTCCAGCGAGCCGTTCTTGAACGGCGTGACCAAGGCGGTGAACGACCCCCGGAATTTCGTCTTGGCTGCCATGGACTTCCTCCGTACGCGGCTATCTCTTGAGCAAGCGCCATTCATATCGGGTCTGTCCCGCCGGTAAAAGGCCCGCTGCCGTGTGACGCACCGTTTAGGCCGCGATTTTGCCGCGGTGATGGTGCAAATCGGTCCGAGGTAAGCCGCTGTTGGTATTTTGTCCGCATATTCAATCAAATACAGCTAGATCTTGAGCCACTCGACTGATTCGGGGCGACGATACCCGTGACCTCATTCCCTCGTGCCGCCTGGCGGTCCACCGGACTGGTCCTGTGCCTGATGGCAGGGCTGTCGGTGGGATGTGCCGCCTTGGCCAAGTCCAATGAGACGCCTGCGGAAGCCGCAAAGCCGGCCGCCAAGGACGCCGCGACGGGCGCGTCCAAGGGAACCAGCAAAGGATCTGGCAAGGACGCGGCCAAGGACTCGGCCAAGGACACAGCGAAGGGCGCGAGCAAGGGCGCCGCTGCCGCGACGGCCAAGGACGCTGCGAAGAAACCGGCCAAGGAGGCTGGCAAGGACGCTGGCAAGAGCGCCGGGAAAGACGCGGGCAAGGACAAGCCCAAGGCTGCCGCAACGCCTGCCGCAGCGGCGCCTGCGCCGAAAGCACATCCGGCTGCCAGCGCTTCGCCTCCGAAAACAGCTCCCGCGCCGGCCGTGACGGCCACCGTCAGACCTTCCGCTCCTCCCCCGCGCCCCGCGGTGGCCCCCGTGCTGGCTCCGGCGACCCGCCAGCACGCCGCGCCGCGCAAGCCGGTCGTCCCGGCCGCGGTCGCGGCGACGTCGTCGACGTCGCAGGGCGACAAGGAGACGCTGGAGAGCGTGATCGAGCTGGTGCGCAAGCGCAAGGCGGCTGACGCCACCAATGCCGCGGCCGGCATCTCGGATCCGGTCGCGCGCAAGCTCGCGGAATGGATCATCCTGCGCAGCGAGGACAACGGCGCGAGCGTGGAGCGCTACCGCGCCTTCCTCGCCGCCAATCCGAGCTGGCCGTCGCAGACCTTCCTGCGCCGGCGCCTCGAAGCTGCGATGTGGGACGACAGGCGCGACGATTCCGTGGCGTGGTCGTGGTTCGAGACCGAGTCCCCGATCTCTGCCAAGGGCCGCTTCACGCTCGCCAAGGCGATGCTGGCGCGCGGCGACCGCGCCAACGCCGAGCGGCTGGTGCGCGAGGCCTGGCGCAGCGATCCGATGTCGGAGGACACCGAGAACAACGCGCTCGACCAGTTCGGCGCCCTGCTGACGCCGGGCGACCAGAAGGCGCGGATGGACACCCTGCTCTACGGCAGCGAGAACGAGGCCGCGCTGCGCGCCGCCAAGCGCCTCGGCGCCGGCTATGTCGCGCTCGCCAAGGCCCGCATCGCCGCCGTCAAGAAGGCGCCGAACGCGCGCGCGCTGCTCGACGCGGTGCCGCGCGAGCTGCACAGCGATCCCGGCTTCCTCTTCAGCAAGATCCAGCTCTTGCGCCGCGAGGAGAAGTTTGCGGAAGCGGCCCAGCTGATGCTGTCCGCGCCGAAGGACCCCGGCCGGCTGCACAATCTCGACGAATGGTGGATCGAGCGGCGTCTCCTGGCGCGCAAGATGATCGACACCGAGGAATTCCGCAGCGCCTATCTGATCGCGCGCGATGCCGCGCTGCCCTCGCGCGACATCTACAAGACCGAGCAGGAATTCACGGCCGGTTGGATCGCGCTCCGCTTCCTCAACGATCCCGCCGCCGCCGCGCAGCATTTCGCCCGCATCGGCGTCGGCAGCGTCAATCCGACCGCGCTGGCGCGTGCCGGCTATTGGCAGGGCCGCGCCGCGGAAGCGATGGGTCGGCAACAGGAGGCGCGCAACGCCTATGCGCGCGCGGCCGAGCAATCGACCAGCTATTACGGCCAGCTCGCGCGCGCCAAGCTCGGCCTGCCGCAGATCGAGCTCAACAGCCAGCCGCGCGGGCGCGGCGCCGAACGGCTGGAGATCGTGCGCGCTGCGCACCTGCTCTACGAGCTCGACGAGCGCGAGATGGCCGTGCCGCTGCTCGCCGACATGGGCGAGAACGGCGATCCCGAGGCGCTCGCCGGCCTCGGCGAGCTCACCCAGCGCTACAATGATGCGCGGGGCATGCTGCTGGTCGGCAAGGCCGCGCTCAATCGCGGCCTGCCGTTCGACTTCTACGCCTACCCCGTCAACGGCATTCCGCAGTTCACGCCGATCGGCCCCGAGGTCGAGCGCAGCATCGTCTATGCGATCGCCCGGCAAGAGAGCGCGTTCAACCCCTCGGTGGTCTCGCCGGCGCAGGCCTACGGGCTGATGCAGGTGACGCCGGACGCTGCGCGCTACGTCTGCAAGCGGCACGGCGCCACTTACGATCTGGGCCGGCTGAAGAACGATTCGGTCTATAACGCCACGCTCGGCTCGGCCGAGCTCGGCGGACTGCTCGAGGATTACCGCGGCTCCTACATCATGACCTTTGCTGCCTACAACGCCGGTCGCGGCAGCGTGAAGAAATGGGTCGAACGCTACGGCGATCCGCGCGACCCGAAGGTGGATGCGGTCGATTGGGTGGAGCTGATTCCGTTCTCCGAAACGCGCAACTACGTGCAGCGGATCATGGAGAACCTTCAGGTCTACCGCGCCCGCTTCGGCGGCGGCACGCGCCTGCAGATCGAGGCCGATCTGCGTCGCGGCACCGCAAGCGTGGAATAGAGCCGCCCTCGCGCGAACGGACGACGTTCAGCTCAATCACCGGCCATGGCTGGATTGAGGACGTTCCATCGCCAGCCCCGCTACACTGTTTTTCGGGGCGGACTTCTTATCCAGGCGCGACCGGCTCGGGTCAGCGTGACGGAAGCTGGATGGAGGCCATATAATCGTGGATCGACTGATCGGGGATCGACTTGCACGCAATCAAGTGGTGAATACAGTTCGAAGCAAGGTCGAATGAGCGGTAGCAATGATGAGAGATCATTGCCAGATGCTTGAGTTGCTCGACCGTCATGTCAGCCGGCCGCATGAAGTTTCGCACATAGACGATATCGGCCTCCAGTAGCTGATTCATCGCCGCGTAGGGATTGGATGGATCGCTCAAGGGAGCGATCATACGCCGATTAATGGCCGTAAAGGCATGAGGAATAAACCCCTGCTTGCGCAATTCGGTATCGATATCGCCGAATGTCGGCTGGTCCTTGTAGAGACAAAGAAACGAGACCTCCGTTTGGATGGCGACCGCCTGCTTCAGCTTTTTCCGCCCGCTGCCGAACACGGCTAGTTCGGAGCCCTGAACGTCGATCTTCAGGAAATCCAGATCCCGGATTTCGGCAATATCGTCGAGCCGGCGGGTCTGGACCGGATGTTCACTGACCACCCTGCCCCATTCGGCGAATTTTGGGAAATGCGAGAGTGCGTTCTGATCCGGGAGCAGCAGGCTTGTCATTCCCGGTATTTGGCAGAGACGCAGCTTTGCTTTGTGCCCGTTTCCGACGACGTAGTGATAGTAGCTCTCCAGGTCACTCTTGCGGGCATTGAGCTCTGCAAGCGCTTCGTCCTGCGGTTCAAAGCCAACGACGGTACAAAGTCTTCGTTTCAGCATCGCCTTGTAGGGCGGCTCGCCATCGATCGGATTGGCCCCGATATCAACCACCGAGGTCAGCCGTGCTGGCTGGATGAGATTGTTCAGGAGGTCCGGTTCGTTGTCAGTCATTTCACGTGAAGCCCATGGATGGAATGACATGAGGCTTCAAGCCGAGGCGACCTCATGATGAGATTTAGACAGCAAATGAGGCCGGCGCTTCGCCAGCGCAATGCCGACGCCAGATTTCACTGTAGGCCCTTTCGATGTGCCGCGTCATACGGGCCGTATCGAACAGCGGCCAAGTGATCCGCTGCGACGCCAGCTTGCTCCTCAGGGCGCTTCGAACTTCGGGATCATGCGCGATCCGAAGCGCCAAGCCCTCATAGTCGTCCAGCGATCGCGTCACCAGTTCAGGTAGGCCGACAGCGTTCAGAATACTGGCTGCAACGCGACCCGCAAAGGCGTTGCCGAGGCAGGTCAGGACCGGCAAGCCGGCCCAGAGAGCGTCGCTAGCCGCCGTATGGGCATTGTAGGGCAGTGTGTCCAGATACAGATCGGCGAGCCGGTGGCGCGCCAAGTGGGCGTCAGCAGGCGCATGGGGGGCGAATACGATCCTTTCTGCCGCGATGCCGCGCGCAACGGCCTCGCGCTTCAGGTTCTCCCTGGCGATCGTGTCCCCATCAAGCAGCCAGAGGACGCTGCCGGCGGTCTTGGCAAGCAGCCTCATCCAGACGTCGAACATCACCGGCGTGATCTTGGACGTTCTGTTGAACGCGCAGTAGACGAATGCATCGTCCGCCAGTCCGACCTCGCTCCTAGCAGGTACATTTGCAAGCGATCGCCTCGCGTCGTTCGCCTGATAGCTGTCCGGGAGGTAAATCACCTTTTCGGCGTAGTGCTTCTGCTCTCCTTCGGGAATGACGATCCGGTCGGCCATGATGTAGTCGATATAGGACGCGCCCATCGTGCCGGCAAAGCCGAGATAGTTGACCTGGATGGGAGCCGCCCGGCGTGCGAGGACTTTCGGCCTGGCGCCGGCTGTGAAGCCTCCGAGATCGACGAGAACCTCGATATCGAGCTGGCGGATCAACTTGACCACGTCCTCATCGGCAAGATGGCCGACATCTTCAAAGCGTTCGAATGCTGCCTCCAACCGGCTGCGCATTGTGCTGCGATCATCCGGTCCGTGGGAGATGGCGCTGATCTCGAAGCGCTCGCGGTCGTGCTCCTCAAAAATGCCAGCCATCAAATGCGCGGTGGCATGATCGCGGAAATCGGCAGACAGGTACGCGACCCGCAGGCGTGACACTGGTGGCGGCGTTCCCGGTCTCGCGGCACCTTTCTCGGGGGCGACGTTAGCGACATATGTCTTCGCGCAGATCAACTGGTGTGCGGGAGACGACGACGCATGAAAGAATGTGAAGGGGTCGACCGCCACGCCGGATTCAACGGCCTCGCCGAGGCCCGCTTGTTCAACTTCGAAACTGCGCCAGTCGGCGCGCTTGCGCCTGGACGCAACGAGCTTGCTCAAGGCGAACGGGAACGCCTTGTTGAGTGCGATCGTTCTTTCCAGCGCATCGATCGCCTCGTCGTCTCGACCCATTTGGGCAAGGATCTCGGACAAAACGAAGTGATTCTGTGGATTCGACGGTGCAAGCTCGATGGCCCTTTGGTAGCTGCCAAGCGCTTCGTCGAGCTGACCGAGCTGCTGGAGCGCACTGCCTCGATTTGCGAACGCTGCGCTTGATGGCGCGATCGCGATGGCGCGATCGAATTCCGCGATAGCCCCGTGAAGCTCCTGCCGTGCCATCAGGATCGCTCCGCGATTGAGATACGCATCGGCGAAGTTCGGCGAAACGGCAATCGCTTTCGTAAGCCAGGCGAGTGCATCATCTGTCTTGTGCAATGCACGCAGCACGTTGGCATAGTTGAAAAGAACGTGGGGATTGTCGGCATCAACGCGAGCTGCCTTCTTGAGCAGCGGCTCGGCGTCCGCGAAATCACCCCGCTGGGCGTGCAACAGCCCCAGCATATGAAGCGCGACAGGATGGGTTTTACTTCCCTTCAGGACGGTCGTATAGGCCCGCTCCGCCTCCAACAGATTGCCTGAACGGTGCGCCGCAATTGCCTGATCCAGACTAGCCGACCGATGGAGCGAGATGGGGGCCGATGCTCCCTTGTTGCGGCTTTGCTGCGTCATATGCTTGGGTTCTGCGCCCCGACGACGGTCGGTTTTTTTGGTGAACTGGCGCAAAACTTTAGTCGCCTTTGCCTGAGAGAACAACGGCCGCGCCGTCGTGCTTCAGGGCACAACATGACAGCGCGTGCGTCGATTTCGCGCGCGACAGTATCGATGCCGACCAGTTCGGCTTCTCGATCCCTCGCGCGGCAAGGATGTTCAAAATAGCAACCAAAAAAATAGACCCCCAGCGAAATCGCTGGGGGTCCTTGTTATCGGCCGAGGGCCGATTTTAGAAGTTGCGCTGAGCGCGGAGGAGCAGGGCGAGCGAGTCCTGATCCTTCATCTCATACAGAGCTGCCGGCTTGGCACCGGTCGCGGAAGGCCCGGCTCGTGATGGTGCCCGAGTACTTCTGGTCCAGACGCGACCAGCTCAGGTCCGCCGTGAAGGCCAGGCCCTTCACCGGGGTCCATACGGTGTTGACACCGATCACAGCGAAGTTGAAGTCGGGGGTTGCAGTTGCCAGTGAGGGCAAGCAAGCCAACCATGTTCGCGCAGATCGTGGCCTTGCCAGCACCAAAACCACCGTAGAGAGGCGCAATTACGTGCAGCGGATCATGGAGAACCTTCAGGTCTACCGCGCCCGCTTCGGCGGCGGCACACGCTTGCAGAGCGGCGCCGGAAGCGTGGAATAGCACGGGTCGATCAGGCGGACCCCGCCCTTGGGCATGATCCGGAAAAGTGCGCAGCGGTATTCCGAAAAGACATGCTCGAGCGATCATCTGGAGCGCGATGACGGCTCATCGTGATCGCTCAACCTTCAGACCGCCGCCCACCTCGCGCGCAAGCGCGAGCACCCGGGATCGCAGGGTTCCTCACCACATCCGGTCGGGGGCGGATCGGCCGTGAGGTGGGCGGACCGGGCGGACCGAAGTCGGCTGGGACCAATATGGGTTCGCGAGGCACATCGCCGGCAATCCCATCGCAGAAGCCTTGCAATCCTCCCAGGACCGGTAGCTGCAGGAGATCCGGTTGCTGCCGCCCCACTCCCATTGCTGGAGGCACACTGGATAGTTGGGGTCCAAGGGTTCGGCAGCTGCCGGCGCGAACACCGCCGTAGCGCCGGCAACCGTCGATGTCGCGGCGAGCACGCTCAGCATCCGCCTCAAGCTCGTCGAAATGTTCATGGTCAGAAGCTCCCTTGCCGCGGTCTCGAACGATCCGCCTTTTAGGTTAGGTGCCCACTCCATGACCAGCAAATAAAAACCCCGGCAGTTTCCTGCCGGGGTTCTCTGACCAATCGGAAGATTGATCTTAGAAGGTGCGCTGAGCGCGGAGCAGCAGGATCAGCGAGTTCTGATCCTTCAGCTCGTACACAGCTGCCGGCTTGGCGGCAGTTGCGACCGCAGTGTTCGCACCGCTGATCGTACCGGAGTACTTCTGATCCAGACGCGAGTAGCTCAGGTCGGCCGTGAACGCCAGGTTCTTGACCGGGGTCCAGACGGTGTTGACGCCGATAACGCCGAAGTTGAAGTCCGGGTTACAGGTCGCACCAGCCGACGGGCCGAGAAGCGCGAAGTTGCCGCAGATCAGCGCCTTCGCATTGGTGCTGTAGCTCAAAGCACCATAACCGCCGTAGATAGCGCTGACCCAGTTCGGGCTCCAGTTGTGGGTGTAGCCACCGCGGAAGCCCCAGCTCTTCGTGGTCTCGATGCCGCCGCCGGCAGTGCTGAACACGCCGTCAGAGATACCGGCGAAACCGACGCTCTGGTAGGCACCAGCCACGCCCGTGCCGCTGTACATGAAGAACGACTGCGGGAACAGGATCTGGAAGTTCTCACGGGACATGCCGTCGGTGTAGACCGCCTGCAAGTTGATCGAGTCACCCGCACCGGTCGGGATGTTCTTGATCGACAAGGCGCCCTGCACAGCCCAGCCCCACTTGTCCGACGGGTGACCCGTGGGTTCCGTCGTGCCGTAGTAGCCGGAATGCAGCTCATGCGCAGCAACCGAAAACTGGGCAAGACCCCAAGCCTGGTCTACGCGGACCGCGCCGACGATGTCGGGAGAGCGCGTTCCACCCCAGCCGTTGTTGCCGTAGACGCCCTGAACGAACGTCGCAGCATTGGCAGCGTTGATGTTCCACAGGTTGCCCTGGCCGTTGGACTGAGTGGTCGGATCTTCCAAAGCGATCGAAGCGGTGATGCCCTGGCCGAAGTCAGCGGTATAAGCGACCTGGTTGATACCGGTCACGTGGTTGGAACCGCCCGGAATGGTATCGGGACCGCCAGCCGGATAGCTCTGCCACGGAGCGTCGAAGATCGAGACGGTGCGGCCGAAGGTGAAACCAGCGAACTGGATGAACGCATGGTAGAGGCCGAGCGTCGCCGAACCGGTCGAGAAGGTCGACGGGTTGCTGCCAGTGACGTTCTGCGAATCATAGCTGAAGATCGTGTCGGCGTAAGTACGAACAACGCCGTACTCGGTCGCCGTGCGGGTGTCGACATTGAAGTCAAAACGAGCGCGGCTGTAGAAGTAGTTCGTCAGACGGTTGTTCGAGCCACCGTTCGCGGTGCTCGCGCTCTGCCTGAAACCATAGTCGCCAGCGCCACCGAGAATCATGTCGGCGCGGACGTAACCGCCCAGCTTGATGCAGGTGTCAGTGCCCGGGATGTAGTAGAAACCTGCGCCGTACAGCGAGCAGATCCTCACGTATTCGACCGCCTTGGCCTTCACGGGCAGATCGGCTGCTTGAGCTCCGCCCACGGCGATCAGACCCGCCGCTGAGCCGAGCAAAAGGCTCTTAACCAACTTCATGTTAAACCTCCAAGTTGCTCTCCAGGGAAGGTTACTGACCGGACGGCCAATTCCCCAACCCCCTCCAAATCACCGCTTTGGGCTCCTTCGCGTCTTCGGACACACCCGCATGAACGCGAGGGACTTAAGCGAATGACCTAAACGGGACGACCTCGGGATGCCCCCCTCCGTCGCTCAGTCACAATTACCGAACGTCCTTGCACACACAACAACAGAACGCTTCGAAACGCGCCCATGGAGCGGGTTTTCCGCCGGGTGTTGCACAAATAACACGTAGATGTGATCGTAGCGGCGCCGCAACGTATTGTTTTTGTTATTCTTTTTGAAGCGGTTCCGTCTGCCGCCAAATTTCCTCACTTGAGACGGCGGAGACCGGACACCGCGCGATGCGGCTCGGACGGAGCCCGAATCGTAGAATCGGACCGAGACTCAAAGGGTGGAGATGGAAGCACCCCGGAGCGCCGCTCCGCCCCCGGCGAGGGTTGCGGCAATCCGGCCACGCCCTGGCGACGACTCTATATAAAGGGCCTTCTTAAGATGGCGCCCGGCGGCAAACCGCCAGTTCCAAAATCGCTGGGAATATTCGAGCGAAAACACACGCTTCCAAATTGACCGGCCGGAGCAATTAGATGCATAAGGCTCGCACCGGAGAGGTGGCCGAGTGGCTGAAGGCAACGCTTTGCTAAAGCGTCATACGGTCTCAAGCTGTATCGAGGGTTCGAATCCCTCCCTCTCCGCCACCGCTCAGACCAGAATCAGTCAAGGCGCGCGTTCTTTCACCTGAAAGCGACCGTGAAGCCGTGCGGAAGCCTGACGCGAGGATCGGCCGGCTTCATCAGCCCGATTCGCACTGACTCTATATGTGTGCGTCCGCGCCTAGCGGTGGAACCGCCAGATCCGCCAATGCGAGGGCGAAATCAGCACGGCCTCGTCGGCCCAGACGTTGAACCAGATGCCGGACCTGCGCCGGCAGGGGAACGACCAGGGCAGAATCCCCGTCTTGTGCAGACGTCCGAGTTCCAGGTCGCACTCGTCGGGCGCGATTTGAATCGGCAGCCATCGTCCATTGGTGTCGGGGTCGCTCATGCCGCTCGGGTCTTATGCGGCGGCACGACGAGGAAAGTTGATTCAGCGCAACCCAGCCCACCCGTGCGAACACGGGTGTGGATGCGCTTCCGAATTCAGTGGGCGGAAATCCACGCCCGCGCCTCGCGCTGTGCGACCGAGATCTCGGCATCGGACATCTGCCCGGCAACTTCCTGGCGCAGCGCCACGGCGTCCTTGCGGCCCTTCAGCGCGGCGAGATTGAACCATTTATGTGCGGCGACGAGATCGACGATGCCGGAGCGGCCGCTCGCCCAATAGATGCCGCGCTCGAACAGCACGTCCGACAGCGCGCTCGCGTCGATCGGCGTTGCGGTCTCCAGATCGAAAGTACCCTGAAACATAACGCATCCCCTTTGTTCTTATGCCGCCCCGTTCCCCCGAGCGCGGCTCCCGTCCAACTCTGATGTGCATGACCCTTCCCGGGATCGTGCATCGTTCAACTCATCCCCAAGGCCTTCTTGCCCAAGGCTTCTTGCCCAAGGCTTTCTTGCCCATTGCCGTTTGCCGGCTTGTTGGAGGCGATGATGGCGGGCAAATTTGAATGGCAGTTTAAGTATCGCGATGAAGCAGACGTAAACGCGCCCGCGCGGCGCCCACGCGGGGATTTCAAGAAGTCCCTGATTCGCAGGCACTTCTGCGATTCGTCAGAGTCCGTTTACCGCGGGATTTTGGGACATCGATAACCATCGCGCGCTGTGGCGCGCGTCGTGTGGCATCCGTCGCGCTGTCGGCGCCCGCGGCCCGGCCGCGCCGGGGCTTCGCCGGCCTTGCGGTCCTGGGACGCCGAAGCTTCGGCGGAGGCGGCAGGCCGGCAACCAGCATTCCAGAGAGGGTACGGCCTACCAGATGGCCCGGTCGGAGCCCGGCGATGACACCGGGAATGGAGAAGCGGCGGGCCAGCAGCGCGCAATCAATCCGCGGCCCCTCGCCTGCTCCAGGGCTGCGCGGCCATGGCAGTGCGATCGCCTCGCGTGTCAGATCGGCAATGTCGGGAAAGGGAATGCCGGCAATACCCCGGCCTCAGGGGAACGAGGGCGTCGGCGAACACGTCAGGACCAGATTTCACGTTGACCCGAAGGCCGCTTGTGAAATTGCGGAGCCCCTTTTTCGGAGAACCGCACCGAACGAAGAAAACTCGTTTCTTCTGCCGGACCGTCAAAGCGAACGATCCGACCGTTGACCTGATGTCTCGCCGACACCCTCTATCGTCGATCAGAACCTCCAGGAGGCGCTGATGACGTGCCGGCTAGGAGCCGGCAACTTCAGAAGCGAAGTTACTTCTTCTTCTTCGCGACCTTGCGGGTCTTCTTCGCAGTCTTCTTCACTGCGCTCTTCGCCTTCTTCGCCTTCTTCGCTTTCTTGGCCATGTTGCCCTCCGATGTGTGAGATGGCTTTAATCGCTGCGTGCACTCGGGGATCGAATGCACTTCATCCCGAATACACCAACACAAAGAAAAAAACAGCGTCTCGCTTAAAGAAGTGTTGACGACGCAACGCGCGTGCGCTTGGCGAGCGCGACGCAAGCGCACCGCCCGACGCGAGCGATCGACCGCAGCGAGTGCTCGCAACATCGATGTTCGCGGCATATGCGATTGCAGAAAAACACTATGCAGCAAGTATTTTTCTGCACGCGCGCATCGCGCGCGATCGTCGCGATGACGGACGTCGGCAATCCCGCGATCACCTCGCAAAGGCGCTTCGCGGACTCTGAGTCGCGAATTTTGGCAACGAAAATATTTTCATGATTAACGGCGCCAGCGCTCGTCGGAGCGTGCGCTAGCCGCCGTTTTGCGCGAATCGCGCGACGGCGATTCGGTCGTCACGTCGCGGCTGATCGGGATGAAGCTTGCCGCCGAGGATGCGTGCGAACGTCGCATCGAGGAACGAAAACGAGGTGACGAGACTGTCCGTCACCTCGTTCGAACGCACCGGCGTCAGACGCCGAGCTTGGACTTGAGCAGGTCGTTGACGCTCTGCGGGTTGGCCTTGCCGCCGGACGCCTTCATCACCTGGCCGACGAACCAGCCGAGCGACTGCGGCTTGTCCTTGACCTGCGCCGCCTTGTCGGGATTGGCAGCGATGATGTCGTCGACAACCTTTTCGATCGCCGAAAGATCCGTGACCTGCTTCATGCCGCGGCTTTCGACCAGCGCGCGGGGATCGCCGCCTTCCTGCCAGACGATCTCGAACAGATCCTTGGCGATCTTGCCGGAGATCGTGCCTTCGCCGATCAGGTCGACGATCGCAGCCAGCTGCTCGGCGCTCACCGGAGCGTCCGTAATATCCCGGCCTTCCTTGTTGAGACGGCCGAACAGCTCGTTGATCACCCAGTTCGCCGCCATCTTGCCGTCGCGCGCACGGTTGCCGAGCTTGTCCAGCACGGTCTCGTAGAACACCGCGCTCTCGCGCTCGGCAACCAGCACGCTCGCATCATAGGCCGACAGGCCGAAGTCGGCGACGAAGCGCGTCTTCTTCTGGTCCGGCAGCTCGGGCAGCTTCGCCTTCAATTCGTCGACGAACTCCTGGCTGAACTCCAGCGGCAGCAGGTCGGGATCGGGGAAGTAGCGGTAGTCATGCGCCTCCTCCTTGGACCGCATCGAGCGCGTCTCGCCCTTGTTGGGATCGTACAGCCGCGTCTCCTGATCGATCTGGCCGCCATCCTCCAGGATCTCGATCTGGCGCCGCGCCTCATACTCGATCGCCTGGCCGATGAAGGTGATCGAGTTCATGTTCTTGATCTCGCAGCGGGTGCCGAGCGGCCCGCCGGGCTTTCGCACCGAGACGTTGACGTCGGCGCGCAAGGATCCCTTCTCCATGTCGCCGTCGCAGGTGCCGAGATAGCGCAGGATCGAGCGCAGCTTGGTCACATAGGCCTTGGCCTGCTCGGCGTCGCGGATGTCAGGCTTGGAGACGATCTCCATCAACGCCACGCCGCAGCGGTTGAGGTCGACATAGGACATGGTCGGCGACTGGTCGTGCAGCAATTTGCCGGCATCCTGCTCCAGATGCAGCCGCTCGATACCGATGGTGGCCACCTTGCCGCCGTCCAGTTCGACAACGACCTCGCCCTCGCCAACGATCGGCGACTTGTACTGGCTGATCTGGTAGCCCTGCGGCGAGTCCGGATAGAAATAGTTCTTGCGGTCGAACACCGAACGCAAATTGATCGCGGCGTTGAGGCCGAGCCCGGTTCGGACAGCCTGCCTGACGCACTCCTCGTTGATGACGGGCAGCATGCCCGGCATCGCCGCATCGACCAGCGAGACATGGCTGTTGGGCTCGCCGCCGAATTCGGTCGAGGCCCCGGAGAACAGTTTCGACTGCGAGGTGACCTGGGCATGTACCTCCATGCCGATCACGACTTCCCAGTCGCCGGTCTGGCCTTTGATCAGTTTTCCCTGTCTGACTGACGCGTTCATGCTTTTCCATCCCCGAGCAGCGCGGAAACCATCCGCTCCCACTCCGCTTCCAATGAATCCTTTGCCGCTGGCCGGCCAGCCTGGCGGTACCAATAGCCGGCATTGCCGAGATCGCCTTCGACGCGGTGCAAATAAGCGTGCACCCAGGCGGCCTCGCGGCCGCTGTCGTCCTGAACGATCTTGTGCGCGCGGTCCCAGTCGCCCTTGGCGGCCCACCAGAGACCTCTGAGCGGCGCGTTCAGATCCGGCGCAGGCTCCGCGCCGTCGAGGCTCGCGATGAAGGCGGCGACATTCACCACCACCTCGTCGGCGTGAAGCGGCCAGCGGCCTGCTCGATCACCTCGCCGAGCGAGAACAGCGTCTCCTCGTCGAAGGGACGGCCGATCAGCTGCAGGCCGAGCGGCAGACCCTGGCCGTCCTTGCCCGCGGGCACGGCGATGCCGGGCAGGCCCGCCATGTTCACGGTCACCGTGAAGATGTCGTTGAGATACATCTCGACCGGATCGGCGCCGCCCTTCTCGCCGATGCCGAAGGCGGCCGACGGCGTCGCGGGGGTGAGGATCGCGTCGACGCCCCTCGCGAAGCAATCCTCGAAATCCTTCTTGATCAGCGTGCGCACCTTCTGCGCGCGCAGATAATAGGCGTCGTAATAGCCGGCCGAGAGCACGTAGGTGCCGATCATGACGCGGCGCCGCACTTCCGCGCCAAACCCTTCCGCGCGGGTGTTCTCGTAGAGCTCGATGACGTTCTTGCCCTGCTCGCGCAGGCCGTAGCGGACGCCGTCATAGCGCGCGAGGTTGGAGGACGCCTCCGCCGGCGCCACGATGTAATAGGCCGGCAGCGCGTATTTGGTGTGCGGCAGCGACACCTCGACCAGCTCGGCGCCCGCCGCCTTCAGCCAGGCCGCACCCGCTTCCCAAAGTTTCTCGATCTCGGCCGGCATGCCGTCGAGACGATATTCCTTGGGGATGCCGATCCTCATGCCCTTCACGGACTTGCCGATCGCAGCCTCGTAATCCGGCACCGCGATATCGGCCGAGGTGGTGTCCTTCGGATCGTGTCCCGCCATCGAGCGCAGCAGCATCGCGGCATCGCGCACGCTGCGCGCGATCGGGCCGGCCTGGTCGAGCGAGGAGGCAAAGGCGACGATGCCCCAGCGCGAGCAGCGACCATAAGTCGGCTTGATGCCGACGGTCGCGGTGAGCGCCGCCGGCTGGCGGATCGAGCCGCCGGTGTCGGTCGCGGTCGCGCCCATGCACAGCAGCGCTGCCACGGCCGAGGCCGAGCCGCCGGACGAGCCGCCCGGCACCAGCGTCGTGTTGCTGCCCTCGCGCCGCCAGGGATTGCCGACCGGACCGAAGCACGAGGTCTCGTTGGCCGAGCCCATCGCGAACTCGTCATTGTTGAGCTTGCCGAGCATCACGGCGCCGTCGCGCCAGAGCTGCGAGGTGACGGTCGACTCGTAGGTCGGCACGAAATTGCCGAGGATCTTCGAGCACGCCGTGGTGCGCACGCCCTTGGTGGCGAACAGATCCTTGATGCCGAGCGGGACGCCGGCGAGCGGGCCCGCATCGCCCTTGGCGATCCTCTCGTCCGCGGCCTTCGCCATGCTGCGCGCCTGGTCCGGCGTCTCCATCACGAAGGCGTTGAGCACGCGCGCGGCCTCGATCGCGCCAAGATGCGCGTCGGTCAGCTCGAGGGACGTGAAAGTCTTGTCGGCGAGACCCTTGCGGGCCTCGGCGAGCGTCAGCGATGTCAAATCGGTCATTTATTGATCGGGCTGCAGAAGAACGGAGACAGGGTCTTGTCGTTGGCCGGGTCGTCTTTTTTGGCGGCGGCTTTCGCTGCGGCCTCGATCTCGTCGAGCACGGCATTGACGGCGACATTGGGGTCGGCGGCCTTGCCCTGCCGCTCCATCTTGTCGAGGTAGTTCATGTAGGCCTGATAGGCCTTCTCATCGTCGCAAAGCAGACACATCGGACCACGTCCTAAGACTCTTTGTTTGGCGCGCTTTCTTCACGCGAACCGGCTTCCACTTCGCTCGAAAACGCCATGCTACTCGACGACTTTCGGCACCAGGAAGAAGTGCCCCTCGGTCGCGGGCGCGTTGGCGACAATATCGTCGGCGATGCCGCCGTCATCGACAACGTCCTGCCGCTTCCTCATCTGCATCGGGGTGACCGAGGTCATCGGCTCCACGCCCTCGACATTGACCTCCGAGAGCTGCTCGACGAAGGCGAGCATGGCGTTGAGCTCGCCCTGAAGATGCGGAACCTCGTCCTCGGAAACCGCAATGCGCGCCAGATGCGCGATGCGGCGGACGGTAGCGGCGTCGACGGACATTATATAAGGCCTCTCACGGCAAAAACCCATGTGCCGTATAGCAGAGGCCGCTTTTGCGCCGCAACCGGCGTAGCTGGCCTATCCGGCGAGCGCTTTCATGCGGGCGAGCGCCGATTTGGCGAGATCCCGGGTCAATTCGGCCGCGGGGACCTCGCGGCCGAGGGCGATGGCCTGACCGGCCCAGAGATTGGTGAAATCCACCCTGCCCTGCTTTTCGGCAGCCGCCTTGAGCGGTCCCAGCGCGGTCGCCGCATGGGGAAACGGCGGCGCATCCGGCGACACCGGGCCAGCCTCGCGCATCAGGCGGTTCTGGACCCCGCGCGCCGGCCGGCCGGTCATGACATTGGTGATGACGGTGGAATCATCGCCCACCTCGGCGAGCGCCTTGCGACCGCCCGCGCTGACCTTCGATTCCGGACAGCGCAGATAGGCGCTGCCGATCTGCACGCCGGACGCCCCGAGCGCAAAGGCCGCAGCGATGCCGCGACCGTCGGCGATGCCGCCGGCCGCGATGACAGGCACCTTCACGGCATCGGCGACCTGCGGCACCAGCGCGAAGGTGCCGGGCTGCTCGGCGATCTTGTCGGTCAGGAACATGCCGCGATGGCCTCCCGCCTCCGCGCCTTGCGCGATCACGGCATCGACGCCGCGCTGTTCGAGCCAGACCGCCTCCTTCACCGTCGTCGCCGACGAGATGACGAGGCAGCCCGCAGCCTTCACCCGCCCCAGCAGCGCCTGCTCGGGCAGGCCGAAATGGAAGCTGACGACTTCCGGCTTCAGCTCTTCGACGACCTCGCAGAAGGCGGCATCGAACGGTGCACGGTTCGCCGCTGCGATCGGCGCTGCGGGATCGAGACCATGCTCGGCGTAATAGCCCGCGAGCCGCTGCTTCCAGCGCGCTTCGGCCTCGCGCGTCAGTTCGACCGGCGTGTGGCAGAAGAAGTTCATGTTGACCGGCGCCTTGACGCGCTGGCGGATCAGACCGACCTGCTCGCGCGCCTTCTCCGGCGAGATCATCGCACTCGGCAGCGAGCCCAGCGCGCCGCCCTGCGCGGCCGCGATCACCAGCTCGGCATCCATCACACCGGCCATCGGCGCCAGCACGATCGGGAATTCGGTCTTGAACAGGTCGATCAGTCGACGGTCAGGCCACATGGTTTGTTCTCTCGCTCTTGCCCCCTCCCCTTGTGAGAGAGGGTGGCTCGCCGCTTAGCGGCGAGACGGGTGAGGGGTTTGCATCCGCGGAAGCAGACCCTCGGATTTGAGTTTATCCTTCGCGGATAGAACCCCTCATCCGGCGCTGCGCGCCACCTTCTCCCGCAAGGGGAGAAGGGAAGGCACCGACTGCCGAATTGCGTCTTCCTTCCAGCAACTGCTCCGCCTCGATCGCGATCCGCTCGACGATCTCGGCCGCCGGGGGAATATCATGAATCAGCCCGACCGCCTCGCCGGCGATCACGGCCGCGATGTCGAAATTGCCGGCCGCTTTCGCCGCGGCATAGTCCACGGCAACTGCGGCGACATTCTGCATCAGCTCGACCTCGCGGCCGATCCAGCGCCGGGCGTGATTATTGATCAGGCACCGCCCGGTGAAGGGCGCCGGCCAGACATTGTTGCGCGAGAGATCGAAGATGATGCCGCGCACCGTGGAGCCGCTGTTTGCCGCGCAGATGCGCCGCTTGGCCTCCTCCGCGCCGTCGGCCTCCTGGCTCGCATAGAAGCGCGTGCCGAGCAGCACGCCGCTTGCGCCCAGCATCATCATGGCGGCGAGCCCGCGCCCGTCCGCGATGCCGCCGGCCGCGACCACCGGCACGCGGCCCGCGGCGAGATCGACGATCGCTGGCACGAGATCGACGGTGGTCCGCGAGGCGCCATGCCCGCCCGCCTCCGTTCCCTGCGCGATCAGGACATCGGCACCGGCATCGAGCGCCTGTCGCGCCATCGTCTCGTCCTGCACCTGGCAGATCAGGCGTGCGCCGGCGGACTTGATCCTGGGCGCGAACGGCGCGGGATCGCCGAACGACAGCATGATCGCCGATGGCTTCGCACCGAGCGCGATGTCGAGAAGATCGGGCCGCTTGGCGAGGCTCCACGTGATGAAGCCGATCCCGAACGGCGCACGCAGTTCGGCGAGCTTCGCAGTCTCCTGCTCCAGCCACGCTCGCTCGCCATAGCCGCCGCCGAGAATGCCGAACCCGCCGGCGCGGCTCACAGCCGCGACCAGGCGGCTGCCGGCGACGACATCCATCGGCGCCAGCAAGATCGGATGTGCGATCTCCAGCAGCGTGGTCAGCGACGTCGTCATCGGCATGGCTTCTCCCCGATCTGGACAGCGAGACTAGGCACGACTAGCATTCTTCAGAAATGAATTGTTGCGAACGCTGCCATCTCGAAAGCGAAACGGCCATGGAACTCAGCGATCTCCAGACCTTTGCCGCTGTGGCCCGCACCGGCGGCATCACCCGCGCCGCGGAGGAGCTGAATACGGTGCAGTCCAACGTCACCCAGCGCGTGAAGGCGCTGGAGGCGGAGATCGGCACGCCGCTGTTCGAACGCCACAGCCGCGGCATGACGCTGACCGGCGCCGGCAAGCGCCTCTTGCCTTACGCGCAACGGATGGCCGCGCTGTCGCGCGAGGCCGTGCTCGCCGCGCGCGACGATGGCGAACCCAAGGGACCGCTTGCGATCGGCTCGATGGAAACGACCGCAGCGGTGCGGCTGCCGCCGCTGCTCGCCGATTTCCACCGCCGCTTTCCCGCCGTGCGGCTTTCCTTGCGCACTGCAACCACGGCCGACCTCGTCGCAGCCGTGCTCGAAGGCGCGCTCGACGGCGCCTTTGTCGCCGGTCCCATTGCGCATGCCGATCTCACCGCGACGAGCGCCTTCCGCGAAGAGCTGGTGCTGGTCAGCGCACGACGCTGGAGCTCGCTTGCCGAGCTGCGTGCCGGCACTGCGGAATCCGGCCCGACCGCGCTGGTGTTCCGCACCGGCTGCACCTACCGCCAACGGCTCGAGCAAATCTTCGTCGACTTCGGCTGGCCTTCGGCGGCCCGCTTCGAGCTCGGCACGCTCGACGGCATGATCGGCTGCGTCGCCGCCGACATGGGCGTGACGTTGCTGCCGCGTGCGGTCGTCGAGCGCAGCGCCATGAACGGCACCGTCTCGATCCACGCCTTGAGCCCGTCGCATGCGCCGGTCGAGACGCTCTTCATCCAGCGTCGCGCCGGACATCAAACCAGCGCGCTTCAGAGTTTCGCGGGCTGCCTGACAAAGGGCGAGGACGTCATCGCGGCCTGACGCAGGCGCCGCGTTCCATGCGACGAAATTCGTCACAGATTCATCGCGTTTGAATCGGCTCGCGAGGGTCGCTCGAAAAGCTTTGAAGCGCGCAAACATCGGCAAGAACATCGGGAGGACTACCGATGCGCAATACGCTCGTGTTGTGCTGTGTCGCTGCGTTGTCGGCGACGATCGAAACAGCAAGCGCACAGGACTGGACCAAATCAAAATGGGGGCCGAACGACGAGGTCGGCGCCGCCAATTACATGACGCCCGAACTCGTGGTAAAGGCGGCCTCGCTGATGAAGACTGGCAAGACCTACGCCCTCGGCATTCCCGTCACGTCGCAAACGCCTGCCTATCCGCCGCGCACCTACAAGATCACGGTGGTGCAGCCGGGACAGGCCGGCAACGCAGGGCTCGGTCCGAACAAGGCCACCTATAACGATGACATCCTCGACACCTGGGTCGGCATCGGCAGCCAGCTTGACGGCCTCGGCCACCTCGGCATCGAGCATGTCTATTACAACGGCAACAAGCTTGCCGACTTCGTCGATCCCAACGGTCTGAAGAAGCTCGGCATCGAGAAGGTGCCGCCGATGGTCACCCGCGGCGTGCTGCTCGACATGGCCGCCTATTTCAAGACCGACGTGGTGAAGGAAGGCACGGCCTTCAACGTCAAGGAGATCGAGGAAGCCGCCAAGCAGCAGAACGTCGAGATCCGCGAGGGCGACGTCGTCATCTTCCACACCGGTTGGCTCAGCCTGATCGGCAAGGACGACAAGCGCTACTCGGCCGGCGAGCCCGGCCTCGGCGTCGAAGGCGCAAAATATCTCACCGGCAAGGGCGTCGTCGCGGTTGGCGCCGACACTTGGGGCCTCGAGGTGCTGCCCTTCGAATCCAAGAACGTGTTCGAGGTGCACCAGATCCTGCTCGCGATGAACGGGACCTACATCCTCGAGAACATGGACACGGCCGCGCTCGCCCGCGACAAGGGTTATGAATTCCTGTTCGTGCTGGGACAGCCGCGCTTGACCGGCGGCGTGCAGGCCATGATCAACCCGATCGCGATCCGCTGACGCCGAGGCGGGTCCGGAAGACCGTGGGGTGAGGGTCATGCGGTGTCTCTGCACCGCTGCCCTCACCCGATCGCGCGCCGGTTTCGCACCGGACGAGAAAGCCCCTATTTGAGCCGGATATCCTCATAGGATTCGATCCGCCGCGGGCCGACCGCGGTCGCCTCGTGCGAATCCGCGTCGGTGAGATTGCCGAAATCGAGCTTGGTCAGTTTCGCGAGGTCCGCGATCGAGACCTGAAACACGCTGACGTCCTCCTCCGACATCCGCTCGCGCAGATCCACCTCCTGGATGCGGTCGATCTCCATCACCAGCTTTCGCTGGCTCATCAGGAAGGCCGCCGCCTTGAGCGCGTCGTCGTCCTCGTTGCGCCGGATCAGGATCTTCCAGAAATACTTCGGGATCTGGATGCCGCCGAAGCTCGGATCCTTGTGCGGCCGGCCCGCCGGATTGGGCAGATCGGACCCGTCGGCGTCCGGCCCGTCGAACACCGGACCGTTCATGACGATGCCCTTCTCCTCGCCTTCGAGCAGGACGTCGCGCGTATAGTCCTCCAGTCCCGCCCAGAGCTGCTTGCCCTGGTTGAACGAGAAGAACTGCGGCGAGCAATTGGTGAAGTGAAAGGAATCATCACCATGCTGCTTGGCCGCGGCGACGGTGTCGCCCCAGGTCGCATCCAGCCGGCGCACGAGATGACCGCGGTCGAACGGATTCTTGCTGCGATCCGCCTCGAACGTGGCCTGCTTGCGGTAGAACTCGTCGCCGATCTGGGCCTCGTCGTCGATGCGCGGATCGCGCAGCCAGGAATCGCCCTCGCGCTTGCCGACGTCCTGCTGCTTGCCGCCGTCGATATTGACACAGCTGAAGAAGGCGAGCCGGCGCTCCTTGTTCATGACGACGCTGTAGTTGAAATATTTCAGCTCGGATTGCCTGGAGCTTTCCTTGAGCATCGCGATCCTCGATTTGAGGGAGGCCGGGATCTTCGGCAGGGGCACCGAGAATTTGCCGGTGCCGAGGAAATTCGCCTTGTATCCGGGACGCGATTTCAGCGTGCTCTGATCGATATGCACGGCTTCCATCGGCAGCCCGTTGTTTGCGCTGATGTGCGGCAGCAGGCCGGCCGGCCGGGTGATCAAGGGCGCGCCGCCATTTGCTGTGCCGCCGTTCGGCGCCCCTCCGTTGCCTCCCGCAGGTCCCGGCACGGGTGCGAGCGGCGCGAATGGGATTTCCTTTTTGAACATCGGCAACGGCACGCGGATCGGGACCACCAGCGAGGTCCCGTCGAGGGACTGCTCGACCCAGACATTGGCGCCGAAAGCAGGCGCGGCAGCCGGCGCCCGGACTTTCGCGGTCTCTTGCCGGATCGGCGGCTCCTCCTCGTCCAGGACCGGCTTGATCAGGGGATGGGAGCCGACGGCAACCTTGAGATCGGCGACGATCGCGCTGATGCGAATGCCTTCATTGGCGATCCAGTCGATCAGGGATTCATCCATCGACGGCTTCCACACCTTGCCGTCCTTGGTCAGGGTGCGGCCCTGCGCATCCTTGCGGGGAATGCCGCTGTGGTGCAGCGCAACCACCTGCCAGAAGCGGTTGAACGCCGGCGAGCCCGACGAGCCCGCCGTCGTGTCGGTGTTATACCAGAGGAAGTCGCCGACATATTTGAGCAGCTTGTTCTCGCGGACGCAGACCTGCTTCATCTGCCCGCTGGGATGCTGGATGATGGTCAGGTACTCGCCGGGGTCCGCCTTGCCGGGCGCGCCGCTGAGCGGCAGCCATCCGAAGTCTTCCAGCTCCTCCCCGCCTGACAGCGAGGTCGGCGCCACCGCGATCACCGAAAAGTCCAGCCTGTCGTTGGTGTAGAAGAATCTGCCCGGCTCGAAGCCGAACCGCACCGGCACGCGCTCCTGTCCCGAGACGTCGAGTTCGTAATTGAAATCGCCGATGGAATTGGCCGCGTCGGCCGGCTTGCCGAAGACGTGATGGTTGGTCAGCAGCAGGCCCGGCCCGATCAGAAAGCCCGAGCCATAGCCGAGCAGGTTCGACTTGAGGTCCCTGAGCTGGATGCGGCAGACCGAGCGCGAGGCGGCGGTCCCCTTGGCGAGATAATTGATGCTGTCGAGATCATTGCCCTGGATGATCCGCTCCAGGCCGATCTCGGCCTTCTCCATGTCCTGCGTCTCGGCCAGCAGCTGGCGTTGGCGCACGCGCATCTTTTCGACGGACATCTCGATCGGACCGTCGCCCAATTTCCGGTTCAAGGCTTCGGGCGAGAACTCGGCTTGCTTGAATCGCCTTTCTGAGCCCGCGATCAGGCTTGGCTTGATGAGCATCGTGACCTCTCAATGAATGGGCGAATATTGGACGTGGTCGGAGCGCCAGAAAATTTGCGCCAAGGTAACAGCGCGGGCCGGATGGCCGGCCGCTGCCGATCGTTCTTGAAAATCGGGGGAGCCCCCCGCACTACTTTAAACCTGCATATCTATTGGCACGCAACCACACGGCATCATGCCATGGTCTGCACGTCATCAGTGTGAGATTTCCCACAAATCAACGATGCGATTGTGCCTTACCACTTCGCGCGCGCTACTTGCCGCGGGACGGCTTAAAGCGCGATGCGATTAGGATGAATCGTCATCGCGCTTTAGGTTGTTGTTTAAGCGTGATCTTTTCGGAAAACCGCTGCGCACTTTTCCGGATCATGCTTTAGGGCCTGCGCTGCCACCGCCGCAGCGCCACGACGGCCCAGATCGCTTCGACCAGGCCGAACGGCCAGGCGCCCTGGAGAAAGCCGTAGGCCGAGCCGAGCGCGCAGGACGCTGCGAACAGCAGGACGTACCAATGGCTGCGATCCTCCAGGGCGTACGTGACCAGCATCGCCGTGACGGCGAACAGGCCGAATAATGTCAGCGCATCCATTGTTCCGGGTTCACTCCGCGGCGCGGCGCATGATATGCGCTATCCATGCCGGCTCTTATCCTGCCTCTCGTCGATGCTGCAACCCACTGGCCCGCGCGCGGCGCGCTGGTCGGGCTCGACCTCGGCACCAAGACCATCGGCGTTGCCGTGTCCGATCCGGACCGGCGGCTGGCGACCGGCGTCGAGACGGTCCAGCGCACGCAATTCAAGCGGGACGCGGCCCGGTTGCTCGCGATTGCGGCGGAGCGCAAGGCGACCGGATTCGTGCTCGGCCTGCCCATCAACATGGACGGCAGCGAGGGCCCGCGCGCGCAATCCACCCGCGCCTTCGCCCGCAATCTTGCCGGTCTGACTGCGCTTCCCATCGGCCTGTGGGACGAGCGCCTCTCGACCGCGGCGGTCGAGCGCGAGCTGATCGGCATGGACGTCAGCCGTGCCAAGCGCGCCGAGGTGATCGACGAGCATGCCGCGATCTTCATCCTGCAAGGCGCGCTCGACCGTCTCGCCAATCTCCGCACCGGCTGACCCATGGCGGTCGTCATCGCGGCGCTGCTGCCGGTCTTCATCCTCATCGTGCTCGGCGTCGTGCTGAAGCGCAGCCTGATGCGGCTCGACACGCAATGGCACGGGCTGGAGCGGCTGACCTATTTCGTGCTGTTTCCGATGCTGCTGATCCAGACGCTGGTGAAGGCCGACCTCTCCAGGGTGCCGGTCGCCGGCGTCGGCGGAGCGCTGCTGCTGTCGGCGCTGGCGATGTCGCTGCTCTGCCTCGCGCTCCGCCCTGCCCTGGCGCGGCTCGGCATCGGCGGCCCCGCCTTCACCTCGATCTTCCAGGGCGCGACGCGCTGGCAGACCTTCGTTGCGCTGTCGATCGCCGCCAATCTGTTCGGCGAGGTCGGGCTGGCGCTGGCCTCGGTGGCGATGGTGGCGATCATCCCGCTCGTCAACGTGTTCAGCGTCTCGGTGCTCGCTCGTTACGCATCGCCGGAAAAGCAATCCGGCCGCGCCATCGTCATGACATTGGTGCGCAATCCCTTGATCTGGGCCTGCATCATCGGCCTTACTGTCAATGTCACCCACCTGCCGCTGCCAAGGCTCTGGCATGAGGTTGCAGACGCGCTCGGCAGTTCCTCCCTCGCCATCGGCCTGCTCGTCACAGGCGCGGGGCTGCATCTCGAAGGGCTGTTCCGTCCAAGCCTCGGCGCAGCCGTCGGCGTCGTTTTCAAGCTCTTGCTGATGCCCGCGCTCGCGATGGGGCTCGGGCTCTGGTTCGGGCTTTCCGGCAACAGCCTCGCGATCGTGGCGATCTGCTCGGCGGTGCCGACCTCGTCCAGTGCCTATGTCCTCGCCCGCCAGATGGGCGGCGATGCCCCGCTGCTGGCGCAGATCATCACGCTGCAGACCATTTTGGCGGCGATCACGATGCCGATCGCGATCGCGCTGGTCGCCTAGCTCCCCAGCCACATCGTCAGCACCACCGCGGTCAGATTGTTCAGCGCGTGCAGCACGATGGTGAGCCAGAGCGAATTGGCGCGATAGCGCATGTAACCGAACCACAGGCCGATGCAGAAGACTTCGGCGAGGAAGTACATGTCGTATTGCAGGTGGACGATGGTCCAGACCAGCGACGACAGCAGGATCGCGCCGGGCACGCGCAGGAAGCTCGCCGACCAGCCGCGGTAGAGGAAGCCGCGTGCCAAGACCTCTTCCGACATCGGCGCGGCCACGCTGAAGGCGAACAGAAGCAACAGCGCCGCGCCCTTGTCGCGGCCCGATTTCAGCAGATCGGTCATGAAGCCCGGCGTCGCCTCGCGGCCGAGCGCGCGCGACATCGTCTCCCAGACCAGCACCAGCAGGATGAGGCCGACCGCACCGAACAGGAGCTGCTTCCAGGACGGCCAGTGCAGCGCGAGATAGTCGACGAAGGAAGCCTTCTTGATGGCAATGGCGAGCCACACCGCCAAAAGCGTCGCCGGCAGGCCCATGATGACCGAGAGCGCGAGCGTCTGGGGCTCGCGGCCGACGAGCTGGATCGAGGCGAGATCCATCGGCAGGCCGCGCTGCGCCGCCAGCAGGACGACGGCGCCGATCTGTCCGACGAACATCGCGACGAAAATGAAGAGGCCCCACAGCGCCGTGCCCCAGAACTTCCAGACGCGTGGCGTCGCCGGCGTCATGGTCAGCGGCGGATGGTCGGGATTGAGGGAATCCATCAGTGGGCCTTCGTTAGGTCGCGCAAATATCGAGAGGTCGTCATGCCCGGGCTTGTCCCGGGCATCCACGTTCTTCGTGCCGCGCAGCAAGACGTGGATGGCCGGGTCAGGCCCGGCCATGACGTTGTGGAGAGACCGTGCCCGCTCACGGCAGCGCCCGCTCCAGCAGCGTGCGGACCTCGCCGCTCTCCAGCTCCACGGCGCCGTACATGCTGGCGTGGCTGGTGGCGAGCCGGCTCGCCGCGAACAATTCGGCGTTGCGCGGCGACACGCCGTTCAGCGCCGCGGCCGCGGCCAGCAGCGCCAGCTTCTCGACGGCAAGCCGCGCGAGGCGCTCGCCGTCGGCGCGCCGAAAAGTCTTGCCGATGAAGCTGGCCGCCTCCCCTGCCCCCGGCAAGCCCTTGGTCTCGGCCGCAAGCGCTTGCAGCACGGCCATCGCCGGCTCCGGCTCGCGCGAGAGCGCGCGGAGCACATCGAGGCACATGACGTTGCCGGAGCCTTCCCAGATCGCGTTGACCGGCGACTCCCGATAGTGCCGCGCCAGGATGCCGTCCTCGACATAGCCGTTGCCGCCGAGGCATTCCATGGCTTCGTAGAGGAACGGCGGCGCGCTCTTGCAGGTCCAGTATTTGATCGCGGGCGTCAAGATCCGCATATAGGCCGCCTCCGCCGCATCGTGCGGGGTGCGATCGAAGGCGCGGCAGAGCCGCATCACCAGGGCCGTGCTGGCCTCGACATGCAGCGCCATGTCCGACAGCACGGCCTGCATCAGGGGCTGGTCGGCCAGATGCTTCTGGAACACGCTGCGGTGACGGGCGTGATGCAGCGCGTGCGCCAGCCCCGAGCGCATCAGGCCGACCGAAGCGATCGCGCAATCCTGCCGCGTCAGCTGCACCATCTGGATGATGGTGCGGATGCCCTTGCCCGCCTCGCCGACCGCTTGCGCATAGGCGCCGACGAACTCGACCTCGGACGAGGCATTGGAACGGTTGCCGAGCTTGTCCTTCAGCCGCTGGAACTGGATCGCGTTGACCGATCCATCCGGTGCAAAGCGCGGCATGAAGAAGCAGGTCAGACCCTGCTCGGCCTGCGCCAGCACCAGGAAGGCATCGCACATCGGCGCCGACATGAACCATTTATGGCCGGTGATGCGATAGGCCTCGCCATCGCGCACCGCGCGCGTCATGTTGGAACGCACGTCGGTGCCGCCCTGCTTCTCGGTCATGCCCATGCCGAGCGTCATGCCGCGCTTCTGCCACCACGGTGCGAAGCTCGGGTCGTAGCTTTTGGTCGACAGCACCGGCATCACCTTGCCGAGCAGGTCCGGCTGCATTGCCAGCGCACCGACGGAGGCGCGCGTCATCGTGATCGGACAGAGGTGGCCGGTCTCGACTTGCGCCGCCATGTAGAATTTCGCCGCACGAATGACCTCGGCGGCATCGCCCGCCGGCTTGCCGGTCGCGGTCCACGTCGAATTATGGACGCCGGCATGGGCGCTGTGCGCCATCAGCTCGTGATAGGCCGGGTGAAATTCGACCTGATCGCGGCGATTGCCTTTGGCGTCGAAGGTGCGCAGCTTCGGCGTGTTCTCGTTCGCCAGGCGCCCGCGATCGGCCATCGCGGCCGAGCCCCATTGCTTGCCGAACTCGGACAGCTCGCGTTCCGCCGCCGCGCCGCCATTGGCCTTCACCGCCTCGACCAGCGGCCGGTCCACGGCGAACAGGTCGATATCCTCGAACGGCGGTGACTGGTTGAAGACCTCGTGGGTCGCAAAGCTCGGCTGGGTCATCAAGTTTCCTCGGCGCGAAATCAGTTCCGTCGCGGCTGGATCGGGAAATCATAGGCCGCCCCGCCGGCCCCAGGCAGGGAAAAATGCCACCACTCCTTCGAATAGTTCACAAAGCCTTGCCTGGCCATCGCCGCCACCAGCCGCTTGCGCCAGCTGCGTTGTTCCGCCGTGATCGACGGTGCCGCGGTATGGCCCTTCGTGTCGGTGCAGTCGTAGCCGGTCCCCATATCGACGCTGCCTTCGGGTGCGCGCGCTTCGACCGGCGCGGTGCAATCGGCATAGGTCCTCGACGGGTCGAATTTGGCGGAATTGTCAGCCTTGAGATCGACCAGTGTCAGATCGAGCGCCGCGCCGGTGGAATGCTGCGAACGGCTCGCGATGTAACCGAGGCGGAACAGCTCTGTCTTGGGGATTTTGGGATTGTAGCGCCGCTCGGCGGCGGTCTCGTGACCGTTCTGCGACCACTTGACCATGTCGAGCGAGGCCCGCGCCGGCCGGTAGCAGTCGAACATCTTGAGCGAGAGATTTTGCGCTGCGAGCTCCGCTTGCACGGCCTTCAGCCGCAGCCCGACCTCCCGCTTCACCACGCATTCACCGGCATTGTAGCCGGCCAGCGGCCGGCCGACGAAATTGTTCGAGGTGGCGTAGCGGATGTCCTGGATGATGCTGGGGTCGATGTCGCGCAGATAGACGAAATCGCCGGGCAAGCCCTGCGCCCGCGCCGGCGCGAGCACCGATATTGCAAGCAGCACACGGAGCGCCGCACGCGCCGCGATCCCCATCCTTGCGGTCATTGCACCGGATCCGAGCTGACCAGAAGTTTCGTGATCGCGGTGTCCGTGTATTTGTTGCCGGCCCAGACGTCGTCGATGATCAATTGCATCCAATACGCCGTCACCGGCGGCCGCAATGTCAGCAGTTGCGCCGACAGCCTGTCCTCGAGAATGAAGACCTGCGACTCGCCGCCGGAGAACAGCACCCGGATCTGGCGAACCCTGTTGTTCTTGGAAAAGATGTCGGAGTTCTTCTGGTAGCCGTTTTGCACATGGATCGAGTTGACCCGTCGCAGGGTTTCGAACTCGACCGTGATCCATTCGCCGATGCCGTTGCCGGCTGCACCCTCGACCCAGGCCGTCCCCGTCGAGGCGTCGAACAGGTTCACCGCACCATATGAATTGCCGAATTGCGGCTTCAGCATCGAGCTGACGCAGTAGGTCTCGAAGCCGCTGCGGGCGCAGCTTTCACCAGCCGCGGACGGACGCGGCGGACGCATCGTCGCACGCTCCGCGACCGCAGGCTTTGCCGGCGGCTTCACCAGCATGCCTGCCACGCGCGGCGTCGACGGCGCCGCCTCCCAAAGATAGATGCGTCCGCCGAGCGTCTGGTCGTAGTAGGCCGGCGTCTGCTCATGCGGCGCCGGTTGGCCGCCATTGTCCGTCGCGGTCAGTGCCAACGCCGCCACGCGCTCGCGTACCTCGACCGCGAGGTCGCCGAGATGCAGCTCGGGCCGCTTCAGCTGCTCGACGAAGATCCGCGTGAACACCGAATTATTTGCGGCATCGTTACTGCCGAGCTGGTCGAGCGCGGTCTGGCCGATCCCGGCCGAATAGAGCGTGAAGATCCCGCGCGCCGGCCGCGCATCCGCGAGCCCCCGCGTATTCCCGATCGAGCGGCCGGCGGCGCGCGGAAACGGATTGTCACGGCAGGCGTCGATGACGACGAAGGCGACCCGCACCGACTTTGCCTGGAGCTCTGCGATCAAGTCGGGCTCGGCGATCGAGGCCCCGCGCACCCGCGCTTCAGCGCCTTCGCTCACGGCCGGAACATCGCTCGGCACCAGGTAGTTCACCCCCGCGATCGCCACACCGTGCCCCGCATAGAACACGGCCGCCGTGTCGCCCGGCTCGAGTCGCGCAGTGAAATCGGCGAGCCGGTCGATCATGCCCTGGCGGCCGAGATTGGTCCCCAGCACGATCTCGAACTGGAGTGTCCGCAGCGCGTCGGCGACGCTGGTCGCGTCATTGGCCGCCTTCTTCAATTGGCGGTCCGGCGGCAAGTTCGGATAGCGGTCGTTGCCGATCACGAGTGCCACGCGCTTCTCCGCCAGCGCCGGTGTCGCCATGCCGACGAGGCACACGGCCGCCAGCGCAGCAACATTACGCGCCAGTCGATTAAAATACCGCATGCTCGTCATGAGCCGGCCCCTGACCCAACGAAGGGACGAGTCTAGCGCAAAGCGGCAGCCCCGAACACAGGCCGGCGGCGCCCTGCTGCCGGTAAAGCGCCGTGGATAAGTCCGCAGGCCGGATTTGCAGCTTGCCCCACCCCCCATCCCCCCCTATAGCTCTGCTTTTAATGACATCGAAATCCACCTTCGTCCTCGGCCACCGGCATTTGCTGGGCATTGAGGGCCTTTCCGCGGCCGACATCACCGGCCTGCTCGACCTGTCCGAAGAATATGTCGAGCTCAACCGCCAGGTTGACAAGAAGCGCACCGTCCTGCGGGGACGGACGCAGGTGAACCTCTTCTTCGAGGCCTCCACCCGGACCCAATCCTCGTTCGAGCTCGCGGGAAAGCGGCTCGGCGCGGACGTCATGAACATGTCGGTCTCGTCCTCGTCGATGAAGAAGGGCGAGACCCTGATCGACACCGCGATGACGCTGAACGCGATGCATCCGGACATCCTGGTGATGCGCCATCACGCCTCCGGCGCGGTGGAACTGCTGGCACGCAAGGTTGACGGTTCCGTGATCAATGCCGGCGACGGCGCCCATGAGCATCCGACCCAGGCCCTGCTCGACGCGCTCACCATCCGCCGCAATAAGGGCCGGATCGAAGGGCTGGTGGTCGCGATCTGCGGCGACGTGCTGCATTCGCGCGTCGCCCGCTCCAACATCATCCTGCTCAACACGATGGGCGCCCGCGTCCGCGTGGTCGGCCCCACCACGCTGCTGCCGCCCGGCATCGAGCGGATGGGCGTCGAGGTCGCCCGCGACATGCGCGAGGGGCTCAACGGCGCGGACATCGTCATGATGCTGCGGCTGCAGCGCGAGCGCATGAACGGCTCCTTCGTGCCGTCGTCGTCGGAATATTTCCATTATTTCGGGCTCGACCAGAAGAAACTCGCCTACGCCAAGCCGGACGCGCTCGTGATGCATCCCGGCCCGATGAACCGCGGCGTCGAGATCGACTCGATCGTGGCCGACGGCGCCCAGTCCCTGATCCGCGAACAGGTGGAGATGGGCGTCGCGGTGCGCATGGCCGTGCTGGAAGCGCTCGCCCGTAACCTGCCGAACGCGTGATGCCGATGCTGATCGATCGCCGCCCCGTCCTGCTCGCCAACGCCCGCGTCGTCGATCCCTCCAGGGATTTCGACGGTGTCGGCGACGTCCTGATCGCCGACGGCACCATCCGCGAGACCCGCCGCGGCATTGGCGCGGCCGGCGTCCCCGAGGGTACCGACATCGTCAATTGCGCCGGCAAGATCGTCGCGCCCGGCCTGGTCGACATGCGCGCCTTCGTCGGCGAGCCCGGCTTCAGCCATCGCGAGACCTTTGCCACCGCGAGCCAGGCGGCCGCGACCGGCGGCATCACCACCATCATCTGCCAGCCCGACACTTCGCCGGTGATCGACAATTCGGCGACCGTCGACTTCGTGATGCGCCGCGCCCGCGACACCGCGATCGTCAACATCCAGCCGATGGCGGCACTTACCAAGGGCATGCTCGGCCAGGAGATGACCGAGTTCGGCCTGCTCAAGGCCGCGGGCGCCGTCGCTTTCAGCGATGCTGCCAGAAGCGTGACCAATGCGCAGGTGATGCGCCGCGCGCTGACCTACGCGCGCGATTTCGATGCGCTGATCGTGCACTTCACCGAGGACCCCGATCTCGTCGGCGAAGGCGTGATGAACGAGGGCGAGTTCGCCTCGCGCCTCGGCCTGATGGGTATCCCGAATGCCGCCGAGGCCGTCATGCTCGAGCGCGACATGCGCCTCGTCGCGCTGACCGGGGGCCGCTATCACGCGGCTTCGCTGAGCTGCATCGACTCCCTCGACATCCTCCAGCGCGCCCGCGACGCCGGGCTCGCCGTCAGCGCCTCGGTCTCGATCAACCATCTGGCGCTGAACGAGAACGACATCGGCCCCTACCGGTCGTTCCTGAAGCTGTCGCCCCCGCTGCGCAGCGAGGACGACCGCCGGGCACTCGTGGCCGCGGTGGCCTCCGGCCTGCTCGACGTCATCATGTCCGACCACAATCCGCAGGACGTCGAGGTCAAGCGCCTGCCGTTCGCTGAAGCCGCGCCCGGCGCCGTCGGTCTCGAGACCATGCTGCCCGCCGGTCTGCGTCTCATGCACAATGGCGAGCTGGACCTGAAGACGCTGATCCGGGCGATGTCGACCCGTCCGGCCGAGCTGCTCGGCCTGCCTGGCGGAACCCTGCGCGTCGGCAGCCCGGCCGACGTCATCGTGATCGACCCCGATGTGCCCTGGGTGGTCGATCCCGCCGACCTCAAATCGCCCTGCAAGAACACCCCGTTCGACGAGGCCCGCTTTACCGGCCGCGTGGTGCGCACCATCGTCGGCGGCCGGACGGTATACGAGCATGTCTGACGTCCGCGATCCCGCGACATTGAAATCCAGCCTTTGGAGAGGCCGCCATGGGGCTTGAAGCATTCCTGCCGGTGGCCTTCGTCATCGGCTACCTGCTCGGCTCGATTCCGTTCGGCCTGGTTCTGACCAGGCTTGCCGGCACGCAGGATATCCGCTCGATCGGCTCCGGCAGCATCGGCGCCACCAATGTGCTGCGCACCGGGCGCAAGAGTCTTGCCGCCGGCACCCTGCTGTTCGATGCGCTCAAGGGCACCGTGGCCGTATTGATCGCCGGCTATATCGCAGGGCCCAACGCCGCCATGGTGGCCGGGCTCGGCGCCTTCCTCGGCCATCTCTTCCCGGTCTGGCTCAAGTTCAAAGGCGGCAAGGGCGTCGCGACCTACATCGGCGTCCTGCTCGGCTTGTTCTGGCCCGGCATGGTGGTGTTCTGCCTGCTCTGGCTGGCGACCGCCTTCACCACCCGCTACTCCTCGCTGTCGGCCCTGGTGGCGGCGTTCATCACGCCTATCTTCCTGTGGTGGTTCGGCCACCTCGCGCTCGCAGCATTGTTCGCGGTGCTGACACTGCTGTTGTTCTACGCGCATCGCGAGAACATCAAGCGGTTGCAAGCCGGCAAGGAAAGCCGGATCGGCGAGAAGGCCTGAATCCGGAAAAAGTACGGATATCGCCGCACATCCCTCGCATTATATGCCAAATCCTGTTCGCAACTTCCGCACCGCTCGCTGCAGACAGTAGCGAACGGGTTCCATGCCTGTCATCCTGACACAGGAAACGGCGTTACGCGGTTGCTCAGAATGTGCGAGATGATTGTCGGCGCGCATAAGGGGGTTGGTTCGCTCGGTGCTTCCGGCAGCGCGGCGAGCCGGCTGCTCTCGGCGACCAATATCTGGTCCGATGCGCCGCCGCCCGCCTCCGCGCCCGTTTCGCCGCAAGTGGCGCAGCCTGAGCCCGTCGCGCAAGCGGGCGCTCCGCGCGACGTCGCGGTCACCAAGGCTGCACCGGTCGCGCTCCCGCAGGCGCGTTCCGGCCAATGGCCGCCGCAACGATTGTCCCTGGCGCTGCAGGGCGGCGGCACCTTTGCCGCCTTCACCTGGGGCGTGCTGGAGCGGCTGCTGGAAGAGCCGATCGAGATCGACACCATCAGCGGCGCCAGTGCCGGCGCCATCAATGCGCTGCTGCTCGCTTGCGGTCTTGCCGAAGGCGGCCGTGAAGGCGCCCGCAGCCGGCTGAGCCGGTTCTGGCTCCGCCTGATGCACGAGGCCTCGTTCCGCTCGCTGATGCTGCTCGGTGGCTTCTCGCCGGCGGGAAGCTCGGTCGCATTCGGTCCGACGCTACGCTCGGGCCAGTTCGATCCGTTCGATCTCGATCCGCTGCGGCTGGCGCTGTCGCGCGACATTAATTTCCCGGCGCTGCAAGATCCAAGAGCACCAAAGCTGCTGATTGCAGCGACGCGGATCCGCGACGGCCAGCAGCAGATCTTCCGCAACGACGCCGTCACCGCCGACGTCGCGCTGGCCTCGACCTGCCCGCCGCTGGTTCACTGCGCCGTCGAGATCGACGGCGAGGCCTATTGGGACGGCGGCTTCGGCGGCAACCCGCCGCTGCTGCGGCTGGTGCAGGAGACGACGACGGCCGACGTCCTGCTCGTCCAGGTCACGCCGGCGCGCGACAGCTATGTGCCGATCACCCTGGCCGCGATCGACCGCCGGCTCGACCAGATCGCGGCCAACGCCGCGCTCAATGCCGAGATCGCAGCGATCGCATGGGCGCAATCCCACGCAGCCTCTTCCCCGCGGCTCACCAGGATCGCGGCGGAAGATTCCGTTGACGGCCTGGCGCAGCGTTCATCGACCGATCTCGGCCGCGGCTTCATCCGGCTGCTGCACCGGAGCGGTCGCGCGGCCGCCGAGCGCTGGCTCGGACAAGATGCGGTCGGGACCGAGGCCCCAAGCGTCTTGCCCGCCGCCGAGCCGGCGCTGCTCTGATTTGCGCCTCAGGCGTCCGAACCAGACGCGGCCCGGGGTAGCGGCTCGATTGCCATGCGATAGCCGACGAGGCGCGCCACGGGCGCAAGCGTCGCGAACAGCAGCTTCTGAAGCCAGATCGGCACGCCCGCGAGATAGAGGTGATCGCGATAGGTGTGGAGCACCAGTGCAATCAGGAGAAATTTCGGATCGCCCGCGCTGGAGAACCACGCAGGTTGCTTCACGGTGAGCGTTACGAAATTGGCGAAGAAGCGCAGATGCTGCTGCGCCGGCATGAACGAGACCTCGAACTCGGCGTTACCGTCGCCAGCATTGGCGAAATAATGCGGTCTGCCGCGTGGCACGGTCACGCTGCCGCCGGCGTCCACCACCTGCTCACGCCCGTCGATGACGAACTTGATGCGTCCACTCTTCACTGCAAAGTGCTCGTCCGCGCCGGGATGCACGTGCACGAGCGCGTTGCCGCCGCCCGAGCCGCCCTTTTCGAGGATCACACCGAAACGTGCGACGTCACGGTTGTCGAGCAGTCCGGAGAAGACGAACGTCTCCTTGTTGAAGGCATTGCGCAGCCGAGTGCCGCGGGCGAACTCTGTCGACATGTTTGCGTCTCCTTGCGAAGTCTGGAGACGCGCTGGTAGCGGGCTAGGTAACGAACGTATTGTAAAAATCCGACGAGGCGAGTTCGTCATTCCACCCCTGCCATCTGTCGGCCGCAACACGCCGGCAGAAAACCTCCGGCGAGCTTCCTGCGAAAGTGCGAAAGTCGCGGATCAGATGCGCTTGGTCGGTGAATCCGCAAGCATGCGCGACATCGGCCCAATCGGCGCCGGTCCGGCGCGCGGCGATCGCCTGCAGCATCCGCTCGATCCGTGCGAACCGCTTCGCGCACGCACCGGTCTCGGTCTTGAAGCGACGCTGAAGGCTGCGTTCGCCGACATCGAGGCAATCGGCGAGCCCGCGCATCGAGATCGCCGGATTCCGCCTGATCGCCCGCATCGCCTGTGCAACCAGCGGATCGAGCCGTGACGGCCTCCGCCTCTGCTCGAGAAAGCCCTGCATGCAAGTCACGCGCGCAGCTGCGCTGCCAGCCCCGGCGAGGCGTTCTTCAAGACATACAGCAGCGTTGTCGCCGAAGATGTCCGAGATTTCGACGCTTGTATCGAGCAGCTCGGCAGGCTTGACCCCGAGCACGCGATCGGCCGCCTCAGGCTTCAACCGCACCAGCACGACACCGACCGGACCACTCGGCTTCAGCGCCGTCGCGCGCGTGTGCATGCCTTTGACGGTGCGCTTGTAGACTCCGCGTTGCGAGGCCACTGGCGATCGATAGTGCACGATCAGTACCGGCGACGTCGCCGGTAGCACCTTGATCGTTCGCGCGCAGGCGGTCGCTGCATCTGCGAGATCGACATCACAAAACGTCTCGACGATCTCGCCGAGACTTTCGCTTGCAGCGAAGAATTGCGGGCCGCGCGGACCCTGTCGGTGCGGGAGAGCCATGAATTCAGTTGGTCGTCTGAGCGGCGGCGCGATTGCCTCCGCCGCGGTTACATGAAGTTGAGGGCACGCTCACGCCCGCGCCAGCGCGTTCTCCAGGAACCACGCCGTCGCGAGCGCGCGGGCGTCGTTGCCGAAACGTGCGATCACCTGCACGCCGATTGGCAGGCCGCCGACTTTCAGCACCGGCACGTTGACGCAAGGATTGCCCATCAGCGTCCAGAGCCGGTTGTAGCGAGGATCGCCTGTGGTCGCGAGCTCCTTGGCCGGCGCAGTGCCCGGCGCCGAATAGGTCAAGAGCACGTCGACGCCCTCGAACAATTCGCCGAGCTCGCGGCGGCCGCGACGGCTGATCCGGCGCGCCTCGTCATATTCCTTCGGGGTCAGATGGGCCGTCGCGTCGAGGCTTGCCCGCAGCATCGGCGCGATCTCGTCGTGACGCTCGGAAAACTCCCAGGCCAGCGCGCGATGCGCCTCGAAATCCTGAATGATAGGATGGATGCGCCAGGCTTCCTGCACCGCCTCGGGCAGATCGATGGTCTGCACGCTGGCACCGGCGCGCTCGGCCGCATTGATGGCAGCTTGCAGCCCCTGCTCGGCCGCCGGCTCCACGGTGTCCGCGAATTCCTGCCTGACCACGCCGATCCGCGGCGATTTCGCCGCGACGATGCCGGAGAACTCCGTGCGCCCCGTCATCGCGAGCAGCCCACGCGCGAGATCCTCAGCGCGCGCGCCGAACAGGCCGACGGTGTCGAGCGCCCACGAGTAGCACTTCACACCGACCGTCGGCAGCATCCGGAATGACGGCTTGATCGCGGCCGTCCCGCAATAGGCGGCGGGCCGGATCACTGAGCCGCCGGTTTGGGTGCCCAGCGCCAGCGGGATCATGCCGGCGCCGACGGCAGCCGCCGAGCCCGCGGACGAGCCGCCCGGCGAATGGCCAAGATTGTGCGGATTGAGTGTCGGGGTCGGATCGCGCGAGGCGAACGCGGTCGTGGTGGTCTTGCCGATGATGGTGGCCCCTGCCCGCTTCAGCATCATCACCACAGGCGCGTCGCTGCGCGGCTGCCAGCCGCGATAGATCTCCGAGCCCATCTCGGTCGGCATATTGGCGGTGTCGATGATGTCCTTGATGCCGACCGCGATGCCGCGCAGCGGACCGGAGCCTTGCGCCTTCGCCGACTTGTCGTGGCGGACGAAGGCGTGGACGTCGTTCTCCTTGGCCTCGATCGCCGCATGCGATTGCGCGATGGCGGCGTCAGGCGAAAGCTCGCCCGCTTCGATGCGGCGCTGGAGGTCGGCGAGTGAGATCATGGCAAAATCCTTCTTATTGGCATCGCTTTTAGCATCGGGGCGAGGCCACGCAAGCACACGTCGCTGTTGCGCAACGCCCTCAGGTTGTTCCATGCTGGGGCTACAAGGAGCCGCCGTGGACGCCATCAACCCGAGCGTGGAGCTGACCGAGGCTGACAGGATCGACCGCCTGCGGCTGATCCGCTCCGACAACGTCGGCCCGCGCACATTCCGTTCGCTGGTCGATCATTTCGGCAGCGCGCGCGCCGCGCTGGAGCGGCTGCCCGATCTCGCGCGCCGCGGCGGTGCGCAGCGATCGGGCCGCATCTGTAGCGCCGATGAAGCCAAGGCCGAGCTGGCCGCGAGCCGCAAATTCGGCATCGCCTGGCGCGCGCCCGGCGAGGACGGCTATCCAACACGGCTGGCGATGATCGACGACGCACCGCCGCTGCTCGCCGTGCGTGGCGATACCAAAACCCTGATGCGGCCGATGATCGCCATTGTCGGCTCGCGCAATGCTTCCGGCGCCGGGCTGAAATTCGCGGGCCTGCTCGCGCGTGAGCTTGGCGAGGCCGGCTTCGTCGTCATCTCCGGGCTCGCCCGCGGCGTCGATCAGGCCGCGCATCGCGCCAGCGTCGAGAGCGGCACCGTCGCCGTGCTCGCCGGCGGCCATGACTGCATCTATCCGCCTGAGCATGGCGACCTGCTCGCCGCGATCCTCGATCACGAAGGCGCTGCGATCTCCGAGATGCCGCTCGGCCATGAGCCGCGCGCCCGCGACTTCCCGCGCCGCAACCGCCTGATCTCGGGCGCGTCGCTCGGCGTCGTTGTGGTGGAGGCGGCGCACCGCTCGGGCTCGCTGATCACCGCGCGCATGGCGGCCGAACAGGGCCGCGAGGTGTTCGCGGTGCCGGGCTCCCCGCTCGATCCGCGCGCCGCCGGCGCCAACGACCTGATCAAGCAGGGCGCGACCCTCGTCACCGAAGCTGCCGACATCGTCAACGCGGTGCAGCCGATCATGGAGCGGCCGTTGATGCTTCCTGCGGGCGAGCCCGACAGCGAGCCGTTCGAGAGCGATCCGCAAGGCCACGACCGCGATCAGATCACCCGCCTGCTCGGCCCGGCGCCGGTCTCGATCGACGATCTCGTGCGGATGTCCGGCGCCTCGCCCGCGATCGTGCGCACGGTGCTGCTGGAGCTGGAGCTGGCCGGAAAGCTCGAACGCCACGGCGGCGGATTGGTGTCGCTGCTGTAGAGCCGTGCCTCGAACTCCCATTCACTGAGGGTACGTCATTCCGGGGCGCGACGAAGTCGCGAGCCCGGAATCCATTCATCCATCTACGCCGGGGCCAAATGGATTCCGGGCTCCCTCGCTCCCGCTCGGGGCCCGGAATGACCGAGAAGATCGTCGGATGTGCGCTATAGGCACCGGCAATGTTGAACCCGTCATCCTGAGGCGCGAGTGGCGCGATGCGGAGCATCGCGCCGGGAGCAGCGGCCGGGATGCAGCCGGGCCGTCGTCCTTCGAGGCTCGCCCTGCGTTGCAGGACGAGCACCTCAGGATGACGGTGACAGACTTGGCTAGCCGTTATTGCGCCGATCGAACTGCGTCCGTGCCGCCTCGATCTGCGTCAGGTGGTCCATCGCCCACTCCCCAAGCGCCTTCACCGGCTCCGACAGCCCTCGGCCGAGATCGGTCAGCTCATAGTCGACACGCGGCGGAATCGTCGGAAAGATCGTGCGCGTCACCAGGCCGTCACGCTCCAGCCCACGCAATGTCAGGGTCAGCATCCGCTGGGAGATGCCGTTGATCATGCGCTTCAGCTCGTTGAAGCGCTTCGGCCCGTCGCCGAGCATCATGATCACCAACACGCTCCATTTGTCGCCGACACGGGACAGCACGGAGGCGACCCCGCGGCAGTCCGCATGATCAGGATCCGGCCGCGGCAAGGCGGTCAAATCGGTGTGCGCAGGTTTCAAAGATGTGCCCATGGCCCAAAAAAGTGCGTTCTTGCGGGGATTTCGGTAGTCACTCATGTAGTCCTGGTTACAAACTTATACCATGGTGACCCCAAAATGAAACTTCTCCATCTCGACTCCAGCGTCCTCGGCCCCCACTCGGTCTCCCGGCAGGTCTCCGCCGCCATCGTCAATCGGCTGCGCCAGGCAACGCCCTCGCTCGAAGTGGCCTATCGCGACCTGACCCAGGCCCCGCTTGCCCACCTCTCCGGCTCTCATCTCGCCGCCGCGCAAGGCGCGCCCGCGCCGGCGGAACTCGGACCCGACCTTGCCGCTGGCGCTGCCGCGCTCGACGAGTTTCTTTCTGCCGACATCGTTGTGATCGGCGCGCCCATGTACAATTTTACGATTCCCAGCCAGCTCAAGGCCTGGATCGACCGCATCGCCGTGAGGGGCAAGACGTTCAGCTACGGCCCTAACGGACCGCAGGGCCTCGCCGGCGGCAAACGTGTGATCATCGCGATCTCGCGCGGTGGCTATTACGGCGCGGGCTCGCCCGCCGCGGCGCTAGAGCACCTGGAAACGTACTTGCGCAGCGTGTTCGGGTTCATCGGGATCAATCCCGAATTCATCGTCGCCGACGGCATCCAGGTCGGGCCGGAGCATCGCGAGAAGGCGCTGGCCGACGCACTCCACGCCGCCGCAAGCCTGCGCGCCGCCTGAGGTCGCAAGACGCAGGATTCGGCCGGCGCAATTGCGGACGCGGCGCCGGCCGATTCAGATTGTGGCCGATTTGATCAGCCGCGATAGATCGGCGCGCCGCTTGGAGAGGCCACCGCGCCGCCGTCGACGAAGATCTCCTGGCCCTGCACATGCGCGGCATCGTCGGAGGCGAGGAACAGCACCGTCTTCGCAACGTGATCGGTCTCGCCGATGCGGCCGAGCGGCGTCGACAGCGCGATCCGCTGCTCGAACGCCTTCTCGGCTTCCGGTGTCGCGGTCGCAGGCCCCCAGATCGGCGTGCGGATCGCGCCGGGCGCCACGACGTTGACGCGAATGCCGCGCGGCGACAGCTCGGAGGCCATGATCCGCGCCATCGCCCGCACGCCGGCCTTCGCGGCGCCGTAGGCCGCGTAACCGGGAATGCCGAGCACCGAGATCACCGAGCCGTTGAGGACGATCGAGGCGTTGTCGTTGAGATGAGGCAGCGCCGACTGCACCGTGAAGAACACGCCGGTCAGGTTGGTGCTGATGACCCTCTCGAACACGTCAAGCGTGGCCGAGCCCAGCGGCGTGCCGCCGGCGATGCCGGCATTGGCGAACACGATGTCGAACTTGCCGAACTTTTCGGCGCCCTGCTTGATCGCAGCTTCGGTCGCGGCGATGTCGGTGGCATCGGCGGCGAGCGCGAGCGCGTTCGGCCCGAGCTGCTTCGCCGCACTCTCCAGCGTCTCCTTGTTGCGCCCGGTGATCACCACCTTGGCGCCTTCGGCCACGAACAGTCTTGCGGTCGCAAGGCCGATGCCGCTATTGCCGCCGGTGATCAGGGCCGTCTTGTTCGTCAGTCTCACGCTCGCCTCCAGTGGTTGCATCATAAAACTAGATTGCCATCTAGGGCGCATGGTTTTATGATGCAACCACACAAGCGCGTGATCGGCGTTCGGATCGTGCGAACGCGACAGGACCGGAACGATGGTGAAACGAACGAGCTTCGAGGGCGATTCCTGCCCGATCGCGCGCTCATTGGAGGCGATCGGCGATTGGTGGTCGCTGCTGATCATCCGCGAGGCGTTGTTCGGCCTGCGCCGTTTCGGCGAGTTTCAGAGCAAGCTCGGCATGGCCAAGAACATCCTGTCCGTGCGGCTGCGTTCACTCGTCGATCACGGCATTCTGGCCACCGCCCCCGCCTCCGACGGCAGCGCGTATCAAGAATATGTGCTGACGGCGAAGGGCCGCGGCACCTTCCCGATCCTGGTGGCGCTGCGGCAATGGAGCGAGGAGTTCGACGACCATCCCGAGGAGATCGCGACCATTTTGGTCGATCGCGAGAAGGGCCGCCCGGTGAAGAAGCTGGAAATGCGCGCAGAGGATGGGCGGCTGCTCAGTCCCGCCGACACCACGCTGAAGCCGCGGCCGGCGCGACGGCGGTCGGCCTGATTGCGGCGACGAGCTGCCACCACGCCGTCAATGCCAGCGGGGCGAACTCTGGCTAGCATCCGACCAGGGTAGCCCTGCGAACCATTTTCAGGCGATCGGCGCGTTGGCGCTGGCCGAACTCGGCCTCGTAGTTCAGATCATAAACGCAGCCGACCTTCATGGCGGCAAAGTCTGCATTCCGCTCGATCGTGTAATGACCGGAAGGCTCCGTCTTGAGATGGACGCGACCGGGCTCGAACCAAGCTTGATCGACGCCGCGATAGATCACCCGATCGGTCCAGCCGACGGTCGCAAACCAAAGGATCAAGCCTCCGATCAATGCCGCCATGATCACGAGGCCACGAACATCGTTGCGGAGCTTGTCCGCAAGGCTCGAGAGATTGAACGCGTTCTTCACATTGGCTTTGTCGTCGGTAGAACGCGATAGTTCACGCCAAACTATCCAGCCTTGTCATGACAGCTTGCGCTTGCTCCGCAGCCTCAAGTGCTCGTCGGCCTCGAGCTTGGTCATGCCCAACAGATAATGCAGCACGGCGAGCTTGTGCCGCTCGGCGAGCTTGCGTAGCGCCCCGACCTGTTCGGCGATGAAGGCGACGGCCTCGTCCGCGCCGCCCTCCCCCGGTTCCTCGTGACGCGAGCCTCGCGGCGCGCCGACAGTGGCGCGCGCCCGTTTCTTTCCCGGCCTAGTCACCAGTCCCCACCCGAATCCATGCCCCACGCGACATTACGCCGACATCGGCCGCAACTCCAAGGTGGTGTTTTACAACTTTTTCGATATGAAACTTTTCCCATTCGGCGGGCCTTCGACACCCGTCGATTTGACAGCGGAGGCCTCACCACCCATGTTCGGGTCGAAACGGCCGACCCGAATCCTTTCGTTTTCGGCCTCAGATTTTCCCGTAAGTTACTGGAACTACATGAATATCGTCATTGTGGAGTCGCCGGCGAAAGCCAAGACGATCAACAAGTATTTGGGCTCGTCCTATGAGGTTCTGGCCTCGTTCGGCCATGTCCGCGACCTGCCGGCGAAGAACGGTTCCGTCGATCCCGATGCCAATTTCAAGATGATCTGGGAGGTCGACCCCAAGGCGGCCGGCCGGCTCAACGACATCGCCAAGTCCCTGAAGAACGCCGATCGCCTGATTCTCGCCACCGACCCTGATCGCGAGGGCGAGGCCATCTCCTGGCACGTGCTGGAGGTGCTGAAGGAAAAGCGCGCGCTGAAGGATCAGAAGATCGAGCGGGTGGTGTTCAACGCCATCACCAAGCAGGCGGTCTCGGACGCCATGAAGCATCCGCGCCAGATCGACGGCGCGCTGGTCGACGCCTATATGGCGCGCCGTGCCCTCGACTACCTCGTCGGCTTCACCCTCTCCCCGGTGCTGTGGCGCAAGCTGCCCGGCGCCCGCTCGGCCGGCCGCGTGCAGTCGGTGGCGCTGCGCCTCGTCTGCGACCGCGAGCTCGAGATCGAGAAGTTCGTCGCGCGTGAATATTGGTCGCTGATCGCGACGCTGCTCACGCCGCGCGGCGATGCGTTCGAAGCCCGCCTCGTCGGCGCCGACGGCAAGAAGATCCAGCGCCTCGACATCGGCACCGGCGCGGAGGCCGAGGACTTCAAGAAGGCGCTGGAAGCGGCGAGCTACGCCGTCACCGCGGTCGATGCCAAGCCGGCCCGGCGCAATCCGCAGGCGCCCTTCACCACCTCGACGCTGCAACAGGAAGCCAGCCGCAAATACGGCTTTGCGCCGGCGCACACGATGCGGATCGCCCAGCGGCTCTATGAAGGCATCGACATCGGCGGCGAGACCACCGGACTCATTACTTATATGCGTACCGACGGCGTGCAGATCGATCCGTCAGCGATCACCCAGGCCCGCAAGGTGATCGGCGAGGATTACGGCAACGCCTATGTGCCGGATACCCCGCGCCAGTACCAGGCCAAGGCCAAGAACGCGCAGGAAGCCCACGAAGCGATCCGCCCGACCGACATGTCCCGCCGCCCCGCGAGCATGAGCCGCAGGCTCGATGCCGATCAGGCGAAGCTCTATGAGCTGATCTGGAAGCGCACCATCGCGAGCCAGATGGAATCGGCCGAGCTCGAGCGCACCACCGTCGACATCACGGCCAAGGCAGGCTCCCGCACGCTGGAGCTGCGCGCCACCGGCCAGGTCGTCAAGTTCGACGGCTTCCTGGCGCTCTATCAGGAAGGCCGCGACGACGAGGAGGACGAGGATTCGCGCCGCCTGCCCGCGATGAGCCAGGGCGAGGCGGTGAAACGGCAGAGCCTGTCGGTCACCCAGCACTTCACCGAGCCGCCGCCGCGCTTCTCCGAGGCCTCGCTGGTCAAGCGCATGGAAGAGCTCGGCATCGGCCGTCCCTCGACCTACGCCTCGATCCTCCAGGTTCTGAAGGACCGCGGCTACGTCAAGCTGGAGAAGAAGCGCCTGCACGGCGAGGACAAGGGCCGGGTCGTGATCGCGTTCCTGGAGAGCTTCTTCAGCCGCTACGTCGAGTACGACTTCACCGCGGGCCTCGAGGAGCAGCTCGACCGCATCTCCAACAACGAGATCTCCTGGCAGCAGGTGCTGAAGGATTTCTGGACAGGCTTCATCGGCGCCGTCGACGAGATCAAGGATCTGCGCGTCGCGCAGGTGCTCGACGTGCTCGACGAGATGCTCGGGCCGCACATCTATCCGCCCCGCGCCGACGGCGGCGACGTCCGGCAGTGCCCGAATTGCGGCACCGGCCGGCTGAATCTCAAGGCCGGCAAGTTCGGCGCCTTCGTCGGCTGCTCTAACTATCCGGAGTGCCGCTACACCCGCCAGCTCGCCGCCGATGGCGAGGCCAGCGCCGACCGTTCGCTCGGCCAGGATCCTGACACCGGGCGCGATGTCTGGGTCAAGGCCGGCCGGTTCGGACCCTACATCCAGCTCGGCGAGCAGAAGGATTATGAGGAAGGCGAGAAGCCCAAGCGCGCCGGCATCCCGAAAGGCACCTCGCCCGGCGATGTCGATCTCGAGCTTGCGCTGAAACTCTTGTCGCTGCCGCGCGAGATCGGCAAGCATCCGGAGACCGGCCAGCCCATCACCGCCGGGCTCGGCCGCTTCGGGCCGTTCGTGAAGCACGAGAAGACCTACGCCAGCCTCGAGGCCGGCGACGAGGTGTTCGACATCGGGCTCAACCGCGCGGTGACGCTGATCGCGGAGAAGGTCGCCAAGGGCCCGAGCCGCCGCTTCGGCGCCGATCCCGGCAAGGCGCTCGGCGATCATCCCACCCTCGGCACCGTCACCGTGAAGAGCGGCCGTTACGGCGCCTATGTCGCTGCCGGCGGCGTCAACGCGACGATCCCGGCCGAGTTCGAAAAGGACACCGTCACGCTCGCCCAGGCCATCGCCCTGATCGACGAGCGCGCGGCCAAGGGCGGCGGAAAGAGCGGCAAGGCCAAAGCCAAGAAGGCGGCCAAGCCGGCCAAGGCCAAGAAGACTGCAGAGAAGGCCGCGGACGGCGAGGACACCCCGCCAAAGCCGAAGAAACCGGCCGCGAAGAAGGCGGCCAAATCGAAAACCGAATCCATCAGCAAGGCGCGCGCCGCCGTGCCGTCGACGGCAAAAACGTCGCCGACCAAGGCCGCCGCCACCAAGGCTCCGGCCAAGAAGAGTGCCGGAAAGACTTGAGATCAAGAATTAGAGGTTAAGTGAAACGCAAGAATGACCATGGCTTTCCCGACCGGCAAGCCATCGTCGCCTTCATCAAGGCAAATCATGGAAAGGCCGGGACCCGCGACATCGCACGCGAGTTCGGCCTGAAGAACGCCGATCGCGCCGAGCTCAGGCGCATGCTGCGCGAGCTCGCCGACGACGGAATCGTCAAGAAGAAGCGCCACAAGGTGTCCGAGCCGGACGCGCTGCCACCCACGCTGCTTGCCGACATTACGGGACGCGACGCCGACGGCGAATTGATCGCCTCCCCCGCCGAATGGGACGAGGTCGAAAGCGGCGAGCCGCCAAGGATCCTGATCGAGATGCCGCGCCGGCCCAGGCCCGGCACCGCCGCCGGCGTCGGCGACCGCGCGCTGTTGCGCATCGAGCCGACAGGCGAGGACGAAGGCCCGGCCTGGCGCGGCCGCATCATCAAGGTCATCGACAAGGCCAAGAGCCGTATCCTCGGCGTGTTCCGCGAGCTTCCCGAAGGTGGCGGGCGGCTCGTGCCCGTCGACAAGAAGTTCGCCGACCGCGAGCTGAACATCGCCAAGACCGATACCGCCGGCGCGCAGGACGGCGACCTCGTCAGCGTCGACATCGTCCGCTCGCGCGGCTTCGGTCTGGCCTCGGGCCGGGTCAAGGAGAAGCTCGGCTCGGTCAAGTCGGAGAAGGCGATCAGCCTGATCGCGATCTACGCCCACGACATCCCGTTGCAATTCTCCTCCGCCGCGGAGCGCGAAGCGGAAGCCGCCGAGCCTGCGAACCTGAAGGGCCGCGAGGACTGGCGCGACGTGCCGCTCGTCACCATCGATCCACCGGATGCGAAGGATCATGACGACGCGGTGCATGCGCAAGCGGACGATGATCCCAACAACAAAGGCGGCTTCATCGTCAATGTCGCCATTGCCGATGTCAGCTTCTACGTGCGGCCGGGCTCGGCGCTCGACCGCGACGCGCTCGATCGCGGCAACTCGGTCTATTTCCCCGACCGCGTCGTGCCGATGCTGCCCGAGCGCATCTCGAACAATCTCTGCTCGCTGGTGCCGGGCGAGCCGCGCGGCGCGCTCGCGGTGCGCATGGTGCTCGGCCCCGACGGCCGCAAGCGCTCGCATACGTTCCACCGCATCCTGATGCGCTCGGCGGCGAAGCTCGCTTACGCGCAGGCGCAGGCCGCGATCGACGGTCGGCCCGATGACACCACCGGCCCCCTGCTCGATCCGATATTGAGGCCGCTCTATGCCGCTTACGCCTGCGCCAAGCGCGCGCGGGACGAGCGCGATCCGCTCAATCTCGATCTGCCCGAGCGCAAGATCCTCTTGAAGAGCGACGGCACGGTCGATCGCGTCGTCGTGCCGGAGCGGCTCGATGCGCACAAGCTGATCGAGGAGTTCATGATCCTCGCCAACGTCGCGGCAGCGGAAATGCTGGAGAAGAAATCGCTGCCGCTGATCTACCGCGTGCACGACGAGCCGACGCTGGAGAAGGTCCATGCGCTCTCCGAGTTCCTGGAGACGCTCGACGTTCCCTTCACCAAGTCAGGCGCGCTGCGCCCGACGCTGTTCAACCGCGTGCTGGCCCAGCTCGAAGGCCACGATTATTACCCGCTGGTCAGCGAGGTGGTGCTGCGCGCGCAGGCGCAGGCGGAATATTCCTCGGAGAATTACGGGCACTTCGGCCTGAATTTGCGCCGCTATGCGCATTTCACCTCGCCGATCCGCCGCTATGCCGACCTCGTCGTGCACCGCGCGCTGGTTCGCGCGCTGGGCATGGGCGAAGGCGCTCTGCCCGACAGCGAGACGCCGGAAACCTTGAGCGAGGTCGCCGCGCATATTTCGCTGACCGAGCGGCGCGCCATGAAGGCGGAGCGCGAGACGGTCGACCGTCTGATCGCGCATCACCTCGCCGATCGCATCGGCGCCAGCTTCCAGGGCCGCGTCTCCGGCGTCACCCGCGCCGGCCTGTTCGTGAAGCTGAGCGAGACCGGCGCCGACGGATTGATCCCGATCCGATCCCTCGGCACGGAATATTTCAACTATGACGAGAGCCGGCACGCGCTGGTCGGCACGCGCAGCGGCACCATGTACCAGCTCGGGGACGTCGTCGATGTCCGCCTGATCGAAGCCGCTCCCATCGCCGGCGCGCTGCGCTTCGAGCTGCTGTCATCATCCAGCGAGACCGCGCCGCGCCAGCGCCGGCCGCTCGGTGCGCAGCGCAAATCCTCCAAGCCCCATCCCGGACGCAGTCCGGAGAGAAAACGCAAGCCGGCGAAGCCGAAATCCGGCAAACCCGGGAAGGGCAAGGACAAGAACAAGGGAAAGAGCAAGGGCAAAGGCAAGAAGGGCAAGGCATGGTGACGATGAGCACGGCCCCAAAAATCTGGACGCGCGAGACGGGTCTCATCGAGAAGCGCGACGTCTTTGCGGCGATGAGGCGCGGCTTTCGCGGCCGTTGCCCGCGCTGCGGCGAGGGCAAGCTGTTCCGCGCTTTCCTGAAGACGGCGGACAATTGCGCCAAATGCGGTCTCGATTTCACGCCACATCGCGCCGACGATCTGCCCGCCTATCTCGTCATCGTCATCGTCGGCCACATCGTGGTGCCGGCCGTCTTGTGGATCGAGACCAATTACACCACGCCGGTCTGGATCAGCTTCGCCGCCTATCTGCCCTTCACCTTCGTCGCCTCGCTCGCGCTGCTGCAGCCCGTCAAGGGAGCTGTGGTCGGCTTGCAATGGGCTCTGCGCATGCACGGGTTTGACGAGACCCCTCCGGATGGTATTCCGCCGGTGTAGGCAGAATAAGCAAGAACAGTCTGGGTGAGGACATGACGGAAATTGCGCACGTCGCGGAGAAGGCAAAGGTCCACGAGGAAAAGGAGGCCGATCACCATCCCTATTTCCGTCCGAAGGATGCGGCGACGCTGATCCTGGTCGATCGCAGCGGCGCCGTTCCGAAAGTGCTGGTCGGCAAGCGCCACGACAAGGTGGTGTTCATGCCCGGCAAGTTCGTCTTCCCGGGCGGGCGCGTCGACAAGGCCGATTATCGCGTGCCCTGCGCGGCGTCGATCACGCCCGAGCTCGAGGCCAATCTCGCCAAGGGCAGCCCGAAGACCCCCGCCTCGCGCGCGAAGTCGCTCGCCATTGCCGCGATCCGCGAGGCCTGTGAGGAGACCGGGCTTTGTCTCGGCCGCAAGACCGAGGGCAAGCTGACGAAGCTCGATGGTCCGTGGAAGCCATTCGCCGATGCCGGCCTGCTGCCCGATCCATCCAGCCTGTTCCTGATTGCGCGCGCGATCACCCCGCCCGGCCGCGTCAAGCGCTTCGACACGCGCTTCTTCACCGCGGATGCTTCCGCGATCACTCACCGCGTCGACGGCGTCATCCATGCCGATGCCGAGCTGGTCGAATTGGTCTGGGTCGAGCTTGGCTCGAAGCCGCTCGCCGACCTGCATCCGATGACGCGCAACGTGCTCAACGAACTCCACAGCCGCCTTGCCGCCGGCCCGCTCCGTCACGACGCGCCGGTGCCGTTCTTCCATTTCTACGGTGGCAAGATGCAGAAGGATATTTTGGGATGAGCCGCTCTCGGCGTCATTCCCGAAGCGTTGCAAGTTGCTTCTTGGCAGCCGTCGAGCGCGCGCCTCGTCCTTCGAGACGACCGCTTCGCGGTCTCCTCAGGATGAGGCTAGGTTACATTCTTGCCTGTTGAATCTGGCGCCGCGCCTTCAGTCCTCATCCTGAGGGCCCGCCAACGGCGGGCGTCTCGAAGGATGGCCGCAGGCGACGGCGTCAAATGAAATGACGAGATTGTGCTGAGCGCACATCGAAAAACAAAATAATCTTCCCGCCGCTGCCGATGGCGCGGCTCCACGGCATGCCTATGTCTTTCCGAGCGTCACCAAGAACGGACCCCGGGCGATGGCACAACGGCAACTCAAGCTTGGCGCGTTCATGCGCCCGATCAGCATCCACACCGGCGCCTGGCGCTATCCCGGGGCCTGGCCCGACGCCAATTTCAACTTCCCGCACATCAAGCAGCTGATCAGGAAGCTCGAGGCCGGCAAGTTCGACGCCTTCTTCATGGCCGATCACCTCGCCGTGCTGAACATGCCGATCAACGCGCTCAAGCGCAGCCACACCGTGACCTCGTTCGAGCCTTTCACGCTGCTGTCGGCGCTCTCCGCGGTCACCGAGCGCATCGGCCTGATCGCGACCGGCTCGACCACCTTCGACGAGCCCTATCACGTCGCGCGGCGCTTCGCCTCGCTCGACCATCTCAGCGGCGGCCGCGCCGGCTGGAACATCGTCACCACATCGAATCCGGACGCAGCGCTGAATTTCGGCCTCGACGATCACATGGAGCACGCCGAGCGCTACAAGCGCGCCCGCGAGTTCTACGACGTCGTCACCGGCCTGTGGGATTCCTTCGCCGACGATGCTTTCGTGCGCGATGTCGAGAGCGGCCTGTTCTTCGATCCCGCCAAGATGCACACGCTCGACCACCACGGCAAATATCTGAAGGTGCGCGGCCCGCTCAACATCGCCCGCCCCGTGCAGGGCTGGCCCGTGATCGTGCAGGCCGGCGCCTCCGAAGACGGCAAGCAGCTCGCCGCCGAGACGGCGGAAGCTGTGTTCACCGGCGGCGGCAGCTTTGCCGACGGGCAAAAGCTCTACGCCGACATCAAGGGCCGCATGGAGAAGATCGGCCGCGACCCCGAGCATCTGAAGATTCTTCCCGGCGCCTTCGTGGTGGTCGGCGACAGTGTCGATGAAGCCAGGGAGAAGCGCGCTTTGCTGGACAGCCGCGTGCATTACGACAGCGCCATCGCATCGCTCTCCGTCATTCTCGGCACCGACGCCTCCGGCTTCGATCCCGACGGGCCCCTGCCCGAGATCCCCGAGACCAATGCCAGCAAGAGCGGCCGTCAGCGCATGGTCGATCTCGCCACGCGCGACAAGCTCACCGTGCGCCAGCTCGCCCAGCGCGTCGGCGGCTATGGCGGGCTGTCCTTTGTCGGCACCGCCAAGACCATCGCCGACCAGTTGGAGGAATGGCTGGTCGGGCGCGGCTCCGACGGCTTCAACATCATGTTCCCGTTCCTGCCCGCCGGCCTCGACGATTTCGTCGACAAGGTCGTCCCGGAACTGCAACGGCGCGGGATTTTCCGCAAAGAGTATGAAGGGGCCACTTTGAGGGAGAATCTGGGCCTGCCGCGGCCGAAAAACCGGTTCTTCGAGGCCTGATCGGCCCGATTTTGGTGCTTTTCGGGGTGTAAAACCTTGACATCAGGCGGTTTCTGGCTAGGTTGCCGGCCAACGCGGGCCGTTTGGCCGGCTCCAGATTCCCCTGATATTCTGAGGTTCAGAACATGGCCAAAGCGGTCACCATCAAGGTCAAGCTCGTGTCCTCGGCCGACACCGGCTTCTACTACGTTGCCAAGAAGAATTCGCGCACCATGACCGACAAGCTGGTCAAGAAGAAATACGATCCGGTCGCGCGCAAGCACGTCGAATTCCGCGAAGCCAAGATCAAGTAAGATCGCGGGACGTTGAAGACTTTGACGGGGCCCTCTGGGCCCCGTTTTCATTTTCTCCGCTGCGTGTCCCGGGCGCGCTGCAACGCGCAAGCGTTGCTGCGCAGAACCGGGACCCCGAGGGCGACACGGCACACTGCGGAGACATCGACCCCGGCTCTGCAGCGCACCGTCGACGTGACGCTGCGCTGCGTCCGGGGCACGAGAGCGGAAATTGACGCGCGGCTTGCTCTCCGCGTCATTGCGAGGACTCTCGCGACGGAGCAATCCGGAAGCATTCCGCCGAGACACAGCTCGCGCCATGACCTGCGCATTTGGACTCAACGGAGCGAGTGTGACCAACCTCGCAGAGCGCCATGATGGGATTCATTATCTCCAGCGGGATCGTTGCATGAACCTGGTCCATTCCCGTGAAGAGCCATTTGTCCCTGCTGGATCCGCTGCGCTTCGGAGCCGCTCTCGGCGTCGCCATCTTTCACCAGATGTTCTGGTCCTGGGCCTGGGTTTCGATTGGCGTCCCGGGTTTCGAGCGCCACGTCGCCGCCGACGTTCTCTACCCGTCGGCGACGCCGTTCACATGGTTCGGCTGGGTCGGTGTCGAGATATTCTTCGTCGTCTCCGGCTTCGTCATCGCGAATTCCGCCAGCCAATCGTCACCGGGGGCATTCCTTCTCGGTCGCGCGCTCAGGCTCTATCCGGCGGTCTGGGTTTGCGCCACGGCGACCTTCCTCGTTCTGCTGCTCTTCGGCAGTGGACCCGCTTCAGAATTCATCCTGCCCTACCTTCACGCCATGCTGATGGTTCCCAAGGGCGTCACGGGCCAATGGCTCGACGAGGTCTATTGGACGCTGGCGGCCGAGACCGCGTTCTATGGACTCGTGTTCTGCGCGATGCTCACGAAGACGATCACGCTGCGACACCTGGCCTTCGGCCTCACCATCTACAGCGCCATATTCAACGCTATCGCGCTCGTGGTGCTGTCCTGCACCACGCCATCCGACCTGCCTTATCTCGTCATCCTGATGTTCCGGGTGCCATGCGCGGCGTTCCTGTTGACGCATGGCTGCTTCTTTGCGCTGGGCATCTGGCTGTTCATTTCTGCGAACAGGCAGTTGACGGCGCTCGAGCAGCTCGCCGTCGCCGTCGCCTGTCTTTCGGGCGCCGCGGAGATCTACTTCTTCGCCTCTTTCCTTTTGACGTCGATACCTGCGATCGCGGATCAGTCGGCCCTTGTCCCGATCCTGGTTTGGGCGGCCGCGGTGCTGCTCATCGCCTATGCCGCCAACAGGAACAGGCGCTCTGCGGGCACCGCTTGTGCTGAAGCACCGGCTTATCTGAGGACGCTCGGACTCATCACCTATCCGCTCTATCTCACGCACAACGTCCTGGGCGCTGCAATCATCCGTGCCCTGGTCGATGCCGGCCTGGACGCGACCTCCGCCGTTTGGGTCGCGCTGGGCATGCTTGTCCTGGTCTGCTGGTTCATTTGCGCAAAGATCGAGCCGGCCGTCAGGTCGGCGCTGATGCAATCCCTCTCATATTTCGGCAAGCTGCCGCAGAGGCGGCCGGCAACGCGCCGCCCGGCATTGGCCCGGGGGCTGCGTCTTCCGCTGCCCGTCCCGGCGAAGGTGAACGTCGCGGCGTCGTAACCGATGTTCATCTGCTGAAACCGCGTCGCTCGATGTCGACGATGGCCATAACCGGTTGACGCAGATCAAAGTGATGTTGGCGGCACGCTGCAAACTTGCTGACCATGCAGACTACCGGGCCAATGACCCCACCTCACCGTGAGCGGACGGCGTGGGCGTGGATCTGGAAATCCGCCGTATCCGGACTGAGCGGCAGCACCGCTTCGACCGCGCTCATGTACTATAAGGCAAAGGCCGGAATCCTGCCGTCGTTCCAGCCATATGAGCACTTCCAGATGGCGGCAGCGAACTTGATCGGGCACGACATCCATCCAAGAGTTCTTTGGCTGGCCTCGTTCTTCAACGGGTCGACTGCCGTCGGTCTCGCCTTCGGCTATCTCTATCGGTACTTGCCAGGAGGCAGTGGCGCCTCAAAGGGGATGGTTTTCGGGCTTTGCGGCTGGCTGATCATGAACCTGTTCGCATTTCCGCTGGTCGGCCTCGGCTCGTTTGCAACCGCCTTAGGACTAGGGCTTTGGCCGGCAGCATTTTCGCTGGCGATGCTGTCGACTTACAGCGTTACGATGGGATTGATCTACGGTCTGCTGGATCGATCCGAGAACAAGGAATGATAGTGGCCCAATCGGCTCGCCCATGACCATCTTTGGCAAAGTGTAAGAAACCAATTTGCGTCACATCAAGCAGCTGCCGGCAATGGTCGACCACGTTGCGGCGAGAGATCGCTTGGAGGATTGGCCATGCTGCCATTTACACAGCAGCAATTTCTTGCGGTGTTCTCGGATTACAACGAAGCTATCTGGCCGAGCCAGATTTTCGCGTACCTGCTCGGCGGCACAGCCTTTCTTCTGTTGTTTCGGCAAACGGCGAGATCGAGTCGCGCGATCGCGGTTGTACTCTCAGCGATGTGGATATGGACCGGCGTCCTCTATCATGGGATCTGGTTCTCCCAGATCAACAAGTCTGCATATCTGTTCGCCTTGTTGTTCGTGATCGAGGGAGGTGGCCTGCTCCTGGCTGGCGCATACGGACATCAGTTGCGCTTCGGCTTCCGCCGCGGTGCCGCAGCCTGGATCGGAGCGTCACTGGTCGGCTATTCTGCGATTGTCTATCCATTGATCGGTATGGCCACGGGTCATGACTATCCTGCGGTTCCGGTATTTGGCGTCACGCCCTGCCCGGTTGCGATCTTCACATTCGGCATGCTCCTATTGACCATTGGTCCGGTGCCGCACTGGCTTCTTGTCGTTCCTGTCATCTGGTCCTTGATCGGCGGCAGCGCCGCCATACTGCTCGCCGTGCCTCAGGATTGGCTCTTGCTGGTGAGTGGGCTCGTCGCCGCTCCTCTCATCGCTATTCGTCGCGTCGATGTTCAGTCGGCGTCAACATGAAGTCCGCTTCGGGTCCACAAGCGGCCGATCCTGACCAGGCAGCGTGGCGTCCGCTCTGGCTCCCGAGCTGACGAAAAGCGATCACACGTTCCGCCTACGCCGCCCGCAGCACCGGCGCCGGCGGCTGCGACGGCCTGACCAGCGCGAACGCCACCTGCACGATGCCGCCGGCAAGCCCGAGCGCCACGCCGATGCGCCAGGCCATGGTGTAGGAGCCGAGCGCGTCATAGAGCACTCCTCCTCCGTAGGCACCGAGGAAGCTGCCGATCTGGTGGCTCATGAAGGCAAGGCCCTGGATCATCGCCTGCCAGCGCAGCCCGAACATCTCGGCGACGGCGCCCGCGACCAGCGGGCCGACGCCCATCCACAAAAAGCCCATGATGGCGCCGAACAGCAGCGTCGAGAACGGCGTTGCCGGCAGCATGAAGTACCAGGCTAGCGCCAGCGAGCGCAGGATGTAGATGCCACCCAGGAGCGCGAGCTTGTTCCAGCGCTGGCCGGCCCAGCCGAAGAACAGCGAACCCAGCACGTTGAAGCCGCCGATCATGCCGAGCGTCTGCGCGCTCAGCATCGGGTCGAGGCCGCAGATCGCCAGATATGACGGCAGATGCGTGGTGAGGAACACCAGCTGCATGCCGCAGACCAGATAGGCGCAGGTCATCACCACGAAAGAGGCGTTGCCGAACGCCGCCTTCGTCACCGCCGCCGCGGTCGCATCGACGATGTCGTCGGCGGCGGGCTTGGGCAGCGGGACCTGATCGACGCGGCCGGCGTACCAGGCCGCGGGGATCATCAGCACCGACATGACGACGAAGCCGGCAAGGCCGATGCGCCAGCCAAAACCCTCGTTGAGCATCTGCCCGATCGGCGCCGACAACAGCGCGCCGAGCGAGCCCGCGCCGGAGACGATACCGAGCACGGTCGAGCGCATCGTTTCCGGCACCGCACGCGCCGCCACCGACATCGCGATCGCAGCCGCGGTGCAGGCCAGCGACGTCCCGATCAGCACGCCGGCGCCGATCATGATGCTGAAAAGCCCGTTCGCGGTCGCCATCAGTGCGAGCCCCGCGATATACATCAGCGCGCCCGCGATCATGATGGCACGGAAGCCGTAGCGCACCGTCATCGCGCCGGCGAGCGGCTGCAGAAAGCCCCAGGCGAGGTTCTGCACCGCCAGCGCCAGCGTGAAATCCGAGATCGAGATGTGGATGTCGTGCGTCAGCGGCTGCATGAAGATGCCGAGCGACTGCCGCAGCCCCATGCTCAGCGTCAGCATGATCGAGGCGCCGATCAGGATCGGCAAGGTCGGACGCAGGACCTGCAGCAGGGGCATTCTTCTTCTCCCTTTTGGGCACGGCGCACGTGCCGCCGTCTGCTTTTGCCGTTGATTTTGATTACACAGACCTGTGTACTTAGGCTATGATCAGCAGGTGCTGTCAAGCGAACAGGACGCATTCTGCTGCATGGCTCCCCCGCCCGCCCCACAGACGATGAAAGAGCGGATCCTCCGGACCGTCGACAAGCTGTTCTATCTGCAAGGCATTCGCGCGATCGGCGTCGACACCATCGCGGCCGAGATCGGCATCAGCAAGCGCACGCTGTACAACCACTTCCCCTCCAAGGACGCGCTGATCGCGGCCTATCTCGAGCGCCGCTTCGTGCACGCATCCCCTTCCGACAAGCCGCCGGCCGAGCAGATCCTCGCCACCTTCGATTCGCTGGAGCGGCGTTTTGCGGCCAAGGATTTTCGCGGTTGCCCGTTCGTGAACGCGGTCGCTGAGCTCGGGCCTGCCGACCGCGCCGTGAAGAAGATCGCCATCGCCTTCAAGGAAAGCCGCCGTCTCTGGTTTCGCGACCGCCTGAACGAGCTCGGCGTGGCTGATGCGGACGCGCTCGCAACGCAGCTCGTGCTCCTGGTCGACGGCTCGATCGCGCAGGACCTCGTCCGCGACGACCCCGCGATGGCGCGCGCGGCGAAGGAAGCGGCGAAGGTGCTGTTGCGGAATGCGGGGGTGGATGTGGGGGATGCAGTGAAGGCTGCCACGACGCAAAACAGACGTCCACCACGCTGACCATCGTCGCCGCATCGGACGGTGTCATCACCCGCGAAAGCGGGTGATCCAGTATTCCAGAGCCGATTGTGATTGAACCGAGAAGCCGCGGCGTACTGGATTCCCCGCTTCCGCGGGGAATGACAGCGGAGCTTGGGGGACCGTCGCGATCCCACCAACATGCTCCTGTTTTGCTCGACACGTCAAAGGGCGCGACCAGCAGCGCAAAGCCATTTCGCCGCCGCGTAACCCATTGATCCGACTAGCGTCGGCTACTGTGCATGGGGTTGTTTTCGCAATTTTTGTGTCGCGGCGGCCTCACGCCGCCTGCGACACCACGCGGTTGCGGCCGTCGTGCTTGGCGCGGTAGAGCGCGGTGTCGGCGCGCTTGAGGACGTCGGCGACCGCCTCGCCCTTTCGCTCCAGCGTGGTGAGGCCGATCGAGATCGTGACCTCGATGCGCATGGCGCCCTTGTGGATCGCGAACGGCTCGCCCGCGATCGAGCGGCGCAGGCGCTCGGCGACCATGCCGGCGACGTGCAGATCGGTCTCCGGCATCACGATGACGAACTCCTCGCCGCCGTAGCGGCAGGCGAGATCAATGCCGCGGATCGACTTGCGCACCCGCACGGCGAATTCGCGCAGCACGTCGTCGCCGGCGTCGTGGCCGTAATTGTCGTTGATCGACTTGAAGAAGTCGATGTCCAGGATCATCAGCGCCAGGGGCTTGCCGCGAGTCGCGGCCTGCTCGGCGAGCGTTGCCAGATGGCTCTCCATGTAGCGGCGATTGTGCAGGCCGGTGAGCGCGTCGGTGATCGCCATCTCGATCGAGTTCTGCACGTTGTCGCGAAGATGATCGGTGTAGCGGCGGCGGCGGATCTGGGTGCGGGCGCGCGCCAACAGCTCGGTCTTGTCGATGGGACGCAGCAAATAGTCGTTGACGCCGATCTCGAGGCCGCGGAGCAGCCGCGTCGCGTTCTCGGGGTCGGCGATCGCCAGGATCGGCACGTGGCGCGTGCGCTCCAGCGAGCGCGCCTGGCTGCAGAGGCGGAGGCCGTCGAAATTGTTGAGGTCGAGCGAGACGATCAGCAGGTCGTAATTGCCCTCGGCGGCGTGGAACAGCGCCTCCGTCGGGTTCGGCTCCACGTCGATCGTGTGCTCGGCGGCGAGGATGGTCGCCAGCCGCTCGTAGGAGGACTGGCGGTCGTCGACCAGGAGAATGCGGCCGCCCTTGCCGGTGTCGGAGACGGCGCTGCGCTCGGGCGCCTGCATGCCGATCTCGAGCGAGGTGATGGCGCGCATGCGCAGCTCGTCGGTCATCATCTTCAGCCGCGTCAGCGAGCGCACGCGCGCGATCAGCACGACGTCGGAGACGGGCTTGGTCAGGAAATCATCGGCGCCGGCCTCGAGCCCGCGATTGCGGTCGGAGGGACTGTCGAGTGCCGTGACCATGACGACGGGAATGTGATGCGTGGCCGGGTCGGATTTGATGCGGCGGCAGACTTCGAAGCCGTCCATGTCAGGCATCATCACGTCGAGCAGGATGATGTCGCATTCGGCGCGATGGCAGATCGCCAGCGCCTCGGTGCCGTTCGAGGCGGTCATCACGTCGAAATATTCGGCGGAAAGGCGGGCCTCGAGCAGCTTGACGTTGGCAGGAACGTCATCGACGACCAGGATACGCGCAGACACTGTGAACTCACTTCCTATCCGATAAAACGCCGGACCGTCTCAATGAATTTGCCGACCGAGATCGGCTTGGACAAATAGGCCTCGCAGCCGCCCTCGCGGATGCGTTCTTCGTCGCCCTTCATCGCGAATGCCGTGACCGCGACGACGGGAATGGAACGCAGCTCCGGATCGTCCTTGATCCAGCGCGTCACCTCCAGCCCGGAAACCTGAGGCAGCTGGATATCCATCAGCACCAGGTCGGGCCGCATCTTGCGAACGAGGTCGAGCGCCTCGTAGCCGTTGCTAGTGCCGGAGGTCTGGTAGCCGTGCGCCTCCAACAGGTCGCGGAAGAGCTTCATGTTGAGCTCGTTGTCTTCCACGATCAGGACGGTCTTGGCCATCCCGCCCTCCCGATTGGTCCGAAGGACCGGTCCATGTGACGCCTCAGACGCCGCTTTCCGGCGTTTCGAAAACTGGATTCAAACTAGCCTCAGATTCGCTTGAGTTTCGTTAAACCCGAGGGTCGACTTTCTGCGATGTGGTTTCCAGTTGCTTGTCTGGGGTCGGAAGACTCAGAGGCGAGACTCGGGCATGATGCAAAGTAGACACCGAAAGTTAACGGAAAGGCAAATTGTCCCCTTGAAAAAGCCTGTTCACAACCCCCGCGAAGTCGCTGAAATCGTTGCGATTCAGGCCCTGTCCTTCGTCGCGAGCGAACCTGAGCGGCTGGGCCTGTTCCTGGCTGAGACAGGGGTCGGTCCGGAGACCCTGCGCAATGCCGCCGCGGACCCCAATTTCCTGCTCAGTGTGCTCGATTTCGTGATGCGGGACGATGCCACCGTGAAGGCCTTTGCCGGCTCCGTCGAGCTGCATCCGACCAACGTCGCCGCAGCGCGGCAGGTCCTCGGCGACGCGCTCGGCGACCCCTCCTGGGAGCGCGACGTGCCGTGACCGTCCCCGACCCGGCCGGGCCGCGCTGCTTCTGCCGGGATTGTCTGGCCGATCTGGGTATGGGGGTGCGGCGCTGCTCGGCCTGCGGTTCCCCTCGCCTCGTCCGCCACCGGGCACTGGCGGGCCTGACCATCGCCCATATCGACTGCGACGCCTTCTACGCCACGGTCGAGAAGCGGGACAACCCCGACATCGCCGACAAGCCGGTCATCATCGGCGGCGGCAAGCGCGGCGTGGTGTCGGCCGCCTGCTACATCGCGCGCACCTATGGCGTGCGCTCGGCGATGCCGATGTTTCGGGCACTCGAAGCCTGCCCGCATGCGATCGTGATCCCGCCCGACATGGCGAAATATGTCCGGGTCGGCCGCGAGGTGCGCCAGGCCATGCAGGCGCTGACGCCGCTGGTCGAGCCGCTCTCGATCGACGAGGCCTTCCTCGATCTCTCCGGCACCGAACGCGTGCACGGCATGATCCCGGCCAAGGTGCTGGCGCGCTTTGCCCGCGAGGTCGAGCGCGACATCGGCATCTCCGTCTCGGTCGGCCTGTCCTGCAACAAGTTCCTGGCCAAGATCGCCTCCGACCTCGACAAGCCGCGCGGCTTTGCCGCGCTCGACCAGGAGGAGGCGCGCGCGATGCTGGCGGACAAGCCGGTCGGCTTCATCTTCGGCGTCGGCCCCGCCACGCAGGAGCGCCTCGTGCAGCGCGGCTTCCGCATCATCGCCGATTTGCAGAAGGCCGACGAGATCGAGATGATGCGGCAGTTTCCGAGCGACGGCCGCAGGCTGTGGCGACTCGCGCGCGGCATCGACGACCGCCGCGTCGAGCCTGACCGCGGCGCCAAGACCATCTCCAGCGAAACCACCTTCGAGACCGACATCCGCGATTTCGCGACGCTGGAGAAGATCCTGTGGCGGCTGTGCGAGAAGACCTCGTCGCGGCTCAAGAGCGGCGAGCTCGCCGGCTCGACCGTCACGCTGAAGCTGAAGACCGCCGATTTCCGCCAGCGCACCCGCTCGCAGTCGATCGCCGCCCCGACGCAGCTCGCCGCGAAGATCTTCTCGATCTGCCGCGAGATGCTGGCCAAGGAGATCGACGGCACCGCTTTCCGCCTGATGGGCGCCGGCGTCAGCGCGCTGCGCGAGGGCTCGCCCGCCGACGACACCGACATGCTCGACCGCCGCGCCGCGCATGCCGAGCGCGCGGTGGACAGCCTGCGCAAGAAGTTCGGCAGCGCCGCGGTGATCCGCGGCATCGCCTATGAGGGCCCGGAGAAGGCACCGGAGTGAACGACGAAGAGTATCCGTTCCGTCATCCTGAGGTGCGAGCCCTGGCGAGCCTCGAAGGATGAACGGCCGAGATGCAGCAGGGCCGTGCATCCTTCGAGGCCTCCGCCAATGCTCCGGCGCCTCAGGATGACGGGTCTGAGAAGGAGCGACCGTGACGGGTGAATGCGATCTCGCTGCGCTACTGAGGCACATCAAGCCCGAGCTGCGGCCGGGCATCTTCGTGTTCTGCACGATCCCGGCAAATGAGAGCATTCCGGCGGCGATCAGCCCTCTGCTGACGTTTCGCGAGCAGGAAGGCACGACGCTGGTGATCCCTCATGAAGAGGCTGAAGCCGCGGGACTAGGCTATGCGTTCGCCTCACGCCTGATCACCCTGACGGTTCACTCCGCGCTCGATGCGGTCGGCTTTCTGGCGGCCGTCACCTCAGGTCTGGCCGAAGCCGGCATCAGCGTGAATGCCGTTTCGGCGTTCCATCATGACCATCTCTTCGTGCCCGTTGACAGGGTGGACGAAAGCGATGGCGGTTCTACAAGAGCTGTCAGCAGAGTAGGATGGGTAGAGCGCAGCGAAACCCATCAAGCTCTTTCCGGGCGAGAGGATGGGTTTCGCTGCGCTCTACCCATCCTACAGTCAGTTCAATCCGCGACCGCAATCGCCTCGATCTCGATCAGCCATTCCGGCGCGGCGAGCGCGGAGACGCCGACAAGCGTGGATGCCGGCGGCTCCATGCCTTCGAAGAAGGCCGAGCGGGCCTTGCCGATGATCGGCCGCAGCTCCGGCTTGTAGTTCACGACGAAGGTTGTGATCTTGACGATGTTGGAATAGCTCGCGCCGGCCGCCTTCAACGCGTGGCCGAGGTTCTGCATCACCTGCGTGGTCTGCGCGGCGATATCCCCCTCGCCGACGATCCGTCCCTCCTCGTCCACCGAGACCTGGCCCGAGATGTAGATGGTGCGCGCGCCTGAGGCGGTGACGACGTGGGAGTAAGCGGGATTGTGATGCAGGCCGCTGGGGCGAAGATGGTCGAGCTTGGGCATGGGCTGGCTCCCTGAGGTTTTTGGTTGGGAGAGAGCGTAGCTGGGGAGAGAGCAGAGAGCCAGTCCCGTCAAGGCGCGGAGCAGCACGGCGGAGAAAAGGCGCATAGTGCCGTGCCCACGATCTTTCTCAATGGCAACAGATGGTGGGCACGCTACGCTTTGCCCACCCTACGGCACCGCGCGCGGAAATCGCCCTCAATTGCAGGGCTTGCTGTCCTTGACGTCGAACTTGCCCATCGCGCCGGAAATCACGAAGTCGTTGTAGTCGAGCACGAGCTGGCGCGAAACGCCGTTCTCGTACAGCTCGAACGCCATCGCATAGACCGGCGTCTGCTCGCCCTCCTTCTGCTGGGCGTCGCGGTCGAAATAGCTGACGGTGACCGGCCAGCGCTTGAGCGATTTCATGTGCTCGTCCGACGTCGACGGATCGGCGGAGGTGGGACGGTCGGCGGGGATCGGCTGGCCGATCACGGTCAGCGTGTTGTAGACCTTCTGGCCGTCGTCGGAGCCGTCATAGACCGAGAGCTCGAGCAGCGATTTGCCGTCCCTGGCGGCGGCGATGATGCGCTGGATCTGCTCGGTCGGGAACACGATCGTGCCGTCGAGGGTAAAACTCTTCGGCGCCGGCAGCTTCAGCTTGACGTTGATGTGGTCGCCGTCGCGCTCGGCCGTGCCGTCGACCCGGCCGGCATCGGCCTCGTTCATGCGCGTCTCGATCTTGAAGCGGTAGCTCTTGCCGGCGGCGTCCTCCCAGGAATTGGAACGGAGGTCGCTGAGCGTGACCTTGCCCTCGCCGCTGTCGAGCTCGGACACCTGGCGGAATTCGGACGTGTAGCCCTCGCACGCGCTTCCGGTGAAGTTGTAGAGGATGCGGCCGCGCGCGCTGTTGACCGAGTTGGAGCGCGATTTCACCAGGCTGAGGTCATAGAGCGCCTGGTGCGGCAGGAACGGACCATTGGCGGCCTGCGCGCCCCCGCCGAGGCCGAAGCTGGCCGCCGCGAGCGCCATCACACCGAGCGAAGTCCGGAAAAGGTGCACCATGTCTATTCCTTGGGGACGCGTCCTTGCGAAGCGCAGATTCGACATTTTAATGACCGTTCCATTGCGTCGCAACTGAGGCCGTTTCACGTAAAGTTGCGGCCCTGGTGCTGAACCTGCTGGCCGACCTCAACAAAATACGGCCCCTTCCGGTTGCTTGCATGTGGCGGCCCGATGGGCGAAACAGGGCGCGCCCGGCCACTTTTGCGGACGCGCCGGGGCGAATGATTTTTGGACAACGAGGTCGGACATGGCGGGCACGGTCGAGCAGAAGCTGGCGGAACAGGGCATCAAGCTGCATGAGGCCCCGACCCCCGTCGCCAATTACGTCCCGTTCGTGCGCACCGGCAACCTGCTGTTCGTCTCCGGCCAGGTCTGTTTCGATCCCGCCGGCAAGCTGATCGCCAAGGGCAAGCTCGGCGCCGGCGTCTCCATCGAGGACGGCGCCGCGGCCGCCCGCGGCTGCGCGGTGAACCTGCTGGCCCAGGTCAAGGCGGCGCTCGGCGATCTCGACAAGGTGGTGCGCGTGGTGCGCCTCGGCGGCTTCATCAACTCGGCGCCGGACTTCCTGGACGGGCCGAAGGTGCTCAACGGCGCCTCCGACCTGATGGTCGCCGCCTTCGGCGACAAGGGCCGCCATGCCCGCACCACCGTCGGCGTCGCCTCGCTGCCGGCCGATGCCGCGGTCGAGGTCGACGGCGTGTTCGAGGTCGCCTGACGCGACATGCGCGCGCCTGATTGGCTGACAGCCCGGCCGGTCGCCCATCGCGGCCTGCATGACATCTCCCGTGGCATCGTCGAAAATATGCCCGGCGCGGTCAAAGCCGCGATCGCAGGCAATTTCGCGATCGAGGTCGACATCCAGCTCTCCGCCGACGGCGAGGCCATGGTGCATCACGACCATGCCCTCGGCCGCCTCACCGAGGCCACCGGCGACGTGATCTCGAAGACCGCCGCCGAGCTGAAGGCGATCAGGTTCAAGGACACGCCCGAGCGGATGATGTCGCTGACCGACCTTTGCGCCCTCGTCGCCGGCCGCGTGCCGCTGGTGATCGAGGTGAAGAGCCATTTTGGCGGCGACCGCAAGCTGGTGAAGCGGATGGCCGAGGTGCTGGCGTCCTATGAGGGGCCAGCCGTCGGCATGTCCTTCGATCCCGACCAGGTGCTGGCCCTGCGCGAGCTGTTGCCCTCCCGTCCGCGCGGCATCGTCGCGCAGCGGACCTATGAGGACGATTACTGGGCCAGGCTCACGCGGGAGCAGCGCGACAGCATGCTGTACCTGCGCCACGGCCTTCGCACCCAACCCCATTTCGTGGCCTTTCGGGTCGACGACCTGCCGGCCCCCGCCCCCTGGATCGCCCGCAACGCCTTCGGCTGCGCCCTGCTCGGCTGGACCGTCCGCACCCCCGAGCAGCGGACCCGGGTCGGGCAGTGCGCGGACCAGATGATTTTTGAAGGGTTCGTGCCGTAGGCTTGGCTCCCTCCACCGTCATTGCGAGCGCAGCGAAGCAATCCAGGATCCCTCCGCGGAGAGACTCTGGATTGCTTCGTCGCAAGGGCTCCTCGCAATGACGGCGGTGGTGGCCGCTCGACCTGCGCCTCCCCACCCCCTTGAAGTCGCTGGTGCAATGCACGATCTTGGGCCCGATGGCATCATCCGAAATGACCCTGGAGGCTGTACCGTCCATTGGCGAGGTCTCGCCCGGGGATTGGGACGCCTGCGCCAATCCCGGCAAGGCCCTTACCGAAAAGGCCTGCAACGGGCATGGCCCGGGAACCTCATCTCTCCCTTCAGGCGATTCCCTCGGCCTCTCAAGACCTGCCTATAACCCCTTCGTCTCCCACGCCTTTCTTTCCGCAATTGAGAAATCGGGTTCGGCGACCATCCGCACCGGCTGGGGCCCGCGGCATCTCGTGGCCAGGATCGATGGCCGCGTCGCCGGAATCGTGCCCTGCTATCTGAAATCGCATTCCCAAGGTGAGTACGTCTTCGACCGCGGCTGGGCGGACGCTTATGAGCGCGCCGGCGGGCGCTATTATCCGAAGCTCCAGGTCTCGGTTCCCTTCACCCCGGCGACGGGTCCGCGGCTCCTGGTCCGCGACGGCGTCGACCGCGAGCGGATCATGGATGCATTGGCGAGCGGGCTGGTGGCGCTGTGCGGCGTCAGCAAGGCCTCCTCGGTGCACGTCACCTTCGCGCGCGAGGCGGAATGGAAGCTGCTCGCCAAGCACGGCTTCCTGCAGCGCACCGACCAGCAGTTCCATTGGCACAATGAGGGCTTTGCGAGCTTCGACGATTTCCTGGCGACGCTGAACTCGCGACACCGCAAATCGATCAAGCGCGAGCGGCGCGACGCGCTGGCCGCGGGCATCACCATCCACTGGCTCACCGGCAAGGACATCACCGAGGAGGCCTGGGACGCCTTCTTCGAATTCTACATGGAGACCGGCTCACGCAAATGGGGCCGGCCTTACCTGACGCGGGAATTCTTCTCGTTGATCGGCGAGACGATGAGCGCGGACGTGCTGCTGGTGATGGCCCGCCGCAACAATCGCTGGATCGCGGGCGCGATCAACTTCATCGGCTCGGACACGCTGTTCGGCCGCAACTGGGGCGCGGTCGAGCATCATCCGTTCCTGCATTTCGAGGTCTGCTATTACCAGGCGATCGACTTCGCCATCAAACGCGGCCTCACGCATGTCGAGGCCGGCGCGCAAGGCGAGCACAAGATCGCGCGCGGCTACCTGCCGCGCACCACCCATTCCGCCCACTTCATCGCCGATCCGGGCCTGCGCCGTGCCATCGACGATTACCTCAAGCGCGAGCGCGCCTATGTCGCCGAGGCCGGACGGGAGCTCGCCGAGCTCGGCCCGTTCCGCAAGGGCGCCGACGAGGCGCCTTGACGGTTTGCCGTTGCTGGTGACAGTAAGCGCAAAATTCCAGGCGCAGAGTTCTCGGGAGCCGCCAACATGACCGCCTACGACACCAACAACATCTTCGCGAAGATCCTGCGCGGCGAGCTGCCCTGCTACAAGGTCTACGAGGACGACCACGTGTTCGCCTTCCTCGACATCATGCCGCGCGTCCCCGGCCACACGCTGGTGATCCCGAAGGCCCCTGCCCGCAACATTCTCGACATCGCGCCCGACGATTATGCCCATGTCGCCCGCGGCGCGAAGAAGATCGCACTCGCCGCGATGAAGGCCTTCAAGGCCGACGGCATCACCGTGCAGCAGTTCAACGAGCCCGCCGGCGGCCAGGTGGTGTTTCACCTCCACATGCACGTGATGCCGCGCCACGACGGCGTGGCGATGCTGCCACCCGCCAGCCGCAAGGAAGATGCCAAGGTGCTGGAAGAAAACGCGGCGAAGCTGATCGCGGCGTTGAAGGCGGGGTAGCCCCACAGCCTCCGTCATTGCGAGGAGCCCTTGCGACGAAGCAATCCAGGATCCCTCCGCGGAGGCAGTCTGGATTGCTTCGTCGCTTCGCTCCTCGCAATGACGACGGAGAGAGCGTGCCTATTCCGTCTCGAAATCACCCTGCTGTGGCGCCGCCAGCGGGGTGAACTCGCACCGATCCGGCTTGATGTCGATCAGCGGCGTGTTGTCGAGGCAGTCGAGACCGCGCACCAGGATGGCGTTGCCCTCGATGCCGACCAGCTTCACGATCGACGTGCCGATCGGGTTCGGCCGCACCGGCGAGCGCAGCGAGAATGTGCCCCGGGTCTTGTCGTTGTTCTTCGGACTCTGCAGGATGATGTCGCGGCGTGACTGGTCGAGCCAGTAGAGCACCTCGAGATTGCTGTAGAAGTCGACGCCCTTGATGGCTGGCACGAACGGCTCGAAGATCTCGAGACGGCAGATCGGGCCATCCTGACGCCCCTGCCGTGGCGTCTCCATCCGCGAGGTCCAGGGCGTGCGGATGCGGCCGATGAAGATCAGGCCGGCATCCTCCGCGGGCGGCAGCTCGATGGCGACCTCGCCCTCGCGGAGCTCGTTCTTGCGAACCATATTTCCAATTCCTTGCTGTCGAGCCGTGTTTTAGCCCAACCACCACTTGCCGGCCAGCATGAAGACTTCGCCGGTCACGACGCCCGCAAAGATCGAGCGGCGCGTCAGCAGGAACACGACGAGACCGGCCGCCACCGCCCCATAGCGCAGACTATCAGGCACGCCGGCCAGCGCGCCCGGCGGCTCGACCACGATCTGGGCGATGACGCCGGCGAGGATGGCGGTGGCGACCGCCCGCACCCAGACCAAGAGCTCGGAGCCTTCGTCGATGCCGCCGCCGAACCACAGGCCCAGCATGCGCCAGATCTGGTTGGGAACGACGCCGGCGACGAACAGCACCGCCAGCGCATGCCAGTCGCCGATGAGCTGCGCCGAGCTCATGCGCGCACCTCCCGCCACCAATGCACGCCATAGGCGATCGTGCCCGCCACCACCCCGCTGACCAGGATATCGACGCCGGAGCTCAGCTTCGCGGCCAGCGGATACAGCACGATGCCGAGCACGAGCGCGACGACGTCGGCAACCTCGCGGCTGTTGCGCGCGGTCGAGAACAGGAAGGACAGCGGCGTCAAGAGCAGGATCGCCGCGCCGAGCGTCTGCGTCAGATTGGCGGCGAGGAAATAGCCCACCGTGTTGGCAACGAGACAGACCGAGACAAGGCCGCAGCCGAGCCCGTGAACGAAGGCGATGCGCCGCTCGCGCGGCACCAGCGGCAGGAAGCGGTGGCATTCGACCCACAGCGTCACCGCGGTGAGATGCGCGGCAAAGACCAGCTCGCGCCGTTTGGTCGTCGGCGTGCGCATCAGCGGCAGCACCGAAACCACCATCGGAAACAGCCTGATAGCGCTGACGGTGACGGCAATCGCCGACTGGACGATGGTGGCGCCGGAGCCGAGCGTGGTGATCAGGATGATCTGCGCCGGCCCGGCCCAGACGAACAGCGTCGAGGCGAGCGCCCAGAGCAGGCTGAAATGGGTGTCATGCGCGAGCGCGCCGATGCCGAGATAGGTCACGAACAGCACGATGGTGAGGATCGTCTGCGTGACCGAGCGCAGGCCCCAGCCGAAGGCAAGCCAGGGGCTATTCCATTGCGGGGAATCGAGCGGGGGCAGCGCCACGGGAGCTTTGGTCGGGGTTACAGAATCGTGCCCGCATAACGGGCAATGGGGGCATCCGCGTCAAGGAAGCCCGCGGCGGGGCTGGCATGCGTGACACACCCACCGCTGTCATTCCGGGGCGCGCCGCTTGGCGCGAGCTATGGTGCGCAATTGCGCATCTGAGAATCCATCGGGCCGGAGAAATTGCTGTGCGATGGATTCCGGCTCGCGCCCAAGAGGGCGCGCCCCGGAATGACGAGTCGAGAGAGACGCGCCCCCTACCCGCTCACACCCCTGTTCCTCAGCACGAAGCACGCCCCGCCGGCTTTCCGGATCCGGTTGCACAAATCATCCGCCTCGTTGCGCGTCTCAGTGCCGATGCGCACCTGGTAGAACGCGCGCGTGCCGCGGCTGCGCATCACCGAGGACAGCAGGCTCGGGTCGCGGTCGCCGATCACCGAATTGAGCCGCGTCACCGCACGGGAGTACATCGCCAGCGCTCTGTTGCGGTCGAAGCCGGCGGCGAGCTGGACGCCCCAGGCCTTGGCGGCCGCAAGCTCCACGTGCTGCTCGAGCTCGGCGACGAAGGCATTCGGTGCGCGCTTCAATAGCGCCATCAGATCGCGGCAGCTCGTCGGCGGTGAGCTTGGCGGTCCCTTGCCGGTCGCTCCTGCCTTGGCCCAGGCATCGACGCTGGTGCCGGTGATGGCATAGACGTAGTTGCGGGTCTGCTCCGGCATTCCGCCGGTCCCGGCGAGCCATTCCTGCACGCGCCGCGGGCCGGCATTGTAGGCCGCCGCGGCGAGGCCGAGATTGCCGAACTGGTTGCGCAGCTCGCTCAGAAATTCCGCCGACTTCGGCAGCGCCTGCACCGGATTGAACGGATCGAGCAGCCCGCGCTCGCTTGCCGTGCCCGGCATGAACTGCGCGATCCCTTGTGCGTGCTCGCCGCTGCGCGTCATGGGGCCGACCGCGTCGGCCTGGAAGCGGCTCTCCTGCCAGATCACCCGGGCGAAGAATTCCAGCGGGAGATTGGCATCGCGCGCCGCCGCCTCCACGATCAGGCAGATCGATTCCCGCGTGTCGCTCTCGCGGGCGTCCTTCGGCTGCTCCGGCGGCTTCGCCGGTTCCTCGGCTTTCGGAGGCACGTCAGGGGCCGGCGCCTCCTCCGCCAGCGCCGGCGACAGCACGAGGGCCTGGCACAAGACAGCGATAACCCGAGCTATTTGCATGGCATCGACGTGACAGGACAAATCGGACCTTGACTTGGAACCCCAGCCAACTAGCAACAGACGGCAGTATCAACGCAGGTCCGGCCCGATGGTGACAATCTTTTTTGATCTCGACGGCACCCTTACGAACCCGAAGCCGGGGATCACGCGCTCGATCCAGTACGCGCTGGCGCGGCTGGACGTCGCGGTGCCGAGCGAGGACGAACTGACCTGGTGCATCGGGCCGCCGCTGCATGCCAGCCTGAAGAAGCTCACCGGAACCGACGAACTCGCCGACCGCGCATTGCTGCTCTATCGCGAGCGCTTCAGCGATATCGGCCTGTTCGAGAACGAGGCCTATGCCGGCATCGTGGACACGCTGACGACGCTTGCCGCGACCAACCAGCGCATGTTCGTCGCGACCAGCAAGCCCGCGGTCTACGCCACCCGCATCGTCGATCATTTCGGCCTGAAGCCGTATTTCGAGCGCGTGTTCGGCTCCGAGCTCGACGGCACGCGCGTCGACAAGCGCGACCTGCTGCGCTATGCGCTGGACGAGACGAAGGTCGATGCCGGGAGCGCGATCATGATCGGCGACCGCAGCCATGACGTGGTCGGCGCCCGCACCAACGGCATGACCGCGATCGGCGTGCTCTACGGCTATGGCAGCGAGGCCGAGCTGAAGGACGCCGGCGCGCATCACATCTGCGCCGCGCATCCCGAGCTGCTCGGCCATTGTGTGGCTTGACGTAGGCCGTCTTTTCGCGCGGCGACGATCAGCTCGCCGCCGCCGCGATGTCCGTAGGCTCGACGGTATCGGCCGGCAACGCGAACTGCTCGACGCGCTGGTACCGATTCTTGTTGAGGAGCAGCCGCGTCACGTCCGGGCGCGAATAATGCCCGGCCGGATCGGCAGCATTCTTGGCGACGCCGATGGCGCCGAGATCGATCTCGGCGATCAACAGTCCCTCCTGGTCCGGCGCGAGCTTGTCGCCTATCTGGCTGCCGTCGGGGCCGTAGATCGCGGCAAAGCCGCCGCCGGCATGGAGCAGCGCGTGCTTGTCCGGCCGGTCACAGAGCTCGTCGATCATCGCCTGCGACACCGTCGCGCAAGGCGCCAGCACGAAGCATGAGCCTTCCACCGCATAGACGCGCGAGGCGGCGTTGTTGACCTCGGCCCCGAGCGCCGGCGCGAAGGGATCGTAGAGCGAGAAGCTCGGCCAGGCCGCGACATGCACCTGCTCGTTCTGGGCGTACATCGCGTATTTCGACAGCGGCTGCAGATGCTCCCAGCAGCACAGCGCGCCGAGCCGGCCGATGTCGGGCCGCGCGTGCACGGCAAGGTCGCTGCCGTCGCCCTCGCCATAGACAGTGCGCTCGGCATGGGTCGGCCGCAGCTTCCGGCGTTTGGCGATGGTCTCGCCGTCGGGCCCGATCAGCCATTGCGCCAGATAGAGGCTGCCGCCGTCGCGCTCGGACAGGCCGATCACGGCGGTGAGCTTGGCCTTGCGCACGGCATCGCGCAGCCGTTCGGCCTGCGGGCTGTCATAGGCCAGCGAATTGTCGAAATAGCGCTGCACGAAGCCGCGGCCGATCGCCCAGGCCGGCGAGTCGATCCAGATATGCCAGGGATAGCCGGGAATGAAAGCCTCCGGGAAGGCGATCAGCTTGGCACCCTTCTCGGCGGCCTCCCTGATCAGCGCGACCGACTTGTCGATCGAGGCGTCGAGGTCGAGCCAGGCCGGCGCCGCCTGCACCACCGCCACCTTGTATTTCGGATGTTCGATGCCCATTCCCGCCTCCATTGCCGGTTGATCGGAAGCCATCTCCGATGCACTCTATTGGACCAAAGCGGGCGATCGAGCGCTCGACCGCGGCGGAACAAAAACTCGACCGGGTGGAATTCCTGCCGGGTACGGGATTTGCCTCCGGTCAGGCCGGGTCCGTCTATTGGCGGTTTTGCTGGACGGGAAAAGGAAGGCTTTCCAGATGCCAATCCAGTTCACGACGGACGGCAGCCCGGCCCATCGGCGGCTCGCGCTCTGGCAGGACATCGTCTGCGACGTCTTCGTCGGGCTCGACTGCAAGTCCGATCTCGGCAGCGCCTTTCGCGGCTCGGTCACGCAAGCTACGCTCGGCAAGGCCGTATGCTCCGAGGTTTGCTCCGATCGCCAGCATGTGTTCCGGACACCCTCCCGCATTGCGCGCTCGGATCAGGATTTCGTCCTGGTCGCGCTCGGCCATCGCGGCGACGGCGGCGTGGTGCAGGACGGCCGCGAGACCGTGATCCATCCCGGCGAGTTCGCCCTCTACGACACCACGCGCCCCTATGAGCTGACGTTCAACGATCCTTTCACGCAGTCCATCTTCAAGGTGCCGCGGGAGATGTTGCAGCGCCGGCTCGGCAGCACCGAGACGCTGACCGCGATGTCGTTCGGCGGCGACGCACCGCTCGAGCGGCTCGCCTATGATTTCATCTTCCGGCTTTGTCAGAGCGCCGACCGGCTCGCGTCCGACGGTGCCGCCGCATTGTCGGAGCAAGCCGTCGATCTGCTCGCGATGGCGCTGAGCGAACGGCTCGGAAAGACATCGCTGCCGTCCTCGACCCACCGCTCGGCCCTGCTCTACCGGTTGAAGACGCACATCCGCGCGCATCTCTCCGATCCCGACCTCTCGCTCGCGGAGACCGCCGGCGCGCTCGGCATCTCGCCGCGTTACGTCAACGATCTTCTCGCCGACGAGGACACCTCCTTCCAGCGCCATGTTCTTGCCGAACGCCTCGCCCGATGCCGGCGCGACCTCGCTTCGCCCGTGCTCGCCCATCGCCACATCAGCGAGGTCGCATTCGGCTGGGGCTTCAACGACCTCTCGCATTTCGGCCGCGTCTTCCGCGAGCATTTCGGAATGTCGCCGCGCGACTTCAGGCAGAGCCAGTTGCGGCACTGACACCCGTCAGCCATCACCTTAAGCCTTCGTCTCGGACGAAGGCAATGCTCGCCAAGTCCAGATTGTCTTGCCACCTCGCGTGCCTCAGGCTGGCACGCATGAGGACTCAGTCAACAATAAGCGGATCGGAACTACTGCTCAGCGTAATCGCGATCCGGCTCGCGGTGTTGGTCGTGGTAGGCTGGAGCCTGACGCTCTTGCCGCGGCAGGTTCACAACAGCGAAACTGCTTGCTTCCCCTCACCCTCGGCAAAGTTCGAGGCGCAAGCAACAGCGAAGTTGACCGGCTCGCGCCTCGCCGATACTGGGTTCGATGACATGCGCCTGCACGATTAGGGCGTGAGCGCATCGCTGGGAGACGCCACCCGGGCCTTCATTGCCTCACTCATGGGAAGCTGGAGGTTTTGTCCCTTGGGCGGGATCGGCGCCTCGAACCACTTGGCATACAGCTTGTCGAACGCACCGGATGCCATCTTCTCCTTGATCGCGGCATCGACCAGCGCCTTGAACTCCGGATCGTCCCTGCGGATCATCAGCCCGTAATAGGACGGCGCGTAGCTCGCCACCAACATGCGGAACGCCTTGGGATTGGACGCGTTTGCGACCAGCCCGGCGATCAGGATGTCGTCCTCGAACCACGCTGTCGCTCTTCCCGTTTCCAACATCAGCAGCGACTCGGCATGGTCCTTGGCCTGAACGATCATCACATTCAGCTTCTGATCGTCGATAACCTTCTTGGCAACCGCGAAATTCAGCGAGCCCTGCGTGATGACGACCGTCTGCCCGTCGAGGCCTTTCGGCTCAGTCACCCCCGAGGCGGCGGATACCAGCCAGCGCGGCGATGCCACATAGGTCGCAACGGAAAACGCGACCTGCTTCTGCCGCTCGGCGGTGTTGGTCGTGCTGCCGCACTCGACGTCGATCGTGCCGTTCTGAAGCAGTGGAATGCGGTTGGACGCATTCACCGGGACGTAGTCGATGCCCAGTTCCGGCCGCCGCAGCGCGATCCTGATCTTGTCGGCCACCGCTGAGCAAAGATCGAGTGAAAGCCCGGTGGGCTTCTGATCCGATCCAAGATAGGCGAATGGAATCGAAGCCTCGCGATAGCCGAGGGAGATCTTGCCGACCTCCTTGATCTTGTCGAGGGTCGGACTCGCGGCCTGCGCTGCCGGCATCTGGAACAGGGCGAGCGACGTGGCGGCAAGAACGAGCTTGGACGAATGTCTGCGGATCATGTCAGCCTCCGGACTGTGCTCAAGCGGCGGGGTTTCGCGACAGCTCGTCGAGGCTTTCCCGCAAGGCGCGATCCAGGATATCGACGGCGCGGTCGATCTCCTCGGACGAGACGGTGAGCGGCGGCGCGATACGCCATACCGATCCGCGTTCGGGCCGGCGGCGTATGTTCATGCTCAGCCCGTATTCGAAGCACTTCTTGGTCGTCAGCCCGCCGAGCTGATGAGCCGCGCGCCGGCTGTTGCGATCGGTGACGAGCTCGACGCCGAGCAGAAGGCCCATGCCCCTGATGTCGCCGATCTGCTCGTATTTCTGCTGGAGCCCTTCGAACCGCCCACGCAGATAGCTGCCCATGACGTTGGCGCGCTCGACGAGCTTCTCCTCGGTAATCACGCGGAGCACCGCGAGCCCGACCTCCGCCAGCAGCGGGTCGGAGACGTGACTGGTGTAGTAAGTGAAGTGATCGTCGTGCAGTTTTCTCTCGATCGCTTCGGTGGTCGAAACCGCCGCGAGTGGCAGCCCGCCGCCGAGCGTCTTCGACATTGTCATGATGTCGGGCACGACGCCGAAATATTCCGATCCTGTCTTCTTGCCGATGCGCCCAAACGCGGTCTGGGCCTCGTCGAAGATCAACAGCATGCCGCGTTCGTCGGCGGCCTTGCGTAGCGCTTCCATGAAGGCTTTCGGCGGCACCAGCACGCCGCCGGCGCTGATCACGGGCTCGGCAATGATCGCAGCCCCCCGGCCGCTCGACTGCATGTCGAACATTTTGAGCGCGAGCTCAAGATTGGCGAGCGCGGATTCTTCGTCGCTGCCCTTCGCGATATAGGGCCGATAGGCGTTCGGCTCGGGGATCACGAACACGCCGGGCGGCGGCACGCCATAGCCTTTGCGATCGCTCGCCATCGAGACCGAGGCCGCGCCGCCGGTGATGCCGTGCCAGGAGCCGCCGAGGACGAGCACCTCGTAGCCGCCGGTGTACATCTTGGCCATCCGAAGCGCGACTTCGGTCGCTTCCGAACCGGTGTTGATGAAGATCGAGCGCTTGAGGTCGCCGGGCAGCCAGTCCTTCGCCAGCACCTGGGCAAGCTCAGCGACGACTTCGGGTATCATCCCGCTGAAGAGATGGAAGGCCTTCTTACCCGCCCGCTCCACCGCCGCGACGATGGCGGGATGGTTGTGGCCGATCGTCGCGCACATCTGCCCCGAAGTGAAATCGAGATAGTCGCGCCCGTCGCTGTCGGTAACGATCGTCCCCTTCGCGGAGGTGAAGAGGTTCGGGAACACGTCTCCGCCGTACCGGACCAGAAATTCATCGGCGGCATGTTTCAGCGCTGAAGTCATGGGGGTCTCCTCGGGCAAGCGGCATCCGCCGCACGGCTCCGCGGCGCGGCGATGCGGAGTCCGCTCACCGGTCTCGGGTCGGGTTTCGGGCACGAAGCTGTTGCGTCGGGGCGTTCGCGGTACGAAACTTGCCCGTGCAACAGGGAAATTCGTACCGGGCAGGCATGATGGGCGCCAGTTCAAAAAACTCAGCAGCCGATGAGCTGGAGTCAACGGAGCGGTCGCGAATGCCGCCGCTCAAGGCACTGTCAGCGTTCGAGGCAGCCTCGCGTCACGGCAGCTTCAGCCGCGCCGCCGAGGAGCTCGGGGTCACGCCCTCGGCAATCAGCCACCACATCCAGAAGCTCGAAGACTTCCTTGGCGTTCGCGTGTTCTCGCGACATGCCGGCCGCGTGGTGCTGACCAATGCCGGTCGGCTCTATGCCGGCGAAATCGAGCGCGCGTTCGGCACGATCATGGGCGCGACGCGGCTGGTAGCGCCGCAATCGCAGCGCAATCATTTGTTCATTGCGAGCGGCCCGAGCTTTGCCGCCAAATGGCTTCAGCCGCGGATCGGCAATTTCATCGGCCAGCATCCGGAGATCGGGATCAGACTGTCGACAATCGCCGACTTACGCGACCTCGAAACCATCCGCTTCGATCTCGCCATTGCCTATGGGCGCCCGCCGGTTGTGAACGACAGGCAGATCGAGCCGCTGCTCGCCGAGCGCTTGCGGCCGCTCTGTAGCCCACGGTTGATCGAACAGCTCAATCTGCGCGAACCCGCCGATCTCGCCCGCGCCACGCTGATCCATTCCTCCAACGCGCTGACCTGGACCGACTATCTGCGCAAGGTCACCGGCGCGAGCATCAAGCCGCGCCATGAATTGTGGTTCGACCGCTCCACCATGGCCATCGACGCGGCGGTCGAAGGTCTCGGCGTCGTGCTGGAGAGCGAAATTCTCGCCGCCGAGGAGCTCGACAAGGGCACGCTCGTTGCGCCGTTCCACCAGCCCGAATTCGAAGTGGAGACGATCTCCTACTATCTCGTGCGATCTGCCGAGGCGAAGGGGCGCAGCCATGTCGGCGCGTTCGAGGCCTGGCTGCGCGCAAAGATCTCGGCAGCGAACTTGCAGACGACAAGCGTGGCCTAGCAAATACGAACCGCGCAAAGCAGAGCCGCCATGTGCACGCGCAATGGTGCGAGGTGCCCGCTTGCGCTAGCTTCGGCACCAAGGCCGCACCGATCAACCGGCGGCCAGCCGAGGAGCATATCGATGGAATACCGACGCTTGGGCCGGTCAGGCCTCATGGTGCCCGCTCTCAGCCTTGGCACCGGCACCTTCGGCGGCGTCGGCCGCCTCGCTGCGTGGGGGACCACGGACGCGACCGAAGCGCGGCGCCTCTTGGACATCTGCCTGGAAGCCGGCGTGTCGATGTTCGACACCGCGGATGTCTATTCGCTCGGCGAATCCGAGCGCGTGCTCGGCGAAGCCATCAAGGGCCGCCGCGACAAGGTGCTGATCTCGACCAAGGCCACCTTCCGCTTCGGCGACGGCCCCAACGACATCGGCTCGTCGCGGCAGCATCTGCTCGCCGCCATCGACGGTTCGCTGCGCCGGCTCGGCACGGACTACATCGATCTGTTCCAGCTCCATGGCTTCGACGCCTTCACGCCGCCCGAAGAGGTGCTGTCAACGCTCGACGTGCTCGTGCGCGCCGGCAAGATCCGCTATGTCGGCGTTTCGAATTTCTCGGGCTGGCACCTGATGAAGTCGCTCGCACTTGCCGACAAGCACGGCTTTCCGCGCTACGTAGCCAACCAGACCTATTATTCATTGATCGGGCGCGACTACGAATGGGAGCTGATGCCGCTCGGCCTCGACCAGGGCCTGGGCGCGGTGGTCTGGTCGCCGCTCGGCTGGGGGCGCCTCACCGGCAAGATCCGCCGGGGGCAGCCGAAGCCCGAGGTGAGCCGCCTGCCCAAGACCGCCGATTTCGGCCCGCCCGTGCCCGACGAGCACGTCTATCGCGTCGTCGAGGCGATCGACGAGGTGGCGAAGGAAACGGGAAAGAGCGTGTCGCAGATCGCGCTGAACTGGCTGCTGCAGCGTCCCACGGTGTCGACGCTGATCATCGGCGCGCGCAACGAGACGCAGCTCCGCGAAAATCTCGGCGCGGTCGGCTGGTCGCTGACCAAGGACCAGGTCGCAAAGCTCGACGCGGCGAGCAAGGTGACGCTGCCCTATCCCTATTGGCACCAGAGGACGACGTTCACCGACCGCAACCCGCCGGCGGTGTAGAACGCTTGAGCTGCATCAAGCGCGCTGGCGTCGGCCGTGACACAGTGCGGCCGTTGCGAGGCCACGATGCGTCGATTCGCCATGAAGGCTCTATTCACGGCCCTCAGTCTGAGCCGCGCCGCACCGGCATTGCTGGCCGTTGGCGTTCTGTGGAGCACCGTGAGTCAAGCCCTGGACGCTGACCAGCGGCGCGCGGAAGCATTGCTGCAGCGGATGTGCGCGGAGTGCCATGCGGTCGGCAGGACGGGCGCGAGCCCACATGCCTTGGCACCGCCTTTCCGGAAGCTGGGTGAGAACAAGCTCTATGACCCCGGTTTCACGCAGCGCCTCCAGGACGGCTACAGCAGCATTCACCGCGCCATGCCGACGGCCCGATTCGGCCGCGACGACGCCGAGGCCGTGGTAAGCTACCTCAGGGCGATTCAGGAGCCGCGGAAGCCGAAATAGGAGCCGAAGCGGCTGCCGCTATGGCTGGAACCATCCCGGGTCGGACCAAGTTGCGGACCAGCAACCGCATCTCAACCGAACGCGCTTCACGATGTCGTCCACCACGATCGAGCATATCGACGGCCTGCCGCAGCCGCAGCGCAACCAGGCGGTGCTGACGATTGCGCTCGGCATCATCATGGCGGTGGTCGACAGCGCCATCGCCAATGTCGCGCTGCCGACAATCGCGGCCGACTTGGACGCGAGTCCTTCCTTCTCGATCTGGATCGTCAACGGCTACCAGCTCGCGATCACGATCTCGCTGCTGCCGCTGGCCTCGCTCGGCGAGATCGTCGGCTATCGCCGCGTCTATCTGGTGGGGCTGGTGTTGTTCACGCTGGCGTCCGCCTTCTGCGCGCTGGCGCATACGCTGCCGCTGCTGACGGTGGCGCGCATCATCCAGGGCTTCGGCGCCGCGGGCATCATGAGCGTCAATGCGGCGCTGGTGCGCTTCACCTATCCGCGCAATCTGCTCGGCCGCGGCATCGGGCTCAACGCGCTCGTCGTCGCCTTCTCCGCTGCGATCGGCCCGACGCTCGCCGCGGGCATCCTCGCGGTCGGAAGCTGGCCCTGGCTGTTCGCCATCAACGTGCCGCTCGGCGCGGTGACGCTGCTGATCGGCTTGCGCAGCCTGCCGCACACCAGGCCGGCCGGCCGTTCCTTCGACTGGCAGAGCGCGGGGCTATCTGCGATCACGTTCGGCGTCGGCATCGCGGCGATCGACAGCGTCGGTCATGGCGAGGCCGCGATCACCTGCCTGATCGAGTTCGCCGTCGCCATCGTCGCCGGCGCGCTGTTGATCTGGCGCGAAACCCACATGACCTCGCCGCTGCTGCCGGTCGATCTGTTGCGCATCCCGGTGTTCGCGCTGTCGATCGCGACGTCGATCGCCTCGTTCTGCGGGCAGATGCTCGCCTTCGTCGCGATCCCCTTCTACCTCCAGAGCCGCTTCGGCTATTCGGCGGTGCATATGGGGCTCTTGATCACGCCATGGCCGATCGCGCTGGCGTTCGCGGCGCCGCTCGCCGGCCGGCTGGTGGAGCGTTATCCGGCCGGCCTGCTCGGCGGCATCGGGCTCACGCTGTTCGCCTGCGGCCTTGCCGCGCTCGCCTTGTTGCCGGCGGCCCCGACGCCGTTCGACGTGATCTGGCGCATGGCGCTGGCGGGCGCCGGCTTCGGCCTGTTCCAGACCCCCAACAACCGCACCATGATCGCCGCCGCCCCGCGCGAGCGCGCCGGCGGCGCCAGCGGCATGCTGGGGACGGCGCGCCTGCTCGGCCAGACCACCGGCGCAGCGCTGGTGGCCCTGCTGCTCGGCCGCTATCCGGTCGACGGCACCAGGCTGGCCCTCCTCGCCGGCGTCGGATTTGCACTCTGCGGCGCGGTCCTGAGCATGCTGCGGTTGTCCCCGGCCGGCGCGCGCGGCGCCGAGCACGTCCGCGTGCAGGACGATCAGCGCTTGCGCGGCGACTGACGGCGTCCACCTTCCGGTCCCTGCCATTCCCGTGCACAACCCCTGCGTGACTTAACTATCCGGACCAATGACCCATTGCCCTCACGCTCCGGTTGCGCTTGATAGACGCGGGGAATATGGGGCAGTTCATGCGTTTATTGGGAATTGTGGCGCTCGGCGTCATGCTGGGCGGCTGCGCGTCTGTCACGCGCGGCACGACCGAGAACATCAGCATTTCATCGACACCTTCGGGCGTGGAAGCCGTCGTGAGCGGAATGGAGGTTCCGACCACCTGCACGACGCCCTGCTCAGTGGTCGTCAAGCGGAACGCCGACCTTTCGATCACCTTCCAGAAGGAAGGCTATGAACCGCAGATCGTGCCGCTCAGCCGGGACATACCGACGTCGGGGGCCGCCGGCTTCGCCGGCAATCTCCTGCTCGGCGGCGTCGTCGGCATGGGCGTCGATGCCGCGACGGGGGCGGCAACCGATCACAAGCCCAATCCGGTCATCGTGACGATGCAGCCGTCGACCCCTGCCCGCGGCGCACGGCCAGCCGGCCCCCGCAAGCCGCGTCCGCCGGCGGCGACGCCCGAAGCCGGAACGTAAGGGCCGCACATCGCTTCAGAAACAAAAAGGCCGGCTTTTCCAGCCGGCCTTTCGATTCATGATGCGCCGGATCAAGCCTTGACCAGCGGGCCCTTCGAGATCGGCCCCTTCGAGCCGCCGGGACCGCCCGGCTTGGACTTGCCCGGCGGGCGCTTGCGGGCGCCGGGCAGCTTCTCGTGCTTCGGCGTGACCGGGCCCTCGACGAATTCGAAGCCGATCTTCTCCTTGGTCTCGTCGGCCTCGTCCTTGACCAGAACGACGCGGACGTGACCGCCGCCCTTGAGCTTGCCGAACAGCACCTCGTCGGCCAGCGGCTTCTTGATGTGCTCCTGGATCACGCGGGCCATGGGCCGCGCGCCCATCTGCTCGTCGTAACCATGCTGGACCAGCCAGGCCTTGGCGGGCTCGGACAGTTCGATGGTGACGTCGCGGTCGCCGAGCTGCGCTTCGAGCTGAAGCACGAACTTCTCGACCACCGTGCCGATCACCTCGACGCTGAGATGGCCGAACGAGACGATGGCGTCGAGACGGTTGCGGAATTCCGGCGCGAACTGCCGGTTGATCGCCTCGTGGTCGTCGCCTTCCCGCTTCGAGCGCGTGAAGCCGAACGCCTGCTTGGCGAGATCGGACGCACCCGCGTTCGTGGTCATGATCAGGATCACGTTGCGGAAGTTGACCTGCTTGCCGTTGTGGTCGGTGAGCCGGCCGTGATCCATGATCTGGAGCAGCACGTTGTAGAGATCGGGATGCGCCTTCTCGATCTCGTCGAGCAGCACCACGCAATGCGGATGCTGGTCGACGCCGTCGGTCAGGAGGCCGCCCTGGTCGAAGCCGACATAGCCGGGAGGCGCGCCGATCAGGCGCGACACGGTGTGCCGCTCCATGTATTCGGACATGTCGAAGCGCAGCAGCTCGACGCCGAGGCTCGCCGCGAGCTGCTTGGCGACTTCGGTCTTGCCGACACCGGTCGGACCCGAGAACAGGTAACAGCCGATCGGCTTCTCCGGCTCGCGCAAGCCGGCCCGCGCCAGCTTGATCGAAGCGGCGAGCGACTCGATCGCCTTGTCCTGGCCGAACACGGTGCGCTTCAGCGTCTGCTCGAGATGCTTGAGCACCTCGGCATCGTCCTTCGACACGCTCTTCGGCGGGATCCGCGCCATCGAGGCGATCGTGGTCTCGATCTCCTTGATGCCGATGGTCTTCTTGCGCTTGTTCTCGGCAACCAGCATCTGCGCCGCACCGGACTCGTCGATCACGTCGATCGCCTTGTCGGGCAGCTTGCGGTCGTGGATGTAGCGCGAGGAGAGCTGAACGGCAGCTTCGATCGCCTCATTGGTGTACTTCAGCCGGTGATAGTCCTCGAAGTACGGCTTGAGACCCTTGAGGATCGCGATCGCGTCCTCGACCGTCGGCTCGTTGATGTCGATCTTCTGGAAGCGCCGCACCAGCGCGCGGTCCTTCTCGAAGTGCTGGCGATATTCCTTGTAGGTGGTCGAGCCCATGCAGCGGATCGTGCCCGAGGCGAGCGCGGGCTTGAGCAGGTTCGAGGCATCCATCGCCCCGCCCGACGTCGCACCCGCACCGATCACGGTGTGGATTTCGTCGATGAACAGGATGGCGTTGGGATGCGCCTCGAGCTCCTTCAGCACCTGCTTCAGGCGCTCCTCGAAATCGCCGCGATAGCGCGTGCCCGCGAGCAGCGTGCCCATGTCCAGCGAGAACACCGTGGCCGCCGCCAGCACCTCCGGCACTTCGCTGTCGACGATGCGCTTGGCGAGGCCTTCGGCGATCGCGGTCTTGCCGACGCCGGCTTCGCCGACGAACAGCGGGTTGTTCTTCTGCCGGCGGCACAGCACCTGGATCGCGCGGTTGATCTCGGAATTGCGTCCGATCACCGGATCGATCTTGCCGTCGCGCGCCTTCTTGTTGAGGTTGACGCAATAGGTCTCGAGCGCCTCGCCCTTCTTCTTGGCGTCCTCGCTGCCCTTGGCCTCGGTCTCCTCGTCGACGCCGCGAACCGGGCGCGCCTCGGAGACACCCGGCCGCTTGGCAATGCCGTGGCTGATGTAGTTGACGGCGTCATAGCGCGTCATGTCCTGCTCCTGCAGGAAGTACGCGGCATGGCTCTCGCGCTCGGCAAAGATCGCGATCAGCACGTTGGCGCCGGTCACCTCTTCACGACCGGAGGACTGCACGTGGATGACCGCGCGCTGGATCACGCGCTGGAAACCGGCGGTCGGCTTGGCGTCGTCGGCGCCATCGGTCACCAGGTTCTCGAATTCGGTCTCAAGATAGTTGACGAGGCTCGTACGGAGCTTGTCGAGATCGACGCTACAGGCGCGCATGACGGCGGCTGCATCGGAGTCGTCGATCAGGGAGAGCAAGAGATGCTCGAGCGTCGCGTATTGGTGATGACGCTCGTTTGCGATCGCCAGCGCACGATGCAGGGATTGTTCAAGGCTTTGGGAAAAAGTCGGCATTCGCGTCCTCTATGGCCCCCACCATCATGGTCGTGATCGCCCGGTCAGGCAACAACAACCTTTGTCACATATAGTTATACAAGACCGCGGCGAAAGACCGGTTCCGCGACTCGGCGACTCCACACTTGAGGTATTTTCGATGCAAATCCCGTTCCGATTGGGCGGGAGCGGCGCCGGCGCGGAATTCCGTAGTCTTGCCGACTGCGGCACACCTCGTGTGCACCGGCGTCACGCAACGCTCACACGGCGACCGACACAAGGGCCGGCGTCAGACGCACCGTCTACTTCTTTTCCATCACGCATTGCAGCGGATGCTGGTGCTTGCGGGCGAAATCCATCACCTGCGTCACCTTGGTCTCGGCGATCTCGTAGGTGAACACGCCGCACTCCCCGATGCCGTGATGATGGACGTGAAGCATGATCTTGGTCGCGGCCTCGATATCCTTGTTGAAGAACTTCTCCAGCACATGGACGACGAATTCCATCGGCGTGTAGTCGTCGTTCAGGATCAGCACGCGGTAGAGGTTCGGCCGTTTGGTCTTGGGCTTGACCTTGGTAATGACCGACGTGTTCGGACCCGACGGGCTGCCCGAACGGTTCTCGTCATTGCTCATGCGAGGAGCGGAGGCAGCGGCTGGCGCGGACAGGTCGAGTCTGGAAGTCAATTGCGGCATGGCTCAGGCGTTCAAATTCCCCACGGAAGCGAATGGCGGTCACCGCGCGACCCCGCCCTTCGGAGCCTGGCGCAGGCGCGCCGCCTTGTTGGATCGCCGCTCCCGACAGATCCGGTCCAAGCCGGATCGTTCGCCAGCAATATGGGCCTCCCCCCGGCTCGCCGCAAGCGTGCAAAGGTCCGGCCGATGGCCGCGGCAGTCCCGATTCCCGGTCCGGGCGATCCGGGCCAAGGTTAATCAATCCGGACCGATTTGACAAAAATTTATGCCCGTACCGCTTAGAATCTGTTGACCAGGAACCAAGCCATTTAACACGATTGCGACGTTCCCCCGGGATACCCCGGTCTTCTACGGTGCGATTTACCAAGCCTTCAATGGCGTGGCGCGAAATCGGGCAAAACCACCGATCTCGGGGCTCGTCATGTTTCGCTCGCCGCTCGTCAGCCTGATTGGTCGACAGTTCGCCCGCTTCGCAGCGGCCGAGCAAGGCAATATCGCCATGGTCTTCGCGATCGCCCTGGTCCCGGTGCTGAGCTTCGTCGGTGCCGCAATAGACTATAGCCGCGCCGTCCAGGCCCGCACGTCGATGCAGGCGGCCCTCGACTCCGCCGCTCTGATGCTCTCCAGGGATCTGTCGACCGGCACCATCACCGCCTCGCAACTCGGCACGAAGGCGCAGGCCTATTTCAACGCGCTGTTTACAGCTACGTCGGCCCTGCCCTCGGTCAGCGTCGCGGCCACCTATACGGCGAGCACCAGCATGGGCTCAACGATCCAGCTCACCGGAACTGGCACCTACACGACCACCTTCATGAAGATTGCCGGCTTTCCGACGCTCGACGTCGGCACCACGTCCACCAGCGCCTGGGGCAACGTCCGCATGCGCGTGGCCCTGGTGCTCGACAACACCGGCTCGATGGCCAGCGACGGCAAGATGGGGGCGATGCAGACGGCCGCCAAGAATCTGGTCGATCAACTCAGCGCGCTCGCCAAGAACCCCGGCGACGTCTACATCTCGATCGTCCCGTTCGCCAAGGACGTCAACGTCGGCGCCGGCAACTACAACAAGAGCTGGATCGATTTCAGCGATTGGGATGCCGCCAACGGCAGCTGGAGCTGCACGTCGGGCAATTCCAACAATTGCAACAAATGGAAATGGACGCCGGCGAACCGCGAGACCTGGACCGGTTGCGTGGTCGATCGCGATCAGGACTACGACACCAAGAACACCACGCCGACGAGCGGCAATGTGGGGACGCTGTTCCCGGCCGATCAGTACTCCTACTGCAGCACGGCCAGCTGGTCCTACCTGCAACCGATCATGCCGTTGAGCTACGACTGGGCCGCGCTCAAGAGCCGGATCGATGCCATGAAGCCCACGGGTAACACCAACCAGGGCATCGGCCTCGCCTGGGGGTGGATGACGCTATCGACCGGCGATCCCATGAACGCGCCGGCCAAGGACACCAACTACACCTACAAGGACGCGATCGTGCTGCTTTCCGACGGTCTCAATACGCAGAACCGCTGGTACAACAACGCCGCGCAGATCGACGCGCGGCAGAAGAAGCTGTGCGACAACGCCAAGGCCCAGCCTTCCAACATCACGATCTACACGGTGCAGGTGAACACCGGCAGCGATCCGACCTCGAGCGTGCTGCAATATTGCGCCAGCAGCGCCGACAAGTTCTACCTGGTCACGTCGGCCAGCCAGACCGTATCGGTGTTCAAGGACATCGGCACCTCGCTGTCGAAGCTGCGCGTGGCGCGCTGACTGATCGACCGCGAGCAAACAAAAAGCCCGGCTGGATCAGCCGGGCTTTCGATTCCAAGATGTCCTGAAAGGTTACTGGGCGGCCGGGGTGAACTTCGACACGATGGTCTCGACCGGCTTGAACGCCTGCTTGGCGAGGTCGCTGTAGAGGCCGGCGATCTTCTGCGATTCCGCAACGAAGGTCTCGTAGGCGGAACGGGCGAAATCGGTCTGCGCTTCCATGGCCTTGTCCAGCGACTTCACGCCGGAAAGCTTCTCGACGAAGGACTTGGTGTCTTCGAACGACTTCTTGGTGTAGTCGCCATAGGCGCTGGCGATCGCCTGGAAGCCGTGCTGCACCGAGGTCGCGGAAGCAACGCACTGCTCGAACTGCTCTTTCCCGTAGTTCTGAAAGTCTTCAACCTTGAACATTTCGGAATCCTTTTCCCTGGCTTTCGTCGGAAGCCCCGGCTCCCTGACTGTGCCCATAATTAGTGCAACGCACAAATAAGTCAAGAATATTTGTGCGACGCACAAAATTCGACGCAAATCGCGGAGATTTCCGGGGTTTCCCGCAAGGTTTCCTTAAGCTTTTGGAAACCGCGGCCCCCTACCCTGATTCCCGGACGTGTTCAGCTTCCGAGGACGGTCAAAAGCCGTTCGAGAACATCACCTTAGCCAGAATAGCGGCTCAGGTCCAACGTCCCCCGCGGCGAACACCAGCGGAGGGACAGCCTGAGCAGGTAATGATCCCGGGTCCATTGGGCACAATTTCGCCTCACGAGCCGGTGATCTAGTCAGAAACGGGGACGGGGTTCCATGCTTCGTAACAACTTGTCTTCCTCGCGCTTGGCGCGGGTTGGCGTTTTGGGGCTGCTTACGGTCACCATCGCGGTCATCTTCACCACCGATGCAGCGGAGGCGCGGCGCCATCGCCGCCACCATGTGCATCATCGGGTGCAGCGCGATGTGTCCGAGAGTTCCAGCCCGAAATTCGCATCCATCATCGTCGACGGCAATTCCGGTGCGGTGCTGCAGGCCACGAGCCCCGACGGAATCCGCCACCCCGCCTCGCTGACCAAGATCATGACGCTCTATCTGCTGTTCGAGCGCCTTGAGTCCGGCAAGATGAAGCTCGACACCGAGATGCCGGTGTCCAAACACGCGGCCGACCAGGATCCGACCAAGCTGAACCTGCGTGCCGGTCAGACCATTCGTGTCGAGGACGCGATCAAGGGTCTCGTCACCCGTTCCGCCAACGACGCCGCGGTGGTGATCGCGGAAGCCATCGCCGGCGACGAGGACGACTTTGCCCAGATGATGACGCGCAAGGCGCGCGCGCTCGGCATGTCCAGGACGGTGTACCGCAACGCCAACGGCCTTCCCAACGACGAGCAGGTCACGACCGCGCGCGACCAAGCCACGCTCGGCCGCGCCATCCAGGAGCGCTTCCCGCGCTACTATCGCTATTTCGCGACCTCCACGTTCAACTGGCGTGGACAGTCGATCCGCAATCACAACCATCTGCTCGGCAGCGTCGAGGGCGTGGACGGCATCAAGACCGGCTACACCCGCGCCTCCGGCTTCAACCTCGTCACCTCGATGCGCCGCGGCAACCGCCATCTGATCGGCGTCGTGCTCGGCGGCCGCAGCGGCGGCTCGCGCGATGCCATCATGCGCAACCTGCTCGCGGAGAATCTCGATAAGGGTGCGACCATCCACACCGTTGCCGCGGTCACCGAGCGCAACGGCGCCGACACCGCGACCGATATTGCCGCCGCCTCGGACACGCCGCCGGCCCGTCCCGCCCCGCAGGTCCAGGCCGCCGCCGCTCCTGCTCCCGAATCTGCCCCGTCTCGTCTTGCTGCGCGCCTGTCGACGCTGGCCGCCGCGACGGCCGCGGTGCCGCCGGCCCCGACCAAGCCGGAGATCAGCAAGCCTGAGGTTCGGCCGACGGAATCCAAGATCGAGCCCGCGCCGCTCACCAATGGCGTGATCTCGAGCCAGCCGCTCTCCATCATTCCCGGCTCCTCCGAGCCGATGAAGCCGGTCCGGGTCAAGACGGTTCAGGTCAAGGCCGGCCCCGTGAAGGTCGCCTCCGCCGCCCCGGCCCCGGTCCAGGTCCCCCCGCCGGTCACCCATGCCATTCCGTCCCGCTCCGACGTCGCGGAGACCTCCGGCGCCGTCGTCGCCCGGGCCGACCTCATCAACAAGCCCGAGATCGTCAGCCAACCGGAAGCGCCGAAGGCCGAGATCGCCCGCACGGAGCTGCCGCGGCAGCCGGCCGGCTTCGGCACCGGCAACGGGATCCTCGGCGTGCTGCCGGCCGCAACGGCCGCCGCGCCCGCTCCGGCCGCGCCGAAGCTCGCCTCCGCCGATCCGATGCCGGTCCAGATGAGCCCCACCACCAAGCCTGCCGTCACCCACAGCGGCTGGATCGTCCAGGTCGGCGCGCTCGAGAGCGAGAACGAAGCCCAGCAGCGTATCGACGCCGCACGCAGCTCGGCCCGCGGCCTGCTCAGCAAGGCCGACCCGTTCACCGAGCCCGTTGTCGCCAAGGACAATCGCAAGCTTTATCGCGCCCGCTTCGCCGGGCTCGAGCGCGACCAGGCCGAGGCGGTCTGCCGCACCCTGAAGCGCGCCGAGATTTCCTGCATCACCGTGCGCAACTGATCTGGCTTTCCGTTCCAGCCAAAATGCCCGCGCCTTGCGCGGGCATTTTCGTTTTGGGGACGGGTTCGTGATGCGGCCACGGTGGCGCGATCGCGACAAGGCCGTTCCGCGACAACCTCTCGTCAAGAATTTACGGTTAAAACTTTGCTCAAGGGATCGACCACGCCGGAATGGCGGGCATCGGGGCGACGGCAGACAGAGCAAGCGGAGCTCACACGGTACGGGCGTTTGTGGCGTGGTGCCGGAGTTAGCCGTTATGCGTACGAAGCAGAGTATCCTTGGCCTCGTTTACCCGGGCAGCGAGATAGTTCGAGCCCCCCTGGTCGGGATGGAGTTTCTTCATCAGGGACTTGTGCGCCCGGGTGATGTCGTCACGCCCCGCGCCCGGCTGCAGGCCAAGGATCTGATAGGCCTCCTCCGCCGTCATTTTGCCGCTCGCCGCCGTGCGGCGCTGCCCCCCTGCCGCATCGCCCTGCGCGTTCTGACGCCAAGCGGGAAACCGGCGGTCCAGATAGCTTTCAAGTAAGGCCACGCTCTCGGCGTCGAAGGTCGGGACCATCGCCAGCAGGCTCGGAAGATCGAACTCGCCGAGATCGCGCCCGGCGTGAGGCCCGGCGACGATCTGTCCGCCGAGCTGGCCGGAATCGTGGTCGAGCCGCATATCCAGAAATTGCGAGCGCACCCGCGAGCTCTGCCCTGGCGCGGGCGCGGCGCCGGCGCCGAACAGCCCGCCGATATTGCCGAAGCCGGCGTTTGCCAGCGGGCTCCAGCCCAATAGCCCGGCGCCGAAAATCCCCAGCGGAATCGCCACCGCCAGTTCGCCGCGCAGGCCCGTGAATGCCGCGACCGCCAGCGCCAGCACGCCGCCGCCAAATCTGATAGTGCGCGCCAGCACCGCCGGGTTGGCGGAGCGGAACATCTGGAGCAGCAGGTAAAGCGTGATAACGGCGACAGCGCCGGCAAGCAGAGTCATGGCGGGAATATAGTCGCCCTCGCGGCAAAATGCATGGCACACGCCGCGCCACGAGCCAGGGCGGCTTGAGCGCTATTTCATCTGACTGATCAACTTGGCCGCGCCGCTTGCGGACGTCGCCAATTTCAACAAGGCCTCGCGACCGCCGGCGGCATAGGCCGCGGCTGCCCGCAGCAGCTCGCGCAACTGCGCGGCCGCGCCTGGATCGAACCGGCACCAGGCACCGCCGGTCAGGCGCGCGATCTCGCGAAAGGCCTGCTCGGCGACCGCGTCATGACCTTCCTGAAACACGAACACGGGCACCTTGAGCATGCCGAGCTCGCCGGCCTTGGCGCAGAGCTCGTCGACCTTCTCCTCCATGGCATCGCCGACGAAGACGACGGCGCGCACGCCCGATGCGATCGCTTCGCGTCGCACCTCCGTCAGCACCTTGCCGATCTGGGTGTCGCCGCCGCGGCAATCGATCTTGCTCATCAAAGCTGCAAGCCTGGTGCTGTCGGAGATCCACCCCGTGGCGCGGCACTCGTTCAGACCGCGATAGTAGACGAGCCGGATATCGAGGCTGCCGAGCGCCGCGGTCTCGCGAAACATGTCGGCCTGAAGCGCGCAGGCCATGTCCCAGGTGGGCTGCCGGCTCATCGTCGCATCCAATGCGAAGATCAGCCGCCCCTTGGCGCCCGGCGCATGGGGTGACAGCGCTCGCGCCTTGGCGACGAAAGCGGCGATGTCGTCCGCGGTCGACGTTCCGGCCTGCGGCACCGCGCCGGCCGCTTGCGCCGGGACGGCATCGCCGCCGCGCGGCTTGATGGGTTCGCCCGACATCTCTTGACCCTTACCTGGGCGGTTAATGTGGTCAGCGCGGACGGCCTGGTCAATGTGCAAAGCCCCCGCGGACGGAGCCGGCGGGGGCTTTGAGAATGAGACGGACGACGAAGCGCGTCAGCTCTTGACGCATTAGCCCTTGGCAGGCGCCATCAACGCGACCGGACCAGGCTCGAGGACGTTGGGCGGCGACGATTGCGTATCGACCGGCGCGATCTCGCTATCGGTCGCGCTCAGGAATCTGTCGAGCATGCTCTGGATCGAGCTCTTGGCCACATCCGGACCAGTGTCGCGCATGTCGTTATGCTGGAATTCGGTCTTCACGACCTGGATGCCCGCCTTCTCGCATTCCTCGTCGGTCGGGATCACGCCCGCATCGGCCTTGAACTGCGGATCCTGCGAGCGGAACGAGAGGATCTTGAACTTGCCGGCGGTGACGAAGGGCACGCGCAGATTGTCGAGCGTGACGACCTTCTTGACCTCGTCCGGATATTGCTTGGCGAAATACATCGTGATGTCGCCGCCCATGGAGTGGCCGACCATCGTCACCTTGGCGTAGTCGGCATTGGGCTGAACCTTCTTCAGCTCCTGCATGGCGAGATGGATGTTGGCAACGCCGCGCAGGATCTGCGGCAGCCGGCCGACATAGAGCTCGCCGGGCTTGGTGACCATCGGAGGATCGGTCGGCAAATCGTGCTGCGGGCTGACGACCATGTAGCCGCGCGCAGCGAAGATGTTGGCGAGGAAGCCGTATTCGGTGTTCTTGACGGTATTGCCGTGGTTGATCACCGCGACCGGCAGCGTGATCATGCCGGCATTGGCCTGCATTTCCTTGTCGCGGCGCACCGCGATTTGAACGGGCACCGGACGGTTGTCGCGCGAGGCGTCGTAGAAGGTGATGGTCTCGTGCTTGATCGCCCACTTGCTCGCCGTGAAATAGGCGATGCCGCAGAGGGCGCTGACCGAAACCAGAACGGCAATTCCACGCTTCATTTTCGTCCTCAGCCTCAGGCGCTTGTGGCCTGAATCCCTGTTGAAAATCGTGTTCTCCGGGGCTCTCCGTCCCCTCGTCGCCTATTCGCTAATATATGTCACAGGCGCGTGACAGGAAGGCCAAATATTGTGAACCTGCAGCCCTTTCGTTGTGCGGCGCACACGTTTTCTGAGCACCCTGTTTTCCAGCCGCTACGTCAGGATGCAGCTCACCATCCGACGCAACCGGACCCGGTCGGGTTCAATTTCACGGTGAACGTAGAATAAAAACGGCCGAGCGCGGTCGCGGTTCCAGAGGAACCCGGCGCGGTCAGATCGATGGGAAGTAGCAGTATACCGCCTCAGGCGCCGAGGATGTCGTGGACTTCGAGCGGCTTGTCGACCTGGTTGAACCACTCGGCCCGGTTCGCGGCGCGGCGGCGGCCGCGCTCGTCGAGCGGCAACTTGAGCTGACGCAGCAGGCTCGTCACCTCTTCCCGGGCGGTGAGATGGCCGAGATTGGGCCGCATGCCGAGCGTGGCCTCGTCGATCTCGTCGAGGGCGGTCAGGCCGCGCGGGAAGAATTCGCGATAGACGACGCGTTCGGCGAAGCCATCGACGTAGCGGAAGCCGAGCCGCAGCGACAGATCCTTCAGCCCCTCTGCGACCAGCTGCTTGTTGCGCGAGCCGAGCATCGACAGGCGGTTGCGCACGACGATCCAGTCGGTGGTCGAACCGTCGAGCTGGCGGCGCTTGCGCCGGACGTCGCGCACCATCTCGGCGTAATGGCTCTCGCCGGTCACCGCGTAGCTCGCGGGATCGACGGTGCCGAGCACGTCGAAATCGAGGAAGCTGTCGTTGATCGGCGTGACCAGCGTGTCGGCCATCGAATGCGCAAGCCGCATCAGGTAGCTGTCGGTGCCCGGCGTATCGATCAAGATGAAGTCGAAGCTGCTCTCGACCACCGAGACCGCCTCCATGAACTGCTGGAACTCGGAATTCTCGTTCTCGGCGATCTGCATGGTCTCGCCGAGCTTGATGCAGCGATGCACCGGCAGTTCGAGGTCCAGCTTGGTGCGGCACGCCCAGGCGGCGCGGTTGTTGATGTAATGGGTGAAGCTCTGCTGACGGCAGTCGAGGTCGATGGTGGCGACGCGCTGGCCGGCCTTCAGGAGCGCAACGGCGATGTGCAGGGCGGTGGTCGACTTGCCGGAGCCGCCCTTCTCGTTGCCGAGCACGACCACATGCGCCGAGCCGGATTGGCCTTGGCTAGCCTGCACAAGCATGGCGATCCTCAACACCCCTGATGAAATATCTTCGAGTTGGCCGCGCCTGCGGTCAAGTGAAATGCGTGACAGGTCTTGCAAATCGTACTGCGCCGTTCTTCATCTTGAATCGCGGCGCCAATCTTCCTTCGTCTGTGATCCAGCCCACGACGTCGTGCGCGGCCTTGCGCGGAATGCTGTGCCGCATCCGGGTGCATGGCGTCCATGATCGCTGCTTGTTAAGGTTAGTCCTCCCGGGCGCGGATCGCGCCGCGCCGATTCCCAACCCTGCCGAGTCCCGATGTCATCAAGCCCCTTGATCGCCCGCACGGTCCCAACCTTGCGCCGCGCCGTCGACAATCTTCGCAAGCGAAAGGCCACGATCGCGCTGGTCCCGACCATGGGGGCCCTCCATGACGGGCATGTGTCCCTCGTCCGCCTCGCCAAGCGGCGCGCCAGCCGCGTCGTCGTCTCGATCTTCGTCAACCCGACACAGTTCGCCCCGACCGAGGATTTCGGCGCCTATCCGCGCACCTGGAAGGCCGACATCGCCAAGCTCGCGGCCGAGGACGTCGACATCGTCTGGCATCCGGACGTCAAGGCGATGTATCCGGAGGGCTTCGCCACCCGCATCGTGCCGGAGGGGCCGGCGCTCGCCGGCCTCGAGGATCGATTCCGCCCGCATTTCTTCGGCGGCGTCGCCACCGTGGTCGGCAAGCTGTTCACGCAGTGCCGGCCGGACTTCGCCATCTTCGGCGAAAAGGACTTTCAGCAATTGCGGGTGGTGACGCAGATGACGCGCGACCTCGACCTCGGCGTCAAGGTGATCGGCTCGCGCACCGTGCGCGAGCGCGACGGACTCGCGATGTCCTCGCGCAACGTCTACCTGTCGCCCGAGGAGCGGCAGACCGCCACTGTCCTCTACCGGGCCATGAAGGAGAGCGCCGGACGCATCCGCGCCGGCGATGCGATCGCGCCGGCGATGGCCGGCGGCGCCGAGATGATCACGGCGGCCGGCTTTGCGCTCGACTATTTCGTGATCCGCCATGCCGAGACGCTGGCACCGGTCACCTCGCGCCAGGACGGCCCGTTGCGGATCCTGGTCGCGGCCAAGCTCGGCAGCACCCGGCTGATCGACAATATCGCGGTTTAGAGCAGCCCCAGATCGCGCAATTCGCGCCGCATCGGCTCCGGCATCGCCGCGATCGAGCCGGCGGCGGACCTGCCGAGATCGCGCGGCACGGAATCCTCCGCGAGATAGCGCCAGCCCTGGAACGGGCGCATCGGCCGCGGCGACACCGAGATCACCTTCGGCTGCATCACGATGCGGCAGCGCCCGATACCGTCCTTGTCGCGGAACGGCTCGATGCCGATGATCTTTTCCCGCGCGGCGATCTCGCCCTTGATCACCCAATAGAGCGACCCGCCGGCGAGGATCTCGGCGTCGCGCTTGGGCACCATGCGGGTGATGTGGATGTGGCGTTGCGGCAGACCCTTCTTCTTGGCGGTCTGCATCCGTTCGGCGACCCACTCCTTCAATTCCTTGACGGAGTCGCAGCCGACGGCGAGCTTGATCAGATGTAGCGGCATGGCCCAGCATTAGCCGGGCAGCACCGCATTTGGAATGCCGAACTATTCGTTATCCGCAGCCGCGGGAGCCGCCGCGGTCGCCGGCGGGGGCGCGAGCGGAACCGGTGCTGCGGTGGCCCGCGCAGCCTTCGGAGCCGGTGGCCGCTTCGCAGCAGGCGCCGCAGGCGCTGAAGCCTGTGCCGAGGCAGCTGCCGGCGCGCGCGAAGCGGCCGGCGCTGCCGCCGCGTTTGCCGACGGCGCCGCCTGCCGCGTCGTCGCCGCGGGCTCCGGATTCATGATGCTGACCGGCGGCGTCGACGAGGCGCTCGGGAACTCCGCATTGGTCGGCTTGCCCGTCGGCATCGAGGGCGGCAGACCCGCGAGCGCTGCATTCGGTGGCAGCGCCGCTGCCGCTGCCGCCGTCGTTGGCGCGTTCCAGGTCGGCGCATGGCGCGCGACCAGCGCGTCGTAGAGATGGGAATCCATGTTGGCAGCGACCTGCTGCTGGTCGGTCAGCGAGCGGAACGCGGCACAGTCGAACTGGGTACAGCCGTCGCGCACGACCAGCACCTGCGCCGCCAGGCCGTAGCGATCGCGCTCCAGCGCCTTGCGCAGCGCTTTGATGTCCGCCGTCAGGCTCTTGTCGGCGGTCGCGGCATCGCCGAGCGCCATCAGCCGGTCGATCCGGGCCGCGGTGTAGGACACGGCCGCGGCCACCGCATCCGGCGAGCCGAACAGCGCCCTTTCGCAGCCGATGGCGACCGCATCGCCGGCGAGATCGTCAAGGCAGGACAGTGCCGGCAGGCTGGCGACGACCGCGCTAGGCGCGCGCGCCTCGGCCGGCGCGTCCGAACCCAACGGGCCATAGACGCGCACGGTGGCAGCTCCGGCGATCGCAATGGAGAGCAGCGTGATCACGGTCAGGGCGCCGTTGGCGACCGATCTGTCGGCGCGCAGCAACGTGATCAGCAGGATCAATCCGAAGAATCCCGCAGCGGCCAGCGTCATCCACATCGGAAAGGCCGGTGAGCGCCAGATTTGGTCGAGCGAAGTGGCCCATGCCCAGTTCATGCGCGACGTCCCTCACGCGAGCAGAGAGCGAATGGTCAAGCGAGCACCGCTAATCGGCAACTGCCCCGGCCCACCTTTTGGAGGTGAAGCGGGCCTTTTGACGGCGGCAGGACACTATTCGCTGATGGCAGCAATGCGGGATGCGTCAGCCTTCAGGAGCGCGAGCTGGCTTCAGGACAGCGCGAGCTGGCTTTCCTTGGCGACGCGTTCGAAGGCTTCGGTCGAGCTCTTGATCCGATATTGGCAATCGTCGCCATCGGTCGGCAGCAGACGGATGATCTCATACGCGCCGCTGGCGGCGGGGCGCGCGACGTTGCTGGCCGTGAACAATACGCGCGTTCCAATCGGAAATTTGTGCTTCAACACCCTCTCCATCACTCCAAACAGCGCCTGCCTCGCCCATGGTCCCACTACGACGGCCGGCCGGAAACCCATGTGCTTTATAGCACGCGACCCGTGGTTTTGGCCAGCGCCATGCCCGCATGGCAAGCGCCTATATTTTGCAGTCTTTTCAGAATGATAGGACCGGAACGGGCGGGCCGATGATACCGGCGGGGGCCGCTCGTTCGGACAGCTTGTCGCAGCCCTGACGCCATGGACCCCGGTCAATTTCCGGCCATGCGCCGCCGGCCGCCACCGGCCAGCGGCCTCGGGCAGCCCCCGGTGCTCAGGCGTCCTCGAACTTGGCGATGACGAGCGTTTCGGCCAGCCCGTCGCGGGTCCATTCCTGGAACGCCGGCAGCGCCATCATCGTCTCCATGTAGGCCTTGGTATCCGGCGCAACCTCGATCGCGTAGGTGCGCAGGCGGTGCACGACCGGCGCGTACATCGCGTCCGCCGCGCCGAAGCGGCCGAACAGGAACGGCCCCGCCGCCCCGTAGCGCGTGCGACACTCGCGCCAGATCTCCTCGATGCGGGCGACGTTGGCCTTGGCCTCCGCGGACAGCGCCACGGGGCGGATCGGCCGATGCAGGTTCATGCCGCATTCGTTGCGCAGCGCCACGAAGCCGGAATGCATCTCGGCGCACACCGATCGGGCATGCGCGCGCGCGGCGACGTCGTCGGGCCACAGCTTCACTTCCGGATAGCGCTCGGCGATGTATTCGATGATGGCGAGCGAATCCCACACCGTGACGTCGCCGTCGACCAGCACCGGCACCTTGCCGGCGCGGCTGAAGGACAGGATCTGCTCCTTGTCCGCGGGATTGTCGGTGTAGAGCGGAATGAGCGTCTCCACGAACGGAATGTCGTTGGCGCGGAGCGCGAGCCAGGGCCGCATCGACCATGACGAGTAGTTCTTGTTGCCGATGGCGAGTTTCAGCGCAGCCATGTCATCAGTCCTTCCAGAGACGTCCTCGAGCGAGCCGCTTTTAACGCCATCACCTGCCGCCAATCAATCGTTGCCGCGCCGGTTCACGCGTGGCAATCGTTGCCGTCCGCGCCAGGAGACAGACATGAGCAGGCACTGGGTCGACATCGCCGCCGTCGGCTTCTTCGTCATCGAATGGCTGGTCTATGCCCTGACGCTGGAGCATTCGGCCTACGGCCGGGACAGCCTGTCGGCGCGCATGAACCGCTATCGCGAGGTCTGGGTCCGCCGAATGCTCGACCGCGACACCCGCATGGTCGACATGCAGATCATGGCCTCGCTGCAGAACGGCACCGCCTTCTTCGCCTCCACCAGCCTGTTCGCGCTCGGCGGCGCGCTGGCGCTGCTGCACGCCACCAACGACGCCATTACGATTCTGAGCAAGCTGCCGGTCGATCTCAGCACCTCGCCGGCGATGTGGGAGCTGAAATGCGTCGGCCTCGTGCTGATCTGCGTCTATGCCTTCTTCAAATTCGCCTGGGCCTATCGCCTGTTCAACTATGTCGCGATCCTGTTCGGCGGCATGCCGGCGGCGGACCAGCGCGACACGCCAGCGGCCGAAGCCCATGTCATCCGCACCTCGCGCCTGTTCGAATCCGCCGGCCGCCATTTCAACCGCGGCCAGCGCGCCTTCTTCTTCGCGCTCGGCTATCTCGGCTGGTTCGTCAGCCCATGGGTGCTGTTCGTCACCACCGCCGCCGTTGTGGTCGTGACCTGGCGCCGGCAGTTCGCATCCAGCGCCTGGATGGCGATGGCCGCGGAGGTGGACGCTGATCAGGGGATGAAGCGCGGTCATTGAGGCGCTGGTGTCCCGGACAAGCTGCCACGTCCTCGGCGTTGCGGCGCGGAGCCGGGCCCCGGAAGGCCGCGGCACTCGCTGGATGGGCCCCGGCTCTGCAGCGCACCGCCAAAGAGGCGCTGCGCTGCGTCCGGGGCACGAGAGCCGAGTGGCGCACCCTCTCGCAACGGCGTCATTGCGAGAGGCTGCGTGTGAGGCGGCAGCCTGTTCTCCAAGGGACGCTGTCATTCCCCGCGAAGGCGGGGAATCCAGCACGCCGCGGCTTCTCGGTGCAATCGCGAGCGTCTCTGGAATACTGGATCGCCCGGTCAAGCCGGGCGATGACACCGCGTGTGTGGCGACGGGCATACGTTCTCGCTCTCGCGGCTGAGTTCGCCCGAGCTTTGCTTACGTCTCGCTACCCTCTCAAAGCCAAGAGGGCGCAGGGAAGGCCGGGTGCCAGCTCGCACCCGCGGTCCGCTGCGCGAAATGCACACGCAGGAAGAACCGCACAGCAGCATACAGGTGTGGCCAATCACTCGGCCTTCCCTGCGCGGTGGTCTGACGGCTTATGCCGTGCTCTCCCGGGAGCCGAACTTTCCTTCTGGCCTCCCTCGCCCCCGCGAATTGGATGATGCAGTCTGCCCGGTTGGGCTCGCTCGCATCTTCGCGGACAGCTTGACCGTAGCAACGACGGCCAGGACCACACGGTTTTGCCGTACGCACGGCCCGCCATGTCGCCGCAGTCTTTCCAGCCCTGTCGACGGAGCCGGAAACTTACAGGCGAGACGAAACCTAACAGCGCCGTTCGTCTGCACGCGGGTCTCGGGCTCACAGGGACTACCCGCCCTGCCCGCACCATCTCGTGCCGACGCTGCCGCGTCCACCGCAAGCCCGGCTCGCGAAATTGACGACCGCAAGATCGCCCCTCTTGAGTGAGCCGGGATGGCCGACACATACGCCATTTCCGAATTTCGGTAAAGTGGAATATTTTCGGGTGAAGGGATTGACAGTGGCCGACACAGGGCATCTTCCCAGGTATCGCTGCGCTCACCCGGGCTACGCGCTGCGGGCTAGCTCCCCAAATCCCGCGGGCTGAACGGCAGGTCGAGCACCTTCCATTCCTCGTACAAATCCGCGGGCAGCATCTTGTAAGGTTGACAGTTCTGAAGCGCGCTCGTTGCGGATTTCACGAGGGCGACCCCTTTCGTCGACGGCGGGGCTTCGAGCAGGACCGGCTCGCGCGCCAGCGTGCCGTCGGTCGCGAACACCGCGCGCAGCTTGATGTGAACATTGTCGGTGGGTGCAAGTCCGGCCGGCAATTTGGCACAGCTGCGCAAATGGCTGCGAAGCGCGGCGATGATCTCGGCCGGCAGCTTGGCTGCGATCGAGTCCGTGGCATCGCCGCCATCGTCCTTGGCGCCGCCTTTCGGCAGCGGCAGCGGCAATTCAGGCGGCAGCCCCAGCATGACGCCGTACTTGACGGTGACGTCAGGCTGCGGGGCCTGATAGGCCGGCGGCGGCGCGGCCTGTTGCTGTGGCGGGGTTTGGGGCGGCGGCGGCATCGCCGGGGCCTGCGGCTGTGCGTTGGCCTCGCGCGGCTTCGGCGAAGGCTGTTGCTGTTGCTGTTGCGCCGGCCGTTGCGGTTCGGGCGTTGGCGCGGCCGGCTGCGGGGTCGCAGGCTTCGACGCCGCGGGCGCCTTGTCCTTGTCGGTGAAATCCAGCTTCGGCAGCTTCAGATCGGGGAGCGGCTCCGGGGTCTTGTCTTTGACCTCCTCCTTGACCTTCTCCTCCGCTTTGGCCTCCTCCTGCTTCACCTCCTCGGGCGTGACGATGTCTACCGTGACAGTCTCGGGCGGCGTAGCGTGGAACGGATGGACTTCGCTGATCAGGATGATCAGCGTCACCAGCGTCAGATGGGCGATCGCCGACGCCGCAACGTCCGTCCGTATGATTGTCCGCAGTTCCATCGCCAGATCTTGGATTGCCGCCCTGCTGTTAGCATACCGCGGTCTCCCCTCAATCCCATTTCGGGGCGAAGCCAAAGTCGGTCAGGCGGCCCTTCGGATTGGCGAGCGCGGCGATCCGGCTCATCTCGTCGTCCGACAGCTCGAAATCGAAGATCTCGATGTTTTCGGACAGGCGCTCGATGCGCGAGGTGCGCGGGATCGCAGCAACATTCTGTTGCACCAGCCAGCGCAGGCAGACCTGCGCCGGTGTCTTGTGATGGGCGCGCCCGATCTCGGCCAGCGCCTGGTCGGTCTTGATGCGCCCCTTGGCGATCGGGCTGTAGGCGACGAGGGCAAGGCCATGCTGGTCGCAGGCCGCCCTCACCTTCGCCTGGTCGAGATAGGGATGGTATTCGACCTGGTTGCAGACGAGCGGCTCCGGCGAGGCCGCCACCGCCTGCTCGATCAGCGCCACCGTGAAATTGGAGACGCCGATGTGGCGGGTCAGGCCCATCGTCTTCGCATGCGACAGCGCGCCAAGCGTCTCCGCCAGCGGCACGTGCGAATTGGGCCAGTGCAGCAGCAACAGATCGACGGAGGGAAGCCGCAAGCGCGCCAGGCTCTCCTTGACCGAGCGCTCGAGATCGTGAGGCGCGAAATGGTTGGTCCAGACCTTGGTGGTGAGGAAGACGTCGTCGCGCCGCACGCCCGAGGCGCGCAAGCCGTCGCCGACCTCCCGTTCGTTGTCATAGACCTGCGCGGTGTCGATGTGGCGATAGCCGAACCGCAGCGCCTGCTCGACCACGCGCGCGGCAAGCCTTCCGCTCAGCTCCCAGGTCCCGAGCCCGATTGCCGGGATCTTTGCGCCATTGGCCTCGACGAACAGCATGAGGACTCCTTCCGTTGCGGCAGCCCCAAACGCCATCAGACGGCATTATGGACCCGGCCCTGGACACTGCCAACGGAAGCTGTGGCAGTTCGACGGGATATTTGGCGCAAGACTAACGGGAGGTTGCGTCAGGGCTGGTCGGCCCGTCACGCCGCCACGTCAGGCTTTCGCAAGCGCCTGGAACACCGTTTCGGGGGCGTGCGCAATCACCGCGAGCAGCGCGCGGGCCGGCCCCCGCGGAGCCCGCTTGCCCTGCTCCCAGTTGCGGATGGTCTCGACGGGAACGCCGAGCTTGGCGGCGAACTCCATCTGGGTCAGGCAGGCGCGGCGGCGCAAATCGCGCACCGCGAGCGAAGAGGTGTCGCCAGGCGCGACTGGGGCCGTGGGCTCGACCGCAGACGGCTGGACTGGAAATTCCTGTCCGTCCCGCAACTCAACGACCCGTCCGTCCGCCTTCAGCCGCAACCGCATGTCCAGTCCCCCAAGCGCGGGCGATGATGCGGCAGGTCGCTTAAGTTCGGATTAAAGATGGGTTGCTGTCATTCCGGGGCGCCCGAAGCGCGAGCTATGGTGCGCAATTGCGCACCTGAGAATCCATCGTGCACCGGAGAATGTCGACAAATGGATTCCGGGCTCGCGCCAAGTGGCGCGCCCCGGAATGACGGCGGGTGAGACCTACCTCAACCCGAACCACAGCGTCGCAATGCCGAGGAAGGAGAAGAAGCCGACGACGTCGGTGACGGTGGTGACGAACGTTCCCGACGCCACCGCCGGATCGACCCTGACACGTTCGAGCGCCATCGGGATCAGGATGCCGCCGAGCGCGCCGGCGACGAGGTTGCAGATGATCGCGAGGCCGATGACGATGCCAAGGCCCGGAATCTTGAACCAGGCCACCGCCGCAATCCCCGTGATCACCGCGAAGGCGAGCCCGTTGACGAGGCCGACCAGGGCCTCGCGCATCACCACCCGCCAGGCATTGGAGGCGCCGAGCTCGCGCGTCGCCAGCGCCCGCACCGCCACCGTCATGGTCTGGGTCGCGGCATTGCCGCCCTGGCTCGCCACGATCGGCGCCAGCACGGCGAGCGCGACCATCTTCTCGAGCTGCCCCTCGAACAGGCCGAGCACGGAGGATGCGAGGAAGGCGGTGGCGAGATTGACCAGCAGCCAGTTGAAGCGGCCGCGCGCGATGGTCAGGAAGGTGTCCGACAGCTCTTCGTCGCTGGTGACGCCGCCCAGCGCCTTGAGGTCCTCGTCCGCCTCCTCCTCGATGACGTCGACGACGTCGTCGACGGTGATGACGCCGACCAGGCGGTCCTGGGTGTCGAGCACGGGCGCGGCGACGAGATTGTACTTGCCGAACATGCGCGCCACCTCTTCCTGGTCCTCCAGGACGGAGACGCGGCGGCGGTCCTCGTCGGTCAGTTCGGTCAGCGCCACCGGCCGGCGCGCGCGCAACAGCACGTCGAGCGGCACCGCGCCCTGCCAGTGCTGGTCCTTGTCGACGACATAGATCTCGTAGAAGCGGTCGGGCAGATCCGGCGTCTCGCGCATGTAGTCGATCGCCTGGCCCACGGTGAAATCCTGGGGCACCGCGATGAACTCGGTCTGCATGCGGCGACCGGCGGAATTCTCCGGATACAGCAGGCTGCGCTCGAGCGCGACGCGCTCCTTGAGCGGCAGCTTCTCGAGGATCTCCTCCTGTTCCTCGGCATCGAGGGTTTCCAGAAGCTCGACCGCGTCGTCGGATTCGAGCTCGCGGACGCCCTCGGCAACCGTCTCCGGCGGCAGCTCGTCCAGGATCTCCTCGCGGACGGCCTCGTCGACCTCGTTCAGCGCGGAGAAGTCGAAGTCGCGCCCGGTGAGCTCGACCAGGCGGACACGGTCGTCGGGCTCCAGAGCGCCGATCAGATCGCCGAGATCGGCCTCGTGCAACTCGGCGACGCAGGCGCGCAGCGATGCGCTGTCGCCGGCCTCGATCGCCCGGGCAATTTCTTCGACGAATTCGTGCCTGATATCGCCGTCTTCATTGCGCATCGGCACGTGGTCGAGTACCGAATCGGCAGCGGGCGGGGCAACGTCCATATTTTCATCCATGGCGCGCCTCGCCGGTTGACAGGTTGGAACCAGTGGTCTGAGCTGATGGTTCAGGCAATACCCACAAGGCAACTCCGAGCGCAATGACAAAGATGCTTCGACTGAGGTGGACTTCGATGTCGCTGGGCGCGGCCGTTGCGGCGCTCGCCGGCGTCGCCGCGGCGGATGCCGCCGAGTGCCCGCGCAAGGACGCGCTCGGCACCTCCCGCGTGCTGAGCGTTGATGCCAGGACCACGCCGCGCGTGGGCCTGAAGAGTTTTCCGCAGACGCTGCAGCTGGCCGATCGCGAGGTCGTGCTGACCTTCGACGACGGACCGAACCCGCCGACGACCTCGAAGGTGCTGGCGGCGCTGGCGCACGAATGCGTGCGCGCGACCTTCTTCCTGATCGGCCAGCACGCCGCCGAGCATCCCGACATGGTCAAACGCATCGCCCGCGAGGGCCATACCGTCGGCCACCACAGCTGGTCGCATCCATTCATGGCGCATATCCCGTTCGACAAGTCGAAGGCCGATATCGACCGCGGCATCGCGGCCGACGAGATGGCGCTGCACGGCACCTCGACCACGACACCCTCGACGCCGTTCTTCCGCTTTCCCTATTTCGAGTCGACGCAGGCACAGCTCGACCTGCTCCAGTCGCGCGGCATCGTCGTGTTCGGGGCTGATCTATGGGCCAGCGACTGGGAGGAGATCACGCCGGAGCAGGAATTGAAACTCGTCACCGACCGCCTGGCGGCGAGCGGCAAGGGCATCATCCTCTTCCACGACAACAAGGTGCGGACGGCCGCAATGATGCCGGCCTTTCTGCGGTATCTGAAGGAGAACGGCTATCGGGTGGTCCACGTCGTCCCGGCGGGCACGTCACAGAAGAGCGTCGATGCGCGCTGATGCCGGAATGTCACGCCGGCGCAAAATGGGGCGATTTGGGTCCTATTAACACTCTGTTCATGCTACGCCCTGCAAATGGATGGAGACTTTGCCATGGGAATGGTTCTTCGCGCCTGAACCGTTTCCTGCTGTCTCCGACCTACTATGGCGGCCATCGCGCATGAGGGCAGACGGGGTTCATGATCGGAAGTAGCGTTGTGGTGCGGACGCGATCGTGGATCGTCCTTTGCCTCGGTGGTTTCCTTGGGTGTTCGGCCGTCGGATCGCCGGCGCTTGCAGCCGACTGTCCGGGCCATCCGGACGCGCTCGGGACCTCCCGCACCCTCGTGGTCGATCCGCGCGAACATCCGCGCATCGGCACCATGCAGTACCGCGAGACGCTGCCGCTGAAGGACCATGAAGTCGTCCTCACCTTCGACGACGGTCCGCTGCCGAAATATTCCTACCAGGTGCTCAAGATCCTGGCCGACGAGTGCATCAAGGCGACCTTCTTCATCGTCGGTCAGCAGGCCAAGGCGAACCCCGAAGGTGTGCGCAAGCTGGTGGCGGCGGGCCACACCGTCGGCACCCACAGCATGAGCCATCCGCTGACGTTCGACCGGATGCCGAACGAGAAGTTCGAGCCCGAGATCAACGGCGGCATCGAGTGGACCTCGGCCGCGATGACGGACCCGGCGCAGCTCGCCCCGTTCTTCCGCATCCCCGGCCTGATGCGCGCCGAAGGCGTCGAGAATTACCTGATCTCGCGCGGCATCCAGATCTGGAGCGCCGACTTCCCGGCCGACGACTGGCGCCATGTGTCGTCCGACCGCGTCTATCAGCTCGCGATCCAGCGACTGGAAGCCAAGGGCAAGGGCATCCTGCTGCTGCACGACATCCAGGCCCGCACCGTGGCGGCACTGCCGAAGATCATCCGCGACCTCAAGGCGCGCGGCTATCGCATCGTGCATGTGGTGCCGGCGACCGCCGACCGGCCCGCAACGCCGACCAATCCAGTGGAGTGGCTGCTGCATCCGCCGACCGAAACGGTGCCGATCGCGCGCTGGCCGGCTGTGCCGCACTTCGTGTTCGCCGAGAGCCGGACGCTGCCGGCGCCCTCGCTCGCCGACCTCAACGCAAGGACCGAGCATCAGCCGCTGCTGCCGCGCCGGACCAGGGGGCAGATGGATATCGCATCCACCCTGCCCGTGCCCGGCCGCGCTCTCTTTGCGATCCCGGAAGGCTCGGTCGAGGTGCTTCTGTCGACGACATTGTCGCGGCGTGCCGCGACGCGGCTGGCCATGGCGGCCGAGACGCCGCATGCGGCCAGGGGCAAGGTCGCAAAGGGCAAGACCGCCAAGCCCCAGGCTCGGCACACCGCGCATGCGGCACCGGCCGCACCGAACCATGCCGCGCAGATCAAGAGCGCTCCGCCGCGCCCGACCCGCGTCGCCAGCCTGAAGAAACGCGCTTGAGCTTTACGGCCGCAGGATGGCGGCGACGCAGAGCAGCACGATCAGCGCCAGGAAGAACAGGTCCATGTAGGACTTGAGCTCGCCGTCGCGCCGCAGCCGGGCAACGTCGGTGATGACCTGCTTGCGCGTGTTCGTTCCTCCGGAGCCGTCATTGATCGGGCCTTGAAGGCGCCGCGTCTCGGCCTCCAGTCTCTCGATCTTCTGGAAGAAGTAGAACGCGCGCAGCGTCGAGGCCGCGCGCATGGCGGCGTAAACCAGCACCAGGATCGCCAGTGTCGCCCGGTTCGGATATTTCTCCATGAAGTTCAGGCTGAAATAGACCACCGCCATGAAGGCAAAATTGGTCAGGAAGCGGTAGACGAAGCTGAGAATGCCCATGCTGGCTCGAACCTTGAGGAGTGCAACCAAATCGTGCTGCAAATTCGGGATCGGGGACCCGGACCGGAACGGCCGGCCTGGATGCTTAGCGGCCCGTCTACGCCAAGTTCGTTTCAACAAAGATACTGCCGCCCCGCACCCCGCCGCCTTTTAGCCTGACGCGGACATAAGGCAAGCCGGAGCATGGCCCGGTGGCGCTGCCCCGCATGATACCGCAACGGCTCGATGGCGATTTGGCGGAAGTCGCGATAGACTGGGTCCAGTCGCCACATCCGGGGTCTGCCGATGCCGAAGAAGGGAATCACCGGCCACGACGACTGGGTTCTGACCGAGGCCCTCGCGACCGCCCTGGTCGCGCTGGAGCAGCTCGAACCGAAGCACCAGCCGAACGCGCATATGGACGATATCCGCAAGATGCTCTCGAACGGCAAGGAGCCGGCGGAGGTGAGCCTGCACCTGGCCCAGGCCAAATGCCGCCTGTTTCCCGACCTCGATCCGCTGAAGATCTACCGGGAATACGGCATCGGCGAGGAATACGGCTGAAGCGACGGTTTAAGGCTAAGGCCCGCCCGCAACCGATCCCGCGATCGCCATGACCAGCGCGCCGAGATCGATCTTGCCGTCGACGGTGAGCTCTTCCGAGCCTTTCGCATCCTGGGCGCCCGCGATCTTCAGCGCTTGCGGCCGGTTGGCGGCCTGCCGTTGCAGCTCGCCGATGATGGCGTCCTTGAGCTTCTCTTCCAGCATGGGCTCTCGTCCTTCGCGCGCGTTCCTCTCACTCAAGGCAAAGCCGCGCCCTTCGTTCCCTCACGCAAGCCGCCGCGGCAGGCTATGATGGATGTTGCAGGCGGCGACCGCGGCGTGGCCGAACGCGACCGAGATCTGGTGCAGATCGGTGACGACGTCGCCGATGCCGTACAGCCCGCGGACCGAGGTGCGCTGATGGTCGTCGACCTTCAGATAGCGGTCGGGCGTGTGTTCGGCGCCCAGCGCCACCGCGAGCTGCGAACGCACCTCGGCCCCCATCGCAGGATAGACCGTGTCGAATTGCAGCGTCCGGCCGTCGGCGAGGACAGCCGCGACGCCCCCGCCCGCGCGCTGCAAATGCAGGTCGGGCGCGAACACGAGCTCGACGCCGGCATCCAGCAGCTCCGAGGTTGCGCTCTGGTCGTCATCCGGTCCGATCGCGAGCAGCGTCACGTCACGTGAATAGCCGCGCAGGAACAGCGCCTTGCCGGCGGCACGCTGAAGCGGGCCGACGATTCCGATGCGGCCGCCGGTCGCCTCGAAGGCATCGCAGACCGGACAATAGCGTAGCACCCCGTCCGCGACCGCAGCACGCCACTCCCGGAACGGCGGATGGGTGTCGACGATGCCGCTGGCGAGAATGACGGTGGCGGCGGCGTGCGCATCGCCGTTCCAGCTCGCCTCAAAACCATGATGGTGCCGCCGCAACGCGGTGACCTCGGCCTCCGCGCGCGTGACCGCGAGCTCGTCCAGCTGCGCCGACATGCGGGCAATCAGATCCGCGCCTGACAGCCCGTGGACGAAGCCGGGAACGTTGTGGCTGCGCGGGATCAGCGCGGCCCGGCTCGCGCCGGCGTCGACGACGCAGACGTTGCGGCGGAAGCGGGCCAGATAGATCGCGGCCATCAATCCGGCGGGGCCGCCGCCGACGATCAGGCAATCGAACTGCGCCGGCTTCATTTGGGATTCGGATCCGCAAGACCGTCGCCGGGCTCCTGAAGGCGCCCGCTCCTTGCCAGCCGCACGGCGTTGCCGAGCGCATGCGCCGCGTTGCGCACCTCCTGCTGGAATTCTCCGTCTTCATCGAGTTCGCGATGCGAGGTGGCGTATGGCTCCATGTAGCCAACATAGCCGTCGAGCTCGGCGAAGCGGCCCGCCGAAATCAGCTGCATGTCGGTCAGCCAGTCCGACAGAGCGCGGCGCACGCCCTCGGCACCGACGGCATCGCCGTGAACGACGACGCCGAAATGACGGCCGGCGAGATGGCGCGGATACGGCCAGCCCTTCAGCTCCATCGCCTTGGCCTCATCGGCCTTCTTGCCATGCGTCGAGGTCGGATCGGGATTGCCGCCGTCGGCGCAGACCATGCGGTCCATCATCGCCTTGAGGCCTGATGGCACGTGATACCAGTTCACCGGCGTCACGATCAGGATGCCGTGAGCGGCGACCCACAGCGGATAGATCTCGTTCATCCAGTCGTGGGTCTGCCCCAGCGCATAGTTCGGATAGCAGCTGCACGGCCAGTGGCAGAGCGGCATCGCGGTGCCGACGCAGGATTTGCAGGGATGAATCGTCTTGCCAAACTCCGAGGCGAGGCGTGACAGATCGAGGATGTCGACGGCAAACCCCATCTCGGTGAAAACAGGCTCGGCCAGCTTGACCAGCCGCCAGGTCTTGGACATCTCGCCGGGACAGGTGTGCTCGCTGCGGGCCGAGCCGTTGATGAGGAGGATGCGCGGCGTCTCGTCCGCATCGTCGTGCCGTCGCTGCGCTTCCAGGATTCTCGCGCGCGCATCGAGCCAGTCGACGGCGATGTCATAGTCGGGATCGGCAAAGCCCGGGCCCGCCTTCCGCGTCAGCGGCGCCTTGCGCGAATGGCTGTAGGCGTCCCAGGCCGCAGCGGTGATGGCATCGAGCTCGCGCCCGAGCGGCGCAAAGGCGGGATCGACGAACTGCCCCGTGTAACGCCGCTCGAACTCATCGCGCGACAGCTTGACGGGCGGCATCCCCTTGCGAATTTCGGCGTCCCTCATGCGTGCTCCGGCAAAGTCGGCTGTCCGACCAACCCGGCGCGCAGCGCGCGGTTCCCGAAACGCTACTGACGAACCACATCCGGTGGCGCATCGAACTTCGCGATGCGCCGGTCCAGCCGCCACAGCTCGATGCGATGCACCAGCACGAGCGCGGCGGCCTCCCGCTTGGCCTGCTCGTCGTCGTCGCAGACCAGGTTGACGCATCCGAACACCCGCCCGTCCGGATCGATCTGGAAGGCGCGGTAATGCTTGAGGCTCCCCACTAGGATGCTCCTCGTCTCGGGAAGACCGGTGCGCTCAGCCAGTCCGTCAGGTTCGAGGTGATCTCGTTCTGCTTGGCGCGTTGCAGCAGCATCTCGCGCTCCCTGCCCGGTGGCAGGCTGCGTGCGCGCTCGCGGGCGCTTTCGGCGAAGGCTGCCAACCGCTCCTGAAGCGATTGGGTCTGTTTCCTGCGGTTACGTTTGACGCTCATCGGACTTTCACAGCGGATTTCGGATGGAGGAAATCGGCCTCGCAGCTTCCGCCGCGAGAGCCGGTTCCAGCATTTCAATAAGTTAACGCTGCGTGATTTTGCGGAACGCCCCGCTTATGACCGCTGCTTTGCACTGCGCCGGAACCGAAATGCTGATTCGTATGTTCAAGGATGACCTTGAAGGAGGATCATCATGGCGAAAGCAGCATGGAAGCGGCCGGGCTCACCGATCGGCCGCAAGGGACCGCGCAAGGCCAATCCCGCGTACAAGCGACGCACGCGGCAGCCCTGGACGCCCGCGGACGTGAGCAAGTTGAAGCAGCTTGCGAAAGGCAACACGCCCACCGGCGTGATGAGCATCAAGCTTCAGCGCCCGGTCGCGGCCATCCGCAGCAAGGCGCAGCGCGAAGGAATCTCGCTGCGGCCCGCCAACCGCTCGCCCTACAACCGCCGAACCAAGGCGGCGAAGCGGCGTTGACGACAGGCACCGCCGGGTGACAACCGGACACAACGGGGAACGATGGACGTGGCGCTCATTTTTCCGGTTTCTGCCCACGACATCAGCGCATCGGTACGCGCCGACATCTAACCCGTTCCCGGCGCGTGCACCTCACACCCCCGCGCGTGCTACGGCTTTTCCGCGCCGCAACACTCGACGTCATTCAGTCCGGCGGCTGCAGGCCGGGTGAGCGCAGCCATTCGCTCATCTGAGAACCGGTCTCGGCCTGACGTGCCTTGCGCAACATCTCGTCGCGGGCCGCCCCTGGCGGAAGCGAACCTGCTTCTTCGCGCAGCCGCTCAGCCTCAGCAGCCAACCGCGCCTCGAGCGGATCCGTGTGCCTGGATTTGCGCCGCGTCAACATGAACGTCCTCCCTGTTCGTCGGAGCGCGCCGTTGCGTTCTCGGTTCGGTCACGCCACGCCGGTTCGGCGCGGCGAACCGACAACGTTCCCGAAGCGGAGCGGTTGCCTGCGTTCCGCGAAAAAGCCGCCGTCTCACGCTGCTGCCGAGAGCTAATTGTCCTGATTGTCGCGGTGAGCCCTGATCTCCGTGCGGACCATGGCGCTTTCCATGACAGCCAAACGCAGATCGGCGAGGATTTGATCGTGACGCTCCATGAGCAACCGACGCTGCTCCCGCAGCGTGCGGCTGTCATCGATCGCGCGAGCTGCGCGAGATATCAGGGCGTCAGGCATGGCGCCATACTGACATGCCAGCAGAAGCGCGCATTTAAGCAAGTTACTCAAATTGAGCCACCGGCTGAAAATGAGCGCGATGAGGCCCTATATCTTGAGCGTCGACTGGGCGAATTGCCGTTCCAGTTCAGAGCGGGCCAGCCGCACTTCCTTCCTTACGGAGAATCCGGCTGCGTCGGCGCCCGCTCCCCGCCGATCAGCGCCATCATCCGTGCTCTCGGCCGCCCCGATAGAGTTGCAGATAGCTCGGCGAGAACAGGGCCGTGCTCTTGAGCGCGTCGATATCCCTGATCACCAGCGTACGGTCGCGCAGAACGATCAGCCCTGAGGCGCGCAACTCCTGCAGCGTGCGATTGAGATGGACCACCGACAGGCCGGTGGCGTCCGCCAGATCCGTCTGCGTCACCGGCATCGCGCAGCTGTTGCCCTCCGCCATTCCGACGGGGCGAAGCCGCTCGAAGATTTCGCAGAACAGGTGCGCGACGCGCTCGAGCGCGGCGCGACGGCCGAGATTGATGACCCATTCGCGCTGGATCGCGTTGTTGACGAGCATCTCGCACAAGAATGCTTCGGCAAGCGAACGGTCGGCGGCCAGCAGGCTGTCGAAGCGCGCGCGCTTGATCTCGGCGTAGACGACCGGGGTCAACGTCGCGATGGAATGGTCCATGGTCGAGAGCAGGAACGCATGAGCGTCGCAGCTCTCGCCGGGAAAGATGAAGTTGACGATCTGGCGCCGGCCGTCCTCGAGCGCCTTGTAGCGGCAGAGCCAGCCCGACAGCACGATGCGAACGCTGTCGACAGGATCGCCCTCGGAGATCAGGTCCTCGCCGGCTCCGGCGCGCTGCAAGCCCTCGAGCATCGCATATTCAAGCGAGGCGCGCGCTTCCGGCGACAGCGGTCTCAGCGCGTTCAACCGGCGAATCGCCGGTTCCAACAGGCTGCGATCGGCGGTCGATAAGGGCATCAGTCAGCCGCAGAAGGGGTGTGGAAGGAGCCCTTGCTCAATGGAATCGCGATCGTGCATTGCAGCCCCCCCGAATTGAAGGCCAACTTGGTCTGGCCCTTCAACTCGAACGCCAGCGTACGCTCGAGAAGTTCGGTGCCGAAACCCTTTCGCGGTGGCGGCGGCACCTCAGGCCCTCCACGCTCCCGCCATTCGAACATCAATTGTGCCGGCGCCGTGCTTTCGTCAATGCGCCAGGAAACCTCGATGCGGCCCGACGGCTGGCTCAGCGCACCGTATTTCAGCGCGTTGGTCGCAAGTTCGTGAATGGCAAGAGCGAACGTTTCGGCGGCCTTGGGCTGGAAGCGCACCTTCGGGCCGGACACCCGCATCTGCTCGCCTTCGCGCGCATCATAGGCCAGCAATTCCTCGACCACGAGATATTCGAGGTCGACGCCGCCATCGGGATCGCGGGTGACCAGCGCCTGGGTCCGGGCGAAAGCATTCAGCCGGCCGTCGAGATGCGAAGCATATTCCTCCACCGTGGAGCTCGTCTCCGCCGAGCGGCGGGCGATCGAGCGGACCACGCCGAGCGTATTGCGAACCCGATGCTGAAGCTCGGCCAGAAGCAGGCGCTGCCGCTCCTCGGCGCGGGTCATCGCCGTGACGTCGATGAAGGTGATGACGACGCCCGCGATGAAATCGTCGACGCTGCGGTAGGGCAAGACCCGCGCGATATATCTCTTGCCGTCGTCAGGCGCGGTCAGCTCGCGCTCGGCGCTTGCCAGGGTGCGCAGCACGCGGCGGACATCGTCATAGAGCTCCTCGATCGGAACGCGCGCCTTGATGTGAGAGATGGGACGGCCCGCATCGGTCTCCACCAGGTGCAAGACCTGCGTGATCGCGGGCGTGAAGGTCATCACCCGCAGATCGTTATCGAGGAACACGGTCGCGATCTGGGTGCTCTCCAGGAAATTCTTGAGGTCGCTGCTGGCGCGGGTCAATTGCCGGACGCGGTGCGCCAGCTCGCCGTTGACGGTCGTCAGCTCTTCGTTGACCGATTGCAGCTCTTCGCGTGACGTCTCGAGCTCCTCGTTGGCGGACTGAAGCTCTTCGTTGAGCGATTGGTATTCCTCGTTCGAGGATTTCAGCTCCTCGTTCGTGCTTTCGAGCTCCTCGATGGTGGCCTGGAGCCGCTCACGCGTCGCGCGCAGCTCGCTTTCGAGGCGCTCGACATGCTCGGTGCGAATGACGGTGTTGGGCTTGCTGTTGCCGTCCGCGGCCGATGGGGCCGATCCGTCCTTGAACAGCGAGGTCGCAGCGGCCGCGGGCACCTCGTCGAACCCCCGCTTCTCCTCCAGGCGGCGCAAATGGCGGGCATAGACCTGGATGTGCTCGGGAATGTCTTCCGGCGGCAGCACGTAGTCCGCGATCGCCGCCGGCGTGTTGGCATTGAAAGGGCCCGATGTCTCGCTCGCGACCTTCTCGGCGATGGCAAGGCCGCCGTGGTCCTTGAGCGTGGCCGTGCCCAGCGTGCCGTCGCCGCCGGTGCCGGACAAGATCACACCGATGGACTTCTCGGCGCGCTCCTCCGCCAGCGACACCAGGAAGCTGTCGATCGTGGCGCGCTCGCCGGGCGCCTGCTCGGCCTTGCGGATCGCGAAACGCCCGCCCTGGATCGTGGTGATCGTGCCAGGCGGGCACAGATAGATCGTGCCGCCTTCGATCGGATGGCCATGGCCGGGATCGGACAGCCTGCCGCCGCTTGAGCTTTGCACGATCTGGCGCAGCCGAGCCTCGTCGAACCCTTCGTGGTGCTGAAGCGCCAGCACGATCGCCTGGTCGGCGCCCAGGGTCAGCTTGGCGAAGAAACGCTCGATGCTGTCCAGCGCGGTCGGTGAGGCGCCAACGCCGATGACAAGTGGGGACTTGGTCTGGCGCTCTCCCTCGGCTGCTTGCTCGCCGACTTCAGTCATGGACCGGGTAGCTCTCTCACTGGCCGGCACCAACGGGTGCCCGGTGCCTGCAAATAGCAGAAATCAGCGGGATCCTAACAGTTCAAAGACAACAAGGTCACAGAGCCTCCTTGATGTTTCGTCTCCTCTCAGCCCTGGGGTGGAGCCGCGTGGCATCTCGCCGGCTGGGGCGGCGCGCGGCCTTCAGGGCTCCGGCCATGCCGGCAGATCCGGCGGCAGGCGGCTCAGGATCTGCTTCAGCGGCTGGGTCGCTCCCGCCGAGCCACCGATCACGATGATATCGCGGTTGCTCATGGAACCCGTTTTCGATTGCGTCGTTTTGCAACCAAGGCGGAGCCCCGTTTTATGTTCCTACGGGGCGAAGCGGAGGCTGAGGCATCATAACGATGTTGCGTAAATCATCCGGGCAGCCTGCGCCTCTCGCCGGGCGCAGGGTTTTCGTGGTCGAGGACGAGTATTTTCTCGCCGACGACATCAGCGAGACATTCCGGGCGCTGGGGGCCGAGGTGGCAGGTCCCGCCGGGCACATCGAGGACGCTTTCAAGATCCTGCGCGACGGCAGCACGCTGGATGCCGCGGTTTTGGACGTGAACATTCACAACGAGATGATCTTTCCGATCGCCCGCGAGCTAAGGGCGCGCAAGGTGCCGTTCGTGTTCACCACGGGATATGAAAGGATCAACGTCGGCCCGGAATTTCACGACGTGCCGCTGATTGAAAAGCCGATCGATCTTGCGGCGATGGCGCGGAAGCTGGCGGCGCTGATCGCCGATCCCCGGGACGAACAAGGCCCGGGCACGATAAGACCTGGATAAGACTTGAAGACTTGGATAAGGCCTGGCAGTCAGAACAGCCGCGCGAAGGCGAGCCAGGTTGTGACCGCCAGGCACAGGAGAACCGCGACGTAGGGCAGCGCAACGCGCAAGACAGCCTCCCGGCCCCTTAAAGCGCGATGAGATGAGGAAGACTAGTCATCGCGCTCCAGGTTATTTTTGAGCATGATCTTTTCGGAAAAGCGCTGCGCACCTTTCCGGATCATGCTTTAACTCATCATCATCCAGACGAGCGCGCCCATCATCACGAGAAAGCCCGTAATTGCGGTCGCGACAAAGGCCTGCTCGATCCGATCCATTGCCCCGGCCCCTATCCGGCGGGTGCAGCTTGACCGGCTCGGGGCCCGAACGCATTAGGCTATGTGAATCGGCCCCCGGCGCTTTTTCGTCAAATGCCGAGGGCCGTACCTGCCGCCACGGACAGCAGCGGAGCGTTACGTCACGATTTCGCCGTGCCGGGCTCGGCCATCTTGCGATGCTGCCTGGCCAGCATCTCGTTCGGCGTGACATTGGCGACCGTGGTCTGGATCTTGTTCTTCAGGCCGGTGACGATGTCGGCCTCTCCGCGCAGCATCGCATCGAAACCGGCCTTGGCAACGTCGTAGGCGCCGTCCTTCTTCTCGGTGCCGACCCTGGTGTCCATCATGCCGGCGCGGCGGAAGAACTCGGTGTCGGTCGCGCCCGGCATCAGGCAGGTGACGGTGACGCCGCTGTCACGCAGCTCCTCACGCAGCGCAAACGAGAACGAGTCCAGAAACGCCTTGCTGGCGTTATAGGCGGCCTGGAAGCTGCCCGGCGTGAAGCCGGCGATCGAGCCGGTGATCAGGATGCGCCCGGCATTGCGGCGGAGCATCTCGTTGCCGACGCGGTGGATCAGATACAGCGTGCCGGTGATGTTGGTGTCGATCAGGTGCTTCACCCTGGCGAAGTCCTGGTCGAGGAAGGCCCTGCCGAGGCCGACCCCGGCATTGGCGAGCAGTGCGTCGATCGGCCGGTCGCCGACCGCGGCGCACAGCTTGTCGACGCCTTCGGTGGTGGCAAGATCGGCCTCGACCGGCTCCACGCTGCCGCCGAGCCGGCGCAGATCGACCGCCACCCGTTCGATCTGGGGTTCATCCGCGGCGATGACGAGGTTGAAACCGTCCTTGGCACAGCACCTGGCGAGCTCCAGGCCGATGCCGGTGGAGGCGCCGGTGACGACGGCGAGTTGATTGGCGGGCATGGCACATGTCCTTGAGATGGGATGATGACGCCCAATCACTCCGCCGCCATCTCGTTCCAAACAGGCGCGGTGCGAAGAATCGCCCGTCGCTTAGCAACCATCGTTCATTCCTGGACTTAAGTGCCAACTGGTTCAGCCGAGAGGACGAAAGATGAAGGCGCTGGTTTGGCACGGCAAGGAGGATATTCGCTGCGACACCGTCACCGACCCTGAGATCCAGGATTCGCGCGATGCCATCATCAAGGTCACGAGCTGCGCCATCTGCGGCTCCGACCTGCACCTGTTCCACAATTTCATTCCCGGCATGCTGCCCGGCGACATCATGGGCCACGAGACCATGGGCGAAGTGGTCGAGGTCGGCTCCGGCGTCGACGGCAAGCTGAAGAAGGGCGACCGGATCGTGGTGCCCTTCACGATCATTTGCGGCGAATGCGACCAGTGCAAGCGCGGCAATTTTTCCGTCTGTGAGACCACCAACCGCAAGCGCCATCTCGCCGACAAGGTGTTCGGACACACCACCGCCGGCCTGTTCGGCTACACCCACCTGACCGGCGGCTATCCCGGCGGCCAGGCCGAATATCTGCGCGTGCCCTATGCCGACGCCACCCACATCAAGGTGCCCGCCGGCATTCCCGACGAGCAATTGCTGTTCCTCAGCGACATCTTCCCAACCGGCTGGCAGGCCGCGGTGCAATGCGACATCGAGCCGACCGACACGGTCGCGATCTGGGGCTGCGGCCCCGTCGGACAGATGGCGATCCGCAGCGCCATCCTGCTCGGCGCCAACCAGGTGATCGCGATCGACTGCCTGCCCGAGCGCCTCAGCATGGCGGAAGCCGGCGGCGCCACCACCATCAACTTCGAGACCGAGAGCGTCCTAGAACGGCTCCAGGAGCTGACCGACGGCAAGGGCCCGGAAAAATGCATCGATTGCGTCGGCATGGAATCGCATGTGATGGCATCGCTGCCCGACACGCTGCTCGACCGCGCCAAGCAGATGGTGATGGCGGAGAGCGACCGGCCCCACGTGCTGCGCGAGATGATCTATGTCTGCCGTCCCGGCGGCATCATCTCGGTGGCCGGCGTGTACAGCGGCTTGTCCGACATGCTGCCGATGGGCGCCTTCATGAACAAGGGCCTGACGATGCGGACCGGCCAGACCCACGTCAACCGCTGGACCGACGATCTGCTGCGCCGCATCGAGGACGGTGAGATCGATCCGTCCTTCGTCATCACCCACACCGTCCCGCTCGAACAAGGACCGGAGATGTACCAGGTGTTTCGCGACAAGCGCGATTCCTGCGTCAAGGTCGTGCTGAAGCCCTGAAGGAGCAGACCCATGTTTCATTTCTCCAACATCGTGCGCACCAAGGGCGACCCCAAGATCCTCGAGAGCGGACCGAGCCTGAAACAGCCGGTGGATCAACTCGCCCGCGCGCTCGGCTGGTTCAGCATTGGCCTCGGCGTCGTCGAGTTTTTCGCGCCGCGGCGCGTCACGGAAACGCTGGGCATGGAAGGCCATGAGACGATGGTGCGCGCCTTCGGCGTCCGCGAGATCCTGGCCGGGATCATGTCGCTGTCCGTGGACAAGAATGCCGGCCTGTGGGCCCGCGTCGGCGGCGACGGCCTCGATGCCGCGGCGCTGCTGTCGGGACTGACGCCTGATAATCCCAAGAAGGGCAACATCGCGCTGGCGCTGCTGATGGTCGGCGGCATCGCCATGCTCGACTACAGGGCCGCGCAGGATACCAAGCCGCGCCGCCCTCCGCGCGATGCACGGCGCAAGCTCTACCCGAACCGCAGCGGTTTCCCCAAAGGCATCGAGAGCATCCGAACTGCGGCGCGGCAGATCGCAGCGCATGCTGGGCAGAACGAGGTGAAGCAAGGTGATGAGCGTCGAATCCCCTGACAAATCTGCGTGGTGGGAATCCGCCGTCATCTACGAGATCGCACCGATCTCCTTCCAGGACTCCAACGGCGACGGCAAGGGCGACCTCGCCGGGCTGATCTCGCGTATCGACTACCTGAAATGGCTCGGCGTCGACGCGGTGTGGCTGACGCCGATCTACAAGAGCCCGTTCCGCGATCTCGGCTACGACATCTCCGATTATTGCGCGATCGACCCCGCCTTCGGCAGCCTCGAGGATTTCGACCGCCTGCTCGCGGCGCTGCACGGCAAGGGCGTCCGCCTCATCCTCGACCTCGTCCCCAATCACACCGCCAATGATCATGCCTGGTTCGCCGAAAGCTCGAGCTCGCGCAACAGCGCCAAGGCCGATTGGTACATCTGGGCGGATGCGGCCGAGAATGGCGGGCCGCCCAACAACTGGCTGAGCCGTTTCGGCGGCAGCGGCTGGGAATGGTGCGAGGCACGGCGGCAATATTATTATCATTCGTTCCTGGTCGAGCAGCCCGACCTGAACTGGCGCAATCCGCAGCTGCGCGCCGCGATCGCCGACGTCATGCGGTTCTGGCTCGAACGCGGCGTCGACGGCTTTCGCGTCGACGCCAGCGCGGTCCTGATCAAGGATGCGCTGATGCGCGACAATCCCGCCAAACCCGACGCCGAGGGCAAGCCGCCGCCGCAGCGTCAGACGCCCGTGTTTACCGACGACCGGCCGGAGACGATGGATTGCATCGAGTTCATCCGGAGCGTGATCGACGAATATCCCGAGCGCATGCTCTGCGGCGAGGTCCAGGGCAAGACCGACCGTATCGGCCACTTCTACGGCAACGACAAGCCGCGCCTGCATCTGCCGCTCAATTTCGCGCTGCTCGATTCGCAATGGGACGCGCTGTCGCTGCAGGCGACCATCGACGCGTATTTCAACGCGATCCCGGAGCAGGCCTGGCCGGTCTGGGTGATCGGCGGCCACGACAAGCAGCGGGTCGCCAGCAGGATCGGCGAGGCCCAGATGCGCGTGCTGGCGATGCTGCTGATGACCTTGCGCGGAACGCCGTTTCTCTTCATGGGCGACGAGATCGGCCGCAAGCGCGTTCCGATTCCGTCCGAGCGCGTCCGCGATCCCTTCGAGAAGCTGGTGCCGGGCTATGGCCTGTGCCGCGATCCCGAGCGCGCGCCGATGCGCTGGGACGACAGTCCCGACGGCGGCTTCACGACCGGCCAGCCATGGCTGCCGCAGGAGCGGCCTGATGGCGCGGCCAACATCGCCACGCAGCGGCGCGACGAGCGCTCGATCCTGGCGCTGTTTCGTGCGTTGATGGCGCTGCGGCGCGAGCATGCTTGCCTGCGCCGGGGGGCTTACGAGCCGCTGCGTTCGCAGAACGACGTTCTCGCCTACAAGCGGACCGATCGCGGAAGCGGATTCCTGATCGCGCTCAACATCGCTGCCGAGCCGCGGAAATACCACTGGCAGGGCCGCGGCCGCCTGCTGATCTCAACGCACCTCGACAGGCCGCCGGAGCCATTGCCGGACGCCTCGATCCTGCTCCGCGGCAATGAGGGCGTGATCATCGCAATCGAGGCGCGGTGACGACAGGAACCATCGGCGCATCAGCGCGTCTGATCAACGCCTCCGACATCCCCCCTGCCGGAGGCGGACTGCGCGAACCGCGGCCCCGGCGCTCGCCGCCTTCGGGCGCCGGGGCTGGCGGCATGAAGCTTGGAGGCAGGCCAAGGGAGGCAGGCAAAAGGGAGGCAGCGCATGAGCAAGACGAAGGGTCTTCGGCAACGGATCGCCGGCAAGACCAGGCAGGCCGTCGGCGAGATCCTCGGCGACCAGGATCTCCACGATGACGGCAAGGCGCAAGCCGAGCGCGGGCGCGACGAGCAGGACCAACCGAGCGAGCTCAATCCACTGACGAAGCTCAAGCAGCTGACGTGAACGCGAAACCGCGACCAACGCTCTCCGATACGGCACGGTACGCTGGCGGAGGCGCGTCGCGGCTGGCGCGGCAACGACGCTCGCGCTGGATCGCCGCCGTCGAGCTCGGCCTGATCAGCAGCACGTTCTCGACCCTGGTCAGCCAATTGTTCGCCGCCCGCATCGGCCGCGACGCCGCGGTCGACTGGATGACGGTCGCCGCAATTCCCGCGCGCGACTGGGCGCTCAGTGCCGAGCCGTCGTGGAGCGCAATCCTCGCCGGGATTGCCTTCCATCAATGGGCGGACTTTTCCTGGGCGCTGGTGTTCTTCGGCGTGCTCGGGCGCTGGACCGCGGACTTGCGGCCGCGAACGATCCTGCTGCTTGCGCTGCCGTGGGCGGCATTCTCCTCGAGCATGGAATGGTTCGTATTGGTTCCGCTGTTTCCGTTCTGGCAGCCGCTGTTCACGCTGCAACAGCCCTACTGGATCGGACTGCTGGTCCATACCTCTTCCGCCGTGATGTATCCCCTGTTCGCCCGGCTGCGCTGGAGGCGCGGCCATGCGCCGGCGCGCGACATCCGCTTCACCAACGCCTGGGCCACCGGCGCGGTGGCGGTGACCGTGCTGCTCGGCGCGACCGCATTGTTCGGCAGCCACGGCTACGAGCCGCCGTGGATGGGCCGCGACAGGGATGCCGACCAAACCTATATCCGTCACATGACCGCGCATCACGCCCAGGGCATCGAGCTGGCGCGGATCGGCGCAGAGCGCGCCCAGGACCCGCATCTGCGCAAGCTCGCGATGCTGATGGTCGCGAGCCAGGCCGGCGAGATCAGGATCTTCGAGAACTGGTGGCTGAGCTGGTTCGACACGGAGATGCCCGATTGCAGCACGGAGGAACGCGCGGCCATGCCGGGCTATTTGACGCCGGCCGAGATGCGAGCGGTCAAGACCGCATCGCTCGACCAGTTCGATGCGGCCTTCGTCCAGGCCATGAGCAGGCATCATGCCGGCGCGGTGAGGATGGCCGACCGGATGTGGCAGAGCCGCGGCGATCCGCGCCTGCGCGTCATGGCGCATGCCATTCGCCACGAGCAGCAAGGCGAGATCGCGCTGATGCACGGCATGGACGGCGTTGCAGCCGTCGCCACCGCGTTCCGCAACATGTTCGACGACAACGTCAATTGAGCTGATAGCACCCTACTCACGCCAGAATTCGGTCAGCTCCTCCGCGGTCATCAGGTCGACCTGACCGTGGAAGCGGGTGCGGTACATCGTCATGAGAGCGTCGTGCCCGACGTCGGAGGAGCTGCACAGCGCGTCCTCGACGATCACGACCCTGAAGCCGAAATCGACGGCGCTGAGGACCGTCGAAAGCACGCAGACGTCGGTCTCGGCGCCCGAGATCACGACCGTGCCGACCTTCTTGTCGACCAGCCGGCCCGCCAGGCCGGGATTGCTGAAGGCGGAATAGGCCGGCTTGTCGATCATTGCAGCCGGCGGAACGAACTTGCTCAGGGCGGGCACGAGCTCGAGCGCGGATGGCGGAAGATGCCTGCGGGTGGCCTGGTGCCAGCGGCGAAAATAGTTCTGCCATTGCCCGGCACGGTCTTCCGGATCCAGCGGCGTGACGAAGCGCGTGAAGATCGTTCTGGTCTGATAACGCGCAACGATCGAGGCGATCGTCGGCAGGACGCGCTCCATCCAGGGTGTCGCCCACAGACCGCCGGGCGCGAAAATGTTCTGCATGTCGATGCAGAGGTGAACGGCATCCCTGATCTCGGCGACATCCGACGCACTGTTTCTCATGGTCCTCCACCGGCGAACGCATGGCCGCGGCACGTCCGCGGCGGGCTCACTGACTGCAAATGCGATTCCGACGGCCATCGTTCCGCATTGATGCGGCCGGTGATCCCGCAGATGAGGCCCGGATATGCCATCGCCCGGCCGGGAGGTCTTTGGCGTTCGCGGGCTCAGGCATACCCACGCTGCACCGCCGGACGCGCGAGGCCCCGCTCGAGCCAGGCACCGACCGATTTGAACTGGGTGAACTCGACGAGATCGCCGGCGCCATAGAAGCCGATGAGATTGCGCACCCAGCCGAGCATGGAGATGTCGGCAATGGTGTAGTCGTCATCCATGAACCATTGCCGGCCGGACAGATGCGTGTCCATCACGCCGAGCAGGCGCCTGGCTTCGGCGACGTAGCGGTCACGGGGCCGCTTGTCCTCGAAATCCTTGCCGGCGAATTTGTGGAAGAAGCCGACCTGGCCGAACATCGGCCCGACGCCGCCCATCTGAAAATGCAGCCACTGGATGGCCTGGTAACGGCGCGCGGGGTCCTCAGGCAGGAGCTTGCCGGTCTTCTCCGCGAGGTATTGCAGGATCGCCCCGGACTCAAACAGCGGCAGCGGCCTGCCGCCCGGGCCGTCGGGATCGAGGATCGCCGGAATCTTGCCGTTCGGATTGAGCGAGAGGAATTCAGGCGTCTTCTGGTCGTCCTTGCCGAAGTCGACCCGATGCGCCTCGTAGGGAAGTCCGATCTCCTCCAGCATGATCGAGACCTTGACGCCGTTCGGCGTCGGCAGGGAGTAGAGCTGAAGCAGCTCGGGATGCCTGGCCGGCCAGCGCTTGGTGATGGGAAAAGCGGATAGATCAGACATCGGCGCTCCGGCTGTTCGTGAGATGCCGCCCAGTCTAGGCGAGCGGACGAACGACGCAAGGCCGACCAATTGTCTGGAAGATCGCGGGGGAAGAGGACGATCGGTAGTGCCCTTGAAGCGACTAAGGCGGCAGTGTTGCGATCTTGACGACCGGGGTCATGGTTTCATGCTGCAGTCGATACTGGATGAACCATTGCCCCGTGATCAGCAGCGCGGCCGTGAAGGCAGCCGCGAGCGTCGCGGTCGCCCATTGGCAGACATCGTACATGGCATTTGTCCCTCAACTCCTTCGGCCTAAACGCCAAGCTCACGTGCCGCGTTCCGACGTCGACCGAAAATTTTGCCAGTTTTTCCCGCCTCCGCAGACGAGCCCCTGCGATGTTTTTAGGGACCATCGAGCAGCTCTGCGCGTTGTGACGGGATGAACATCGAGAAGCGCGCCCTGCTCGACCACGCACAGCGCTGTCGCCGCGTCGCGGACGATCTCGCCCATCGCGAAGCCGCGCGGCGGTTACGGGCCATGGCCGATGTCTACGAGGCGCGAGCAGCACAATTGGCCGACGAAGATGGCTCCTCGAAGCCGGACCGTCACGAACGCAGCCGCCTTGCCGATACAGGCGATCGGCACAATTGATCGGTTCAATAGTTGATCTCCATCCGCAGTCCGCGCGGATCGATGTCTTCGCCACCGATGCGCTGCGTGCTGTCGCGCGCTGCGACCGCGCAGGCGCAGGCATCGATGAGATCGTCGCGACCGATGCCGGTGCCGTGGCGAAGCGTCAGCCATCTTTCGACCTTGCTGAAGCCGCGGTCTCTCAGCAGCGCAACGCGCTGCTCGCGGCCCCGCGGCGACGTCTTCGGCGCGAGCCGCACGCGCCCTGCCAGATTCCAGAACACCAATTCCGGATGCGCTTCGCCGATCGTCGCCTGCCGCGCCGGCGTCATAACCTCGTCCACCTCTCTGATCTTGTCCCTGATATTCCAGAGCTGCGCCGACACGCCCCTGCCCTTGCCCTCGTGCGTCCAGTAATGGCGATTGGCCGTGGCCATGTCCGGGAATGTCCAGAGGTCGCGGCGCGCACCGAGAAACACGGCAGGGCCGATCAGCTCGCGGGCGCGCAGATCGCAAGCGCGATAGCCGCTCGGATCCAATCCGATCGGCATGTCGATCATCGCGCGCGCATGCGGCAGCGCGAGCAGGCGCGTCAGGCGAGGTGAATAATCGAAGCCGTGATCGCCGCGCTCGTCGATCCAGGCCGCGACCCAACCGAAACGAAATCCATCGAGGCCGAGATAGTTCGGCACCTCATGCATCCGTCATTTTCAATTTCCTTAGCGACCATCGCTTGACATCCGCAAGTTGCCGGCGTATGTCCCGCGCCCTCGCAAGCACTTCCGTTTGCGACAGACACCATGAACCGAGCGATGCTGAACCGCTACGAAAGAATTGTCCGCATGAAGAATAGCCCAAAGCTATTCGACTGCGCATGCCCGGCTCATGGGAGCGATCTTGCCTGACCGCAAGATCGATCGTCCGCTTCTCACGGACCCTCCCGAGCCTGCCGCTCCGGAGGGTTTTTTATTGCCCGCCGCGCGGCCCAACCGAACAACCCGGCATCGGCCGGAACGGGAGACCCGGATCCCGGGGCTCGCGCTGAGAAGGCGCGTGCCCAAGTGCGCGGGGCCTGCCGGAGGGAACGAGGCGATGAGCCGGACACCGATGGCAGAGCGAACCCTGAGGTTCGCAAGATGCGGCGCGTCGACAGCGCCGCGATAGAATTTTTGTACGTACCCTCAACGGCCGGTGTCAAAGCACCGGCCTGGCGGTGGTGAAGATGTCTGTTACTTCGTGGTAAAGGCGCGAGAGCGCCGAGCAGGTTCGACTCCTGCGCGCCGAAAGGCGGTTCGCCCGCAAGGGCAGCAACAGCATCGATCGTTCCCCGCCAACCCCATCACGGTCCGTGGTGAAGATTTCTGTTACTTCGCCTGCAACGCGAGAGGTCGCGGGTTCGAATCCCGCCCGGTGTCCCATGCACCGGTAGCTCAGAGGATAGAGCGCTTTCCGGCAAGCTTGCGCTTGCCGGGTTACAGCAATCGCCTGTTCCCGGATCGTGACCCCTTAGCCACCGCCGGTGGTGAAGAGCGCTGTTACTTCGTGAATCACACTGTCGAAGGTTCGACTCCTTCCGGACGAGAGTCCGTAGCTCAGCGGTAGAGCATGTGGAGCCCCTCGTGGGCAGGACAGCCTCGCCTGTTCCCCGGCACCCGTTTCGATTCCCATCAACCCCAGAGGAGGCCATCATGGTCAGGCTCAACAAGATCGTTCGCGCCTTCACGCGGGAGGGCGCGCGCGCCGTGCGCTTCACGCCCGAGATGGAGCTGAAGCGCGCGCTGATGAACTGCCTCCTGTGGGAGGACCAGTTCTATGAGGACGGCGTCGCGATCGCCGACCGCATCAAGGCGCTCGTGCCCAAGGTTGCGCCCGCCAGGGTCGCGCAGCTTGCGATCGAGGCGCGCGAGGTGATGAAGCTGCGGCACGCGCCGCTGCTGGTCATCCGCGAGATGGCGCGGAGCGAGAAGCACCGTACCCTCGTGGCCGACACGCTCGCCCGGGTGATCCAGCGGCCCGACGAGATGACGGAGCTGCTCGCGATCTACTGGGCGGATGCGCTGGGTCCTCAGCAGCAGCGCAAGCGTCAGCCGGTCTCGGCCCAGGTCAAGAAGGGTCTTGCCCGCGCGCTGACCAAGTTCGACGCCTACCAGCTCGCCAAGTGGGACCGCGACGGCGCGGTGCGGATCAGGGACGTGCTGTTCCTGGTCCACGCTAAGCCTGGGGATGCCGAGCAGGCCAAGGTGTGGAAGCAGCTCGTCGATGGCGAGCTCGCCTCCCCCGACACCTGGGAGGTTTCGCTCTCGGCCGGCAAGAGCAAGCGCGAGACCTTCGAGCGGCTGATCGCCGAGAAGAAGCTCGGCGGTCTGGCGCTGCTGCGCAATCTGCGGCTGATGCAGACTGCGCAGGTCCCGCGCGAGACCATCGCAGGCGCGATCGAGGCGATGCGGACGGATCGTATCCTTCCCTACCGCTTCATCACGGCGGCGCGCTATGCGCCGGACTTCGAGCCCGAGCTCGAGGCTGCGATGCTCAAGTCGGTCAAGGACCATGTGCGGCTTGCGGGCCGGACGCGGCTCCTGATCGACGTCTCGGGCTCGATGTTCGCAACCCTCTCCGCGCAGTCGGAAATGACGCGCGCGGAGGCGGCGTGCGGCCTTGCCATCCTGGCGCGCGAGATCTGCGACGAGGTCGAGATCTTCACCTTCTCCAACGAGGTCGTGAAGGTCCCGCCCCGCCGCGGCTTCGCGCTCAGGGATGCGATCATCAACTCGCAGCCGCATGGCGGGACGTATCTCGGCAAGGCCGTGACGGAGATCGACCGCAAGGGCGATCGCCTGATCGTCTTCACCGACGAGCAGAGCCACGACCAGGTGCCCGAGCCGCGGGCGCGCGGCACCATGGTCAACGTGGCCTCGTATCAGCACGGTGTCGGCCACGGCGCCTGGACCCGCGTCAACGGCTTCTCTGAGGCCGTGGTCGCGTGGATCGCGGCGTCGGAGACGGCGTTGCACTGATGCGCACAACGACAACGGCCCCGGACGCAAGAACTGCGCCCGGGGCTTCAGAACTTTCGGAAATGAACCGCCGGCCCGTTATGGTGCGCGCGGAATGACAAGGACTACGACCATGCGACGACCCGATCCCTACATGGAACGCGCCCGCGAGCTCTGCCTCGCCGCCGGTGTCGATCCCGACTCGCGCGTCGGCGAAGGACGCGGCCAGCCCGCCTGGTGCCTGTACAAGGACGCCGCGCGCAAGGAGCATCTGGCCCGCGAGGCCAATGCAACCGCGAGCTCGATCGCCGCGTTCCGAATGCAGGACACCCGCTTCCAGAATGCGCCGCTGAAGGTGTTCGGTCCGCACGAGGACGCGACGATCGCGCAGATGCGCAACTGCATGGCGGTCGGCAACGTCGTCTCCGGCGTGATCTGCGCCGACGGCCATCTCGGCTATGCGCAGCCGGTCGGCGGCGTCATCGCCTACGAGAAGCAGATCAGCATCTCCGGCGTCGGCTTCGACATCGGCTGCGGCAACATGGCGGCCCGGCTCGACACGCGCTTCGACGACATCGCGGGCCTCGTCCCCACGATCATTCGCGACGTCGCCAGGACGATCTCGTTCGGCGTCGGCCGTGCCAATGCCGAGCGGGCGGAGCACGATCTGTTCGACGACGGCGATGCCTGGCGCGAGAGCGACATGGAGGCCTACCGCAACAAGGCGGTGAGCCAGCTCGGCACGGTCGGATCGGGCAACCATTATGTCGACCTCATGCGCGACGAGGACGGCTTCGTCTGGATCGGCGTCCACTTCGGCAGCCGCGGTCTCGGCCACACCTCCGCGACGCGCTATCTCAAGGCCGCCGGCGGCAAGGACGGCATGAACGTCCCGCCCGCCGTGGTCGACGAGGACAGCGAGCTCGGTCGCCGCTACATCGCGGCGATGCAGCTCGCCGGGCGTTATGCCTATGCGGGCCGCGAGTGGGTCGTCGAGCGCGTCCGCCGGATCATCGGCGGCAGCGTCACCGAGAGCGTGCACAACCACCACAACTATGCCTGGCGTGAGACCCACGACGGCAAGGATCTGTGGGTGGTGCGCAAGGGCGCCACGCCGGCGTTTCCCGGCCAGAAGGGATTCGTCGGCGGCTCGATGGGCGACGACGCCGTCATCCTCGAAGGTGTCGACAGCGCGGAAGCCAAGGCCTCGCTCTACTCGACCGTGCACGGCGCGGGCCGCCTGTTCGGACGACGGGAGGCGAAGCGGCGCTTCTCGCGCGCGGAGATGGACCGCTGGCTCAACGAGCGCGGCGTCACCCTGATCGGTGCCGACCTCGACGAGAGCCCGATGGCCTATCGCCGCCTGCCGGACGTGCTGGCGCAGCATGCCGGCACCGTGAAGGTGCTGCACACGCTGCGGCCGTTCGCCGTCGCCATGGCCGGCGAAGGCGAATTCGATCCGTGGAAGGATTGACACAAGCAGCGGGCGGGAGGCGATGCCTCCCGCTCGTTTCGTTTCATCCTGGAAAGCGAGACCGCCCGCTTCGTCAGCCTCCGGCGGCCTGATAGGCCAGGCGCTTGAACTCGAAGAAGAACGGATTCCAGAAGCCCATGTAGCGCTGCGCCATCAACACGCCGGCGGTGTTGGCCTCAGGGCAGATCCACCAATGGGTGCCGGCAAGGCCGCCCCACTGGAATTCACCAGTCGAGTTCGGCGGATCGAACGGCGTCGGCGCGAAGGTGACGGCGCCCCCGAGACCAAAGCCCTTGCCGGGGATCGGCCCGAGAGTGGCGAAGCGGATGGTCTGCCCCGTGGGCAGCTGGTTCGTCATCATCTGCCCGAGCGTCTCCGGCTTCAGCAGGGCATCCGAACCGGGCAGCAGCGCGCGGACCAGCGCGAGCATGTCCGGCAGGGTCGAGACCAGACCGCCGCCGCCCGAGAGCCGCGGGAACGGCCGCCGATAGGCTTGCGGAAACGGCAGATTGTCCGCGCGCGTCAGGCCCGGCTTCATGGGGTCGAGCACGTCGGCGCCATTGTAGAGCGCGACCAGCCTGCCCTGCTGTGCCTCGGGCACGTAGAAGCCGGTGTCGGTCATGCCCAGCGGATCGAAGATGCGCGCCTTGAGGAAGGCATCGAGGGATTTACCCGAGACGACCTCCACGACGCGGCCGAGCACGTCGGTGGCAACGGAATATTCCCAGGCCGTACCGGGATGATAGGACAGCGGCAGATCGGCCAGCTTGTCGATCATGTCGGTCAGCGGCGTCAGCGGATTGAGCACGCGCGCATCATTGTAGCCCTTGAACAGCACCGTGCCGGGATCGAAGATGCCGTAGCTGAGACCGGAGGTGTGGGTCAGGAGCTGGCGGATCGTGATCGGGCTCTTTGCCGGCTCGACATCGGCGAGGCTCGAAGCGCCCGGCTTGAGCACCTTGCGATTGCCGAGTTGCGGCAGGAACGTCTCGACCGGATCATCGAGCCCGATGCGGCCTTCCTCGACCAGCAGCATGATCGCGCACGTGACGAAGATCTTGGTGTTGGAGAACGCGCGGAAGATATGGTCGGGCCGCAGCACGGCGTTGGCCTCGCGGTCGGCAAAGCCGACGCATTGCTGGTCCACCACCTCGCGCCCGCGCAGCACGGCCCAGGATGCGCCCGGAATGATCTCCTGATCGACATAGCGCTGCATCGCCGTCCGCGCGGCGGAAAAATCAGGTGTCCTGGCGTCCATATATCCCCCCAAATTCTGGTTGGCATCGATATAGCGCGAATTCGCGGGATATGAAGCCCGCCGCGCGGCTCATCCCTGTTTCATCAGCACTGTGACGTGCAGGCGACGCCGAATCCGCATGCCCTGCCGCTGGTACAGGGCAATCGCGGACGTATTGTGGGAAAACACGTGCAGGAACGGAATCTCGCCGCGCGCCTCGATCCGCCGCGCGACCGCCGCAAGCAGCGCCTGTGCATAGCCGCGGCCGCGATAATCGGGATGCACGCAGACGGCCGTCATCTCGACGAACTTGCCCGGCTTCATCCGCTCGCCCGTCATCGCGACCAATTCGCCGCCGGCGCGGATGCCGAGGAACGTGCCAAGCTCGTGGGTACGTAGCGCGAACGGCCCGGGCTTTGTCAGCTCCGTCAGTGCCATCATCGCGGGCACGTCGGCCGCTCCCAGCGTGACGATCTCGGCGTCGCGGAGCGGGCTGTCGGCGGGCGAGCCGATCATCTGCTCGCCCGTATCGGCGAGCACCACCTTGAAGCCGCCGGGAACTTCGACCGGCTCCGGCGTGAACAGCGCGGCGACCTGCGTGCCGGACAAGAGATCGCGGAGCGCGGCAAAACTCGCTGCGGACATATCGGCCATGTCGGCAAACGGCGTCATGTCCACGGGGTAACGCAGCGCCCGCGGGCCGCCCTCGGCCAGATGCTTCTGGCTCGTCGTCAGCGCGCTCCAGATCGGACGATCCAGCAGCGCCTCATCGCTGTCGGACATCGGCTTAGTCCTTGTCGAAGCTGACGATGACGGCGGCGTTGGCGATGAGGATGGGGTCGTTGGCCACTTCCGTGGCCGAGGGAATCTCCAGCCCGCCCTTGACCGCGGTGACGGTCACGGTGCCGTAAGGCAGCTCCCTGGCGACGGCTTCCTTGTCCACCGCCTCAGGGTTGGGGACGCCGATCGTGACGTCGACGAACATGTCGTTCGCGGTCTTGCCGATCATCCGGAAGAAACCGAGGCTGGAATGCCGGATCGCGTCCGACACCGCCCGCTTCGCCGCCTTGGTGGCATCCCTGCCGTGGACGTCGACGCCCATGCCCATCTCGGTGACACAACGAACGCGGGTCATTTCATATTCCTGTGGTTGATTTGGTGATTGCGAGTGTGGGTGATCGGGGCGCGCGAGGCAAGTTTTTGGTCTCGTGTGCCGGACGCGCTGCAACGCTTTTGGCGTTGCTGCGCAGAGCCGGGACCCAGGAAGCCGCACAGCTCGCTGATGTATGGGCCCCCGCTCAGCAGCGCACCGCCAAGAGGCGCTGCGCCGCGTCCGGGGCACGAGAGCGTTGTTGTCACGCCTTCGCCTTCTCATGCGCGCGCAGCTCATCGACCAGCACCCGCACGTTCTCCGAATAATCGATCGGGATCGAAACGAGATGCAGGCCGCCCTCCTTGAAAGCGGCGTCGAGCGTCGGAGCAAAACTGTCGATGCTCGCGATGCGATGCCCCCTCGCCCCATAAGCCCTCGCGTAAAGCGCAAAGTCCGGATTGCCGAAGGTCATGCCGTAGTCGGCGAAACGATCGACGGCCTGCTTCCAGCGGATCATGCCGTAGGCGTTGTCCTCCAGCACCAGCACGACCAGATTGAGCTTGAGCCGGACGGCGGTTTCCATCTCCTGGCTGTTCATCATGAAGCCGCCGTCGCCGGCGACCGCGAGCACGCGGCGATCAGGATAGAGCATCGCGGCCATCATTGCCGACGGCAGGCCGGCGCCCATGGTCGCCAGCGCATTGTCGAGCAGCAGCGTGTTGGCGACGCGGGTGCGGTAGTTGCGCGCGAACCAGATCTTGTACATGCCGTTGTCGAGCGCGACGATACCGTTCTCGGGGATCACCTGGCGGATGTCGTGCACGATCCGCTGCGGCGTCGGCGGCCAGCGCGCCTCGGTGGCGCGGTCGGCGATGTGCCCCAGGATTTCCTCGCGCAACGGCAGCAGCGCCGCAGCTTGCGGCAGCTTGCCTTCGAGCCGGTCGGCGAGCAGCTCCAGGCTCGGGCCGACATCGCCCACCACCTCGGCGTCCGGAAAATAGACCTGCTCGACGCTCGCCGAGGTATAGCTGACGTGAATGACCTTCGGCCCCGACGGGCCCATGATGAAGGGCGGCTTCTCGATCGGGTCGTGACCGATCGCGACGATCAGGTCGGCGGCGTCGATGGCGTCATGCACGTAGTCGCGCTCCGATAGCGCCGCGGTGCCCATGTAGAGATTGGTGCCGCCGGGCACGGTGCCCTTGCCCATCTGCGTCGTGAAGAACGGAATGCCGGTGCGCCGAACGAAGCTTGCGATGCCGTGGGTCGATCGCGGCCGGCTGGTGGCTGCGCCCATCATCACCAGCGGGCGCTTGGCGGCCAAGATCATCTCGGCCGCACGGTCGAGCGCGGCGCGATGGGCGACCGGGATCTCGATCGGATGCACCGGGATCACGGGCACGGCAGGCACTTCGTCCCCGGCGATGTCCTCGGGCAGCTCGAGATGCACCGGCCCGGGCCGCTCCTCCATCGCGACGCGAAAGGCGTCGCGCACCACGGTTGGAATGCTGGAGGCGCTGACGATCTGCCGCGACAGCTTCGTCAGCGGCTTCATGGTCGCGACCACGTCCACGATCTGAAAGCGCGCCTGCCGGCTGCTCATGATCGGCTTCTGGCCGGTAATCAGTATCATCGGCATCGCGCCGAGATGCGCATAGGCCGCACCGGTGGACAGGTTGAGCGCACCCGGGCCGAGCGTCGACAGACAGACACCGGGCTTGCCGGTCAGCCGGCCATGGGTGGCGGCCATGAAGGCGGCGGCCTGCTCGTGGCGGGTCAGAACCAACTCGATCTTGGAGGTGCGAAGCGATTCCACCAGATCGAGATTCTCCTCGCCGGGGACACCGAAGATGCGATCGACGCCCTCGTTCTCCAGCGCGGCGACAAACAGGTCCGAACCTTTCGTCTTGCGTTCCTGCCCGCTCATGCCGCCTCCCACCTATGCTCGCTGCCGTGTTCCACGGCAGTCGGCACATCGTAGCGGCTCGCGGCTTCGGCACAACTCACAAAGAAAGGCGCGGCCGGATCTACCTCGTCATGGCGCGCGCAACGAGGCGGTACGGACCAGCGGCTTCCTCCGCGCTTCATCGCGGCGGCCGCCGGCTGCCAGATCTCCCCACGCGATTGACAGGCCAATATCTCTGACTATAGTCAGATATCATGCTGGACCCGATCTCGCGCGTTCGCCGTTTCAACCGCGCCGTCACCTCCGCTGTCGGCGCGCTCGATACCTCCTTCCTGGGCCGCGGCCGGCCGCTCGGTGCGGCGCGCGTGCTCAATGCGATCGGGCACGGACGTTCGGACGTGGCGGACATCCGCGATTATCTCGGTCTCGATTCCGGATTGATGAGCCGCCTGCTGCGCAGCCTCGAGGAGGAGGCGTTGGTCGAGACCGAAGCGCATCACGACGATGCGCGCCGGCGCGTCGCGACCTTGACGCGTTCAGGCCGGCGCGAGTTCGCCGCCTATGAGGCGCTGTCGAACGCGCAGGCCGAAGGCTTCCTCGCGCAACATTCACAACGCGAGGCGCTGCTGGCGGCGATGGACCTGATCGCCTCCACCCTGACGCGCGAGCGGATCGCGCTGGACGAGATGGATCCGCGATCCGCGGAGGCGCGCCACTGCCTCGGCGAGTATTATGCCGAGCTCGGCCGCCGCTTCAGCCAAGGCTTCGACGTCTCGCGCTCGCGCGACCCTGACGCCAAGGATATGCGCCGCCCGCGCGGCACCTTCATCGTCGCGATGTCGGACACGCTGCCGATCGGCTGCGTCGGCTTGAAGGGAACGGATCACGGCTACGCTGAGGTCAAGCGTCTGTGGGTCGCTCCCTCCGCACGCGGCTTGCGGCTCGGCCGGCGACTGATGGAAGCGGTCGAGGATGCCGCGCGGGATCTCGGCATCACGCTGCTGCGGCTCGACACCAACAGCGCGCTGCCCGAAGCCGGTCAGCTCTATCGCAGCACGGGCTGGCGCGAGATCCCCCGCTTCAACGACGATCCCTATCCGGACCTGTTCTTCGAAAAGCGGCTGTGACGCAGCGAGAGGGGATCACGTCGTCCGCGTCGGGCGCACGACAATCTCGTTGACGTCGACGTCATCGGGTTGCTCGATCGCAAAGCGCACCGCGCGCGCGATCGCATCCGGCTGAAGCGCGATGGCGCGATAGGTCTTCATCGCTTCGGCCGCTGCGGGATCGGTGATGGTGCCCGCGAGCTCGCTCTCCACCACGCCGGGATGGATGCAGGTGACACGGATGTTGTCGTGCTCCTGGCGCAGGCCGTCCGAGATCGCTCGCACCGCATGCTTGGTCGCGCAGTAGACCGCCGCGGTCGGCGATACGCTCAGGGCCCCGATCGAAGCGATGTTGATCACATGGCCGGAGCCGCGCGCGACCATTTCAGGCAGCACGGCCGCGATGCCGTAAAGCACGCCCTTGATGTTGACGTCGACCATCCGGTCCCATTCCTCGACCTTGAGAGAGGCCATCAGCGACAGCGGCATCACGCCGGCATTGTTGACGATCACGTCGACGCGGCCCCACACCCCGCGCGCGGCGTCTGCAAAGGCTGCAACGCTCGCACGATCGCTCACGTCGAGCGGATGCGCGAGCGCCGTCCCGCCCGCCGCCTTCAGCTCGGCCGCGAGATCCTTGAGACGATCGACGCGACGCGCCCCAAGCAGGAGCTTTGCGCCGCCTCTCGCCAATTCGCGCGCGATGCCCGCGCCGATCCCGCTTGAGGCGCCGGTGATGAGAATGACTTTGTCGATTGGCATGAGGTCCTTCCTCGCGTTCGGATTGATGGCGTGGAAGATGGACCCGGGCCGCTGTCGTGATAAGACGACAACCCCTAACCAGCACGGCAAGCATATCTAACCAATGGAACCCGATCTCAACGCTCTCGCCGTCTTTGCGCTGGTCGCCGAGGAGCGGAGCTTTCGTGCCGCGGCCGACCGGCTCGGCGTGACCCGCTCGGCCGTGAGCCAGACCATCCAGCGGCTGGAGGAAAATCTCGGAATCGCACTGGTCCAGCGCACCACGCGCAGCGTCGGCCTCACCGAGGCCGGTGAGCTGCTGCACGCGGAGGTCGCCCCCGCCATCGCCGACATGCGCGCCGCGCTCGGCAACACTGAAGCGCTGCGAGGGCGGCCGCGCGGATTGCTGCGCCTTGCGGTCGCCTCGATCGCCGAGCATTTTCTCTCGGGGCCGTTTCTTGCGGCCTTCGCCGAGGCCAATCCGGAGGTACAGCTCGACGTCACTGTGACCGACGCGGAATTCGACATCGTCGCTGCGGGCTTCGACGCCGGAATCCGGCTCGGTGAAGTCATCGAGCAGGACATGATCGCTGTGCCGATCGCCGGCGAGGAGCGCCAGCTTGCGGTCTGCGCTCCTACCTTTCGCGACCGTTTCGGCGTGCCGGCGCACCCGTCCGAGCTTGCATCGTTTCGCTGCATCGGCTGGCGTCCTGCGCCGACCGTCGCTCCCTATCGCTGGGAATTTGCGGAAGACGGCAGGGAGTTCAGCGTCGCGGTCGCTCCTGACATCACGACCAACGACATGGCACTGATGATCAAGCTCGCGGTGGCGGGCGCCGGCATCACGTTCGGAATGGAGGCGAGCTTCCGTCCCGCGATCGAACGCGGCGAGCTGGTGCCGATCCTGGAAGACTATTGCCCGTTCTTCGCCGGGTTCTATCTCTACTACCCGAGCCGCCGCAACGTCGCGCCGAAACTGCGCGCGCTGATCGAGCACGTGCAGCGGCGCACCTGAGCCGAAGGAACCTGCCATGACCAGGGACGAGCTTGCCGCCATCTATCGCGACTACATCGGCTGTCTCAATCGGCGGGACTGGCCGGCGCTCGGACAATTCGTGCATGAAGAGGTCGCCCACAACGCGCGGCCCCTTGGGCTGGCCGGGTATCGCGCGATGCTGGAACGGGACGTTCGTGAGATCCCAGATTTGCAGTTCCACATCGAGATGCTGATCTCCGATCCTCCCCGCATCGCCGCCCGACTGAGGTTTGATTGCACGCCAGCCGGGACATTTCTGAGTCTTGCGGTCAATGGAAAGCGCGTGTCGTTCTGCGAGAACGTGTTCTACGAGTTTCGCGACGGAAGGATCCGGCGCGTCTCGTCGGTGATCGACAAGGCGGCGATCGAAGCGCAGCTCTGACGCCCCGCCTCGATCCGAAACTCACGCTGCCGCCGGCGCCACCTGCCCTTGCGGCTTTGCGAAGGGCTTGAACGACATCGCCATCAAGAAGGCACCGAGGCCCATCGCCCAGGAGGCGATATAGAGCCAGGCGTAGCTGGAGAACGCGTCGTAGATCAGGCCGCCGGCGAGCGGGCCGGTGGCCATGCCGAGGCTGCCGGCCATCGCCGTGCCGCCGATCACCGTGCCCATCATCTTGAGCGGAAAGTTCTCGCGGATGAGCACGGCGTAGAGCGGCATGGTGCCGGCGTAGATGAAGCCGAAGATCGCGCCGACCGCGTAGAAGGTCGCGAGCTGATTCGCGAAAACGTAGGCCAGCGCGCCGAACGCCTGGAGCAGCAGGCCCGACACCAGCACACGCTTGGCGCCGAACCGGTCGCCCATCAGGCCGAAGGCGATGCGGCCGCCGAGGCCGGCAAGCCCCTCGATGCTGTAGATCGTCACCGCCGCGATCAGCGGAATGCCGCAACTCACGGCATAGCTGACGGTGTGGATGATCGGGCCGGAATGGGTGGCGCAGCAGAAGAAATTGGTCGCGAGCAGGATCATGAATTGCGGCGAGCGCAGCGCCTCGCTCACCGATATCTCGCTCTGCGCGGCCCCCTCGCCGATCGGAGCGGCCACGGCCTGCGCGAGCGCCGGCGGACGGCGCACCAGGAACGAGACCGGGATCATGATGGCGCCGACCACCAGCGCCACGATCTGCATCGAGGTCCGCCAATCGTGGCCGGAGATGAGCCAGGCCGCGAACGGCGACATCGTCATCGGCGCCATGCCCATGCCGGCCGACACCAGCGACACCGCGAGGCTGCGATTTGTGTCGAACCAGCCGGTGACGGTCGCCATCATCGGCGCGAAGATCGCCGCGCAGGACGCGCCGGTCAGAAGGCCGAACACGATCTGGAACACCAGAAGCGAGGTCGCGTGGCTCGCGGCGAACAGGCTGAGCGTCAGCACGGTCGATCCCGTCAGCACCACCGGCAGCGGCCCGAACCGATCCGACAGCGTGCCCCAGGCCATGCTGGTGAAGGCCATCGCCAGAAAGCCGATCGTCATCGCGCTGGAGATGCCGGTCACCGACCAGCCGGTGTCCTTGGCGATCGGCTGCAGGAACACCGGCAGCGAGAACATGCCGCCGATCGCGACGCAGCCGAGCAGGCCGCCGGCGGCGACGATCACCCAGCGATAATTGGAAGAGTTCATTGTGGTCTCCCGTCAGGTCTTGCCTGCGTGGAAGACGAATGGGAACTGCACCGGCCGACAGCATCGCGCAAGTTTTTGCGCAGCCCGCCAACACGAATCGCGAAAACAACCCCATGCACAGTAGCCGGCCTCTGCGGGATCAAGGACTTAACGAGCGGGCGAAATGAGCCGCCGGCGGTTTGCGCGGCAAGTCCGCGAGTTGACCCGCCGGGCAAAACAGCGGCGGATCGCATCCGGCAGCGGCTCGGCGATGCCGGAGGCTTGTCGGATTTCGGGTCAACCTGATGCGCCTCGGCTCGCGCTCGCAGGCCGACCTCATCACCTGCTCCGACATCGACATGATGAGCCCGGCATCCGACGGCCGCTTCCTGCACAAGGACGGCACGCCCTATCCGGACGCGTGAAGCGTCTGGAGCAACGCCTCACATGGCCGCGCTGCGGCGCCACGTGCTGACGGTGAGCCAGACCGCCGAGACGAGGAAGTAGAGCGCGCCGACCGCAGCGTAGCCCGCGACATTCGCGATCGATGGCACCGCAGGCATCGAGGCCTGAAAGATGAAGAAGCCGCCCGCCAGCGCCGATTGGCCACCGCTGAGCACCATGGCCCATTGCGCTCCGAAACGCTTCCAGCGGCGCACGGCCGTGCCGAGCTGGAGCAATCCGGACAGGATCGCCCAGGCCCCGAAGATTCCGAGCACCCAGTTCATGCTCACCTGCAAGGCCAGGATGACCGCGATGGTGGTCGCCAGACTGACCAGCACGTTCAGGCCCTGCGTGCGGTTCTGGTTCAAGCCGCCGCTGGAGAGCGCGTCGAGATAATTGGCGGCAGCGTCCCAGGCCGGATAGGCGACGAGCAGCGCCGCTGCGATCACCGCGGACGATGGCGCGATCACGAAGGCCGCGATGACCCAGGCGACGGAAAACGCGGCACGCAGGAAGTAGTATTGCTTCAGCCATTGCGCCTGGTCGGCCGCCTCCAAAGCGATCTCACGATTTCTCATTTCTCTTCTCCTTACCTACTAGTTGGTAGTTTGGATACGACGCGGAAACGTCGTGCCGCCCTGACCGGCATGGCCCGTGTCGACCTCGTCAGTGCCTGGTGGAAAGCCGGTCCAGCAGCGGCCGGATGATGGTTCCGAACATCTTTGGATCGCCATAAGCGCGCGCCGACAGCATCGCGCCGTGAACGGTCGCCATGAATCCCTCCGCCTCGACCCGTGCCGTGCTGGCGAGATGGAGCCGTCCTTGCCGCTTGCCGCGCTCCATGACCGATGTCAGCCAAGATGCCAGGAAACGGAAGTGCGCGCGGACTTCGAGCGCCACCTCCTCAGGCAGGATCGGAAGCTCGCTGGCCAGGAGCGCACAGACGCAGAAGGGAGCCGTTGCGTCCTTGATGCACGCCTCCCAATACCCCACGTAGTTCCTGAGCTGGTCGGCGGGGTCGGCGACATTGCGTTCGAGCGCCGACAACCCCGCCTGGGCCTCCTCGCGATAGCGCGACACGAGGGTGCGGACCAGGTCGACCTTGCTGGCGAAATGGTGGTGGATGCTCGGCTTGCGGATGCCCACGACATCGGCGATGTCGGCGTAACTGAAGCCGTTATAGCCACCCGCGATGATCAGCGTGCGGGCGCAGGCAAGAATGTCGTCGGCGGTCGAGGAAACGGTGCTCATGGCGTCTAGCTACCTTCCAGTAGGTAGGTCGTCAACCTCGGATGCTTCAACGATCCGTGAGCGAGTGGTAGGAGCCTGCATGACCATCCGCCCGATCGTGCGCTATCCCGACCGCCGGCTCGCGCTGCCGGCCCGCCCCGTCACCACCTTCGATGATGGATTGCGCGAGCTCGCAGCCGACCTCCTGGAGACCATGCGTGCCGCGCCCGGCATCGGCATCACCGCGCCGCATATCGGCGTGCCCTTGCGGGTCGTGGTGCTGGAGCTCGACGCCAAGGACGGCGCGCGCACTTACGTCAATCCGGAGATCACATGGGCCTCGCCCGAGATGATCCTGCACCGCGAGGGCAGCGTCTCGATGCCCGGGGTCAACGACGAGGTGCAGCGCCATGCGCGGGTGCGGATCAGCTATCAGGATCTCGATGGCAATATGCAACACGAGGAATCGGACGGCTTGCGCGCGGTGTGCCACCAGCACGAGATCGACCAGCTCGACGGCATGTTCTGGCTCCAGCGGCTGTCGCGGCTGAAGCGCGAGCGGCTGGTGAAGAAGTTCGAGAAGATGTCGCGACCTTGAGAGGGCAGCGAAGCCATCCGCCAGCGCCAGAGGCTAGACGGATGGACTACGCCAGCGGCCGGCGCTCCCGCGCGGCCGCTGGCAACTCCGTGGCGTGATCGTTGAGAGGGCGTGACGAGCTTCGAGATGCAACCGCTTTTTCGGAGCGATGCAGTTGAACCCTCACACGCTCAGACATCCCGCGTTGCCGGGTACGGGCGTGTTGAGCAGCTGCTGCTCCCACAGGTACGCGATGCCGCTACCGCCGGCATGTTGGGTGATCACCTTCGTCAGCGCGGCAGCTTGATCGGCCCGAGCCCAGTCGCGCTGCCATTCGGCCGCGAGCGCCAGCCAGGTCATCATATTCACGCCCGCCGCGATCATGCGCTGGATTGCGACCTGGTGGGCCTCCACCGAAACGGCGCCAGAGGCGTCGGTGATCACCGTTACATCCCAGCCTTCGCCACGAGCCTGAATCGCCGGCATCGCAACGCAAATTTCGGTCCACAGGCCAGCAATGATGAGCTGCTTGCGGCCCGTTGCCTTGACTGCGTCCACCACCTTTCGATCCTCCCAGGTGTTGATGAACGTCCGGTCGATGACTTCCTGGCCGGGGAAAACGTCCGTGATCTGAGGGAAAAGGAGACCACCCCGTTCAGCGATCACGGTGGTGAGGATCGTGGGGACGCCGAAGGCTTTGGCGGCCTTGGCCAGACCGGCCGTGTTGTTGATCACCATCTGCGGTTCATGGCTGTTCACGTTCGCAAGCTGGTAAGGCTGGTGGTCGATCAGAACGAGCACGGAGTCTTCGGGACGAAGAAGCGAAGCAAGGCCGTTACGAAAAGTCATCGTTGCATCCTTTATTGCCGTTGTGAGCGGCGCTGTTTTTCGAAGACGTACGCCAGCAGCGACGTAGCCGACGCCGAGATTGGTGTTCCCGGACGCGATACGGTAGTGTCGTGGTGAGGGACACCGTGTCGCGGAATGAGGAACGCTGAATTGGATATCGAAGAAATACGGACGTTCGTCGAAATCGCCGACGCTGGGGGAATTTCGTCCGCCGCGATCCGGCTGGGCGTCGCCAAATCGATCGTCAGTCGTCGGCTCCTGCGGCTCGAAGCGGAGCTTGGCGTCCAACTGCTTGCAAGAACGACCCGCGGGGCTGCGCTCACGGAAGCCGGCGTCACTTTCCGAGACCATGCCGCCAGAGTCAGCGCCGAGATCGACGCAGCGAGGGAGGCAGTGCTACCCGCCGGAGACTTGCGCGGCCGCTTGCGAGTTGCAGTGCCGCTTTCTTTCGGCCCGATCCACTTCGCTCCCATCCTTGCGGAGATGGCCCGGCGCCATCCCCATCTTCAGATCCAAACCTGCTACAGCGATCGCTTCGTCGATCTCATCGCAGAAGGATATGATTGCGCGATACGAGTTGGCCATCTTCAGGACTCCAATCTGATCGCAAGACGCGTCGGACCTGTCTATGGGAAGCTTGTCGCGAGCCCGGACTACATCAAGGCGCATGGGTCGCCTGAATCGCCAGAGGCACTCCTCGCCCATGAAGCCCTCATGCAGGGCACCGAAGTGTGGCAACTCATGGATGGCGACAAGATCCTCACGGTGCGTCCGCAGGGTCGCTTCAAGGCCGACAACGGCACAGCTCTGGTTTTCGCTGCGCTGGCAGGACTTGGGATCGCCTATCTTCCCGACAGGCTCACCCATGAATACGTAACCTCGGGCGCGCTTGTGCCGGTCATGACACGATATCCCCCGGCTCCGGCGGGTGCGTATGTGATCCGCCCGCCGGGCCAGCATCCCGCACGGAAGATACGGGTCCTCACCGAGTTGCTGATCGAGTATTGCGAGCCGGCTCCGCAGCCCGCGTAACCTCGCTCATCACTCCCCATTCGCGATCGCCTCAAGCTCTTTTCCCGCTCCTCTTGGTGAGCGGCGCGTTGCGGCGCTCGCGTTTGCCGCGCGCGATTTCGGTTGCCAGTGCGTCGAGCTTCGGCTCCCAGAAGTTCCGGAACTGACCGATCCAAGCATCGACCGCGCGAAGCCCGGCAATGTCGACCGAATAGAGGCGCCTCTGCGCCTCCGCGCGAACGGTCGCAAAGCCGCTCTCGCGCAGCACCTTGAGGTGCTGCGAGACGGCTGCCTGGGTGATGCCGAATTCGGCCCCGATCGCTTCGACGACCTCGCCGGACGCCATCTCCCCGGGCGCGAGCAGCTCGAGGATGCGACGGCGCACGGGATCGGCGAGGACCTCGAAGACGTGCATCAGCTTCCAGTGCCGGGATGGGCGATGTCGGGCGGCATCTCGCCGCGATAGAACGCGATGGTGCGGTCCGAGCGCTGCTTCGCCTCGTCCGGGTCGACCCCGCTCGCGACATGCGCCGCACGCCAATGCTCGCCGCTGGTCGTCATGAAGTCCTTGCCCTCCGGCGAGCGCATCCACGCCTCGGCCGTCTCATGGTCGACCGATGCCCCGGTCGCAACATATCGCTCGAGCCCCGCAAGCGCGAGATCCCAGCCGATCCCGACCGCACCCGGGCCGAACTGATTCCAATGATCCTCGATGATCGCGGTGTGCTCAAGCGTCAAACGCGCCTGCTGCCGTTCCGCCGCCAGCTTGACGTCGATCCAGCTGATCGCGCCGCCGAATTCCCAGGTTGCGGCGAAATGGGTCGGCGGCGTACACGCCGTGATGGTGCCGCCCGCATTGCCCTTGACCTGGTACCGCCCGCCGAGTTGGAGGTCGCCCTCGACCGCCGCAAACCAGCGCGGAATCCGCTCTTTGCTGGTCACGGCGTCCCAGAGATCGTCGACGCTGGTGTCGTAGAGCCGCGTCAGCGTCACGGCACTCGCAGGTTTTCCGTCCTTCTCGAAGTTCGTCACCGAACGCGTCACAAGCCCCAAGATCCTCGCGACATCGATCTGCATGGCATAGCCTTCCTATCGTTTCATCCAAGGATGGAATATCGAGCTACACTAATATAAGTCAATACTTATATTAAGCCGCCGCGCTGCGTCAAACCGCCTCGCGAGGCGATGCGAACCAAACACCTGCTCAAACGTCTATCGGTTCCCCACTCACCCGCCGGGGCTGGATAACACGGTAGGAATTCATGAAAGTTCGCAAATTCGCCATCTCCGACGCATCGCTCGAACGCTCGCCGGGACAGGACGGCGAGATCTTCGCCGGCAATGTGATCGACCAGCGCCACGGAGGCCCGGTCACCATCGGCTTCGGCCGCTATGCACCGAACCAGACTCTCGAAGAGACGATCGAGGTCGACGACGTCATGATCGTCCTCGAGGGCAAGCTGTCGGTCATGAGCCGAGGCAGCACCGTCACCGCAGGTCCCCACGAGATCGTCTACATGCCGAAGGGCGAGACGGTCACCATCCGCTCGCACGAGCAAGGCGCCGTCACCGCTTACGTCACCTATCCGCATTGGCAGGAGGCGGGCGACGATGCGGCTTAGCCGGTAACGGGCACGACCTGCTCGACCGATGTTGCGGCTTTGGCAAGCTGTCGTCGCCCGGCTTGACCGGGCGACCCAGTACGCCGCGGCCTCACGATCAATCGATCGCTTCTGGAATACTGGATCGCCCGATCAAGTCGGGCGATGACAGCGAGTGTGAGGCGTGAGCGTGCGACGCGCCCCTACCCGCCCGCCATCAGCGCCTTCGCCAGCGCCATGTAGGCCGGCAGCGTCACGGGATCGTTGGCAGCGTTGCCGGCGACCGGATGCGAGGCGTAGCGCGCGATCACCATCTCAGCTTTAGGGTCGATATAGATGCCCTGGCCGTAGACGCCGCGCGCCATGTAGGCGCCGTGCTCGTTGTGCGTGACCCACCATTGATTGCGGTAGGACGCGCCCGGCAGCGTGGTGTAGCCGGCCGGCTTGAATTTTTCGGGGTCGCCGCCGCGCGCGATGTCCTCGACCACTTGCGACGGCACGATCTGGCGGCCGTTGAAGCGGCCGTGATTGCGCATGGTCTCGCCGAAGCGGGCGAGATCGCGCAACGTCGTGGAGAGACCGCCGCCGCCGCTCTCGGTGCCGATGCGGTCGACGTGATAATGCGCGTCCTCTTCCGCGCCCATCGGCTGCCAGATCCGCTCCGACAAGAGGTCGGACAGCGTCAGGCCGCTGACGCGTCGGCAGATCCACGCCAGCACGTCGGTGTTGACGGTCTTGTAGGCGAACACCTTGCCGTGCTCGCCCTGCTTCTGCTGCGCGATCAGGAATTCGAAAATGTTGGTCGGCCCGTCATAATCCGGCGGAATCGGCGCCATGCCGTTGGCGCGCCGGAGGCCCCACACGTCCGAATCCTTGTCGGTGTAGATCTCGGTGTAGGCGAGCCCCGTGGTCATATCCATGACCTCGTGCACGCGCGCATCGCCGAAGGCGCTGGCCTTCAGCTCGGGCACATAGTCCGTGACGGGCGCCTGCGGATCGATCCTGCCCTCGGCGACCAGCATGCTGGCGAGCACGCCGGTGAACGACTTCGTCACGGACATGCCGATATGCGGCTTGTGCGGCCTCAAGGCGCCGAAATAGCGCTCATAGATCAGCCTGCCCCGGTGCAGCACCGCGATGCCGTCGGCGTAGGTCTCCTCCAGCATCTTTGCGAAGGTCATGGGCCGCCCGTCCATCGTGGTCGAGGCGACCGCGCCGATATCGTGATCTTCGCGTGGCAACACGGATGCAGGCCCTGCCCCGCGCCAGACATTCACGGTGGGCACCAGCTGGCGGATGTTGGACCAAGCCCAGCGCAGTTCGGGGAAATTGCGGAACGAGCCGTCCTGGAAGGTGATGGTGCGATCGGGGGAAGGTGGGAAGCCGCGCATCCAGCCGAGAGTGTTGGGATCGGTGGAGGCGGCGGAAGGCTGGCTGGGCGCGGCGGACATGAAGGCTGGCTCCGGACGGACAATGCGGGGGTCGTAGCACGGCACTGCGCTGCGGAGATCCAGCGTTTGCGCCGGGCGGCTGCGCGATGATCTGCATGCCCCTAGCGCGCGCCGGCTTCGGCAAGTGCTCGCATGAGGTTCGGCGTCGACCACGTCGCAACGCCAGTTCCCGCAAAATCGCGGTCCGTCGTCCAGACATCGGCCTCGACACTCCAGGCCAGCGCCAGCACGTGCGCGTCGCGCACTGAACCATTGCGGCTCGGCACCGCATCGCGAAGGGTTTCCTCGCAGCGAAAGAGAACAGGCTCCAGGGCGGCGACGGGGACAACCGTAAGCAATTCCGCCAGATCGTCGAGCACATCAAGCAGCTCCGGCCGCTTCAATCCGAGTTCGATCCGTCGGCGTGCTTCCTGAACCACACGGTCCGTCGTGACCAGGACCGTACCCTCGGCGGCTTTCAGCATCGCGCCGGAGCTTCGGCCCCGAACCGCTGCAATCAGGATGGCCGCGTCGATGACGATCGTCGTCGACGGCAGTTTCACTTCGGCTTGCCGGTCAGGGCTTTCACGGCGGCGACCGACCAATCGACCGGATCGACGTCGCCGAATCCGGCCAGCGCCGCGTCGTCCGCAGCTGCGTCGCGCCCCTTCGCCAGCTTCTCGGCTCGCCTCAACACGGCGGCCAAGCGATCGGGATCGGCCGATTTCAGCGGGATCAGCAGTCCCACCGTCCGCTCGCCCGACTTCACCGGCGTCGGCCCCGGCAGCGCCCCGATCGCCTCGCCGGAAATCTTCTGCAGATCACGGATGCTGATGTGGGTCATGGAGGTTACATACGCCTATATGTAACAAATAGCAAGAATGGTGTGGTTCCGAACAGCGCCGGCATCAAGCCAGCGCGATGGGTTTCGCTGCGTGTACCTACGGAACTACACTAGTGCTTGAAGCAATGCTCGCGGTGCCATTTGAGAAAATGCGGATGCGGTCGATCCGACATCCGCCCCGGCGCTAGTGCGACGCCCGTCTTGTTGATAATCGACCGAACGCCGTCCGGGTCGTTTGTCTGGCGCGAGACCAATATCTCTAGATTATCAGCTAGACTAATCAGACCGCGGTCGAACATCCAATGCGCCGTGCCAGAAAGAGCGATGCCATTGCTAATGATGTCGGGCCCGTGTGCCTCGACTGGTCGTATGTGAGCGGCGGCGACCTCGGCACGCCCCATCCCATTGACGAGCTTCAGCCCGGTGATGGCGCAACGCTCGTCATAGGCGCGAAGCACGATGCGGCGAAAAACTCGATCGCGCAAGACTCTCGATATTGTTAGACTAACCCGGTCGCGCTGCTGCTCAAGACGGAACGGTAGCTGCTCCTCGTTAAGATCGAGCGGGCGGACGTCGTCATCGCGCCGCGGCAGTAGCGGCACACCCTCCACCAAACCGAGCTCGCATATTCTGTTGAAGTCGTCGGGAGAGATCGGACGGACTGCCGACTGAGCACGCCCCGAGATCCGTCCCTGCTCATTTAGGACGCCGCGTTCAAAGGGACCGGCCGTCCCGCTGAAAGGAACGGGGTTGACGAAATCGAGATAACTGCCGGGTTCCATCAGGGCCAAATACATTCCCGGAATAGCTGGGTCGGGAATAACCTGCTGCACCCGGGCAATCGCAAAGTAGCCCCGCGTCTCAGCAACTTTGCGCGGTTCGTAGTAGATTATCCAATCATTGACGCAAGCTTCGACGCGGCGAAGATACTGACTGGGAAACTGATATCGTTCAGCTGGGCTGTCATCGTAGATCGAGTCCGATCGATGGATGAATACCCCAAATCCCATGACTTAAACGCTGCCGCCTCTACGAAGCGTTAGAGATCGATTATCCTCACTCCCACTCAATCGTCCCAGGCGGCTTGCTGGTCACATCATATACCACCCGGTTCACGCCCTTCACCTCGTTGATGATGCGCGTCGCGGTCTCGCCCAGGAATTTCATGTCGAACTGATAGAAGTCCGCGGTCATGCCGTCGGTCGAGGTGACGGCACGCAGGCCGACCACATAGTCATAGGTGCGGCCGTCGCCCATGACGCCGACCGTCTTCACCGGCAGCAGCACGGCGAAGGCCTGCCAGATCTCGTCGTAGAGGCCGTGCTTGCGGATCTGGTCGATGTAGACGGCGTCCGCTTTCCGCAGGATGTCGAGCTTGTCCTTCGTGATCTCGCCGGGGCAGCGGATGGCAAGGCCAGGGCCCGGGAACGGGTGGCGGCCGACGAAGATTTCGGGAAGGCCGAGCTCGCGGCCGAGCTTGCGCACCTCGTCCTTGAACAATTCGCGCAGGGGCTCGACGAGCTTCATGTTCATGCGCGCAGGGAGTCCGCCGACATTGTGGTGCGACTTGATGGTGACGGAGGGTCCGCCGGTGAAGGAGACGCTCTCGATCACGTCGGGGTAGAGCGTGCCTTGCGCGAGGAAGTCGGCGCCGCCGATCTTCTTGGCCTCGGCCTCGAACACCTCGATGAAGAGGCGGCCGATGGTCTTGCGCTTGGTTTCGGGATCGGTGACGCCTTCGAGCTCGCCCAAAAACTGTTTTGAGGCATCCACGTGCACGAGCGGGATGTTGTAGTGGTGGCGGAACAGGTCGACCACGGTCTTGGCTTCGTCGAGACGCAGGAGGCCGTGGTCGACGAAGACGCAGGTGAGCTGGTCGCCGATCGCCTCGTGGATCAAGACGGCGGCGACGGCGGAATCGACGCCGCCGGAAAGGCCGCAGATCACCCTGCCCTTGCCGACCTGCTGGCGGATCTTCGCAATCTCCTCCTCGCGGAAGGCGCGCATGGTCCAGTCGCCGGTGAGGCCGGCGATCTTGCGGACGAAGTTGCGGATCAGCTTCGCGCCGTCGGGCGTGTGCACCACTTCGGGGTGGAACATCAGGCCGTAATATTTGCGCTTCTCGTCCTGGATGATCGCGAACGGCGCGTTCGGCGAGGTGCCGGCGACGGAGAAGCCCGGCGGCATTTTCGTGATGCGGTCGCCATGGCTCATCCAGACCTGGTTCTTGCTGCCTGACGACCAGACGTCCGCAAACAGCTGGCTCTCGGCCTTGACCTCGACATCGGCGCGGCCGAACTCGCGGTGATGGCCGCCCTCGACCTCGCCGCCAAGCTGGGCGGCCATGGTCATCTGGCCGTAGCAGATGCCCATCACGGGCACGCCGGAGGCGAAGATCAGTTGCGGCGCGCGGGGCGAGCCGGCCTCGTGCACCGACTCGGGGCCGCCGGAGAGGATCACCGCCTTCGGCTTCATCTCCTTGAAGGCCTCTTCGGCCTTGTTGAACGGCACGATCTCGCAATAGACGCCGTCCTCGCGCACGCGGCGCGCGATCAGCTGCGTCACCTGGCTGCCGAAGTCGACGATGAGAATCTTGTCATGCGCCGAGGCCACGGAGGGCGTCGACGCGGAGCGGTCGTTCTGTGCTGCTGTCATGGCCAGCAGATACGCTGGCAGCGGGCGCGCCGCAACCGCAGCGGCTGCGCGCCCACATGCTTCTTTGGGCATGGACAAACGGATATAGGTAAGTAATATTGACCTATCATGCCCACGCTCGAACAGGGGCTGATCAGGGAAAACGCCATGTCACAACATCATCCACCTTCAACGCTGGCGGCGCTCGGCCGAACCTGGGTCGAGGCCTGGAACGCGCGCGATCTCGAGCGCGTTCTCGCGCTCTACGACGAGGCTGCCATCATGACCTCGGACCGCATCCCGATGCTCGGGTTCGACCCCAGCGGCACCGTGCGTGGCAAAGATGCCTTACGCACCTATTGGGGCAAGGCGCTCGGGCTGGTGCCGCAGCTGCATTTTTCGCTGATCGATCTGTTCGTCAGCCCGGATAGCGTCGTGGTGTTGTACGCGAACGAGCGGGGCAAGAAGATCTGCGAATATCTGCGGGTCAACGATGCCGGGCTGATCGTGCAGGGCTCGGCGAACCATTTGGTGGGGTGACGGCCGCTTTTTTGCTCTGTGACGTCGCTCTTTTCCCGTCATCCTGAGGCGCGAGTGGCGCGATGCCAAAGCATCGCGCCGGGAGCCTCGAAGGATGCACGGCCGAGATGCAGCCGGGCTGTCGTCCTTCGAGGCTCGTCCCGCCTTGCAGGACGAGCACCTCAGGATGACGGTCGGACATTGGGCAACGCGGCTCGCAATGACGGAGACGAGAGCAACAGCGTGCGCTAACAACAGCACTGCCGGCTCTCAAGACAGGACTCTCCCATGAAACTCCCCACCTCCCCCTTCACCGTCACCGACTGGAGCAAGGTCGAGCCGACGACGCATCCTGGTGAGACGGGAGAGGCCAAGTGGCGCACGCTCAATATCGGCGACCTCCGGGTGCGGATGGTGGAATATTCGCCGGGCTATCTGGCCGACCATTGGTGCGACCGCGGCCACGTGATCTACGTGCTGAAGGGCGAGCTCGACTCCGAGCTGCGCGACGGGCGCCGGTTCAAGCTGACGGCGGGGATGAGCTACCAGGTCTCGGATTTCGGCGACGCCGCGCACCGGTCCTCGACCGCCACCGGAGCGACGCTCTTCATCGTGGACTGAGTTGCGTCCGGCGGTTAATTTGCACCGCAAAATAGCAAAGTCGTGCGACGTTCCGGGCCGCGGGTGGTGCCTTGAACTGGCCCCAAATTCTCGCTATATTGTGATCATCGATACTTGGCCGAACGACTGGGCCGCTTCGCCTCGTTGCTAACGGGCGCGCACGCTTCAGATGACTTCTCCAAACATCGACTGAACAGGGCTATGGGCGCAATGCTGCGTTCCGGTCCACGTGCGTACTCTCTCTAACTAACTAAAGGAAATTCCCATGGCTATGGGCACCGTGAAGTGGTTCAACACCCAAAAGGGTTATGGTTTCATCCAGCCGGACGACGGCCAGAAGGACGTGTTCGTGCACATCAGCGCCGTCGAGCGCGCTGGCCTCTCCTCCCTCAACGAGGGTCAGAAGGTCTCGTTCGACATCGTCGCCGACCGCCGCAGCGGCAAGTCGTCGGCTGACAATCTCCGCGTCGGCTAACGCCCGCGCAGCGTTCTGACCACGGACGTACCGGCAGAACGCCAGAGTTAAAAGGCCCCGCGACCGGGATCCGGTTCGCGGGGCTTTTGTTTTTGGCCCCGTCATTCCGGGGCGCCCGCAGGGCGAGCCCGGAATCCATCGCGCGGCCGTCCATGCGGTTCGATGGATTCCGGGTTCTCGCTTCGCGAGCCCCGGAATGACGGCGTTGATCAGGCCATCTTCCTCAGCACCGAGACGAAAAATCCGTCTGTGCCGGTTCGCCGCGGCGTCATCAGCCAGCCTTCGTCCGAGCGTCGGGCGGCTTGCGCAAAATCGTCCGCCTTGTCCCAGAGCACGCTTGCGGTCTGCTCGGGCGGCACGATCGCGAACTCGCCATGGCGGGCGGTGAACGCCCTCACCTGCTCGCCGTTCTCTTCCGCAAGCACCGAGCAGGTGATGTAGGCGATGCGGCCGCCCGGCTTCACCAGCGGAACCGCACGCGCCAGCACCTCGGTCTGGTCGCGCAGGCGAATCTCCAGCGCGCCGGGGCGCATGCGCCATTTGGCATCGGGGTTGCGGCGCCAGGTTCCGGTTCCCGTGCAGGGCGCATCGATCACGACGAGATCAGCCGAGGCGCGGATGTCGGCGAGGGAATCGGCCTCGCCCTTGGGAGTGCGCACATCGGCGTTGTGAACGCCGGCGCGCGACAGCCGCTCGTGGATCGGCGCGAGCTGGCGCTTGTCGCGGTCGGTCGCGATCAACCGGCCCTTGCCCTGCATCAGCGCGGCGAGCGCCAGCGTCTTGCCGCCGGCGCCGGCGCAGAGGTCGATCACCTGCTCGCCGGGTTTTGCCGCGGTGAGTTGGGCCGCAAGCTGCGATCCCTCATCCTGCACTTCAACGGCGCCCTTGATGAAATCCTCTTCCGCCTGGATCCCGGGGTTGCGCGCATCGGCCGAAAGCTCGATGCGCAAGCCGGTTGCGGACCACGGCGTCGGTTTCGCATGAAGATGAGAAAGATTGCGCAGCACCTTGTCGCGATTGGATTTTAGCGTGTTGACGCGAAGGTCGAGCGGGGCCCGGCTGGCCATCGCGGCCGCCTCCGCCGCGCGGTCCTCGCCGAACACCTTTGCAAGGTGCGGATCTAGCCATTCGGGATAGTCGCCGGCGATCGCGGCCGGCGCCCCCTCCAGGGACCGCGAGGCGAGCGCGGCCGCTTCGGCCTCCGTCAGCGGCGCAGGAGCAAAGCGGCTGCCGTCGAACAGCGCGCCCATCGTCGCCGCGTCCATGTCGCGCTCGAGCCGGAGCATGCCGATCAGCCGCGCCCGCGCGGTATCGGAATCCATCAGATATGCGCTCGAGGCGTAGCGGCGCAGCACGTCCCAGACCAGGCCGGCGATGGCGGCGCGGTCGCCGGAACCGGCGAAGCGGTGCGCGGTGCCCCACTCCTTCAGCGCCTTGGCCGCGGGCACGCGGTCTTTCTCGATGGTGTCGATCAGTTCGATGGCTGCGGACAGCCGGGCAGCGGGGGTCATTCTCGATCTTTCAGATCAGCGTGGGCAGGCGAGCGCCTAGATCAGCAACAAGAGCTTCAGCGCGAAGTAGATCCACATCGCGAGCAGCACCAGCACGCCGGCGAGCCAGACCGTGGAGCGCCGGCCGAGATCGTTCGAGGAGACGAACACCCCGGCATGGGCAAAACGCGTCGCCACGAACCCCCAGGACATCAGCACGATGAAGAGATCGGCGCGGCGCAACGGCAATGCCAGCGCGATCAGGACGTAGAACAGCACCGGCAGCTCGAACTGGTTGCGGTAGCAATTGGCGATCTGGGTGGCGCCCTTGGGCCAGTTCGGCTCGCCGAGCGCAATGTCGCGGATCTTGGTCTCGCCCGAGACCAGCGTCTTGCGGCGCGCGACCACCATGCCGATCAGCAGGGCGAAGGTGAGCCCGATCTGGACGAAGACCGGCAGCAAGACCATTTGAACGGACATCGGAACTTTCCCGGAAGGCGAAACGCTGCGGACCGTCATTAGCCGCGACTTCCGACGCTGACAATCAGCGAGTTGAACCGGCCTTCCCGATCTTGCGACCAACCACCGAAAGTTGAAGCGATTTCGGCCCCTCTCGGGGGCCCAAGGCGAGATGGCGCCATGACCACCCTGTCCAGCCTCTGGACCGAATCCGCCGGCGGCCAGCTCGGTATCCTGATGTCGGCGTTGTCGGGCATCGCGATGGCGCTCGCAGTCGCGCTGGCGATGACGGTGTACTTCCGCTTGAGCTACCGGAGCTGGCGGGACGTGGCCCGCCATGGCCTTGCGGCGCTGGCCGCGCTCGCTTTGTTCGCCTTTGCCGCCTACGACATGCGCCACGCCGCGCTTGCCTATCTCGGCCTCAATCCGTCCAAGCCGGCGGTCGAGTTCGAAATCCGCATGCCCCGCGAGATGCTGACGGCGGCGACCGACAGCCAGATCGAGCTGCACACCGACCGCAACCAGACGCTGGCGCTGATCGGCGGCGTGCGCGACCTCGCCGACGGCCGCGCCCTGCTGCGCGGCGCGGTCGCGCTTAACCACCGCACCGCGGATCGCATGCTGGTCGTGAACCTGCCGGGCAAGGGCACGTTCGAGTTCCGTCTCCGCCTGCCCGCCGAACCGCATCGCTCCCTCGAGTTCGGCCCCTGGCACCTCGCCGACCGCATCGCCTCGCCGCTCGCAGGTCCCGTCGCGCCGCAGGACGGCTACACGATCCGCTACCGCGTGCTTTAAACTTTGTTCGTTGCGATCCATGCCGGCGCCGTCATCGTTCAGACGCGCGACAACGGGTAAGTTGATCGCATGTCCGAATTTCGCCTGACCCAGATTTCCGACACTCATCTCGGCCGCCGCTTCCCCGGCCTGATCGCCAACTTCCATCGGGTTTGCGAACGTATCGACGCCGAGAGGCCCGATCTCGTCGTCAACACCGGCGACGTCGCCTTCGACGGGCCGACCGGCCGCGACGATATGGTCTTCGCAAAAGGCCTGCACGACGCCCTGCCCGTCGCGTGCCGCTACATCCCCGGCAATCACGACATCGGCGACAATCCGACCGCGATCGGGCCGGCGCCGAAGCCGCCGGTCAGCGAGGCGCATTGCCGGCAGTTCTGCGACATCATCGGCGAGGACCATTGGTCATTCGAGGCCGCGGGCTGGCGCTTCATCGGCCTCAATTCGCTAGTGATGAATTCAGGGCTCGCCTTCGAGGCGGAGCAATTCGACTGGCTGAGCGCCCAGCTCGCGCGCACGAACGGCAAGCCGATCGCGCTGTTCCTGCACAAGCCGCTGTTTCTCAACCTGCCCGACGATGCCGAGACGCCGGAGACCTCGATCCGCTACGTGCCGCAGCCGGCGCGGGCACGGCTGATCGAGATGCTCGGGGCGATCGATCTGCGCCTCGTCGCCAGCGGCCACGTGCACCAGCGGCGCGACTTCACCCGGCGCCACACCCGCCATGTCTGGGCGCCGTCAGCTGGCTTCATCATCAACGATCGGCGGCAGGACCGCGTCGCGATCAAGGAAGTCGGCCTGGTCGAATATCGGTTCCGACCCGACAGTCTCGAGGTGCGCCACGTCAGGGCCGCGGGCCAGGTCGACGTCGACATCGAAGAGCTCCTCACCCAGATGGGCGGCGAGCACTAGCCCAATTCGCAGGCACGAATCCTTATCTAAATACCTCAATGCACGAGATTTGTCCCAAGAATGATCAGATTTGGCTAATGACAACGTTGTCATACGGACATATCTTTCATTCCGGCGGCGAAGGGCCGCTGAGGAAGCGACGATGCAGTTCTTGTCCCGGTGGGATAGCCAACGCCTTTCGACGACGACGCGGGGCATTCCCCTGGTCGATGGCGCAGCCACCGAGGACATTGGCCGCCAGCGCTGGTCACCATCGCGCGGTGATCTGGCCCTCCCCGCCCTCACCCTGGACGAGGCCGCGTTCGCGGCCAACCGCGACCTCTTCCTGACATGGTGCGCGAGCGCCGGCGTCAGCGTTGCTCCCCATGCCAAGACGCCGATGTCGCCGGAGCTCGCGGGCTCGCTGCGCGCAGCCGGCGCCTGGGGCACGACGGTCGCCAATGCCCAGCAGGCCGCCGTGCTGCTCGCGAGCGGCGAGCGACGCCTGCTGCTGGCCAACGAGATCGGCGGGCTCGCGGCCGGCCGACGGCTCGGGACGCTGCTCAGCGCCTATCCCGACGTCGAATTTCACGCCTTCGCGGATTCGCCGGCCGCGGTCGCAGCGCTCGCTGAAGCCGCGCGGATCGCAGGCCGCAGCGAATTGTCGGTGCTGGTCGAGCTCGGTGCTGGCCGCGCCGGCGCACGCGATCGCGCCGCAATCGAGGCGACGATAGCGGCCGTGCTCGCAGCCGACCGGCTCGTGCTCGGCGGCGTCGCGACCTATGAGGGCGCGGCCGCAACGTCCGACCCCGAGGCGACGATGCGCGCCATCGCGACGCTGCTGGAGCGCACCATCGAGGCGTTGGCGCGGGTGCGCGCCGCCGCCCCGCAGCGACCGCTGATCATGAGCGCAGGCGGCTCCGCCTATTTCGATATCGTCGCGCGGACACTGGCGCCGGTGGCGCAGGCCGATGGCAACGCGAGTGTGATCCTGCGCTCGGGCGCGCTGTTCTTCTCCGATCACGGCATCTATGCGCGCGCCTTCGCGGAAGTGGACCGGCGCGGAGGCCTCCTCATCGACGGCCTGCTCCACTCCGCCGCGCAGAGCTTTCGTCCCGCGCTGACGCTCTGGGCCGAGGTGCTGTCGCGTCCCGAAGACGGACTTGCGATCGCCGGCTTCGGCATGCGCGACGCCTCGTTCGACCAGGGACTGCCCGTGCCCTTGCGCGTATTCCGCGATGGCGTCGAACTGCACGGGCTCGCCGCTGCGCTCGCCGTGACCCGTCTCAACGACCAGCACTCGTTCCTGTCGGTCGCACCCGAAGCCGCGCTTGCAGTCGGCGACATCATCGCCTTGGGCATCTCGCATCCCTGCACCTGCCTCGACCGCTGGCGCGTCATCCTCGGCCTCGACGCCGATGGGGTCGTAACGCGCGCCCTTCCCACCCAGTTCGGCTGAGAGCAGCGCGATGAACTTCCTGCCGCTGTGGCGCTATCAGAACCAGCTCATCGAGGGTGCCATCGTCACGCTGGAGCTGACGGTGATCTCGGCGCTGGCCGGCCTCGTGATCGGCATCGCCGGCGCGGTCGCGCTGAAGGGCCGCATCACGCCGCTGCGCTGGATGGTGCGCGGATACATCGAGCTGTTCCGCAACACGCCCTCCCTAATCCAGATCTTCATCGTGTTCTTCGTGCTGCCGAACTTCGGGTTGAAGCTGCCGGCCTTCGAGGCCGCCGCCGTGGCGCTGTCGCTGTATTTCGGCGCCTACTCGGTCGAGATCATCCGCGCCGGTCTCGATTCCATTCCGCGCAGCCAGATCGAGGCCGGCCAGTGCATCGGGCTGTCGGGCTGGCAGGTGTTCCGCCACATCATCCTGCCGCCGGCGCTGCGCAACGCTTATCCGGCCGTGACCAGCCAGTTCGTGCTGCTGCTGCTGGGCACCTCGCTCGCCTCGCAGGTCGCGGCCGACGAGCTGTTTCACGTCGCCGGCTTCATCGAGAGCCGTACTTATCGCAGCTTCGAGGTCTATGCGGTGATCTGCGCGGTCTATTTCGCCATGGCGATGTCGTTCAAGGCGCTGTTCGCCGTCATCGGTCTGGCTGCCTTCCGCTGGCCGCGGCGGCGCTGAGGGACAAGCGATGCGATCTTTCTCCCTCATCGATTTCGCCTCGCTGTTCATCGCGCTGCGCTGGACCGTTGCGCTCGTGGTGCTCGCGCTTCTGTTCGGTGCGCCGCTTGCGCTCGGGCTCGCCATGGGCCGCATCAGCCGCTTTGCCGGTCTGCGCTGGACGACGGCCGCACTCATCCAGGTGATCCAGAGCGTGCCGCTGCTCGGCCTGCTGTTCTTCTTCTATTTCGGCATGCCGGTTTTCCTCGGCATCCAGGTGCCGGCACTCGTCGCCGTGACCGTCGCCTACACGCTCTACACCGCCGCCTTCCTCGGCGAGATCTGGCGCGGCGGGCTGGAGGCCGTAAAGCAGGCGCAATGGGAGGCCGGCGCATGCCTCGGCCTCTCCGCCTGGCAGCAATTCCACCACATCGTCGCGCCGCAGGCGCTGCGGCTTTCGCTGCCGCCGACCGTGGGCTTCCTGGTGCAGCTGATCAAGGGTACCTCGCTCGCCTCGATCCTCGGCTTCGTCGAACTCGCACGCGCCGGACAAGTGGTGAGCGCGGCGACGTTCCAGCCACTGCTCACCTACGCGCTGGTCGCTGCGATCTATTTCGCGCTGTGCCTGCCGCTCACGCTCTGGTCCCGCTCCTTGGAGGCCCGCCTCGATGGCTCTCGTTGAAATCCGCAACGTGCACAAGACATTCGGCAAGGTCGAGGTGCTCAAGGGCGTCTCGCTCGATGTCGAGGAAGGTGAGATCGTCACGATCATCGGCCGCTCCGGCTCGGGCAAATCGACGCTGCTCCGCTGCATCAATGCGCTCGAGAGCGTCGATTCCGGCGAGATCCGGGTGGAGGGCCAGAAGGTCCACGCCAAGATGCCGGGCCTGAAGAAATTCCGACAGCGCGTCGGCATCGTGTTCCAGGCCTTCAACCTGTTTCCGCATCTAAAGGTCGAGCGCAACATCACGCTGGCTCCGCTACTCACCGGCCGTATCGAGAAGGCGAAAGCACGTGCGCTGGCCGAGGATGTGCTCACCCGCGTCGGCCTCGCCGACAAGATCGACGCATGGCCGGAGCAGCTGTCCGGCGGCCAGCAGCAGCGCGTCGCCATCGCCCGGTGCCTGGCGATGGCGCCCCACCTCATGCTGTTCGACGAGGTGACCTCGGCGCTCGATCCCGAGCTCGTCGGCGAAGTCCTGAAGGTGATGGAGGCGATGGCGAAACAAGGCATGACCATGATCCTGGTCACGCACGAGATGGGCTTTGCCCGCAACGTCGCCAACCGCATCGTGTTCATGCACCAGGGCCGCGTCTGGGAACAGGGACCGCCGGCAAGACTGTTCGCCAGCCCCGAGACGCCCGAGCTCGCAAGCTTCATCGCATCCGCCAAGTGAGAACCTTCCACCCTTCAAGGAGAGAGTCATGAGAAAATTGAAATCCCTCTTCACCATCGCAGCCGCGGCGCTTGCCGTTCTCGCAGCGCCAAGTCTCGCCAGCGCCGACAAGCTTCAGGACGTGCTCGGTTCGGGTAAGCTGCGCGTCGGCATCCTGACCGACGCCGCGCCCTGGGGATTCAAGGACGACAAGGGCGAGATCGCCGGCCTCGACGCCGATCTCGCCAAGCTGATCGCTGCCGACATGGGCCTGAAGCTCGAGCTCGTTCCGGTGACGGGTGCCGCGCGCATCCCGAGCCTGTTGTCGGACAAGATCGACATGCTGATCGCCGGTCTCGGCGCAACGCCGGAGCGCGCCCAGCAGGTGATGTTCTCGCAGCCCTACGCGGTGGTCAATCTCGGCGTGTACGGCGCCAAGTCGCTGCCCGCCTCGACCGGCAAGAAGCCCGACAATCTCGACGGCCGCAGTGTGGCAGTGGCCAAGGGCTCAACGCTCGACGTCTGGCTCACCGACAACGCGCCGAAGGTAAAGCTGGTGCGCTTCGAGGACACTCCGGCGGCGATTGCGGCCTATCTCGCCGGACAGGCCGACACGTTTGCCGAGAACAGCGCCATCGCGCTGAAGGTACAGGACCAGAACCCGACCAAGGAGGTCGAGCTGAAGTTCCTGATCCGCCAGTCGCCGGCTCACGTCGGCGTGCGCCAGGGCGAGCAGAACCTGCTCAACTGGATCAACACCGACATCTTCTTCAACAAGCTCAACGGCAAGCTCGGCGCGCTTCAGCTCAAATGGTTCAAGGAAGAGCAGACCCTGCCGACGCTGTGAATTTCGGACCGGCTCTCGCATCATGCGAGAGCCAACCCTGACGAGGAGTATTCAGATGATCAAACGTTACGTCGTCGGCTCGCGCATGAGCCAGGCCGTCGCCGCCGGCGGCGTGGTGCACATCGCAGGCCAGGTGGCCGATGACCGCAAGGCCGGCATCGTGTCGCAGACCGAGCAGGTGCTCGCGAAAATCGACGCTCTGCTCAAGGAAGCCGGCTCGGATCGGTCCAGGCTCATTGCGGTCAACGTCTTCCTGCCGCACATCACCGATTTCGACACCATGAACTCGGTCTACGACGCCTGGATCGATCCGGCCAATCCGCCGGCGCGCGCCTGCGTCGAAGCCCGCCTCGCCGATCCCGACCTGCGCGTCGAGATGACCGCGGTCGCCTTGCTCTAAGGCGCTGCCCTTTTCTTCAACCTGCGGCCGGCGCCGGTGGCGGCGCGGCCTCGAGGCGAGCCATGCATACCGGACTTTTCCACGAGATCGACTTCGAGAAGGACCAGAAATGGTCCGGCCATCTCGGCATTCCCTTCTCGATCGACCGCTCCCCCTACTTCCAGCTCAAGATCCCGATCTTCCGGATCAAGAACGGCGCCGGGCCGAAGCTGCTATTGATGGCCGGCAATCACGGCGACGAATATGAGGGTGAGATCGCGCTGACGCGGCTGTATCGCCGGTTGGATGCGAGCGCCATCAAGGGCGAGATCACCATCCTGCCGTTCGCCAATTGGCCCGCCGTGATGGCGGCGCGCCGCCGCTCGCCGCTTGACGAAGGCAATCTCAACCGCGCCTTTCCCGGCAATGAAGCGGGCACGCCGACCTTTCGTCTGGCGCATTTCCTCGAGCACGAGCTGTTTCCGCGACACGACGTCGTCTTCGACCTCCACTCCGGCGGCACGTCCATGGCGCACGTACCTTGCGCGCTGATCGAGCGGCAGGGACCGCCCGAGATGTTCGGCCACGCGCTAGGTCTGATGGAGGAGTTAGGGATGCCGTTCGCCTTCATCGCCGAGAACGGCGCCTCGGCGCCGACCTCCATGGCGGCGGCCGCACGCGCAGGCGCGATCGGCCTCTCCGGCGAATTCGGCGGCGGCGGCACCGTGACGCCACAGACCATGGCGCTCACCGCGCGCGCCGTCGACCGGCTGCTGCTCGCGCTCGGCCTCGTCCAGGCCCCTGTGCTGGGGCCGCATGCGCCGGTCGAACACGCCACAGAGCTGCTGGCCCTGCAAAGCCATGCCCAGGCGGTGTTCGCGACGCGCCGCGGCTGGTTCGAGCCAGCTGTCACCGTCGGTGCGCGGGTCAAGGCGGGCGACGTCGCCGGCTGGTACCACGACTTCGAGCGCCCGGAGCTTGCCGAAGAGGCGCTGCGCTTCCCCGCCGACGGCATCGTGATTTCGCAGCGCCTGCACACCGACAGCCAGAGCGGCGACTGCCTGGTCCAGGTCGGCCGTGCGCTGTCACGCGAGGAGTTGCCTGCGCGCTGAACTTTGGAGACGATATCGACCGCGACCAACTTCGGGATTCGATGACCGATCCGGCAAAGCCAGGCTATGACGACGTGGTGCGCATTCCGGCGCCGCCCGGCCGCAGCAATGCGACCGGACGGCCGCCGCGTATCGAGGAAGTCGCGGCGCGCGCGGGCGTCGCGCCGATCACGGTGTCCCGGGTGCTGCGCCACCCCGAGAAGGTCAATCGGAAGACCCGCGAGCGAATCCTCTCGGTGATCGAGGCGACCGGCTACGCCTCCAACCCGCATGCCCGCGCGCTGCGCTCGGGCCGGTCGAACGTGGTCATCGCCTTCGTCTCCAACATCCTCAGCCAGCAGTTCGGCCTCGCGGTACGCAGCTTTGCCGCGACGCTCGAGCCGGAAGGTTTTGAGGTGCTGGTCGGCCAGACCTCCTACTCCTATGCCAAGGAGGTCGCGATGATCCAGTCGCTGCGCGGCATCCGTCCCGCCGCGGTGATGTTCACTGGCGTAATCGAGCTCGAGGAGAACCGGGCCGCGCTGGCCGAGCTCGGCATTCCCGTGATCGAGACCTGGGCGTTTCCGCGCGATCCCATCGATATGCTGGTCGGCCTGCCCAATGCGGATGCCGGCGCGATGGCGGCACAGAGGCTCGCCGAGGCCGGACATCGCCGCGTCGCCTTCATCGGCCGCAGCAGCGGCCGTGGCGCCCTCCGCCGCGACGGTTTTCGCGCGGCGGCGGCAAAGCTCGGTCTCGAGATCGTCCACGAGATCGGTGTGGGTGAGATCACGGGCCTCGTTGACGGCCGCGCCGCCTTCACCGCCCTGCTCGATCGCGGCGGCGAGGTCGATGCCGTGTTCTGCGCCAACGACCTGCTCGCGACCGGCGCACTGATCGAGGCGCGCGCACGCGGCCTTTCGGTACCGCGCGATCTCGCCGTGCTCGGCTTCGGCGACAACGACGTCGCCGATCAGATCACGCCCGGCCTCACCACCATCTCGTTCGATGCGGCGGCCCTGGGGCGGATTGCGGGGGAATTGCTTCTGGCGCGGCTATCCGGTCCGCCGGCAGCCGAGCAGCGGCTCGCCGTCGAATTGTCCATGGTCGAGCGCGGTAGCGTCTGAGCGTTGCGATTTAGGCGATGCTCTTGAGATCCTGCTGGATCGCGGCGAGCAAGGATTGCAGCGCCTCGCTGTTTACCGGCTTGGCCGCGAGATCCTTGGCGGATGGCTGCCTGGCAGGTTGCGCGGCCTTGACCGGACGCTTCGGGAATGGCGGGGCCGGCATCGCGGGACGGCTCAAATCGCCCTCCTCGTCGACATGGACGAACTTGCCATGGATGACGTCGTCGCGACGGCCCATGATGAACATGGTCGTCCAATAGCCGGCAGCCAGCAGGATGACGCAGAAAACACTGATCTCTAACATCGCAACACCCAAAATATGCGCGATGATTCAATGCCTTCGCGGGCCCGTCAATAAACAGCCGGTCACACCTGCGGCTTTTGCGGGCAGGTGTGACCATTTGGTGACTCTTTGTTAACCAATGAGAGGCCCTGCGGTCGGGTTTTATGCGAGTTCAGGAGCCCAGTGCGTCGAGAACGTGCCGCGCAACCACGGGATCGTCGAGGTAGCCCACGATGCCGTGGCGGTTGTCTGTCCCGTTGAGGACGTTCGCATAGTTCTCGATAGCAGGCGTGACCGGGAAGTTCGCGCGATCGAGCGGATAGAGCGCGACCACGTCCTTGGGGTCGAACGCATTGTACCAGGCTTTGGCTGGCGCCGGAAAACCGATCGGCCGGAGTTGGTCGCGGATGGCCCTGATACCCAGCGGCGAGCCCACCGTGACATACGCACGCACGTTCAGCGTTCGCCGGTCGGTCCGCATAACGTTGTAGGCTACGACCGACCCCAGCGAATGCCCGACCACCACGCAGGGCCGCTCATCGAAGCCGGCGCCGACGATGCGGTCGATCTGGTCGCGGACGCCTGACCGCGTCGTATAGAGAAATACGTCGCGCATCAGGCGCTCGATCCCGGACTGGCTCAGCCCGCCGCCGAAGCGATCGATGGTGCGGATGATCGCCTGCACCCATGCCCAATTCTGCGGACCTCGTGCCGTCGGGTTGTTGCCGAACTCCTGCTGCACCTGGGCATCTGTGATGCCGGCCTTGCTGCGGATAGACTCCGCGACGGAAGCCTGAAACTTTAGGAAATCGTCATCGACCGCGCTGCCCCGCGCCTGGATGTCGTCGGTCAGAGGCACCTGCGCCTCGCGCGCAAGTTCGTCCAGACGATCGCCGTAGTAGGGAAATGCTACTTCAAGATTGTCCGGGACGGTACGATTGATCTTGGCCGCGCCGCGTTTCAGCGTCTCCATCCAGATCGATTGCAACTCGACAGGATCCAGCCCCTGTTGCGAGCGACCATGTACCAGCACGAGACGTACAGGAAACGGATCCGCTCGGCCTCCCGTCGCGATCAGCGACATCAGGCCAGCCGCACCTGCAAGAACTTCACGACGACGCATCGCTTTTCCTTTCCCGCCCGGAACCCGTCTTCGGCCGCGCACGATCATCGGCTGCCGGTGGTCAGGGCTCCCAGCATCAATTTCATTCCGGGGGGACCGAACGTGGTCCAGAGCGACGGCCGCAGGCTGTCCCTGGCCCGCAGGACCTCGTCCCGAAGCACCACATTGCGAGTGCGGATGAGCTGCCAGCCCTGCGAGAACATCGGGCAGAACGGCACGGCGCGCTCATATATCCTCCTGTCCGACAGTACGTCGGCCAACAGCGCAAGATCGAACAACTCGCCTTCGAGGTCACCTGCCATGAAAGACCGCACCGAGGCGACCTGCTGCGGCAGATTGGCATCGGCGTAAGCATAGGCGGCGTAGATTCCGAGCGTCGGATCAATTCCCTTCAACACGCGAATCTGATCGGCGAGTCTCGCGGCCGCCGCCGAGCGCGTTGGCCGGTCGCCTTCGATGCGGAGCACGCCGAACTGGGCCGACGTCGCCACGAGCGCCCGCAACTGATCGAGGCGGGGTCCGGCCTCCTTGTACTCGCCCCATCGCCGGCTTGACGGCGACGGGGCGTACGTGACGTCCGCCACACCGCCATTGCGGACGGTGAGCGACCCTATGAAGCCGGGTAATGCGGCAAGGACGGTCCCGCTACCGTCCGCAAACACCAGCGCGGCCGTCATTGGAGACCCATCCTGGACAGGAATGTTCACGAGGCCGGACTGGTCGGACCCGTTGCCGGGTGCAACGATCTCCGCTTGCCTGCCGCCGGCCAGCCATGCCTCGCGCAATTGGACGCCGGTCACCGAGAATCCGGTCGGCGCATTGAAGGTCGCGGCCGGCTGCTTCGCCACAATCAAGGATTGCTGGGCCGCGTTGAAGCCCGTGATCGAAGCGACCTGCAGCTCACTGACAGAATCGATGTTTCGCAGCGTCGCAAGCGGTCCGACCGCGGTGCGATTGAACTGATGGGCGGCAACGTCGATCAGCGTCACATCCCGCGGTTGGTCGACCGCCGCCGTCACCGATCCGCGCACGCGTCCCAGGTAAGCACTGTCGGGGGATTCGATCCGCGCATCGGGATATTGCGCGAGACTCGCATTTTGTCCGCGTAACCGCTGCGGCACCTCCTCGAGCAGGAACGTCTTGAGCTTCCGGTTCGAGACCACGTTCACGCCCCCGACCGTCGACACCATATTGGGCCGAGGCTTGCGGAAGGCATCGAGAAAAGTTTCGGTGAAGACGCCCTGGAACTCATCGGCCGCCTTCTGACGCAGTTCATAGGACGGCGCGCCGGGGCGGGTGCTGAAAAAGCGATCGACTTCCGGAGAGGGACGTCCGGGGATGTAGCTTCCCAACGGGAAAATCACCGTTCCATGCAGCAGCGAGCTGTCGAAGTCCGAATTGGACCGGCAGGCATCGCAGATGATCACGACGTTTGATACGGCGCTACGCCCGGCAAGCGCCACGCATTCGGTGAGGCTGACCGCCTCGTCGACATCGTCCGGAGCTCCGCTCAACAACCAGAACTCGTTGTTGGCAAACGCAATTCCATGACCGGAAAAGTAGATCACGAGCTGTGTCAGCGTGCCGCGATTGACGAACTCCGTCACGGCCGCCTTGAGCGCTGCGCCGGTGACGGGCGCGACCTCATCCGTGATCAGCTTGACCTCGAAATCTTCCGTCGCAAGCCACTGTGCGATCGACCTTGCGCCCGAGACGGCCGCTCTCAGCACGGGCAGATTGCCGGTCTTGTTGACCCCGACCACCACAGCCCCGCGCGTGGAGGCCGCAGGCTGCGCCAGGACCCTCCGAGCCGCCAGCAATTGCCCCCAGACAAGTCCGCCGACAAGCACATCGCGCCGCCGCATGCCCGCAACCTCATATCGCAGGACCCAACTGCTAACCCTATGGTAGTAGCATTCCCGCGTTTGCCAATCGGATTTTGCAGCCGTCGTCGGCCGCCCGGCCCCAAGCGCAGGGGCGGCCAACGTGGGTTCGGGAGCGCTTGCCTCAGGCCTTGTCGGGCCCGACCCGGACCAGCTGCTTGCCGAAATTGGCGCCCTTCAGCAGCCCGATGAAGGCGCCGGGCGCGCTCTCCAGGCCCTCGGTGACGAACTCCTTGTATTTGACCTTGCCGTCGCGGACCCAGGCGGACATGTCGCGCAGGAAGTCGCCGTGCCGCGCGGCGAAGTCAGACACGATGAAGCCGCGGAAGGTCAGCCGCTTGGTCAGCGTCGCGCGCATCATGCTGGCGGCCCATTTGGGCGGCTTGGCCTCGGTGTCGTTGTAGTGGGCGATCAGGCCGCAGACCGGCACGCGGGCAAACGGGTTGAGCAGCGGGAACACCGCCTCGAACACGGCGCCGCCGACATTCTCGAAATAGACGTCGATGCCATCAGGGCAGGCCTCCTTGAGCCTGGCGGCGAAATCGGGATCGCGGTGATCGATGCAGGCATCGAAGCCGAGCTCCTTGACGACGTAGTCGCACTTGTCCTTGCCGCCGGCGATGCCGACCGCGCGTGCGCCCTTGATCTTGGCGATCTGGCCGACGGCCGAGCCGACCGCCCCGGAGGCGCCGGCAACGACGACGGTCTCGCCTGCTTGCGGCTTGCCGATGTCGAGCAGGCCCGTATACGCGGTCATGCCGGGCATGCCGAGCACGCCGATCGAGGTCGAGATCGGGCCAAGCTTGGGATCGACCTTGATCAGGCCCTTGCCGTTCGAGATCGCGTGGGTCTGCCAGCCGGAACGAATGCGCACGATGTCGCCGACCGCGAAATCAGGATTGTTGGACGCCGCGACCTCGCTGACCGCCTCGCCTTCCATCACGCCGCCGACCGGCACCGGCGCAGCGTAGGACGGCCCCTCGCTCATGCGCCCGCGCATATAGGGATCCAGCGACAGCCAGATCGTGCGCAGCAGGACTTCGCCCTGCCCTGGTGTCGGAATGGCGAATTCCTCCAAACGGAAATCGGACGGCTTGGGTTCGCCGACGGGACGCGCGGCGAGAACAATGCGTTTGGCTTGGGCCATGGCTTCCTCCTGATTGCTTTGTCGCAATCATTTAGGAGGTGTGCAGGAACGAAGCAAACCCAACACGCGCTGTCATCGCCCGCGAAGGCGGGCGATCCAGTACTCCGAGCGGCTGTAATTGAATCGAGAAGCCGCGGCGTACTAGATGCCCCGCCTCAGCGGGGCATGACACCGTCATCGACGCAAGCGCATCGAAACCGACACGCAGCCGAGAGAGAAGCGACTAACCCCCGCCCGGATAGTTCGGGCTTTCGCGCGTGATCGTGACGTCGTGGACGTGGCTTTCGCGCAGGCCCGCACCGGTGATGCGGACGAACTGGGCCTTCTCGTGCAGCTCCTTCATATCGCGCGCGCCGACGTAACCCATCGCGGCGCGCAGGCCGCCGGCGAGCTGGTGCATGACGTTGCCGACCGGGCCCTTGTAGGGCACCTGGCCTTCGATGCCTTCCGGCACCAGCTTGAGCGTGTCCTTGATGTCCTGCTGGAAGTAGCGGTCGGCAGATCCCCGCGCCATCGCGCCGACCGAGCCCATGCCGCGATAGGCCTTGTAGGAACGGCCCTGCCACAGGAAGACTTCGCCGGGCGTCTCGTCGGTGCCGGCGAGCAGCGAGCCCACCATGGCGATGTCGGCACCGGCCGCGAGCGCCTTGGCAAGGTCGCCGGAAAACTTGATGCCGCCGTCGGCGATGACGGGGATGTCGGCCTTCTTCGCCGCCTCCACCGCGTCCATGATCGCGGTGAGCTGGGGAACGCCGACGCCGGCGACGATGCGCGTGGTGCAGATCGAGCCCGGGCCGATGCCGACCTTGATGCAATCCGCGCCCGCATCGATCAGCGCCTGGGTGCCCTCGGTGGTGGCGACGTTGCCGGCGACGACCTGCACCGAATTGGACAGACGCTTGATGCGGTTCACCGCCTGCAGCACGTGACGGGAATGGCCGTGCGCGGTGTCGACGACGATGAGGTCGACACCGGCATCGATCAGCCGCTCGGTACGCTCGAAGCCGGTGTCGCCGACGGTGGTGGCGGCGGCAACGCGCAGGCGACCCTGCGCATCCTTGCAGGCGAGCGGATGGGCAACCGCCTTCTCCATGTCCTTCACGGTGATCAGGCCGACGCAGCGATATTGCTCGTCGACCACGAGCAGCTTCTCGATGCGATGCTGATGCAGCATCCGCCGCGCTTCCTCCTGGCTGACATTCTCGCGCACCGTGACGAGGCCTTCATGCGTCATCAGCTCGGAGACTTTTTGCCGGCGGTCGGTGGCAAAGCGGACATCGCGGTTGGTGAGGATGCCGACCAGCTTGCCGGGCGTGTTCTTGCCAGCGCCGGTGACCACGGGAATGCCGGAGATGCCGTGGTCGCTCATCAGCTTGAGCGCGTCGTCGAGCGAGGCATCGGGGCTGATGGTGAGCGGGTTCACCACCATGCCCGACTCGTAGCGCTTGACCTGCCGCACCTGGACGGCCTGGCCTTCGGGATCGAAATTGCGGTGGATGACGCCGAGGCCGCCGGCCTGCGCCATCGCGATCGCCATGCGCGCCTCGGTGACGGTATCCATGGCCGAGGCCATGATCGGGATGTTGAGCGGAATGGCGCGGGTGACGCGGGAGCGGATGTCGACCTCGCCCGGCATGACGTCCGACAGGCCCGGCTTCAGCAGCACGTCGTCGAACGTAAAGGCTTCGCGGATGCCCTGAAGTTGCACCGTGGCCATTTGCCAACTCCTTCCTGCGGCCTTGCCGCAAATGCTAATGGATGAGCGCCGCCCTCGGCGTACCTTGCGGCATCGCCTTGAGAATCGGAGCCCATCGGTGGGGTTGACGCGGGTCGATAGCACGGCCGCGCGACGAATCAAAGCAATTCGGACCGCCGGCCAGCCATGCACAGGCTTTTTAAGCAATTTTCAGCGGGGATGGCTCGGTACGCCCTCCCCCCGCCGTCATTCCGGGGCGCGACAAAGTCGCGAACCCGGAATGACGGTGTTAGTCACACCGAGGTCACGCAGGAGTTAGGTGCCATGCGTCGATCCGCAATGGTCGCAGGCGGGCGGCGGTGATAAGCCGCGAGCAGCCCTCCCTCCCTATTTCATTACCGATCCGTCATGGTCGACAAGCAACGCGTCATTCCGCTGATCGTCGCCACTGCTCTCTTCATGGAGAACATGGATTCGACGGTCATCGCCACCTCGCTGCCGGCGATCGCGGCCGACATCGGCACCAGTCCGCTGACGCTCAAGCTCGCGATCACCTCCTATCTGCTGTCGCTGGCGGTATTCATTCCGGCGAGCGGCTGGACCGCCGACCGGTTCGGTGCGCGGATGGTGTTCGCGATCGCCGTCGGGGTGTTCATGGTGGGCTCGGTCGGCTGCGCGCTCTCGACCTCGGTCACCGATTTCGTGTTCGCGCGCATCCTGCAAGGCATGGGCGGCGCGATGATGACGCCGGTCGGGCGCCTCGTGCTGCTGCGCTCGGTCGACAAGAGCGCATTGGTCAACGCCATGGCCTGGGTGACGGTCCCAGCCCTGATAGGTCCCGTGATCGGCCCGCCGCTCGGCGGTTTCATCACGACCTACGCGTCCTGGCACTGGATCTTCCTAATCAACATCCCGATCGGGCTGCTCGGCATCTTCATGGCGCTGCGCTTCATCGATCCCATCAAGAGCGAGACCCAGGAGCCGTTCGATCTCTATGGCATGGTGCTCGCGGGAATCGGGCTTGCCGGGATCGCGTTTGGGCTCTCGGTGGCCGGGCTCAACCTGCTGCCCTGGAGCACGGTGGCCGCGCTGGTCGTGGGCGGTACGATCTCGATGACACTCTACATCATCCATGCCCGGCGCACGGGATCGCCGGTGCTGGATTTCTCGCTGCTGAAGCTGCCGACCCTGCGCGCGGCCGTGATCGGCGGCTTCCTGTTCCGCCTCGGCATCGGCGCGCTGCCGTTCCTGCTGCCGCTCCTGATGCAGATCGGCTTCGGGCTGACGCCGTTCCATTCCGGCCTCGTCACCTTCGCCTCCTCGCTCGGGGCCATGGGCATGAAGACGCTGGCCGCGCGCATCATCCGCACCTTCGGCTTCCGCAATCTGATGACGGTGAACGCGATCGTCAGCGCGTTCTTCCTCGGCGTCTGCGCGCTGTTCACGGTGTCGACGCCGCTGCTGATCATCATGGTCATCCTGGTGGTCGGCGGCTTCTTCCGCTCGCTGGAGTTCACCGCGATCAACACGGTCGCCTATGCCGACGTCGAGACCGCGCAGATGAGCCGCGCCACCACGCTGGTCAGCGTCAACCAGCAGCTGGCGATCTCGGCCGGCGTCGCCGTCGGCGCGGCTTGCGTCGAGACCACGATGTGGTTCAGCCATGTCAGCGAGATTGACGCCACCGTCTTTGCGCCGGCCTTCGTCGTGGTCGCGCTGACCTCGGCGGCGTCGAGCTGGTTCTTCTGGCAGATGCCGGCGGATGCCGGTCACGAGATCTCCGGCCGCAAGGCCGTGGAGATCGCGAGCCGCAAGGGCGCCGGCAAGGGCGCGGAGAAGGCGGCCGTCAAGGCGGCCAGCGAAGACACGCAGGACGTGCGGGATCAACGGCTGGGGTGAGCCCCCTCCGTCATTCCGGGGCGATGCGCAGCATCGAACCCGGAATCCATCGCGCCGCAAGAATGCTGGGAGACATGGATTCTCAGGTGCGCAATTGCGCACCATAGCTCGCCTCTTCGAGGCGCCCCGGAATGACAGAGTATGCGGCTAGGCCTTCACCTCGCCGCGAAACCCCGTGGCCAGCACGTAGCGTTCCGAGGAATCCTGCCGGCTCGCGGCCGGCTTGACGTGGCGCACGCTCGCAAAGTCGCGCTTGAGTTGGGCGAGCAGGTCGGCGTCGGCCCCGCTCTGGAACGTTTTGGCCAGGAACGTGCCGCCGGGCTTGAGCACGTCGCAGGCAAACGCCGCGGCGGTCTCGACCAGGCCGACGATGCGGAGCTGGTCGGTCTTGCGGTGGCCGGTGGTATTGGCGGCCATGTCGGACATCACGACGTCGGCGCCGCCGCCCAGCATCGCGGTGAGCTTTTCGGGCGCGTCGTTGTCCATGAAGTCCAGCTGCGCGAAATCGACACCGGGAATCTCGGGCATCTCAAGCAGGTCGATCGCGACGACCTTGCCCTTGCCTTCCGTGGAGCCGACGCGCTTGGCTGCGATCTGGCTCCAGCCGCCGGGTGCCGCGCCGAGATCGACCACGGCCAGGCCGGGCTTCAAGAACCGGAACTTGTCGTCCATCTCCAGGAGTTTGAACGCGGCGCGCGAACGATAGCCCGCGGCCTTGGCCTTGGCCACATAGGGATCGTTGAGCTGCCGCTCCAGCCACAGCTTCGACGACAATTTGCGCTTGCCGCCGGTCTTGACCTGGACGTGCAAGCGGCCGGTGGTGTCCTTGGCCATCTCACCAGCTCCTGAGCGCGCCGTCCTCGCGCATCATCTCGACCAGCATGCCCTCGCGCAGGCCCCGGTCGGCGACGCGCAGGCGCGGCAGCGGAAAGGCGCGCCTGATCGCATCGAGGATGGCGCAGCCGGCCAGCACGAGATCGGCGCGCTCGACGCTGATGCAGCTGTTGGACGCGCGCTCCTCGTAGCTCATGCCGAGCAGCTTGTTGATGGTCGCGGTGATGTCGGAATCGTTCATCCAGATGCTGTCGATGCGGCGGCGGTCGTAGCGGGCGAGGTTGAGATGGATACCGGCGAGCGTCGTCACCGTGCCCGACGTGCCGAGCAGGTGCATGTCGGCGAGATCGCCGCCATGCTCCTCCGCGAACGGCGCGACATGGTTCGCGACCTCCTGCTCCATCGCAGCGTAGATCTCCGGCGTCACGTCGCGTCCGCCGAACTGCTCGGCGAGCGTGACCACACCATAGGGGATCGACATCCAGGCCTTGATGCGCGGCTCCGGATTTTCCGCGTCGCGCTCGATCCGCACCAGCTCGGTCGAGCCGCCGCCGATGTCGAACAGGATCGCGCCGCGCCCCCTAGGGTCGACCAGCGGCGAGCAGCCGAGCACCGCGAGCGCGGCCTCGGTCTCGCGGTCGATCACCTCCAGCTCGATGCCGGTCTCGGCCGCCACGCGGCTGCGGAACCCCTCGGCGTTCGAGGCCGCGCGGCAGGCCTCGGTTGCGATCAGTCGCAGCCGGCGCGCCTTCCGCAAGTTGATCTTGTCACGGCAGATGCTGAGCGCGGCGATGGCGCGCTCGATCGCGGCCTCGCTGATGCAACCGGTCGCCGAGACACCCTCCCCGAGCCGGATGATGCGCGAGAAGGAATCGACGACACGAAAGCCGTCCTGGGTCGGACAGGCGATCAGCAGCCTGCAATTGTTGGTGCCGAGGTCCAGCGCCGCATAGACGCCGGTTCCCGACGCGCCAACGGCCGATTCGGTGGCCAACGCCACCGCCGCCATCGACCGCTCCAGCTCGCCGTGCGGCGCATGGCCGTCGCGGAGCCGCGTGTGGTCATTCATACAAATTGTCTTTCCGCGGCCGGTCGGGCCGGTCTGGAATTGCTTTTTCGCCTGAAACATTAGCAGCGCGGCGGGTATGCGCAACAACGCATCACATGGGACCATGCCCATTCGTGCGTTGTCGTGAACGGGGGTGTGCGTTATCTCAGGGGAGTCCGGTGCCCCGCTGCCGCGAAAATGCGCAAATGCCGGCTTTTCAGGTCAATTCCATGCAAGAACACACCAAATCGTCCACGCTCGAGAACGCTATTGCACTGCAAAAATATGGCGTCGGGCAGCCGGTCCGCCGCAAGGAGGACGACACGCTGGTGCGCGGCAAGGGCCGCTACACCGACGATTTCAACCTGCCCGGCCAGGCCTATGCCGTGGTCGTCCGTTCCACCCACGCCCATGGCATCATCCGAGGCATTGGTGTCGATGCCGCCAGGGCGATGCCGGGCGTGCTGGGCGTGTGGACCGGCAAGGATCTCGACGCCGCCGGTTACGGCCCCTTCACCTGCGGCCTGCCGCTGAAGAGCCGCGACGGTTCGCCCCTGCTGCAGACCAACCGCCAGCCGCTCGCGACCGACAAGGTCCGCTTCGTCGGCGATCCCGTCGCCTTCGTGGTGGCGGAGACGCTGGCGCAGGCCCGCGATGCGGCCGAGGCGGTCGAGCTCGACGTCGAGCCGCTGCCGGCGGTGACCGACCCCGAGGAAGCCGCCAAGCCCGGCGCGCCGCAGCTCTATGAGCACATCCCGAACAACGTGGCGCTCGACTATCATTATGGCGACATGGACAAGGTGAACGCGGCGTTTGCCAGCGCCGCCCATGTCACCAGGATCGACATCGAGAACACCCGTGTCGCCGTAGTCTCGATGGAACCGCGCGTCGGTCTTGCCTCCTACGACAAGCAGACCGAGCGCTACACGCTTCAGGTGCCGACGCAAGGCGTCGCCGGCAACCGCGCCAACCTCGCCAAGAACCTGAAAGTGCCGAACGAGAAGGTGCGCATCCTCACGGCCAATGTCGGCGGCTCCTTCGGCATGAAGAACATCAACTATCCCGAATACATGTGCATCCTGTATGCGGCGAAGGCGCTGGGCCGCCCGGTGAAATGGCTCGACGAGCGCTCGACCGCCTTCCTCTCCGACAGCCACGGCCGCGCGCAGAAGATCCACGCCGAGCTCGCGCTCGACGCCGAGGGGCATTTCCTCGCGGCCAAGCTCGAAGGCTACGGCAATGTCGGCGCCTACATCACCGGCGTCGCGCCCGGGCCGCTCTCGCTCAACACCGGCAAGAATTTTTCCAGCGTCTACCGCACGCCGCTGATGGCGGTCGACATCAAGGTGGTGCTGACCAACACCACCTTGATGGGCGCCTATCGCGGCGCCGGCCGGCCCGAGGCCAATTACTACATGGAGCGGCTGATCGACCGCGCCGCCGACGAGATGGGCATCAACCGGCTGACCTTGCGCAAGCGCAACTTCATCAAGCCGAACCAGATCCCGTTCGCGGCCTCCTCCGGCGTCACCTATGACAGCGGTGACTTCCAGGCCGTGTTCAACAAGGCGCTCGAAATCTCCGACCACGAGAATTTCGCCAAGCGCAAGAAGGAGAGCAGGAAGGCCGGCAAGCTGCGCGGCATCGCGGTCGGCTCCTATCTCGAGGTCACCGCGCCGCCGAGCCCCGAGCTCGGCAAGATCGTGTTCGAGCCTGACGGCACCGTGCAGCTCATCACCGGCACGCTCGATTACGGCCAGGGCCATGCCACCCCGTTCGCGCAGGTGCTGAGCGCGGAGCTTGGGGTGCCCTTCGAGAGCATCAAGCTGGTGCAGGGCGACAGCGACATCGTCCACACCGGCAACGGCACCGGCGGCTCGCGCTCGATCACCGCGAGCGGCCAGGCCATCGTGGGCGCAGCAAAGCTCGTCATCGAGAAAGGCAAGCGCGCGGCGGCCTATATGCTCGAAGCGTCGGAGGCCGACATCGAATTCGAAGGCGGCAGGTTTACGATCGCCGGCACCGATCGCAGCATCGACATCATGGAGCTCGCCAAGCGCTTGCATGACGGCAAGATGCCGGAGGGCGTGCCTGACAGCCTCGACGTCGACCACACCAGCGAACCGATCGCCTCGGCGTTCCCGAACGGCTGTCACGTCGCCGAGGTCGAGATCGACCCGGAGACCGGCGTGGTGCAGATCGTGCGCTACAGCGCGGTCAACGATTTCGGCACGGTGATCAATCCGATGCTGGTCGCAGGCCAGCTCCATGGCGGCGTCGTGCAGGGCATCGGGCAGGCGCTGATGGAGCAGATCCGCTACGACGAGAGCGGCCAGCCGATCACGGGCTCGCTGATGGACTACGCCCTGCCTCGCGCCGAGGACGTGCCGAACATGGCGGTCGGCGACCACCCGGTGCCGGCCACCACCAACCCGCTCGGCAGCAAGGGCTGCGGCGAAGCCGGCTGCGCCGGCAGCCTGTCGACGGTGGTGAACGCCGTGCTCGATGCGCTCTCGGATTACGGCATCAAGCACATCGACATGCCGCTGACCCCGGAGCGGGTGTGGCGCGCGATCCAGGAGGCGAAGGCCAAGGCGGCGTAGGGGGCTGCCCTTCCGCATCCACAACAATGCTGTCATCGCCCGCGAAAGCGGGCGATCCAGTACGCCGAGACGGTCGTGATTGACGGAGAAGCCGCGGCGTACTGGATGCCCCGGTCAAGCCGGGGCATGACACCGCGTGGGAGGACGCAGAGTCCTCTTCCCTCCTACGCCGCCGCCTGCTCGCGCGGCTGGTAGATCGCGGTGTGCTGGCAATGCGCCAGCGGCGTGGTGCCGTTGGCGACGACCAGCGCGTCGAGCTCGACGAAGCGGTGGCCCTTCTTCTCGTAGTTCGCGGTGACCTTGGCCCGCGCGGTGATCTCGTCGCCGGCGCGTGCGGCGGAGAGCAATTGCATCCGGCTGCCGACGTGGATCCAGGGGCCCAGAATGGTGTTGTCGACGAGCACGCGGTTCATCACCCGTTGGATCAGGCCGGGATGGCCAAGCCCCTCGCGCGCGAAGATCGGATCCTTCTCCCTGACATCGGCGAGATAGTCCGCCGCATCCTGCCCAATCCAGCGGCGCGGCGCCGTGCCGAGCCATTTGCCCGTCTCGAACGTCGCCGGGCTGACCGGCTTGCGCTCGGCCACCACGGGCACCGCGACATAGTCGTCCAGTGACACCGCCGGTGCGGCCGCCGGGAGCGAGGCCGTCCCGGTCGCGCAGAGCTCGGTGCGGCTGAACACCTCGATCGTCAGTAATTCGTTGTGCTCGGTGGCGTCGACATCGGCGGTCTCGCCGTCATAGACCGGCTTGATGAAGCGCGCCTCGACCAGCCCGCGCGCCAGGAAATCGCGCCCCCAGCGGGCGATCGGCACGTGCATCATGTAGGCGAAGACGTCGACGCCCGGCACCAGCCCGCCGGAAAAGCCGAAGCGCCGCGCCACCTTGTCGTCATGCATCTTGTTTTCGGATTGTCTGGCGGTGTTGTAGGCCTCGACGCGGTAGGTTTCGAGCCGGTTCGGCATGGCTGGCGTTCCCCGTATTCTTGTTGGTTCGGGGCCGATCGTAGGCCCCGGGGAACAGTGGTCAATCCCCTCGCCTTTGCGGCCCGAATGGGGTACCACGCCGCGAATGACCGACACTCCCACCCGCATCTATGTCGATGCCGACGCCTGTCCGGTGAAGGACGAGATCTACCGCGTGGCGCTCCGACACGGCGTGCCCGTCAGCGTGGTCGCCGGCAATTTCATCCGCGTGCCGCAGGACCCGCTGATCGAGCGCATTGCCGCAGGGAGCGGCATGGACGCGGCCGACGACTGGATCGCGGAGCGCGCCCGCCCCGGCGACGTCGTGGTGACCTCGGACATCCCGCTGGCCAGCCGCTGCGTCAAGGCCGGTGCCGACGTGATCGCGCCGAACGGCAAGCCGTTCACGGAGGAATCGATCGGCATGACGCTGGCGGTGCGCAATCTGATGACGGATCTGCGCTCGGCGGGCGAAGTGACCGGCGGCCCGCGCTCGTTCGCGGCGCGCGACCGCTCCGCCTTCCTCTCGGCGCTCGACCAGACGCTACGCCGGATCCAGCGCCGCCGTGCGGGCCAAGCCGCAACATCTCAAGGCTGACGATGGCGCCGCCGCTGATCCAACTCAAAGACATCAGGCTGACCTTCGGCGGCACGCCGCTGCTGTCAGGCGTCGAGCTCAACGTCGCGCCATCCGAGCGCGTCTGCCTGATCGGCCGCAACGGCTCGGGCAAATCGACGCTGCTGAGGATCGCGGCCGGCCTCGTCGAGCCCGACGGCGGCACGCGCTTCGTGCAGCCCGGCGCCACCGTGCGCTATCTGCCGCAGGAGCCTGATTTCGGCGCACACAAGACGACGCTTGCTTACGTCGAGTCCGGGCTCGCGCCCGGCGACGACCAGCATCAGGCGCGTTATCTCCTGGAGCAGCTCGGCCTCACCGGCGAGGAGAACCCGCACGATCTCTCCGGCGGCGAAGCCCGTCGCGCGGCGCTGGCCTATGTGCTGGCGCCCTCGCCGGACATATTGCTGCTGGACGAGCCGACCAACCATCTCGATCTCGCCACCATCGAATGGCTGGAACGCGAACTCGACAGCCGCCGCAGCGCGCTGGTCATCATCAGCCACGACCGCCGCTTCCTCACCAACCTGTCGCGCTCCACCGCCTGGCTCGACCGCGGCAGGATCAAGCAGATCGACCGCGGCTTTGCCTCGTTCGAGAGCTGGCGCGACGAGGTGCTGGCGGAAGAAGAGCGCGACCAGCACAAGCTCGACCGCAAGATCGTCGACGAGGAGCACTGGTTGCGCCACGGCGTCTCCGGCCGGCGCAAGCGCAACGTCAAGCGCCTCGCCAATCTGCATGCGTTGCGCGACCAGCGCCGCAATTATCGCGGCACGGCCGGCGCCGCCAGTCTCGCAGCGAGCGAAGCCGAGCAATCCGGCAAGCTGGTGATCGAGGCCAAGGGCATCACCAAGGCCTATGGCGAGCGCAAGATCGTCGAGAATTTCTCGACCCGCATCCAGCGCGGCGACCGGCTCGGCATCATCGGGCCGAATGGCGCCGGCAAGACCACGCTGGTCAATCTGCTCACCGGCGGCATGCAGCCGGATTCCGGCACCGTGCGGCTGGGCGCCAATCTGGAGATGGCGACGCTCGACCAGCACCGCGAAAGTCTCGATCCCAAATCGACGCTGGCGGAAGCGCTGACCGGCGGTCGCGGCGACCAGATCATGGTCGGCGGCAAGCCGAAGCACGTCGTCGGCTACATGAAGGACTTCCTGTTCGCGCAGGAGCAGCGCGGCACGCCGCTGGAGGTGCTCTCGGGCGGCGAGCGCGGCCGCTTGATGCTGGCGCGCGCGCTGGCAAAGCCCTCGAACCTGTTGGTGCTGGACGAGCCGACCAACGACCTCGATCTCGAAACGCTCGACGTGCTCGAGGAGATGCTCGGCGATTATGAGGGCACGGTGATCCTGATCAGCCACGACCGCGATTTCCTCGATCGCGTCGTGACCTCGGTGATCGCGCCCGAGGGCAACGGCAAGTGGATCGAATATGCCGGCGGCTACAGCGACATGCTGAGCCAGCGCGGCGCGGACCTCAAGCGCGAGACGGCGAAAGCGCAACCGGTTGCGGAAAAGAAGGAGGAGCGCTCCCCTGCCCCCGCCTCCGCGCCCAAGCGGAAGCTCAGCTTCAACGAGAAGCACGCGCTGGAGACGCTGCCGAAGAAGATGGAGACGCTGCATGCCGATATCGCCAGGCTGCAGCGCGTGCTCGACGATCCCAACCTCTACGCCAGGGATCGCAAGACATTCGACGATACCTCAGCCGCCATCGCCAAGGCGCATGACGAACTGTCCGCCGCCGAAGAGCGCTGGCTCGAACTGGAAATGCTCCGCGAAGAGATAGAACAGGCTTGAACCGTAGGATGGGTAGAGCGAAGCGAAACCCATCGACACCTGCCCGGTTGCTGCAAATGATGGGTTTCGCTGCGCTCTACCCATCCTACAGGACCGAACATAGAGACATCCCATGACCACATCCCTCGCCGCCAAGATCGCCCGCGAATACGGCACGCCCTGCGCCGTGATCGACATGGACCGGGTCGAGCGCAACATCGCGCGGATCCAGAAGGCCTGCGACGACGTCGGCATCGCCAATCGCCCGCACATCAAGACGCACAAGAACCCGACCATCGCCAAGATGCAGGTCGCGGCCGGCGCCAAGGGCATCACCTGCCAGAAGCTGGGCGAGGCCGAGATCATGGCCAATGCCGGCATTGACGACATCCTGATCAGCTACAATCTGCTCGGCGAGGAGAAGATGGCGCGCCTCGGGGCGCTGCAGACCAAGGCCAACATGACGGTGGCCGCGGACAATTCCACCGTCGTCGCCGGCCTGCCGAAGGCGGCTGCGGCGTCGGGCCGTCCGCTCTCGGTCGTGGTCGAATGCGATACGGGGCGCAAGCGCGCAGGCGTCGAGACGCCGGGAGAAGCGATTGCGCTGGCGCGCGAGATCGCGGCGTCCAAGGGGCTCGAATTCGCCGGCTTCATGCTGTACCCGACCGAGACCGGCTGGGCGGACGCGCAAAAGTTCTACGACGAGGCACTGGCCGGCGTGCGCGCGCACGGGCTGGACGCAAAAATCGTCTCGACCGGCGGCACGCCGAACCTCGTCAACATCGGCAAGCTCAAGGGCGGCACCGAGCACCGCTTCGGCACCTATATCTACAACGACCGCATGCAGGTCGCGGCCGGCGTCGCCAGCTGGGATGACTGCGCGCTGCACATCTATTCCACGGTGGTCAGCCGCGCCGCGCCCGAGCGCGGCATCCTCGACGCCGGCTCGAAGACGCTGACGTCAGATACCGGCGGCCTCGACGGCCACGGCCTGATCCTGGAGCATCCCGAGGCCAAGATCGCGAAATTCGCCGAGGAGCACGGCTTCCTCGACCTCTCCCGCAGCAACACACGGCCGAATGTCGGCGATGTCGTCCGGATCGTGCCGAACCACGTCTGCGTCGTCGTCAACATGATGGACGAGGTCGTGATGGTCCGCGGCGAGGAGATCATCGGCACGCTGCCGGTGGCGGCGCGGGGGAAGCTGCGGTAGGGCCTGCGTCGCTGGCATCGGAACGCCCGCGCATCCTTCGAGGCTCCCGGCGCGCTGCTTTGCATCGCGCCACTCGCACCTCAGGATGACGCTCTCTCTAAGCCAGCGCAAGCTAACGCTCTTTCGTAGCCGTCACCCTGAGGTGGCCGCTTCTTCAGCGGCCCTCGAAGGGCGGCGGCGTTCTACGAACGCTTCAGCCATTCCAGCACGCCCCTGCCCACCGCAGCCCCCGTCGCGAACGAGGCCTGCAGCAGGTAGCCGCCGGTCGGCGCTTCCCAGTCCAGCATCTCGCCGGCGGCGAACACGCCGGGCAGCTTGCGCAGCATGAAGCGGTCGTCGAGCTCGTCGAAGGTGATCCCGCCCGCGGTCGAGATCGCGCGCTCGATCGGGGCGACGCCTGTGAGCTGCACCGGAATGGCGTTGATCAGCTGCGCAAGCTCCGCCGGCGCGAACGAGGCCAGCGGCCGCCCCGACGCAATGGCGGCTTCCTGCATCAGGCCGATGCCGACCGGCGTCACTTGCGCCGCCTTGCGCAAAAAGTTCGCCAGGGATTGCTTGCCGCGCGTGCCCGATAGCCGCGTCGTCAACGCGCCGGTATCGAGGTCGGGCCGCAACGCGATCATCAACGTCGCCTGGCCAAGACCCAGCACCGCCTCCCGCAACTCCGCCGACAGCGCGTAGACCGCGCCGCCTTCGATACCGCTGCGGGTGATCATGGCTTCGCCGCGCACCGTGTGTGCGCCGACCGTCAGCGCCACGCCCTTGAGCGGCTGGCCCTCGAAGCGATTGCGGAACACATTTGACCACGCGACCGTGAAGCCGGAATTGGCGGGCCGCAGTCTGGAAATGGCAACGCCCCTGGCAGCGAGGAGCTCGACCCAGCCGCCATCCGAGCCGAGCCGCGGCCAGCTTGCACCGCCGAGCGCGAGGACCGCGGCGTTGGCAACGACGGCTACCTCGCCATTGGGCGTTCGAAACCGCAGCCGCCCCTCGGCGTCCCAGCCGGTCCAGCGATGCCGGAAGGCAAACCGCACGTCGCTGGCATCGAGGCGCCGCAGCCAGGCGCGCAGCAGCGGCGAGGCCTTGAACGCCTTCGGAAACACCCGACCGCTGCTGCCGACAAAGGTCGGCTCGCCCAATGCTTCGCTCCACGCCCGCAACGCCTCGGGCGAAAACGCCGCGATCGCCGCTTGCAGCCTCGGTGCCGCCTCGCGATAGCGCGCCATGAACTGCGGCAACGGCTCGCTGTGGGTGAGATTGAGCCCGCCCCGGCCCGCCATCAGGAATTTTCGACCGGCGGACGGCATCGCGTCGTACACGGTGACGCGGCCGCCGCCCTGCGCCAGCACCTCCGCCGCCATCAGCCCGGCGGGACCGGCGCCGATGACGGCGATGTCGTTATGGGTTGAGGTCATGGCGGGAGTTTAAAGCAAGCTGAACGCCAAAGAACAGGTCGTCATGCCCGGCTTGTCCCGGGCATCCGCGCGAGCCACGCGGGCGGTGCCAAGAACGTGGATGGCCGGGACAAGCCCGGCCATGACGAACAGAGTGGTTCCGAATTCAAGCTGCGTGCGCCCCGGAATGACGGTGGGGTTAGAGCTTGATCCCCGCCCGCGCCGCGGCCTGCGCCACGTATTTCTGCGTCTGCTCGAACGCGCCGGTCAGCGCCTTAGCCTTCGACATGTCGCTGATCTCGGCGAAATGCGCGGCGATGGCGTCGGGCGTCCATTCGGACTCCGGCAGGTTGATGCCTTCGCTCTCCAGGATCTTGATCACGGCGAAGGAGCCGGCGCCGGCCCCCATGATGGTGCGGGTCGGGGCGTCCTCGCTCAGCATGTACTCGACCGCCGGCGTGATCGCGTTCGGCTTCATCAGCTGCAGCGCCTGCGGCGGCAGCAGCTCCTCGGTCATGCGGGTCGCCGCGGTCGGCGAGATGATGTTGACGCGGATGTCGTTCTTGCGGCCCTCTTCCGCGAGCACGTTCATCAGGCCGACCATGCCCGACTTCGCCGCGCCGTAATTGGCCTGGCCGAAATTGCCGTAGAGGCCGGAGGACGAGGTCGTCAGCACGATGCGGCCATAGTTGCGGTCGCGCATGCCGGCCCAGGCCGCCTTGCAGCAATAGAAGGTGCCGACGAGGTGCACGTCCAGCACCTTCTGGAAATCGGCGGCGTCCATCTTGCCGAACGACTTGTCGCGCAAAATGCCGGCATTGGCGCACAAGAGGTCGACGCTGCCCCATTCCTTGGTGGCGCGCTCGACCATGGCGGTGACCTGCTCGAAGTTCGAGACATCAGCGCCGTCGGCCATCGCCGTGCCGCCAGCCTTGCGAATTTCCTCGACCACGGCTTCGGCCGGCGACAGCGAACCACCGGTGCCGTCGCGCGCGCCGCCGAAATCGTTGACCACAACTTTCGCGCCGCGGCTGGCCAGCCCCAGCGCATGCGCCTTGCCAAGACCATTGCCCGCGCCGGTGACGATGGCGACGCGTCCGTCGAACCTGATTGCCATGAGTGCGATTCCTGCTTCTTCTTCCTTCTCCCCTTGTGGGAGAAGGTGGGATAGGCGGCCTCCGGCCGCCGTTCTTGAGAACGCCGACGCGTAGCGTCGGCTACGGCGCCGGATGAGGGGTTTTCTTCTACAAGCGAGTCCGCGGAGAGAGACCCCTCACCCGGCTTCGCATTCGCGAAGCCACCCTCTCCCACAAGGGGAGAGGGTGACACCGTGCTTTGGGTCGCTTTTTGAGCAGCGATAAATGTCCGGGTCAAGCCCGACCATGACGGGCGCAGTTACTCGAAATAGATCAGACCCAGCCACTCCGCGACCAGCGCGGGCTTGTCCTCGCCTTCGATCTCGACCGTGACGTTGGTGCGGGACTGCAATTCGTTCGGCTTGCGCAGCTTGGCTTCCGCCAGCACGAAGCGGCCGCGGATACGCTTGCCGGCGCGAACCGGCGAGATGAAGCGCAGCTTGTCGAAGCCGTAATTGACGCCCATCGTGGTGCCCGCGATCACCGGCATCACCTCGTAGGACATGATCGACAGCAGCGACATCGTCAGGAAGCCGTGCGCGATGGTGCTGCCGAACGCGGTCTCTTTCCTCGCGCGTTCCGGATCGACATGGATGAACTGGTGATCCTCGATCACGTCGGCATAGGTGTCGATGCGGGGCTGGTCGATCAGGTGCCACGAGGACACGCCAATCTCCTTGCCGACCATGGCCTGATACGCCTCGAGCGTGATCGGCGGCTTCTTCCAGACTTCGTTCACTTAGGTCTCGCTCCGTGTCTTTAACAACTCCGAAAAATCCTCCTCGCGGAATTCCCGGCCGCGCAGCGGATCCTCGCGATCGTCGTCGCGTTCGAGCCGTCGTAGCTGCACGCGACGGATTTTGCCAGAGATGGTCTTCGGCAGCTCGGTGACGATTTCGAGGCGGCGGACGCGCTTGAACGGGGCAAGCCGCGTATGCAGATGCCTGAAGATGGAGAGCGCCGTTTCCGGCGTCCGCTCCGTGCCCGAGGTCAGCAGCACGAAGGCTTTGGGAACGGCAAGGCGGATCGGGTCCGGGCTCGGGACGACCGCAGCTTCCGCGACGAGCTCGTGCTCGAGCAGCACGCTCTCGAGCTCGAACGGGCTGATGCGGTAATCGGATGACTTGAACACGTCGTCGGAGCGGCCGACGAAGGTGAGATAGCCCTCGTCGTCCTCGAACACGACGTCGCCGCTGCGATAGAGCTCGCCTTCGGCGCCGGACAGCTTGCCGTCGTCGCCCTGGTAACCCTGCATCAGGCCGGCGGGCCGCTCGGCCCCGAGCACCAGCGTGACCTCGCCTTCCCTGGCGGCATGGCCGTCGGCGTCGCTGATCTGCACGCGATAGCCCGGCAGCGGCCGGCCCATCGATCCGATCTTGATCTTCTGGCCCGGCGAGTTGCCGGCCAGCGCGGTGGTCTCGGTCTGGCCGTAGCCGTCGCGGATGGTGAGGCCCCAGGCCGCCCGCACCTGGTCGATCACTTCAGGGTTGAGCGGCTCGCCGGCGCCGCAGACCTCGCGCAAGCTCACCTTGAACGCGGCCAGGTTCTCCTGGATGAACAGCCGCCACACGGTCGGCGGCGCACAGAGCGTGGTGACGCCGCAGCGGCCGATGGTGGCGAGCAGGCCTTTCGCATCGAAGCGCGGCTGGTTGACCACGAACACGGTCGCGCCCGCATTCCACGGCGCGAAGAAGCAGCTCCAGGCGTGCTTGGCCCAGCCGGGCGAGGAAATGTTGAGATGGACGTCGCCGGGCTTCAGCCCGATCCAGTACATGGTCGAGAGATGGCCGACGGGATAGCTGCGCTGGCTGTGCCGGACGAGTTTTGGTTTTGCCGTCGTGCCCGAGGTGAAATAGAGCAGCATCGGATCGTCGGCGTTGGTCGGACCATCAGCTGCAAAACTGTCGGAAGCCTTCGCCGCGTCATCGTATGACAACCATCCGTCGGAGGCGGCGCCGACTACGATGCGAACGATGTTTTCCGCACCAAGGCTCGCAAACTTCGCGACCTGATCCTGGGCGGCAATTACTGCCTTGGCCTTGCCGCGATCGAGCCGGTCGCGCAGCTCATCCGCGGTGAGCAGCGTGGTCGCGGGAATCACGACGACGCCGAGCTTCATCGCCGCGAGCATGGTCTCCCACAGCGGAACCACATTGCCGAGCAGCAACAGCAGATGGTCGCCGCGCTGCAGGCCTTGCGCGCGGAGAAAATTCGCGACCTGGCTGGAGCGCTTGGAGAGCGCCGCAAAGGACAGCTTTGTCTGGCGATCCTGTGCGGCATCGACGATCCAGAGCGCGGGACGATCCCTGCTCTCCGCATTGGTTGCCAGTTCGGCGTCGAACCAGTCGAGCGCCCAGTTGAAGGGCACCGGATCCGGCCAACGGAAGCCTTTGACCGCCGTCTCGTAATCCGTGCGATGTTGCAGAAGGAACGCGCGCGCTTCCTGGAATGTCGTCATCAAGCTTTCCCGGCTAGACTCCTAACGTGCTTGATAATTCCGGAAAAATCCACCCCACCCTGGCCGGCTGCGTCGAAAGACTGATAGATCTCCTGCGCATGCTTGCCGAGCGGCGTGGCCGCGCCGGCAGCCTTGGCGGCATCCTGCGCCAGCGTCAAATCCTTCACCATCAGCGCCGAAGCGAAGCCCGGCTTGTAGTCGTTGTTCGCGGGCGAGGTCGGCACCGGACCCGGCACCGGGCAATAGGTCGTCAGCGACCAGCACTGGCCCGAGGAGGTCGAGGCGACGTCGAACAGCGCCTGATGCGAAAGGCCGAGCTTCTCGCCGAGTGCAAAGGCCTCGCTGACCGCGATCATGGAGATGCCGAGGATCATGTTGTTGCAGATTTTTGCCGCCTGGCCGGCGCCGGCGCCGCCGCAATGCACGATCTTCTTGCCCATGTTCTCCAGCACCGGCTTGGCCGCGGCAAATGCCTTCTCCTCGCCGCCGCACATGAAGGTGAGCGTCGCGCCCTTGGCGCCGCCGGTGCCGCCGGAGACCGGCGCGTCGACCGAGAGCACGCCGTTCTGGGCGGCCAGTGCATGCGCGGCCCTCGCACTCTCGACGTCGATGGTGGAGCTGTCGATGATCAGCGCGCCCTTGGTCATGGCGGGCACGACCTCGTTCCAGACGCCGAGCACGTGCTTGCCCGCGGGGAGCATGGTGACGACGACATCGGCGCCCTTCACCGCGGCGGACGCGCTGTCGGCAATGTTGGCGCCATCGGCCTTGGCCTGACTACGCGAGGCTTCGACGAGGTCGAATGCCACCACCTTGTGGCCGGCCTTGACGAGGTTGGCCGCCATCGGCCCACCCATGTTGCCGAGACCGATGAATGCGATCGTGGCCATTGTCGTTTCCTCCGCTGTCGCGTTGTTAGTTGAACTTTAGTTCGTCGGTACCGATCTCGGCGAGATATGGCGCCAGCATCTCCGGCGTCACATCCTCGATTCTTCGCGGCGACCAGGTCGGGTTACGGTCCTTGTCGATCACGGCGGCACGCACGCCCTCGCGAAAATCGTCGCTGCGGAAGACTTCGAGTGCGGCGCGGTATTCCCGCACCAGACACTCCTCCAGGCTCGATGAAGCGCGCGCGAGCCGCAAGAGCTTCAACGTCACCACCATGCCGCGCGGCGATTTTTCGCTGAGCGTCTTCAGCGTCGCCAGCGCAAATTCGGAGCCGTCGCGCTCGAGCGCCGCAACGATGTCTTCCATGCGGTCAAAGCCGAACAGCGCGTCGATGATGGGCTCCTTCGCGGCCACCGGCCCCGCGGTCTCGCCGGTCGCAAAGCCGCCGATCAGCTTGCTGACGTCGGCGGCGGTCGCGCCGGAACGCAGCTTGGTCAGGGCCTCGCGCAGCTCCGGCAACTTCAACGCCGGAACGACCCAGTCAGCGAACCTGGCATGGATCGCATCCGGCCCGTTCATGGTCTGGCCAGTCAGCCCGAAATAGGTTCCGATCTCGCCCGGCGAGTGCGACAACAGATAGGTGCCGCCGACATCGGGGAAGAAGCCGAGGCCGACTTCGGGCATGGCCAGCTTGGTGCGATCCGTGACGACGCGATGGCTGGCATGGGCAGACAGACCGACGCCGCCGCCCATCACGATGCCGTCCATGAAGGCGACATACGGCTTCGGGAATTTCTTGATCCGGGCGTTGAGGATGTATTCCTCGCGCCACAGGATCTTGCCGAGGTCGCCGTTCACCTTCGAGCTCTCCCAGAGCGCGCGGATGTCGCCGCCGGCGCAGAGGCCGCGTTCGCCGGCACCTTCCAGCACGATCACGGCGACGGCCGGATCGGTCTCGAAGCGGTCGAGTGCCTTCTCGATGTCGCGAAACATCTCCAGCGTCACGGCATTGATCGCCTTGGGACGGTTGAGCCTGATGATGCCGGCCGCCCCCTCGACGCGGGCGATGAGATCGCCCTCTTCCACCCCGCTCATCGCGCGCCCTCGATCAGTTTGCGCGCCACGATGAGCCGCATGATTTCGTTGGTGCCTTCGAGGATCTGGTGCACGCGCAGATCGCGCACGATCTTCTCGATGCCGTACTCGCTGAGGTAACCGTAGCCGCCGTGAAGCTGCAGCGCGTGGTTGGCGACCTCGAAACCGACATCGGTGCCGAAGCGTTTTGCCATCGCGCACAGCATGGTGGCATCGGGATCCTTGCGGTCCAGCGCCGCGGCAGCCCGCCACAAAAAGGTGCGCGCGGCCTCGAGCTCGATCGCCATGTCGGCAAGGCGGAATTGCAGCGCCTGGAATTCGTCGAGGCGCTTGCCGAACGCCTTACGCTCCTTCATGTAGGCGCGCGCCTTGTCGAGCGCGGTCTGTGCGCCGCCGAGCGAGCACGCCGTGATATTGAGGCGGCCGCCGTCGAGGCCGGCCATCGCGATCTTGAAGCCGACGCCCTCCTCGCTCAGGCGATTGGCAACAGGCACGCGGGCGTTCTCAAACATCACCGCACGGGTCGGTTGCGCGTTCCAGCCCATCTTGCGCTCGTTGGCGCCGAAGGAGACACCCGGCGTCTTGCCGTCGATGACGACGGTCGAGATGCCGCCCGGACCGTCACCCCCGGTCCGCACCATCGCCACCAGCAGATCGGTGCCGCCGGCGCCGGAGATGAACTGCTTCTGACCGTTGAGGACGTAATGGTCGCCGTCGCGCACCGCGCGGGTGCGCAACGCTGCCGCGTCCGAGCCCGCGCCCGGCTCGGTCAGGCAGTAGCTTGCGATCAGCTCCATGGTGCAGAGTCTTGGCAGCCATTGGTGGCGCTGGGTGTCGCTGCCGTAGGCGTCGATCATCCAGGATGCCATGTTGTGGATGGAGATGAAGGCCGAGGTGGTCGGGCAGCCCGTCGCCAGCGCCTCGAAGATCAGCGCCGCGTCGAACCGCGTCATCGCGGATCCCCCGACATCGTCGCGGATATAAATGCCGCCCATGCCGAGCGTCGCGGCTTCGCGCATGACGTCGACGGGGAAATGCTTCTCCTCGTCCCAGCGCAGCGCATGCGGCGCGATCTTTTCCGCCGCAAACGCCAGCGCCATGTCGCGAACCGCGATCTGATCCTCGTTCAGAGCGAACTGCATGCTGCCGCCTACCCTTTCACTCCACCGTCATTGCGAGCGCAGCGAAGCAATCCAGCATCCTTCGAGGAGACAGTCTGGATTGCTTCGTCGCAAGGGCTCCTCGCAATGACGACTGAGGGAGTTTACTTCATCAGCGGGATCGAGAACTCCGCACCTTCCTTGACGCCGGACGGCCAGCGCGACGTCACCGTCTTGGTCTTGGTGTAGAAGCGGACCGAGTCCGGGCCGTGCTGGTTGAGATCGCCGAAGCCCGACTTCTTCCAGCCGCCGAACGTGTAATAGGCGATCGGCACCGGGATCGGCACGTTGATGCCGACCATGCCGACGTTGACCCTGGCCGCGAAATCGCGCGCGGCATCGCCGTCGCGAGTGAAGATGGCGACGCCGTTGCCGTAGTCGTGCTCGGAAGGCAACGCGAGCGCTTCCTTGTAATCATGTGCGCGCACGACCGAGAGCACCGGGCCGAAGATCTCTTCCTTGTAGATCCGCATGTCCTTGGTGACGTTGTCGAACAGCGAGCCACCGAGATAAAAGCCCTTCTCGTAGCCCTGCATCTTGAAGCCGCGGCCGTCGACGGCGAGCGTCGCGCCTTCCTTGATACCGATGTCAATGTAGCTCTTGACCTTCTCGACCGCCTCGCGCGTGACCAGCGGGCCGTAATCGGCGGACGGATCGATCGAGGTGCCGATCTTCAGGCTCTCGACGCGCGGGATCAGCTTTTCCATCAGCCGGTCGGCCGTGGACTTGCCGACGGGGACCGCGACCGAGACGGCCATGCAGCGCTCGCCGGCGGAGCCGTAGCCCGCACCGATCAGCGCGTCGACCGCCTGGTCCATGTCGGCGTCGGGCATGATGATGGCGTGGTTCTTGGCGCCGCCGAAGCACTGGCAGCGCTTGCCGGTTTGCGCGGCGCGCTCATAGATGTACTGCGCGATCGGGGTGGAGCCGACGAAGCCGATGGCCTTGATGTCGGGGTCGTCGAGGATGGCGTCAACCGCTTCCTTGTCGCCGTTGACGACGTTGAGGATGCCGGCCGGCAGGCCTGCTTCCATCATGAGTTCAGCGAGCAGCATCGGCACGCCCGGATCGCGCTCCGACGGCTTGAGGATGAAGGCGTTACCGCAGGCGATCGCGGGCGCGAACTTCCACATCGGGATCATCGCCGGGAAGTTGAACGGGGTGATGCCGGCGACGACGCCGAGCGGCTGGCGCATCGAATAGATATCGATGCCGGGACCGGCGCCCTCGGTGTATTCGCCCTTCATCAGATGCGGGATGCCGCAGGCGAACTCGGCGACCTCGAGGCCACGCTGGATGTCGCCTTTGGCGTCCGGCACGGTCTTGCCGTGCTCGCGGGCGAGCAGCTCGGCGAGCTTGTCGTAATCGCGCTGCACCAGCTCGAGGAACTTCATCATGACGCGGGCGCGACGCTGCGGGTTGGTGGCGGCCCATTCGGGCTGCGCGGCGCGCGCGTTCTCGACGGCGGCGCGAACCTCGGCCTTGGACGCCAGCGCGACCTTGGCCTGGACGTCACCGGTCATCGGCTCGAAAACGTCGGCGGTGCGATTTGAGGTGCCCTTGACCTCCTTGCCACCGATGAAATGTCCGATTGAACGCATGGAATGATCTCCTGAGGTCGAGCTTGAACGCTTTGACAAATCCTATCGACCTGCATTTTATAGGATTCAAGTCTGAGATATTGCACCATAGATGTGCGAAAATGCTGGATCAAGGCGCTATCGATTGGGACGACTTTCGCTTCGTGCTGGCCATCGTGCGGGGCGGCTCGGTCTCGGCTGCGGCAAAACAGCTGGGCGTCGACCATGCCACGGTGATCCGCCGGGTTGACCGGCTGGAAAGACACCTCTCGGCAAAATTGTTTGACCGGCGCAAGACCGGCTACCTCCTCACCGAGGCCGGCCAGCGCGTCGCCGACAGCGCCGAAGCCATGGAATCGACCATCGTCGCCAACCAGGAGCAGGTCGGCGGCTCGGTGGCGCGGCTGACCGGCACGGTCCGGATCGGGGCGCCTGATGGCTTCGGCACCGCCTTCCTGGCGCCGCGGCTGGCGCCCTTCGCCGACCGGTATCCCGATCTCGATCTGCAACTGGTGGCGACCGCGCGGCTGTTCAGTCTCTCCAAGCGCGAGGCCGATATCGCCATCAGCCTGACCATGCCGAAGGAAGGCCGCATCGTCGGCCGCAAGCTGCTCGACTACCGCCTCGGTCTCTATGCCGCGCCCGCCTATCTCGACCGCTTCCCAAAGATCACCTCGCGCGAGGTGCTGCCGCAGCACCGCTTCGTCGGTTACATCGAGGAGCTCTTGTTCACGCCGGAGCTCGATTATCTGCCGCAGGTGTCGCCGCGGATCTCCGCGCGCTTTCGCAGCGCCAATCTGATCGCCCAGCTCAACGCCACGCTCTCCGGTTTCGGCATCGCGGTGCTGCCCCACTTCATGGCGAACGACTATCCGCAACTCGTTCCGGTGCTGCCCGACGAGATCTCGATCACGCGCACGTTCTGGATGCTGATGCACGCCGACAGCAAGGACCTGGCGCGCATACGCGCGGTGGCGGACTACATCGGCGAGATCGTGGAGCGCGAGCGGGCGCTGTTCGCGGGGCGGTAGCACCGGTCTCGTAGGGTGGGCAAAGCGCAGCGTGCCCACGTCAACCCGCACAATGGAAAGATGGTGGGCACGGCGCTGATGCGCCTTGGCCCACCCTACGGCACCTGGTTCCTGGCCTTTTTCGCGGCCACCGCTTTCGGCTCGCGCCTGGTGGCACCGAGCGCGCTATCCCGGCCCGCCTTCAACACCTCGTCGGACAGCTCGCTGGAGCCAGCGACACGCGCGAGCAGCATGGTGCCGGCCATCGTCGCCAGCGTCGCGATCGCCTGCTTGCGTGCGGCCTTGCGCGGCAGGTTCGGGATGTAGTCCGCCAGCTGCTCGATCATCTCGTCGAGCTTGCCGGCAAAGGCCTTGCGCGCCTTTGGGCTCTCGCGGGCGATCTCGGCGCCGAGGGCGGGAATCGAGCAGCCATGGCCGGGATTGTCGCGATGCAGCGCCGAGAGATAGGCCTCCGCGATCAGCACCAGCCGCTTTTCCGGCGAAACCTCGTCGGTGATCTTGCGCCAGTGCTCCATCGAGCGGTCCATCGCATAACCGAACGCCTCGATCACCAGCGCCTCGCGGGAATCGAAATGCGCGTAGAAGCCGCCATGGGTCAGGCCGGCCTCCTTCATGAGGTCGGCGACGCCGATGCCGTGGGCGCCCTTCTCGCGCAGCCGCACGGAAGCCTTCTTGACGATGCGGTCGTGGGTTTCCTGCTTGTGTTCCCGGGAATAGCGCATGCGGGTCTCATTGGATGTCGGAAATCATCTCATAACACGCGGAGGCGGAAATGGGTGCATTAATTCATGTTAAGTTGCTCCCGATCATCGAAAAGGTTGCGGTTGCATGCACCGCTAGAGCGCCCTTGCCGTCCCGGACGAAGCCTTCGGTGTAGCTGGTCTGCCGCCCCAGCTTGATCACCTTACCTTCGGCCGAGATCGGCCCGGAACGGACCGAGAGCGGACGCAGGAACGCCAGCTTCAGCTCCAGAGTCACCGAGCCCTGGCCGGCCTCGAGCCGGGTCGAAATGGCGCAGCCCATGGCGGTATCGAGCAGCGCCGCGGCGGTCGCGCCGTGGAGGAGGCCAATGGTGTTTTCGAGATCCTCACGCGGCTCCAGTTCCATGACGATCCGGCCCGGCTCGACCACGGCCATGGTGAAGCCGATCAGTTTCGCGAAAGGCGGCGGCGGCAGCCGGCCGTCGCGAATGCCCAGCATGGCGTCCATGCCGGACAGCCCCATGGCCGCTCTCGCCACCGGCGCGGGCGCCTGCCAGTCCACCACGCGCTCACGCCGCTGCGCCGGCGAAAACAGGTTGAGTTGATCGATGTCAGTCATAGCCGCCTCTTTGTATTATTCCTGTCATACTATGTCGCGGACTTCGCCCTGGCAACTGCCGGCTTGACAAGCCCGGGGTTTCGGCCCGGAAGTGACATCGCCCCCTGCGCCTCATGCGCACCCACCAAAGCCGATCGAGATCTCACGATGGAAATGCTCAACACCCATTGCGGCGTGACGCGCGATGCGCGCGGCGTCGTCCATGTCGCGATCTGCAACGCCGGCCCGCTCAACATTCTCGGCTCGAAGGTGACCGACGCCGTGCGCGAGGGCTTGCAGCAGCTCAGCTCCGACCGCAGCATCCGCGTCGCGGTGCTGCGTGGCCAGAGCGAGAGGAGCATGATCGGCGGCGCCGACATCAAGGAGATGGCAAAACTCGACCAGCCCTCGGCCGAGGCCTTCATCAGCCGCCTGCGCGATCTCTGCGAGGCCGTGCGCGCCTTTCCCGCCCCGGTCATCGCTCGGATGCCCGGCTGGTGCCTCGGCGGCGGGCTGGAAGTAGCGGCGGCTTGCGACTTCCGGATCGCCGCCCACGACGCGCATTTCGGCATGCCGGAGGTGCGGGTCGGCATCCCCTCGGTGATCCACGCAGCCCTGTTGCCGCGCCTGATCGGCTGGGCCCGCGCGCGCTGGCTGGTGATGACGGCGGAAAATATCGACGCAGCCACCGCGCTGGCCTGGGGCCTCGTCGACAAGGTCGCGCCGGAGGGCGGGCTCGATGCTGAGGTCGAGCACCTCGTGAAGGCGTTGCTCGCATGCGGCCCCGAGGCGCTGCGCTCGCAGAAGGCGCTGCTGCGGCAATGGGAGGAGCTGCCGCTGACGGAATCGGTGAATCTGAGCGTGAAGGTGTTCGGGGAGTCGTTCCTGACCGACGAGCCGACGCGGCTGATGGGCGCCTTCGTGAACCGGAAGCGGTAGACTTGATCCACTCCAACGGTGTCATGCCACGGCTTGACCGGGGCATCCAGTACGCCGCAGCGCCAGTTGCAAAAGCGGATTCTCCAACGCAGGCCTCTGGGATACTGGATCGCCCGCCTTCGCGGGCGATGACAGCGAGGGGCTGAACGACCAAATCTCATCCTCATCACGACATTTTCTCATCCCCGCCGCGGTTGCATTTCCTGCGTTGCATCATATGATGACCATCATCTTTCTGATTACCGCCAGGGAGTTCCGTCATGGCCGAAGCCGCCGATCCCGTCGTCATCGTCTCCGCCGCCCGTACCCCGCTCGGCCGCTTCATGGGCGAATTGTCGCCGCTTGCCGCGCACAAGCTCGGCTCGCACGTGATCGGGGCCGCACTGGAGCGCGCCAGGCTCGCGCCGGAGAAGGTCGACGAGGTCTTCATGGGCTGCGTGCTGCCGGCCGGACAAGGCCAGGCGCCGGCGCGGCACGCAGCGCCGGTTTGCCCGACGCCACCGGCGCCACCACCGTCAACAAGGTCTGCGGCTCCGGCATGAAGGCGACCATGCTGGCGCACGACATCATCCGCGCCGGTTCGGCCGAGATCGTCGTCTCCGGCGGCATGGAGAGCATGAGCAACGCGCCGTATCTGCTGGCCAAGGCGCGCGGCGGCTATCGCGTCGGCCATGACCGCATCATCGACCACATGATGATGGACGGGCTGGAGGATGCCTATGAGAGCGGCCGCTCCATGGGCGATTTCGGCGAGGCGACGGCAGAGGCCTACCAGTTCACCCGCAAGGACCAGGACGCCTATGCGATGGAGACGCTCACCCGCGCCCGCAAGGCGGTCGAGGGCGGCGCGTTCAAGGCCGAGATCGCGCCGATCACGCTGACCGAGAAGGCAGGCCCGCGCGTGGTCGCCAATGACGAGCATCCGTTGAAGGTCGACCCCGCCAAGATCCCGGGCCTCAAGCCGGCATTCCGCGCCAACGGCACCATCACGCCGGCGGCCTCCTCCGCCAATGCCGACGGCGCGGCGGCGTTGGTGCTGACGAAACGCTCGCTCGCCGATCGGAACGGCCTGCCGGTTCTCGCCGAGATCAAGGGCCATGCCACCCACAGCCAGGAGCCGCAATGGTTCACCACGGCACCGATCCCGGCGATCCGCAAGCTGTTGGACAAGGTCGGCTGGGCCGCCTCCGATGTCGACCTGTTCGAGATCAACGAGGCCTTCGCCGTTGTGGCGATGGCGGCGCAGCGCGATCTCGGCATTCCCCGCGACAAGCTGAACGTCAACGGCGGCGCCTGCGCGCTCGGCCACCCCATCGGCGCCACCGGCGCGCGTTTGATCGTGACGCTGCTGCATGTGCTCGAGGCTCAGAACCTCAGGCGCGGTGTCGCCGCGCTGTGCATCGGCGGCGGCGAAGCCACGGCAATCGCCGTCGAGCGGCTGGCCCGCTAACGTCAATGTCCGAAATTGAGGGAAGTATGACATTTTAGACTTCCCTCGTCTGTGCCAGATTGCAACGATGATGCGGGTCCTTCTGGGGCTCGACAACCATGATTGAGGCCCGATGATCTCGAACTGGCTCGCGGCGGCACTGTCCCGCCGCAACATCCATTACGGTTGGGTGATGGTCGGCGTGACCTTCCTCGCCGCGCTGATAAGCGCCGGCACGGTCGGCGCGCCCGGCGTGTTCATCGTGCCGCTTCAGAAGGAATTCGGCTGGAGCACGGCGGAAATCTCCTCGGCGCTATCGATCCGCTTCATCCTGTTCGGACTGATGGCGCCGTTCGCGGCCGCCCTGCTCAACCGCTATGGCCTGCGCAACGTCACGCTGGCCGCGCAGCTGATCGTGGTCTCGGCACTCGTAGCCTCGCTCGGCATGACCGAGGTCTGGCAGCTCATCGCGCTGTGGGGCGTCGTGATCGGCATCGGCACCGGCATGACCGCCTTGGTGCTGGGCGCGACGATCGCAACGCGCTGGTTCGCGGCAAGGCGCGGCCTCGTGGTCGGCATCATGACCGCGAGCGTCGCCACCGGCCAGCTCGTGTTCCTGCCGCTGCTGGCAAGCCTGACCGAACGTTACGGCTGGCGGCTCGCGCTCGGTTTGGTCTGCATCATGCTCGGCGTCTCCGCACTGGCCGTCCTGCTCGCAATGCGCGACCGGCCGAGCGATGTCGGGCTGCGCCCGTTCGGCGACGAAGGCACCGACCCCCTGCCCGCGCCGCCCGTCAGCCACGGCTCGATCACGGCGGTGGCGCTCGGCACGCTGCGTGACGCCTCGAAATCGACCGCGTTCTGGATCCTGTTTGCGACCTTCTTCGTCTGCGGCGCCTCGACCAACGGTCTCGTCCAGGTGCACCTGATCCCGATGTGCCTCGATTTCGGCATCCCGCAGGTGCAGGCGGCGAGCCTGCTCGCCGCGATGGGCATCTTCGACTTCTTCGGCACCATCATGTCGGGCTGGCTGTCGGACCGCTACGACAACCGCTATCTGCTGTTCTGGTATTACGGCCTGCGCGGGCTCTCGCTGATCTTCCTGCCCTTCAGCGATTTCTCGTTCTACGGCCTCTCCGTCTTCGCGATGTTCTACGGGCTCGACTGGATCGCAACCGTGCCGCCCACGGTGCGGCTCACCGCGCAAAAATTCGGGCCCGAGCGCGCCAATCTGGTGTTCGGCTGGATCTTCGCCGGCCATCAGCTCGGCGCCGGCGCCGCAGCGTTCGGGGCAGGCTTCTCGCGAACCGTCTATCAGAGCTACCTGCCCGCCTTCTTCATCGCCGGCGCGCTCTGCGTGTTCGCCGCGCTGATCGTGCTGGCGCTGTCGCGGCAACCGAAGCCGCAAGCCGCGGTGGCGTAAGACCGCACAAGCATGTCTCCCCGGTGCGACGTACACCGGCAGGACAGAGGGCTCGCAACTCTCTCCTCCTCGTCATTGCGAGCGCAGCGAAGCAATCCAGGACTGGTACCGCGGAGAGATTCTTGCGGGGCGTCCCGTAGCAACGCACCCCTGTGGCCATCCTTCGAGACGCCCGCTTCAGGCGGGCTCCTCAGGATGAGGATCGCCTGCGCGGCTACAGCTTCAACGAGCGCCGACGCTGATTAGCCTCATCCTGAGGAGGCGCGGCAGCGCCGTCTCGAAGGAGGAGGCGTGCGCGCAGGCCGCCGCAGCGGGTCATGTGCTCTTCCCTACCCCGGACCCGGCATGTTGCCTGCGAACTGCGGATAGCACTCGCGCAGCTCCTCGCGGATCCGGCCCCGGATCAAGGCCAGTGTCGCCTCGTCCGGCGACGGCGTCGTGACCTCACATTGCTCGTTGTCGTACACAAAGCCCGTCGTGCCGCGAATGTCGCGCCAATCATATCCGGGATGCGTGCTCTCGAGGCGAAAGCGTCCCGCCTCGCGCTTGAAGGAAAACAACGCCGCATTGGTCAGCAATGCGTGAGGGCCACCGCGCCGATAGACCGTCTCGTCGGTGACGCCGGGCGCAGACACGAAGTCGACGCGCTCGACCAGGGATCGCAGGCTGTGCTCTTCCCGGAACAGGATGACTCGCGGAACGAGGAAATAAAGGTAGGCGGAGCCGAACGAGCCGGGCCATCTGACCGGATTGTTCGGATAGTCGCCGGTGCCGACGAGATTGACGTTGCCCTGGCCGTCGATCTGGCCGCCGCCGAGAAAGAAGGCGTCCAAACGTCCCTGCGCCGCGCAATCGAACAGCTCCTCGGCACCGCCGGTGAACGAATTATGCTTGACCGACCCGAGGATCGAGACCTGCACGCGCTCCAGTCCGTCACGCTCGTTGAGCGCGCGCAACAGCATTGCTCCCGCCGCCGGCATCGGCGAGGATTGACCGACCGCAACATGCCGCACGCCCTTCAGCAGCCGCGAGATCGTGTAGATCATCAACTCACGGCTGGTGCACGGCTCGCTCATGCCGCGCTCCTCGAACCCCGGATGTAGGCCTGGAAACCTTCCGGCGAGCGCGCCGCGCGCGCGTATTTCTCGACCTCCTGCCCGTCCCGGGGATATTCGGCGTAGAGCCCGGTGGGCCACCCGCCGTTCTTCAGCTGTGCCACCGCGCTCACGTAGATCGCCGGCAGGACGCCCGCGGCCATCTTCTCGTCTTCGAGCAACGAGACCTCGGAAATGCGCTCGACGGTCACGAAGGCCTGCTTCGACGCGTGCGCGAGCAACATCACCTCGCGCCGGCGCCCCAGCCGGACGTTGCCGAACCGGTCCGCTTCAGGCGCATGAAACAAGGCGATGTCGGGCTGGATCGCCGAGACCACCACGATCTTCTCACCGTCGTCGAACGGATTGGACACCACCTTCCAGTCGTCCCGTCTCTTCAGGACGTCACTGCCGATGATGCCGCGGATCGGCATGAACGGAACGCCCTTCTCGGCGGCCGTGAGCCCAGCGAACACCGCTGGACAGGTCGCGTCGCGAAGGCGAATGGATCCGTCGCGGACAGCCCGGCTGAAACACGGCGCGCCACCCGCTTCGCCGAGACTGACGGCGCTGGTCTCCAGCGTCGCCACGGCACCCGCGCCGATGAGCATATCGACCTGCATGCCGCCGATCGGCGCACAGACCACGTGCAGATCGCGGATGCCGCGATCGATCAGCATCCGAACCAGTCCCGGCGCCGCAGCATAGTCGTCCGGTGCAAGACCAAGCTTGCACCCCGACGGTATCATCTCCGCCATCTTCTGCGGCGTTACGAAGTCCGTCATCTCTTCATACCTCCCATCGATTTCCAATCAAGCCGACGACCGAACAGGATCGATTTCGCGATCGGTCCGCAGCATCTGATCCTGTGGCCCCCGATCGCGAACATCCGGACCCGGTCAGCCGCGCCCCATGCTGTAGAATTCCGCGTTTGGACGCATGCTGGTGACGTTGGCAAGCCGGTTGGAGAGGCCGAAGAAGGCCGTGATCGCGGCAATGTCCCAGACATCCTCTTCCGTGAACCCGTGCGATTTCAGCGTGGCGAAATCGGATTCGGAAACCTTGTAGGCCTCCGTCGAGACGCGGACGGCGAAGTCGAGCATCGCCTTCTGCCGATCCGTGATATCGGCCTTGCGGTAGTTGACCGCGACCTGATCGGCGACCAACGGATCCTTGGCGCGGATGCGCAGGATCGCACCATGCGCGATGACGCAATATTGGCATTGATTGAGATTGCTGGTCGCAACCACGATCATCTCCCGCTCGGCCTTGGTGAGGTTGCCCGGCTTGTCCATGAGCGCATCGTGGTAGGCGAAGAACGCGCGAAACTCGTCCGGCCGGTGCGCGAGCACGAGAAAGACGTTCGGAATGAAGCCGGACTTCTCCTGGACGGCCAGGATACGGGCCCGAATGTCGTCTGGCAGGTCGGCGAGATCAGGGACAGGAAAGCGACTGATGGCAGGTGCCTGGGTCATGGCCTGAATATCCTTGGGGCTTCCTTGGGGCTATTCTATGGGACTCCCCCTCGCCTTCTTCATGTCCTTGGGCCCGGGTCATTGCAAGAAATCCACGGGGTGAATGCGTCGAGCGCGTCGGGGCGTCGTTCCTTGCAATCAATGCCCGCTTCGATGTCGTAAGGCAATGCAGGTTGCTGTAGACCAGCCCCGCGCGCAGGTGACGGTCCGCTCAGGATGGGGCGACGCAGCATCCGGGTTCGTCGAGACGTGGGCCGCGCACCCGATCCTCATCCTCAGGGCCCGCCGGCGGCCGGCGTCTCGAAGGATGGGCGCAAGCAAGACCTGCTCCAATATGCAATAGCCCTGCCCGCTCGCGCGAGACTAACAGGTCTTCTGCTGCAAATGCTGGACGCAGGTACAGGTGGTCACCCCCGCTCCATATTTCACGTCGTAATAGGGAGGGCTGGAGGAGCCGCCCGGGCCGTTGGTCGAGCAGCGCGGGAACAGGTAATAGCTGTCGGACAGCTTGACGGTGCCCGCGATGGTGAAGCCGAGATTGGGCGTGTAGTCGTAGGACACCTCGCTCAGGATGAGGGAGATGTTGGCATTGGTGGTGCCGCCCGGCGCGGTGAAGGACGACAAGGTCATGGAGGAGCCCTTCGTTCTCGCGGCTGACGTGTTGGTCGACGTGCTCCATTGCACCGTCGCATTGCCGCTGCTGTCGGTCGAGACTTCCGAGACGGTGATCGTCATCAAGGACGTGCCGCCGTTCTTGATGGGATATGGCGCCATGATGGCACTCGCAGCCGCGAGGATGCCGTCCATCTGGGTCGTGCTGACGGCCGTGTTCTGCGTGATCATGTCGGCAACACTGTGCGCGGTCGCGCTGACCTTGACGTTCATGGAGAGCGCGTTGCCGAGCTCGACGCCGCCGACATAGAGCAACAGCATGAACGGCGTCACGATGGCGAACTCGGTCGCTGCAACGGCGCGGACATCGGTCAACAGGTGACGGGCGCGAGACGACAGGGCGGAGATCATCAGGTGGCTCATGGCTCGTTCTGGAACGCGGCGGACGACATGATCAGCCGGTTACCGTTGCTGAGGTTCGAGAGGTTGAAACCGAGCGGACCGAGGACGACCGGCCACTCGTACATGATGCGGAGCACGACGATATCGCCCGGCTGGCCGGGGTTGTATTGCCAGACATTGGAGACCTTGCCCGAGCCATCGTAGGTCAGGGTTGGCATCCCCGTGTTCGCGGACGTCCACGAGGTCGCCACCTGCAGGTCGACCATCAGACCGCTGCAGTTGAACAGGATCAAGATCTGGTCGCAGACCTTCTGCTTGAAGACGGCCTGGGTCATGTTCGCGGACTGGACCTGTCCGGTCATGACGAGGCGCGCCGACTGGCGCACGATGGATTCGAGCGTCTGCTGGGCGAAGAAGACCAGAAAGGTCTGGATCAGCGCAATGACGAGGGCGAGGAACGGCGCAGCGACGAGCGCGAACTCGACCGCCGTGGCGCCCCTGCTGTCCCGCGCGAAAGCAGCGCAGCGATCGCGGCGTCTCCTCATTGTGGCGGCGGATCCGGACATGGCCTCTTCCTACTGCACGAGGCTGGCCGTACTGGACGCAACCTTGATGAACAGGTCCGTCAGTGCCTTGCTGATGTCGCCGCCATTCTGAACGTTTGCGTACAGGCCCGGCGACGCACAGGATTTCAGCCGTTGTGCGATCGTGCCCGTCGACGAGGTCGGGTTGTTGAACTGCGCGATACGGCTGTTGTACCAGCCGTCGCTCGGCAGTTGCAGATACTCGGTGTAGAGGATCGCGATACGGATGTTCCGATTCTTGATGGTATCGCAAATTGCCGTGTTGAGCGGTTGCTGACATCGCAAAGTCGTCGAGTTGGCCTGCGGAAGCGGATAGGTGGCATTGGGATCGCAGCTGCCCCCCGTCTTCGGAATCAGCTTGTCTTCGACGCCGTCGGTGACAAGGAAGACCACTTCCTGCGGCGTACCGGCCGCCGTACCGTCGCCGGGATTGGGCATGACGGCATTGAGGTCCGTCAGCCCCTTCGAGATGTCGGTGCCGTAGTCGGTCGTGTAGGTGCAGGCGCCCTTGCTGTCGACAACGGGGCAGTTCTGATGGTCGACCTTCAGGATCTGAATGTTGCCGATCTTCGTGCCGGCGGTGGTCGGGCTGGTCAGCGTCTGGATCGTGTTCAGGGCGTAGTCGAAAGTGTAGATGGCAGCCTGATAGGTCGTGTTGTTGATCGCCGACATGCACTGCATGACGCCGCCCGAGGTACCCGACTGCGGGCAGGACCACGGCCCGACCATCAATTGCTTGACGGCATTGGTCACGAGATCGATCCGCAGCGTGATGTTGTTCGCACGCGCGACCGTGAGATTGTCCTTGTTCGTCGCGCTGGGGCTTGCGTTGTTGGGGCGCGCCTCATGGCAGGCGAATGCGCAATTCTTCGCGTAGGTGGGCTGGTTCTTCGTGGCGAGAACCATGTTGTCGATGTCTGTCTGGGTGGCCGCCAGCGCCATCGACGGGGAATCATCCAGCAACAGATAGAAGTTCATGTTCGGGGCGCTGGACGCCTTCGCCGTCGCCGAACCCGCCACCTTCCAGGTCTGCTTGCCGAGAACGCCGGGGAAATTGTTGACGGACTCCGCAGCGTAGGACACCGTGATGGTGCGCGACAAACCGACATCCGTGACCGTGACCGTCGGCGTCGGCACGGCGGCGAGCCCGGGAAGATTGGCCTTCGCAGCAAAGACGGCAGCCGCCGTGTTCTCGATGGTGGTCTTGTTGGTCTGCGTCAGCATCGCCGGCCGCACGGCTGCGATCGCGGCCGCATCGGCGGCTGCGTTCAATTGCTCGCGCTTGCGCAAGGCCAGCGTGTAGTCGAGCGTCATGCCCAGGAGAAAGATGATAGGAACCATCGTCAGCGCGAAGATGATGGCGACGTTGGCCTTCCGGTCTGTCGCGAAACAGAGCATTGCGCGGCGGAGCATGTCGTTCATCCTGGCTGCCGTCGTTGCGGCAGCGGTCCTTTCCCTGAGATCGACGGAAGAGGCCGCCGGGTTTGGATCCCGGCGCTCGCCCATCACGGGCGGAATATGGCGATGGCTCTCTTAATCAACGCTTACGGGGAATCCGCAAACAGCGGCCGAAGCGGATCGAGATGTCTCAGATCGAGATGGCATCATTAACGTCGCTTGAATCCGATCGCAGAGATTGGCGGTAAACCCTTAGCATTCCCGTAAAAATACCGGAGGAGACGTGACATGCGCGGGCCGACGGAGCGCGTCGGTCGCCGGAAATCCGAAGGCCAATCCCATGCCCCCGGCCGGCGCGAGCCTGCCCGCCTGGACATCCGGGTGAGAGGGATATTTTGCCGTTAGACTCCACGGCGCAAACGTGGACAATGCTCCGACGCACACCGCGTGCGCAGTGCACATCAAGATGCGCCAGGGGAAACAAATGCCGGTTGCCGGTCCGTCGTCCGAACCCATCATTCCTACCGTTCTGCTCACCGCCCAGATGCGCGATTCGCTGCGCGCGATCGTGGGCGAGAAGGGCCTCATCGAGGACGAGCACGGCATGCAGCCCTTCGTGACGGATTGGCGCGGATTGCTGGTTGGACGTGCCGGCGCCGTGGTTCGTCCCGGCAGCACCGAGGAAGTCGCTCAGGTGGTCAGGCTCTGCCACGAGCACGGGATCGCGATCGTGCCGCAGGGCGGAAACACCGGCCTGATGGGCGGCGCCACGCCATGGCCCGCGCACACGGGCATCGTGCTGTCGCTTGGCCGCATGAACCGCGTGCTGAACATCGATGCCGCGGGATACACGATGACGGTCGAGGCCGGCTGCGTGCTGCAAACTCTGCAGGAGACGGCAAGCCGACACGACAGGTTCCTGCCCCTCAGCCTTGGCGCCCAGGGCTCGTGCATGATCGGCGGTAACCTTTCCACCAACGCCGGCGGCGTGCAGGTGCTCCGCTACGGCAATGCCCGCAATCTCGTGCTGGGACTCGAGGTCGTGCTGCCGAACGGCGAGGTCTGGGACGGCTTGCGCGCGCTCAAGAAGGACAATACGGGCTACGACCTCAAGCATCTCTTCATGGGCGCCGAAGGAACGCTCGGCATCATCACCAAGGCCGTGCTCAAGCTATGGCCTGCGCCTAAGGACGTCTGCACGGCGTGGCTGGCGATCCGGGATCCGCGCGCGGCGCTGGAGATCCTGTCGGAAGCCCACAGCGCGTCTGAGGACAATGTCGGCTCCTGCGAGCTGATGAGCCGCGCCGCGGTCGACATGGTGCTCCGCCACATTCCCGGCACGCAGGATCCGCTTAGAGCGGACACGCCATGGTACCTGCTGCTGGAATGGTCGTCGGCGCGGGCGCGCCAGGACGGGACCGCGGGCATCGCCGAGAAGATGGAGCAGTTTCTCGCCGATCAACTCGAGGCCGGACGCGTGCTCGACGCGGTCATCGCCCAGACCGGACATCAATCGCACAACATGTGGCGCATTCGGGAGAGCGTCGCAGAGGCCTCGCGCGCCGAGGGGCCGGGGCTGAGCTACGACGTCTCGGTGGCTATCTCGAAGATTCCGGAGTTCATTGATCTCGGGCTCAAGGCCGTGCTCGACATTCTCCCGACCATCCGGCCCTATCCTTTGGGTCACATCGGCGACGGCAATCTGCACTTCTCGTTCATGGCGCCGCTGGGCATGGATCAGCAGACGCTGACGCAATACAAGGCCGCCATCACGCGGGCCGTGAACGACCTCATCACCTCCATGGACGGCTCGATCTCGGCCGAGCACGGCATCGGCATCGACAAGCTGGACGAGCTCAGCCACTACCGTTCGAAGACCGAGCTCGACATCATGCGCACCATCAAGCGCGCGCTCGATCCGCACAACATCATGAATCCCGGCAAGGTGCTGCGGCTTTGACCCGAGAGGGCGTAGGATGGGTAGAGCACTTGCGAAACCCATCACAGCTTTTCGGCCGGAGAGATCGCGATGGGTTTCGCTGCGCTCTACCCATCCTACAGCCTCTGCCGGTGAGAGGAGCTACTGCAGGATCGCAGCCGCGATCTTCTCCGCCGACATCAACACCGGAAAATTGGTGTTGGCGCACGGTACCACCGGGAAGATCGAGGCGTCGACGACGCGCAGGCCCTGGATGCCCTTGACGCGGCCCTGGTTGTCGACCACCGCCATCGGATCCTCAGTGCGGCCCATGCGGCATGAACAGGAGGCGTGCCACACGCCGATGGTGGCCTTGCGCACGAAGGCCTCCAGCGCATCGTCGTCGTTCATGACCTGATCGAAGGTGAAGCCCTCGACCACGAAATTGTCGATCATGTAGTGGCGCAGCGCTGCCGGCCCGTCCATCAGGGCCGCGGCGATCCTGGTGAGAATCCTGTTCCTGGTATTGACCACGCCGATCTTGCGCACCTTGTCGGTGTAGGCGGCCGGAAACGGCTTGTCCGTCACCTGCTTGACGATGTCGCTCATTTGAATGGCCGCCATCTTGCGGAAGCCGCTCATCAGGCGATCGAGATCGCGCCGGTCGGACAGCAGATTGAACTCGACGATCGGCTCCGCGGAGGGATCGCGCGAGGCAAGCCTGACCTGTCCGGTCTCCGAATAGGTCTTGTTGACGAAGGTCAGGAGCGAGCCGATCTGCTCGCCGACCGCGTGCCAGGCCGACTTCGAGAGCAGGACGACGAACATGTCGCCCTTCGGCACGCCTGCAAGGCCCGAGGAGTAGCGCAGGCCCAGCTGCATGTGGCGCCTTGTATGCTCGTTCATGCGCGCGCCGCGGCGAACGAATGACGACAGCGAGATCGAGGGATGATCCATCAGGCGCTGGCCGACGCCCGGCAAGCCCATCAGCACGGGAATGCCCATATCCTTGAGGTGGCCGACCGGCCCGATGCCGGCGCGCAACAGATGCGCCGGCGAATGGATGGCGCCGCTGGAGAGGATGATCTCGCGTCCCCGGAATTCCTGCTCGCGTCCGTCCACCATCGCTTTGACGCCGACGCATTGCGCGCCTTCGAACAGCAGCTCGCGCACCTGAGTATTGGTGGAGATGGTGAGATTGGCACGCTTGCGGGTGTCGCGATCGAGATAGCCCATCGCGGCCGAGACGCGCTGCTCGGCCTGGTTGGAATGCGTCACCGGAAAATAGCCGTCGACGAACTCGCCGTTCTGGTCCGCCAGAAACTGATGGCCGGCCTGCTGGAAGGCTTCGGCAAACGCCTGGGAATGCTTCGTCCAGTGCTCCCTGGGGATGCGGCGAACCGGGATCTTGCCGTCCTTGCCGTGATAGGGACCGTCGAAATCGAGGTCGCGCTCGACCTTCTTGAAGAAGGGCAGCACCTCGTTCCACGTCCACCCTTCGGCGCCGCGCGCGTCCCATTCGTCGTAATCGGTCGGTGCGCCGCGGTTGGCCATCTGGCCGTTGATCGAGGAGCCGCCGCCGAGCACGCGCGCCTGCTCGTACTTGCGCAAGGGAGGCCGCGCCTCGTTCGGATTGTTGTGGCTGACGACCTGGGTCGTGACCTTGAGCTCGGTCCAGTGGAAGCGCGGATCGAAATAGGCGGTGCCCGGATAGCTGTCCCGAATTTCAGCCGGCTCGTTGCCGGGCGGTGTGTCCTGTCCGGCCTCGCACAGCAGGACCCTGTTGGCGCGTCTAGCCGAGAGCCGGTGCGCCAGCACGGACCCCGCCGAGCCGCCGCCGACGATAATGAAGTCGTACACGATTGGCGTTTCCTGTTGTTTTTGTTGGGGGAGAGCTTAGCGCGGGATTGCGACGCGATGGAAGCTTGATTGCATCGCCATCAACCCGTCATCCTGAGGCGCTCGCGCAGCGAGCCTCGAAGGATGCACGGCCCCGATGCAGCCGGGCCGTCGTCCTTCGAGGCTCGTCCTGCGTTGCAGGACGAGCGCCTCAGGATGACGGTGATGGAGTTGTGCTTCAGCCGCGTCTAAGGCCTGATCGAAAAGTTCTCCGGCGGCCCCGGCTTGCGCAGCGGCTCGGCGAGGCGCGCGAACTCGCACAGCAGCGAGCGCGTCTTGCGGGGATCGATGATCTCCTCGACCCAGAATTTCTCGGCCGAACGGAACGGCGAGCGCAGCTTGTTGAGGCGCTGCTGGATCTCCTCCAGCTTCGCCGCCTTGTCCTCGGCCGCATCGATGTCGGCGCGATAGGCGGCCTCGATGCCGCCTTCGAGCGGCAGCGAGCCCCAATAGGCCGACGGCCAAGCGTAGCGGATCGAGAAGCGGTCGGCCGGCTGATGCACGACCCCCGCAACGCCGAACGCGTTGCGCAGGATCACGGTGCACCAGGGCACGGTGGTCTGGTTCACCGCGGCCATGGCGCGGACGCCGTGGCGGATGGTCGCCGCCTTCTCGGCATCGAGCCCGATCATGAAGCCGGGGCAGTCCATGAGGTAGACGATCGGCAGGTGGAAGGTCTCGGCGAAGTCGACCCAGCGCACCACCTTCTGGCAGGCATCCGCCGTCCAGGAGCCGCCATAGTGGAAGCTGTCGCTGGCCAGCACCAGCACCGCCCTGCCCTCGAGCCGGGCGAGGCCGACGATGATGGGCTTGCCGAAATTCCTGGCGACCTCGAAGAACGAGCCCTTGTCCACGACGGACTCGATGATCGGCCGTATCTTGTAGACCTGCTTGCGGTTGCGCGGCACCGCGTTCATCAGCGCTTCGTCGCCGCGCTCCGGATTGTCGGTGCAGGGCAAGGTCGGCGGCAGCTCGTAGACCGATGACGGCAGGTAGGACAGGAAACGCCGCGCGCAGGCGAACGCCTCTTCCTCGGTATCGACGGCGTGGTCGATTGCGCCGGCGCGGGTCTGGATGTCGGCGCCGCCGAGCTCCTCCTTCGAGAGGTCCTGCCCCAGCGCCTTCACCACCGGCGGCCCCGCGACGAACATCGCGGACTTCCTAGTCATGATGGAATAGTGGCTGGCGGCAAGGCGCGCGGCTCCCAGGCCCGCCACCGAGCCGAGGCCGAGCGCGACCACCGGCACGCACGACAGGTTCTCCGTCGTGAAGCGGTACCAGCGCGTGCCGCCGATGCCGCCCGGCAGGTTGGCCGCGCCCTTGGTCTCGATGGTCTTGACCGAGCCGCCGCCGCCGGAGCCCTCGATGATGCGGACGATGGGCAGGCGCAAGTCGTGCGCCATCTCCTCGGCCATCAGCGGCTTTGCTGAAATGGACGCATCAGCCGAACCGCCGCGGACCGTGAAATCGTCGCCGACCACGACCAATGTACGCCCGCCGACGCGGGCGCGGCCGAACACGCAGTTCGCCGGCGTCAATTTCTGCAATTCGCCGCTGGCATCGTACTCGCCGATGCCGGAGACGGCGCCGATCTCGTGAAAGCTGCCCTTGTCGGTCAGCTTGTCGATGCGCTCCCGAACAGTCAGCCGGCCCTGGTCATGCTGTCGCTTGACCTTGTCAACGCCGCCCATCTCCCGCGCGAAGGCTTCGCGCCGGGCGAGCTCGTCGAGTTCCGGCTTCCAGTTCATTCACTCCCTCCGAACGGATCGGCTTGTTATTGTTGTGCACGGCCATCGCGACCGGTTTACGCGGGATGCGGTTGTTGAAGACGTCACCTTCCGCGCCCTCGAGCAGGCCGCCGAGCGAACGCCCGAGCTCGAGCATCAATGGCGCGACTTCGGCATGCAGCCGCTCCTCGTCATACATCGCCGAGAGCAGGCCGATCGTGATGACCACGAAGGTCTGGTATTGCGGCGACCATATCGGCAGCGCGAGACCGTTGATGTGCGGGCTCCACAGGCCGCAGGCCACGACATAACCGCGCTCGCGCAGCATCTGCCGGTTGGCTTCGATGCGCGGCTTCAGGATCTTCGCCGCCTCGGGAGCTTCCCGCTCCATCTCCGCGATGAAGGCATCGCCGACCTCCGGCGCCAGCGCCGCGGTGTAGGCCGCGCCCGCGGCGGTGGAGGCCATCGCGATGCGGCTGCCGGTGCCCTCGTGCAGGCCGAGTGCGGTCGCCGAGCGCGCGAACAGGAGATAGACGAGATGGAAGCGATCCGGAACGACGAAGCCGACCGTTCCCGGCAATTGCTCGGCGACGTCCTGCAGCCGCTGGCGAATCATGCTGCGCAGCTGCGCGCCCTTCATCATCGTGGCGCTCATCGCGACCGCGCTCGGGCCGATGCGATATTTCTGATCGCGCGGCAGATAGACCAATTGTCCCATCCGCGTCAGCGTGTGTGTGAGCCGCGACACCGTCGAGCGCGGCAGCCCGCAGCGATTTGAAATCTCGAGATTGCCGAGCCTGGCCTCGTGGCCCTCGAAGCATCGCAACACGTCGAACGCGCGCGAGACCACCTGGATGACATCTCCCTCGCCGGCATCGCCAGCGAGCACGCCTTGCCTACTCAACCGCTCCGATCGTCGTCCCATGTTCCCTACCGTATGTTCCGCTGTGCGGAATTAAATTCCGCTTGCAGACGACGCTACCTCAGGCATTTTGCGGCGACAACAAAAAGGCGATGGCATGCCAGAAATTAAGATCGTCACCGAGATCGCGGGACGCATCTGCGCAACTCCCGTGCAAGTTGGAGGAACCGTCGCGGATGGCGATGACGTTGTGGTGGTCGAAGCGATGAAGATGGAGATACCGGTGTCCTCGCCCGCAAGCGGCACGATCACGTCTCTGCTGGTGAAACTCGACGACGTCATCGCGGAGGGTCAGGCGATCGCCATCGTCGCGTGCTGAATGTTCTGTTCGAAGTACGCGCGACAATCTGTCAGCCTCATTCCGCATGCGCGGTACGGCGTTGCCATCGCTCGATCGCGGTGACATGATCTGTTGCAAACAAAACGTTGTTTCAAACAAAGAACGAAAATCTTCGCGGCAAAGCGAGGATCATTGGAGGGAAACATGCTTCGTGGGCTGCTCGTGCTCGCGCCTGCCTTGGTGGCAGGCATTTCTTTTGCGTCTACACGCTACTCGTTCGCCGAAGACATCAAGCTGCCGGCGACGCTGGCCTTCACCGCCTATGACACCGGCACTGCCGGCTTCAACATCGCGGTCGGCGTCGGCAAGATGATGAAGGACAAGTACGGCACCGACGTGCGCGTGCTCCCCGCCGGCAACGACGTCGCCCGCCTTGCGCCGCTGCGCGCCAAGCGCGCGGTGGCCTCGGCGATGGGGTCCGGCACCTACTTCGCGCAGGAAGGCGTGTTCGAGTTCGGCGCCAGGGAATGGGGCCCGCAACCGCTTCAGACCCTGCTCTCGACCGTCGACTGCAATTGCGCCTCGCTTGCGGTGGCCGCCGACACCGGCGTGAAGGAGCTGAAGGACCTCAAGGGCAAGCGCGTCGGATTCGTGGTCGGCTCGCCGGCGCTGAACCAGAACTCGCTCGCGGTGCTCGCCTTCGCCGGCCTGACGCAGAAGGACGTCAAGGTCGTCGAGTTCGCGAGCTACGGCGCGATGTGGAAGGGCCTGATCAACAACGACGTCGATGCCGCCTTCGGCACCACCATCACCGGCCCCGCCAAGGAAGCCGAGACCTCACCGCGCGGCCTGATCTGGCCGCCGCTGCCCGCCAAGGACAAGGAAGGCTGGGCGCGGATGCAGAAGGTCGGCTCGTTCTTCTTCCCGCAGGTCGCAACCTGCGGCGCCGGCATCTCGCCGGAGAAACCGGTCGAACTCGGCAATTACCCCTACCCGATCTTCGTGGCCTACGCCTCGCAGCCGGCCGATCAGGTCTATGCGATGACCAAGGCCATGATCGTCAATTACGACGCCTACAAGGATTCCGCGCCCGGCGCCGGCGGCCTTGCCGCCGATCGCCAGACCAAGAACTGGGTGGTGCCGGTGCATCCCGGCGCGGTGAAGGCGCTGAAGGAGGCCGGGCAATGGAGCGATGCGCAGGAGGCGCACAACAACAAGCTGATCAAGCGGCAAGAGGTGCTCGGCGCGGCGTGGACCGATTACGGCAAGTCCAATCCGCCGGCGGACGACAAGGCGTTTCTCGAGGGCTGGATGAAGGCCCGCGCGGCGGCGCTTGCCAAAGCCGGCATGCCGAACGGGTTCGAGGAATAGAGCGAATGGACCCCGCTTCGCGCCAAGAGGGAAGTGCGCTCCCTCCCCCGCTTGCGGGGGAGGGTTGGGGAGAGGGTGTTTCCATGGTGGGATTCCCGCAGAGGCGAAAGCCCTCACCCGGCGCTGCGCGCCGACCTCTCCCGCAAGCGGGAGAGGTTGAGCCCGTGGCGCGGGCGATTCAAACAACTGTCATTCGATTAATCTGCTTTCAGTAGCCCACGCGCAGGGTCCACCTCATGTCCTCTTCCACCACCACCGCCCCGCAAGACGAGGCCAAGCGGGTCGTGTTCGACGATCCGCATGGCGCCGCCGCCAACATGCAGGAAGCGGAGGTCACGCGTGTGCGTACGCTGCGCGGCGCCTGGCGCTGGCTGCTGGTGGCCGCGACCGCGGCGACCATCCTGCTGTGCATCAACCAGCAATTCTCGCTGCGATTCTTCGTCGGCTATACCCAGCTCAACACGGAATATTTCTACCTCCTGATCGCGTTGATGCTGCCGTTCACCTTCCTGATCTTCCCGGGCACCGAGCGCGCGCCGCTCGACCGCATTCCCTGGTATGACCTTGTCCTGTTCGTCGCGACCTTCGCCGCCGCGCTGCTGCTGATGTCGAACGTCCGCAAGGCCGCGGAGGCCGGCTGGGAATTCGGCGGCGCGCCGAACAACGTGATCGCCGCGGGCCTCGTGATGTGGGTGATGCTGATGGAGGCGCTGCGCCGCACCGGCGGCTGGAGCCTTTTGCTGAGCGTTCTCCCTTTCACCGTCTATCCGCTGTTCGCCGAGGCCGGCTGGCTCGGACCGTTCCGCGGCACGCAATCGACGATCGAACAGGCGACCGCCTATCACGTGCTGTCGGGCGAGAGCCTGCTTGGCATTCCGATCCAGGCCTTTGCCGACACCGTGATCGGCTTCTTGGTGTTCGGCACCGCGCTGATGATGACCGGCGCCGGAAAGTTCTTCATCAACCTCTCTTTCGCGCTGTGCGGCACCTTCCGCGGCGGCGCGGCCAAGGTCTGCATCTTCGCCAGCGGCCTGCTCGGCATGATGTCGGGCTCGATCATCTCCAACGTGCTCACCGCCGGCACCATGACCATCCCGGTGATGAAGAAGAGCGGCTTCCGCGCCTCCTATGCGGCAGCTATCGAGGCCTGTGCCTCGACCGGCGCGGTGCTGGCACCGCCGGTGATGGGTGCCACCGCCTTCGTGATCGCCCAGTTCCTCAACGTCAGCTACGCCGACGTCGCGGTGGCCGCGATCATTCCGGCCGTGCTCTATTACGCCGGCCTGTTCATGCAGGTCGACGCCTACGCCGCGCGCCACAAGCTGAAGGGCATTCCGCGCGCCGACCTGCCGCGCGTCATGGATACGATCAAGGACGGCTGGTACTACGTCTTCGTCATCGCGCTCTTGATCGTGATGCTGCTCTACTTCAAGCGCGAGAGTCATGCGCCGTTCTACGCCACCGCGCTGCTGCTCGTGCTCAACCAGCTCTTCTCCAAGGACACGCGCTGGACGCTTGCGACCATCGGCAAATTCCTCGAGGTCAACGGCCGCACCTTCGTCGAGCTCGTCGGCATCCTCGCCGGCTGCGGCCTGCTGATCGGCGCATTCTCGATGACCGGCGTGGTGTCGAGTCTTGCCAACGACCTGTTGCATATCGCCGGCGACAATCCCTTCCTGCTGCTCGGCATGTGCGCCCTGACCAGCCTGATCCTCGGCCTCGGGCTGACGACGACGGCCTGCTACATCTTCCTCGCCATCCTGGTCGCGCCCGCGCTGGAGAAGCTCGGGCTCAACCGCATGGCGGTGCACATGTTCATCTTCTATTGGGGCATGCTGTCGTCGATCACCCCGCCGGTCGCGATCGCCTCCTTCGCCGCCGCCGGCATTGCCGGCTCGCCGGCGATGAAGACCGGCTGGGAATCGATGTGGGTCGGCAGCATCATCTATTTTCTGCCGTTCTTCTTCGTTCTCAATCCGGCGCTGGTGCTGCAGGGGCCGAGCCCGTATCTCGCCGGCCTCGGCCTGATGGGGCTCGCGGCATTCGGCACGCTGTTCATCTGCGGCGGCATTCAGGGCTACCAGCCTTTCGTCGGGGACTTGCGCGGCGCCGGCGTGCTGGAATGGCCGCTCCGCGTGCTGCTGGTGATCGGCGGCTTCGTGGTGGCCACGCCCGGCGGCGGCATCATGCCGCTGTCGCAGCTGCAGGTGACGCTGCTCGGCCTTGGGATCCTCCTGCCGACGATCTTGATCGCGCTTCTGCTGATCCGACGCCAGCCCGTGATGCCGGACGGGTTGCGCGTCCCCTGATTGCGTTGCACAAGTGAGGCGATGACACCGCTCTCGCCTCTCGCAGCCGCCTGGACCCGCTCGAAACCGCCTTTGCTGCGGTTTCTGGACAATTGCCTCAACGAATTCTCTGCCGAAACTTCAGGCAGCGTTGCCGACTACATTCCCGAGCTGAGCAAGGCCGACCCTGCCTGTTTCGGCATCAGCCTCGCGACCCTGGATGGCCACGTCTACGAGGTCGGCGATTCCAGGGTGCCCTTCACCATCCAGTCGATGTCGAAACCGTTCGTGTTCGCGCTGGCGCTGGACCTGCTCGGCGCCGGCAGGGTCGAGAGCGCGATCGGCGTCGAGCCCTCGGGCGATCCCTTCAACTCGATCCGCCTCAACGCCGAGAACCACCCGTTCAACCCGATGGTCAATGCCGGCGCGATCGCCTGCACCGGGCTGATCCACGACAGCAAGGGCGCAGAAGCCTTCGAGCAGATCCGTCTCGCACTCGGCCGCTTTGCGGGCCGCGAGCTCGCCGTGGACGAGGCCGTCTATGCTTCCGAAAGCCAGACCGGCGACCGCAACCGCGCCATCGCCTATCTCCTCAAGACCAACGCGGTGATCTCGGACGACGTCGCCGCCGTGCTCGACGTCTATTTCCGGCAATGCGCGGTGCTGGTCACCGCGCGCGACATCGCGGTGATGGCGGCAACGCTGGCCAATCGCGGCGTCAATCCGGTCACGGGCGAGCAGGTGCTGACGCCCTACGCGATCTCGCGTACCCTCTCGGTGATGACCTCGTCGGGCATGTACGACTATGCCGGCGAGTGGATCTACCGCATCGGCATTCCCGCCAAGAGCGGCGTCGGCGGCGGCATTCTGGCGGCGCTCCCTGCCCGCCTCGGGCTCGGCACTTATTCGCCAAAGCTCGACAAGCACGGCAACAGCGTGCGCGGCATCAAGGTCTGCGAGGCGCTGTCCTCGCACTACGACCTGCACATGCTCAACCGCAGCGACGATGCCCGCAACGCCGTCATCGCCGATTACGATATCGGCAAGAGCCCGTCGCGCCGCGTGCGCCGGCCGCAGGAGCGCGAGATCCTGGCCGCGCATGAGCAGGAGGTACGGGTCATCGAGCTGGTCGGCACGCTGTCGCTGTCGGCCGTCGACTACGTCTCGCGCCGGCTGGCCGGACGACCGCGGCCGCAAATCGTCGTGTTCGACCTGCACCGTGTCACGTCCACCACCCGCGCAGGCGCGCGGCTGATCGCCGAAGCCTTCGAGGAGCTCGCGGCCCTGAACGTCACTGTGGTGCTGTCCGGCGTCAGGCGCGCCTCCAGGGAATGGGACAGCTTGCGGGAATGGACCGCCGAGCTGAAGAACGTCCGCGACTTCTACCTGCTCGACACCGCGGTCGAATGGGCCGAAGACCAGATCGTCTACCGCTATGGCGGCTCGATCGACTTTCACGAGACCACCGAGCTCGCCGAGCAGCCGCTGCTTGCCGGCATGAGCGAGGAAGAGCTGACGGATCTCGCCTCGATCTGCACGATCCGAACCTTTCAGGCCGGCGCGAAGATCATCACCACGGGCGATCCGGCCTCCTCCCTGTTCTTCCTGCGCAGCGGCGCGGTGCATGTCACGCTGCCCGACGGCGTGCGGCTGGCGACGCTGACCGCCGGCATGGCGTTCGGCGAGATGGCGCTGCTGGAGCCGACGCGCTCGGCCGACGTGTTCGCCGACATGGCGGCGACAGCGTTCGAAGTGCCGCTGAAGGAGTTCGAACGCTTCCGCAAGCAGCACCCGCGCGCCAGCGAGCGCGTCATGCGCAACCTCGCGCAGCTGCTCGCCGACCGCCTGATCGTCGCCAATGCGAAGGTGGATATCTTGACCTCGACCTGAGCGGCGGTGTCTTTGGGGAGACAGAGCTATGACGCTTTGCGGGACCTGAGCACGCGCCTCGTCCTTCGAGACGACCGCTTCGCGGTCTCCTCAGGATGAGGCTAAGCAGCATTGGTGCTCGTTGAAACTCGCGCCGCGCACCCGATCCTCATCCTGAGGGCCCGCCAACGGCGGGCGTCTCGAAGGATGGCCACAGGCGAGATCGCTCCAATATGCGATTGCCCTGCGGAGGGAAGCGGTAGACGGAGCGCACAGTTCGCACATTGCCTAGCGGCTCGCCGCCTCGCTCAGCCGTCGCTTGATCTTCTTTGCGCTCGCTTCGAGCAGCTCTGACGGCTGCTGGCCGGTCGCGGCGCACAGGCAGGCCCAGTAGTAGATGACATCGCCGAGCTCATCGACCAGACCCGCCTTGTCGAGCCAGTCGTCGCGCAGCAGCTTCTTGATGTGATCGGCGACCTCGCCGGCTTCACCGGCAAGACCGAGGCCGAGATAGGACAGCCGCTCGTTGGACGGATGCTCATCGACCTTGGCAATGGTCGCGGCCCAGGCCGCGTAATCGTCGATCGTCATCGGCATCTCTCGCCGCGTTCTTGGGGTTCAGCCTACCACTTCGGTGACGGGTTGGAGATCGATTTCGAAGGTCTCCAGAAATTTCGAGGTCATGATGTAGAAACCGACCGAGAGCTGCAGCTCGACCAGCGCGGCCGGCGTGAGCTTCGACGCGATCGCCCTGAAGGTGGCATCGGTCGGCTTCTTCAGCTTGACGATCTCGTCGGTGAAGGCGAGCGCGGCGCGCTGCACCTCGTTGAAGCAGGTCGCCGCCTGCCAGTTCTCGAGCGCCTCGTTCTGCGCGTCGGTGACGCCGACATTCTTGCCGATCCGCTTGTGCGCAACGATCTCGTACGGCGCCTCACAGAGGATCCCAGTGCGGGTGATCGCGAGCTCGCGCACGATCGGATCGAGCTCACCCTTGTGGCGGATCGCGCCCCCGAGCCGGCAGTACTGCTCGAAATAGCTCGGCGAGTGCGCCATCATGCGGAAGATGTTGGCGTTGCGGTTCTTGTCGAGGATCTCGCGGGTGCGGTCGGATGCCTTGGACGGGTCGCTGTACTGAATGCGGGCCATGATTTTCCTGAAGTTTTCCCAGAGCTCTTGATTCTTTTTGTAATCGCCGGCGAGAGTTGCTCGAAACTCTAGTCTTGCACCGACGCGGGAGCAACATCATCGAGTCAAAATGCCGCCGCATTGCTGATCGACCCTGAGACAGTCGATATTCGCCGCGTGGGGATTACATTGCGGTGAGTACTCGAGAAGTGGGGTGTTCCGAGTAAAACAATTGGCCGTCGGGTGCGCTAGCCGCACAACGATGAGTCACGCCCAAGTCTAGGGAGAAAACGGCATGAAGGAAGCCACCAAGGGGGCGGCCTCGGGAGCGCTCGCGCATATGCTGGCGGTGACGGCGATGCTCGTCATCGCCAGCATCTTGTTCTACGGGCGTTAGAGTCCTTGTTTGCGCGTGATCTTTCCGGAAAACCGGCTCGCACTTTTCCGGATCATGCGCGCAGCGTTTTCGTCATTCCGGGGTGGCTCTCGCACAGGCCAGGCCCAGAATACCCGTTCCAGGCTCGGTCCTCCGGACCGCCCCCGAATGACGAAGCCCGCTCCATGGTCCCCACTATTTCGTCCTGGCAAAGAACGGCACGAGCTTGCCGGCAAAGGGTCTGAAGCTCGCGATGACCGAATCGCCGATCGCAAGGTCATTCTCCCCGTGAGCCATCATGCGAAAACCTTCGGCGCAATCGACCAGCAGGATGTTGTAGGGCACGTGCGCCCGCGTCTCGGGCGCGGCGGCGCGGCAGACCAGCGAGGCCGCGTAGACCCTGCCCTTGCCGCTGGCGCGCAGCACGCGGAGATCCGATTCTCCGCACGCCGCGCAGAAGGCCCGATGGAAATACTGCACGTGCCCGCATGAGGTGCAGGCCTGGTAAGTGATGGCCTCTTCGCCTTTGGTCCAGTCCGCCGGAGGCTCACTCATCGCACCCGCTCCAGGAACATGCTCACATGCGACGACAGCACGCCGCCGTCGCCATGCAGCAGCGCGATCGAGGCATCGCGCACCTGGCGGGCAGCCGCCCGCCCCGTCATCTGCAAATGCGCCTCGACCAGATGCGCCATGGCGCCGCCGACGCCGCAATGGCCGTAGCTGAGCAGGCCGCCATGGGTGTTCAGCGGCATCGCGCCGTCGCGGCCGAAATGACCTGAGCGCACGCGGGCCGCGGCTTCGCCGCGACCGGCAAGGCCGAGGTCTTCCAGCAGCATGGCGAGCGTGATCGTGAAACTGTCGTAGATCGCGGCGTAGCGCACGTCGGAGATCGTAACGCCGCAAGCCTCCCTGCCGCGCGCGATGGAGATCTCGGCGCCGAGCTCGTGAAGCGCGGGCGCCGCCGTGACATGCTGATGGGTATGCGCCTGGGCGCAGCCGCGGATGCGCACGCCCGCTTCTCCGGTCCGCTCGCGGCTGATGACGAAGGCCGCGCCACCGTCGGACACCGGGCAGCAATCGAGCAGCTTGAGCGGCATCGCCACCGGCTTCGAGGCCATGACGTCGGCGACCGTGATGGGATCGCGGAATTGCGCGCCGGGATGGGTGCAGGCGTGGCTGCGCATCAGCACCGCGAACTCGGCGAGATCCTGTTCGGTCACGCCGTATTCGTGCATGTATCTGCTGGCGACGAGGCCGTAATAGGCGGGAATGGTCGGACCTAACGGCACCTCGTAGTCGGGATGGCCGACCTGTGCCAGCGCCTGGATCGAGGCATCGCGGCTCTGCCCGGTGAGGCGGTTCTCGCCGGCGACGACGAGCACGTGGCGCGCCACGCCTGACGTGACGAGGTGATGCGCCAGCATCGTCATCGCGAGCCCCGTGGCGCCGCCGACCTGCACGGCGTGAGCGTAGGCAGGGCGGATGCCGAAATGCTCGGCGAACACGGTCGCCAGCATGATGTGGGGCGAGACGGTGGAATAGCCGCAAAGAATGCCGTCGATGTCCGAACGCTTCAGCCCGGCATCGTCGAGCGCGGCTTGCGCCGCTTTGCTCATCAGGTCCAGCGAGGACGAGCCCTCGTGCTTGCCGAACGACGTGAGGCCGACGCCGGTGACGAAGCTCATGCTCTCTCTCCGCTGTCATTCCGGGGCGGTCCGAAGGACCGAGCCCGGAATCCATCGCGCCGCGTGTGCGGAGGATGGATGGATTCCGGGCTCGCGACTTCGTCGCGCCCCGGAATGACGGATGAGAGAGTCGTCTTACATATCGTCATTCCCTACTCCGGCGCCGACCGCGTCGCGCCATCGCGGACCATGGCGGCGATCTCGTCAGCGGAATAGCCGATCTCGCGCAAAATCTCCTCGCCGTGCTCGTTCAGCCGCGGCGCCAGCCGCACCGGCTCGGCCTCGGTCTCCGACCAGGTTGCCGTCACCTTCATGCTGCGGATCGGACCTTCCGTCGGATGGGTCACGACCGGAAAGAAATTCGTCGCCTCCAGATGCGGATCGTGCAGGATCGAGGCAAGGTCATGCATCGGCATCACGGGCACGTCGGCCTTCGTCAGCAGCTCGATCCATTCGGCCGTGCTGCGCGTCTCGAAGATGCGCGCGAGCTCGGCATAGACGACGTCGATGTTGGCGGCACGTCCCGCGAAGGTCGCGAATTTGGGATCGGCGCGCAGGTCGTCGCGCGCCGTCGCCTTGAAGAAGTTCTCCCACTGCTTGTCGTTGTAGACGATGACGCTGAGATAGCCGTCCGAGGTCTTGTAGGGCCTGCGGTCGCGCGACAAGTGGCGGGCATAGCCGCCCTTGTCGAGCGGCGGCTCGTAAGTGAGGCCGCCCATGTGGTCGCCCATGACGAAGCCGGCCATGGTCTCGAACATCGGGACGTCGACGCGCTGGCCGCGGCCGGTGCGGTCGCGGTGCACCAGGCTGGCGCAGATCGCCCCGACGGCGGTGAGACCGACGATGCGGTCGACCAGCGCGTTCGGCACGTAGCGCGGCACGCCGTCGCCGGTCTGCGCCATCAACGCCGGCAACGCGGTGGCCCCCTGGATCAGGTCGTCATAGGCGGGCTTTGCGGCATAGGGCCCGTCCTGGCCGAATCCGAACACGCCGGCATAGACGAGACGCGGATTGATGGCGGACACGACATCGTAGCCGAGCTGAAGCCGCGCCATCGCCTGCGGACGGACGTTGTAGACGAGGACGTCGGCGTCCTTCAGCAGCCGCAGCACGGCCTCGCGGCCGGCAGGCTTTTTCAGATCGAGGCAGATCGAGCGCTTGCTGCGGTTGGTGTTGAGGAATACCGGGCCCATGCCGGCGTGGCGCATCGGGCCGATCAGGCGGGTGACGTCGCCGTCGAGCGATTCCACCTTGATGACGTCGGCCCCGTAGTCCCCGAGCATCTGGGTCGCATAGGGCCCCATCAGCACGGTGGTCATGTCGATGACCTTGATGCCCTTCAGCGGCCCCATCGTTCGCTCCCGATTGCGCAGGGGCTCAAGGCGCGGCCCCGCGATTTCGGTCCAGCTAAAGGCAGCGAGGCCGTGCGTGCAAGGGCGGCCGGCGTATGGCCGCATGCGCCGCGCGGCGATACCGGCCGCTATTTCTTCTGGCGGGATTCGCGGATCTTGAGCAGCCGGTCGAGTTCGTCGTTCTGCTGGTTGATCCGGTCGGCGATGCGCGACTCGCTCTGCTCGCCCGAGGCGGCCGCGGCCTGCTCGATCAGCTGGCGGATATTGTCCTCGAGGATCGCGATGCGATCGTTGAGTGCGTCGAGGGAGAGAGAGTCTTCGTAGTCGTTGCTCATGATGCGCGTCTCGCCAATCAATCAGGAGCCGGAGGGTGGGCCAAGCGAAGCGGGCCTACCATGATCTAACGCAAGGAAAGGGTGGGCACGGCGCTTACGCGCCTTTGCCCACCCTACGAGAGCCTACTTCAGCGGCTCCAGGATGGAGACATAGTTGGCGACCGCGGCCCCGCCCATGTTGAAAATGCCGCCGAGCTTGGCATTGTTGAGCTGCATGCCCTCGGGCGCCTGGCCTGCGAGCTGCATCGCGGTCATCACGTGCATGGAGACGCCGGTGGCGCCGATCGGATGGCCCTTGGCCTTCAGACCGCCGGACGGGTTGACCGGCAGCTTGCCGTCCTTGAGCGTCCAGCCTTCCTTGATGGCGCGGGCGCCCTGCCCCTTCGGCGTCAGGCCCATCGCTTCGTACTCGATCAGCTCGGCGACGGTAAAGCAGTCGTGGGTTTCGACGAAGGAGAGATCGGACAGCGTCACCCCCGCCTTCTCCAGCGCGCGCTGCCAGGCGACGGTGCAGCCCTCGAACTGAAGGATGTCGCGCTTGCTCATCGGCAGGAAGTCCTGGGCGTGCGCGGTGGCGCGGAAGCCGATCGACTTGGCCATGCCCTTGGCGGTCTCGGCATCGGCCAGAACCAGCGCCGCGGCGCCGTCGGAGACCAGCGAGCAGTCGGTGCGCTTCAGGGGGCCGGCGACGTAAGGATTCTTCTCGCTCTCGGCGCGGCAGAAGTCGAAGCCGAAATCCTTGCGCATCTGGGCGAAGGGATTGGCGACGCCGTTCTTGTGGTTCTTGGCGGCGATCAGCGCCAGCGCATCGGACTGGTCGCCGTATTTCTGGAAGTAGGAGCTGGCGATCTTGCCGAACACGCCGGCAAAGCCGCCGACGGTGTCACCGTCCTCGGGCAGATAGGAGGCCTTGAGCAGGTTCTTGCCGATCTCCGCGCTGGGGGTGCGGGTCATCTGCTCGACGCCGACGACCAACACGATCTTGGCGGCGCCTGCGGCAATCGCGCGCAGGCCCTGATGCACGGCGGCGGAGCCCGTGGCACAGGCGTTCTCGACGCGGGTCGCCGGCTTGAAGCGCAGCTTCGGATCGGCCTGGAGCACCAGCGAGGCGGTAAAGTCCTGCGGCGAGAAGCCGGCGTTGAAATGGCCGAGCACGATCTCGTCGACATCCCCGGCCGAAATGCCGGCATCCGCCATCGCCTCATTGGCTACACGGATAACCAGGCTTTCGACGGTTTCGGTGTCGAACTTGCCGAACGGCGTATGCGCCCATCCGACGATGCTGGCGGTCATGATGTTCTCTCCCTGGGGGTCTTGTCCTGAGCTAAGTCTTAGCCCAGGGATGGCAAGACTTCACGCGGCTTTCAGGGCTTTCAGGGTGCGCTGGCAGATGGCTGTTATGCCGGCCCAGTTCCCGGCCCTGATCTCCGCCGTCGGGCAAAGCCAGGAACCGCCGACCGCGACCACGTTGGGCTCGGCGAGCCAGCTCGCCGCATTGGCCTCACCGATGCCGCCGGTCGGGCAGAACCGCACGTTCGGGAACGGCCCGCCGAGCGAGCGCAGGCCCTTGATGCCGCCGGCCTGCTCGGCCGGGAAGAATTTTGCCACGTCGAAGCCGTGCGCCAGCGCCATCATCAGCTCGGACGCCGTGGCGATGCCCGGCGCGAACGGCAGGGAGCTATGGGTGGCGGCCTTGAGAAGGTCGGGGGTCAGGCCCGGGCTGATGCCGAACGCGACGCCGAGCTTCTCGACACGGGTGAAGTCGGCCGGATTGAGGATCGTGCCGATGCCGACGACCGCCTCGGGCACTTCGGCCATCATCGCCCGCGCCGCCTCGATCGCAACGGGGGTGCGCAGGGTCACCTCCAGCGTGCGGACGCCGCCGGCGACCAGCGCACGCGCCAGCGGCACGGCGTCCTGGATGCGCTCGATGGTGAGGACGGGAATGACGGTCGCGTCCCTGAACAGCGCGACGAGGTGGTTCTGTTGGGCAGTCGTGGGCATAGGATCTCGATTCACTTGGTCGCTTGACGCGTGGCCGCCGGCCGGTGCCGCTTCTTCGGCGGCATGGCATAGCCCGGAATGATGGCGCCGGGATAGCAGATCACGAGGCTGGCGAGGCGATGCCCGGCCTGGGCAGCCTCGACCGGATCGGAACCGGCGAGCCGGGCGGCAATGTAGGCGGCAGCAAAGCTGTCGCCGGCCGCCGTGGTGTCGACGACCGGCTTGGACATCGGTTCGGCGCGGACCTCGCTCGTGCCGCCGGGGAAGCGCAGCAGGCTGACCGGCTCGGCGAGGCGGAATACCAGCTCGGGCGCCGGGATGCGCGCCATCAACTGGTGGTTGCTCTCGCCGGGATAGAGCGCGAGCAGGTCCTCGGTCGAGGTCAGCACGATGTCGGCGGTCGCGAAGGCTGCGGCAAAGACCTCCCGCGCGACGTCGCGGTCCGGCCATCCCCGCGCGCGGAAATTGGTGTCGAACACGAAGCGGGTGCCGAGCAGGCGCGCGCGCTTGATCGCGGCGAACAGGCGCTCGCGCCCCGGCGCATCGTAGATCGAGAGCGTGATCGCCGAGAGATAGACGATGTCGTAGCTCATCAGCGAATTGAGCAGCTCGTCGGTCTCCGGCAGATTCATCAGCTGGCGCGCCGCCGCGCTGTCGCGCCAGTGAAAGAACTGGCGCTCGCCCTTCGCATCCGTCTGGATCATGTAGAGGCCGGGCAACTTGCCCGCCAGCCGCACGACACGCCGCGTGCCGACACCTTCCGTCGTCAAGGCCGCGATCATCTCGTCGCTGAGGGCATCGTCGCCGAGCGCGGTGAGATAGTCGACCTTGATTTCGAGCCGCGCCAGATAGACGGCGGTGTTGAGGGTATCACCGCCGAAGCCGCGCGAATAAAGCCCGCCCCCCTGCCCGGCAGACGCCCCGCCCTGGGCCTGCCGGAGCTCGACCATGCATTCGCCGATGCAAGCAACGCTCGCCATCACCAGGACCCGCTCAGTCAGCGATCAGGCGACGAAATTGCCGCCGAGCTCGTCTTCGATGTGAATTCGGATGATGTCGTCGAAGGTCTTCTCGGCGGTGGTGAAGCCGAGTTCGAGCGCCCGCTTTGGGTTGAAATTGCGCGGCCAGCCACCGACGATGCCGACGATGAAGGGATCGGGCTCGCGCTTGATGCGGGCAGCGACCTTCTCGCCGGCAACGCGCTTCAGGGCCGCGATCTGCTCGCCGACCGTGGCCGAAAGTCCCGGCATGGTCAGGTTGCGGCGCGGGCCGACCGCAGCGAGATCCATGGTGCCGGCATGGAGCAGGAAGCCGACGGCCGAGCGCGGCGTGGCATGCCAGTGGCGGACGTCCTCGGAAACCGGGAGCACCGCTTCCTTGCCGGCCAGCGGCTCGCGCAGGATGTTGGAGAAGAAGCCGGAGGCCGCCTTGTTGGGCAGGCCGGGCCGGATGCAGATGGTCGGCAGGCGGATGCCGATGCCGTCGAGGAAGCCGCGGCGCGAATAGTCGGCCAGCAGGAGTTCGCCGATCGCCTTCTGGGTGCCGTAGCTGAGCAGCGGGGTGTGGAAGAACTCGTCGCCGATTGCATCCGGAAACGGCGCGCCGAACACCGCGATCGAGGACGTGAAGACGACGCGCGGCTTGTAGCCGCCGCCAACCAGCCTGACGGCATCGAGCAGCATCCGCGTGCCGTCCAGATTGATGCGGTAACCCTTGTCGAAATCGAGCTCGGCTTCGCCGGAGACGATGGCGGCGAGATGGAAGATCACGTCGGGGCGGCCGGCGATCAGCTTTTCGGCCGCGCCCGGCACGGCGAAATCGCCCGACACGGTCTCGACGGGGAAACCGGCCTTCTCCGGCTTCTTCGGCTCCACCACATCATGCATGGTCAGTTTGGTGATGTCGCTCTTGCCGAGCCGACCGTCGCGCAGCAGCCGTTCACAGAGTTTGCGGCCGACCATGCCGGCGGCGCCCAGAACCAGAATGTGCAAGAGCTCAACTCCTTGTCATTGGCCGGAGCGCGCCGCTCCTGGCGCGCTCTTAAGCAGCCCGGCGGTCATTCCTTCACGGCGCCGGTCATCGCGGACACATAATGCTCCACGAAGAAGGCGTAAAGGATGACGAGCGGCAACGAGCCGGCCAGGGCTCCCGCCATCAGCGAGCCCCAGCGGTAGATGTCGCCGTCCACGAACTCGTTGACGATCGCGACCGGCACCGTCTTGTTGCTGGTCGATTGCAGGAACGTCAACGCGTAGATGAACTCGTTCCAGCACAGCGTGAAGCAGAAGATGAAGGCCGAGATCAGGCCGGGAATGGCGAGCGGCAGCACGATCTTGATCAGGATCTGCCAGCGGCTCGCCCCGTCGATCAGCGCGCATTCCTCGAGTTCGAACGGGATGGTCTTGAAATAGCCCATCAAGAGCCAGGTCGAGAACGGGATCAGGATGGTCGGGTAGGTCAGGATCAGCGCCAGCGGCGAATCGAACAGGCCGTACTGAAACACGACGGTGGCGAGCGGGATGAACAGGATCGAGGGCGGCACCAGATAGGCGAGGAAGATCAGCCCGCCGACCAGATTGGCACCCTTGTAGCGCAAGCGCACGATCGCGTAGGCCGCAAACACCGATGCGACGATCGAGAGAATGGTGGCGCAGATCGCCACGTACATCGTGTTCCAGAGCCAGTACGGATAGTAGCTCTCGAACAGCAGCTTGTGGAAGTGCTTGAAGGTCGGATTCCAGGTCCAGAATGGGTTGAACCTGTCGAGATCGAGCAACTGATCGTCCGGCTTCACCGAGGTCAGCGCCATCCAGTAGAACGGAAACAGGAGGACCACGACGATGATCGTGAGCGGCAGATACAGCGTCACGAGCCGGCGCGGCACCGACTGCAGATAGCTCATGCCCTCGCTGTTATCGACGCGCGCGGACGCCGACAGGACGGACTTGAGATCGACTTTCGAGGCAGGAAGATCAGTCATTGTTCTCTCCCTGTTGCCACTTGCGGCGCTGCAGGCCGAACCAGGACACCATGATCGCAGCGAGCAGGAACGGAATCATGGCGCTGGAGATCGCCGCGCCCTCGCCGAGCTGCCCGGCGATGATCGCGCGCTGATAGGACAGCGTCGCCATCAGATGGGTGGCGTTGACCGGGCCGCCGCGCGTCATCGCCCAGATCAGCTGGAAGTCGGTGAAGGTGAACAGCACCGAGAAGGTCATCACGACGGCGATGATCGGGGTCAGCAGCGGATAGGTGATGTAGCGGAAATTCTGCCAGCGCGTGGCGCCGTCGAGCGTCGCGGCTTCGTAGAGCGACGGCGACACCGTCTGCAGGCCGGCGAGCAGCGTGATCGCCACGAACGGCACGCCGCGCCAGATATTGGCGAAGATCACGCAAATGCGCGCCCAGGTCGTGTCGCCGAGGAAATTGATGTTCTGATTGATCACACCGAGATGCTTCAGAGACCAGGAGATGATGGAGAATTGAGAGTCGAAGATCCACCAGAACGCCAATGCCGAGAGCACCGTCGGCACGATGAAGGGGATCAGGACCATCGCGCGAAGCATCGCCTTGAACGGCATGTTCTCGTTCAGCAGCAGCGCGAGATAGAGGCCGATCGCGAATTTGAGGGCACTGGCGACGAAGGTGTAGAGCAGCGTGTTGAACACCGACAGCCAGAAGATGGAATCGTCCCACAGCCACTCATAGTTCTCGGTGCCGACGAAGTGCCCGACCCTGCCGATGCGGGTGTCGGTGAAGGACAGCCAGATGCCGAGCCCCAGCGGATAGGCCAGGAAGAAGATCAGGAACGCCATGGCCGGCACCATGAACCAGAAGCCGAGCCAGTTGCGGTTGTGTTTAAGCTGGGTCCAGGCGCCGCCCTCGCTCATCGAAGGCTTGGCCCGGGGAATTGCGACATCAGCCATGCCCGATATCCCTGATCGAAATGTTGATGGGCGGGCGGCCCAAGAGCGCCCGCCCCGTGACCGTCAGCGATAGATGCGCTTCAACTGGCGCTCGGCTTCAGCCATCGCGCCCTTCGTATCCTTGGCGCCGGTGCAGTAATTGGCGAACATGTCGACGACGATGAAATCGGCAATCGCGGTCGCCGCCTTCTCACCGACCGTGCCGATGCCGGACGCCGGCAGCGTGCGCTTGGAGGCCTGCGAGAACACGGCGTTCTTGGGATCGGCCGTCCAGACCGGCGCCGATTCATAGGCGTTCAAGGTCTGCTGCAGATAGCCTTGCGCGCCATCCAGCCACTTCTCGTAGTTCTCCTTCTCCAGCATGAAGGCGACGAAGGCCTTCGCCGCGTTCGGATATTTGGTGAAGTTGAAGGCGAGGATCGGCAGCGTAAGCTGCAGCTCGCTCGGCTTGCCGACCGGTCCGACCGGCCAGAGCGCGTGATGGGTGTCCTCGGCAAGCTCCTTCTTGCTGGGATCGGTCTTGGCGGCGACGTAGATCGAGATGCCGTTGGCCGTGCAATAGAGCTCGCCGGCGAGGAACGCCTTGTTGTTGGAGGAATCGTTCCAGGACGCCGTGCCCGGGATGAAGTTCTCGTACAGCGCCTTGCAATACTCCAGCGCCTTCGCCGTCTCCGGCGAATTGATGATGACCTTGTCGCTCTGGTCGACCGTGTAGGCGCCGTGCCCCCACAGCACCCAGTGCAGCCACGAATTGGCGTCGCCCGAGGCGTGACCGAGCGCGAAGCCGGCCGGCGTGTTGTTGGCCTTCAGCGCCTTGCACATATCGAGGAAGCCGGGGAAGTCCTTCGGGAATTCCTTGAAGCCGGCCTTGTCGAGCGCCGACTTGCGGTAGGTCATGTAACCGCCATTGGTCGCGACGGGAATGCCGAGCCAGTCGTCGCCGAGCTTGCAGGTCTTGGCCGCCGCATCGGTCCAGCCGCCGTATTTCTTGCCGAGATAATCGGCGACGTCGTTCATCTTCAGCACTTTGGTCGGGAACAGCTGCGGCAGCGTGTGCAGGCCCCAGGCGAGGTCGAGCCCCGAGCCGGTATTGGCCGCAACCGAGGCCTTCGGCTGCACGTCCTCGAAGGATTCGCTGAAGACGTTCATTTCGGTGCCGGTCGCAGCCTTGAACGCTGCCACCATCTGGTTGAACGCATCGTCTTCCGCAGGCACGAAGCGCTTCCAGCGCATCACGGTCAGCTTGGCGCCCGCCTCCGGCTTCCAGGGCGCGCTCTGCGCCCAGGCCTTGGCGAAGTCGAACAGCGCCGGCCCGGTGAGCATGCCGGTCGCAGCCAGTGCCGTTCCGCCTTGAAGCAGCGTCCGGCGGGTAAAGTCTTGCATGTCGTCCTCCCTGTGATGCTTTTTATTGTCTTAAGTAAAACTCACACTACGCGTTCAGGCGTTTTCCTGTCGCTTCGTCGAACAAGTGCACCAGTGACGGGTCGGGCTTCAGCCGGATCTTGTCGCCCGGGTTGAACTGGTGACGCTCGCGGAAGACCGCAACGACCTGCTCGCCGCCGATCTTGGCGAATACCTGCGTCTCCGAGCCCGTCGGCTCGACCACGATGATTTCCGCTTCGGCGCCGTCGTCGGCGATGGTGAAATGCTCGGGCCGCACGCCGTACACCGCAGGACGGCCGTCGGACGCCGCGGGCGCGGTCTTGAGCGGCAGCTTGACGCCGTTCGGCCCCTCGAAGGTCGCGACACCGTTGACGCGCACATGCCCCTTCAGGAAGTTCATCGCGGGCGAGCCGATGAAGCCGGCGACGAACTGGTTGTCGGGCTTGTCGTACAGCTCGAGCGGCGTACCCATCTGCTCGACGATACCGTCATGCATGACGACGATCTTGTCGGCCATGGTCATGGCCTCGATCTGGTCGTGGGTGACGTAGACGGTCGTCGTCTTCAGCCGCTGGTGCAGCTCCTTGATCTCCGTGCGCATGGCGACGCGCAGCTTGGCGTCGAGGTTCGACAAGGGCTCGTCGAATAGGAAGACCTGCGGGTCGCGCACGATGGCGCGGCCCATCGCGACGCGCTGGCGCTGGCCGCCGGAGAGCTGGCGCGGGTAGCGATCGAGCAGCGGCGCCAGCGCGAGGATCTCGGCGGCGCGCTTGACGCGCTTGTTGATCTCGTCGGCGCTCGCATTCCGCAGCTTGAGCGAGAAGCCCATATTGTCGGCAACGGTCATGTGCGGATAGAGCGCGTAGTTCTGGAACACCATCGCAATGTCCCGCTCCTTGGGCTGGACATTGTTGACGACGCGGTCGCCGATCGAGATCGTGCCGGAGGTGATGTTCTCGAGACCGGCGAGCATGCGCAGAAGCGTCGACTTGCCGCAGCCGGAGGGGCCGACCAGGACGACGAACTGCCCATCTTCGATCGGTACGGTCACGCCGTGCAGGACTTCAAAGTTGCCGAACGATTTCCGCACGTCGCGGATTTGCACAGACGACATCTAGCTCCCTCCTCGATAGTCCACGACGCCCCTGGCGCCGCGACCGTCTTGTTTTTTCAGACTTCGCCGAACGAAGCCCGACCGTAGCGGGCAACATTGTCGGCAGTTTGTGCGGTTTTGGCAATTTGTCTTTGGTTAGTCGCTGCTGGTAGCGCTGTCAACGTTCCTTTGTTTGCGGGACTGACTGTGTTAAGAGCAGCAAATGGGTCGAAAACGCACCAAGTCAGGCAAAATCCGGCTGGCGGAAGTCGCCGAGCTTGCCGGCGTCAGCCCGATTACGGCGTCACGCTTCTTTCGTAATCCGGAAGCCCTGTCGGTGGCCAAGCGGACGCGGGTGGAGAGCGCCGCCAAGGAGCTCGGCTACGTCCCGAACCTTGCGGCACGCGCACTGGCCTCGCAACGCACCGAGGTCATCGGTGTCTTGATCCCCTCTCTCACCAACAACGTGTTCTCGGACGTGCTGCGCGGCATCTACGACGCATCCGAAGGCAGCCGCTACTCGATCCAGCTGTCCAACACGCGCTACAGCATTCTCCAGGAAGAGAAGCTGCTGCGCCTGTTTCTGGCGCAGAAGCCGGCCGGGCTGATCGTCACCGGGATCGACCAGACCACGGAATCGCGCGCCATGCTGGAGGCCGCCGACTGTCCGATCGTGCAGATCATGGAGATCGGCCCCGATCCGGTCGACATGATGATCGGCTTTTCGCACTATGATGCGGCCCGCGCGGCGGTTGCGCACCTGTTCGACCAAGCCCGCCGCAAGATCGGCTTCATCGGTGCGCGCATGGATCCCAGGGTGCAGCGGCGGCTGGACGGATATGTCTCGGCCATGAAGGACGCTGCATTGTTCGAGCAGCGCCTCGTCGTCACCACCGCGACACCGACCTCGGTGACACTCGGCTGCGCCCTGTTCGCCGATCTCCTGGCGCGGGAGCCCGACCTCGACGCGGTGTTCTGCGCCAATGACGACCTCGCGCTCGGCGTGCTGTTCGAATGCCGCCGCCGCGAGATCGCGGTCCCCGACCGGATCGCAATCGTCGGCTTCAACGACCTCGAATTCATGGCGTCCGCCGTCCCCACCCTCACCAGCGTGCGCACCAACCGCTACGAGATGGGCAACACGGCCGCCACCATGCTGATCGAGGCGATCGACGGACGCCGCCCCGAGCAGCCGGTGCTCGATCTCGGCTTCAAGGTCATCGAGCGGCAAAGCTCGTCGTCGCGTCATTCGGACAGCAGGCCGGTCGCTTCCGGCGCGCCTGCGGCGAACAAAATGGTAGCGTTACCAAGCGCTCATGACTAGTATCGGATTTGTGAGGAAACGACCCGCCAGCGGGCCAGCGATCCATCATTCGCGCCGTTGGGCATCGCACAAGCCGAGACCCCGGGACGGACGCCAGTGCGTTTGCATTGCAGGAGAAACCAATGACAAAGAAACCAACCAATGGGCACGCACCCGCCGGCAACGGCTCGCGACGCCATCTTCGCTCGCAGGAATGGTTCAACAACCCGCATAATCCGGGCATGACCGCGCTCTACATGGAGCGCTATCTCAATTACGGCCTCACCCGCGCCGAGCTGCAATCCGGCAAGCCGATCATCGGCATCGCCCAGACCGGCAACGACCTCTCGCCCTGCAACCGCCACCATATCGAGCTGGCCCATCGGGTCCGCGAGGGCATCCGCGAGGCCGGCGGCATTGCGATGGAATTCCCGACCCATCCGATCCAGGAGACCGGCAAGCGCCCGACCGCGGCGCTCGACCGCAACCTCGCCTATCTCGGCCTGGTCGAGATCCTCTACGGCTATCCGCTCGACGGCGTCGTGCTCACCACCGGCTGCGACAAGACCACGCCGGCCTGCATGATGGCGGCGGCGACCGTGAACCTGCCCGCGATCGTGCTGTCGGGCGGCCCGATGCTGAACGGCTGGCATGCCGGCGAGCGCACCGGCTCCGGCACCATCGTCTGGAAGTCGCGCGAGCGGCTCGCCGCGGGCGAGATCGACTATGAAGAGTTCATGGAGATCGTGGCCTCCTCCGCGCCCTCGGTCGGGCATTGCAACACCATGGGCACCGCCTCGACCATGAACGGGCTCGCCGAAGCGCTCGGCTTCTCGCTGCCGGGCTGCGCGGCCATTCCCGCCCCCTATCGCGAGCGCGGCCAGATCGCCTACGAGACGGGAAAACGCATCGTCGAGATGGTCTGGGAGGACCTCAAGCCTTCGGACATCCTGACCCGCAAGGCGTTCGAGAACTGCATCGTGATCAATTCGGCGATCGGCGGCTCGACCAACGCGCCGATCCACATCAATGCGCTGGCCCGCCACATCGGCGTCGAGCTCACGATCGAGGACTGGCAGAAGGTCGGCCACGACGTGCCGCTCCTGGTCAACATGCAGCCGGCGGGCTTCTATCTCGGCGAGGAATTCCACCGCGCCGGCGGCGTGCCGGCCGTGGTGCGCGAATTGATGAAGCACAAGCGCATCCATGAGGACGCCGTCACGGTCAACGGCCGCGGCATCGGCGAGAACTGCGCCAATGCGCCAAAGCCCGACAACGACGTGATCTGGGCCTACGACAAGCCGCTGGTGAAGGACGCCGGCTTCCTGGTGCTGAAGGGCAATCTGTTCGATTCCGCGATCATGAAGACCTCCGTGATCTCCAAGGAATTCCGCGACCGCTATCTCAACAACCCGAAGGACCTCAACGCCTTCGAGGGCCGCGCCATCGTGTTCGAAGGTCCGGAGGACTATCACGCGCGGATCGACGATCCCTCGCTCGACATCGACGAGCGCTGCGTGCTGTTCATCCGCGGCACCGGCCCGATCGGCTATCCCGGCGGCGCCGAAGTTGTGAACATGCAGCCGCCGGCGGCGCTGATCAAACGCGGCATCCTGTCCCTGCCCTGCATCGGCGACGGCCGCCAGTCCGGCACCTCGGGCTCGCCCTCGATCCTGAACGCCTCGCCGGAAGCCGCGGCCAATGGCGGCCTTGCGATCCTCAGGACCGGCGACAAGGTCCGCATCGACCTCAACAAGGGCAGCGCCAACATCCTGATCTCGGACGAGGAGCTGAAGAAGCGCCACGCCGAGCTGAAGGCCAGCGGCGGCTTCAAGCATCCGCCGAACCAGACGCCGTGGCAGGAGATCTATCGCAATACCGTCGGCCAGCAATCGACCGGCGCCTGCATGGAGCTCGCCACGCGCTACCAGAACGTCGCCGGCACATTTGGCGTGGCGCGGGATAATCACTGACAGCCACACGTCATTGCGAGCAAAGCGAAGCAATCCAGAGATTTGTCCACGGAGACAGCCTGGATTGCTTCGTCGCAAGCGCTCCTCGCAGTGACGGCGGATAGATGACAACCAAGAAGGAGAAAAACAGCATGGCAGACCGCCTTAAGGGCAAACGCGCCGTCGTCACGGCTGCAGCCGCCGGCATCGGCCGCGCCTGCGCCATCGCATTCGCGCGTGAGGGCGCAACCGTCATTGCCACCGACATCAACGAGGCCGGCATCGCCGGCCTGACCAAGGAAGGCATCGCCGAGGTCGCAAAGCTCGACGTCCGCAACACCGCCGACGTCAACGCCTTTGCGAAGCGCGTCGGCAAGATCGACATCCTGCTCAATGCGGCGGGCTTCGTGCACCACGGCACCATCCTGGAATGCTCGGAGGAGGACTTCGATTTCTCGTTCGACCTCAACGTCAAGTCGATGCACCGGACCATCAAGGCGTTCCTGCCCGACATGATCGCGGGCGGCGGCGGCAGCATCGTCAACATCTCGTCCTGCGCGGCCTTGAGGCCGCCCGCCAACCGCTACGTCTACAGCTCGTCGAAGGCCGCGGTGTCGCTGCTGTCGCGCGCGGTGGCGCTCGATTTCATCACCAAGGGCATCCGCTGCAACTCGATCTGCCCCGGCACCGTCGAGACCCCCTCGATGCTCGACCGAGCCGCCACGCAGGGACCGCAGGGCAAGGAGATGTTCATCTCACGCCAGAAGATGGGCCGGCTCGGCACCGCCGAGGAGATCGCATCCATGGCGGTCTATCTCGGCAGCGACGAGAGCGCCTTCACCACCGGCGTCGACCTCGTCGTCGACGGCGGCTACATGCTCTGACGCCAGAGGCCTGCGGCATGAACAAGATTGATCTCAACGGGCGCGTTGCCGTCGTCACCGGCGGCGCGCAGGGCTTTGGCCGCGCCATCACCGAGCGTTTTGTCGCCTCCGGCGCCAAGGTCGCGATCTGGGATTTCGATGCGGCGCTGGCTGAGAAGACCGCAAAGGAGATCGGCGACAACGCCCGGGTGTTCAAGGTCGACGTCACCGACACCGCGGCCGTCGAGCAGGCCCGCGATGCGACGCTCAAGGCCTTCGGCAAGATCGACATCCTCGTCAACAATGCCGGCATCGCCGGAATCAACAAGCCGGTGTGGGAGACCGATCTCGAGGAATGGCGCAAGGTGCTGCGCATCAATCTCGACGGCCCCTTCATCGTCTGCAAGGCGATCGTGCCTGCGATGCTCGAGCAGAAATACGGGCGCATCGTCAACATCGCCTCCATCGCCGGCAAGGAAGGCAATCCGAACGCGGCGCATTATTCGGCGTCCAAGGCCGGTCTGATCGCGCTGACGAAGTCGCTCGGCAAGGAGCTCGCGGCGCACGACATCCTCGTCAACGCGGTGACCCCGGCGGCGGCGAAGACCGCGATCTTCGACCAGATGACGCAGCAGCATATCGACTTCATGCTGTCGAAGATCCCGAAGGGGCGTTTCGTGCTGGTGGAAGAGCTGGCTGCGATGGTGAGCTGGCTGGCGTCGGAAGATTGCGCGTTCTCGACCGGGGCGGTATTCGATATCTCGGGCGGACGGGCGACCTATTGAGGATATCATGATACGGGAAGGCGGATGCCTGTGCGGCGCGGTGCGGTTCAAGGCGGAGGGCGAGCCGCTCAATGTCCGCATCTGCCATTGCCGCATCTGCCAGAAGGCGATGGGCTCGCCCTTCTTCGCCCGGGCGCAGTTCGACCAGCGTGCGCTGACCGTCGACGGCGACACGGAGCGTTACCCGTCATCGGAGAACATCGACCGTGTGTTCTGCAAGCGCTGCGGCACGCGCCTGTTCGCCTGGCGGCGTAATGGCACGCTGGCGGGGGTGGCGCTTGCGACGTTCGACGACCGCAACGCCTTTGCGCCGACCGAGCACATCTGGGTGTCGGAAAAGCTCGCCTGGCTGAAGCTCGACGACGGCTTGATCCAGTATCAGACCACGATCCCCGCGTGAGTTTGCCGCCGGCACGGCGGCGCCGGGGCGATCATTTGCAGCGTGGCATTTCGGAACCGGCGCCCCTATGTTGAGCCGAAGCGTTGCTGCACCGCCGGTTTGGCTGGGACGGCTGCAAGGCCGCTTTCGAACCGGGACCAACGGCTGTGAACATCTCGTTCTATGATCTTTCCGTCTGGGCGCTGCCACTGCTGCTCGCCATCACCTTTCATGAGGCTGCGCACGCCTTTGTCGCGGACCGGCTCGGCGACAACACGGCCGCGCAGCTCGGGCGGGTCAGCTTCAATCCCGTCAGGCACATCGACCCCTTCGGCACCCTGATCCTGCCGGCGATGCTGTTGTTCGCGCATTCGCCGTTCCTGTTCGGCTACGCCAAGCCGGTGCCGGTGAACTTCCGCAAGCTGAACAACCCGAGGCTCGACATGGTCTGGGTGGCGCTGGCGGGGCCTGCCACCAACATCCTGCTGGCGCTCGCCGCCGCCTTGGCTTTTCATGCCCTGCCTCTGGTGCCGGCGAGTGCGGCGAAATGGGTCGCCGACAACCTCAAGAATGCACTCATCATCAACGCGATCCTGGCCGTCTTCAACATGATGCCGATCCCGCCCCTCGATGGCGGGCGCGTCGCGGTCGGGCTGTTGCCCCGCCCCCTTGCCTTGCCCCTCGCCCGTCTCGAGCCGTTCGGTATGCTGATCCTGATCGGGCTGTTGATTTTGCTGCCCCTTGCAGGTTCCCAGTTCGGTCTAAATCTTGATGTTATTTCAGCAATACTGCGGACGTTGACCGGTTATGTGATTCAGGCTGTTCTCTTCCTGACCGGCAACGCGTAGTTGAAGTGCGACACCGAACACAGGCCGAAGGGCCAGAGGCCGACTTGGTCAAAGCTGCCGACATGCTGATCGCGCGACGCGCCGACACCCGCGCCCGCGCCGATTTCGCCACCTGGAAGATGATGGCCAAGCTCAACGGGGCGTCCGCATTGCCCCCGGAGGCCCAGGAATTCCTGGCGAGCTACCAGAACCTGCTGGCGCAGATGAGCGAGGGCGAGGCCACCGAGGTCACCATCGGCGCGATCTACAAGGCCTATTATGCCGAGATGGGCGGCGCTGGAACCCCGCCCGACGTCCGCCCTCGCGCGGCTGAGCCGGCAGCGGACAATGTTACCGCCTTCCGCCGCCCCGCACCGCCGAAGAAGTCTGCCTCCGTCGGGGCGGCATTCGCTGGACCCCAGAAACGACCGCTCCCGGTGGCGCTGATCTTCGCGTGCCTGGTCGTGGTCTATGTCGGGATCCGGCTCTACTGGCGCTGAGCCGTCTTCTTCTTTTTCGCGTCCGGCGGCGTGAAGATGATATCGACGGTGCGCTCGAACCGGTCCTCGGTCAGGCCGGCAGGCGGCTGCGGGATCGGATCGGACTTGCGGACGATCGAGACCGCGGCCGCATCGTAGGCGGCGTCCCCGGACGATTCCACGACATCCACCGACAGCACGTTGCCCTTCCGGTTGATCGCGAAGCTCACCTTGACCTTCTGATTGTTGGGGTGTTTGCCCTCCGGATTGATCTTGTGCAGCGACAGATGCGCGCTGATCTTGCGATTCCAGTCGGCCGTCAGCTTCAGGATGTCCTTGCCGATGCCGATGACGGGCGCCAGCGCCTTCTCGGCCTCGCGCGCATCCTCCTCGAGCGTCTGCCGTGCCGTCGCAACCGATTTCGGCGACGCTTCGGCGGCCGGCGTTTCGACAGCCTGAATCTTCGGATCGTCTTCCGTCGGCTTCTTCGCGTTGTTCTCGGTCACGACGCGGTCGGGATCCTCGACCTCCTGCGACTGATCCTTTGGAAGCTCCGTCTCCTTGGTCTCGGCCTTTTGCTCGGGAAGCGCCTGCTGCTCCTGCATCGCTTCGCTGTCCGGCCCGGGCGGTAGATCGGTTTCGGGCGCCTTGGGCGATGCCATCTCCACGGCGAACTCGGCACCGTTCGCACCCAGGCCGTCGCCGTCATCATCGGCGCGCAAATGCGCCAGCGCGAGCGCAGCGCCACCCAGATGAAGCACCAGCGCCGCCACTGCTGCCAGGATCCAGAGCTTGCGGGATGGTCTGAGTTCGTCCGACATAGCGTGTCTTCTTAAGGCTGCGCGGCGCCGGCCGCAGGCGCGCCTTCCAGCGCCACCAGCTTCACCCGCGTATAGCCGCCTGAGCGCAACAGCTCCATGACCCCCATCAACTCCCCATACGGTACCGACTTGTCGGCACGCAGGAACACGTATTTGTCCTTGCTCATGTCGGACAGGCCGTCGAGCGTCCCGATCAACTCGGCCCGGTGCACCGGATTTTCTCCGATCGCAAGCGTCAGATCGGGCTTGATGCTGAGATAGGTCGGCTTGTCCGGCTTCTTCTGCGGCGTCGCGCTCGACGTCGGCAGATCGATCGGCAGATCGACCGTGGAAAGCGGGGCTGCGACCATGAAGATGATCAGCAGCACCAGGATGACGTCGATGAACGGCGTGACGTTGATGTCATGCGTTTCCGAGAAGTCGTCGTCGTCATCGTCGTCTGCGAGCGAAACGGCCATGATTCACTCCGCTGCGCGCGAATGCACGCTGCCGTGGCTGCGATCGAGATCGCGCGAGAGCAGCCGTCCTGCCGCCCCCGAGGCGCGGTTGACGAGCTCGAGATAGCCCTTCGTCACGCGCGAGAAGTGGTTGTAGATGATGACGGCGGGGATCGCCGCGACGAGGCCGATCGCGGTGGCGAGCAGCGCCTCGGCGATGCCGGGCGCGACGACGGCGAGATTCGTGGTCTGCGACTTCGAGATGCCGATGAAGCTGTTCATGATGCCCCAGACCGTGCCGAACAGTCCGACGAAGGGCGACGTGGAGCCGACGGTCGCAAGCACGCCCATGCCAATCCGGATACGCCGCGCCTCGGCGCGCACGATCTCGGAAAAGCTGGAGGCCGCGCGCTCCTTGATACCGGCATCGCTGGACAGGCCGGCCGACATCCGCGCCTCGCGCAGGGCCGCCGCCAGGAAGGACGACAGGATGCCCTCCTTGGCGCCGACCGCCATCTGCGCTTCGGCAAGGGAGCGCGTCTCCGCGATCTTCTTCAGGGCCGAGCGAAGCCTGGTGGAGGCGACCGACAGCTCGATCGACTTTGCGATGAAGACGGTCCAGGTCATCAGCGATGCGAAGGCGAGCCCGATCATCACCGCCTTCACGATGACGTCGGCCGACATGAACATGACCCAGGGCGACAATTCCTTCATGGCCGGCGCGATACCGGATGCCGCCTCGGGCTTTGCGGGCGCCGGAGCGGTCGCCGTCGAAGCCGCAGGTGCGGTTGCCGAGGGTGCCGCCGCCGGGCTGACCACGGGCGGCTGGGCCGCCTGCTGCGTCGCCGCCGAGGGCGGGGTCTGTGTCTGGGCGGAAACAGGGGTCGCGAGCCAGGCGGCCGCCAGCATGACGGCTGCGGCAAGGCTTGCTTGGAAGGTCATGGTCTTCATACTTCGGCCCAGTAGCGAATGAGGTTGTGATAGATGCCCGTCAATTTGACCGTTTCGGGATCGTCACGCCCGAGCCGTTCCACCAGCGCCTGTATCGCGGTGTCGAGGTCAAAGATCATGCTCCGGGCTTGATCGTCCCGTATCATGCTCTGAAGCCAGAAGAAAGACGCAACCCGCGTTCCCCTCGTCACGGGGGTGACGAGATGCAGGCTGGTCGAAGGATAGAGCACGCAGTCGCCGGCCGACAATTTGACTTCGTGCGAGCCGTAGGTGTCCTCGATCACAAGTTCGCCACCATCGTACTCTTCCGGCTCGGCGAGGAACAGCGTCACCGACAGGTCTGTGCGGATGCGAAGGCCGGTCAGACGGTCGCCGCGGATCGCGTTGTCGACATGCAGGCCGAAATGATGGCCATCGCTCGCCGCATAGCGGTTGAACAGCGGCGGGAAGATCTGGAGCGGAACTGCCGCCGCGATAAAGCGGGGATTCGACGTCAGCGCCGAGATGATGCGGTTGCCGAGCTTGCGCGCGACCTCGCTGTCCGGCGGCAATTGCTCGTTGCGCTTGACCATGGCCGATTGCGCGCCGGCGGTGGAACGGCCGTCCTCCCATTCGCTGGCGTCCATGATGCGGCGGAAATCCGCCACATCATCCTTGCTGAGAACGCCAGGCAGGCACGTCAACATGATCAGAACTTCGCTGTCGTGACGATGTAGAAGGCCCGCCCCGGCGCCACCGCGACGAACGGTACGTTGCTGCGATAGAACGAGTCGTAATAGAGCTTGTTCGTCAAGTTCTGCGCGTAGAACTTCATGGTCCAGTTCTGGTCGATCTTCTTCTCGACGAACGCATCGAAGCGCCAATAGCTCGGCAGCTCGTTGGTGTTGGCGGCGAACGTGCCGCCATAGACCTTGGAGCGGTACACCGCCTGGCCGCCGAGCTCCCAGCCGTCGTCGAACTTGTATTTGGTCAGCATGCTGAACGATTGATGGGCGATGTTGGCAAGCTGCAGGCCGAGATTGGAGGCGACCCCGCTCTGGGTGACCTTGGACTGCATCAGCACCAGGCCGCCGAAGATGCTCCAGCGATCGGTGATCTTGCCCTCGGCTTCGATGTCGATACCCTGGATCCTGTAGGCGGCGCCCGACGTCAGCTGGCCGTTGACGGTCTCGCGCGCGTTGTCCTTGGTGGTCTGGAACAGCGCGCCGGTCACCAGCAGGTGGCGATCCGCAAGCTCCCATTTGGTGCCGAGCTCGATCGCCTTGTTGCGCTCGGGCCCGAGCAAGATGGTCGAGTTGGCGGGAACGCCGCCGTACTCGGTGCCGGTCGCGTCGAGCTCCGAGCCGAACGGATTGGCCGAGGTCGCGTAGGCGCCATAGATACTGCCGATCGACATCGGCTTGTAGACCAAGCCGACGTTGTAGTTCACCAGATCGGAGCTCTGCTTCACATATTGCGGACTGTTGTTCGACGCGCTCTGGCTGTAGCCGTCATAGCGCACGCCGCCGTTCACGATGATCGTGTCCTGCCAGTTTGCGGTGTCCATCACATACACGCTGCTGGTGTTGACGCCATAACGCGTCGGATTTCCAACCAGCGACGGCGTGCCGAAGGGAATGTAGGTGAACTGGGGGGAGTAGAGATTGACGCCCGTCACGGCACCGTTGCTCGTGAAGGCGGAGCCGGACAGTTCCGACGCCAGACCCGCATAGCGATCGATCGAAATGTTCTCGTTCGAATATTCGACACCGAACACGGCGGTGTGCTTGACCCCGCCGGTGTCGAGCTTGAGCGTCGCCTCGTTCTGGTTGGCCCACACGTCCACGTTCTGGTAGCGGCTCTGCGCGCTCGCCGTCGTGGTCCAGAGCAGCGGATTGGCGTTGGTGGTGACCGGGTTTTGCGGCAGCGTGCCGATATAGTTGAGCAGCGAGTGCTCGCCGCGCACCTTGCTGGTCAGCGTAATGGCCTCGTTGACCTTGTACTCGATCGTGCCGGTGCCGAAATCCTGCCGCGCCGTCTGGAAGTCGCGGTTGAGGAAGCCGTACCAGTTTTGACGCGGAATGCCGGCCGAGGTCACCGGCACGTTGCCCTGCTTGTAATAGGGCACGCCGAAATCCGGATAACCGCTGAGGTCGGTGTGGACGTAGTTGGTCGTGATCTTGATGTCGTTGGTCGGGGTGTACTTGGTCGAGATGAAGCTGCCCCAGCGATTGTCGGTCACGTGGTCGCGGCCGGCGACGTTGGCGTCCTGGAACAGGCCGCCGGCGCGAACCGAGAAGGTCGGGTCGATGACCTGGTTGACGTCGAGCGTGACGCGCTTGGTCTGGTCGGTGCCGAACTCGGTGTCCATGCGCTTGAAGTTGACGTCGCCCGCCTGCTTGGTGACGATGTTGATAGCGCCGCCGGCGGTGCCGCGGCCGGCGTAGGACGATGCCGGGCCGCGCAGGATCTCGATCTGCTCGGTGAAGAAGTTCTCGCGGATGGAAACGGCGGGATCGCGGATGCCGTCGATGAAGACGTCGTTGCGCGCGTCGAAGCCGCGGATGAAGAAGCGGTCGCCGAATGCGTTGCCGCCCTCACCGGAGCCCAGCGTCACGCCCGCGGTCGAGCGGCCGATCTCCTTCAGCGTCGTGGCGTTCTTGTCCTCCAGCACTTCCTTGCTGAGCACCGTGATGGACTTCGGCGTGTTCAGCATCTTCTCGGGAAACTTGCCCGAGGCCTGGACGTGGTCGACCTTGTAGGGCGCGGCCGGATCGGCATAGGGATTGCCGTCGGGAGCGCCTGACGGCGTCGCGGGCGCCGTCTGCTGAGCCGCCTGCTCGCGCTGCGCGGCGCGACGAATCGCGTTGCGGGCGCGGACCTGTTCCGGCGAGGGCTTCGATGCCGTCGGACGCGGACGCTCGACAGGCGCGTCGACCGTCACCGGCGGCAGGTTCGATTGCTGCGCCTGCGCGCCGCTCGACACCGATGCCACCGCGATCAAGCTCGCAACCGCCGAAGCCTTCTTGCCGGAAACGCCCGCGAACTTCTCATCCACCAGATCGAATGCTGCGACCGAACGCAACGACCTCGGTGCGACCACCTGCCCCATTACCAAACGCCCCATCTTCTTGTTCGCTCATTCACTTCGACGAACGATGAGTGTTGGTATCGGCCGCAAAATAGCGGGTCAATGCGAGCGCCTCGCAAGAACCCTTGAATCAATCCAGATCAAAACAATTCTAAACTAGAGTTTGAAACCGTTCTAAACCGCGATTGGACTCGTTCTAAGAAACAGCGCCGCGCAATCGCAGCCTCCCTCACTGCATCAATCGCTGCTTGGCGGCTTCATCAGCGAAAACAATTCGTCGACGGTTTTCTGCGCGACGGCGCGCACGCGATCGGTGCGGTCCATGCCGGCGATGTTGACGCCGTTCACCACGGCTTTGATCTCGTCCCGGAAGTCGGTGAGGAAGCGCAAGGGATCGCGCTGCTCGTTGGCCACCCGCGCGATCAATCCCGTGATCAGAATCTGACACGCGATCAGCTTGCCGTTCAATTCGTCCATGTGCGCTCCATTGGTGACGGCGCCGATATGGACGATGCCGAAATTGCAGACAACCGAAACGGCGGCCGCGCAAATTAGAACCGTTCTTGTCAGCAGCACCGGGCGGCTGATCGGTGCGGTGCCTTTCGGCTCGAACACACCATGTGCGGGTGTCGCCCAAAACTTGCCCGCCGATCGATCCGCCCGCGAAAATGCAGCACTGCACAGTGCCGCGCCAGAGCACTGCCCACACGGTGCAAAGCTTTCCAATTGTTTAGGATTATCAACGGATAGTGCTGTTTACACTGGAACTTGGCGTGTATTATACAACGCGATGGAACCCTGCGATTGCCCTATCATTCCTTGCTGAGGGCATACGAGCCGACACGAGACGACATGAAAAAGTCCCGGCCGATCCTCTGGCTTCTGATTATCGCGGCCGTGGCCTCCGCGGGTTACTATGGTTGGCAGAAGTTCGGAGCTGGGGCCGGAAAAACCCAGACCGCCCAGAAGGGTCCACCCCGCCCGCCCGCCGTCCCCGTAAGCGTTGCGCCGGTCGAGAAGATCGACTTTCCCGTCTACCTGACCGGTCTCGGCACGGTTCAGGGTTTCAACACCGTCCAGGTCCGCAGCCGGGTGGATGGCCAGATCGACAAGCTGACCTTCAGGGAAGGCCAGATCGTCCAGCAGGGCGAGCTTCTGGTCTCGATCGATCCCCGTCCCTATCAGGCCGCGCTCGACCAGGCCAAGGCCAAGAAGGCGCAGGACGAGGCGAGCCTCGCCAACGCCAATCTCGAACTTCAGCGCGCCACGAAGCTCGGCGAATTCGCGACCGCGCAGCGGGTCGACACCCAGCGCTCGACCGTGGCCCAGCTCACCGCGCAGATTGCCGCCGACGAAGCCGCGATCGCCAACGCCCAGACCCAGCTCGACTACACCCAGGTCAAGGCGCCGATCACCGGCGTCGCCGGCCTGCGCCAGGTCGACGTCGGCAACATCGTCAACGCCTCGACGCAGACCGGCATCGTCACGATCTCGCAGGTCGAGCCGATCTCCGTGATCTTCACCGCGCCGGAAGACCAGCTTCCCTATATCAGCGAGGGCCAGAAGAGCGGCGCGCTCAAGGTGATCGCCTTCACCACCGACGGCAAGAAGACGCTGGCCGAGGGCAAGCTTGCGGTCATCAACAACCAGGTCGATACGAGCAGCGGGACAATCCGGCTCAAGGCCGTGTTCGAAAACAAGGACCACGCGCTGTGGCCGGGCCAATCGGTCTCGACGCGGCTTTTGGTGCGGACGCTGAAGGACGCGACCGTGGTTCCGGATGACGCGGTCCAGCACTCCACCAACGGCCTCTATGCCTACACCGTCAGTCAGGACAACAAGGCCGAGGTGCATAAGGTCAAGGTCAGCTATGCCATCGATGGACGTTCGGTCATCGAAGAAGGCTTGAGTCCCGGCCAGCAGGTGATCACCGGCGGCCAGTTCAAGGTGCAGCCCGGAAGCCTCGTCTCGACGGCGGTGGCGAGTTCGAACCCGGCCCAGAACAAGGTACGACAGGAATGACCGAGGGCGGGATTTCGGCACCTTTCATCCGTTATCCCATCGGCACCTCTCTGCTGATGGCCGGCATCCTCTTTGTCGGTCTCGTCGCCTATCCCCTGCTTCCGGTCGCACCGCTGCCGCAGGTCGACTTCCCGACCATCCAGATCACCGCCAATTTGCCGGGCGGCAGCCCCGAGACGATGGCCTCGTCCGTGGCCCAGCCGCTGGAGCGCCAGTTCGCCCAGATCCCCGGCATCGCCCAGATGACCTCGACGAGCTATCTCGGCACCGCGTCGATCACCATCCAGTTCGACCTCAACCGCAGCATCGACGGCGCCGCCAACGACGTGCAGGGCGCCATCAACGCCGCCAGCGGCCAGTTGCCGAAGAACCTGCCGTCGCCGCCGACCTACCGCAAGGTCAACCCGGCCGACGCGCCGATCCTGCTATTGTCGGCGACGTCGGAGACACTGCCTCTGACCAGCGTCAGCGACGCGGTCGATGCCCAGCTCGCCCAGCAGATCAGTCAGCTGTCGGGCGTGGCGCAGGTCTTCATCGGCGGCCAGCAGAAACCCTCCATCCGCATCCAGGTCGATCCGGCCAAGCTGGTCGCCAAGGGCCTGTCGATGGAGGACGTCCGCAGCCAGATCGCGATCACCACCGTCGACAGTCCCAAGGGCAATATCGACGGCGAGAAGCGCGCTTACACGATCTACGCCAACGACCAGCTCACGCACGCGAAGGACTGGAACGACGTCATCATCGCCTATCGCAACGGCGGCCCGTTGCGAATCCGCGACATCGGCCAGGCGGTCAGCGCCGCCGAAGACGCCAAGCAGGCGGCCTGGGCGAACGGCAAGCGCGGCGTGTTCCTGGTGATCTTCAAGCAGCCCGGCGCCAACGTCATCGAGACCGTCGACAGGATCAAGGCGACCCTGCCGCGCCTGGTGGCGGCGATCCCGCCTGCCATCAAGATCGAGCTCATCAGCGACCGTACCACGACCATCCGCGCGGCGGTCGAGGACGTCCAGTTCACGCTGCTGCTGACCATCGCCCTCGTGGTCATGGTGATCTTCATCTTCCTGCGCAGCTTCTGGGCCACCGTCATTCCCACCGTCACGGTTCCGCTGGCGCTGCTCGGCGCCTGCGCCCTGATGTGGGTCGCCGGCTATTCGCTCGACAATCTGTCGCTGATGGCGCTCACCATCGCGGTCGGATTCGTCGTCGACGATGCCATCGTGATGCTCGAGAACATCACGCGCTACATCGAGGAAGGCGAACAGCCGATGGCGGCGGCGTTCCGGGGCGCGAAGGAAATCGGGTTCACCATCGTGTCGATCAGCATCTCGCTGGTGGCGGTGCTGATCCCGCTGCTGTTGATGGGCGGCATCATCGGGCGCCTGTTCCGCGAATTCGCCGTCGTGCTGGCGATGACCATCTTCGTCTCGATGTTCGTGTCGCTGACCCTGACGCCGATGATGGCCTCGCGCTTCCTGCGTGCCCATGGCGAGGTGCAGCACGGCCGCTTCTATCAGTGGAGCGAGCGCGCCTTCGACGCGATGCTCCGCGGCTACGAATCCGTTCTGGATCACGCCCTGGCCTGGCGGCGCACCACGCTTGCGATCTTCTTCGCCACGCTCGGCCTGTCGGTCTACCTGTTTGTCCTGATCCCGAAGGGCTTCTTCCCGCAGCAGGATGTCGGTCTGATCACCGCCACCTCGGAAGCCTCGCAGGACATCTCGTTCAAGGAGATGACCCGGCGCCAGGAACAGCTCGGCAAGATCATCCTGGCCGATCCTGACGTCGCCAGCGTCGCCATGTCGATCGGCGGCAGCGGCCGCGCCGGCAACAACGGCAACATCTTCATCACGCTGAAGCCTCGCGACCAGCGCGAGGCCTCGGCCCAGCAGATCATCGCGCGACTGCGTCCCCAGTTCGACAAGGTCGAGGGCGCCCGCCTCTACATGCAGGCGGCCCAGGACGTGCGGCTCGGCGGCCGGCCGACGCGCACGCAGTTCGAATTCACGCTGCAGGACGCCAATCTGGACGAGCTCAACGAATGGGCGCCCAAGATCCTCGCCAAGATGCAGACGCTGCCGGAGCTGCGCGACGTCGCCACCGACCAGCAGACGCAGGGCACCACCGTCCAGCTCAAGATCAACCGCGATACCGCCTCACGCTACGGCATCCAGCCGCAGCTGATCGACGACACGCTCTATGACGCCTTCGGACAGCGGCAGGTCACGCAATATTTCACCCAGCTCAACACCTACAAGGTGATCCTGGAGATCCTGCCGGAGATGCAGGGCAATCTCGACAGCCTCAACAAGCTTTATCTCAAATCGCCGCTGACCGGCGACCAGGTGCCGCTGTCGACGTTCGCGACCTGGACCACCGATCCGGTCCGCCCGCTCTCGATCAGCCATCAGGGCCAGTTCCCATCGATCACGATCAGCTTCAACCTCGCGCAAGGCGTCGCGCTCGGCCAGGCGACCGAGGCGGTGCAGAAGGCGATGGCCGATCTCGGCGCGCCGCCGACCCTGAACTCCAGCTTCCAGGGCACCGCGCAGGCGTTCCAGCAGTCGCTCGGCACCGTGCCGCTGCTGATCCTCGCCGCACTCGTCGTGGTCTACCTGATCCTCGGCATCCTCTACGAGAGCTACATCCATCCGATCACGATTCTGTCGACGCTGCCCTCGGCCGGTGTCGGCGCGCTCGCGATCCTGATGGCGGCGGGTTTCGACTTCAGCCTGATCGCGCTGATCGGCATCATCCTGCTGATCGGCATCGTGAAGAAGAACGGCATCATGATGGTCGATTTTGCGATCGCCGCCGAACGCGACGAGCACAAGACGCCGGAGCAATCGATCCGCCAGGCCGCGCTGCTGCGCTTCCGCCCGATCATGATGACGACGATGGCCGCGCTGCTCGGCGGCGTGCCCCTGATGCTCGGCCACGGCACCGGCGCCGAGATCCGTCAGCCGCTCGGCTACGCCATGGTCGGCGGCCTGATCGTCAGCCAGGCGCTGACGCTGTTCACCACGCCCGTGGTCTATCTCTATCTCGACAAGCTCAACAACTGGTTCTCCACCTGGGGCCGTTCGGGCGACGACGAAGGCGACGAGGCGCCCGCGCCCGGCACTGTCAAGGAAGCCGCCGAGTAAGCTTGCGCCGCGGCCGCCGCGACGCTACAGCGAGACCCTCGGTTAACGCCAAAATGGTCTCGTCATGTCCATGCAATCCAGACTTGTCGCCCTCGCCGCCGCGGCCCTGTTGCCCTTGGCCGCCGCGCATGCCCAGCAGAGCGCGAAGAAGAACGCAGCGCCTGCCCCGGCCGCGCAACCCTCGCCCGCGCCGACGCAAGCACAGGCCGACGGTGCTCCCGGGCAGCCCGGCTGGGTCGTCCGTTGCACCAGCGCCAGCCGCGAGGCCCCGCTCGAATGCGCGATGGAGCAGAACGCGGTGCTGACCAAGACCGGCCAGACCGTCGTCCTGATCAACATCCGCATCGCGCCCGACACCCGCACGCCGATCGCGCTGTTGCAATTGCCGCTCGGCCTCAACCTTCCCGTCGGCGCCAAGCTCCAGGTCGACGAAGGCAAGACGTTCGACCTCCAGATCCAGACCTGCGAGAACCGCGGCTGCTACGCCTCGACTCCGATCGCAGCGGACCTGCTCGCCGCTTTGAGGTCGGGCAAGCAGTTGAAGGTCTCCTTCCAGAACATGGCCAAGGAGACGATCGCGATTCCGATGCCGCTCGGCGATTTCGCGGCCGCCTACGACAAGATCAAGTAGCTCGCTCTCGTCAGCCGATCACATCGCTCGCCCGGAGCAGCGTGGTGAAGCCGCCGTAGATCATGCGCTTGCCGTCGAACGGCACGCCCTCCATCTTCAGCCGCGGGTCCGCCATCACCTTCTTGTTGACGGCATCGCGGGTCTCGCGGTCGCGGTAGACGATCCAGGAGAACACCACGACCTCGTCCTCCTTCGCCATCACTGCGCGCGGAAACGAGGTCAGCTCGCCATAGGGAACGTCGTCGCCGATGCATTCGACATAATCGAGCGCGCCGTGCTCCATCCAGAGCGCGCAGGCGGTGGTCGCCAGCGTCTTGTAGGCCTCGATCTTGTCCTTGGGCACGGCCAGAACGAAACCATCGACATAGGGCATCACGGATCTCCTTGGGTTGTATGGCCCAAGGACGAGCGAGCGCGCCGCGATCCGACGGCGAGATGCGATGTCAGGATGAGGCAAACCGTCGCGAGCGGCGGTGCGGTCATGGCCCGAACGTCCCTGCCGACGGCCTGCAAAGAGTTGGACGCTGGGGGAAAAGTGCCCGGAACTGGCTGGGGAACCTGGATTCGAACCAAGACAAACAGAGTCAGAGTCTGTTGTGCTACCGTTACACCATTCCCCAACGGAATAGTCGAACAAATTCAATTAGTTGCTGACTTGTTCGACTGTCGCCGGCAGCGCGTTTGGCGCAAATCACGGCTCAGGCGTGGCAGGGTTCTACCCGCTCGTCCCCGGACTGGCAAGCGCTGCGGCGCGAAGCGCCGGGAGAGGGCTTTCTCCTGTTGGGGGATTGTCCCATTGAGGAGACACCCTCTCCCCAGCCCTCTCCCGCAAGCGGGCGAGGGAGTGCACCTCCGTCATCGTGGCAAACAAGCCTCATCCCATCGCCCTTCAGATCACGATGTGATCGAAATCAGCGGCGATCCGGGTGTTCGGAAAGATCCGCGCCGCTTCGGCCAGGATCTCGTCGTCCTCGTATCGTCCGGACAGATGGGTCAGCACGAGCTGGCGGACGTTGCCGGCGGCCGCAAGAGCGGCCGCTTCCGCCGCGGTCAGATGGCCGTAATCCCGCGCAGTTGCGGCGTCGCGATCGAGGAAGGTCGCCTCGATCACCAGCAGGTCGGCGCCAGCGACGTATTGCGACAATCCCTCGGTGGTTTCGGTGTCGCCGATCACCACGAGTTTCCTGCCGCCGCTCGGCGGCCCCAGAACATCTTCCGGATCGACCATGCGATCGCCCTCGATCACGACCGCTCGACCTGCGGCCAACTCGCCGCGCAAGGGACCGTCGGGAACGCCCAGCGCCGCGAGCCGATCCGGCCGAAGGTGGCGGCGTGAGGGGCTCTGGAAGGCGAATCCAAAACTGTCGGTATCGCGATGACGAACCGGAAAGCAGGCGATGGTGAAATCGCCGGCGTCGACGACCTGTCCTTCGGAGAGCGCTGCGAACTCGACCGCGATCGGCGCCCTGCCCGCACCCCACAGGCCGGCGAGCATTCGGATGACGATGTCGAGCGTGCCCGGCCCGCCATGAATGCTCATCACATCGGCGCTCTGCCGCAGCCCCAATGTTGAAAACAGACCGGGGATGCCGAGCACGTGATCGAGATGAGCATGGGTCAGCAGCACGCGGTCGAGCCGCCGAAAGCCCGAGCCGCTCCTCAAGAGCTGGCGCTGCGTGCCCTCGCCGCAATCGACCAGGACACGCTTGCCCGCGGCCTCCACGAGGAGAGCCGGATGATTACGTTCCGCAGAGGGAACGCTTGCCGAGGTGCCGAGGAATGTCAGGGCAAACATGGTCGTCGATGTCCAGGACCGTCCCTCTCCGCGACGGCGCCGTCGCTGTCTGAGAAGCAGTCCGCGCTATGATGATGGTCGATTACGCCTTGCCTGCCGACTGCGCTTCCACCGCCTGCACGGCGACGCTCGCCACCTGCCGCAGCGCTTCGCGGTCCGCGCCGGAGGATGCCATCACGCCCATGCCGACGGACACGGCCGAGACGTAGCGCGCGAGGGCGGCGGGATCGGCCGTCGGCTTCAGATCGCCTTCAGCCTTGGCGCGGATGAAACGGTCGCGGAGCTGGTCCTCGTTCTGGCCGCGGCGGGCGGCGAGCTCGAACGGGACGTTCTCGGAGCCGGTGCCGCAGGCGATGCCGCCTTGCACGAGCAGGCAGCCGGGCGGATTGGCGGGGTCGGTCTGCTTGTCGGCGATGCCCATCAGCATCCGCTCGGCGACGTCGCGGGCGGTGGGGGCCGCGACCACCTCGTCCATCCAGGCGCCGCGCAATTTGGTGTAGCGGTCGAGCGCGGCCTTCAGCAGGCCTTCCTTGTTGCCGAAGCAGGCATAGAGACTCGGAGGATTGATGCCCATGGCCTCGGTGAGCTGGGCGATGGTGGCGCCCTCATAGCCATGGCGCCAAAACACTTCCATCGCCTGATCCAACGCCGTGTCGGCGTCGAATTCGCGGGGGCGTCCCATGCGCATGTGCCTGTCTCCTCGGAATCGGCGGACCGTATCAGCCTAACGCCAGCCCCTATCTATTTGTTCTGGCTTTCTTTTCTTCTGTCTTCCAATTGTCGCGGTATCGGCGTACATTTTTTTCTTAGTGATTGGTACATAAGTATCTTGCGCTGCGGTATCCAGCTCCACATCTGTAGTGAACACTACATATCTGGAGCGCGCAAATGCACCCCTCCCAAGAAGCGTCTTCCGCCGGCCGTTTTCGCCGTCTTCTCGGCGGCGTCGCCGTCGTGGGCGCCCTCGCCCTCGCAGGCTCGATCGCGACCGGCCACTATTTCCACGCCGCCCAGGCGACGGCAACGGCCGCGGCAGCTGAACAGGCCGTCCCTGTCACCGTCGCGCTGATCGAACCGAAGCAGACCGTGCTGTGGGACGATTTCTCCGGCCGGCTCGAGGCCATCCACCGCGTCGAGCTGCGCCCGCGCGTTGCGGGCGCGATCCTCTCCGCCAACTTCACCGAAGGCGCGCTGGTGAAGGCCGGCGACGTCCTGTTCAAGATCGACCCGGCGCCCTACGCGGCCGAGGTCGACAAGGCCAATGCCCAGCTCGAGGCGGCCAAAGCGCGCGTGGTGTTCACCACCAGCGAGCTCGAACGGGGCGCGCAGCTGGTCGGCAACGCCGTGGTGACGCGGCGCGATTTCGACCAGCGCGAGAACGCCAACCGCGAAGCGATCGCCAATGTGAAGGCGGCCGAGGCGACGCTCCAGACCGCAAGGCTCAATCTCGACTACACCGAGGTGCGCGCGCCCGTGGACGGCCGCGTCGGCAAGATCGAGGTCACCGTCGGCAATCTCGTCGCCGCCGGCACCGCCTCCCCGGTGCTGACCTCGCTAGTCTCGGTCAATCCGATCTACGCCTCGTTCGATGCGGATGAAGAGGTCGTGCTGCGCGCGCTGAACTCGATCGCGGATGCCTCCGGCCGGCGCGGCAAGCTCGACCAGATCCCCGTGGAGATGACGACCTCCGGCGGCCTCTCGGCGAAAGGCCACATCCAGCTCATCGACAACCAGGTCAACGGCCAGAGCGGCACGATCCGGGTCCGGGCGGTGTTCCGGAACGAGGACGGCCGTCTCATCCCCGGCCAGTTCGCCCGCGTGCGCATGGGGCAGCCGAAGCAGCAGACGCTGGTGATGATCGACGAGCGCGCGATCGGCACCGACCAGGACAAGAAGTTCGTGATGGCGGTCGGCGACGACAGCCGCGCGGTGTACCGGCCGGTCACGCTCGGCGGCGCCGTGGATGGATTGCGCGTCGTGACCGAGGGTCTGAAGCCCGGCGACCGCATCGTCGTCAACGGCCTGCAGCGCGTGCGTCCGGGGGCGCTGCTCAAGACAGAGGTGGCGGCAATGGGTGCGCGTGGGCAGCAAGCCTCCAATCGCAGCAATCAGGACGTGGTGCAACGCTGATACTCGTCGTCATTCCGGGGCGCGACAAAGTCGCGAACTACGGTGCGCAATTGCGCACCTGAGAATCTCGAAATTTCTGAACTCCCATCACTTCACCTCAGGATTCCGGGTTCGCGCTTCGCGCGCCCCGGAATAGCGACGGAGCTGTGTGGAGACGACCAAGATATTGCCCAGGGGCAAGGCCATGAATCTCTCAAAGTTCTTCATCGACCGTCCGATTTTCGCCGGCGTGCTGTCGGTCCTGATCTTCCTTGCCGGCCTGATCTCGCTGTTCGCGATGCCGATCTCGGAATATCCCGATGTCGTGCCGCCCTCCGTCGTCGTGCGCGCGACCTATCCCGGCGCCAATCCCAAGGTGATTGCGGAGACGGTGGCAACGCCGATCGAGGAGCAGATCAACGGCGTCGAGAACATGCTGTATATGTCGAGCCAGGCGACCACCGACGGCGCGATGACGCTGACGGTGACGTTCCGGCTCGGCACCGACCCCGACAAGGCGACGCAGCTGGTGCAGAACCGCGTGCAGCAGGCCGAGCCGCGCCTGCCCGCCGTGGTCCGCCAGCTCGGCATCATCACCAAGAAGTCCTCGCCCGACCTCACCATGGTCGTGCACTTGTTGTCGCCGAACGGCCGCTACGACATGACGTATCTGCGCAATTACGCGGTGCTCAACGTCAAGGACCGGCTCGCGCGGATCGACGGCGTCGGCGACGTGCAGCTCTATGGTGCCGGCGACTATTCGATGCGGGTCTGGGTCGACCCGCAGAAGGCCGCCGAGCACGGTCTGACCGCAAGCGACATCGTCAGGGCGATCCAGGCGCAGAACGTCGAGGCCGCCGCCGGCGTGGTCGGCTCCTCCCCGAACGTGAAGGGCATCGACCTGCAACTGTCCGTCAACGCAGAAGGCCGGCTCGCCAACGAGGAGCAGTTCGGCGACATCGTGGTCAAGACCGGCGCGCGCGGCGAGGTCGTGCGCCTGCGCGATCTCGCGCGCATCGAGCTCGGCGCCTCCGAATACGGCCTGCGCTCGCTGCTGGACAACAAGCAGGCGGTGGCGATCCCGATCTTCCAGGCGCCCGGCTCCAACGCGCTGCAGATCTCCGACCACGTCCGCGCCACCATGGCCGAGATCAAGAAGAACATGCCGGAGGGCGTGTCGTACCAGATCGTCTACGACCCCACCCAGTTCGTACGCTCCTCGATCGAGGCGGTGATCCATACGCTGTTGGAAGCGATCGCGTTGGTGGTGCTGGTCGTGATCCTGTTCCTGCAGACCTGGCGCGCCTCGATCATCCCGCTGCTGGCGGTGCCGGTGTCGATCGTCGGCACCTTTGCCGTGATGCACGTGTTCGGCTTCTCCATCAACGCGCTCAGCCTGTTCGGCCTCGTGCTCGCGATCGGCATCGTCGTCGACGATGCCATCGTCGTGGTCGAGAACGTCGAGCGCAACATCGAGGCCGGGCTGTCGCCGCGCGATGCCACCTATCAGGCGATGCGCGAGGTGTCGGGGCCGATCATCGCCATCGCGATGGTGCTGATCGCGGTGTTCGTGCCGCTCGCCTTCATCTCCGGCCTCACCGGGCAGTTCTACAAGCAGTTCGCGCTGACAATCGCGATCTCGACGGTGATCTCCGCCGTCAACTCCCTGACGCTGTCGCCGGCGCTGTCGGCATTGCTGCTCAAGGGGCACAACGAGCCGAAGGACCGGCTGACGCGGATCATGGAAAAGAGCCTCGGCTGGTTCTTCCGTGGCTTCAACAAGGCCTTCACACGCTCCTCGGAGAACTACGGCGCCTCCGTCACCAAGGTGATCTCGGGCAAGGCCGCCGTGATGGGCCTCTATGTGCTGCTGGTCGGCCTCACCGCCCTGTTGTTCCAGCAGGTGCCGAGCGGCTTCGTGCCCGGTCAGGACAAGCAGTACCTGGTCGGCTTCGCCCGCCTGCCCGACGGCGCGACCCTCGACCGCACCGAAGAGGTGATCCGCAAGATGAGCGACATCGCGCTGACCCAGCCCGGTGTCGAAAGCTCGGTGGCCTTCCCCGGCCTGTCGATCTCCGGCTTCACCAACTCGTCCAATGCCGGCATCGTGTTCTCGACGCTGAAGCCATTCGACGAGCGCAAGGATCCCTCGCTGAGCGGGAATGCCATCGCGGCCGAGCTGAACAAGAAATATGCCGGCATCCAGGAAGCCTTCATCGCCATGTTCCCGCCGCCGCCGGTCAACGGTCTCGGCACCATCGGCGGCTTCAAGCTGCAGATCGAGGACCGCGCCGGTCTCGGCTATGACGCGCTGAACGAGGCGACCAAAGCGTTCATGGCGGCGATGCAGAAGGCGCCCGAGATCGCCGGCGTGTTCTCGAGCTTCCAGGTCAACGTGCCCCAGCTGTTCGCCGACATCGACCGCACCAAGGCGCTGCAGCTTGGCGTGCCCGTCACCGAGGTCTTCAACACGCTCCAGATCTACCTCGGCTCCTACTACGTCAACGACTTCAACAAGTTCGGCCGCACCTATTCCGTCCGCGTCCAGGCCGACGCGCCGTTCCGCGCGCGTGCCGACGACATCAGGCAGTTGAAGGTGCGCTCGTCCTCGGGCGACATGGTGCCGTTGTCGGCGCTGCTCAAGATCCGCCAGAGCGCGGGGCCGGAGCGCGCGATCCGCTACAACGGATTCCTGTCATCCGACATCAACGCGGCGGCCGCGCCCGGCTTCTCCTCGGGCCAGGCCCAGGAGGCGGCGACGCGGATCGCGGCCGAGGTGTTGCCGCCCGGCTTTGCCTTCGAATGGACCGACCTGACCTATCAGGAGTTCATCGCCGGCAATTCCGGCATCTGGGTGTTCCCGCTGGCGATCCTGCTGGTCTTCCTGGTGCTGGCCGCGCTTTATGAGAGCCTGACACTGCCGCTCTCGATCATCATGATCGTACCGATGGGCCTCTTGGCTGCGATGTTCGGCGTCTGGGTCTCCAAGGGCGACAACAACGTCTTCACCCAGATCGGTCTGATCGTCCTCGTGGGGCTCTCGGCCAAGAACGCGATCCTGATCGTCGAATTCGCGCGCGAGCTCGAATTCGCAGGCCGCACGCCGATCCGGGCCGCGATCGAGGCCAGCCGCTTGCGGCTTCGTCCGATCCTGATGACGTCGATGGCGTTCATCATGGGCGTGCTGCCGCTGGTGCTCTCGACCGGCGCAGGCTCGGAGATGCGGCGCGCCATGGGCGTTGCCGTGTTCTCCGGCATGATCGGCGTCACCGTGTTCGGCCTGTTCCTGACGCCGGTGTTCTATGTGCTGCTGCGAACCGTCACCGGCATGAAGCCGCTGACGCATCACGGCAGCGACACCAGCGCGGCGCCGGCCCAGCCTGTGAGCCACTAAAGCATGATGGGATGAGGCCTGGGTGCCGCGATGAGGGAGCTGCACTCCCTCTCCCGCTTGCGGGAGAGGGCTGGGGAGAGGGTGTCTCCTCAATGGGACAATCCCCAAGAGGAGAAAGCCCTCTCCCGGCGCGCGGGACGATGCTTCGCATCGCCCGGACGCGCCGACCTCTCCCGCATGCGGGAGAGGTGAACGACCCTGCTGCAATCGGTTCAACCTAAAGCCATTCCGCTCCAAACCTGGGAGATTCCCGCGAGCCGCAACAACGAGCACGGTCTTGCGAAAGACCGTCTCGTTGACGCGGGGGAAGGCGATCACGCCGAGCGCGGAGCCGGCGAACAACGCCGGCAGGCCGATGGCGAGGTCGACGAAGACCTCGCCGGCATCGGCAATCTATTTCCGGTTCTCCTCGCAGAACTTCAACGCGGCCAGCGCTTCGCCGGCGCGCGGTATCTGCATCTCGATGCTGTCGTCGTCATCGTCTTCGAAGTCGAGCGTGAGGCGCTTGGCCTTCGACAGGCGATCCATCATCGACTGGTCATACTCGAAGATGCCGCGCACGGTGGTCCTGTCCATGACCTCCCACTTCGCCTTCTTCATGATGTCCGCATCGTCAGTGCCGATATCGGCCCGAAGGATCTCGCCGACCGTCTCCCACTCCCAGCCGTCGTAGATCATCACGATCACGATCGTCTTCTCGGAATAGGTGATCACGATGACGTAGTCGCGGTTCTCGTCGTCCTTGTCCTTGTAGCCCCGGCTTGCATTGCAGTGCGTATCCTGCGTCCGCTTTTCGATGGTCCAGTCACCGACCTTCGATTTTTGCGCCAGCGCCGGCCCTGCCCCCAGGACGCCTGCGACCAGCAAAACGGCGAGAAGGTATCGGTTCATGTCAGCCTCCAGCGCTTCCCGGGGCGAGATGACCATCTCCGCGGGAGAGCCGCAAGGGTCCGTGCCGGCCGGAAGACGTGCCTTCATCCTGATCCGGCCTCGGGATTTGGTGCGGCCGCAGCGCACAAACCCGCCCTCCGGGTTCCCCGCGAAACCCCATTCCCGACGCGACGAAACACCCCTGAAACAGATCGCCGGTTAAATGGTTGTCAAAACAAGTACAGGGACGGCCACCATGCAATTCCTTCTTGACCTGATCTACGAATATTCCTGCTGTCAGAGCCTCGTCGCCCAGCCGCCAGGGGAGGACGCGCTATGATCGAGCTGATCTCCGCCCTTCTTGCCCTTTGCAGCGTCGGCGTTTTCGCAGCGCATGCGCTGGATGCCTACCGCACCACGCACTCCTGATCGGTTCGCTGTTCCGGCACTAAAGCGCAATGCAATTAAGATGAATCGTCATCGCGCTTTAGGTTGTTGTTTAAGCATGATCTCTTCGGAAAACCGCTGCGCACGTTTCCGGATCATGCTTCAGAACGGCCGTCGGTAGAAATGCTCCGAATGCGTTGCCGCTGGAAAGCGGTTGGCGAGCGCCAACGCTCCGTTCTCGTCCGTTTCGAGCGCGATCTTCTGCGCCAGCATCACGTCGCCCGGGACGAGAAAGCCTGACGGGACGAAGCACCAGCCCATCGTCGCGTGCCCGGCCCCGTCGATCTCGTGGACATTTGCGGCCGTGCCGTAGTGGATGCGGTATGACTTGCCGGTATCACAGCCGACGACGTCGAAATACCGGTGCTCTTCGAACTGCGCGCGCTGCGCCGGCGACAGCCATTCAGCCAGAAGCCGGCGGCCACGAGCATCCGGCGTGTTCTCGCCGAAGAACCGCCGATAGAGTTCACGCAGCGCGTGCAAACGCGCACGCGCCGGCGCGCGGAGCCAAACTGCCGCAATCATGTGCAGCTCAGATCAACCGCCGACCAGGCGGGGATAGAACAGCGTTTCCTGCGCGGTCGGATCGAACGATTTGATGCGGGTGACCTCGCCAGGTCCGGTTCGCAGGGCGGCGGTGAAGCCGGCCCCGGTCAGCTCCCGAAAGCGCCGTTCGGCTCGCGCCAGCGCTTCGGCATTGCCAGGATCAAACTCGTGGCGCGTATCGCCCGTCTGGTCCATCACGATCTGGGTTGCCATGTTGAGTCTCCTCATGCCCACCCCTGAAGCTGATCAAAGCAAACGTCGTGCCGTCGGTTCCTGTTGGCAACAATTTTCTCGTGCCGGCGCATCACGCCTTGCTGAACTGGTCAGCGCGAGGCGGCCGCCGCTCCGCCCTCGTCGATCTGCCGGCCCATCAAAGCAATCGCCTTTTGATAGACGCCGGCGGCATTCCAGGCCTCGATAGCGGCGAAATTCGGCTCGCCCGGCTGGTACCCGGCACCCGCGCGCCAGCCATGAGCCCTCAGGAAATTCGCCGTCGAATTCAGCGCGTTGGCGGCCACCTCGAGATTGCCGGTGCCATAGGCCAGGATGTTCTTGGGCATGAACTGGGTCTGGCCGACCTCCCCGTGCATGGAGCCGCGGGTCGCCCCCGACAGCGTGCCGCGGTCGATCAGCTTCAGCGCGGCGTAGAGCTGGTCGGTGAAGAATTCGGGACGGCGGCAGTCATAGGCAAGGGTTGCGATCGACGACAGCATGTTCTGGTTGCCGCGCTGGCTGCCAAAACCGGTCTCCATGCCCCAGATCGCGATCAAGGGTCCGGGCGGGACGCCATAGCGCTGCTGGATGGAGGCGAACAAGGCAGCCTGCGACTGCTTGAGCTGCCGCCCCTTGGCGACGATGGTGGTGGCGCCGCGCTTGGCGAGGAACTGGTCGAGCGTCAGTGAAAAGCTGCGCTGGCCGCGATCGGCCGCGATGGTCGCACTGGCGTAGTTGGTCTGCATCAGGGCCGCGAGCGCGGTCTGGCCGATGCCCTTGCCTTGCGCCTCCGCGCTGAACTCGCGCTTCCAGGCCTCGAACCCGCCGGGTCCGTTGCCGCAAGTGGCAGCCTCGGCGGCGGGCGCCAGGCACCCAAACAGCGCCATCGCGCCAAATACCGCCCTTGCAACAGCCCTGCCCCTGATCATGCCCAGCATCTCCCGTCCAGTACCAATCGGCAATCTTACCCCCTCGAAGGCGCCGACTCCATGGCGCGATCATAGGTCAATTCCAGCCCCGCCAGATTGCCTTCCTTGCGCCATTTGTCGAGCAGCCGCAGGAACGCCACCGGCCCGCGCCAATATTGGCTGTTTCTTGCCGCGATCGGATCGAACACGCCTTCATTGTTGTAGTAGCCGGGCGTGCATTCGGCGAGATAGGTCTGCCGGCCGATCGCGGCCTTGACGACCTCGTCGACCCAGGCATTCTCGGCGGCAAGTGTCGGCTCGAGCGTTTTGGCGCCGCGCTTGCGCGCCTGGTCGATGACGTAGGCGATGTGCTGCGACTGCTCGTCGATGATGTGCGGGAAGTTGGCGCTCTGGCCGGCCTGCACGGTGACGATCAGGAAGCAATTCGGGAAGCCGCGGCTGTAGAAGCCATGCATCGTCTTGACGCCGCCCTGCCAGCGTTCGGACAGGCTCATGCCGCCGCGGCCATAGACCTCAAAGCCCATGCGCCGGGCGTAATCGGTGCCGACCTCGAAACCGCTGGCGTAGATCAGGCAGTCGAGCTCATAGGCCTTGCCGCCAGCCACGACCGCATTCTCGGTGATGCGATCGACGCCCCGCCCTTTGGTGTCGACGAGATGAACGTTGGGACGATTGAAAGTGTCGAGATATTCGTCGTGAAAGCATGGCCGCTTGCAGAACGCCTTGTACCAGGGCTTGAGCGCATCCGCCGTCGCCTTGTCCTTGACGACCGCATCGACCCGGGCGCGGATCTCCTCCATCTTGCGGTAGTCGGCCTGCTCGATGACCTTCAGCGCCTCTTCCATCGAGGTGACCGGTTGCGGCTGCCGACGCGGCGCGAGCAGGATCTCGCCGAGCAGACCGGTCCAGCCGTCCTGCACCAGATCCCGCTCGAACGGCTCGCCTGAGATCACGGCGGTGAAATTGTCCATGCGCTCGCGCTGCCAACCGGCCTTCAGGCTCTCCGCCCAGCCCGGATCCGTCGGCCGGTCGTCGCGCACGCCGATCGCGGACGGCGTGCGCTGGAACACATAGAGCTCCTTCGCCGAACCGCCGAGATGCGGCACGCATTGCACGGCGGTGGCACCGGTGCCGATGATGCCGACGCGCTTGTCGGCAAGTCCGGTCAGACCGCCATCGGCGTTGCCGCCGGTGTAGCCGTAGTCCCAACGGCTGGTATGAAAGCTGTGGCCTTCGAAGCTCTCGATGCCGGGAATGCCGGGCAGCTTCGGCCGGCTGAGCGGACCTCCGGCGAGAATGACAAAGCGTGCGCGGATCCGGTCGCCCCGATCGGTCTCGACCAGCCAACGCGCCTCCTCCTCCTGCCACACCATGCGGGAGATGACGGTCTGAAACAGCGCGCGCTCGTAGAGACCGAAATGACGGCCGATGCGGCGGGAATGCTCGTAGATCTCCGGCGCCCGGGCGTATTTGCGCACCGGCATGTAGCCGGTCTCTTCCAGCAGCGGCAGGTAGATGTAGCTCTCGGTATCGCAGGCAGCTCCAGGATAACGATTCCAATACCAGGTGCCGCCGAAATCGGCCGCCTTTTCCACGATGCGGAAATCATCGATGCCGGCCTCGCGCAAGCGCGCGCCACAAAGAAGCCCGCCGAAGCCGCCGCCGACGACAAGCACCTCGGTCTCTTCACGGACAGGTGCGCGCGCAAATCCTGGATCGGCCCAGGGGTCGTCGAGATAGCGACTGAAGCCGCCTGCCACCTCGACATATTGAGCCTTGCCTTCGGCACGAAAACGGCGATCGCGCTCCTCGCGATAGCGCGCACGAAGAGCCGCGATGTCGACGGTAGGTTCGCCGGCTGCACCGGTCTTGTGTCTTTCCGCTGACATGCACGTCCTCCACGCAGGGCGCTGCTTCGCCGGCAGCTCGCCTCAGTTAGCCCCGAAAAAGTGAGGCATGCAATCACGTCCACCGTTTTTTGCGTGAACGCCGCGCGACCTTCCGCTAACCTCGCGCGCAAATCACAAGCGTGCGCCACGCAACGACGTGGCTTCCGGAGGAGACCATGCAGGGATTGATGATGGACATGCCGCTTCTGATCAGCGGCCTGATCCAGTATGCCGCCGACTATCACGGCGAAGCCGAGATCGTCGCGCGCGAGATCGAGGGCGACATTCATCGCTACACCTATGCGGATGCGCACCCGCGCATCAAGCGCATGGCGCTGGCGTTGAAGCGGCTCGGCATGACGCAAGGCGACCGCGTCGGCACGCTGGCCTGGAACACCCATCGGCATTTCGAGATGTTCTACGCCGCGCCGGGCATGGGCTACGTGCTGCACACCGTCAACCCGCGGCTGTTTCCCGAGCAGCTCGTCTACATCATCAACCACGCGGAAGACCGCCTGCTGTTCGTCGACCGCGCCACGCTGCCGCTGATCGAAGCGATCGCGCCGCAGCTCAAGACGGTCGAGGCTTACGTCGTGATGTCCTCGCGCGAACGGATGCCCGAGACGAAGCTAAAGAACGTGCATTGCTACGAGGAGCTTCTGGAGACGGAGAACGACGCCGGCTTCGCCTGGCCGGAGTTCGACGAGAAGTCCGCTTCGACCATCTGCTACACCTCGGGCACGACCGGTAATCCCAAGGGCGTGATCTATTCGCACCGCGCCGCCATCCTGCAGACCATGACCTGTTGCAATTTCGATTTCCTGCCGGGCCATGTCGAGGGCGTGCGCGAGGTGATGATGCCGATGGCGCCCCTCTTCCACGGCAATGGCTGGAACATGCCGTTCACGGCTCCCTATACCGGCTCGAAGCTGGTGCTGCCCGGCCGCAATTACGAGCCCGACAAGCTCTATGAATTGCTTGAAGGCGAGAAGGTGACGCTATCGGCCGGTGTGCCGAGCTTCTGGCTGATCCTGCTCGACTGGCTCACACGCACCGGCAACAGGTTCTCGACGCTGCGCGCGACGTTGTCGTCGGGCTCGGCCCCGCCGCGCGCGATGGTCGAGAAGCTGAAGCGCGACTATGGCATCGACTATATCCAGGCCTGGGGCATGACCGAGGCCCTGGGCTGCTCGATGCCGGGTCTGCGGCCCGGCTCGGAGCACCTCACCGAGACGGAGAAATTCGACCGGCGCCAGGTCTCGGGCCGCGCCTGTTTCGGCACCGCCTTGCGCATCGTCGACGACGCCGGAAACGAGCTGCCGCGCGACGGCAAGACCGTCGGTCATCTGCGCGCCCGCGGCCCCTGGGTCGCCTCCGGCTATATGAAGCTGGACGAAGGTCTCGACCGCGACGGCTGGCTGATCACCGGCGACATGGCGGTGATCGACCACCAAGGTCACGTCACGCTGACCGACCGCTCCAAGGACGTGATCAAATCCGGCGGCGAATGGATCTCCTCGATCCAGCTCGAGGACGTCGCGCTGTCGCATCCCGATGTGCTGCAGGCTGCGGTGGTCGCTATCCACCATGAGAAGTGGCAGGAACGCCCCCTGCTGCTCGTTGTCCGCAAGAAAGGCGCGACCGTCGACGGCAAGACGCTGCTCGACCATATGCGCCCGAAGATCGCGAGCTGGTGGATGCCGGACGCCGTCGAATTCCTCGACGAGTTTCCGATGACGGGGACCGGAAAGGTGCTGAAATCGGCGCTGCGCGAGAAATTTAGAGAATATCGCGTCGCCTAGGCCGGCGCGCTCGAAAGAATGCCGCCCATCGATCAAGGGAAACGAAAGATGCTCTACCCGATGTCGCCCAAAGTCGTCGAGCTCAAGCGCAAGCTCGAGAGTTTCATGGACCGGCACATCTATCCGAACGAGGAGCGCTTCTATCGCGAGGCCGAGGAACTCGGGCCGTGGAAGGTCTATCCGGTCGTCGAGGAATTGAAGCCGCTGGCGCGCGCAGAGGGCCTCTGGAATCTGTTCCTGCCGGAATCCAGCCATGGCGCGGGCCTCACCAATCTCGACTATGCCCCGCTCTGCGAGGTGATGGGCCGCTCGCATCTTGCGCCCGAGGTGTTCAACTGCTCGGCGCCCGACACCGGCAACATGGAGGTGCTGGAGCGCTATGGCACCGAGAGGGACAAGGAGCGCTGGCTGAAGCCGCTGCTCGCCGGCGAGATCCGCTCCTGCTTCGCCATGACCGAACCTGCTGTCGCATCATCGGACGCGACCAACATCGAGAGCTCGATCGTCCGCGACGGCGACCATTACGTCATCAACGGGCGCAAATGGTACACCACCAACGCAACCGATCCCCGCTGCAAGATCTGCATCTTCATGGGCAAGACCGATCCGGACAATCCGGACCGGCACAAGCAGCAGTCCATGATTCTGGTGCCGATGGATACGCCCGGCATCGAGGTGAAGCGTCCTCTGCCCGTGTTCGGCTTCTACGGCGTACCTGACCGCGCCTCCGAGGTCGTCTTCACCAATGTACGGGTGCCCCGGGAGAACATGCTGCTCGGCGAGGGCCGCGGCTTCGAGATCGCGCAGGGCCGCCTCGGTCCCGGCCGCATCCATCACTGCATGCGGCTGATTGGCCTCGCCGAGCGCACGCTGGAGAAGATGTGCCGCCGCGTGCGCAGCCGCGTCGCCTTCGGCAAGCCGGTCTCCGAGCAGACGGTGACGCAGGAGCGCATCGCGGAAGCCCGCATCATGATCGAGCAAGCCCGGCTGCTGACGCTCAACGCCGCCTCTGCCATGGACACGGTCGGCAACAAGGTGGCGAAGGCCGAAATCGCGATGATCAAGGTCGCCGTGCCCAACATGGCGTGCCAGATCATCGACTGGGCGATCCAGGCCCATGGCGGCGGCGGCACCTCGAACGATTTCGGCTTGACCCAGGCCTACGCCACCGCGCGGCTGCTGCGTCTCGCCGACGGACCTGACGAGGTGCACAGGAACCAGATCGCGCGGATCGAGCTGAAGAAATATTCGAACGCGTGAGAGTCGCGTCCTCGTGAGGCGCCCTTCCCTTCTCCCCTCATGTCCGCCGAAGCCTTGGCGAAGGCGGATGTGGGAGAAGGTTGCGCGAAGCGCCGGATGAGGGGTCTGCATCCACGGATACAGGCCCCTCACCCGAATGAGCTTGTATCAACCAGCGGAGATGCCCTCCCCCACAGAGGGAGAAGGCGCAATAATGGGCTGCGCTAAGCGCGCGATCAGTAGCGCCCTCGCCTCAATTCACCACATACACATCCGGATCGGCGCTCGAGCTCGGCTTCTTGAAAGCGTTGCGCAAAGCGGACGACATCGGGACGTTGTAATTGAGGCCGTTCGGCGGCGTCGGCGATTGCAGCCACTTCTTGTAGAGCACCTCGATCTCCGGGCTGGCGTAGAGCTCTGCGGTGGCGCGATCGGCAAGCGCTTTGAAAGGCGGATCCTCCCGTCGCAGCATAATGCCGTAAGGCTCCGGCTTCGAGAACGCCTCCTCGCTGATCATGTAGAGCTGCGGCTCCTTGGAGCGCGCGATCGCAACTGCCAGCTGCACGTCATCGAGTGCGTAGGCCTGGGCGCGGTCGGTTTCCAGCAACAAGAAGGCCTCGGCCTGGTCCTTCGCCGGCATCACGTTGAGGCCGAGATTGCGTTCGGTGTTGACCTTGGCGAGCTGCGTCAGGTTGACCGAGCCGGCCACGGCCGTGACCGCCTTGCCCTTGAGATCGTCGATGGTGTTGATCTTCGCGGCCTTCTTGGCTGCGAACCGCGTCGCGCTGAGAAAATGCGTGTTGGTGAAGGCGACCTGCTTCTGGCGATCGGCGTTGTTCGTGGTCGCCGAGCAGTGCAGATCGAGCGTGCCGTTGACCATCAACGGGATCCGGTTCGACGAGGTCACGGCGAGCGTGTCGACGGCGATGTCGGGCATGCTCAGCTGCTTCTTCACGGCATCGACGATCTTGAGGCAGATGTCCATGGCAAAGCCGACCGGTTTCTGGTTGCCGTCCAGATAGCTGAACGGGACCGAGGCCTCCTGATAGCCCAACGTGATCTTCTTGGTCTCCTTGATCTTCTGGAGCGTGCCCGACAGATCTTCGGCTGAGGCTGCGCCCGCAAGACTTGCCAGGGCCAGGAAAAGAACGGGTAGACGCATCAGCTGCTCCTCAATGGGGTCGTCGACCTTGTCGCGACGGGATTGCAGAGGTGATAACCGACACATGCAGCATCCGCCAGACGGGACAGCGACTACCAGCTATCGCGCTTTTCAATACTGGGCGAACGGGAGCCGCTTCACTGGCACGTCAGCTGCTGTTCGAACCAGCCGCCCAACTGCTCCGCCAGGGGTGGCCACATCCGCTGAAAGTTCGCGAGCTTACCGACATTGGCGCGGTACATGTCCCGCAACTCGCGCTCGATGGCCGGCAGATCGACACCCGTGCAACCCCCTTCCCTCACGATGGTCTTGCCGGCGACGACGACCTCCTTCACCAGAGACGCATTACCCCTTGCGAACAGGAGCGCCATCGGATCGACCGGCATGATCCGGTCGCGGTCCAGCCGATCGAGATCGATCACCACGTAGTCGGCCGGGTTGCCGGCGACGAGCTCGCCATTTCCAGGAGCCCCCGTCGCGCGGCGTCCGTTGCGGATGGCGAGCGAGAACATCTCGGCCGGCGTCCACGTCTGCCTGAAGCCGAGGCCACCATGGGCCATCTGCACCAGCCGCATCTCGCGCAGGATGTCGTCGTCCTCGTCCAGCGCCAGCCCGTCGACGCCGACGGCGATGGCACAGCCGCATTTATGCGCGGCGGCAATCGGAGCGAGCCCCGAGCGCAGATGCATGTTCGAGCTGAAATTGGTGACGATGCGCGTACCGGAGGCCGCGATCATCTCAAGCTCATCCGGGCGGGCGTGGATGCAGTGCGCCAGCGTCAGCCGCTCGGAGAGGAAGCCAACGTCGCGAAGCCAGGGCACCATGTCCGGAAAATTCCGGTCGGCCCAGGCGCGCTGGTACGCGGTCTCCAGCAGATGCATGTGGATGCGGCGGCCGGTACGCGCCGAATTCTCGGCCACCGCTTCCAGCAGCGGCTTCGAGCACCATTGCACTCCGGCAGGACCGAGCTGCACGTCCACCATCGGACCGGCGATGGCCGCGGCAATGGCGTCCGTGAGTTCAATATACGCCTTTGGCGACATCGGCGTGCGGACGAACAGCTCCTCGACGGTCTTGCGATCAGGGCCGGAGAGACCCGAGAGCACCGGCTCGACATCGCCATAGACGATCGGATTCTGGTCGCGCACGGCCATCGCAAACGCGATGCGGATGCCGACGTCGGACGCAGCCTTCGCGATGGCTTTCGCCTCGTCGACCAGGGGCATCGTCCCGCTCGGGCGCGTGTAGTGCACCATCATCGCCGCGCAGCCGGCCCTAGCGGAACGCGCCAGGGCGGAAGCTGCGGTCAGATAGGGATCAACAGGCGTGCCCAGCGCGGTGCGCAGGATCCAGCTTTCCAGGGGCATGCCGACCGCACCGAAGGACGATGCGGTGGCACGGGCGTGGTCATGGGCGTTGACGAAGGCCGGGATGACGAAGGAGCGTGGCCCCGGCCCCGCTCCTTCCGCGATTTCGGTGATGACGCCGCCATCGTGCCGCAGCACGACGTTGTCGCTGACACCGAGGTCAGGGCCACGGAACAGGCTCGTTGCCGAAATCCCCGTGGCCATGGCCGTCGCTCTGGGATCAGTTGGCCGTATACACCAGCTCCCGCTCCGCGCGGGGCGGCAGGAACTCGCGCGAGAACACCTCCGCCGGCGTCGGCGTCCGGGTGAGCTGATAGCCCTCGACCACGATGCCGATGGCGCGTGCCATGCGGTCATCCTTGATGTCGCCGATGCCGATCTCCTTCATCTCCGGCGAGACGATCAGCTTCTCGAAGGAATATTGCAGCCGGCGCTTCTCGACGTCGGCGTTGATGAGGTTGTCGTAGTTCATCGCCGCCTTCATGCCGGCATTCTGGTCCTTGGCGACCGCGATCGCGCCCTTGTTGATGGCGCGCACCAGGCCCGCGACCGCCTTCGGGTTCGAGGCGATCAGCTTGCGGGAGACCATCACGCCATTCGAATAGAGATCGAGGCCGTACTCACCGAACGAGAACCATTTGAAATCCTTGTCCGGATCCTGGCGGTTCAGCACCAGGTTGAAATAGCTGGTGATGTTGAAGACGAGGGCTGCATCGATGTCGCCCTTGATCAGCATCGGCTCCTGCAGGTTCGGCGCCATGTTGGAGATCTTGATCTTCTCGCCGTCGAGACCGTTCTTGCGCGTGAACACCGGCAGGAGGCGCGTCGTCGGCGTGCCCTGCGCGCCGCCGAGCGTGTGGCCTTCGAAATCCTTGATGGTGTTGATGCCGCTGGTCTTCTTGGCGACGATCGCGAACGGCGGCTGATTCCACATCATGTAGACCATGACGGGCGCATCCTGCGGCTTGCTCGAGGCGTTCTGGATGATGGCATTGACGTCGCCGAAGCCGGCGTCATAGGCGCCAGACATCACGCGCGTGACGGTGGCGCCGGAGCCCTCGCCCTGGTCGATGATGACGTTGAGGCCTTCTTCCTTGAAGAAGCCGTTGTCCTTGGCATAGAAGAACGCCGCGTCGCTGCCCTGGGTCTTCCAGCCCAGCGTGAACTTGATCGTGGTTTCTTCCGCCGTGGCGGCTCCTGCGGACAGCGCCAATCCCACCAGCGCCGCACTTAACTTCCTCAACATCGAGACCTCCTCAGCTTCGTTGCGTGACGGTTCAAGAACTCAGGTTGCGATCACGTCGTTCTTGCGCGTCGCCCAGCCGGTAACCTGCCCCTCGATCAGCGAGAACACGACATAGAGTGCGACGCCGAGCCCGGCGAGCACGAACAGGCCGGCGAACACCAGCGGCACGTTGAAATTGGAGGACGCGGTCATCATGACGTTGCCGATGCCGCGGTTGGAGGCGACGGTCTCCGACAGCACCGCGCCGACGAAAGCGTATGAGATCGCGACCTTCAGCGAGGCGAAGAAGAAAGGCATGGTCCTGGGCAGGCCGACGTTCCAGAGGATGTCGAGCTTGCTGGCGCCGAGCGCCTTCAACACGTCTTCGAGCTCGGGCTCGGTGGTCGCGAGGCCCGTGGCGATATTCACGACGATCGGGAAGAAGCAGATCGACAGCGCGGTCAGCACCGCCGGCACCGTGCCGGAGCCGAACCACAGCACGAAGATCGGCACCACCGCGACCTTGGGGATGGAGGAGAAGCCGATCAACAGCGGATAGCAGGTGTCATAGGCCGTCTTCGACACGCCGATGATCGCGCCGAGGGCGACGCCGAGCGCGACACCGAGGACGAAGCCGAACATCGTGGTCGCCAGCGTCTGCACGATGTGCGGCCACAGCACCGGGAAGCGCTGGTACAACGTCAAGAACACCTGCGAGGGTCGCGGCAGCACGAGATCCGACATGCCGGTCATCAGGCAGAACAGCTCCCAGGCGACGAAGAACAACACGATCAGCCCCGCCGACCACGCTTTCTGCCTGATATCGATCCCGAACATCAGCCTGTCCCCTGCTCAGCCGCGCTGCGCGCATCCTCGATGAAGGTCCGCAGCTTCTGGTTCAGCGCGACGAATTCCGGCTCGAAGGTCATGGCGACGGTGCGCGGCCGGGCGAATTCGACACGGCTGTCGTCGAGGATGCGGCCGGGACGCGCGCTCATCACGCAGATGCGGCTGGCGAGAAAGCCGGCCTCGCGCAGATCGTGGGTGACCAGCAGCACAGTCGGCTTGTGCGTCATCCAAAGGTTCTGCAGGATCGCCCACAGCTCTTCGCGGGTGAACTGGTCGAGCGCGCCGAACGGCTCATCCAGCAGCAGCATGCGCGGTTCGTGGATCAGGGCGCGGCAGAGATTGGCGCGCTGGAGCATGCCGCCGGAGAGCTGCCAGGGGTAACGGCTGCCAAAACCCTTGAGGCCGACCTGCTCCAGCAGCGCGTTGGCCTTGTCGCGGAATTCGGATTTGCGCAGCTTCCGGAAATTCGAGCGGAAGGGCTCGACGATCTTCAGCGGCAGCATGATGTTCCGCTCGATGGTCATCCACGGCAGCATGGTCGGATTCTGGAAGGCCATGCCGACCCGCATCGCGCGCGCCGCGACTTCGCGGCCGCCGACGATGACGACGCCGCTGGTCGGCTGCACGAGGCCGCTGACGAGACGCAGAATGGTCGATTTGCCGCATCCTGATGGGCCGACCAGTGCGACAAACTCGCCGTCGGCGATCTTCAAGGTGGTCTTCGACAGGGCGGGCACGGCGCGGTCGCCGCGCCCGAAGGTCACGGAAGCCTCGGACAGCTCGATGGCCGTTGCGCCTTCGGGAACGGGCTGGCCGTCAAACTGGGCGTTGGGTTGCATGCGCATCACAGTCAAAGTGCATGCAAGCTGGGTGCCAGCCTGCTGTGCCCCGCAAATTCAATGATTTGCCAAATCCCCGCGGCGTCCGATCGGATTCGATTTAGGCAATCTCGACGTCAAACTGCATGCAATTGGAGCGCCGGATCGCTGCAGGAATGTGCTAAAGAGAGGCTTCGACCCATCTCAAGGATTCGCCGATGGCGGCGCGCCCCAGCAGCAAGACTTCTGAATCGTCGGACAAGGTCAGCGTGATCTGCCGCGCGCTCAGGCGCGCGATCATCGAACAGGCGCTGGAGCCCGGCGCCAAGCTGCCGGAGGATGCACTCGGCGAGCGCTTCGGCGTCAGCCGCACCATTGCCCGCCACGCGCTTGGGCAACTCGCCGCGGAGGGCCTCGTCGAGCTGCGCCGCAACCGGATCGCGGTGGTGGCGACGCCGAGCTGGCAGGAGGCGCGCGATGCCTTCGACATCCGCATCGAGCTCGAACGGCTCGTCGTGCGCCAGCTCGCGGGCAAGCTGACCAAGGCGCAGATCGCCGAGCTGAACGCCCATGTCGACGCCGAGGATCGCGCGCGCGGCGGCACGGATGCGGTCTCGATCCGGCTCGCCACCGAATTCCACATCCTGCTCGCGCACATGACGAACAGCCCGATCCTGGTGCGCTATGTGAGCGAGGTCGCCTATCGCTGCTGCCTGACGCTGTCGCTCTACAGCCGGCCGCATTCCAGCGAATGTGCCATCAACGAGCACCGCGCCATCATCGCCGCGCTCGCCAGGGGCGACGAGGTCAAGGTGATGGAACTGATGCATCATCACCTGGATTCCGTGGCCAATCGCGCGCTGGTGGCCCCGACTCCCCGGCGCGGCCGGGATCTGCTCGATATCCTCGCGCCCTACGCCGACGAGGTTACGAGCGATCGCGTCGTCAAGCTGACGAAAATCGCACGAAGGGGCTAAGCCTCGATGCCGCGCTGAACGAGGATGCGCTCGGCGCTGTCGTTCCATACGTCCATCTTCACGATCTGGCCGCCCCGGACGACGAAGCGATCGACATAACGATTGCCCTCGAATGGCGTGCCGTCCATCCACTCGCCGTAGAGCGTGCCGACGCTGTAGACGACGGTCTCGTCCGCACCGGGGCAGACATCAAAGCGGTCCATCTTCTTCTTCACCCAGCGATAGCGCCCGGCGTTGAAACCAGTCGGCCCGCGCGGATGATCGAACTCGCGCCCGCCGGTGAACGTAATCACGGTGCCCGGCTTCATATAGGCCGCCGCGGCATCGGGATCGGGGATCATCGACGCAGTGAGGTAGGCTTCGACGATCTCGGCGTCGGTCATCGAACGTTCGGCTGGTGCGGGGGCGGACATAGCGGGTTCTCCAAGTGGGAGATATCTTACGATCCATGGCCAGAAGTGCATGCACATTTTTTGAACAGTGGAGCGACATAAGTGCACACAATCTGGAGCTGCCTGCTCCTTCAGCTTCGGCTAGGTTGCCGAAGCTGAATCCGACGCCATGGCCACCGAGACCGCCTTCGACCTGATCTTCCGCAACGCGCTGTTGCGCTCATCCGCCGCACCCGTCGATATCGGCGTGAAGGGCGGCCGCATCGCCGCGATCGAGCCGAAGCTGACCTGCGAAGGGCTTGGCTGCGAGGCCGTCGAGGTGGAGGTCGGCGGCCGCCTCGCCCTGCCCGGCTTCGTCGATACCCACATCCATCTCGACAAGGCCTGCCTGCTCGGCCGCTGCGGGCACGATCACGGCAGCGTCTCGGAAGCAATCCGCGCCGTCGCCGGGATGAAAAAGGATTTCACCGTCGAGGACGTCTACGCGCGCGGCGCAAGAGTGCTCGAACGCGCCATCGTGCACGGCACCACGCGCATGCGCACGCATGTCGAGATCGATCCGCGCATCGGCTTGCGCGGCTTCGAGGCGATCAAGTCGCTCAAGCGCGACTACGCCTGGGCGGTCGACCTCGAACTCTGTGTCTTCCCGCAGGAGGGCCTGACCAACGATCCCGGAGCCGAGGAACTGCTGATCGAGGCGCTGCGCAGCGGCGGCGAGGCCATCGGCGGCTGTCCCTACATGGACACCGACCCGAACGCGCATCTCGGGCGCATCTTCGATCTCGCTGAGGAATTCGACGTCGACATCGACCTTCACCTGGATTTCGATCTCGATCCGTCCTGGTGGCATCTCGACGAAGTCTTGCGGCAGACCGAGCGGCGCAACTATCACGGACGGGTCGCGATCGGCCATGCGACAAAACTCTCGGCCCTGCCGCCGGAGCGGATGAGAGCTGCTACCGCGCAACTGGCAAGAGCCGGCGTCGCCGTCACCGTGCTGCCCGCGACGGATCTCTATCTGATGGGCCGCGAGGCTACCCACAACGCGCCGCGCGGGCTGACACTCGCCCACAAGCTCGCGGGCGATGGCGTCGTGTGCTCGGTCGCGACCAACAACGTGCTCAATCCCTTCACGCCGTTCGGCGACGCCTCGCTGCTGCGGATGGCGAACTTCTACGCCAATGTCGCGCACGCCGCGGTGACCGATTTCGACACCTGCCTCGATCTCGTGACCGAACAGCCGGCGCGGCTGATGAACCTCGCCGATTACGGCATCAGGGTCGGAAATCCCGCCGATCTCATCGTGCTCGATACGACGGATAGCCGCTTTGCTGTCGCCGAGCTGCCTGATGTCGTGATGGGCTTCAAGCGCGGCCGGCAGACCTTTGAGCGGCAGCGGCCCACCCTGTTCCGGCCCGGAACCTGAACGCTTTTCCAGTCGAAACACCGACGGTAAAATCGTCGGGAAACGCAGCCGAGCGCAGGACATTTCGCGCTTATTTCGCTGCCGATCTCCCCCCAGCCCGGTAGAATCCCGGACCGTAGCGGTGCGCATTGAACAAGAGGCCGTCCGGATCATACTAAGGGGGCGCTCTGAACCAGCCGTGTTCAGTGGGGAAGTCTGTCTATGTTCAACGCCTTCAGTAGCATCGATTATCGCTCCATTCGGGCCGACACACCTGCGGAAACCGCCGTCAAGCGACTGAACGGAATCGGCGAAGTCCTGTCGGACCTCGATATCTCGACGATCCACACGCAGGACGACATGACCCGCGCGCTCTGGACGCTCGATACCGCCGACAAGTGCATCCGCATGATCGTCTCGGAGTTCCGCACCACGCCCGCCAAGGAGCAGGTTGTCTGCAAGGCCAAGAGCCTGGTCGATGCGATCGAGCTCGCGCGCGACGAAATCTCGAACTATCGCGACGGCCGCAGGGTCTTGAGCTGAACGCAGGCGCTCGGCGTCAGCGCTTGATCTTCGCCAATATCCGGTCTGCCTCGGTGCGCCAATCGGCGCTGCGGGCGAACTCCTTGGTGCCCCTGGCGCCGAACAGCCGTTCGTCGGCGAGATCGGCCACCCACGCTTGCCGTTCGGCAGTACCTTGCGCGGACCATGGTGTCAGCCCCGCCTCGCGCACGGTCTCGGCGACCTCCCGCACCTCTTCGGCACGCCGGCGGCCGTGCTCGATCACGCGCTGGAAGAAATAGGCGCCCTGCTTCTCCCAGTTGATCCCGGGAAACGTCTCCGCGAGCGAGGCCAGCACCGCATCCTCGACCCCATAGGCGCGCGCGGTGGTGAAGCTTTCGATGACCATGGCCTCGAGGCCCTTGATCATGATGCTGCGGCACATCTTCACCGCGGAGGACACGCCGAGCTCATCGCTCGCAACCTTCGCCGCAAAGCCGATCGCATTCAGAAGCGGCTCGATTTCCCTCGCGCCGGGGCCGCCGAGCAGCAGCGGCACCTTGATGCGATAGGGCGGCACCGAGGTCATCACGGCGCCCTCGACATAGCGACCGCCTCCACCATCAATCAGGGCCGCCGCGCGCTGCTTGGCGCCGGGAGAGGCCGAATTGAAATCGAGGAACCAGGTGCCCTGGTTGAGCGCGGCGGCACAGGCCTTCGCCACCGGCACGGCCTGGCTGGCGGTGACGGCGGAGATGAGGAAGTCGGATTTCGCAGCCAGCTCGGCGTGCGAAGCCGCGAGCGCCACACCGAATTCTGCCGCATGCTGCTTCAGCGAGGCGCCCTGCTCGCTTCCGAGCTTGATGTCGTAGGCTGACACCTTGATATCCTGCTGGCGCAAATCCTCCGCCAGAATCCGGCCAACCTCGCCATACCCGACCAGCCCGATCTGCCAGCGCTTCGGATCCGCCATCAGTTCAATCCTCGTGTCGTGTCGTGTCGTCGAACAGCTCCTCGACCCCATAGCGGCGCGGGATCAGCGACTGCTGGAAGGCGTAGTCGACGATCAGCTCGAGCGGCTTCCTGTTGGCCTCGATCCCGAACGGAAGGAGATCGGGTGCTGCCGCAGGCCCCATCTGTTCCTTGTTCCGCTTGAGCAGATCATAAACGCCCGCGACCACGTCAGGACGCGACTTCGCGAGCTTCTCAGTCACCACCACGAGATGATTGACCGGCACGACGCCGCGCCGGGCGTACCATCTGGCGGCTTCCGCGGCCGGGTCAGGGAATAGAGGCTTGAGCCTGGGATCATCCGAGGTCTCGCCAAGCACGGCATCGAGCTCGCCGTCGAGCAGCATCTGAAGGATCTTCTTGTCCTTGGGCGCGCGCTCGGTGGTGTCGACATATTCGGCGACGTGCGGATCCTCGAAGGTGATCCAGCGGATCTTGTCGAGATTGACGCCGTAATCGTTGGCGAGGATCCCCCTGATCCAGGCGCCTGTCGTCGTGGTGAACGAGCGGATGCCGACGCGCCTGCCTTCGAGATCGGTCGGCCCGAGCAATCCACGTGCGGGATCGTAGAGCGCGTAGGAATGCTGGAAACGGCCGAGCATGGTCGCCGGCAGCAGCACCAGCGGCTTGCCATGCGCCTTCGCCATCAGATAGGTGACGATCGCCATCTCGCAGACGTCGAAGGCCTGCTCGCGCACCATCGGCTTGAACGCCGTGTTGGTCGGCGTGTACGCGATGAAGTCGAGATCAAACAGCTCGGAGCGGAGCTCGCCGCTCTTGACCGCCTGCACATGGCGGTGGCTTCCGAGCACGGCCTTCAGCTTGAGACGATCCATCCGCCCGCTCCGCTTGTCTTCGCCTTAGACGTCTTCGGGATTGTCGACATAGACGAGCCCGGCCTTCGCCAGCGCCTCGCGCATGTTGTACATGTCGAGGCCCAGCTCGCCGGAGGCGAGGCGCTCGCGCTTGCCGCCCTCGTCCGCGTTGCGCTTTTTCGCCTTGTCGGCGACCTCCGCCGCGTAGCGCTTCGGCACCACCACGACGCCGTCGTCGTCAGCGACGACGATGTCGCCGGGATCGACGTTGACGCCGGCACAGACCACGGAGACGTTGACCGAGCCGAGCGTCGCCTTGACCGTGCCCTTGGCCGAGACCGCGCGCGACCAGACCGGAAATCCCATCTCGTGCAGCGCTTTGACGTCGCGGCAGCCGGCATCGATGATCAGCCCTTGCACACCGCGCGCCTGAAGCGAGGTCGCGAGCAGCTCACCGAACATGCCGTCGGTATTGTCGGTGGTGCAGCCGACGACGAGGATGTCGCCCTTCCTGCACTGCTCGACGGCGACATGGATCATCCAATTGTCGCCGGGCTGCGCCAGCACGGTGACCGCGGGACCGGCAATCGAAGCGCCCGGCCAGACGGGCCGCAAGTAAGGCTTCATCAGGCCGAGACGGCCATAGGCCTCGTGCACGGTCGAGACACCGTACGCGGCCATCCCGGCGGGATCGGCACGCTTGATGTGGCGAACGACGACCGGCTTCATGCCAGCTCCTCCGCAACCGTCGGGAACAGGCGTTGATAGGCCTCGCCATAGGTCATTGGCACGCCGGTGTTGCGGCTGCCCTGGATGCCGCGATTGAGGGCGACGCGCTCGTAATAGCCCCACAGATGCTTCTGCGCGGCCAGGATCTGGAACGCCTCGTACTTCTCCTTCCAGACCTCGTCGATCTTGAGGAGGAGGTCCGGCTTGTAGTTGCATTGCTCCGGCTGGTGCGGCTCGAACAGGAACACCGGCGGCGCGGCATATTTGTACTGCGCGCCGGGCTTATGGCCCATCGCCTGCGCGACCACGCGCGTCTCCTGCGCGAAATGAGCCGCATTCGGATGGTCGAAATTATAGGGATCCTCCAGCGCGTGCGTCAGCACGAAGCTCGGGTTCAGCTCGCGGTAGATGTCGACCATGCGGTCGAAATGCGCCTCGGTGAGCTTCAGTGGATAGTCGCCGCAGTCGAAGAACTCGATCTCGGCACCCAGCAGCTTCGCCGCGCGCTCCGCCTCGTCCTTGCGCCCTGCCTTGACCGATTCCAGCGTCGCGCCCTTCTCCTTCCAGGCGAACTGGCTTTCGCCACGTTCGCCGAAGGACAGGCAGACGATCTTCATGCGATAGCCCTTCTTCGCATGCAGCGCGATAGCGCCGCCGGCGCGCCAGACGAAATCGCCGGGATGGGCGGTGACGACGAGACCTGTCTTCATGGGACGAACTCCCTTCTTTCGTTTGTAGGCATCAAATTGATCGCGGCCCCTTCATTGGTCGAAGCCAAACAGGCGCGCGGGATTGTCGACAAGAATCTTCTGCTGAAGCTCCGGCTCCGGCGCGAACAGCGGGATCAGATCGACGAGGTCTCCATCGTTCGGCATCGCCTTGACGTTGGGATGCGGCCAGTCCGTGCCCCAGATGACGCGGTCGGGCGCCGTCTCGACGATCTTTCGTGCGAACGGCACCGCATCGGTAAACGGCGGACCGGCCGAGGACACCCGCTCCGAGCCGCAGATTTTGACCCAGCATTTCTCATCGCGCTGCATCAGCTCGATCAGTATCCTGAACGGGAGCTGGTCGAGCCCCTCGGCGGCCTTCACCCGCCCCATATGGTCGATCGTGTAGCTCAGCGGCAACTTTGCCAGCATGTCGGCATAGTCCGGCAAGTCGATCGCGTCGAAATGCAGGTCGATGTGCCAGCCGAGCGGCGCGACCATGGCGATGACGCGGTCGAACACGCCCTTGTCGGGCACGCCGCCGAGATGGCGGACGAAATTGAAGCGGCAGCCGCGGAAGCCGCCCTCATGCAGCACGCGAAGCCCGCGCTCGGTGCTGGTGTCGTCGATATTGGCGACCGCGCGATAGGCGCCGTTGCTCTCAGCGATCGCATCGAGCGCGACCGTATTGTCGGTGCCGTGCACGCTGGCATTGACGATGACCGCGCGCTCGACGCCGAGCTTGGCATGCAGCACGCGAAAATCCTCGAGCGGCGCGTCCGGCGGCGTGTAGGAACGATCCGGCGCATAAGGATATTTCGCGCCGGGCCCGAAGATGTGGCAATGCGCGTCGCAAGACAGCTTCGGCAGCTTGAACTTCGGCGTGCGCGTGTTCGGATCGGGCGGCGGAATGGTCGGCGTGTACATCATCGTCATCAGGTGAGCCCGCCGAAGCGAGACCGCTTGTTTCAAGTCTTGCTGCCGACGACCGGCCGGCGCCGTGCCGGCGCGGCATGATCGAGCGGCGGCGCCTGGAACGCGGCAACCGTCGCCTGCACCAATTGCTCGATGGCAGTAGCGGCATCGCCGCCGTCGGCCTCGCCGCGCGACAGGCGCGAAACGCGGTCCGGCGTCACCAGTGAATAATAGAGCGCGCCGAGCAGGAAGTGGCTGCGCCAGACGATCTCGGTGCGCGGAATGTGCGGCAGGCTTTCGTGGACCGCATCGATGAAGGCGTGGCTGGTGTCGTCAAAGGTCTGCGCGATGATCTTTCGCGCGACCTCGTTACCTTCGGCCGACATCACGGCGCGCAGCCGCGTGAAGCGCGCCCCGCCACCGGCGAGATCGCTGCCCGAGGTGAAGGCTGGCACCACATAGGCGCGCACGATCGCTTCCAGCCGGTCCTGCAGATCGCGCACGCGCCTGGCGGCCGCGAGCAGCTCCGAACGGCGCAGATTCATCGGCCCGCAATGGCGCCGATAGATCTCCAGCAGCAGACCGTCCTTGGTCTTGAAATGATAGGTCACGCTGCCGGGATTGGCCCCGGCCGCGTGCGCGATGTCGCGCACCGAGACGGCATTGAAGCCGTTGGTGGCGAACAGCTCCTCGGCCGCGGCGAGGATGGCCTCGCGCATATTCGGCTTGCGGGCCGTTTCCCTGCTGGTGGGCTTGCGTACCATGTCATTTGTACTATCGTACAAAAGATCAGGTCTCGTCAACAAAAACCACGACCTGCGGAACGGCTTGGAGAACCGCACAGGCGCGAAGACCCTCAAGGAGAGGGCTGGGAAATTGCTGCACGTCAACGCAACAATATGGACAAAGCGTCATTTGTGTTTTGCACGGCTGTGCGCGAGCACGGTCTGGAGAGCACAGAGGACGATGAATGAGCAAACCCGCATTGTTGAGACTTCATCGCTGGATCACTCTGGTCTTCGCCCTTCCCTTGCTCGCGATCATCGTCACCGGCCTGATCCTGTCCGTCGAGCCCCTCGTGCAAACGAGTAGCATGAGCGGGGCCGCAATCGAGGCCGGCCGTGTCGTCGAGCTGGTGAGGCGATACGATCCCGACGGCAAGGCGCGTGGGCTCTCCATCGACGCGGGCAGCCACAGCATGACGCTCCGGGGCACCAATGTGCCGGCGATCGATCTTGCAACCGGCGAAGCCATCTCGGCGGGGTCGACCCTGTCCAATGTCTTCCTCTGGGCGCGGTTCACGCATGAACGTCTCATGGGACAGGCCTGGCTGGTGACGGCGTCCACGCTGGCCATGGTGATCATCATGCTGCTCGGCATCGTCATGGGATTGCCGCGGCTGCGCAACACGCTGTCGGGATGGCATAAGGGGACCGCCTGGTTCACGCTGCCGCTGATCCTGCTCAGTCCGCTGACCGGCCTGTGCATGGCGTTCGGCCTGACATTCCAGAGTGGCGCTGCTCCGGCCGCAGCCGGCCGCCCTCTGGCCCTGCCGGACGCGATCCGCATGGTCGCAGCCTCGCACGAGCTGTCGCATGTGATCTCGATCGGCACGCGCGGCGGCCGCATGATGGCGAGACTTTACGACGGCGGCGAGCTGCGCGCCTATGCGGTCACGTCGTCCGAGGTCGCCCCCCTGCCGCGCAACTGGCCACGCCTGATCCATGAGGGAAACTGGTCGGCCCTGATCGCCGCGCCACTCAACTTCGTGACGTCGATCGCGCTGCTGACCCTGCTGTCGACCGGCCTCCTGATCTGGGCGCGGCGAACGCTGCGCAAGCGGCGACCGCGCACGGAGGGGCCGGCCGACGCGGCAATGGTCGGCGCCGGCTGATCGCGCGGAGAGTCAATTGCGCGCGCCCGCCCGCGCCTTCTCTCGTAGCGCCACGCGCTGGAGCAGATCGCCATCGTCGTCGGCCGACGGGATCAGGATCGCGCGATCGCGCGGCAGCGCTTCCGGCATCTCGTCGCGAATGAAGGCCACGAGCTTTTCCCTGATCTCGCAGCGCAGATCCCAGGATTGCGGCGCGTTCCGTGCGCTGACCAGCGCGCGCAGCTCGATGGTGCGCGAATCCGCGTCGATGACTTGAAGATTGACGACGGCCCCGTCCCAGAGCTTGGACTGCTTCACCGCCTCCTCCAGCCAACGCCGAATGCGCGGAACGTCGGCACGGTAATCGACATGAAGCGCGATCACTCCGATCAGGGATGCGGTGTCGCGAGTCCAGTTCTGGAACGGCTTCTCGATGAAATAGGACAGCGGCACCACCATGCGGCGCCAGTCCCACAGCCGGATCACGACATAGGTCGAGGCGATGTCCTCGACCCAGCCCCACTCGTTCTCGATGATCACCGCGTCCTCGATGCGGATCGGCTGGGTGATCGCGATCTGCAAGCCCGCGATCAGATTGCTCAGCAGCGGGCGCGCCGCAAGGCCGACGATGATACCGGCAGCACCTGCCGAGGCGAACAGGCTGACGCCGTATTGCCGGACGGAATCGAACGTCATCAGCGCGGTGGACACCGTGATGACGACGATGATGGTGTCGGTGACGCGCTTGAACACGCGGACCTGCGTGACGTGCTTGCGCGCGACGAAATTCTCGGTGACATCGCGAAAATTCTGCAGGTAGCGCGCCGCGCTCATGTCGACGATCCTGATCGAGATCCAGCCGATCAGGGCGATGACGGCGACGACGAACAGGCGCATCATCGGCGTGCGGATCGTGTCGTCGAGCGGCGCGAGCGGCAGGACCAAGGCGACGGCCGCCAGGCACAGCGCCAGCTGGGCCGGGCCGGAGGTCCGCTCGATGAAGACGCTCAGCATTGGAAGGCGGGTTCCAAAGGCGCGGTTAAGCAGCCATTTGGCAATCCGGTAAAACGACAGGGCAAGGAGGATTGCTCCCGCAACGAGGCTGAGACCGATGAACCATGACGGTATCCAGCCGAACATCCTGTCGATGTCGGCCATCAAGGCCTGCCAATGCATCGCTTTTCCCCACGTTGCTCTGCGGTAGCCGGCTCAACGCCTCTCGGCCGGCTTCGCTCCCCCCGCTCTGTGCAATGCAGCATTCCATAGGTGCAAGTGCTGCCGAACTGGGCTAATTTGGGACGCTCATGACTCGACGTAGCGGCAGCGCCGATCTTCCCTTGCACACCGGCCGGGTTCCGCCCTGGCTTACAAGCCGCATGGCCTCCCTCGGGTCGATCGTCACGCAGGCGATCGTGCATCATTATGGCCGCGATGCATTTCTGCAGCGGCTATCCCATCCGTTCTGGTTCCAGTCGTTCGGTGCCGTCATGGGAATGGACTGGCACTCCTCAGGGATCACGACCTCCGTGATCGGCGCGTTGAAGCGCGGGCTGGGGCCGCTTCAGGACGAGCTCGGGATTTACGTCTGCGGCGGCCGAGGCCAGCATTCGCGCAAGACACCGGACGAGCTGATGCAACTCGCCGACCGCGTCGGATTCGACGGCGCAAAGCTGACCCGCGCCAGCCGCCTGGTGGCGAAGGTCGACAGCGCGGCCGTGCAGGACGGTTTCGACCTCTACCTCCACGGCTTCTTCGTCACCGCCGACGGCAAATGGACGGTGGTGCAGCAGGGCAAGAACGGCGACAAGCGCCAGGCCCGCCGCTATCACTGGCATTCCGAGGCGCTGAAGAGCTTCGTCGACACGCCGCATAGCGCGATCGACGGCCCGCAACAGGGCCAGATCGTCAATCTCACCGACCATCGCGCCGAGATCTCACGCAGCGCGCAGCTCGATCTCCTGGGTGATCTCGGTCCCGATCGCACCGTCTTGGAATTCGAACGGCTTGTCGGGACTGTGTCCGAGCCGGCACAGGCCATGCTGCCGCATCTGATCATGCCGACGCATCACGACGTCAGGCCGAAGGACGTATTCGCGCGACGCCTGCACGGCACGCTGGCCGCGGCAGCCGAGCGCGGCCCAATCGACTTTCCGGAATTGCTGCTGACCCCCGGCGTCGGCGCCCGCACCGTGCGCTCGCTGGCGATGGTCGCAGAGGTCGTGCACGGCGCGCCCTATCGCTTCGCGGACCCCGCGCGTTTTTCGCTCGCCCATGGCGGCAAGGACCGGCATCCCTATCCCGTGCCGATCAAGGTCTATGACGAGACCATCCGCGTGCTGAAGGGCGCGATCCAGAGCGCCAAGCTCGGGCGGGAGGAAGAGATGCAGGCGATGAAACGACTCGACGATCAGGCACGGCGACTGGAGCGGACTGCGCGCGGGCCTTCGGTGGAGGCCCACATCGCCGGCGAGCGCGCCGCCTCGCCCGATCTCGACGGCCGCTCCGTGTTCGGCTGGGAACGCGACCTCGCGCCCCACAAAGAAGCGGACCGGCTGAGCACCGGTCCGCGAGTTGGTCGGGAGGAACGCTCTTAGGACTCGTCGGTCTCCGGCTTCTCGTCGAGCCGGTTGGCGGCGTGGTCCTGATATTGTTCGGTCTGGATGGTCTTGCCGTCCATGCCGCGAATGTTCGAATGCTGCTTCTTGTCGCGGTTGGACAGGACCATGTTGTCGCCGATCATGTCCTTCGGCACGTCGGTCAGGCCGCCGGTGCCGTCGCCCTTGCCATGCATGCCGGATCTGAAATGCGTCTTGCTGCCGTGCCCACCTGGCATCGGTTTCTCCTCTTGCAGTGATCTTCCGAAGTCTAGTGCTTCTGTTGCGCCGGCGTCGGTTTCGGCGGCTTGTGGCCGCTCTGGCCGGAATCGTTGTGCTTGTTGTGGTCGCTCTCCTGGTTGAGGCCGCCGCGGCTTACCGGAAATTCGCTGTGCCGTGCTTCGGGCCGCGCGCGACGGACTGCCGCGTCTTCCGGATTGTGACCGATGGCCTGATCGAGCTCGCGCGCGTCCGGAACATCGGGTTTGCGCTCGAGGATACGAACCTGCTGCTCGTGGGTCTTTCTGCCCTGCATTCGAGACCTCCAGTCTTCACCTGCCTCCGCCCTTGCCTGCCTCGTCGTGCGTGTGATGGGAGTCGTGCTCGCCTCCGCCACCAGAGACGCGGCTGTGGCTACGCTGTGAATCATCCGCAGGCGGCTTCTTCACCTGCAACGGCGCCTTGGCGTTCTCGTGTGATGCGCCGGGTCCGCCCTGGCGAATGCTGTTCGGTGTCTTGGTGGATGTCGACATGAATGCCGCCCTCCTTAACGATCCTGCTGATAGCCTTGATTGGTCGTGTTCTGCTTGATGTTGCCCTGCTGTCCCTGCTGGTCCGGATTTTGCGCGCGCTGCTGGCCGTGCGGCGCCTGATCGGCGGACATTTTCTTACTGTCGCCGGTTCCCTTGCGGCTCTGATTGTCCGGCGGAACAGGTGGCATCTTGCTGGTCATGATCTTGTCTCCAGTTCAGACATCGTCCTGCGACGTCGACGGCCGTGGAACCCGTCGTCGAGTCCGATGTGCCAGTGACAACAGGACGAACGGCACACCGTTCCTGATCGATTGCGCGCGAAGAAGATTTTCCGAAGGGACGCTCGTGAGTCAGCCGGCGGCGGTGAGGGAACGATCGATGCTCGCTTCTCTGCGTGCAGTCGCCGGTGTTCCACGCGTCTCTGTCACGGGAAGTTTCGCGATCGCACGCAAGCCCGGCCGCTTGCGCCAGTGGACCTCGGCGGGATCGACCGCCAGTCCAAGTTTCGGCCATCGTACGAACAGCGCTTCCAGCGCGCAGGCCGCCTCGATGCGCGCGAGTTGATGGCCGAGGCAGAAATGGATTCCTGTTCCGAACGAGACGTGACGGTTCGGCTTGCGTTCGAGATCGAGCCGCTCCGGGCGCTCATGGATCGCCGGATCCATGTTTGCGGCGGCGAGCATCGCCATGACACGATCGCCCTTGTTCAGACGTACGCCTTCGACCACGACATCCTGTCGGACATAGCGCGGCTTGGAGAACTGCACTGGCGAGACGAAGCGCAGGAACTCCTCGACGGCGAGCCCGACGCGGCTCCAGTCCTGCTCCAGCCAATCGCGCAAGTCCGGACTTCTGAGGAGCTCGTAAGCGGAGCCGCTGATGAGATGGGTGGTGGTCTCCGACCCCGCCGCGAGCAGCAGAAAGACCATCGAGACCATTTCATCCGGCGTGATCTGGCCGCCCTCGCGCTCGACCTGGACCAGCTCTGCGATCAGGCCCTCGCCGCCCCGTTCGCGCGCGACCTGCAATTGTCGGCCCAGATAGGCACGCATCTTGCGGAACGCGAACAGCAGGCGGAAGAAGCTGACGACATTGGTCAGCGAAGACATCGTATTGGCCCAGGCGATGAAGCGAGGACGATCGGCCAACGGCAACCCGAGCAACTCCGAGATCACCGCGAGCGGCAGGATGCGTGCGTAGCGCTGGACGAGATCGGCCGGACTTCCTGCCGAGAACAGCTCGTCCGCGAGACCGTCGGCGATGGCGCGGATGCGGGGCTCCATAGCGACGATCGCGCGGCGGCGAAAGGCCTCATCCACGATGCTGCGCAGCCGGGTGTGATCCGGCTCGTCCATCGTCAGCATGTTGTTGGCCATGGTCCTGACGTATCGCGGCATCCACCAGCGCAGACCGGCGACGTCGCCATCTTCCTTTCGCAACGTGAAGGTCGCGCTGTCCTTCAGGACCTGCGCGGCAGCGTCATGGGTCGTGGTGACCCAGACGTCGCCGACGAGAGGGAATCGTGTCGCGACCACGGGCCCGGACATGCGCAACGTCGCGATGGACTTGGGCGGATCGCGAAAGAAGGCCTCGCTGGTGAAATCGAGGCGCACAATCATGGGATCACCGGACTGATTGCTGGCGTCTCACCCAGATGGTGCGCGGCGCGGCCGGCGCAAGGGGCCTTTCCCCTTCGGAAACGAAACGCGTCTATCCGCGTTCCGGCGAACGCTGCCCCGTCTTGCGCTGCTGTTGCGTATAGGCGTCCCAATGGCTCCAACTGCCCTTGCTGAGACTCTGCAGGTCGGTTGCGAGCGGACGGCGTGTGCGCTTGTCGTAATCGGCGATCACGCGCTCGGACTGCGCGATCTTGCGCTTGATTTCCGCGACCGCTTTCTGAGTCTGGCCGTTGCGCTTCGACGAGGCGATCTCCCCCATCGTGAAGCGCGCGGTCTCGAGCGCCTTCAACTCGGCGCGATTCTTCTTCAACTGAACCCGGTGCCAGGCGATGTTGCTGTCGCTGTCCGCAACCATGTGGGAACTCCGCTGATTCGCTCCCACAGTGTATCAAGCGCCGAATCGGCGCCGCAACGCCCACCCGAGGGCGAAAATACGGTCTTTCTGCGGACTTAACGCTCGGCGAAGGCCTTTTCGACCACGAATTGGGCCGGCTCGCCGTGATTGCCCTCGACGAAACCGCGCTCGCCGAGGAGCACGCGGGTGTCCGCCACCAGCGCGGGGCTGCCACAGATCATGACGCGGTCATGGGCCGCTTCCAGCACCGGCAGGCCGATATCGGTGAACAGCTTGCCCGAGGTGATCAGGTCGGTGATGCGGCCGCGATTGCGGAAGGGATCGCGGGTCACGGTCGGATAATAGATCAGCTGCTCGCGGATGTATTCGCCGATCAGCTCGTCCTTCGGCAGGGTCTGCGTGATCATCTCGCCATAGGCGAGCTCCTTGACGTGCCGGCAGCCATGCAGCAGCACCACCTTCTCGAACCGCTCGTAGGTCTCGGGGTCCTTGATCACGCTCAGGAACGGCGCAAGGCCGGTGCCGGTGCCGATGAGGTAGAGGTTGCGCCCCTCCTCCAGATTGTCGATCACCAGCGTGCCGGTGGCCTTGCGGCTGACGATGATCTCGTCGCCTTCCTTCAGGTGCTGGAGGCGCGAGGTCAGCGGTCCGTCCGGCACCTTGATCGAGAAGAACTCCAGCGTGTCCTCGTAGTTGGCGCTGGCGACGCTGTAGGCCCGCAGCAGCGGCTTCTCGCCGACCTTGAGCCCGATCATGGTGAACTCTCCGTTGCGGAAGCGGAAGGTCGGGCTGCGGGTGGTCTTGAAGGAGAACAGCGTGTCGGTCCAGTGGTGGACGCTCAAAACGCTTTCCTGATTGAAATTGCTCATCTCACCTTCCCTGTCGCGTCAATTGCGGTTCGAGGCGGTCCAGCTATGCGTCGTTTGTACACGATCATTCGTATACTAATGAATAATCCTGCTTGATCCCGGGGTCAAGGCTGCCCAAGATCGAAAGCGTTGCAGTTAGGAATAAGGAGCCCCTTCCATGGCGCATGACGCACCCCAGGCCACCGGACCCTCGAAGCTCGTGATCCGGAATATCGGCCTGATCCTGTCCGGCGCCCTGGAAAAGCCGATCCTGGACGGCGACACCATCGTCGCCGAAAACGGCAAGATCACCGCGATCGGCCGCTTCAAGGACGTCGACATCGAGGGCGCGACCACCATCGTCGACGCCCAGGGCACCACGGTGGCGCCGGGCCTGATCGACAGTCACGTTCACCCCGTCGCCGGCGACTGGACGCCGCGCCAGAACCAGATCAACTGGATCGACAGCTACCTCCACGGCGGCGTCACCACCATGATCTCCGCCGGCGAAGTGCACATGCCCGGCCGCCCCCGCGACGTGGTCGGCCTGAAGGCCATGGCGGTATTCGCCCAGCGCGCGTTCTGGACCTTGCGTCCCGGCGGCGTGAAGGTTCACGCCGGCGCGCCGGTGATCGAATGCGAGATGGTCGAGGAAGACTTCAAGGAGATGGCCGCGAACGGCGTCAAGCTGCTCGGCGAGGTCGGTCTCGGCGGCGTCAAGGACGGCCCGACCGCGCGCAAGATGGTGGGCTGGGCGCGCAAATACGGCATCCAGAGCACGATCCACACCGGCGGCCCCTCGATCCCCGGCTCCGGCCTGATCGACAAGGACGTGGTGCTGGAGGCCGACACCGACGTGGTCGGCCACATCAACGGCGGCCACACGGCGCTGCCCGACGACCAGATCCGCTGCATCTGCGAGGGCTGCAAGCGCGGGCTCGAGCTCGTGCACAACGGTAACGAGCGCTCGGCGCTGTTCACGCTGCGCACCGCGCGCGAGATGGGCGACCTGCACCGCGTCATCCTCGGCACCGACGCGCCCGCCGGCTCCGGCGTGCAGCCACTCGGCATCCTGCGCATGGTCTCGATGCTGTCCTCGCTCGGCGAGCTGCCGGCCGAGATCGCGTTCTGTCTCGCCACCGGCAACACCGCGCGGATGCGGCAGCTCGATTGCGGCCTGATCGAGGTCGGCCGCTCCGCCGACTTCGTCATCATGGACAAGGCGCAGCACTCGCCCGGCAAGAACATCCTGGAGAGCGTCCAGCTCGGCGACCTCCCCGGCATCGGCATGACCATCATCGACGGCATCGTGCGCACCCAGCGCAGCCGCAATACGCCGCCGGCGGGGAAAGTGCCGGAAGTGGTGGCGAAGTAGGCCCGGGCGGAGCGACCAACCGCTCCGCATCGTCCCTCGAAGGGTTTGAACAAGTTTGCGGCCTGCTGCGTCTAACGCAGGCAGCCCTCGGCGGCGGCAGTTCATTGCTGGACCATCGAGGGAGACATGAAAAGCTCATCGCGAATAGCCGTCGGCGTTGCCGGCGCGGTGGCGGGCTATATCGCCACTTTTGTGCTGTTGTCCTTTTTCGATTTCGGCAACCGGGCGGACCCGATCACATCGGGTCTGCTGGGACTGTTCGTTTACTCCCCCATCGGCGCAATCGCCGGCGCGGTGCTCGCAAGCTGGCTGGTGACGCGCCCAGAGACGGACGCAAGCAACGGAAGCGTCGCCCGCACCAGTCTGAAATCCCTTGGTATCGTCGCACTCTTCTGCGTCGCAGCTGCCGCCACTTACCTCGCCTACGCCTATGCGACCGCGACGCCGTGGCTCAATCCGAACGCGGCCAATCCTCTTCTCGTGTTCGAGGTCCGTTTTCCGGCAGGAGTAACGGTGCCGGCATCAGCACAGGGCATCACCATCGAATTGCAGACCGACCTCAACACCATGCCCGCCGAATTGACCCCGGCCGCCTTCCATCGCGACGGCGACCAGCCCGTCATCGCAGGCGAAGTTGAACTCGCCTTTCGAACCTCGCACCGTCAACTCGCTGTGAGCATCCAGGGCCAGCCGACCCGGATCTACCCGATCGACTTGACGGCCCGTGCGCCGCATACGCCGGAGTTCGGAACGTGGCGGCGGCTCGCTGACGGCAGCGAAATCCGCTACCGCGCCAAATGGCCGGGCAAGACATAAACGTTGAGAACGGCACTCTTTTGGAACTTCACGACGCGCATAGATCTGCGCTCCTTGTTCAACTGAAGGATGGGAAAGGGGCGAAGCGCCGTGCCCACGATCTTTTACTGATTGAGAGAGATGGTGGGCATGCTCCCGCCTTCGCTCTGCGAGCTACGGCGGACAAGTCGCTTTGCCCACCCTACGGCACCGTGGTTACCGCAGCTTGTTGAGCAGCGCCATCAGCGTCTCGCGCTCCTTGGCGTCGAGCGGCGCCAGGGTCTCGCGGGTGATCGCCAGTGCATTCGGCGCGACCTTCTCCGCGAGCTGCTGGCCGGCCCGCGTCAGACTCACCAGCAGACGCCGTCCATCCTCGGGGTCCTGACTGGTCTCGGTCAGGCCGCGCGCCGTGAGGCGGTCGATCACGCCCTTGATGGTGGCGACATCCATCGCGGTCAGGCGGCCGAGCTGATTCTGCGAGCACGGACCGGTCTCGGCGAGCTTGGACAGCGCCGCCCATTGCGTCGGCGTCAGATTGGTGCCGATATCGCGGGCGAAGATCGAGCTGTGGCGCTGCCAGACCTGGCGCAGGATGAAGCCGACCTGCTCGTCGAGCACGTAAGGCGGTTTTGCCGGTTTGATGTTCTTCTTCGCCGTGACGCTTCTCGCCATCCGCTCGCAGCCCTTCCCTTTGCCCTCACAACGACAGATGCGCGTCGCGGATATCAGGACGCGCGTCGAGCTCGGCCATGGTGCCGCCGAAGCAGATGCGGCCGCGCTCGATGATATAGGCGCGATCCGAGATCAAGCGCGCGAAGTGCAGATTCTGCTCGGAGACGACGATGCTGACGCCCTCCTTTTTCATGGTCAGGATGGCATCCACCATCTGCTCCACGATCTTCGGCGACAGGCCTTCCGAGGGCTCGTCGAGCAGTACCAGCGAGGGATTGCCCATCAGCGTGCGGGCAATGGTGAGCATCTGCTGCTCGCCGCCGCTCATGCGGCCGCCCGGTCGGTTCTTCATCTCACCCAGATTGGGAAACAGCGCGAACAGCTTTTCGCGGGTCCAGTCCGGCGCGTTCGCACGCTTCGGCTGCTTGCCGACTTCGAGATTCTCTTCAACCGTCAAATCGGTGAAGATACGTCGCTCCTCCGGCACGTAGCCGAGCCCCTCGCGCACGATCTCGTGGGTCGGCTTTGCCGAGACATCCTTGCCCTCGAACACGATGCGGCCGGTTCGCTGTGCGACGAGGCCGACGATCGAGCGGAAGGTGGTCGACTTGCCCGCGCCGTTGCGCCCAAGCAATGCCACCACCTCACCCTCACCGACCTCGAAGCCGATGTCGAACAGGATATGCGCCGGGCCATAATGGCTGTTGAGGTCTTGCACCGTGAGCTTCATGCCGAGGTTCCCTCGCGGTGGCGGGCATCGTAGACGAGGCCCTCGCCGAGATAGACTGCCTGCACCTGCGGATTGCCGCGCACCTCGGCCGGCGAGCCCTCGGCGATCAGCGTGCCGCGGTTGAGCACGATGATGCGGTCGGCATGCTCGAACACCACGTCCATGTCGTGCTCGGTGAAGAGCACGCCGATCGATTTCTCCCGCGCGATCTGCGCCGTGAGCCGCATCAGATCGACGCGCTCGCGCGGCGCCATGCCGGCGGTCGGCTCGTCCATCAGGAGCAGCTTCGGCTGGTTGGCGAGCGCGACCGCAAGCTCGAGTCGCTTGAGGTCGCCATAGGCGAGCTCGCCGCAGGGGCGATCCGCATAGCCGCCCATGCCGACCAGCTCGAGCAGCCGGCCGGCTTCGTCGCGGTCGAACTTGGGTGCCGAGCCGAACAGATTGAACAGCTGCCTCCCGTGCGAGATCAGCGCGACCTGCACGTTCTCGCGCACGGTCATGGTGGCGAAGGTCGCGGTGATCTGAAAGGTGCGCCCGACGCCGAGCCGCCAGACATCGCGCGGTTTCCTGGCCGTGATCTCTTCACCGAGCAGGCGAACATGGCCGGTATCGGGCTTGTTCTGGCCGTTGAGCATGTCGAAGCAGGTGCTCTTTCCCGCGCCGTTCGGCCCGATCAGCGCCAGGATTTCACCGGCACGCAGCGAGAACGAGACGCCGCGCACGGCGTGGATGCCGCCATAGGATTTGCTCAGACCTTCGACCGCAAGAAGTGGGGGTGCAACGCTCATTCGGCAGACTCGATCGGCTTGGCAAGCAGAGGTGAGGCCGGCGGCGGCGCCTTCTTGCGGCGCTGCGCCAACGTTTCCAGCATGCCGACGATGCCCTTGGGGAAGACGACGACGATCAGCATGATGAAGCCGCCGAGCACGAGCTTCGACAAATCGGTCTGGCTGACCAGCCAGATGTTGAGCGCCTTGTAGACGATGGCACCGATCACCGCGCCCGACACCGTCTCGACGCCGCCGAGCAGCACCATGACGAGCGCGTCGACCGACAGCGAGATGCCGAGATTGTCAGGGAAGACGCTGCCCTTGAGGTAAGCGAACAGCGCACCGCCGATGCCGGCGGTCGTGCCTGCGATCACGAACGCCGTCCACTGGATGCGCTTGGCGTCGATGCCGATCGCTTCGCTGCGCAGCAGCGAGTCACGCGTGGCACGAAGCGCGTAGCCGAATGGCGAGAACACCATGGCCCGCAGCGCGATGGTCACCAGCGCCGCAACGCCGAGCGCCAGCCAATAGAAGTGCGACGGGCTCGCCGCCCACTTTTCCGGCCAGACGCCCAAAATGCCGTTGTCGCCGCCTGTCACGCTCACCCATTGGAACGCGATCGACCAGACGATCTGCGCGAAAGCCAGCGTCAGCATCGCAAAGTAGACACCGGAGAGCTGCACGGCAAAGAAGCCGAATACCGCGGCGCCCATGCAGCCGAGCAGCGGCCCGAGCAAGAGGCAGACGACCATCGGCAGCCCCGCCATCTTGGCAAGGAATGCGATGCCATAGGCGCCGAGGCCGAAATAGGCGGCGTGGCCGAATGACGCCAGCCCGCCGACCGACATCAGGAAATGCAAGGAGACGGCGAAGATCACGAAGATCGCGATCTCCGAGCCAACGGTCAGCGCGTAATTGCCGGCGAACAGCGGTAGCGTCGCCGCGATGACCAGCGCCGCAAGCGCGGCGAGCCGCTCGTTCGACGTCAACGGCCGCCACGGATTGACGGTGAGCCCCGGCGTCTTGCGCGCGGGAGCCTCCGGCTTTCCGAACAGGCCCCAGGGGCGCACAATCAGCACCACCGCCATCACCAGGAAGACCAGGATGATGGAGATCTTCGGGAAGATCAGGATGCCGAAGGCATTGAGCTCGGAGACCAGCACCGCCGCGACGAAGGCCCCGATGATGCTGCCGAGGCCGCCGATCACCACGACGACGAAGACCTCGACGATGATGCGCAGATCCATGGCGTGATGCACGGCATCGCGCGGGATCTGGAGGGCGCCGCCGAGGGCGGCGAGGAAGACGCCGACCGCGAACACCGATGTGAACAGCCATTTCTGATTGACGCCGAGGGCTGCGACCATGTCTCGGTCCTGCGTCGCGGCACGCACCAGGACGCCCCATCGCGTGCGCTGAAACAGCAGCCAGAGGATGCCGAGCACGACCGGCCCGAGCACGATCAGGAACAGATCGTAGCTCGGGATGTTCTGGCCGAAGAAATCGATGGCGCCCTTGAAGCCCGGCGCGCGGCGGCCGACGAGATCGTCGGGCCCCCAGACCAGCACCACGAGGTCCTCCACCATCAAGGTCAGGCCGAAGGTCGCGAGCAGCTGGAACAGCTCGGGTGCGTGATAGATGCGGCGGAGCAGCACCATCTCGACGATGATGCCGATCATCGCCACGGCCAGCGCGGCCAGCACGATGCTGCCCCAGAACCCAAACGCACCCGAAAGCCGCTCGGTGAGCGTAAAGGCGATGTAGGCGCCGATCATGTAGAAGGCGCCATGCGCGAAATTCACGATCCGCGTCACGCCGAAGATGATCGACAGGCCCGAGGCCACCAGGAACAGCGACGCCGCGCTGGCGAGACCGGTCAGAAACTGTACGACGTAAAAGGCCATCGGCGGTCCGGGTTGGGTCTGAGTTTCACCTCTCCCCGCTCTTCGCGGGGAGAGGTCGGATCGCCCTTGCGATCCGGGTGAGGGGCTCTCTCCACCAGCGCGGGGCGTGGAGAGAGCCCCTCACCCCGACCCTCTCCCCGCGAAGAGCGGGGAGAGGGAGAGATAAAAGATCAATCCTTCGGCCGCAGCTTCTCGACTTCGGCGTCACCAGGCAGATAGTCCGCTCCCTTCTTGTAGGACGAATCCACCATCACGCCCTTGCCGTCCTTCAGCGCGGTCTTGCCGACGAAGGCACCGAGTGTCGACTGGTGATCGATCTTGCGGAAGGTGATCTCGCCGAACGGCGACGGCACGGAGAGGCCTTCGGCCGCGGCGATCAGCTTCTCCGGATCGCTCGAGCCGGCCTTGGCCAGGATGGCGGCCGCCGACTTGATGGTCTGGTAGCCGACGATCGAGCCGAGGCGCGGATAATCGTTGTACTTGGCCTGGTAGGCCTTCAGGAACGCGTCATGCTCGGGCGTCTTGATCGAGTACCAGGGATAGCCGGTGACAATCCACCCCTCGGGCGTCTCGTCCTTCAGCGGATCGAGATATTCGGGCTCGCCGGTCAGGAACGAGACGACCTCGCGCCCTTTGAACAGGCCGCGGGTGTTGCCTTCACGCACGAGCTTGACGAGGTCGGCGCCGAAGGTGACGTTGAGGATCGCTTCCGGGTTGGCGGCGGCAACGGCCTGCACCACGGGACCCGCGTCGATCTTGCCCTGCGGCGGCCATTGCTCGTCGACCCACTGGATGTCCGGACGCTTCTCCGACATCAGCTTCTTGAACACCGCGACCGCGGACTGGCCATACTCGTAATTTGGCGCGATCGTCGCCCAGCGCTTGGCCGGCAGCTTGCTGGCGGCTTCCACCAGCATCGCGGCCTGCATGTAATTGGAGGGGCGCAGGCGGAAGGTGTATTTGTTGCCCTTCGACCAGGTGATGGCGTCCGTCAGCGGCTCGGCCGCGAGGAAGAACACTTTCTTCTGGTTGGCGAAGTCGCTGACGGCAAGGCCGATATTGGACAGGAACGTGCCGGCGAGCATCGCAACCCCTTCGCTCGACACCAGCTCGTTGGCCGCGGTCTGCGCGTCCGCCGGCTTGCCGCCATCGTCCTTGGAGATGACGACGAGCTTCTTGCCGTTGATGCCGCCGGCTGCGTTGACCTCCTCGACCGCGAGCTGCCAGCCCTTACGATAGGGCTCGGTGAACGCCGGCAGCAGCGAATAGCTGTTGATCTCGCCGATCTTGATGTCCTGCGCCAGCGCCGAATGTGCCATGCCGCCCGCCAGAAGCGCGAAGGCCGCTCCCACAAAAGTGTTTCTCGCTCGCATCCCAACCTCCAGTTTTTGAACTCTTGACGTCTTCAGCGTGACTTTGTCGGGGAAGCTGTGCCCGCCTCCCCGGTTTCAAACCCTATCTCAGACCGTCCTCGCCCTTGATCTCCGCGACCGTGAGCCCGCCGACGCGCGGCAGCGGACGGCCGCTGTCGGTGACGGCGACGGCGACCATGATCTCGTTGGCGCGCGGCGCATCGTTGATCTGCACTTCCATGCCGTCGAAATGGCTGCGCACGAAGGCCGCATCCTTGTGCCCCAGCGGGATGTCGAGCGTCGTGCCCGGCCCGCTGCGCTTCTTCGACGACGGGATCAGCGCCGCGCCCTTGCTCAGGACTTTACGCACCGGCGCCCCCATTTTCGGATGCAGGATCGCGGCGGCATGCTCCAACTCACCGTTCTCCCCGACGGCCGCGGCCTTGCCATAGCTCTGCGCCTTGGCGCCATCGATCCCGAGAGCAGCCACCGCACGCTTCGACAAAAGTTCGCCCAGCTCCTCGCCGATCGCGATCAGCGGCGAGAGATCCTCGACATATTGTCCCGCGAAAGGATTTTCGATGACAGCAATCGCAGCCGCACGCCGGGTCGGCGGCGAGACCGGGCGCCCCATCTCCATCTGCGTCTCTTCGACGACGGTGACGATCTTGCGGATGATCGCGCTCATGGTTCGCTTCCCTGTTCAGGCACAGACCGCGTTCTCCGGCAGACGCGGGCGCGTTCGTTGCTCTTCTATATCCTTAGGTCCGATGACAAGCATATCACCACAAAGCTGCAATACGGCACCCTCGATCAAGCCGCGATCGAACAATTGACGTGCACATTCCGCGCCAGATTCGAGGGCGGCTGCGATCTCATTCTGTGACAATTCACCGACATGCCGGGTGACAAGACGCGCGCCGAGATCGCTGTCGGGCTGAAGCTCGCAGGCCGGTTGCCTGACGATGGCAGGATGCCCCGGAAGATCGACGGCATTGGCGATGACCGTCGCCGCGGCATCGGCCTGTGACGCCGTTGCAGCCAGCACCGTTACCGCATCGGCAATCCCGAGCGAAAAGCTGCGGCCGTGGCGTCCGCTGGTCGCGACGCCCCGCACCCGGTCATCCGCATCGACCCGCATGGCGCGCATGACGCCGTCACGGTCGGGACGATCCATCAGGCCAATCGAAAAATGCTCGCCTCTGCCGAGATGAAATGCGATGTCGCCGCCATTGTTGACATAGGCGCGATCGAGCGCCGCAGCACCCAGCATGGCGCCGAGAATCTCCTCCGCCACGCTGCCGGCAACGGCGGCCATCGGCGTGATGAAGCCATCAGCGGCAAAGGGCGCGACCGCCGCGTGCATCCGGCGCGCCACCACGCCCCTCAGCGAGGTCCGCGCCGCGGCCGCCGCGCGCAGCACCGGCAGCTCCGCGCAGAGCTCGTCGAGCAATCCGGTGAACCGCTGCGCCGCGGCCTCATAGGCCGCACGGACCGCGTCCGCACGCCCCCTCGCCTCGATGATCAGGTCGATCGGTCCATCCTGCAAATGCAGCCGCCGGCCGTCAGACAGCAATGCGATTTGCGGCAGCCTCGTCATGCCCGTGGCCCAGGGATCGGGTTCTGCCACGGCAGCTGCCGCACATCGTCGCCGTTCTGCACTTCGGACAGCGGCTTCACGTAATCCATGTGGCCGCCGAGCGCGGCGTAATCAGACAGCTTCATCGTGAACTCGATCGGCGCGACCAGCGCGGGGGTCGGAACGTAGCCGAACGCGCCCGCCGGCATCTGCGTCACATCGACCATGTAGGTGATGCCGCCGCCGGGCCAGACATAGACCGGCGCACCGCCGCTGGTGACGCGCGTCAGCGCGTCCTTCACCGAGCGCGTCAAGCGCACCGGATTGTCGGTGACGCCGGCGCGCAGCGAGCCGCCCGCGCCGGCCATGAACAGCACGGTGCACAGCGCGGGCTCGCAATTCTCCTGGATGCGCTCGACCGAGAACTTCAGATCGGCCGGCATCTCGGTCTCGACCGGCTTCAAGGCCTCGTCGAGCACGTAATAGGACGAGTGCTCACCGGTCGTGGAGACCATCAGCATGGTCAGACCGGGTCTTGCCTCCTTGGCATCGAACGGCCCCAGGATCGCCAGCGGATCGGAAATGTTGGTGCCGCCCCACCCCGTGCCGGGATCGGCGACCTGGAAATAGCGGCCCGGCGTCGAGCGCCGTCCCTTCATCTTGATGCCGGTGTCGGCGATATCGAGCAGCTTACCGGCCTGGTGCTCGCTCAGCACGCCGGTGATGTGGTCGTCGACCACGACGACTTCATCCACCTTGCCGTGCCATTGCTTGGCGAACATGCCGATCGTCGCCGAGCCGCAGCCGACGCGCATGCGCTCTTCTTTCATGCCGTTGACGATCGGCGGCTGCCCGGCCTGCACCACCACGGTGGCGCCGCCGTCGATGGTGAGCTCGACCGCCTTGCAATTGGCGAGGTCCATCAGCGTGTCGCAGGTGACGCGGCCCTCCTTCTTGGAGCCGCCGGTGAGATGATGCACGCCGCCCAACGACAGCATCTGCGAGCCGTATTCGCTGGTGGTGACGTGGCCGACCGCCTCACCCTGGGCGCGCACGGTCGCGGTCTCCGGCCCGAGATAGCGGTCGGTGTCGATCTTCACCTTGATCCCGCAATAGGAGAAGATGCCCTCGGTGACCACGGTCACCATGTCGACACCGTCGACCTCGGCGGAGACGATGAAGGGCGCCGGCTTGTAATCGGGGTAGGTCGTGCCCGCACCGATCGCGGTGACGAAGGTCGAGGGCTCGTGGACGATCTTGCCGTCCCAGTCTTCGGTGCGGCTGAACGGAACCAGCTTGCCACCATGCGAGACGGTGCGCTCCAGGATCACGTGCGGATCGACGCGGACGAGCTTGCCGTCGTGGTTGGCATAGCGGTCGCAGGCACCCGCCGCGCCCGGCTTGATATAGCACATCACCGGACACGCATCGCAGCGGATCTTGTCGATGGCGGCGCTCGTCGTTTCAGTCACCATGTCGGACCCAGCTGGCGCGGGTTATCATTCGTATACGAACGATGTTGCGCGCGGTCGCCTCCGGCTGTCAAGCGGCGGTGCAGTGCAAAAGATGCAGCTGCCGCATAAAACCTCATTTGCCTATCCGCTCTGTCCACTAACAAGGCAGTCGCGCTGCACTGCGGCATGCATGGCTTGCACGTTTGTGTACAAACGGTATCGTCGCGATGTCGAATTTGATGCGGCTTGGACCCAAGACTTGGACCTCAGGATGACGCAGACACCGATCCGCCTCACCGTGAACGGCAGGATCCACGAGATCGATGCGGCGCCGGAGACGCCGCTGCTCTACGTGCTGCGCAACGATCTCGCGCTCAACGGCCCGAAATATGGATGCGGCCTCGGCGAATGCGGCACCTGCACTGTCCTGATCGACGGAGCTGCGGCACGCGCCTGCGTCATTCCCGTCAGCGGCTGCGCCGGCCGCGACATCGTGACGCTCGAAGGTCTCGGCACGCGCGACAAGCCCGATGCCGTGCAGCAAGCCTTCATCGACGAGCAGGCCGCGCAATGCGGCTATTGTCTCAACGGCATGATCATGACCACCAAGGCGTTGCTCGCGATCAACCCGCGGCCGACCGAACAGGAGGCGCTGGCGGCGTTGCGCTACAATCTCTGCCGCTGCGGCACCCATGTCGAAATCCTGCGCGCCGTGATGCGGGCGTCGGGCCAGCTCACCGAGGCGGCTGACTGATGGCCTCCCCTGTTTCGAACGGAGCCGGGTCATCGGGATCGCTCGTCGTCGTCCGCACCGTGGACGAGGTTACATCCGAGACCTTCGTCCGCATCACCGCCGACGGTTCGGTCACGGCCTATAACGGCCATGTCGATCTCGGCACCGGCATTCGCACGGCACTCGGTCAGATCGTCGCCGAAGAGCTGGACGTGTCTTTTGCGCGCGTCGTGATCGTGCTCGGCGACACCGCCTTGGTGCCGAACCAGGGCGCGACCATCGCCAGCGAGACCATCCAGATCACCGCCGTGCCCCTGCGCAAGGCCGCAGCGCAGGCGCGACACTTCCTGATCGCGCGCGCGGCGGAGCGGCTGGAGCTGCCGGAGGCCGATCTCAGGATCGAGGACGGCCTCGTGCGCGGACACGACAACCGCAGCGTCAGCTATGGCGAGCTGATCGGCGGCGAAGAGATCCGGCTCGAGCTTGCCGACGATGTCGCGGTCAAACCCGTCGGCGACTACGCCATCGTCGGCCAATCCGTCCCGCGCGTCGACCTGCCGGCCAAGGCCACGGGCGAGTTGACCTTCGTCCACGACATCCGCGTGCCCGGCATGCTGCACGGCCGCGTGGTGCGACCGCCCTATGCCGGCGTCGATGCCGGGCCGTTCGTCGGCACCAGCCTGATCGGCGTCGATGAAGCATCGGTCCGCGGCATTCCCGGCCTCGTGGCCGTGGTGCGCATCGGCGATTTCGTCGGTGTCGTCGCCGAGCGCGAGGAGAATGCGATCCGCGCGGCGGAGCAGCTCAAGGTGAGCTGGAAGCCGACGCCCACCCTGACCGATCTTTCGGACGTCGAGACCGCGCTGCGCGCCAATCCATCGACCCCGCGCACGCTGATCGACAAGGGCGATGTTGGCGCGGCGATATCAGGCGCGGCCAAGCCGATGCAGCGCACTTATGTCTGGCCGTATCAGATGCACGCCTCGATCGGCCCGTCCTGCGCGGTCGCGGATTTTCAGGACGGCAATATCCGGGTCTGGTCGGGCACGCAGAACCCGCACCTGCTGCGCAGCGACCTTGCGCTCCTGATCGAGCGGCCCGAGAGCGAGATCGAGGTCATCCGCCTGGAGGCCGCGGGCTGCTACGGCCGCAACTGCGCCGACGACGTCACCGCCGACGCGCTGCTGCTGTCGCGCGCGGTCGGCCGTCCCGTGCGCGTGCAGCTGTCGCGCGAGCAGGAGCACGCCTGGGAGCCCAAGGGCACCGCGCAGCTCATCGACGTCAATGGCGGCCTCGATGCCGACGGCGGCATCGCCGGTTACGACCTCGCCACGCGCTATCCCTCGAACGCCGCGCCCACACTGGCGCTGCTGCTCACCGGCCGTATCTCCCCCGAGCCAGCCGTGCTCCAGATGGGCGATCGCACCGCGATCCCGCCCTATGACTACGAGCACATGCGCGTCGTCGCCCACGACACGCCGCCGATCGTGCGCGCATCCTGGTTTCGCGGCGTCTCCGCGCTGCCGAACACCTTTGCGCACGAATCCTACATCGACGAGGCTGCCACCGAGGCCGGAATCGACCCGATCGAATATCGCCTGCGTTACCTGAAAGACCAGCGTGCAATTGATCTCGTCAATGCCGTGGCGGAGCGCGCCGGCTGGACGCCACGCCCTGTGAGGCAGGACAAGGACGGCGAGATCGTGCACGGGCGAGGCTTTGCCTATGCCCTTTACGTCCACAGCAAATTTCCAGGCTATGGCGCGGCGTGGTCGGCCTGGGTCGCCGACGTCGCGGTGAACAAGACCACCGGCGACGTCAGCGTGACCCGCGTCGTTGCCGGGCAGGATTCCGGCCTGATGATCAACCCGGACGGCGTGCGCCACCAGATTCATGGCAACGTGATCCAGTCCACCAGCCGCGCGCTGATGGAGGAGGTCTCGTTCGAACGCGGCGCCGTGGCGGCGCGCGAATGGGGCGCCTATCCGATCATCCCCTTCCCCGACGTGCCCAAGATCGACGTCCTGATGCTGCCGCGGCAGGACCAGCCGCCGCTCGGCGTTGGCGAATCCGCCTCGGTGCCGAGTGCGGCGGCGATTGCCAATGCGATCTTCGATGCCACCGGCGTGCGCTTCCGCGAGCCGCCATTCACGCCCGAGCGCATCCTGAGGGGGCTTCACGGCGAAACATCGTTCGCGCCCCAGCCCCTGCCCGCGCCCACGGCCCCGCCGCCGTCTCGCATCTGGGAAAATCCGTTCGCCAAGCGCGCCGGCATCTTCGCAGCAATTACGGCGGTCTGCACTGCTGCGATCGGCATTGGCGCCGCGCTGCTGCCAGGGCGCGCCATCGCGCCGATCGTGCGACCGGATGCATCGGTCTATTCCGCGGCGACGATCGCCCGCGGCGAGCAGCTCGCAGCGCTCGGCAATTGCGCGGAGTGCCACACCACGCTTCGAGGCGCGCTCAATGCCGGCGGCCGCGCGCTGGAGACCCCGTTCGGCACGATCTACAGCACCAACATCACGCCCGATGTCGACACCGGCATCGGCACATGGTCCTATCCCGCCTTCGAGCGCGCGATGCGCGACGGGCTGCACCGTGATGGGCGGCAGCTTTATCCCGCCTTCCCCTACACGCATTTCGCCAAGACCAGCGACGCCGACATGCAGGCGCTCTACGCCTATCTGATGGCGCAGCCTGCGGTGCGCGCGACGCCGCCGGCGACCGAGCTCGCCTTCCCGTTCAATCTCCGGCCGCTGCTTGCAGGCTGGAATGCGCTATTCCATCAGACCCGGGAGTTCAAACCCGATCCCGCGAAGTCGGAAGCGTGGAATCGCGGTGCCTATCTCGTCGAAGGTCTTGGCCATTGCAGCGGCTGCCATTCGCCGCGCAACGCGTTCGGCGCCGAGCAGCGCAATGCCTATCTTGCCGGCGGCTTTGCCGAAGGCTGGGAAGCGCCGCCGCTGACCGCACTCTCGCGTGCGCCGATCCCATGGAGCGAGGACGAGCTGTTCGCGTACTTGCGCACCGGCCATTCGCGCTATCACGGCGTCGCCGCCGGTCCGATGGCACCTGTGGTCAGGGACCTCAGAGCCCTACCGGATCAGGACATTCGCGCGATGGCGGTCTATCTCAATTCCTTCAACGACGCCGCCGCCGATGCGCCTGCTCTCGCCGCGAAGCTCGAGAGCGCAACGCAGGTCACCGTCACCTCCTCCACCGGCGCGCGGCTCTATCAGGGCGCCTGCGCGGTGTGCCACGAGGTCGGCGGCCTGCCGCTGTTCGGCAGCCGCCCCTCGCTCGCGCTGAACAGCAACCTGCACAGCGCGACGGCGGACAATCTGGTCCAAGTGATCCTGCATGGGATCGCCGAACCGGTCACAAGCGATCTCGGCTACATGCCCGCCTTCAAGGGCAGCATGAGCGACGCGCAGATCGAGGAGCTCGTCACGTTCCTGCGCAGGCAGTTCGCGCCGGACAAGCCGGCGTGGTCAGGCGTGCGGGATACGATCGCACGGGTGCGCAGCTTCAACCCCTGATGTCATTCCGGGGCGACGCGAAGCGGCGAGCCCGGAATCCATAACCCCGGCTGGTGGTTATGGATTCCGGGCTCCCTCGCTACGCTCGGGCCCCGGAATGACGCTGAATGACACGTCGGATGTGCGACTCTAGCCGTGCTGCTTCATCTCCACCGGCGGCGTGCCGTGGGTGTGGAACGACTCGATCGTCTTCAGCCCCCACGCCTGGCCCTTCTTGCGCTCCTCCTCGGTCCACACGATGGGCTTCCAGTCGGGCGCGAGAATGAGGCGCGCGCCGGCATTGGCGACTTCGACGCGGTTGCCGCCGGGCTCGTAGACGTAGAGGAAGAAGGTCTGCTGGATCGCATGCTTGTGCGGGCCGGTCTCGATGTGCACGCCGTTCTCGAGGAAAATATCGGCGGCGCGAAGAATCTCCTCGCGGCTGTCGAGCGCGTAGGTGACGTGATGGAAGCGGCCCGGCACGCCTGAATGGTCGAGCGAATAGGCAAAATCGTAGCTCTTGTTCGACATCGTCAGCCACATCGCAGCTTCCCGGCCGTCGTTGAGCACGATCTGCTCCGTGAGGCGGCAGCCGAGGTAATTCTCGAAGAACTCGCGGTTGGCCTTGATGTCGACGGCGAGGCAATTGAGGTGATCGAGACGCCGGACATTGACGCCGCGCGCCGGAAAGCGCTGCGCCTGGTTCTTCAGTGCGGGCTTCAGCTCCGGCGGCGCCTGATACCACTCGGTCTCGTAATAGAGCTCGACGATGTGACCGTCGGGATCGCGGCAACGGAAGGTCGGGCCCTGCCCCATGTCGCCGTCGATCCACCCAATGTCGAAGCCAGATCCTTTCAGCGCGGCGACGCGGCGCTCCAGCGCCTGCTGGCTGCGCGCGCGCAGCGCCATGTGCTCCATGCCCGAGGTTTTCGACGCCGTCAGCTTCAGCGAGTAGCGCTCGTAATCGTCCCAGCCGCGCAAATAAACCGACTCGCCCTTTTGGCCGCTGACGGTCATGCCCATGACGTCGACGAAGAATTTCAGGCTCTCATCGGGCTTGGGCGTCAGCAGCTCCATATGGCCGAGATGAGCAAGATCGAGGATCGGTTCGGGCTGCATGTCTTCCTCCAGCACGGCTAGCGATCGGCCGGACCGGATCGCGCGATCGGGTGCAGGGTTGCAACACGCTCACCCACCCGAAGACGGCACCAAGGCCGCCGGTTATTTGTACTAATGTACAAATGATTAGGTCTCGTCAACAAATCAAAACGCCCCCACCGAATCGGATGACGTTCGTGCGCGAGGGCCAACGGCCGGCAAACGGGAACTGAGTGACGGGATGGTAAAATATTCCTTAAACCGCTTTTTGCTCCAATAGCCGTGGAATTTGCAGCATTTTCCTGCCGTTTCCGCCCATAAGTCCGCGTTCGGAAACAAATCTCACTGCCGAATTGTCGCGGATTTAACGAAGCGGGCGCGCCTGACGCTTAACCGTTTGTCCAGCGACGGCCGCGCATAGTCCGGGACAAATCCCTCGCTCTTGCCAGGTTTATTGATCGTGACATCCTTTGGACGCGTGATTTCGGTTCGCGGATCGCTCGCCCGGGTCGGGCTGCTGGCGGAAAGCCAGATGCCCATCTCGGAAGTTCGGGCAACCGTCGGCCGGTTCGTCAGCATTCGCATCGCCAGCTCGGTCATCGTCGCGATGATCACCGAGGTGTCCTGCGAGAACCTGTCCAGCAGCGACAACTATATCGCGGTCGCCTCGGTCGACCTGCTCGGCGAAATCCTCAACGCCAGCGACAAGCCGAAATTCCAGCGCGGCGTCACCAATTACCCGACCATCGGCGATGCCGTCGACCTGATCACCAGCCAGGAGCTGCGCACGATCTACGCGCCGACCGGCTCGGACCAGATCAATGTCGGCTTCCTCCAGCAGGACCGCTCGGTCGTCGCCTATGTCGACGTCGAGGAAATGCTGTCCAAGCATTTTGCGGTGCTGGGATCGACCGGCGTCGGCAAATCGACCGGCGTGTCACTGCTGCTCAACGAGATCCTGAAGGCGCGCCCGAACCTGCGCATCTTCCTGCTCGACGTGCACAACGAATATGGCCGCTGCTTCGGCGACCGCGCGCTGGTGCTCAATCCGCGGAACCTGAAGCTGCCGTTCTGGCTGTTCAATTTCGAGGAAATCGTCGACGTGCTGTTCGGTGGCCGCGCCGGCGTGCCCGAGGAGCTCGACATCCTCGCCGAGGTGATCCCGCTGGCCAAGGGCGTCTACACCCAATACCAGAACGCCGACCGCATCGGCCTCAAGCGCATCGATCCCAAGCAGATCGGCTACACCGTCGACACGCCGGTGCCCTATCGCCTGGTCGACCTGATGTCGCTGATCGACGAGCGCATGGGCAAACTCGAGAACCGCTCGTCGCGCATCATCTATCACAAGCTGATCTCGCGCATCGAGGCGGTGCGTAACGATCCGCGCTACGCCTTCATGTTCGACAACGCCAATGTCGGCGGCGACACCATGGCCGAGGTCATCAGCCATCTGTTCCGCCTCCCGGCGAACGGCAAGCCGATGACGGTGATGCAGCTCGCCGGCTTCCCGGCCGAAGTCATCGATTCCGTCGTCTCGGTGCTCTGCCGCATGGCCTTCGATTTCGGCCTGTGGAGCGACGGCGTCTCGCCGCTACTGTTCGTGTGCGAGGAAGCGCATCGTTACGCCTCCGCCGACCGCAACATCGGTTTCGGGCCGACCCGCAAGGCGGTGTCGCGCATCGCCAAGGAAGGCCGCAAATACGGCGTCTATCTCGGCCTCATCACCCAGCGCCCCGCAGAGCTCGACGCCACCATCATCTCCCAGTGCAACACGCTGTTCACGATGCGTCTTGCCAACGAGCGCGACCAGGCGCTGCTCCGCGCCGCGGTGTCGGACGCCGCCGCGAATCTGCTCTCCTTCGTGCCCTCGCTCGGCACGCGTGAGGTGCTGGCCTTCGGCGAGGGCGTCGCGCTGCCGACCCGGTTGCGCTTCAAGGAGGTGCCGCCGCATCAATTGCCGCGCGGCGAAGCCACCATCTCGAGCGTGCCGTCCGTCACCTCGGGCCACGACATGCATTTCGTCAGCGCCGTGCTCGAGCGCTGGCGCGGCGCCACCTCGCAACGCGACGTGCCGAACGATCCGGTGTTCTCGGCCCCGCCCGCCAAAACGCTCTCCAACGTGGAGGCCCCGATGCTGCAACCCTCGATGGGGCTCGATCCGGACCGCTTCTCGCTCCTGAAGAAGCCGCTGCGGTAACGACTCTCGTGTCCCGAACGCGCTGCAGCGTGAAACGCTGCTGCGCAGAGCCGGGATCCAGACGGCAACACGATACACGTGGAGTGATGGGCCCCGGCTCGGCAGCGCACCGCTGAAGTCAGCGCGGGTGACCTGCGCTGCACCAGCAGAAGATCCCCAGAACGACCGGCAACGACAACGCCAGCCACGAAAGAGCGTCCCAAACACCGTCTCCAACCAGCGCGAGGCCGAGCCCCGCGCCGCAAACGACGCCGACGAGGAGGGGCCAGCGGAAGACGCCCCATGCGCTTCTGTGAACCCGAGGCAGGTTCCGGGCGGGATTGTCCATGGGCTAGATGCCAACTGCCGCGGTCCGGCCCGCGTCCGCCGGCTTGCGGCGGGCCGACGACTTTCGCCTCGCCACCCAGAGATAGATCCCGCTGACGAGAACGATGATCGTGATCATGTCCAGCAGCCCCCAGATGATCTTCAGCGGAAGCCCGCCATAGTCGCCGAAATGCAGCGGCCGCGACACCTGAAGTGACTTCAGATACCAGGGCACCTCGGGTGCCACGATCGTCTCGCCGTCATTGGCATCGACGAGCATCGGCTGGAGCATCCGTGCCGTAAAGGGTGTCGCGCCTTTGGTCCAGACGACGAGGTGCTGCGGGCTGCCAAAGCGCGCCGATGTCGGCATCGTCACCGATGTGACCAGGCGATCCGGAAATCTCGCGCGGACGCGCTCGACAGCAGCCTGTACCGATGGGATCGGCGCCACGGGCTTGCCGAGATGAGGCGCCAGCAAGACCGGGATCAGCTGCGCACGCCACAAATCGAACAGCGGCGTCGCCAGCGTGTTGATCATGCCGGTGAGACCCACAACCATCGTCCAGGTCACGGTGACGATGCCGAGAAGGTTATGGATATCGAGCCACTTGGCGCGAGGCGACGATTGCCGGCGGATCGTGCCGAAATCGAGCCGCCGCATGAACGGCCAATACACGACCACACCGGATATGATCGACGCGGCGAACACAAGACCCATCGCGCCGAGAAACAATTCGCCGGGCAGGCCCGCAAACATGTCCTTGTGAATCCGCAACACGATGTCCATGACGTCCTGATGCGGCGCCTCCTCCCCGAGCACATCCGCCGTCCGCGCATCGAGCGTGAGGCGATGGAAGTTGCCCGGCGCCGGGACGGCGGTCGGCGAAACCGCGACCGTTACCAGCGGCTCGGTCTGCTTCAAGTTGAGCAGCAGGACGTATTGCCCGGGAAAGCGCGCCTGGGCCGCCGCGATCATGCGGTCGAGCGAGAGATGCGGCGTCCCCTCCGGCATGGCGGGAGCTGCGATCTCGTCCTCGAGCAGACCGTCGATCTCGTCGTGAAAAACCAGCGGAAGGCCTGTCACGCATAGCATCAGCAGGAACAGCATGCACAGCAGCGAGGTCCAGGTGTGAATGCGGGACCACAGACGGATCGTGCGTGCGTGAACCATGTCGCCTACCAGCGATAGCTGATTGTGCCCGTGATGGTGCGCGGGCTGGTGTATTGGCAACCGCCGCCGGTCGTGCAAGCGAGGGTGACGCGGTCGGCGATGTTCTTCACGTTCAGCGCCAGGTTCACGCCCTTCGGCTGGCGATAATGCAGGCCGGCGTCGAACACGACGTAGCCCTCGTTGACGATAGTGTTGGTGGTGTCGGCGAAGGTCGGCCCGTTGTAGCGGACGCCGCCGCCAAGGCCCCAGCCGTCCCAGCTGCCGCCCTGAACCGTGTAGTCGAGATAGGCCGACGCCATCTGGCGGGCCACGAGCGTCGGCACCATGCCGAGGTCGGTCCCGGTGCTCTGCGTCACCTTCACGTCCTGATTGGTGTAGGTCGCCACGAGATTCAGCCCGGGCAGGATCTGCGCCAGCGTCTCGAACTCGACACCGCGCGAATTCACCTCGCCGAGCTGGACCGAGAAGCCGAGATGTGATGGATCCGTCGTGAGCGAGTTTTGCCGCGTCAGGTCATACAGCGCCAGCGTCATCAGCAAGGTGCGCGATGGTTGATACTTGACGCCGACCTCATGCTGCTGCGCCGTCGTCGGCTTGAATGGGCTGCCCGCAAAGTCCGTGCCTGGCGTCGGCAAGAACGACTCCGAATAGCTATAGTAAGGTGCCACTCCGGAATCGAACACATAGGAGACCGCCCCTCGCTTGGTGAAAGCCGTGTCCTTCGTGTCGGTGGTCTTTTTGGTCGCCAAGGCGTAGGTGTTCTGCTCCGACGCGTCGTACCGTCCACCCAGGGTAAAGATCCAGTTCTGGATCTTCATCTGATCCTGGACATAAACGCCGACCTGGTCGATCGTCTGGTTCGCCGAGGGGGTGGTGAGTGCAGTCGGATCCGCGATGGCCTGGTTATAGACCGGATTGATCTTGCTGAGCGACGGCGCACTTCCGGAAGTGGTCCGATCCGTCATGTTGAACGTCAGATAGTCCACGCCGGAGACCACGGTATGCTGAAGCGGCCCGGTGCTGAACTTGCTGATCAGGTGGTTGTCGGTCGACAGGGTGTCGATTTGCTCCTGTATGCGCATCGCGCGCCGTGGAAAGATCGTGGTCGTATCGAGCGGAGTTCCGATGAACGTCAGATAGCGATAGTCGAGCTCGCTGTGGCCGTAGCGGGCCTTCGATTCGAAGATCAGATTGTTGTTGAAGCGATGCTCGAGCTGGTAGCCGACGCGCTCCTGCTCCTGGTCGAATTTGTTGTAGCTGGGATCGCCGAGGAACAGCGGCAGCGCGGTGATACCGGTGATCTTTCCACCCGTTACATGGAGCATCGACAGCGGAAACGCGTTTCCGGTCACGTCGTGCGTGTAGTCGGCAAGAATAGTGAGAGTGGTGTCGTTGGTCGGCTTCCAGGTCACGGCGGGAGCGATATAGGTCCGGTTGTCCTTCACGAAATTCGAGAAGTTCGCGATCTGCGCATCGGAATCCCGGAACACGCCGGTCAAGCGATAGAGCAGCGTGCCATCCTTGGTCGCGGGACCTCCGACGTCGAACGCGCCCTGGAAGCGGTCGTAATTGCCGAACTGGCCGACGATCTCGCCAAAAGCCTGTTCGGGCGGCCGCTTGCTGATGACGTCGACGAGGCCGCCTGGTGCCCCCTGCCCGTACATGACGGAGCTCGGTCCTTTGATGACGTCGATGCGTTCGAAGCCATAGGGCTCGTTGCGGAACAGCGACAGGAAGTTGGGATCGCCGACCTCGCGAAGCCCGTCGCGATAAGCACCGTAGCCGTTGTTGTCGAAGCCGCGGATGAAGACATTGTCGAAGCGCGGGTCCTTGCCGCCCGGTTGAACCGCAAGACCCGCCACATATTGCAGTCCTTCGACCAGGGTTGTGGCCGAGCGGGCATCGAGCTGATCGCGGCTGACGACGGAGACGGATTGGGGCGTCTCGAGAATAGGCGTGTCGGACTTCATCGCAGCCGAGCTGACGACGGGCACGAACCCCTTCACCGGATCCGTACCGCGTTCCACTACAGCGGCGGCCGGCTGAGAACCGCCCTGGGGCACCGGTCCTGCCGCACGAGATCGCGCACCTCTGGCACTCGCAGATCGCGACGTGCGCGATGTCGTAACCTGACGCTTGTTCGCGCGGCTTTGCTCGACCACGACGGGCGGAATATCTGATGCTCCGCCCTGGGCTCGCGCACCGCCGCCAAACGCGATGGCCGGCGGAAGCACGAGAAGACCGCACAGCACCGACACGCGTCCGCGCTTCGTTGCGCGCGCGTCAAACACAAATTCCAGCATTCCCAGTCCCCGAATTCACGGGGACGACCATGCAGAGACTCCGATCGCACAATCAAAGTGTTTTGGACATTCGGATCGTAGAATCCATGTAGACTAGATCCGTTCTAATGAAATGACGCCAGCATCTCGCGCGCATCTTCCGCTGGCTGCATGAATTCCCGACGCTGAACGGTTCATCGCCGCGCCGCGATGACAGACCTGCCGCGGTCGCGATCTAGAATCGCAACCGCCGTGCCCATATCGGTTTCAGCAGTTCGAGCACGGTGAGCACCAGCAAGCCTGCGCCGAACGTCACCATGAGATCGTCCAGGTGCAGGGGACCGAAGCGAAACAGGCTGGACGCCGGCGGCCAGAACAGAGCCGCGGCGAGAACGAGCGTGATCGCCAGGAATATCCAGAGCAATGCCGGGTTCGGACGGAAGAAGGCGGACAGGAACGATGCGCTGAAGGACCGGTTGACCAGCACCAGCGCGACGATGCAGACGACGAGCGCGATGAAGGCGAGCGTGCGCGCCTCGTCGGGAGGAATGCCGGAACGAAGCGCGACGATGAAGATCGCGGCGATCAGCGCGAACGCCAGAACACCCTGAAGAATGCTCCAGCCGACCAACACCCACGAGAACAGCTCCGCATCGGCGCGCCGTGGCGGACGCGCCATGACATCGCGCTCCTCCCGCTCGGCTTCGAACACCAGCGAGCAGACGGGGTCGATGATCAGCTCCAGAAACGCGATGTGAACGGGGCCGAGGATCACGGGCAGCCCGAACACCAGGGGTAGCAGGGCAAGCCCCGCGATCGGAACATGGACGGCGAATATGAAGGCCATCGCCTTGCGGAGATTGTCGTAAATCCGGCGCCCGAGGCGGACGGATGCGACGATCGAGCCGAAATCGTCGTCGAGCAGAACGATCGAGGATGCCTCGCGGGCCACATCGGTGCCGCGGCCGCCCATCGCGACCCCGATATGGGCAGCCTTCAGGGACGGCGCGTCGTTGACGCCGTCGCCGGTCATCGCGACGATCTCACCGTTGCGCTTCATCGCCTGAACGATCCGCAGCTTCTGCTCGGGCAGGACCCGCGCGAACACGTTCACGTTCCTGACGAGCGCCTCCAGCTCGCTCTCGTTCGCGAGCTTGATCTGCGCGCCGGTTACGACCTCTTTGACGTCGAGCCCGGCCTGCGCGGCGATCGCCATGGCGGTCGCAGGATAGTCGCCCGTGATCATGACGACGCGAATGCCGGCCGAACGACATTCCGCCACGGCCTCGGGGACGCCAGGGCGAAGCGGATCGGCCAGCCCGACGAGACCGAGGAAGCGAAACGAAAAGCCTTCCTGCGAGGTCGGCAGACTCTCGCCGCCACAGCTCGCAGCGGCCACGCCCAGCACGCGTAGACCATTCTTTGCCATCGCCGCGACCGAATCGCGCATCGCCTCCTGCTGCGCACCATCCAGCTTGCAGAGGCGGGCAATCGCCTCGGGGGCGCCTTTCGCCGAAGCGAAGACGTCCTGGCGATGCGGCAACCGCCAGACCTGGGTCATCGCCAGCAGCTCGGGTCGCAGGCCGTAGGTGCGTATCAAGGTCGGAGCGCCGCCGGCTTCCTGATCCTTCGGCAGCTTCGCCTGCACGAACGTATGCAGGGCCTTCTCCATCGGATCGAACGGTTGCGGCGAGCTCGCCAGCACGCTGCAACGCGCCAGCTCGAAGAACTCTGCTCCCACAGGAGCGGGCTGCGATGAGCCAAGGCTCATGCTCGTCCCGTCGCGCAGCCTCAGTTCCGCAACCGACATCCGGTTCTGCGTCAGCGTGCCGGTCTTGTCGGTGCACAGCACCGTGGCGGAGCCAAGCACCTCGATCGCGGCGGCGCGCCGCGTCAGCACGCGCGCCTTTGAAATGCGCCAGGCGCCCATCGCCATGAACACCGTGAGGACGACGGCAAACTCCTCGGGAAGCATCGACATGCCGATTGCGATGCCCCCGAGCAGCGCCTGCAGCCAATCCCCGCGCAACGTTCCGTAAAGCAGGACGGCGGCCAGGCTGATCACCGCACCGCCGAGAAAGCAAAGCCGCACCAGCCGTGCGGTCTGTTGTTGCAACCGCGGCGGCTCTGCCTGCAAGCCATGCAGCGACAGTCCGATCTTCCCGATCTCGCTGCGAGGGCCGGTGGCCTCGACCTCGGCCAGGCCCTCGCCTCGCACGACCAACGAGCCTGAATACACAAAAGGCTGATCGTCGCCGCCCGGGCGATGCTCGGCCAAAGCGGCTTCGGGCGTCGGCGTTTTGACGGCCTGCTTGCGAACGGGGACCGACTCGCCGGTCAGCAGGGACTCGTCGACCGCCAGATCATGCGCGCTGACGAGCACCGCGTCTGCCGGCACCCGGTCGCCTTCGGCCAGGACGAGAAGGTCGCCACGGACGACCTCCCGGCCCGCGATCCGCCGCCGCTCCCCATCCCTGACCACGAGCGCGCGCGGACTGGTCAGCTCCCGCAGGGCTTCCAGCACCCGTTCGGTGCGGGTCTCCTGCACGATGGTGATCACGACGGAGATGCCGCCGAATGCGAGGAGCAGCAGCGCCTCGCGGAGGTCGCCGAGCAGGAGGTAAACCAGCCCGCCGCACAGAAGCAGCGCGAGCATCGGCTCGCGCAACACTTCGAGAACGATGCGCAGCGGCGTGCGCCGCTCCGCCCGAGGCAGCTCGTTGTAACCGTCCTGTTTCAGCCGCAGCCGAGCCTCGGTTTCGCTCAGCCCGCCGGAAATGCCGCGTTCTGCCTTGCTCACGTCTTCCGCCGCAGGCTCCAGAGACTTCCAGCCCCCACGATGGCCGTCACGAGCAGGACAGCGACGAAAGTCTGGATGATGGTGAAGTTCAGGGCATCACGCGCCACGAACAGGGCGGTGATTGCGCCGGCAATGACAAAGAGGATGCGGAAGATGATGCTCATGGCCGTGTCTCCAGTTGGCATGACCTGGAGCCCACCTCACCCATCGACTTCAGGGCAGAACGCTGCTTCGGCAATCATGCAGGCGGACAGTACCGGCTGGCCTCCACACGCATTTGCGGAATGTCAAACCGTTGCCTGAGACGCGATGTCGCTGATCCCGCGAACTCCGCCGCCGCCGCTTGCTTGTTGCTTTGCCTGTCCATGACAAGCGCGGCCGAACGAGGGGCGTGTGGCTCGCATGCGAAAATGACGCCGCCGGCGGGAAATAAAGTTCCCGCCCTGCGGGAACCGGAATGATTCCACAATCGAAAACGTTTTATTAAGAATCTCGCCCCTTATTAGCGCAAACACTTCGGCACAACCTCCACGATTTCCGTCAAAGTCCACGGACGGAGACGCGGACGAGTCGTGCCTGCTAAAGGGCGCCATCTCATGAACCTGCGAGCATCCATCGTCGCGACGTGCGTGGGCGCAGCATTCTTCGGGGCTGGCTACATGTGGAACTACCAGCCCGACATCGTCAATCCCGATGAAATATGGAGCATGTTTCAATCTGAGCACCGCAGGGCCCGAGCGGCGGTCTCTCGCGTGCTGATCGAGCCGCACTCAGCTCATTTCAGAGGCCTGCGAACGGTCGAGGCAGACGCTGCGAGATACGTATGCGGCGTTGTGAACGCGAAGAACAGGGCCGGCCACGCGATCGATGCCGCGTTCGTCTACGCCGTGGCCAGCGACTTCGCCCGGGTCGACGACGACGGCCGGATTACCTCCCAACACTTTGCATACAAATCGTGCCCAACGGCGACCGAGGTCAGGACTGCCGAACAACAAATGCCGGTAACACCAGGCGCGCTGGCGGTGGCCAAGGCCGTCGGGAAGGTCATTCCCCCATCCAGTGGCGGCACGATGGAGCAACAGCTTGGCCAACTCGCGGCGCGGACAGCAGCAGTCGCACCGGGAGCGGCGGGCTCGCCCGGTCCGGTGAGGACAGGACCGGCCGGGACGGGACCGGCGCCGGCAGGGCAACCTTCTGTTTCGCAGATGAAGCCTGTACCGGACAGCGAACCGATCTGGCAGGCCGACCGGCCACCGGTCGCATGGCCGGCGCCGCCCTCAGGCCAATGCCCGGCAAAATCGACGCAGGAGCGGACGGCCGCTGAAGCCTTGGCTGTTGCGAAGGAGATCGAAGCGCGTTGGGAGCAGTCGAGAACATTGGAGGCTCCGACGAAGCGTGTATCGTCGGAAGAGATCAAGAGAGCACGCTGCGCGCTGCTTGCCATCGATCCCGCCGACAAGGACTATCCGCAGGCTTGGGCAGCCTTCGTGCGGCTGCGCAACATCGAACGAGACCTGGCCGGTTGAGGCGCGACGTCTTCGGCTGTCGCTATGCCTGTTGCTGCAACGCAACTCTCGCGTCCTGCCGCCGACATGACGGCCGGTCCCACGATCGATCCGCACGGTCCATGCACAAATAGAGCGCGCGCCAGATTACACGCGGACATTGCGAAGATTTTCTGCAACGCGTTCATCACGTGTGCTATCTAAAAGCGCTGCTTCGGAGTGATCCCCGCCCTATGACGACCCAGCGGCCCATAAGCTCTGACGACGAGCACCGGGTGCTCCAGTTCAGGCCGCGCACCTCGCCTTCCCCTGCGGTCCACCGCGGTAGCGGTACCGTGCAGCCGATGCGCGTTGCGCCCGAACCGCTCGACCTGTCACGCTACGAGCAGCCTCGTGCCGAGCCGGACGATTTCCGTCATCGCATGCTCGCCAACATCGCGGCGCTGGCCTTCACGATCGCGTTGACCGCAATCGGAATTTGGCTCGCGGTCAGCATCGCCGACCTGCGCCGGACCCAGGATTGCGTGCTGATGGGCCGTCGCGACTGCGTCAAGATCACGACGCCGCATATCTAGGCCCGATCCGCCGGCGGGAGGGAGCTCCGGCGGGCATCCCCAGCCCCGTCCCCTCGCCTGCCCGGCTCCATTGAACTCAGGGCGGCGCTCCGATATACGGGCTTTCGACCCGGCCAGAGCGGGGGTTGAGGGCGTCATCAGGGCGCGATGCCCACCCACCGTGCCACTCTGGACAATCTGACAAATACCAGCAATATATCAAAGGCTTAGTGATGTCCTCCACATTCGATCAGGTCGCCACGATCATCGCTGAAACCTGCGACATCCCGCGCGACACGATCACGCCGGATAGCCATGCCATCGACGATCTCGGCATCGACAGCCTCGATTTCCTGGACATCGCGTTCGCGATCGACAAGCAGTTCGGTATCAAGCTGCCGCTGGAAAAGTGGACCCAGGAGGTCAACGACGGCAAGGCGACCACCGAGCAGTATTTCGTGCTGAAGAACCTGTGCGCCCGCATCGACGAACTGGTTGCGGCCAAGGGCGCGAGCGCGTAAGCGCGCGGCCATGCAACTCGAATACTTCCACATGATCGATCGCATCGTCGACCTCAAGGTCGACGAGAAGACGATCGTCGTCGAAGCCCAGGTCCCGAAGGAGAGCACCGTCTTCGAGGGGCACTTCCCGGGTTACCCCTTGATGCCCGGCGTGCTCCTGATCGAATCGATGGCGCAGGCCTCGGGCTGGCTCCAGCTCGGCGTGTTCAAGTTCGAGCGCATGCCGATCCTTGCCGCCGTGAAGGAGGCCAAGGTGCGCGGCTCGGTCTTCCCCGGCGACCTTATGAGCATCGAGGCGAGCCTCACCTATGAAGGCTCCGGCTACGCCATGACCGAAGCCAAGATCAGGGTCGGCGGCAAGCTGCGGGCGAACTCGGCGCTGACCTTCACGCTGATCCCCTTCCCCAATGCGGATATGCGCGGATACATGGCGAAAGTCGCCGAGCGTGTCGGCTTTCCCCAACAGGCCGTCTCGCCATGATTGACACTGCTGCGAAGCCCGGCCAGACCGAAGTCTGGATCACCGGCATTGGCCTTGCGACCTCGCTCGGCGAGGGCCTGGACGCCAATTGGGCTGCGCTTCAGGAGAAGCGCATCAACGTCGACGAGAAGGGCTTTGCGCCCTACATCGTGCATCCCCTGATGCCTGTTACCTTCGACAGCCAGATCCCGAAGAAGGGCGACCAGCGCCAGATGGAAGCCTGGCAGCGCATCGGCACCTATGCCGCCGGCCTTGCGCTCGACTCTGCCGGGATAAAGGGCAACAAGGACATCCTGTCGAAGATCGACATGGTGGTGGCCGCCGGCGGCGGCGAGCGCGACCTCAACGTCGACACCGGCGTCCTGACGGCCGAGGCCAAGGGAGCGAACGCGCCCGGCTTCCTCAACGAACGGCTGATGAGCGATCTGCGGCCGACTTTGTTCCTGGCGCAGCTCTCCAACCTGCTCGCCGGCAACATCGCCATCGTGCACGGTCTTGGCGGCACCTCGCGCACCTTCATGGGCGAGGAAGTCGCTGGCGCCGATGCCGCCCGCATCGCGCTGGCGCGCATCGCCTCGGGCGAGAGCGACATTGCCCTGGTCGGCGGCTCGCACAACGGCGAGCGCAAGGACCTCATGGTCCTCTACGAATTCGGCGACTTCAACCTGAAGGACAAGTTTGCACCGGTGTGGGCGCGCAAGGACCACGCCGGCTTCGCGCTCGGCTCGGCCGGCGCGTTCCTGGTGCTGGAATCGAAAGCACACGCGCAAGCGCGCGGCGCAAAGCCGTTCGCAAGACTGTCGAGCGTCGTGGCCGATCTCGCCCGGCGCAAGCAGCCCGGCGACATGGCCGCGACGCTGGAGCAGCTCTGGGCCAAGCTGCCCAAGCGCGAGGGCAAGGGCGCGATCATCACGGGCGCGACCGGTGCGGAGCCGGCGACGAGCGAAGAGCGCGGCTTCCTGAAGGCTCACGCCGACTTTCCGGTGCGTTCGACCGGCACGATGTTCGGCCACACCATGGAGACGCAATTCCCGCTCGGCATCGCGCTCGCCGCGCTGTCGATCTCGCGCGGTGCGCTGTTCCCGCCGAACGATTCCACCGGCACCGAGATTGAAATGCAGGGAGCACCCACCCAGATTGTGGTGGTGGGAGCCGGACACTGGCGCGGCGAAGGCATGGCGCTGGTCGAGGCAGTTGGCTAGCTCACCCGGGGGATCGACATGACTGCACCACGCGACAAACTCGGGCGTCCCGTCGTCGTCGTCACCGGCATGGGGATCATGACCTCGCTCGGTGCCGGCAAGGCCGACAATTGGGCCAAGCTCGTCGCCGGCGAATCCGGCATCCGCACCATTACCCGCTTTCCAATCGATGGCCTGAAGACCACGATGGCCGGCACTGTCGATTTCGTCGGCGTCGAGCCGTTCTCTTCCACCGGCCTGTCCGAACGGATGGCTGAGCTCGTCACGCAGGAAGCGCTCGATCAGGCCGGCATCGGCGCCAAGGCCGATTTCCCGGGTCCGCTCTTCCTCGCGGTCGCGCCGGTCGAGGTGGAATGGCCGCAGCGCCGCGAGCTCGGCCGCGCCGTCGGCAAGCCCGACTTCACGTATGACGATCTGCTGCGGATCTCCGGCGGCGGCAAATACGCCGCTTATCATCACCGTTTCATGTTCGGCTCGGTCGCAGCTTACCTCGCCGAAACCTTCGGCACCAAGGGGTCGCCGATCTCGCTGTCGACGGCGTGCGCGTCCGGAGCCACTTCGATCCAGCTCGGCGTCGAGGCGATCCGACGCGGCGAGACCGATGCCGCGCTGTGCGTCGCCACCGACGGCACGGTCAACCCCGAGGCCATGGTGCGCTTCTCGCTGCTCTCGGCGCTGTCGACCCAGAACGATCCGCCGCAGGCGGCCTCCCGCCCCTTCTCCAAGAACCGCGACGGCTTCGTGATGGCCGAGGGCGCCGGCGCGCTCGTGCTCGAAAGCTACGAAGCCGCCACCGCGCGTGGCGCAAAGATCCTGGGCGTGATCGCCGGCTGCGGCGAGCTCACCGATTCCTTCCATCGCACCCGCTCCTCGCCCGACGGCAAGCCGATCATCGGCTGCATGAACAAGACGCTGGCCGACGCCGGCATGACGCCGGATCAGATCGACCACATCAACGCGCACGGCACCGCGACGCCCGAGAACGACAAGATGGAGTACAACACGACATCGGCCGTGTTCGGCGAGCTCCTGCAGAAGATTCCGGTCACCTCCAACAAGTCGATGGTCGGCCACACCATCTCGGCCGCCGGCGCGGTCGAGGCGATCTTCTCGCTGCTCACGCTCGAGCATCAGCGCATTCCGCCGACGATCAACTACGACACCCCGGATCCCACCATCCTGTTCGACGTCGTCGGCAACAAGGCGCGCGATGCCCGCGTCACCGCCGTGATGTCGAACTCGTTCGGCTTCGGCGGCCAGAACGCCTCGCTGATCCTGACCCGCGAACCGGCCTGACCGGACGCATGGCGCTACTGACTGCGAGCACGAAGGCCCGCGCGCGGCAGGCTGCCAAATCGATCGGCGGCAGCCTGATCGGCGCCGCCACGGTCGGCATGCTGCGCACCACGCGCTATTTCGACCCGGTCAAGACTTCGGACTTTTTCGCACGCGTCGTGAAAACGATCGGCCCGCGCCTGCGCGAGCACCGCATCGGCCGCGCCAATCTCGCTGCAGCCTTTCCCGAGAAGTCGCCGGAGGAGATCGAACAGATCCTGATGGGCGTGTGGGACAATCTCGGCCGCGTCGGCGCCGAGTTCGCCCATATGGACCGTGTCTGGGATTACGACCGTGCCCATGCGGAAAGCAGCCGGATCGAGCTGCCCGAGAGCAGCATCGCACAATTCGACCGCATCCGCGACGACGGCAAGCCGGCGCTGATCTTCGCCGCACATCTGGCCAATTGGGAATTGCCGGCGCTCGCGGCGGTCGCGCACGGGCTGGATACCGCGATCCTCTACCGCCGCCCCAACATCGCCTCCGCCGACCGCATCATCCAGGAGATGCGCCAGGTCAACATGGGCACGCTGATCCCCGCCGGCCGCGACGCGCCGTTGCGGCTCGCGCAGGCGCTGAAGGACGGCAAGCACGTCGCCATGCTGATCGACCAATACCTGACCGGCGGCGTCGAGGTCACCTTCTTCGGCCGCAAGACCCGCGCCAATCCGATGCTGGCGCGCCTGCTCCGTCAGGTCGAATGCCCGATCCACGGCGTGCGCGTCATCCGCCTGCCCGGCTTTCGCTTCCGTGCCGAGCTGACCGAAGAAATCCCGCCGGTGCGCGACGCCGAGGGCAGGATCGACATCCAGGGCACGACGCAGGCCATCACCAACGTGGTGGAGAGCTGGGTGCGCGAGCATCCCGAGCAGTGGCTGTGGCTGCATCGAAGGTGGCGGTAGCTCGTCGTCATTGCGAGGAGCGAAGCGACGAAGCAATCCAGAGTGCCGCCGCGGAGAGATTCTGGATTGCTTCGCTTCGCTCGCAATGACGAAGGGCGCCCCCTAACCGCCCCGTCTTCACCTTGGTCCAGAGGCGGTTGATGATCCGCTGCGTCGCCGGCTCCCGCGCCGTGATGACGAAGAGTTTTGAAAGCGTCGCCTCGTCCGGATAGATGTTCCTGTCGTTCAGGATCTTTGGATCGACCAGCTTCTGGCTGGCGAGGTTGCCGCTGGCGTAGGACAGGAAGTCCGAGTTCTTGGCGGCGACATCAGGGCGGCAGAGGTAGTTGATCAGCTCGTAGGCTTCATTGACGTTCTTGGCATCGGCGGGGATGGCGAGATTGTCGAAGAACATCTGCGCGCCCTCCTTCGGAATGGCGTAGCCGATCTCGATGCCGGCGTTCGCTTCGGCGGCGCGGGCGCGGGCCTGCATGATGTCGCCGGACCAGCCGACCACCAAGCAGATCTCGCCGGTGGCGAGCGCGCTCAAATATTCGGACGAGTGGAACTTGCGGACGGACGGGCGGACCCTGGCGACCGCGTCGGCGGCTTTCTCGAGGTCGGCCTGCTTGGTCGAGTTCGGATCGAGCCCGAGCCAGCTCAGCGCCGCCGGGAAGATGTCGTCGGCGGAGTCGAGCATGTGCACGCCGCAATCCTTGAACTTGGCCAGGTTCTCCGGCTTGAAGACGATGTCCCAACTGTCGATCTTGGCATCGGCCCCGAGGATCTGCTTCACCTTGGCGACGTTGTAGCCGATGCCCGTCGTGCCCCACATGTAGTTAGCGGCGTAGACGTTGCCGGGATCGTAAGTCGCCAGATGCTTGGTCACCATCGGCCAGGCATTGGCGAGGTTCGGCAGCTTCGCCTTGTCGAGCTTCTGGAAGATGTTGGCCTTGATCTGGCGCTGCAGGAAATAGGCCGTGGGCACCACGACGTCGTAGCCGGACTTGCCGGCCATCAGGCGCGTCTCCAGCGTCTCGTTGGCATCGAAGGTATCGTAGACCACCTTGATGCCGGTCTCCTTGGTGAAGGCCTCCAGGACGTCCGGCGCCATGTAGTTGGACCAATTGTAGAAGTTGACGACCCGCTCCTCGGCCCTAGCGGGGACGATGAGCAACGTCAGCGCTGCGGCGAATGCAAAACCAAGGCAAAGCCAGGAAAAGCAAAGCCTCGAGCGGCCAACCTTCGTCATCGCTACCTCTTGCGTCCACGCACCGCGTCGGACAGCCGCTCCAGCGCGGTGTCCAGCGTCTGGTCCTTCTTGGCGAAGCAGAAGCGCACCACCGAGGTCACCGGGTCCTGCTCGTAGAACGCCGAGACCGGGATCGCCGCGACCTTGTAGTCCCTCACGATGCGCCAGCAGAACTCGGTATCGCTCTCGTTCAGCCCGAGCGGCGACAGGTCCACGGTGAGGAAGTAGGTGCCCTGCGACTTCAGCACGGGGAAACCGAGGCTTTCGAGTCCCTTGGTCAGGCGGTCCCTGCTCCGCGTCAGATCCTTGCGCATCGACAGGAAATAGTCGTCGGACTTGCCGAGACCGTAGGCCACGGCGGCCTGCAGATTCGGCGCGGTGGTGAAGGTCAGGAACTGGTGCACCTTGGCGGCGACGCGCAACAGCGGCGGCGCGGCGCAGACGAAGCCGATCTTCCAGCCGGTCAGCGAGAAGATCTTGCCGGCCGAGCCGACCTTGATGGTGCGCTCGCGCATGCCCGGGATGGTGATCAGCGGGATGTGCTTGTGCTCGTCGAAGGTGACGTGCTCCCAGACCTCGTCGCAGATCGCGATGACGTCGAACTCCTGGCAATAGCGCGCGAGCAGCTCGAGGTCCTCGCGCGGATAGACCACCGCGCTGGGATTCAGGGGATTGTTGAACAGCACCGCCTTGGTCTTTGAATTGAAGACGCTTTTCAGCATGTCCTCGTTCAGCCGCCAATGCGGCGGCTCGAGCCGGACCAGGCGCGGAATGCCGCCGGCCTGCCGGATGATCGGCAAATAGGAATCATAGACCGGCTGGAAGCAAACCACCTCGTCGCCAGGCTGGACCACCGCGAGGATGGCCGAGGTCAGCGCCTCGGTGCCGCCGGATGTCACCATCACCTCGCTCATCGGGTCGAGCCTGAGGCCGTGCCAATGGCCGTAATGGGTCGCGATCGCCTGGCGCAGCTCGGGCAGGCCCATCATCGAAGGGTACTGGTTGTAGCCGTTCAGCGAGGCCTCGGCCGCGGCGCGGCGGATGTCCTCCGGGCCGGGATCGTCAGGAAAGCCCTGGCCGAGATTGATCGCGTCGTTGTCGCGCGCGGCCTGCGACATCGCCTCGAAGATGGTGACGGGAAGGTCGGCGAAGACCTTGTTCAGCGAGGAGCTCTTTGACATCGGGTGAGGTCAGCCACCGACCTTGCTGGGAAGACCGGCCGCCTTCCAGCCCAGCATACCGCCGGCCAGATGCTTGTCGTAAGGGAGGCCCGCCGCCTGCGCCGCGAGCGAGGCCGTCACCGAGCGCTTGCCCGAGCGACAGGCGAACACGACCTGCTTGCCTTGGGGATCGGGAATTGCCTTGGGATCGAAGGTCGAGAGCGGCACGACGACGCCGTAAGGGTAGGCCTCGGCTTGGACCTCGTTCGGCTCGCGAACGTCGACCAGCAGATAGCGTCCTTCCGCGACACCTTTGGAGACCTCGTCCGGGGTCAGATCCTGTACCTGGTTTGCCACATCATCCTCCAACGTCGCGAGCCGCATGCCGGGGCGCCCCGGCCGGCGGCAACCTCGCCTCTCGGGAGACGAAAATCAAGCGCTACAAAGGCTTGAGCCGCCCAGCGCAAGTTAAAGCTAAATCGCAGCGAGTTGAAGTGCGGCTTTCGGGAGGGCTGAAAGCTGCCTTTGCCCGAGCCACATCCAGGGTCATTCCCCGCGCAGGCGGGAATCCAGTACGCCGCGGCGGCTGCGGCGAGAGCGAACGTTTCGACGCCGGCCTCTGGGATACTGGATTGCCCGCCTTCGCGGACGACGACTGCGGTGGAGACGGACAGGACGCCGACTTGCGCCTAGATCGCCACCTGGGTGCCGACTTCGACCACGCGGCCGGAGGGGATCTGGAAATAATCCGTGGCGTCGTTGGCGGAGCGGCTGAGCGAGATGAACAGCCGGTCCTGCCAGCGCGGCATGCCCGAATGCGCGGCGGGCTTCAGCGCCCTGCGCGACAGGAAGAACGAGGTCGACATGATGTCGAACTGCCAGCCGAGCTTGCGGGCGATCGCCAGCGCCTTCGGCACGTTGGGCGATTCCATGAAGCCGAACTTCAGTGTCACCTTGGAGAAGGTCGGTGAGATCTGCTCCAGCTTGACGCGCTCGGCCGGATCGATACGCGGGGTCTGCGCCGTCTCGATGGTGAGAATGACGTTCTTCTCGTGCAGCACCTTGTAGTGCTTCAGACTATGCATCAGCGCCGTCGGGGCGCTGAGCGGGTCCGAAGTCAGGAACACGGCGGTGCCGGGCACGCGTTGCGGGGGCCGCTTCTCCAGCATCGCCACGAGGTCGGCGAGCGGGAACTCGAGCTTGCGCGACTTCTCGAACAGCAGCCGGCTACCGCGCCGCCACGTGTACATCAGGATGATCATGAGCGCGCCGAGCGCCAGCGGCACCCAGCCGCCCTCGAACACCTTGAGCAGGTTGGCGGCAAGGAAGGTCAGGTCGAGGAACAGGAATGGCGCAATGAGCGCGGCGGCGGCGAATGGCGACCACCGCCAAACCTTCCAGATCACGACGAAGCCCATCATCGCCGTGACCACCATGGTGCCGGTGACGGAGATGCCATACGCCGACGCCAGCGCGCTGGAGGAGCGGAACAGAAGCACCAGCAACACCACCGCGACCAGCAGCAACTGGTTGATGCGCGGGATGAAGATCTGGCCGGAATGGGCTTCAGAGGTATGGCGAATTTCGAAGCGCGGCAGCAGCCCGAGCTGAATCGCCTGGCGCGTCAGCGAATAGGCGCCGGTGATGACCGCCTGGCTGGCGATCACGGTGGCGGCGGTGGCGAGCACGACCATGGCGCCGCGGATCCAGCCTTGCGGAAACAGCTGGAAGAACGGGCTCTCGATCGCGCCTGGATCGCCGAGCACGAGCGCGCCCTGCCCCAGATAGTTCAGCGCCAGCGACGGCAGCACGATGAACAGCCAGGCGGTCTGGATCGGCCGCTTGCCGAAATGGCCGAGATCGGCGTAGAGCGCCTCCGCGCCGGTGACGGCCAGGAACACCGCGCCGAGCGTCACGAAGCCGATCATGCCGTGGTGGAGCATGAAGGACACGGCATAGAGCGGGTTCAGAGCCAGCAGCACCTGCGGGTGCTGGATGATCGGATGGATCGCCGCGATCGCGAGCACTGCAAACCAGACGCACATGATCGGACCGAAGAACGCGGCGACGCGGGCGGTGCCGCGCGACTGCACGGCAAACAGGCAGACCAGGATGATCACGGTCAGCGGCACGATATAGGGCTCGAACCGCAGCGTGACGTCCTTCATGCCCTCGATCGCCGACAGCACCGAGAGCGCCGGCGTGATCACCGCATCGCCGTAGAACAGCGCGCCGGAGATGATGCCGAGCAGGACGACGGTGGCCCCGCCGGTGCCGACCGCGCGCTGGGCCAGCGCCATCAGGGCGAGCGTGCCGCCCTCGCCGTTGTTGTCGGCGCGGAGCAGGATGACGACGTATTTGAGCGTCACCACGACGATCAGCGCCCAGAGGATCAGGGAGAGCACGCCGAGCACGGCAGCCGGGGTGGCGACGCCTTCGGCGCCCGAGGCCGCCGTCACCGCCTCGCGGAACGCGTAGAGCGGGCTGGTGCCGATATCGCCATAGACCACCCCGATGCTGCCGAGCGTCAGCGCACCGAAACCGGCGGTGGTGTGGGTGTCGCCATGCCCATTGGCCGCCGCCGTTTCCGGTGCGGAAGTCGCTACGTCACTTGTCATGGGAGAGCCCGGTGGCCTCTGAAATGCTTCACTGCACAACGGCGGAAGAGCGCGCGGCTTATAGCCCTGCGCTGCCGGCATAGCCTAGCCCGATTTTGGGCCCTTGGCATGCAATTTTCGCATGGCGGCAGTTGTCTTCAAATAACCACCTGGGTTCCCACTTCAACCACGCGCCCGGTGGGGATCTGGAAATAATCCGTGGCATCGTTGGCGGACCGGCTGAGCGCGATGAACAAATGATCCTGCCACAGCGGCATGCCCGACTGCGGGGATGCTTTCAGCGATCGTCGTGACACGAAGAACGACGTCGACATGATGTCGAACTGCCAGCCCTGCTTGCGCGCGATCGCGAGCGCCTTGGGCACGTTCGGCTGCTCCATGTATCCGAAGCGCAGACGCACCTTGAAGAACTTGTCGCTGATCTTCTCCATGCGGAATCGCTCCGCCAAGTCGACCCGCGGCGTCTGTGCGGTCTCGATGGTCAAGATCACGTTGTGCTCGTGCAGCACCTTGTTGTGCTTGAGGTTGTGCAGCAGCGCGGTCGGCACGAAGGAGGGATCGCTGGTCAGGAACACCGCGGTGCCCTTGACGATGTGCGGGGGCCGCTTCTCGAGGCTCCGGACCAGGTCGTCCAGCGGCACCTCGATCCGGCGCGTTTTCTGGATCAAGATCGCGGACCCCTTCCGCCAGGTCCAGATCGTTCCCGCCATCACCGCGCCGAACAGCAGCGGCACCCAGGCGCCTTCGAGCAGCTTGAGCAGGTTGGCGCTGAAGAAGCTCAAATCGACGATGACGAAGGGGACGATCACGGCCGCGGCCGTCGCCGCGCGCCAGTTCCACAATTTCCAGATCACGACGAAGCCCATGATGCCGTCGGCGACCATGGTGGTGGAGACCGCGATGCCGTAGGCCGACGCCAGATTGCTGGGGGTGTGAAACAGCAGCACCAGCAGCATCACGCCGATCAGCAGCAGCCGGTTCACCCGCGGCAGATAGATCTGGCCGGCATGGGATTCCGAGGTATAGCGCACCTCGAAGCGCGGCAAGAGGCCGAGCTGCACCGCCTGATAGACCAGCGAGTAAGCGCCGGTGATCACCGCCTGGCTCGCGATCACCGTTGCGGCGGTCGCAAGCCCGACCAGCGGCAGCACCAGGCTCTCGGGCACCATGCGATAGAACGAGTGCTGGATCGCACTGGGATCGGACAGCACCAGCGCACCCTGCCCGAAATAGTTGATCAGGAGCGCGGGCAGCACGAAGAACATCCAGGCCGACTGGATCGGCTTGCGTCCGAAATGGCCGAGATCGGCATAGAGCGCCTCGCCGCCGGTAACCGCCAGGAACACCGCGCCGAGCGTCACGAGGCCGATCGTTCCGTGCGACAGCACGAACTGCACCGCGTAATAAGGATTGATTGCCGCCAGCACGGAGGGGTCGTCGGCGATGTGGACCGCCCCCATCACCGCGATGACGGTGAACCAAACCACCATCACCGGCCCGAACGCCGAAGCGACCAGCGCGGTCCCTTTGCTCTGTACCGCGAACAGCAGCACCAGGATGAGGACGGTGAGCGGCACGACGTAGTGCTCGAGCGCAGGGGTTGCGAGCTTCAGGCCTTCCACTGCCGATAGCACCGAGATCGCCGGCGTGATCATGGAATCGCCGATGAACATGGAGGCGCCGACCACGCCGAGGGCGAGCAGCACCCAGCTTCGCCGCCCGAGCGCGCGTTGACCGAGCGCCATCAGCGAGAGCGTGCCGCCCTCCCCGTTATTGTCGGCACGCAGCAGCAGCAGGACGTATTTGGCGGTGACGACGATCAGCAGGGCCCACAGGATCAGCGAGAGCACCCCAAGCACGATGCCCCGTGAGACCGGCTCGCCATGGGCGGCGGCCTTGACCGCCTCGTGGAATGCGTAGAGCGGCGAGGTGCCGATATCGCCGAAGACGACGCCGATGCTCCCGAGCGTAAGGGACCAAAAACCCGATCTGACCGGCCCTTCCTGGGTCTCGGCCTGTGTGATACTCGCCGTCATGAGGGTGGAAAACGCTTCTTCCCTGGATTCGATCCGGCGCCTTTTGACGCTTCCGATGTGCCTGTCAATCGGCGCACCACCATAGCAGGCGCCGAGCCGGATGCTGTGACGCCGCAGCCACGCTCATCGCCGGCGCGACGACATGCCTCAGGTAGGATGGTAGCGCAAGGGGGTCAGCTTCCGGGCATGATCGCGTCGGAAGGCCGATGCTCACCGCGTCCGGTCACGGCCTCAGATTCGGCGGCAGCGGCGGATCCTCGCGCATCAGGGTGATGGTCACCCGCCGGTTGGCTGCGAGCGAGGGATCGTCCGGAAACAGCGGCTGGGTGTCCGCCTTGCCGGCGACGGCGAAGATGTGCGACGGCGGCAGGCCCTCGCGTTCGAGAATCTGACGCACTGCATTGGCGCGGTCGGCCGACAGATCGAAGGCGCCGTAATCGCTGCGGTTCGGCACGAAGCCGGCCGCGGTGTGGCCGGCGATGGAGACGCGAAGCGGCGTGGCCTTGAGCGGAATTGCGAGCTTCTCGACCAGGCGGCGGGTGCGGTCATAGGGCACCTTGGAGCCGTCGGCGAACATCGAGCGGCCGTCCTGATCGACGATCTCCAGGTTGAGCCCCTGCTTGGTCTCCTCGAACATGATGTGCTTGGACATCTCGGTCAGCTCCGGCATGTCCTGCAACGCCTGGCGCAGCGAGGCTGCGGCGAGCGCGAAATTGCGGTCGACCTTGATCTTCGCGCCGGACGTCTTGTTGCGGTCTTCCTGGTCCGGCGTCGGGGTGTTGGAGGCATCTTCGGGCTGGATGTGATCGACGTTCTTCAGCCGCGGGCGGGTCGGCAGGCCGTCGGATTCGACGATGCCGGCATAGCGCGCTTCGCTCTGCACGCCGAAGGCGTCGCGCATCGAGCCGGCGACGATCTTCAGCTTGTTGGCGTCCTGGGTCGAGAACGCCACCAGCATGACGAAGAAGCTCATCATCAGGCCCATGAGGTCGGCGAAGGTCACGAACCAGCCGTGACCGCCGCCGTGCGCATCGCCGCGTTTCTTCTTGGCCATGGCCTAGATCCTGGGGCGCGCGATCAGGCCGGCACCGGCTCGCCCTCGGCATTCCGATGCTTCTCCGGCAGATAGGCCAGCAGCATTTCGCGCACCAAGGTCGGGCTCTTGGAGTCGCGGATCATCAGGATGCCGTCGATGATCAGGGTGCGATTGGTCTCCTCGTCGAGCAGCTTGCCGTGCAGCTTGTCGGCGATCGGCAGACAGAACAGGTTCGCGACCAGCGCGCCGTAAAGCGTGGCGAGCAGCGCCGTCGCCATGAACGGGCCGAGCTTGGAGGGGTCCGTCATGTTGGCGAACATCTGCACCATGCCGATCAGGGTGCCGATCATGCCGAAGGCCGGGGCGCAGTCGCCGATGGCGCGGTAGATCTTGCTGCCCTCGTCGAGGTGCATCAGGAAGTTGTCGCGGTCGCGCTCCAGATTGTCGCGGATGAAGTCGAGGTCGTAGCCGTCGGCGACGTAGCGGATGCCCTTGGCGAGGAAGGGCTCGTCGGTCTCGACCTTTTCGAGGCCGACCGGACCCTGCTTGCGGGCGATCTCGGCGATGCGGGCGAGCTCGTCGACGAGGTCGTGCGCCGACAGCCGGCTCATGGTGAAGGCGAACTTGGCGCCGAGCGGAAGGCCGTGCAGAAGCGCGCTGAGCGGAAAGCGGATCATGGTGGCGGAGATCGAGCCGCCGAAGATGATGATCATGGCATGTTCGGAGATGAACATGTGGAGATCGCCGCCCATGAAGATCATCATCGTGATGACGATGATGCCTGCAATGAGGCCAACGCTCGTCATAATATCCATGGGAGACTCCAACGCGTACGCAACAACGGCCGTCCTGGCCGCTGGCGCGGCCCAACCCCGAACCGCATCGGAAACCCTAGAGCGCCGCCCTTAAAGCCGCGTAAAGGTTAAGTTGAGCCGGCGCGCCGGACCGGCGCAACGCGCCACAATGAAGCCGGCTTTGCCGCTTGCCGACAGCAATCTCAACGCTTCACTAACCATAAATGCGCCACGGACGATGATGTCTTCGCCGTCCGGGCGGCGGTTTCATCAACACGTCAGCCGTTTGGCCGATACAAGAGCATCGAAGGGGCTCCCATGATTTTCTGGCTAGCGAGCGCGATGGGATTGGCCATCGCCTATCTCCTCGGTTCTGTACCCACCGGCTATCTCGCAGGGAAACTGCTGAGGGGTATCGACATTCGAAAGCACGGCTCCAAGTCGACCGGCGCGACAAATGTGTTGCGCATCCTTGGAAAATGGCCTGCGCTGGCTGTGCTTCTGGTCGATGTGCTCAAAGGGGCCGCGGCAATCGTCTGCGCCCGCTGGTTCTTTGGCTGGGTCTTCACGTTTCCATCAGGCACGCCACCGGCCGCGCTCGATCAGCAAGGCTGGATAGTCTGGGCCGTGTGTCTTGCTGGACTTGCCGCGTTGCTGGGACACGCCCTTTCGATTTGGCTGAACTTCACGGGCGGCAAATCCGCAGCGACTGGGCTCGGCGTCCTGCTTGCGATGTCCTGGCCCGTCGGCCTCGGGGCGGCAATCGCCTTTGCGGTCGCATTGGCCCTCTCGCGCATCGTCTCGCTGGGCTCGATATTGGCCGCGCTGACGGCGATCGCCCTCGTCTGCATCCTCGATCAACCGTTGCCTTATCGATTGCTGGTGATTGCAGGTGGCATCTATGTGATCGTGCGCCACCGCGGCAACATTCAGCGCCTGCTGGCCGGGACAGAGCCACGGTTCGGGCAATTCAGTCCGGAACCGCGGGCGGAAGCGTAAGGGGCTGCGCGCTCGCGGTCGACGCTGGGCTTCCGAAGCGAGACGAGTCCCGGGAGCGCCGGTCGGCGGCCGACTGCGGCCCTGCGCCACGGGCGAAACGAAGGACGATCTGCTATCCTATAGCCTGCGGCAGGGCCCAATCGCGGGAGCGATTTGCAATGTTGACGCTGTTCAGTGTTCTCACCGCGCTGCCGGCGGTGCTGGCGCTCCACCTGCTCGAGCCGCAGCTGGTCCTGCCGGCATTCAGCGCCCTGCTGTTCGTCGAGGCCGCCTTCGCCGTGATCGCAGCGCGGTTGATTCACAGTCCCGACAACTCGGACGACATTACCCTGTGGGATTTCGCCGGCGGCTTCACCCTGATCGGATGCGCCGCCGCAATGTTCGGAGAGCCGGACCAGGCTGCCCTGTTCCTGACCGAACAAGGCAGCGCGCGACCGGCGTCATCGCCGTAAGCTCAGTGGATCTCCGCCGAGCGCTTCAGCGCGGCTTTCAGCTTCTCAAGCGAGAAGTCGGGACTGCGTGCGATCTCCAGGATCGGCGTCTCGCGGCGGCCGCAGAGTTCGGCAGCCTCAGGCAGCTTTGCCGCGACGTCGAGCGGGATCACGATGGCGCCGTGCCGGTCGGCGTGGATCAGGTCGTCGGACCTCACGGTCATGCCGGCGACGCGAACCTCGCCGCCAAAACTCTCGGCATGGACCCAGGCGTGCGACGGGCCGATCGAGCCGGCCAGCGCCTGGAAGCCCGGCGCCCATTGCGGAATGTCGCGGATCGAGCCGTCGGTGACGACGCCGAGGCAGCCGAGCGCCTTGTGCACGTTGCTCTGCACCTCGCCCCAGAACGCGCCGTAGCCGACGTCGGGACCGTCGATGTCCTGGATCACGGAGATACGCGGCCCATGGCCGGTGCCGACATATTCGTAATATTCGATGCGGCGCTTCGACTGCTCCTCGGCGGGAAGCGAGGATTTCAGCACCGAGCGGATCGCAACCGTACGGGCATAGCCGACGATCGGCGGCAAATCGGGGAACGGGCAGACCAGCTGCTTGGTGGTGTAGCCGATCAGCCGGCGCTCGGGCGCCACGATCTCCATGGCATTGCAGATCGTCGGCGTGTCGTAGCGGCCCAGCGCTTCGAGGACGGCAGCGGGCAGCGGCCCGGTCGCTTTATCGGTCACGGCGTTCTCTCCCAGATTGGCGGCGCTGATTGACGCGATGCCGCCGTCACAGGGCGATATAGCCGAGATCGGGTCTCAACCCAACTCGGCGGGCCTCATGGCAGATATCCGCGTGTCGCTGCTCAGTGCAGCCGTCCGGGCCGGTCGTCCTCGTGCGGCGGCTCCGACAAATTGGTCAGCGTCGGCGCTGAGGGCGGCGAGGAGACCTCGTCTCCCGCGGGCGCGGCAGACTCCATCGCGCGGGCCTGATCGCGATAGGATTTGTAGCCGAGCGGCAAAGCGAGAAGATACAGCACCGTGCCGATCGACAGCACGTGCCAGGGATAGGCGATCAAGAGCGCGATGAAGACGATCACCCCGACGAAGGCCGGCAGCACCAGCTCCGGCGGCACGCGCATGCGCTTGGTCTTGCCGGAGAACACCGGCAGGCGCGACACCATCAGGAAGGCGATCAGAAGCGTATAGGCCGCCGTCACCACCGCAGGCATGCGGCCGAGATCGAGGAAAGCGACATAGATCGGCAGCAGCACGGTGATCGCGCCGGCCGGCGCCGGCACGCCGGTGAAGAAATTGGCGGCGAAGGCCGGCTTGTTGGGATCGTCCATGGTGGCGTTGAAGCGTGCCAGGCGCAGGCCGCCGGAAATCGCGAACACCATGGCGGCGATCCAGCCGGCATTGCCGAGCTCGTGCAGCTGCCAGAAATACAGCATCAGACCGGGCGCGACGCCGAAATTGACGAAATCGGCGAGGCTGTCGAGCTCGGCGCCGAACTTGGACTGGCCCTTGATCATGCGCGCGATGCGCCCGTCGATACCGTCGAGCGCGGCCGCGAACACGATGGCATAGACCGCGAGCGACATCCGCCCTTCGATCGACAGCCGGATCGAGGTCAGGCCGGCACAGATCGCCAGCAGCGTGATGACGTTGGGCACCAGCATCCGGACCGGAATCGGGCGGAACCGCCGGCGGCGCGCATCGGGATCCTTGAAGTCATAGGGCGTCATGGCTCGTCCTCACCTTGAGGCGAGATATAGCAAGCCGCGCCCCCCTCCGCCATTGCGACGGAGGGCCATCGCGGACCGACTATTGGTTAATTGGCGCGGTAGGTCCGGCTGGGGTCGTCGACGGCAAGATCGGCCAGAATCGTTTCGCCGGCGATGGCGGTCTGCCCTTCCGAGACCAGCGCCTTGGTCCCCACAGGCAGATAGACGTCGAGCCGCGAGCCGAAGCGGATCAGGCCGAAGCGCTCGCCGGTGCCGATCGCCTGGCCTTCCCGGACGAAGCAGACGATGCGCTTGGCGACGAGACCTGCAATCTGCACCACGCCGATGCGAGCCGTCGGTGTCGAGATGACCAGCGAGTTGCGCTCGTTGTCCTCGCTGGCCTTGTCGAGCTCGGCATTGATGAAGAGTCCGGGCCGGTAGGCGATGCGGTCCACCCTCCCCGCGACGGGCGCGCGGTTCACGTGACAATTGAACACGCTCATGAACACCGAAATGCGCGGCAGCGGCCGGTCGCCGAGGCCGAGCTCGGCCGGCGGCAGCGCCATGGTGATCATCGAGACGCGGCCGTCGGCCGGCGACACCACCAGCCCCTCGCGCACCGGCGTCACGCGCACGGGATCGCGGAAGAACAGCGCGCACCACACGGTCAGGATCGTGCCGATCCAGCCCAGAGGCGACCACAGCCAGAACAGGATTAGGCTTGCCAGCGCAAAGCCGCCGATGAAGGGATAGCCCTCCTTGTGGATCGGCGGGATCTGACGCTGGATCGAATCGAGAATGGACATCGTTATCTGCCGCTCGGGGTTGATGGCGCAGGTCGCGCGGGCCTGTTTAGGCCAGAGTTGGGACCGGAGACAAGGTCACACCGCCGCCGCAGGCGTCGTCAGGGCGTCATCGACCGGGGGCGGCTCCCGGTTGGGGGCCTCGCCGGTATCGGCCATCTTGGCCAGCTTCTCGCGCGCCGCCTCGGCCTCGCGCTGCCTGTTCCACATGCTGGCATAGAGGCCGCCATGGGCGAGCAGCCTGGCGTGGGTCCCCCGCTCGGCGATGCGGCCCTGATCCAGCACGATGATTTCGTCGGCCCCGACGATGGTCGAGAGCCGGTGCGCGATCACCAGCGAGGTGCGGTTCTTCGCCACGCGGTCGAGCGCGCCCTGGATCTCGTGCTCGGTGTGGGTATCGAGCGCCGAGGTCGCCTCGTCCAGCACCAGGATCGGCGGCGCCTTCAAGACGGTGCGCGCGATCGCGACGCGCTGCTTCTCGCCGCCCGACAGCTTGAGCCCGCGCTCCCCGACCTGGGTCTCGTAGCCCTTCGGCGCCATGCGGATGAAATGATCGATCTGCGCCAGTTGCGCGGCTTCCTCGACCTCGGCATCGCTGGCGTCCCAGCGACCGTAGCGGATGTTATAGCGAATGGTGTCGTTGAACAGCACGGTATCCTGCGGCACCATGCCGATCGAGGCGCGGAGCGAATCTTGCGTCACCGCGCGAATGTCCTGGCCGTCGATCAGTATCCTGCCGCCGGAGACGTCATAGAGGCGGAACAGAAGGCGCGAGATGGTCGACTTGCCGGCGCCCGACGGGCCGACGATGGCGACGGTCTTGCCGGCCGGCACCTCGAAGCTGATGCCCTTGAGGATCGGCCGCGCCGGCTCATAGGCGAAGCGCACGTCCTCGAAGCGCACGGTGCCGGCGGAGATGACCAGCGGCTCGGCATCGGGCGCGTCCTTGATCTCGGCCTCGCGGCCGAGCACGCCGAACATCTTCTCGATGTCGATGATCGCCTGCTTGATCTCGCGATAGACCATGCCCATGAAGTTCAGGGGCTGGTAGAGCTGGATCATCATGGCGTTGACCAGCACGAAATCGCCGACCGTGTTGGTGCCGTTGCGCACGCCGATCGCGCACATCAGCATGGTCGCGGTCAGGCCCAGCGTGAAGATCACCGCCTGGCCGGTATTCAGCACCGCGAGCGAGGTGTAGCTGCGGACGCTCGCTTCCTCGTAGCGCTCCACCGATTTGTCGTAGCGCTTCGCCTCGCGCGCCTCGGCGCTGAAATATTTCACGGTCTCGTAGTTGAGCAGCGAGTCGATCGCCTTGGTGTTCGCCTCGGTGTCGGAATCGTTCATCTTGCGGCGGATGCCGATCCGCCACTCGGTCGCGATGTAGGTGTAGTACATGTAGAGCGCGACCATGATCAGGGTGGCGACCACGTAACGCCAGTCGAACTGCCAGAGCAGCACGGCCATCAGCAGCGAGACCTCGACGATGGTCGGGATCAGCTGCAGGATCACCATGCGGACGATCACCTCGATGCCCTCGCGGCCGCGCTCGAGCACGCGGGTCAGGCCGCCGGTCTTGCGCTCGAGGTGGAAGCGCAGCGACAGCTCGTGCATGTGGATGAAGGTGATGGTGGCGAGCTTGCGCACCGCATGCATGGCGACGCGCGCGAAGATGCCGTCGCGCCATTGCGTCAGCAGCGCCATCAGGATGCGCATCACGCCGTAGCTCGCGGTCAGCAACAACGGCGAGGCGATCACCCAGAGCTGCCAATTGTCGGCCTGCACCGGCGCCGAGTTGGCGCCGGTCAGCGCGTCCGTCGCCCATTTGAAGCTGAACGGTACCGCGAGCGTGATCAGCTTGGCCGCGAGCAGCAGCACCAGCGACCAGACCACGCGCATCTTCAGGTCGAAGCGGTCGCCCGGCCAGATATAGGGCCACAGATGCGCCAGCGTGCCCATCAGCGTCCCCTGCTCGGGCGGGCCGCCGGCGGGAACGTCGGCGCCGTCGAACGATTGAGGTTGGTCCATCAAGAAGCCTGAAAGCCCACCGGATGCGGGCGTCGTCGAGATTTACGATTTTCGCCTGTCATATAGAGCCTTCCCGATGCCAGCGCACCCCGTCAAATGGCGAATCTTCGATTGTTTGCCGCGATTTACCGGTAGATTTCCGGGAGTATCGAATCACCGATTAGGCTTGACGCCTCTTCGCTGCAATGCATCATGGCACCAATGAGCACGATCAAAACCGTCTGTGTCTATTGCGGCTCCGGCCCCGGAACCAATCCCAACTTCATCGAAGCGGCAAAGGCGCTCGGCAAAGCGCTGGCGGATAGCAAGATCCGCCTCGTTTATGGCGGCGGCTCGCTCGGGCTGATGGGGGCGGTCGCAACCTCCGTGCTCGATCACGGCGGCACCGTCACCGGCATCATCCCCGACTTCCTGCGGATGCGCGAGAACGCGCTGACGCGCGTCCAGGAGATGGTCGTCACGCCCGACATGCACGAGCGCAAGCGGCTGATGTTCGAGCGCTCCGACGCCTTCGTCGCCCTGCCCGGCGGGCTCGGCACGCTCGAGGAGCTGGTCGAGCAATTGACCTGGCAGCAGCTCGGCCGTCACGCCAAGCCCGTGCTGCTCGCCAATATCGACAATTTCTGGGAGCCGCTGTTCTCTCTGGTGGCGCACATGCGCCAAACCGAATTCATCCGGGCCGGCCTCACCGTCGATATCCTGAAGGCCGACAAGGTCGAGGAGATCGTTCCGCGACTGCGCGCCGCTGCTGCGCAGATTTCGGACAGCCAGCTCGATCTCGCGCCCGACGTGGCGCGCCGGCTCTAAAGCATCATCCGGAAAAGTGCGCAGCGGTTTTCCGAAAAGATCATGCTTAAACAACAACCTAGAGCGCGATGGCGATTCATCCTAATCGCATCGCGCTTTAGGCTGCCCGCTATCCCTGTGGAAACGTCACCGCCTCGATGCGGTTGCCGTCGGGATCGACGACGAAGGCCGCGTAGTAGCGCACGCGATCGTGCGGGCGGATGCCGGGCGCGCCGTCAGAGGTCCCGCCCGCGGCGAGAGCCGCGGCATGAAACGCATCGACCTCGTCCGTCGTCTTGGCGCGCAGGCAGATGTGCGCGCCGCTTTCCCGAGCTACAGGCGCCATGTTCTCGCGCAGATTGATCCAGAACTCGGGATAGGCCTTGCCGAAGCCGACCGTCCGCGGCCGCGCGACGAGGCGCGCAAGGCCGAGGGCTGCGAGCGTGGCCTCGTAGAATCTTGCGGCCCGCTCGAGATCGCTGACGCCGACGGAAATGTGGTCGATCATTGGCCCCCTCCTCGCTCCGCTGTCATCGCCCGGCTTGACCGGGCGATCCAGTACTCCGAGACGTTGCGACGTTGCGGAGAAGCCGCGGCGTACTGGATACCCCGCTTTCGCGGGGTATGACAGTCGTCGTGGACCCTACGCCGGCGCTCCCGACCTCACGAGCTTGTAGATCACCGAATCCATCAGCGCCTGGAACGAGGCGTCGATGATGTTCGGGGAGACGCCGACCGTGGTCCAGCTGTCGCCGTTCTCGTCCTCGCTCTCGATCAGCACGCGCGTGACCGCGCCGGTGCCGCCGTTGAGGATACGCACCCGGTAGTCGATCAGCTTCAAGCCCTCGATGTATTTCTGGTACTTGCCGAGGTCCTTGCGCATGGCGACGTCGAGCGCGTTGACGGGGCCGTTGCCCTCGGCGGCCGAGATCAGGTGCTCGCCGGCGACGTCGACCTTCACCACCGCGAGCGCCACGGTGACGCGCTCGCCGAGCGCGTTGTAGCGCTGCTCGACATTGACGTCGAACTGCTCGACCTCGAAATAATGCGGCACCTTGCCGAGCGTGCGACGCGCCAGGAGCTCGAAGGACGCGTTGGCGGACTCATAGGCGTAGCCGGCCGCCTCGCGCTCCTTCAGCTCCTCGACGAGGCGCGTCAGCTTGGGATCGCTCTTCTCGTAGGGAATACCGGCTCGCTCGAGCTCGGCGATGACGTTGGACCGCCCGGCCTGGTCCGAGACCAGCACCTTGCGGTGATTGCCCACCGTCTCCGGCAGCACGTGCTCGTAGGTCTGCGGGTCCTTCAACACCGCGGAGGCATGAATGCCGGTCTTGGTGACGAAGGCGCTCTCGCCGACGTAGGGCGCATGCCGGTTCGGGACGCGGTTGAGCATGTCGTCGAGCGTGCGCGAGACCTTGACGAGCGTCGCCAGCTTCTCCGCGGTGACGCCGATCTCGAACGCGTCGGCAAAGCCCTGCTTCAACTTCAGCGTCGGGATCAGCGAGCAGAGATTGGCATTGCCGCAGCGCTCGCCGAGGCCGTTCAGCGTGCCCTGGATCTGCCGCGCACCGGCCCGCACCGCGGCGAGCGAGTTCGCCACCGCCTGCTCGGTGTCGTTATGGGCGTGGATACCGACGTGATCGCCGGGGATGTGCTTCGTCACCTCGGTGACGATGGCCTCGACCTCGTCAGGCATGGTGCCGCCGTTGGTGTCGCACAGCACCACCCAGCGCGCGCCGGCATCGAAGGCGGCTTTGGCGCAGGCGAGCGCGAAGCTGGAATCTTCCTTGTAGCCGTCGAAGAAATGCTCGCAGTCGAGCATGACCTCGCGGCCGGCGGCCTTCGCGGCCGCGACGCTGTCGCGGATGGAGGCGAGGTTCTCTTCCTGCGTCGTCTCCAGCGCGACGCGCACCTGATAGGCCGACGCCTTCGCCACGAAGCAGATCGCATCCGCCTTCGCTTCCAACAGCCCGGCCACGCCGGGATCGTTCGAGACCGAGCGCCCGGCCCGGCGCGTCATGCCGAACGCGGTGAAGCGAGCATGATTGAGCTTCGGCTTGCTGGCAAAGAATTCGCTGTCGAGCGGATTGGCGCCGGGATAGCCGCCCTCGACATAGTCGATGCCGAGGTCGTCGAGCATCGCGGCGATGACCTGCTTGTCGGTCAGCGTGAAGTCGACGCCATTGGTCTGCGCGCCGTCGCGCAGCGTGGTGTCGAACAGATAAAGACGCTCTTTCCTTGCCGAGTTCATCGCGAGCGTCCGTTCTTGTTACCTCCCCCCTTGTGGGGGAGGGCTATGACATTTGAAAGCTTTTCCCTGCGGCCATCCTTCGAGACGCCCGCTTTAGGCGGGCTCCTCAGGATGAGGACGGGAGTGCGCGGCAGCAGTTTCAACGGGCGCTCGCGCCGATTAGCCTCATCCTGAGGAGGCGCGTAAGCGCCGTCTCGAAGGACGAGGCGTGTGCGCAGGCTGCCGCCGCGCGTCACTTGCGATAGCCCTACGCAGGGGGAGCGGAGAGAGGCTCGCGCCTGGTGAACAAGCTCCTTGCTCATTGCACCGCTCCGAGCGTCTTCTTCATCGTGGTGTTGGCGAGCCATTCGTCGTTGATCGTGACGCTGTTGCGCTGCTGGGCGGTGTAGCCGCGCTTGGCGAAAAAACCCTGCGCGGTGTCGCTGGCATCGACGGTGAGGCTTTGCGCGCCGCGGCCGCCGGCAAGCTTCTCCAGCGCGTCGATCAGCATGGTGGCGATGCCGTGCCCGGCCACGGCCGGATGCACATAGAGCATGCGGATGTGGTCGTTGCCGCGCAGCGAAGCAAAACCGACCGGCGAGCCTTCGATCGTCGCGATCAGCGTCAAATCGGCCGCAAGCCGCTTGCCGAACTCTTCGCCTTCCGCGATCTCCATCCAGGCCCGCTGCTGCGCCTCGCTATAGTCCTCGCCGGTCAGCTCCTCGATGCTGGCGGCGAAGATCGCGGCGAGCACCGGCACGTCGTCGGGCAGGAACGGCCGCAAGCCGGGCTTTGGCAAAGTCTGTCCCATCGTCCTCACCACATCCCATACAGCTTGAGCACCAGCAGCACGGCGCCGACGAGCAGCGCGATCTTCAGCGCGATGTAATAGAGCCAGTGCCGCGGGAAAGGCGTGTCGGGCCGCTTCATCGCGCAATCTCCCACGTCGTTCCTTCCTTGGAGTCCTTGATCGCAACGCCCATCGCGGCGAGCAGATCACGAATGCGGTCGGATTCCCCAAAGTCCTTGCGGCTACGGGCCGCCGTCCGCTCCGCGATCAGGCGCTCGACCTCCTTGGCATCGACGCCGCTCGCCTGCTGCTTGCGGCCTTCCCATTGCGCAGCGCTCTCGGACAGGAATCCGAGCAGCCGCAGCGAGCCCGCCAGAGCGCTCACATCTCCGCCGCGCAGACCATGCAGTGCGGCGATCGCCAGCGGGGTGTTGAGATCGTCGAGCAGCGGCTCGACAACGGACGCTGCCGGCCTGCCGGGCTCGACGTCCGCCGCGACGCGATACCAGTCGTCGAGCGTCTTGGCGCTCTCCTCCAGCGACTTCATGGTCCAGTCGATCGGCGAACGGTAATGCGTCTTGAGCATGTTCAGGCGCAGCACCTCGCCCGGCCAGTCCTTTAGCAGCTCGTGGATCGTGATGAAGTTGCCGAGCGACTTCGACATCTTCTCGCTCTCGACCTGGAGGAAGCCGTTGTGCATCCAATAGTTCGCCATGCGCTCGCGGTGGAAGGCGCAGCAGGTCTGCGCGACCTCGTTCTCGTGATGCGGAAACACGAGATCGATGCCGCCGCCATGAATGTCGAAATGCTCGCCGAGATGCTTCCAGGCCATCGCCGAGCACTCGATGTGCCAGCCCGGACGGCCCTCGGCCTTGATGCCGGCCGGCGAGGCCCATGACGGCTCGCCGGGCTTGGACGGCTTCCACAGCACGAAGTCGGTGTTGCCCTTCTTGTAGGGCGCGACATCGACGCGGGCACCGGCCACCATCTCGTCGAGCGAGCGGTTGGACAGGGCGCCGTAGCGCGGCAGCGAGGAATTGGCCGCGTTCATCGCCTGCGGCGAGAACAGCACGTGGTCCTCGGCGACATACGCAAAGCCGCCCTTGACCAGCCGTTCGATGATCTCGCGCATCTCGGCGATATGCTCGGTCGCACGCGGCTCGACGCTCGGCCGCAATGCGCCGAGTGCATCGACATCGGCATGAAACTGCCGGCCCGTCTCCTCCGTCACCTTGCGGATCGCCTCGTTCAGCGGCAGGCCGGGGAAATCGCGCGCGGCGCGGTCGTTGATCTTGTCGTCGACGTCGGTGATGTTGCGGACATATTTGACATGCGCCTCGCCGTACAAGTGGCGCAGCAGCCGAAACAGCACGTCGAACACGATCACCGGCCGCGCATTGCCGATATGGGCGAAGTCATAGACGGTCGGTCCGCAGACATACATGCGGACGTTGCTCGCATCGAGCGGCACAAAGGCGCGCTTTTCCCGGCTCAGCGTATCGTAGAGGCGCAATTCCATGACAACCCATCCCTTGCGGCCGGGCGTCCAAGGCTCTCAACGTGTTTGAGAAAAGACGGCTCCAGCCAGCGAATCGCTAGCTCGTAATCTCGCGGCAAATGGCGCAAATGGCGAGGAGACCGTTCATGCGGAACATATGGGCCATCAGGCGCCCCTGCGTCAAGAGAGCCGCGAAAACGCCGTTTGTGCCCCGGGAGGCCCGCCTGTCGTGAGGGTTCACGATCTCCTAACCATTTGAGCCCATTCTGGAACCGGCAGTTCCCTTTTTTTGCCCCGGTGCATTTTCATGCGATTCCTGCCCGCGCTCATTTCCAGCGCCTTCGTCTTTGCGGCCTCCAGCGCCTTGGCCGAGAGCCGCGTCTTCATCATCGCCAATCAGGCAGACGGCTACGGCGTCGACCAGTGCCTGGCCAGGGGTGACAAATGCGGCGCCTCCGCCGCGCGCACCTATTGCCAGTCACGAGATTTTGCCCAGGCGTCAGCCTATCGCCGGATCGATCCCGACGAAATTACCGGCTCTGTCCCCAAATCCGGCACAAATTGCTCCCATGGCCATTGCGACGAATATGTCGCAATCACCTGCCAGCGCTGAATTTGCTCGGAGCTGGCGCAGCTTAGGCCGGTCCTTGGGCCCCCGAAACGACGTGACGATGCCGCCGGAAGCGGCTATTGGGAGGGCGCGCTTTGGCCCTCCAAGTCACGTGGCAAGTCACGTGGAACGTCACATTGGGCCGTGACCTCGCTAGAATGGCGGATATGCCTGAATTCCTGTCTCTCTCCCGTGCTCGCTGTTTCCTTGCCTGCACCGTGCTGTTGAGCACGGCCGTGCTCGTCACCGGCGCTTTCGCGCAGGCCGGTCCGCCCGGACCGCCGCCGCAAGCGGGCCAGAACGGCCTCGGGCCGAATCCGATGTGCGTGCGCCTCGAGGGCCAGCTCGCCGCGCTGGACCGCGGCGGGGGTGGCGACCCCGCGCGTGAGGAGCAGATCCGCCGCTACCAGGATTCCCAGGCCCGCCAGCAGGCCGAGCTCGACCGCGTCACCATGCAGGCCAAGCGCATGGGCTGCGATTCCTCCGGCTTCTTCTCGCTGTTCAACGGCCAGTCGGCGCAATGCGGCCCGGTCAACACCCAGATCCAGCAGATGCGCGCCAATCTGGACCAGATCACCGGCAATCTCGAACGCCTGCGCGGCGGCGGCCCCGGCGGCTTCAGCCCGGAGCGCGACAGCCAGCGCCGCTCGGTGCTGGCGGCGCTGGCGCAGAACAATTGCGGCCCGCAATACGCCAACGCCGCGCAGTCGCAGGGCGGCGGCAACTTCCTGAGCAATCTGTTCGGCGGCAACAACGCCGGCAATCCGCAAGGCGTGCCGCCCTCCGATCTCGGGCCGCAATCCGGCACCTACCGTACCGTGTGCGTGCGCACCTGCGACGGCGCCTATTTCCCGGTCTCGTTTGCGACGGTGCCGGCGCGCTTCCCAGACGATGAGAAGACCTGCAAGGCGCTCTGCCCCGCCGCGGAAGCCGTGCTCTACACCCATCGCAATCCCGGCGAAGACATGAATGCGGCGGTCTCGATCAGCGGCCAGCCCTACACGGCGCTGCCGACCGCGTTCAAATTCCGCAGCGAGTTCAACCCGTCATGCTCCTGCAAGGCCGCAGGACAGACCTGGGCGGACGCGCTGAAATCTGCCGACGACAAGGCGGCGGCCGAGCAGCAGGGCGACATCATCGTCACCGAAGAGAGCGCCAAGAAGATGCAGCAGCAGCGGCTCAACAAGGGCACGCCTGTGAGCCCCAAGAAGGGCCCAGCTCCCGCGCCGACGACGGCCACCGCACCGGCCGCACCGCCGCCGGCGGATCCAGCCCCCGCGACCTCGTCGGAGAACAAGCCGATCCGTTCGGTCGGCCCGAGCTTCCTGCCACAGCAGCAGAAGTAGGCAGCCCTGCTTTTACTGTCATGCCCAGCGAGGGCGGGGCACGTACTCCGTGACGCCAGCCGTGCACCAAGCAGCGCCGCAGGGTACTGGATCATCCGCTTTCGCGGATGATGACAGCAGTCCAGGGGCACAATCGCCCGCCTCACTCGCAACAGTTATCTCTCAAACGCGCGCTACTACTCGCCCTCGCGGCTCCACGGGATGAGATTGGCCGGAAAGTCTGCTGCGTAGCGCCTTCCCTTCGGGGGCGGCGGCGGTGCGTCCGGTGGGTTCGGATTCGGCTCAACCACCCGCCGATAGAGGTGCCAAGTGGCATGACCGAGCACCGGCAAGACGACAGCGAGACCGACGAAGAGCGGCAGCGAGCCGATCACGAGCAGCGCCGCCACGATGAGGCCCCATCCGGCCATCGCAACCGGATTCGCCGCCACCGCTCGGAGCGACGTGCGGATCGCGTCGATCGCAGTCGCATGCCGGTCGAGCATCAACGGAAATGACACGACGCTGACGCACAACGCCACAACCGCAAACAGGAAGCCGACACCGCAACCGACGATGATGAGCGACCAGCCTTCCGGTGTCGTCAGCACGCGCGTTGCGAAGTCGGGAATGCTTGCGGCCGCCGCATGACCGAAGATTGAGACATAGATCGCGTTCGCGACACCGATCCAGGCCCCGAACAGGACCAGCAGGAGCACGCCGAGCTCGACCATGGCGCCGAACGACGGTGCGCGCACCACCTTGATCGCATCCCATGCATCGACCTCGTCGCCGCGCTCGCGACGCCGGCTGAGTTCGTAGAGACCGATCGCGGCAAAAGGACCGATCAAGGCAAAGCCGGCGGCCAGCGGAAACAGTAGCGGCAGCACCGAATAGCCGAGAACCATCCTGAACAGGGCGAGACCGAGGACGGGATAAATCAGGCACACGACGATCGCGTGGCTCGGCATCGCCTGGAAATCCTCCCAACCCAGGCGCAAGGCCTCGGTCAGATCGGACAAACTGATCTTGCGAATGGGATAGGAGGCCGCTTCGCCGAATGCGTGCCGCCTGGTGATGTGGTGGGGGTACAGAGTGGCCATGAGCAGACCCTCCCCTGCTGAAAATCGCGGTTTCGATAACACGCGCTTTCCAGTCCACGCGTGTCCGCCGAACGAGCAGGAAACGCGATGGGTTGAGTACGGCAACCCAGGTTCATCTAACGAGCCTGGCCGGACGGAACCCGTCGCGACCTACCTTGGAAGCTTAGCGCGTGCGGGCCACGGCTGCACTCACGGTTGGGTGAACTATGCGCCCGATTTGTGCGTTGCATCACCCAGGACGCTGAAATGCGCTGATGCTTTGTGTCGACTTGCCGAGCGACGGCAACACCCACGTCGGGACGCCTATCTGCTCTATTGACGCCGGATTAGGCTGGTACCATTTTAGACGCAGACGCCCTTAGCTCCGATGAGATTGATGGTCGCGGGCTTTCTCCTGATTTCGCGACCAGTGGAATGGGCGAGGCAAGAGGCCGGCGATGGCATGTATGCCAACCAAGAAAGGCCAGCCATCGCGACAGACATGAGCTCCGCCCTGGATTCGTATCCGTAGCCTTCAGTGGCAAGGATGGATCAGGATGGCTGTCGCACTGATATTGCTTCTGGTCGCGATCGGCTCCGTGCTGTTTCACCTCTACAGCCCGTGGTGGTGGACGCCGATCGCCACGAACTGGGCCTATATCGACCACACCATCAGCATCACGTTCTGGATTACGGGCTTTGTGTTCGTCGCCGTCATCGCCTTCATGGCTTATTGCGTCTTCCGCTTTCACCACAAAGAGGGAAGACGGGCCGACTACAATCCGGAAAACAAGAGGCTCGAATGGTGGTTGAGCGTCGGGACCGGCGTCGGCGTCGCAGCCATGCTGGCACCTGGCCTCGTGGTCTGGCACCAGTTCGTGACGGTGCCTGCGGATGCCACCGAGGTCGAGGTCATGGGCCAGCAATGGCAATGGAGCTTCCGGCTTCCCGGCAAGGATGGGAAATTGGGCACATCCGATGTTCGCAACATCGCTTCCGACAATCCGATGGGGCTGAACCGTGACGACTCGCACGCGCAGGACGACGTCGTGATCGAGAACGGCGACTTGCACCTTCAAGTGGGAAAGCCGGTCAAGGTCCTCCTCCGCTCGGTTGATGTCCTGCACGATTTCTACGTGCCCGAATTCCGGGCCAAGATGGACATGGTCCCAGGCATGGTGACCTATTTCTGGATAACGCCGATCCGAACCGGAACGTTCGATGTTCTCTGTGCGGAGCTCTGTGGCGCTGCTCATTATCAGATGCGGGCCAAGGTCATCGTCGACGAAGAGCGTGAATATCACGCCTGGCTGGAGCAACAAAAGACGTTCGCAGAATTATCGCCGGCAAGAGCCGTCGTGAAGACGACGTACCAATCCGGCGGCAAGTAGCAAGCTGCCGCCGCGACGATTGATCGGGTGCACGAGGCCAACGCCTCACCCCGATGGAAACGATCGAGGAGGTTTCTATGGTCGATATTCCATATGAAGGGATCCGCAGCATCCCGCCTGCCGAAGTACCTGATGTCGAGCTCTACCATCCGCGGAGCTGGTGGACACGGTATGTCTTCTCGCAGGACGCCAAGGTGATCGCCATTCAGTATTCGCTGACGGCCTCGGCCATCGGGCTGGTGGCCCTGGTGCTGTCGTGGCTGATGCGGCTGCAACTGGGATTCCCCGGCACCTTCTCTTTCATCGATGCCAACCAGTACCTCCAGTTCATCACCATGCACGGCATGATCATGGTGATCTATCTGCTCACCGCGTTGTTCCTGGGCGGCTTCGGCAACTACCTGATCCCGCTGATGGTAGGCGCCCGGGACATGGTCTTCCCTTATGTGAACATGCTGAGCTACTGGGTCTACCTGCTCGCAGTCCTGGTGCTTGCCTCGACATTCTTCGTGCCCGGCGGCCCCACCGGCGCCGGCTGGACGTTATACCCGCCGCAAGCAATCCTCTCCGGAACGCCCGGGCAGGATTGGGGCATCATTCTCATGATGTCGTCCCTGATCCTGTTCATCATCGGCTTCACCATGGGCGGGCTGAATTATGTGGTGACGGTGCTGCAGGCGCGCACCCGCGGCATGACCTTGATGCGCCTGCCCCTGACGGTGTGGGGCATCTTCACGGCGACCGTCATGGCGTTGTTGGCATTCCCTGCACTCTTCGTTGCCTCGGTCATGCTGCTGCTAGACCGTCTCTTGGGAACCAGCTTCTTCATGCCCTCCCTCGTCGAGATGGGCACGCTTTCGAAATATGGTGGTGGCAGCCCGCTGCTCTTCCAGCACCTGTTCTGGTTCTTCGGCCACCCCGAGGTCTACATCGTCGCCCTGCCCGCCTTCGGCATCGTCTCCGATCTGATCAGCACGCATGCGCGCAAGAACATCTTTGGCTATCGCATGATGGTCTGGGCGATCGTGGCCATCGGCGCGCTCAGCTTCGTCGTATGGGCGCACCACATGTATGTGAGCGGCATGTTCCCGCAATTCGGGTACTTCTTCGCCACCACGACGCTCATCATCGCAATCCCCACCGCGATCAAGGTCTACAACTGGGTGCTGACCCTGTGGCGCGGCGACATTCATCTCACGGTGCCGATGCTGTTCGCCCTCGGCTTCATCATCACCTTCGTGAACGGCGGGCTCACCGGCCTCTTCCTCGGCAACGTTGTCGTGGACGTGCCCCTCTCGGATACCATGTTCGTGGTCGCGCATTTCCACATGGTGATGGGCGTGGCGCCGATCATGGTCGTGCTCGGCGCGATCTATCATTGGTATCCAAAGGTCACGGGGCGGATGCTGAACGACGCCCTGGGCAAGTTTCACTTCTGGGTCACCTTCCTCGGCGCCTACCTGATCTTCTTCCCCATGCACTATCTTGGACTGCTCGGGGTCCCGCGCCGGTATTTCGAACTCGGAGATACGACGTTCATCCCGTCCTCGGCCCATTCACTAAACGCCTTCATCTCCGTGGTGGCCTTGACAGTCGGCTTCAGCCAGATGGTGTTCCTGTTCAACCTTGCCTGGAGCTTGTTCAAGGGTGAGGCCTCAGGCGGCAATCCGTGGCGGGCGACGACGCTGGAGTGGCAGACGCCGGAGACGCCCCCGGGGCACGGCAACTGGGGCAAGGAGCTGCCTGTCGTATACCGCTGGGCCTATGATTACAGTGTGCCCGGCGCCGCGGAGGACTTCATTCCGCAGAACCAGCCGCCACGCGCGACGCAGCTCATTCAGGGAGCCGCTTCGTGAGCGCCGTCATCCTGTTCCTGGCTGTGCTTGTGGTGATCGCCGGATGGTGGCTGTCGCAGCAGCGGCTGACGGCCAAGCCCTGGCTGGAAGAAGGCCCGGCCGGTGACTTCCCCGGCGGCGATGCCATGACCTGGCCGGCAGCGAAGCTCGGACTTGGCGTGTTTCTCGCTGTCGCGAGCGCATTATTCGTCCTCTTCATCAGCGCCTACTCGATGCGCATGAGCGTGGCGGACTGGCGGCCGCTGCCGGTACCACGGCTGCTGTGGGTCAACACGGGCGTCCTGGTCCTGAGCAGTGTCGCGCTGCAATGGTCTTACCTGGCCGCGCGCCGACACGATGCTGAAGGCATCACGATCGGCCTACTCGCTGGCGGGGCATCTGCCGTGATCTTCCTCGCCGGACAGCTCCTGGCCTGGCAGCGGCTCGCGGCTGCCGGATATCTCGTGGCGTCCAATCCGGCGAATTCGTTCTTCTACGTGTTGACCGCAGTGCACGGGCTGCATCTGACGGGCGGTCTGGTGGCCTTGGGCCGAACCTCAGCCAAGATGTGGCGCGGCGCCGAGATCGCCGACATGCGCTTGAGCGTGGAACTGTGCGCCATCTACTGGCACTTCCTGCTGTTGGTCTGGCTTGTCCTGCTCGGTCTCCTCACCGGCTGGACCGATGATTTCGTCAACATCTGCCGCCAATTGCTGAGCTAGGGAGGCGAGACCCGATGGCCGAGACCGTGCTGACAAATCCGGGCCAATCGCCTGCGCGGCTTGAAGGCTGGCGCGGCATCGCCGCCGACTGGGCGTCCGATCAACGCGCCTTCAAGAACGTGTCCTGGGGCAAGGCCATGATGTGGATCTTCCTCCTCAGCGACACCTTCATCTTCAGTTGCTTCCTGCTCTCCTACATGACGGCGCGCATGTCGACGACCGTGCCGTGGCCGAATCCCAGCGAAGTCTTCGCCCTCAATATCGGGGGCAACCACATCCCCCTGATCCTGATCGCCATCATGACCTTTGTCCTGATCAGCAGCAGCGGAACAATGGCGATGGCCGTCAATTTCGGCTACCGCCGCGATCGCGTGAGAACCGCAATCCTGATGCTGGTCACTGCGGCCTTCGGCGCAACCTTCGTCGGAATGCAGGCCTTCGAATGGACCAAGCTGATCATGGAGGGCGTCCGGCCCTGGGGCAATCCATGGGGTGCGCCGCAGTTTGGTGCGAGCTTCTTCATGATCACCGGATTCCACGGTACCCATGTGACGATCGGTGTGATCTTCCTGATTGCCATTGCGCGGAAGGTCCTTCGCGGCGATTTCGACGTCGAGAGGCGCGGCTTCTTCACGAGCCGCAAGGGGTACTACGAGATCGTCGAGATCATGGGCCTGTACTGGCACTTCGTCGATCTCGTTTGGGTGTTCATCTTCGCATTCTTCTATCTTTGGTGAGGTCGGCGCATGACAAACGCGGCGGTACACATGGAAGGACAGCTCCACGCTCCGGCGCAGGGCGCAGTCGCAACGGGAGCCGTTCACGCCAAGGGGCAACAGCACCCGATCAAGCTCTACCTCGTGGTCTGGGGCTGGTTGTTCGTCCTCAGCACGTGCTCCTATCTCGTCGACTACTTTGGCCTACATGGCTATCTGAGGTGGTCGCTGATCCTGCTGTTCATGGTGTTGAAGGCCGGCCTGATCGTCGCCGTCTTCATGCACATGGCCTGGGAGCGACTGGCCTTGGCCTATGCCATCCTGCTGCCGCCGATCGCGGTATTGGTATTTGTGTCGATCATGGTGCTCGAATCCGAATACACGCACTTGCTTCGAGTCTTGTTCTTCGCAGCCCCGCCGTAGCAGAACGCGAGGTTCCCACTGTCATGCCCCGCGCAGGCGGGGCATCCAGTACTCCGCGGCGGAAGTTGGTTTTCACAATGTCCGCCGCGGAGTACTGGATCATCCGCCCCAGTGCGCAAGTGCGCACAAGGCGGATGATGACAGCGGAATGAGTAGCGAGATCGCCTGCCTCGCCCCCGCAAGCATCTTTGAAAGCTCACCCCTCGAACGCGTCGATCGACGCCTGGTTCCCGCGCGACACCAGCGTCTCGTCAGGCGCGGACACCCCCTCGCCCTTGTCGCGAAACCGGTTGGTGATGGGATAGCGGCGGTCGCGGCCGAAGTTTCTGGGCGTGACCTTCACGCCGGGCGCGGCCTGGCGGCGCTTGTATTCGGCGACGTTGAGCAGATGGTCGATGCGCGTGACGGTCTCGCGGTCGAAGCCGGCGGCGATGATCTGGTCCAGCGGCTCTTCGCGCTCGACCAGGCGCTCCAGGATGGCGTCGAGCACGTCATAGGGCGGCAGAGAATCCTGGTCGGTCTGGTTCTCGCGCAGCTCCGCGGTCGGCGGCCGCGTGATGATGTCGGGCGGGATCACCTCGCCGGCGGGCCCGAGCGCGCCGTCAGGCTTCCAGCTGTTGCGCAAGCTTGCCAGCCGAAACACCTGCGTCTTGTAGATATCCTTGATCGGATTGAAGCCGCCGTTCATGTCGCCATAGAGCGTGGCGTAGCCGACCGACATCTCGGACTTGTTGCCTGTCGTCACCACCATCAGGCCGGTCTTATTGGAGATCGCCATCAGGAGCGTGCCGCGGGTGCGGGCCTGGAGATTCTCCTCGGTGATATCTGGCGGCAGATTCTTGAAGAGGCCCGAGAGGATGGTCTCGAACCCGCTGACGGCTTCCGCGATCGGCAGCACCTCGTAGCGGATGCCGAGATGGCCGGCGAGCTCGCCGGCATCCGCAATCGAATGTGCCGCCGTGTAGCGATACGGCAGCATCACGCCATGCACCTGATCGACACCGAGCGCATCGACCGCGATAGCCGCGCACAGCGCGGAATCGATGCCGCCGGAAATGCCGAGCAGCACGCCGGGAAAGCCGTTCTTGCCGACATAGTCGCGCAGACCCAGCACGCAGGCGGCGTAATCGGCCTTGTCGCCCTCGGGCAGCGTCGCGATCGGCCCCGCGCAGCGCCAATCGTCGCCGTTGCGGGTGAAGCGCAGCGTGACGATGCTTTCCTCGAATGCCGGCAGTTGCGCCGCCAGCGAGAGATCGCCGTTGAGCGCGAAGGAGGCGCCGTCGAACACCAGCTCGTCCTGGCCGCCGACCTGGTTGAGATAGACCAGCGGCAGCCCGCTCTCGGTGACGCGTGCCACCGCGACCGACAGGCGCACGTCGTTCTTGTCGCAGGCGTAAGGCGAGCCGTTCGGAACCAGGATGATCTCGGCGCCGGTCTCGGCCAGCGTCTCGACCACGTTCTCGTAATCCTCGGACTCCTCCAGCCAGATGTCCTCGCAGATCGGCACGCCGATGCGCACGCCGCGCACGGTCACCGGACCAGCGGCGGGCCCACGCGAAAACAGCCGCTTCTCGTCGAACACGCCGTAATTCGGCAGGTTGCATTTGAAGCGCAAGCTGGCGATGCGGCCGCCGTCGAGCAGCGCGCAGGCATTGTAGAGCTTGCCCTCCTCGAGCCAAGGCGTGCCGACCAGCATCGCAGGCCCGCCATCGGCGGTCTCGCGCGCCAGAGCTTCGATCGCGGCGCGGCAGGCGGCCTGGAAAGACGGCTTCTGCACGAGGTCTTCCGGCGGATAGCCGGCGATGAACAATTCCGGAAACAGCACGAGATCGGCGCCGTCGGCGATCGCCTGCGCGCGCGCCGCCCGCGCCTTGGCGGCATTGCCCTCGATGTCGCCCATGGTCGGATTGAGCTGGGCGAGCGTGACCGCGAATGCGGCGAGACGTTCGGTCATCGGGCGCCCTTATCCGTTCCTCGTTAGACGAAACCCAACCGCTCGACGATGGCGAAGATCCAGAACGCACCGGCCATCAGCAGCGCCACGCCGACCGCGGCCGAGCCCATGTCCTTGACCCGGCCGATCTGCTTGTCGTGATCCATGGTCAGGCGGTCGGCGAGCTTCTCGATCGCGGTGTTGAGGAGTTCGACGACCAGCACGAAGGCGACGGCGCAGACCAGCTCGGCGGCCCGCATCGCGGTCGCGGCGACGAACCAGGCGAGCGGCACCGACAGCAGGAGCGCAAACATCTCCTCGCGGACGGCCTGCTCCGATCGAAGCGCAAAAGCCAGACCGTTACGGGAATTGATCGTGGCCTTCCAGATCCGCAGCAAGGTTTTAGAGCCCCGCTGCGACCGGCATCGGCTGGGCCTTGCCGGCGCGCTCCTGCTTGAGCAGTTCTGCGATCAGGAAAGCCATGTCGATGGATTGCTCGGCGTTGAGGCGGGGATCGCAGACCGTGTGGTAGCGGTCGTTGAGGTCCTCGTCAGTGATCGCGCGGGCGCCGCCGAGGCATTCGGTGACGTCCTGGCCCGTCATTTCCAGATGCACGCCGCCGGCATGGGTGCCTTCGGCGGCATGGATCGCGAAGAACGATTTCACCTCGGACAGGATGCGGTCGAAGGGGCGCGTCTTGTAGCCCGAGGTCGAGGTGATCGTATTGCCGTGCATGGGATCGCAGGACCAGACCACCACCCGGCCCTCGCGCTTAACGGCGCGGATCATGTTCGGCAGGTGCTCTCCGACCTTGTCCGAGCCGAAGCGGCCGATCAGCGTCAACCGGCCCGGCTCGTTGTCGGGGTTGAGCACGTCGATCAGCTTCAGGAGCTCGTCGGGCTTCAGCGACGGGCCGCACTTCAGCCCGATCGGGTTCTTGATGCCGCGGAAATATTCGATATGGCCGTGATCGAGCTGGCGGGTGCGGTCGCCGATCCAGATCATGTGGCCCGAGGTCGCGTACCAATCCCCGGTGGTGGAATCGACGCGGGTCATGGCCTGCTCGTAGCCGAGCAGCAATGCCTCGTGGCTGGTGTAGAAATCGGTGGCGCGCAGCTCCGGATGGCTCTCGAGATCGAGGCCGCAGGCGCGCATGAAGTTGAGCGCGTCCGAGATGCGGTCGGCCAGCTCCTTGTAGCGGCGGGACTGCGGGGAATCCTTGAGGAAGCCCAGCATCCATTGATGCACGCTGCCGAGATTGGCGAAGCCGCCGGTGGCAAAGGCGCGCAGCAGATTCAGCGTCGCGGCCGACTGGCGATAGGCCATCAGCTGGCGCTGCGGATCGGGGACGCGCGCTTCCCTGGTGAAGGCGATGTCGTTGACGATGTCGCCGCGATAGCTCGGCAGCTCGACGCCATTCACCTTCTCGGTCGGCGACGAGCGCGGCTTGGCGAACTGCCCGGCGATGCGGCCGACCTTCACCACCGGCACGGCGCCGGCATAGGTCAAGACCACCGCCATCTGCAGCAGCACGCGGAAGAAGTCGCGGATATTGTTGGCGCCGTGCTCGGCAAAGCTCTCGGCGCAGTCGCCGCCCTGAAGCAGGAAGGCTTCGCCGGCCGCAACGCGCGCCAGCGCCTTCTTCAGGTTGCGGGCCTCGCCCGCGAACACCAGCGGCGGAAAGGTCGCAAGCTGCGCCTCGACGTCGGCCAGGGCCTTGGCGTCGGGGTAGTCGGGCACCTGTAGCACCGGCTTGCTGCGCCAGGACTCGGGCGTCCACCGCTCGGACATCGCAATCTCTCCGTGAAGCAAAAAGCACAACCTGATCTGGGGGTTGTGAGGGCCGCCTTATACACAGGCTGGCTCCGCCCCGCCAGTTGTAAATCCGTTTGGCATCGCAAGCCCTTGCGGGGAAAGCCAAATTCGCATTTGCTGGGAAAGCTTGAGGAAACTGGCGAAATAGCTCCTGGCCATGGGCGCGGCATTGGACGACGTTTTCATCGACGAGATCAGCTTCCCGGCGACCGACGGGTATGGGCTCACCGGCACCCTGTTCCTGCCGCGGGGGGCCAAGCGCCACGCCGTGCTGATCAACTCGGCGACCGCGGTCCCGCGCAAAATCTATCGCGGCTTTGCTTCCTACCTCGCCCATCGCGGCTGCGCGGTGCTCACTTACGACTATCGCGGCATCGGCGATTCCCGGCTGCCGGCGATGGTCGGCTACAACCGGCCAAAGTCGCTGGTCGGCTTCAAGGCCTCGATGTCGGACTGGGCCGCGCTGGACGTCACCGCCGCGGTGCGCTGGATGCGCGAGCGGTACAATACGCTGCCGCTCGCCTATATCGGTCATTCCTTCGGCGGCCAGGCGCTCGGGCTGATCGCGAACAATACCGACATCTCTCGTGCTGCCTTGGTGGCCTCGCAGGCCGCGACCTGGCGGCTGATGACCTCACCCGAGAAGTACCGCGTCTTCGCGTTCATGAACCTCGTCGGCGTACCGCTGGTCCACGCGCTCGGCTATGCGCCGGGCTGGGCCGGAATCGGCGAGGATCTGCCCAAGGGGGTCTTCCTGCAATGGTCCGAGTGGGTCTCGAGCCCCCGTTATCTCTTCGATTCCAAGCTGCCGGCGCTGGACAATTTCACCAAGTTCAAGGGCGAGCTGCGGGCGCTGTGCTTTTCCGACGATCCCTGGGCGACGCGGCCCGCGGTCGAGCTGCTCACAAGCGGGTTCTCCGCGATCAAGCCGGAGGTGCTGACGGTGAAGCCGTCCGAGGTCGGCGCCAAGGCCATCGGCCATTTCGGCTTCTTCCGCCCCGAACACCGCGACACGCTGTGGCGCGGCGTCGCTGAATGGGTCCAGGGGGAGTGAGACGGCGTCAGCGAATGATGGTCGTGAGAGACGAGTAGCGCCTGTTCGGTCTTGCATCGCTCGGCGCGAATTGTGCGAACGCTTCGCTGACGCGGACCGCCGGCGGCGTGTCGCTCGCAAACCGAAACTCCTTCGGCCGCGGCGCATAGAAGCTGGCGCGGTAATAAGCGTCGTCGAAGCGCGCCTCGCCGACCCCGAACAATGCGTCACAGACCAGCAGGAGCGCGTAGACTCCCGCGACGGCTGCGACGATCTCCCTGAGAATTGACATGCCGATAGCCCTGCCCTTTTGCGGGCAGGATGCAGACCGGTTCCAAAGACCTGGTTTAAAGCGCCGGGCTTGTTGTCCGCAGCGTTTGCCGCCGTTGAACGGATTGCAGACAATTTGATCGATCTCGCAAAAAGAGCCCGCCGGATCGGACGATCGGGCGGGCCCCTGGACTGGCCGCTCGGGAGGCCTCAGGCGGCCAGGTCCGTCAGTCGTGGGCGGCCTTCTCGCGATGGCCGCTCTCGCTGAGACGATCGACCCAGGCGATGCCGATCGCGGAGATGATGAAGGTCAGGTGGATCAGCACCTGCCACATCACGCCGGTCTCGGTGAAGTTGCTGCGCGTGGTGCCGAGATTGCCGGCTTCGATGAAGGTTCTGAGCAGCGAGATCGAGGAAATGCCGATGATCGCCATCGCCAGCTTGATCTTGAGCACGCTGGCATTGACGTGACCGAGCCATTCCGGCTCGTCCGGATGCCCGCTCAGGTTCAGGCGGGAGACGAAGGTCTCGTAGCCGCCGACGATCACCATGATAAGCAGGTTCGAGATCATGACCACGTCGATCAGCCCGAGCACGACCAGCATGATCTGCTGCTCGCTGGCGTCAAACGAGTGCAGGACCAGGTGCCAGAGCTCCTTCAGGAACAGCAGCACATAGACGGCCTGGGCGACGATGAGGCCGACATAGAGCGGCAATTGCAGCCAGCGTGAGCCGAAGATCAGCTTCGGAAGCAGCCCGACCGGCGGCTGCGGTGCGGTCGGCACCGAAGGTGCTTTGGGTTCAGACGTCATGGATCACTCCGGATTGCGGACGGGCGTGCGCCTCAGAGACTCGCGATGACAGGCGCGAGCTCGAGCGAACCCCGATAGATCATCTCGAAGGCGACGTAAATGATGATGGCAAGGCCGACATAGGCGACCCAGCGATGCTTCTGGAGCACGCGGCCGAGCAGATCGGCGGCGACGCCCATCATCGCGACCGAGAGCAACAGGCCGAAAATGAGGATGTAGGGGTGCTCGCGCGCGGCGCCCGCGACCGCGAGCACGTTGTCGAGCGACATCGAGACGTCGGCCGCGACGATCTGCACCGCGGCCTGGCCGAAGGTCTTTGGCCGCGCGGGCTCGGCGTCGGCGCCGCTGCCATGACTGAACGCGAGTTGCCTCGCATGCGATTGCTCGCGCAGTTCGCGCCACATCTTCCAGCATACCCAGAGCAGCAGCACGCCGCCGGCAAGCAACAGGCCGATGATCTGCAGCAGCTGGGTGGCGACGCCGGCAAAGACGATGCGCAGTGCGGTGGCAGCAGCGATGCCGACGATGATGGCGCGGCGGCGCTGCTCGGCCGGCAGTCCCGCTGCGGCAAGGCCGATGACAACGGCGTTGTCGCCGGCGAGAACGAGGTCGATCAGGACGACTTGAAGCAGCGCAGACAGCGCATCGGGCGTGATGAATTCAGTCATGATTGATCATTCTTCGCTACGGACGGATCGAGCCAATGCGGCTTGCGACGCTCGATCCAGTCGAAGACCTTCGAACGGGAGGAGCGCAGCGCAGGCACGTCCTCGGCGAGCAGCGCGAGACCCAGCGGCAGCATCCAGATCCCGAGCAACGGCAGGATGGAGAGCACACCGCCGGCGACGAGCAGCGCGCCCGAGGGGATTCTGACCCAGCGGCTCGACGGTTTGAGCAGATAGGTGACGGTCTCGCTCACGCGCGGTGGCAATCGATCGACGAGCTTGTCGAGGCGCGGGTCACCGCCCGCCAGCTCGCTGGCGGGACGTGCGGCCTCACGCGTACGCTCGTTCGATGCTGCGCTCATGCTTACTCCTCCGTGGCCAATTGCCGTTCGGTCTGCCCCTGACCCGACGGGATCGACTTCGCGCGCGGCAGCGCCAGTGTCAGCAAGCGCAACAATTTGATCGCCTGCACTTCGTGGGGATGGACGTCTTCGTCGGCGGCCGCGACTCGCTGCGACAGTTCCATCAGATGTGACGACAACGGCATGTCCGAGACCGGCCGCAGCGTCTCGATCACGACATTGGCAAAATCCGGCTCCTCCAGCCGCTCGGCGAGTGCGTCGAACATTGCAAACAGCCTCTCGTCGTCGAGATGCGGCGCCAATCCGCGAGCCCTGATGAACCGGATCACCTCGTCGCGCTCGACCGGCGAAACCCGCCGGTCGGCCACGGCGACGAGCGCGCCGGCAATCACCAGCGCGGCCGCAGCCTGCTCGTTCAGACTGGACGGCTCCGCGATCTCGATCTCGATCGGATTTGAATGCTTGGCGTCGGACATCGTTGCTCCCTTATTGCGAAATGACCGCACGGAGCTGCGATGGGGACGATGAGGTCGGAGAGAACATCGAGGGCCCGACGATCGGCCAATCCATCGCATTCGCGCGGGACAGGTCATCCGACATCACGAGGTTTGCCGACATTGTCGGCGTCCTCGCCAGAGGGGCCCGGATTCTTGTTCGTGTCAGAGATAAAGGTGGGCCTGTCGGAATCAAGGCAAGATGACTGCGACCAGCCGCCGCATCGGTTCCATATCTATCGGAACGGGCCGGGGGAGCGACGCCTTCGAACCCCATCCCGATGTCAGCTTGCGCAGGAGCGCACCGTCAAGCGCTCCCCCCTGACTACTGCTTCAACCGCTTTGCGTGCGACGTCGTCAAAGTCGGACGGTTGCAGATAGCCCTGCGCATAAGCTTCCTGCGTCAGTCGCTCGAGGCGTTTGTCTTCGCCGGTGGACCATTGCTTCGTGATGTAGTCCGCACCGGGCCTGCCAAAGGTCTCGGGGTAACGTTCGGCCTCGTTCTGACGGCGATAGTAATATCCGTTGACCGAACCGATGAACCGCTTCCGGCCCTCACCTGCACAGCGCGAGCCATAGGGAATTTCGAACGCCAGCGTCGCTTCACGGCGCGTCCTCGCTCTCCCGTCGACGAAGATCGCTTCGTTGGAGCCATAGCCCGGACCGTCGGTTGGCCTTGCAGGCTCGGCTGGCTTTTGCGGCGCAAATGCCCAAGCGGCAACCTGACAGACGACCAGGGCCCAGACGATGAACCAGGCACGATTCATCTCGCATTCGTCCCGCGTTGCTGCGGCAGGCACACAGGAGACGGATCGGACCACAGGCCGGGCCCGGCAAACTGGAGCACCGTGAGGCGGATCTCCTCCGGGAAATCCTCCTTGACGATTCCCTTTTGGTCGAACGCCTCGGCGAGCTGCGCGCGGACGCGAACGTCAAGCGGCGTCGAGTATGCGGCATTGGCCTGATCACGCTTCTTTTCGCTACAGAACATCGCCAGTGCCGGATTTGGGCAGTCGAAAATCTTCATGTAGCCCCGCGCATAGGCCGACGTTGCCGCGATAAGGTTCGCCTTCATCGTTTTGTCACACGGCGACATCGCGTAGGCAGTGCCAGCCTGCAGCGCGTCCATGCGCAGCGCATCGAGCTGCGGATCCTTGTCACTTTGCAGGGTGTGCTTGGCTTCCCACGCCTTGCGTTCGTGCACCTTGACACTCTCGTCGCCGAACGAGGTCGTGAGTGTCGCCTTCAACTCACCGGTCGGTGAAGAGGAAGCGACGGTCATGGGAAAGCCGCGCATCGCCCAGGACACGCCGACAAAGGCGGTGACGAACGCCATGCAAGTGAAAAGAACGAAGCGGCTCATAATGCGCACTCAAATTACCGGGCGCAACCTAGCCGTGTCCTGTTAACAGTTTACTAGGACGTGTACTCAAAACCCGATCGACCCGCGCGGAGGGAGGGTCCGTTTAACCCTCAAGACCGGACATGGCCAGTTCGCCCCGGCTGGTCCCTTAAGGGGCCAGAAGCGGAAGTCCTCTAATCAGGAAGTGCTTAGCAAGTTGATGTCGGTAGCCAGCTCAGCGCCAGGCACAAACCTCACCAGGCCTGATTTGATCGCATATCCGCCGACTATGACCTTCGGACGAGCGCCGCCCGGCAATTCTCTGACAAGAGCGGAGATAGCCGTCACACCGGTGAGTTGTTGGGGCAAAGCCATCGAAATCAACAGCGCTTTGGGGGCAACTGCGATAATTTGCTGAGCTAGTTCATGCAAATCGAGATGGTCGACGACAGTTGGTGAACAGATGCTGTGACTTTCCAACCAAAGAGCAAGAATGCGGACGGCCAGAGTATGAGTATTGCCGGGCGCATTCATGAGAAAGTACCGGGGTGCGCCTTTTCGACGTCGTGTCCTACCCCGTTGCATGCTTCCTTCGATCAATTCGATGACGCGCTCGCTAAAGGCAGTGAACTCGTGTTCGTCGGCGACGGTGATGGTGCCGGAATGCCACTGTTCGCCGATCTTGTAGAGCAGCGGGGCCAAAACTCCGAGGAGGATATCAACGGGCTTGAAGTTAGCGGCGATCGCTTCCTCAACAAGCTGCTGAGCCAAACGAATATCATTCCGTCGCCCTGCTTCGTAGAGCGAATTGTAAACACGGCGGAGAAGCTCGGAGTGCTGGACGACATCGCTTGCGAATATATCCGGGTGCTCTGACTCGCACCTCCGGCAGAGTCCGTAAGTGACGGACAAATCTTCAAAGGGAAAGGTTTCGCCTTGAAATTTCTGACAGTAGGAGCACCACTTCAGCATTAGCGTTAGCACCTCCCAACTTTGCTAGTGGCTGCGATGGTTTCGGGCTGATTTGGCTCGGGCAATTCCTTTTTTTAGTCCGCAGCATCATTCTTCGTGACGTCTCAGTCAAAGACTAATTCAAATTACCTCGGCAACCCCCGGTAAGTTCAAAAGTGAACACCCGGATCCCTTGCGCTCCCTGTAGTTGAGCGGGAATCGACCGACGCACCAGCCCCTCTCGATAAGACCTAGCCAAGGGTGACCTCAGACTGCTGGATGAATCCGGAGCTGAGATGACCGTTTCGGGTCACAAGCCGCAGATCACGCTCAAGTCGCGGCCTTCCGCCTTGCATTGGTGAGCCGACGTTCATGAGTCCGCGCCCGCGTATGCGCGTTGCAACTCCGCAGGGTGAATGAACGTCTCAAGATGCCACGCGACATGCGAATCCTGCCGAAGAGGACGAACAGCAGCGGTCAGGAACTATCATGCAGGCCAATGAGTTACCGCACATCACGGCATCTCCCGACAGGATACACCCATGTGCCGCTGGATCGCATACCGGGGCGAGACGACGTCGTTCGAGCCCTATGTCACCGAACCCGAGCATTCCCTGGTCGCGCAGAGCATCCGCTCGCTGCAATCGACGGCGGGCTCGAACGGCGACGGCTTTGGTCTCGGCTGGTACGGCGAGCATCCCGAGCCCGGCCTTTATCGCGAGACGCGCCCGGCGTGGTCGGACGAAAATTTGCGCTACCTCTGCCGGCATCTGCGCTCGCACTTGTTCTTTGCCCATGTGCGCGCCGCCACCGGCACGGCGGTGACGCGGCAGAATTGCCATCCCTTTGCCTGCGGTCACTGGATGTTCATGCACAACGGATTCGTCGGAAGCTGGAATCGGCTGCGGCGCAAGGTCGAGGCGCTGATTCCCAATGACTATTACCCTTCACGACTCGGCACGACCGACTCCGAAGCCGTGTTCCTGGCGATGATGGGCGCCGGCCTCGACAGCGATCCGCTCCGCGCGACGCAGCGCGTGCTGCAGGCTCTCGTCGGCCTCGTCAATGAAGGCCACTTGCGCGAACGGCTGCGCTTCACCAGTGCGATCGCCAATGGCAAGGATCTCTACGCCTTCCGTGTTGCGGTCAACGACGCCGCGAACACACTCTATTTCCGTGAGGACGGCGGCCAGGTCATCGTCGTATCCGAGCCGTTCGACAAGGAAGCGGACTGGAGCGAAGTGCCGCCAAACCACGCGCTGATCGCGCGTGCATCGGAAAGCGTGAAGATTGTTCCCTTCGACGCGACAATTTGCAGTGGCGCCGAGACGGAACCCGCCCCTGCCAGAAGGATTAGTTCCCGGAGGTGACACTGCCGGGTGGGACATGACATCTGCTTCAGACGTTGTAAAACTTCTTCGACTGGATCCCTCCGACGACAAGCAGCACCTCGTCATTCGCTCCGCTGGCGGCGGCGGCAAGGCAGCGGAATATTCCTTCGGCATCGAGGAGGAGTATTTCCTGGCCGACCGCCGCAGCTTCGAGGTCGCGATCCAGACTCCCAACGAATTGTTCGAATCGGCAAACTGGTCGACCGGCGGCCAGGCCATGCGCGAGATGCTGCAATCCCAGCTCGAGGTCGCCACCAACGTTCACGTCGACGTCAACGACGCCCGCGAAGAGCTGCGCTTCCTGCGGCGCGAGGTCGCGAACGTCGCCGCGCAATATGGCTTCGTGATCATGGCCTGCGGCACGCACCCGACGGCGGTCTGGCGCATGTCGCAGCCGAGCCCGAAGCCGCGCTACGAGGAGATGATCGAGGATCTGCGCAGCATCGGCCATCGCAACATGATGTGCGGCATGCACGTGCATGTTCAGTTGCCGGATCCCGAGAGGCGCATGGCGGTGATGCGGGCGATGCTGCCGCACCTGCCGCTGTTCATCGCGCTGTCGGCATCCTCTCCGTTCTGGGATTCGCACAAGACCGGGCTGAAGGGCTACCGCCTCGCCGCCTATTCCGAACTGCCGCGCACCGGCCTGCCCGAACTATTCGAGAGCCGGCGGGACTACGACGAATATCTCGGCGCCTTGCAGCGCTCCGGCGTCATTCCCGACGAGAGCCACATCTGGTGGGCGATGCGTCCTTCGATGCGGCACCCGACGCTCGAGCTTCGTGCGCCCGACACCTGCACCTTCGTCGACGATGCCGTTGCCATCGCCTCGCTCTATCGCTGCCTGACGCGTCACCTTTATCTGCGGCCTCATTTGTCGAAGGAGGTCACGGCGGTCGACCGCGCCATCGCGGTGGAGAATAAATGGCGCGCCCAGCGCTACGGAACCGATTGCATCTTTGCCTCCCGGGACGGACCGGTCACGATCTCGGAGTTGCTCTCCCGAATCATCGACGCCACGGCCGAGGACGCGGACCTGCTGGGGTGCGCCGCCGAGATCGAGCATTGCCGCGTCATTGTGGACCGCGGCAGCTCGGCCGAATTCCAGCTTCGCGCCTATCGCGAAAACGGCGACGACATCGCAGCCGTGTCACGATGGATCGCTACATCAACGATCTCGGGAACGAGCGCGCCGATCGGGCGCAGGACTCCAGCGCCGTCATAGCGCCCGCACAAGCTTCGCGGACGGGAAGTCATTTCTGAATTTGGTACGCCGTGGGGGAATGCATGACTGACATCGCCTGGTGCGCCGGTTGCGGCCACAGCCTGGTTCCGATCCTGTCCGAGAACGGCCGCGCGCGGCCAAGCTGCTTCTGGTGCGAGGGCGTCGACGCGCGGACCATGGAGATGGCAAAGTGGGCGGACAACCCGGCCGGCAAGCCGGATCGGGCCGCGCCTCGCGCCTTCGATTGAGGCGCCCCCCGCGCGTCAAGCCCGCGCCACCAGGCGCGGACGAAACAGGGACTCGGCGGCCGGGGAAGGCGCCGCGACCGGCTTCCGCGCCGGCCGGCGCCGCGGGATGAAGACATTGTTCACCAGGATCGGCTCGTGATCGCCGAGCGCAATCCGCTCCTTTGCGAGCAGGCTCATGACCGAGCGCATCTTGATCACCTCCTGCGCCACGAAGCTGCAGTCCTCGGCGCGGTTGATCTGCTCGTGCATGATCGCCTCGGCTTCGCGCATGCTGACGCGAAGCGCTCTGATGGTTCTGCGAAGTTCGCTGATACGGTTGTCCATGGCTGCCTCCATCTCGGTGGCAGCATAAGAACAAAACATGAACACTCTGTCAATCGCCGCCAGCCCGGTCGCGACGTCTTTCGCTCATCCCAAGGCCGGCATCGCGCCGCTTCTCCCCCGACGCCGCTGCACGCACTGGCGAGGCTTGCCGACAAATTAGACAGGTCCCGTCGCTATCCCGCAAGCACGCGCCCCTCGCACCGCGCCTGACGATCAGACCAAGCCATCGATCTAACGTCCCGTGCAACCATCGGATTTTCTCCTGCGCGAGCACGCCCGCATCCCGGCGCCGGGCTCGCTTGCTGCTTCGCCAACCAACTGGCCCAAAATTCGCAGTGACGTTGCGAGCGAAGCAACGGCGCAGAGCGGAGAACGTCATGAACGTGCATGCTGCGGGCGGTCTCAAGACGATCGGCCTCACCCATCCGAATGGCGCGCCGCTTCGCCTCAACATGCAGGACTTCGTCGCAATCGATCGCGACCGGAATGCGAAGTTCGAGGCGACGTATCGTCCGCAAGCGCTCTACAATCGCGCCAACGAAGGCTTTCACGCCAACAACGAAACCTTCCTGCTGCACGAAGTCGCGACCAATCTGCCGATCTACCGTCCCGACACCGGTCCCACCGATTTCCATCTGCATCTCCCGCCCGGCGGCTTTCAGCTCGTGCTGGTCACCTCGGGCGCGTTCACCTTCGACTATGACGGGCGTTTCTATAATGTCGGCCCTGGCGCGGTGATGCTGCAAAGCGCGATCGTGCATCGCCAGCTGTTCTACACCTGGTCGGGCCTTTCGACCGAAGAGAACCTGAAGACGCCGCAGACAGTGGTGCCCGACCCGATCTCGATGGGCTATTCGGGCAAATTCCTCGAAGCCTTCATCACCGATCCCACCACCTTTCCGAATCCGACCATCGTGGGTCCGAACCAGATCGACGAGGCCGAGACGCCGCGCGTGGCCTGGAGCCACAAGCTGCACGACCGGCCGGCCGGTGCCGGCTTCTGGCTGCAGGATCCGCTGGCGCTGGATGCGCTGTTCAAGCCGCTCACCGATGGTTCCGTCAAATCGGCCATGCCGGTTTATCTGCGCGATATCGGCATCGAGAGCCCGAGTGGCCATCTCGTTACCGGCCACATCATCGCAACCGATCCGCGCGGCCAGTCGCTGCTGCCGAAGAGCACGTCGATCGCCGCCGATGCGACCTGCTTTGCGAAGGGCGAGGTCGTGATCTACCGCGTCATTCGCGGCACGGCCGAGTTCAGGAAGAAAGCCGGCGAGAGCTTCGAGCTTGCCGCTGGCGACGTAGTGACGGCGAGCAAGGATTCGATCGGCCTCGTCGGCGTCGGCGAAAACACCCAGGTGCTCCGCCTCGGCCTGCTCAAGGGCATGAACGAGCTGCGCAGCTGGACGCCGACGCAACGCGACGAGATCGACGCACTCGCCGGTCAGATCATCACGCACAAGGACGTCCGTCCGCTGCGCACCGAAGGCAAGCCGGTCGGGTATCTCTACGGCTGAGCGGCCGAGCTTACTCCGCCGCCTGCCGCACGTGGCGTGCGGTCGGGGTGCGCATGGTGACGAGTTCTTCGGCGGCGGTCGGATGCAGCGCGATCGTCGCGTCGAAATCGGCCTTGGTCGCCTTCATCTTCACAGCGATCGCGACGGCTTGCGTGATCTCGGCGGCAGCGTCGCCGACGATATGGCAGCCGAGCACGCGATCGGTCGCGCCGTCGACCACAAGCTTCATCAGCACGCGGGTGTCGCGGCCCGACATCGTCGCCTTGATCGGGCGAAACGTCGTCTTGTAGATGTCGACGTGGCTGAATTGCGCGCGCGCTTCGGTTTCGGTCAGACCCACCGTGCCGACCTCCGGCTGCGAGAACACCGCGGTCGGGATGTTGGCGTGATCGACCCTGACCTCGCGCTTGCCGAACACGGTATCGGCGAAGGCATGGCCCTCGCGGATCGCGACCGGCGTCAGGTTGAAGCGATGGGTGACGTCGCCGATCGCATAGATGCTGTCGACCGAGCTCTTCGAGAAATGATCGACCGCGATGCCGCCATTCGCAGGATTGATGGCGACGCCGGCCTTCTCCAGCCCGAGATTGGCCACCGCCGGATGGCGGCCGATCGCGAACATCACCTGGTCGGAAGCGAGGCTCGATCCGTTCGACAGATGCGTGGTGAACTCCTCGCCGTGACGGTCGACCTTCGCCACCGTGCAGCCGGTGAGGATGGTGATGCCCTGTTTCTCCATCTCTGCTCGGACATGGGCGCGGACATCCTCGTCGAAACCGCGAAGGATGTTGTCGCCGCGATAGACCACGGTGACGTCGGAGCCGAAGCCGGCGAAGATGCCGGCGAATTCCAGCGCGATATAGCCCCCGCCCTGGATCACGATCCGCTTCGGCAGCTTCTTGAGATGGAACGCCTCGTTGGAGGAGATCACGTGCTCGATGCCGGGGATCGCGGCACCGTGGTTGGGCGCGCCGCCGGTGGCGATCAGGATATATCTTGCGGTGATCTTGCGGTCGTTCTCGAGCAGACGGACGGTGTGCTTGTCCTCGATCACCGCGCGGCTCTTGACGATCTGCGCGCCGGACTTCTCGACATTGGCCGTGTAGGCCGCCTCCAGCCGCGCGATCTCCTTGTCCTTGTTGGCGATCAGCGTCGCCCAGTCGAAGCTGGCGGGCGGAACGGTCCAGCCGAAACCGGCGGCGTCCTCGAGCTCGTGACGGACATGCGAGCCGATCACGAACAGCTTCTTCGGCACGCAGCCGCGGATCACGCAGGTCCCGCCCATGCGGTACTCCTCCGCGATCATCACGCGCGCGCCGTGACCGGCCGCGATGCGGGCGGCACGCACGCCGCCCGAACCGCCACCGATGACGAAGAGGTCGACGTCGAATTCAGCCATTGTCCACTCCGACCCCTAAAGCATGGTCCGCAAAAGTGTGCAGCGGTTTTCCGAGAAGACCATGCCCAAATAACAACCTGAAGCGCGATGATGCGCTTCAGGAATTCCATGACAGATAGTGTGTGTCAGATGTCCTTGCCACGCTTGCGCATCTCGGCGCGGAAGGCCCCCATCACGGTCTCGGAGAAGGTCTGGGCCCAGGAGTTCATGAAGTTCATGCTGAGTCCGATGGCGCGCGGCTCGGCGTCGATCAGCTTCTTGCCCAGCGGCGACTTGTAGAAGGTGACGAGATCCTTCAGCTCCTGCTCGGTGAACTCGCTGGCATAGATCTGCGCCATGCCTTCGCCGATCTCGCTCTGGCGGCCGTTGAGCTGCTGGGCCACGATCGGCGCGACCTCGTTGAGGTCCTTCTGGTAGTTGAGGTTCTGCTGGATCAGCGCATTCTTGGTCTTCTCGACGAGGCCGGGCACGGCGCCCGCATACATCCCGCTGGCGTTCTTGATCTGCAGGATCTCCCTGGCTGCGGCAACGGCTGCAGGCGAGGCCTTCGGCTGGGCCGGCGCAGCCGGAGCCTTCTGGGCCTGCTGCGCCACGGCCGGGACGGCCGCCAGCGCCAAGCCCGCAGCGAGGGTCGCGGCTGGCAAGAATTTCAAAAAGCTCTTCATTCCTAGTCTCCTTTCGGCTTGCGCCGTTCAATCACGCGGATTCCCTCGCCACCCGCCAGAACGGCAGAGCTGGCCAAGCCGATGAACAATCCATGCTCGACCACGCCGGGGATCGCGCTCAACGCTCTGGCGAGGCTGGCAGGATCCTCGATCCGTCCGAGCTGGGCATCGACGATCCAGTGGCCGCCGTCGGTGACGAAAACGTGGCCGTCCTTGCCCTTGCGGACCGCCATTTGCCCGGAAACGCCGCATTCGGCAAATGCCTTCTCGATCGCGCGTCGCGTCGCGCCGAGGCCGAACGGGATGACCTCGACCGGCAGCGGAAACTTGCCGAGCGTCGGCACCCATTTGCTGTCGTCGGCAATCACGATCATGCGATCCGAGGCCGCCGCCACGATCTTCTCGCGCAGCAGCGCCCCGCCGCCGCCCTTGATCAGGTTGAGCGCGGGATCGATCTCGTCGGCGCCGTCGACCGTGATGTCGAGATGGTCGATCTCATCGAGCGTGGTCAGCGGCACGCCGCAACGCGTCGCGTCGAGGCGCGTCGCCTCGGAGGTCGGCACGCCGATCACTTTCAGCCCGGCGGCGACCCGCTCGCCGAGCAGCTCGACGAAATGCTTGGCGGTCGAGCCGGTGCCGAGCCCGAGCTGCATGCCGTCCCGCACCTCCTCGAGCGCGCGGGCAGCAGCCTGTCGCTTCAACTGATCCATATTCACGTTTGCGCCCGCCTTTGAAGTCTCGAAGGTGCCGCCGATCATGGCCGCTTTCGGCGGCCTATGTAGCCTCGTTTGTCCCGCGGGAACAGGCCTATAAGGTGATCTTATGGGCCCGCCCCTTGCGTGGACGCGACCGGGCCGGTAGCGCTTGGATCATGACCTCCCCTCACACCATCGTCTTCGATCTCGACGGCACGCTTGTGGATACGGCGCCCGACCTGATCACAGCGCTGAACTACGTGCTCGACCGCGAAGGGCTGCCGCCGGTGCCGATGGCCTCGGCCCGCAACATGATCGGCGCCGGCGCCCGCAAGCTGATCGAGCGGGGGCTGGAAGCGGAGGGCCGCGCCGTCACCCCCGCCGACATGGACCGGATGACCGCCGATTTCATCGCCTATTATGCCGATCATATCGCGGTCGAATCCCGCCCCTTCGAGGGGCTCGAGGCCGCGCTCGACCAGTTTTCGGCTCAAGGCCATCGCCTCGCGGTCTGCACCAACAAGCTGGAATGGCTGTCCAAGCGGCTGCTGGACCAGCTCGACCTCAGCCGCCGCTTCGCGGCGATCTGCGGCGCCGACACTTTTGGCGTCCAGAAGCCCGATCCGACCATCTTCCGGGAAACGGTGGCGCGGGCCGGCGGCGCGGTCAAAGCCAGCATCATGGTCGGCGATGCCGGAACCGATGTCGGGGTGGCCCGGCGGGCCGGGGTGCCCGTGATCGGGGTCAGCTTCGGCTACACCGACGTGCCGATTGCCGAGCTGAAGCCGGACCGGCTGATCCATCACATGCGCGACCTGCCGGCTGCCGCCAGCAGCCTGATGACCACGTAGCGCCGCCAGCCCCCTGAAATAACTAGCTTATTGCGCGCGGCTGCGCATTAACCATTCATTGACTATGCGCCACCCGCCGGTTGCCTGCCCCAAACGACGCTCCTAAGGTCCCTGCGGGGCTTGTGTGGCGGTTCGTCGCAGTCGAAGTGGATGGGTCATGCGTCGTGTCAGCGCGGTTGCGTTAGCGGGAGCAGGTCTGTTGGGAGCGGCAAGCCTTGGCGGCTGCTCCTCGATGTCCTGGGACGTGTTCAAATCGACCCCGCCGACGGTCCAGGTCCGGCTCGAATCCAATCCCCCGGGCGCGGACGCCACGACATCGCTCGGCCCGGGCTGCAAGACCCCCTGCTCTGTCTCGGTTCCAGCTCCCGACGTCCCCTTCACGGTCGCTTTCGCGCTGCCGAAGTACCAGCCGGCAAGCGTCCCGGTGAATCTGATCAGGAATCCGGGGGATTTCACCACCCCGGCCTCGGTGACCACGGACCCGAATCCGGTGTTTGCGGAACTGCAGCCCGCGACCCCGCCCAGACCGGCTCGCAAGCCGCACCGGCCCAGGAAACCGAAACGGGCCGCAGCGGCGCCTGCTGCGGCACCGGCTCAAGCGATTCCGGCCGCGGCCTCGCCGTTCCCCGATCCGAACGCCGGCCGGCGCTGATCTAAGTATACCACCCGATTGTCCTCGCCGCGGACGATGCTTAGATTGCGTCCCGAGCACCGCCTGAAGCCAAGGTGCGCCCGTCGCCATAAGTGACAAGGCCTCTCGCATGAACGGATCCGCCGCGCTGTCGAACCCGATGACCGATCCGTTCGGGCGGACCATCAGCTATTTGCGCGTATCCGTCACCGACCGCTGCGACCTGCGCTGCTTCTATTGCATGTCGGAAGATATGACGTTCCTGCCCAAGGCGAACCTGTTGACGCTGGAGGAACTCGACCGGCTCTGCTCGGCCTTCATCGCCAAAGGCGTCAAGAAGCTGCGCCTCACCGGAGGCGAGCCGCTGGTCCGGCGCAACGTGATGACGCTGGTGCGCTCGCTGTCGCGGCATCTTTCGAGCGGCGCCCTCAACGAGCTGACGCTGACCACCAACGGCACCCAGCTCGCGAAATACGCGAGCGAGCTCGCCGATTGCGGCGTCCGCCGCATCAACGTCTCGCTCGACACGCTCGATCCCAGCAAGTTCCGCGAGATCACCCGCTGGGGCGAGATCGACAAGGTGATGGAAGGCATCGAGGCCGCGCGCGCCGCGGGACTTGCCGTCAAGATCAACGCGGTGGCGCTGAAGAATCTCAACGAGGACGAGCTTCCCGAGCTGATGCGCTGGGCCCACGGCAAGGGCATGGGCCTGACGCTGATCGAGGTCATGCCGATGGGCGAGATCGGCTCGGGCCGCATCGACCAATATCTGCCGCTGTCGCTGGTGCGTGCGCGCCTTGCCCAGCAATTCACGCTGACGGATCTGGCCGAGAGCACCGGAGGTCCGGCCCGCTATGTCAGCGTCGCCGAGACCGGCGGCAAGCTCGGCTTCATCACACCGATGACGCACAATTTCTGCGAGTCCTGCAACCGGGTTCGCATTACCTGCACCGGAACGCTGCACACCTGCCTCGGCCACGAGGACGCCTCGGACTTGCGCAAACCGCTGCGTGCATCCGACGACGACATGCTGCTCGCGGATGCGATCGACCGCGCCATCGGCCTGAAGCCCAAGGGCCACGATTTCATCATCGACCGCCGCCACGACCGCCCCAGCGTCAGCAGGCACATGAGCGTCACCGGCGGCTGACACCGGCGGACTACGGCCTTATTCCCCTGAATTATCAACAAACTTCCGATTGACTGGCGGCACGCCCGCTGGTTTGGTGCGGCTGCCTCATGCCTGCGCGGCCAGACAAGCCACGCGCCCGTTCGGCGCAGTCAAGACGCCCGGGGCACAATCGGGGGAGGACCTATCATTGCAAGCGCTCCTAAAGCTGAGCCAGGGGATCGACGCGTTCACACGCTGGACGGGCAAACGCCTTGCGTGGCTGATCGTGGCCGCCGTCATCATCTCTGCGGTCAATGCGATCATCCGCAAGACCTTCGACACCTCCTCCAATTCGTGGCTCGAGCTGCAATGGGTGCTGTTCAGCATCGTGTTCCTGCTCTGCTCGCCCTGGACGCTGCTCGACAACGAGCACATCCGCATCGACATCGTGAACAACGCGCTGCCGAAGACGCTCCGCAACGTGATCGACGTGGTCGGTCACCTGTTCTTCCTCATTCCGCTGTGCGTCGTCATGATTATCACCGGCGTGCCGTTCTTCCAGCGCTCGTTCCATGTCAACGAGCAATCCGGCAATGCCGGCGGCCTGCCGCAATGGCCCGCCAAGGCCCTGATCATGGTCGGGTTCGCGTTCCTGCTCGTTCAAGGCATCTCCGAGCTGATCAAGCGGATTGCGGTCATGCGCGGACTGATACCGGATCCCCATGAATCGCAGGTGTCGGCGCTGGAAGCTGAAGTCGAGCATCTCGTCGAAGTGATCGAGAAGAAATAGCCGTTGGCGACGGTTTAGGGGGAATCATGACCGCTTTCATCATCGCCAATATGGCGCCCATCATGTTCGCGTCGCTGGTCGTCGTGCTGCTGCTCGGCTATCCCGCGGCATTCTCGCTCGGCGCTGTCGGCCTGTTCTACGCCATCATCGGCGTCCAACTCGGCCAATTCCATCCGGACTTCCTCCAGGCGCTTCCGGAGCGGGTCTACGGCGTGATGAACAACGACACGCTGCTCGCCATTCCCTTCTTCACCTTCATGGGACTGGTGCTGGAGCGATCGGGCATGGCCGAGGACCTGCTCGACACGATCGGCCAATTGTTCGGCACCATCCGCGGCGGCCTTGCCTACGCAGTGGTGTTCGTCGGCGCGCTGCTCGCCGCGACGACAGGCGTGGTCGCGGCGTCGGTGATCTCGATGGGGCTGATCTCGCTGCCCATCATGCTGCGCTATGGCTACGACCGTCGCATGGCGACGGGCATCATCGCCGCCTCGGGCACGCTCGCGCAGATCATTCCGCCCTCGCTCGTCCTGATCGTGATGGCCGACCAGCTCGGCAAGTCCGTGGGCGACATGTACGAGGGCGCCTTCATCCCGGGTCTCGTGCTCGCCGGCCTCTACGCCGGCTACGCTTTCCTCGTCACCTTGATCTTCCCGAACGCCGCGCCGGGCCTGCCGAAGGAGGCGATCGGCTTCCGCGAGGAAGACGGCAACCGCGGTCTCCGCTCGCTCGGTGTGCTGTTCCTGGCGAGCTGTGTCTTCGGCTGGTTCATGATGCGCAATTCGGAGACGCATGGCGCCGACTACGTCGTGCTCAGCATGTTCTATGGCATCGTCTTCGCGTTCGCCGTCGCCGTCGTGAACTGGGTCATCGACAAGCTGACCGGCTTCCGCTTCCTGTCGAAGATGGCGCAGCAGACGACCTTCGTGATGGTGCCGCCGCTGTTCCTGATCTTCCTGGTGCTGGGCACGATCTTCATCGGCATCGCGACCCCGACCGAAGGCGGCGCGATGGGGGCCGCCGGCGCCCTCATCCTCGGTGCGGCGAAGCGGCGGCTGAGCTGGGACCTGATCAGGCAGGCCACGGAATCGACCGCCAAGCTGTCGGCTTTCGTCGTGTTCATCCTGGTCGGCGCCCGCGTGTTCTCGCTCACCTTCTACGGCGTCAACGGTCACGTCTGGGTCGAGCACCTGCTCACCTCGCTGCCCGGCGGCCAGGTCGGCTTCCTGATCTTCGTCAACGCCTTCGTGTTCGTGCTGGCGTTCTTCCTCGACTTCTTCGAGCTGGCCTTCATCGTGATCCCGCTGCTCGGGCCGGCCGCCGAGCACCTCGGCATCGACCTGATCTGGTTCGGCGTCATTCTCGGCGTCAACATGCAGACCTCGTTCATGCATCCGCCATTCGGCTTCGCGCTGTTCTATCTCCGCTCGGTCGCTCCGAAGGAACGCTACACCGATCGCGTCACCGGCAAGCGGATGGAACCCGTCACCACGGGCCAGATCTATTGGGGCGCGGTGCCTTTCGTCGTCATCCAGGTCATCATGGTCGGTCTCGTGATTATGTTCCCCGCGATGGTGATGCATTACAAGGGCGTGCAGTCGACCATCGATCCCAGCACGATCAGGATCGAGGTGCCGCAGATCGAGCTGCCGCCGCTGGATCTCGGTCCGCCGTCGAAGTAGGGGGACGCAACTCGCCGTCGTGCTCCGCGCAAGCGGGGCATGATGCGCGACGGCGGGCGTGACAAGCACCGAAAACGGAGGCATACCGGGCCATCCTCAACCCTAGGGATGGCCGCCCATGCCCCGACTGCACCCTGCTCCATCGCTCGTTGGCCGGTTGATCGCCTCACTCTGGCTGACATGTGCCGCAGCGACGGTGCAGGCCGAGCCGATCGCCGATGTCCATATGCTGGCGCAACAGGAGCAGCAGCCGCTGCTCGACACGCTGCGCGATCTCGTCAACATCGAATCCGGCAGCAAGGACATCGAAGGCCTGAACCAGATCGCCGAGCGCGTTGCCGGTCAGCTCAAGCAGCTCGGCGGCACGGTGGAGATCCTGCAACCCACCGACGTCTATCGCCTCGACGACACCCCCGAGAAGATCGGGCCGGCCGTGCACGCCGTGTTCAAGGGCACGGGAACCAGGAAGATCATGCTGATCGCCCACATGGACACGGTGTACCTGAAGGGCATGCTGAAGGACCAGCCGTTCCGCATCGACGGCGACAAGGCCTACGGTCTCGGCATCGCCGATGACAAGCAGGGCGTTGCGCTCATTCTTCACACCGTGGCCCTGCTGCAGAAGTTGGGCTTCAGGGACTACGGCACGCTCACGGTGCTCACCAACGGCGACGAGGAGATTTCCTCGCCCGGCTGGCGCAGCACCATCACCCGCCTCGCCGCGGATCAGGACGCGGTGTTCTCGTTCGAAGGCGGCGGGACCGACGGCACGCTGCGCCTCGCCACCAGCGGCATCGGCTCGGCCTATCTCACCGTGCAGGGCAAGTCGTCACATGCCGGCGCAAGGCCCGAGGGCGGCGTGAATGCGCTGTACGAGCTCTCGCATCAGGTGCTGCAGATGAAGGACCTGTCCAAGCCCGAGCGGGGCCTGAAGCTGAATTGGACCGTCTCCCAATCCGGCACCAACCGCAACGTGATTCCAGCGAACGCCACGGCCCAGGCCGATGCGCGTGCGCTCAAGGTGTCCGATTTCGACGGGCTGGAGAAGGAACTGCAGGACAAGATCAAGAATCGCCTGCTGCCCGATTCCAAGGTCGATCTGAAGTTCGAGGTGCGCCGCCCGCCGCTGGAAGCCAACGAGGCCTCGCGCCGCGTGGCGGCCCACGGCAAGACCATCTATCAGGAGCTCGGAATGGCCCTCAAGGTCGACGAGAAGGCGACCGGCGGCGGCACCGACGCCGCGTTTGCCGCGCTCAAGACCAGCGGCGCCGTGGTCGAAGGCATGGGTCTGTCAGGCTTCGGTGCACATTCCAACGATGCCGAATATGTGCAGCTGGGCAGCATCGTGCCGCGGCTGTATCTGGCGACGCGCATGATCATGGACCTCTCCACCGGCAAGCTGAAATAGCGGCTCTTTCTCCCTTCTCCCCTTGTGGGAGAAGGTGGCGCGAAGCGCCGGATGAGGGGTTCTCTCCACGCGCTCAATTGAGAGTGGCCTCACTGAGAGACCCCTCACCCGTCTCGCCGTTACCGCGGCGAGCCACCCTGTTCCGCATCCGCCTTCGCCGAGGCTTCGGCGGACATGGGGGGCGAGGGTGAACCGGCAAACCCTTCCGCCAACCGAAACCGCAGCGTGAACTCGGCTCCGCCGCCGGGAAGATTCTCCACCGCAACGGTCGCCGCGTGATCGTCCGCCACGGCGCGCACGATCGAGAGTCCGAGCCCCGCACCGTCGCTGCGGCGGCGGTCGGCGCGCCAGAAGCGCTGGAAGATCAGCTCGCGCTCGGCCTCCGCGATCCCCGGACCGGAATCGCGCACGCGCACCGAACCGTCCTCGCTTACCTCGACGTCGACGGTGCTGTCCTTTGCCGTGAACTTGATGGCGTTTTCGGCGAGGTTGAAGATCGCCCGCTGCAGCATCTCCGCATTGCCGTGGATCGGCACCGGCGCATCGGCGCCCTTCAGCGCGATGTCCTTGTGCTGCGCGATCGCGAACGGGGCGATCGCGGCGACCACCTCGGCGCTGACGGCGCGCAAATCCGCGGTCTCGCCGGGATCGAGCACCAGGGTGTCGAGCTCGGCGATCTCCAGCAGCTGGGCAACGAGACGGCTCATGGTTTCGATGTCGGCATGCAGCGCCTGCCGCGCCGCGCGATCGTCAAGCGTCTCGATCCGGGTGCGCAGGATCGCGAGCGGCGTGCGCAATTGATGCGCGGCGTCCGCCGTGAACTGCCGCTGCACCCGAAAGCCACCTTCGAGCCGGTCGAGCGCCTGGTTGACGGCGGTGACGAGCGGCAGGATCTCGCGCGGGATCTGCTCCGTCGGCAGGCGGATGTCGGTGCGCGCCGGGCCGATATTGCTGGCCTTCTCGGAGGCCTTCCACAGCGGCGCGATCGCCCGGCGAAAGATGATGATGTCTGTGGCGAGCAGGATCAGCAGGATCGGGATCGTGATCCATCCGACGCGCCGGAAGAAGTTCGAGACGATGTCGTCGATGATGACGTCGCGGTGCGCGAGGTCCTCGGCGACCTGGATGCGCACCGTCTTGCCGTCGATGTCCCGGGCGACCGTGGCGCCGGAAATGCTCTCGGGCGGGCGCGTTGCAGCGGCGGCGGAGCGCCGGTGCGAAGAGAACAGCAAGCGGCCGTCGGCATCGCGAATGTCGTACTGATAGCGGCCGTACGCGTCCGAATAGAGGCCCTTGAGACTGTCGGGCAGATTGAACGTCAACTGGCCGCCCGGCTGCGCCACGATGCGCTCCGCCAGCACTTCGGCCTGGGCGCGCATGGCATCGCGATGCAGCTGGTCGATCTCGGAATTGAGCAGCCAGAACAGCACCAGCGGCAGGAAGATCGCGACCACCGCGACCGCCAGGATGTGCAGAAACACGATGCGCCAGATCAGCGATTTGAACGTCGGCGACCTGCCATAGGACCCGGCCTCTGACCCGATCTGGGCCACGCTATTTCTCCACGTCCATGAGATAGCCGACGCCGCGGATGGTGTGGATCGCGACCTTGGCGCCGTGTTCGGCGAGCTGCTTTCGCAGCCGCGAGACGTAAACCTCGACCGCGTTGGAGGCGACCTCGCCGTCCAGCCCGAAAATATGGTCCTCGACGTTCTTCTTCGGCACCACCCGCCCCTGCCGGCGCAGCAGGATCTCGAGCACCGAGGTCTCGCGCGCGGAGATGATCCGCGGCTGGTCGTCGACGAAGATCTGGCGGCTCTCGGTGTCGTAGACCAGGTTGGCGAGACTGAGCGAGCGGCCGAGCAGCTGGCCGGGCCGGCGCAGGATCGCCTCCAGCCGTGCCACCAGTTCCTCCATCGCAAAGGGTTTTGCGAGATAGTCGTCGGCGCCGCTGCGCAGGCCGCTGACGCGGTCCTGCAGGCCGCCGCGTGCGGTCAGCACCAGCACGGGGAGCGGCTCCATCTTGACGCGCAGCTCGCGCAACACCGACAGACCGTCGCCGTCGGGCAGCCCGAGGTCGAGGATCATCGCGGCATAGCTGACGCTGCTCACCGCCTCGCGCGCCTCGGCCGCGCTGCCCACGATGTCGCTCTGGTAGCCGGCCGCCGCCAGCCCACCCGCGACGAGCCGCGACAGCTCGGCATTGTCCTCGACGATCAGAAGGCGCATCGCATATCCGCCGAATACCCAAGTCACCGCACGGCTCGCGCCGCATCTTCGCTCTCTTCCCCCATTCCGGCCGCCTCGGCCAGCGAAAAAACGCCGAACAGCTGGCCCTTCCCTGTCAAGCTCATGTAGGTCGGAGCCGCGCGCATCTCCAGCAGGCAAGCCGCTCCCATATGATCAGACATCGCGTGCGGCCGTTGCCGGCCTCGGGCCGTTTGCTCCATTGACGGGGCCGCGACCCAACGGCTAAATTGGCGATGTCGGAAAAGGCAGACTTGGCTTGGTAAGCCCAAGTCCTTTCGGTAACGAAAGCTCTGGTCTTTGGCCCCGTGCCTGAGATCCCCGCGACGAACACGATCGCCTTTCAAGCGGTCAAGCGTTCGTCCGTGAGGTCCTCAGGTCTGGGAAACGCTCCGGTCGAACATTGACCATGGAGCAGTTTATGCAGATCCCCGACACTCCTCTGTATGACGTCATCATCGCGGGCGCAGGCCCCGTCGGCCTCTTTCTGGCTTGTGAGCTGCGGCTCGCCGGCCGCTCGGTGCTGGTCCTGGAAAAGGCACGACACCCGCACTCGCCGCTCAAGAGCCTGCCTTTCGGCTTGCGCGGTCTCTCGGTGCCGACGATCGAGAGCTTCGACCGCCGTGGCTTGCTGGAGCGTCTGAAAGCCGGCGCGGCGAGCCGAGAGACGCCAGCGGGTGCGCACTGGATGCAGCAGCAGCGCCGCCCCGGCGGTCATTTCGCGGGCATCCAGTTCTTCCACGATCAGATCGACGCAACGCAATGGCCATACCGCCTGCCCGGCCCGATCGGGAGCATGGCGGCCGAAATGGCGAGCATCGAGGCCGTCCTTGCGATCCGCGCAGAGGCGCTGGGTGCAGAGATCCGGCGCGGCCGCGGCGTCGAAACTCTCAGGCAATCCACGGACGGCGTGACTGTCGAGACGGCCGGCGAAACCGTCCAAGGCCGCTGGCTCGTTGGTTGCGACGGCGGGCGCAGCAGCGTGCGAAAGGCGGCCGGTATCGGCTTCACCGGTACCGATCCGGAATTCACCGGCTATTCCGTGCAGGTCGAACTGGCCGATCCGGCCTTGCTCGAGCCCGGTCGCCATTACACGCCTACGGGGATGTACACCTATGCGGCGCCTGGGACGATCGCGATGGTCGATTTCGACGGCGGCGCCGCGCATCGCCGCGAGCTGGCGCGCGACCATGTCGAGGCGGTGCTGCGCAGGGTTTCGGGCGTCGACCTGACGGTAACTGCCCTGCTGCTCGCCACCACCTGGACCGACCGCGCTTGTCAGGCAACCGACTATCGCGCCGGCCGCGTATTGCTGGCCGGCGATGCCGCACACATCCATTCGCCGCTGGGCGGCCAGGGCCTGAACCTCGGTCTCGGCGATGCCATGAACCTCGGGTGGAAACTCGCGGCGACCATTCGTGGCGATGCGCCCGCCGGGCTGCTCGACAGCTATTCGACTGAACGACATCCGGTGGGAGCGCAGATCCTCGACTGGTCGCGCGCCCAGGTCGGGCTGATGCGCCCCAGCCGGAGTTCGCGCGCACTCGAAGCCGTCGTCCGTGATCTCATCAACACGCGCGACGGCGCGACCTACTTCGCCGAGCGCGTGTGGGGTGTTTCCCTCCGCTATGATCTCGGCGGGAGCCATCCGCTGGTGGGGCGGAGTGCGCCCGACTTTGAACTGGGCGATGGGACAAGACTAAGCGCGCTCCTCAGAACCGGGAAAGGGCTGCTGCTGGATTTCGGCGCACGGCCGTCACTTCAAGCGCTTGCGCGCCGCTGGCGTGGCCGGATCAACTATGTTGCAAGCGAGGCAAAGGAACGATTGGGCTTGATCGCCTTGCTCGTGCGCCCCGACGGCGTCGTGGCCTGGGCCGGCGAACAGGCTCCCGACAACGAGGAAGCGTCTCAGGCCGCAGCGCGATGGTTCGGTGAGCCCAACGCGAACTAAAGGCAGTCTTGAGTTCGGTCCAGCGGATTGCCGCCGCTAGAGCATGATCCGGAAAAGTGCGCCGCGGTTTTTCCGAAAAGATCATGCTTAAACAACCACCTAAAGCGCGATGACGATTCATCCTAATCGCATCGCGCTTTAGGCCTGTTCATCCGGATACCGCCGCGCGATCAGGAACGAGCTGGCCGCTGCGCCGGCGAGCAGGCACGCCACCACGACAATGCTGGTGGGCAATGAGATCAGACCGCGCTCGTGAGCGCTGATCGCGGCGGTGCCAAATGTCAGCCAGCCTCCAGTCACGACAAAGCACGACACGGCCCGCAAGACAGCGCATCGTGTCACCGGCCTATAATTGAGGAATTTCAGGAGCAACGGCCCGCACGTGAGTCCTAGCGCAAGGACCCATCCATAGATCAGCGTCGGTACGTGAAGGAGATCGGTCAGACTGGGAGACAAGGTGACACCTGGGGCTTCCGGAGTTTGACGTCCCTGACCGAAATGCGGTTCACATATTTCGCGCATAGCGGATCGGCAGGCGCGCACCGGATGGCCATCGGCAGACCAGCAGCGAACCCGACGACGCCAGCGAGGCGACAAGGTCGGCTGCTCACCCTTCCGACCTGGAACTGCGCTTCCCGAACGCCGCTCTGAGTTCGGCCAGCTCGTCGCGGGTTGCTCCTCGCTCCGCGTCGGCCCGACTTGCAGGCAAGTCCAAATAATCGATCGGCGCGTCGAACTGGCTCGCCGTGAAGTCGTACCTCTTGCCGCCGATCCGATTGTAAAAATGCTCGCCGGCCGGCAAGGGCGTCTTCAGCAGCTCGCCGCCGAACAGTTCGTGAATGAGCAGCGAGGTGACGTTGCACTGTCCCGCCGCGGGGTTGCTCGCGGTCCATTGGCTCGCCGTCGCCAGCGACCATGCCCTGCACAGCGCTCTGTGAACATCATCTGGATCGAAGCTCAGCACCGTTCCCGCCTCCGCGAAGACCGCTTGTATCGCCGATTTTTTCCGATGACTTATCAAGCCGTTGGCTACTGTGCATGGGGTTGTTTTTCGGTTTTCAAGCCTGGGCCCGTCCAGACATGACAGCGCCCCGGAGCTTTCGCGCCGGGGCGCTGCCTGCGAGAGACGGCGTGGTCAGCTCTGCGAGCGCCGCGCCATGAAGATGTCGTAGCCGACCTCGGCGACCTGGAACCAGGCGTAGCCGTCGCTCGTGAACTTGGCGAGCGAGTCGTGCACCTTCTTGAAGTTGGGGTTGGTCGCGGCGACTTCGGCGTGCAGCTCCTTGGCGGCCTTGTGGCAGGCATCCATGATCGACGGCGAGAACGGGTGCAGCTTGGTGCCGCCCGCCAGCAGCTTCTTCAGCGCCAGCGGATTGGCATTGTCGTAGCGCGCCATCATGTAGTTGTTGGCGTAGTGGCCGGCCTGCTCCAGCACGCTCTGGTAATATTTCGGCAGCGCGTTCCACTTGTCGAGGTTGACGAAGGCCATCAGCATCGGTCCGCCTTCCCACCAGCCGGGATAGTAGTAGTGCGGCGCGATCTTGTAGAAGCCGAGCTTCTCGTCGTCATAGGGGCCGACCCATTCGGCGGCGTCGATGGTGCCCTTCTCCAGCGCGGGATAGATGTCGCCGCCGGCGAGCTGCTGCGGCACCACGCCGAGCTTCTGGAGCACGCGGCCGGTGAAACCACCAATGCGGAATTTCATGCCCTTGAGATCGTCGGGCGTGTTGACCTCTTTCCTGAACCAGCCGCCCATCTGGCAGCCGGTGTTTCCCGCGAGCAGCGAGACGACGTTGTAGCTCTTGTAGAATTCGTTGAGCACGTCGCGGCCGCCGCCCAGCATGTACCAGGCCTGGTTGATGCGCATGTTGGGGCCGAACGGCACGGCCGAACCGAAGGTGAAGGTCGGATCCTTGCCGAAATAATAGTAGGAGGCGGTGTGGCCGATTTCGCAGGTGCCGTTCTGCACGGCGTCGAGCACCTGGAGGCCCGGGACGATCTCGCCAGCCGCGAAGATCTGGATCTGGAATTTGTTGTCGGTCGCCTCAGCGACCATCTTGCACATCATCTCGGCCCCGCCAAACAGCGTGTCGAGCGACTTCGGCCAGCTCGTCGGCATACGCCATTTGATTTCCGGCATCGATTGCGCGATCGCGGGAGCCGCGAGCGTGGCGGCGCCGGCCGCGCCAAGTCCAGTGACCTTGATGAAGTCTCTTCTCTTCATGATTTCCTGCCCTGATGGATCGTGATTGTGGGCCTTCTTGTCGAGGCTTGCCGCCAGCATGACGCAAGCCGCGGCCGAATGCCATCCCGATCGCACTGCGGCAAAGAAAAAGCCCGGCCTCGCGAGTGAGGCCGGGCGATCTGGTCCTGCGACTTAAGCCGCAGATCAGCCGCGCGTGCGCGAGCGGATCATGAAGCTGTCGTAGGTATATTCGGCAACCTGCCACCACAGATATTCGTCGGAGCGGTAGGCCTGCATGGCGTCGATCGACTTCTTGAAGTCGGCGTTCTTGGCCGAGACCTCGGCCCAGAGCTCGTTGGTCGCCTTTAGGCAGGCTTCGAGCACTTCGTTGGTGAAGGGACGAAGCTGGGTGCCGCCGGCAACCAGGCGCTTCAGCGCCGTCGGGTTCTGCATGTCGTAACGCGCGGCCATCCAGCTGTTGGCATTGGCCGTCGCGTTGGTGAGGATCGCCTGGTAGCTCTTGGGCAGCGCATTGAACTTTTCCAGGTTGGCGAAGGCGTGGACGGTGGGACCGCCTTCCCAGAAGCCCGGATAATAGTAGTACTTGGCGACCTTGGCGAAGCCGAGCTTCTCGTCATCGTAAGGCCCGACCCACTCGGCCGCGTCGATGGTGCCCTTCTCCAGCGCCGGATAGATGTCGCCGCCGGCGAGCTGCTGCGGCACCACGCCGACCTTCTGAAGCACCTGGCCGGCAATGCCGCCGATGCGCATCTTCAGGCCGGAGAGGTCGGCGACCGTCTTGATCTCCTTGCGGAACCAGCCGCCCATCTGGGTGCCGGTGTTGCCGCAGGGGAATCCGATCACGTTCGACTTCTTGAAGAACTCGTTGGCGAGCTCGTTGCCGCCGCCCTGATAGAGCCACGAATTCTGCTGGCGTGCATTGAGGCCGAACGGCACCGAGGCAAAGATCGCGAAGGTCGGGTCCTTGCCGACATAGTAGTAGGACACGGTGTGGCACATGTCGACCGTGCCGTTCGAGGTCGCATCGAGCGCCTGCAGGCCGGGAACGAGTTCACCGGCGGCGAACACCTGGATCTGGAATTTGTTGTCGGTCATCTCGGCGACGTATTTCGCCACCTGCTCGGCACCGCCATAGATGGTATCGAGCGACTTCGGGAAGCTCGAAGTCAGGCGCCACTTCACCTCGGGCGAGGACTGCGCGATCGCCGGTGAGGCCACTGCGGTCGCCGCCGCGCCTGCTGCCGACACTTTCAGAAAATCACGACGCTTCATCTTCAGGTCTCTCCTTGCTGGGGCGTTTCCCCTTGAACTTCTCTTGTGCCGCCGCTGATTCCGGCGACGCGACCGGGCCGCGTCGAACCGAAGGGGCTTGACTGCGGTGGGCCTTTAACACGGAAGGCCCGTTTTCGGAACGCGACAATGGCATGACGGGGGTCTACGAAAGTCGCATGTCCCCCAAAGGAACGAGGAGGCGCGCCGGCGGCCGCTTCAGGCCGCCGCGATGACGCCCTTGAGCTGGTCCCGGACCTGCCCCGCAATGGCGCGGTAGATGGCCGCATGGGGACCATCCGGCTCGCTGTCGACGACGGGGTTACCGGCGTCCGAAGTGGCGCGAATCGCCATGTGCAGCGGGATCTCGCCGAGGAACGGCACCTCGAGCTTCTCGGCCTCGTGGCGCGCCCCGCCATGGCCGAAAATGTCCGACCGCGTGCCGCAATGCGGGCACTGGAAATAGCTCATGTTCTCGACGATGCCGAGCACGGGCACGTTGACCTTCTTGAACATGGCAAGTCCGCGCCGCGCATCGATCAAGGACAGGTCCTGCGGGGTCGAGACGATCACCGCGCCCTTGAGCGGCACGTTCTGCGCCAGGGTGAGCTGGGCATCGCCGGTGCCCGGCGGCATGTCGACCACGAGAACGTCGAGCTTGCCCCATTCGACGTCGCGCAGCATCTGCGTCACCGCCGACATCACCATGGGACCGCGCCAGATCATCGCGGTCTCTTCCTCGACCAGGAAACCGATCGACATGATGGCAAGGCCGAAGCGCCGAAGCGGAATCATCTTGCGCTCGTCGTTCAGCTCCGGCTTGTCGCGCAGGCCCGTGAGGCGCGGCACCGAGGGGCCGTAGATGTCGGCATCGAGCAGCCCGACCTTGAGGCCGAGATCGCGCAGGCCGAGCGCCAGGTTCAGCGCGGTGGTCGACTTGCCGACGCCGCCCTTGCCGGAGGCGACCGCGATCACGGCGGCGACGCCCGGGATCTCCGACTGCCGCGCCATGGGCGAGCCGCCTCCCTGCGGCGGCTTGTGGGCATGGGCCGGCTGCACGCCGGGTGCGCCGCGACTGGGTTGCGGAGGCGGCGGCGGTGCGGAGCCCGGCTTGCGCTCGGCGGTCAGTGCCACCATGACGGTGGTGACGCCGGGGATGCTGCGCACGGCGGCCTCGGCCTCGGCCCGGATGGATTCCCAGGCTCTGGCCTCGGCGGCATCGACATTGATCGAGAAGAACACCTTGCCGTCGGACGCGCTGATCGCGCTCAGCACATTGGCATTGGTAAGCGCGACCCCGCGGGGCGACTTGATCCTGGCGAGGCTGTCGAGAACCTGTTGCTGCGTCACGCTCAAAGCGCATCTCCTGAACGGAGCCTGATCCGGACCCGGAGGGCCGCGCCAGCGCAAAGCGGGAAGCGGCTTTCCGGCAAGGTCAGGCTCGAGACTTTAGGATGCCCCATTAGAGCGGAAACGCCCAAAAGGCTACTGCCTGCCGATATCGTCAGCCATCTCGGCGGGCGCCGCCCCCTGCTCCTTGGCGGCCTCGTAGTTCAGCTCGATCATGACCCCGTTGGGGTCGTGAACGAAGATCTGCCAGAGGTCGCCGCCGGGCACCTGGCGGGAGTCGAACTTCATCCCCTTGGATGTCAGCCGCTGCTTCATGCCGTCGAAGCCGCGGCTGACGAAGGCGACATGATGGACGACGCCGGAATCCGGCTTCTGCGGCTCCGCCGTCGCGGAAATATCGACCAGGTGCACCACCGCCCGGCCCTCGCTGTACATCCAGGCGCCGGGGAAGGCGAAATTCGGCCGGGCGCCTTTTTCCAGGCCCAGCACGTCCTCGTAGAAGCGGACGGTCTCGGCCAGATTCCGGGTCCGGATGTTGAAATGATCGAGGACGCCAACGCTCACACCGCCCATGCTCTCGCTCCCTTTTTCGAAGTTCTTGGGTCCCGCCATCCTAGCACAGGGGGCCGCCAAACGAAGCCGTTGCCCTCCCGGCTTAACGGTTTATGGTGCGCCTCCGGTCCGCCCTCGCAGCGGAACTTCGAGGGCGCCGCCCGGCGCCCTCGCCCGGCTACAACCGTAAAACTCAAAACTACGGACAAGGTACCACACATGGCTAAAGTCGCTTTCCTCGGTCTCGGCGTCATGGGCTTCCCCATGGCCGGACACCTCGTGAAAAAAGGGGGCCATGAGGTCACCGTCTACAACCGCACCGCGGCCAAGGCGAAGGAATGGGCGGACAAGTTCGGCGGCAAGACCGCGGCGACCCCGAAGGCGGCCGCCGAAGGTCAGGATTTCGTGATGTGCTGCGTCGGCAACGACAACGATCTGCGCGCGGTCACGATCGGTCCCGACGGCGCCTTCGCCGGCATGAAGAAGGGCGCGACCTTCGTCGATCACACCACCGCATCCGCCGAGGTCGCGCGCGAGCTGGACGCAGCCGCCGCCAAGGCGGGCTTCAAATTCGTCGACGCGCCGGTCTCCGGCGGCCAGGCCGGCGCCGAGAACGGCGTGCTGACGGTGATGTGCGGCGGTGCGCCCGATGCCTATTCCGGCGCCGAGCCGATCATCACGGGCGCCTATGCGCGGATGTGCAAGCTGCTCGGGCCCGCCGGAAGCGGCCAGCTGACGAAGATGGTCAACCAGATCTGCATCGCCGGTCTGGTGCAGGGTCTCTCCGAGGGTATCCACTTCGCCAAGAAGAGCGGCCTCGACGTCGCCGCGGTGATCGAGACCATCTCGAAAGGGGCCGCGCAGTCCTGGCAGATGGAAAATCGCTACAAGACCATGAACGAGGACAAGTACGATTTCGGCTTCGCGGTCGAATGGATGCGCAAGGACCTCTCGATCGCGATCGCTGAAGCCCGCCGCAACGGCGCCAACCTGCCTGTGACGGCGCTGGTCGACCAGTTCTATTCCGAGGTCGAGAAGATGGGCGGCAAGCGCTGGGACACGTCGAGCCTGCTCGCGCGCCTGCAACGCTGACGAACGCGTCGATGGTCGCAGCCGGGCAGCTGCGACCATCATCGGTCTCGACGCCGTACTCGCGCCGCGACGAGGCCCGCATCGAGCCGAAAAACGAATTCCGGGGGGACTGACTTGCTGAGCGTGATAGCCGCCGTTTTCATCGTTGCGTATGCTGCCATCGCGCTCGAACATCCGCTCGGCGTCAACAAGAGTGCCTCGGCTCTGCTGGGGGCGGGCCTGCTCTGGACCATCTACGCGATGTCCGTCGGCGACGCCTCGCTCGTCAACCACCAGCTCGACGAATCCGTGGCCTCGACCGCGCAGATCGTCTTCTTCCTGATCGGCGCCATGACGATCGTCGAGGTGATCGACGCCCACAACGGCTTCGAGGTCATCACCTCGGTCATCCGCACCACGAAGCAGACCACGCTGATGTGGATCATCGGCTTCGTGACGTTCTTCCTCAGCGCGATCCTCGACAATCTGACGACCACCATCGTGATGATCTCGCTGATCCAGAAGCTGATCGGCAATAAGGGCGATCGCCTGCTGTTTGCGTCCATCATCGTGATTGCCGCCAATGCCGGCGGCGCCTGGACCGTGATCGGCGACGTCACGACCACGATGCTCTGGATCGGGGGCCAGATCACTCCGGTCAACATCATGAAGTCGGTGTTCCTGCCGTCGCTGCTCAACCTGCTGATACCGCTGCTCATCATCGGCTATTCGCTGAGGGGCAAGGAGATCGCCCCGCCGCTGCAGGCACAAGCGAAGGCCCTCAGGGTCGAGCTGTTCGAGCGCAATTTGATGTTCTATCTCGGCCTCGGCACCCTGATTGCCGTGCCGGTCTTCAAGGCCGTGACGCACCTCGCGCCGTTCATGGGCATCCTTTTCGGGCTGGGCGTCCTCTGGCTGGTCGGCGAGATCGTCCACCGCCACAAGGACGAGGATGCGCGCCGTCCCCTCACCCTCGTCCATGCGCTGGCGCGGATCGACATGAGCTCGATCGTGTTCTTCGTCGGTATCCTGATGGCCGTCGCGTGCCTGGAGCACGCCGGCCTGCTCGAGCTGCTCGCCAAATGGCTCGACGCCACGGTCGGCCGTCTCGACGTCATCGTCATCCTGCTCGGCCTCCTCAGCGCCATCATCGACAACGTGCCGCTCGTCGCCGCCACGATGGGCATGTACAATCTGGTGCAATATCCGCCGGACAGCTTCATCTGGGAGTTCATCGCCTATTGCGCCGGCACCGGCGGCTCGATCCTGATCATCGGCTCGGCCGCGGGCGTTGCCGCCATGGGGCTCGAGAAGATCGAGTTCTTCTGGTACGCCCGCCGCATCGCGGGCCCCGCGCTCGTGGGCTATCTGGCGGGGGCGATGGTCTACATCGTGCAGCATGCCGCACTGCACTGAACGGGCGCGGGCGAGATCCAAATTAACGCCGGGTTAACGTAATTCTTTAGCTCCTTAAGTCACCTCTTAACGATTTCTTGCCAGAGATAGACAATGCAGAAGGCCCGCGTCCGGCGTGGGCAGGAATCGTTGTTGCTTGATGAGTAACCCCGCTGAAAAGCCTGAGGTTGTGCAGCTTCCGGCCGAGCCGGTGAGCGCTCCATCGGCGAGCAGCCGAAGGGCTGCGGCGCAGCGGGTGCGCGAGGCGCGCGACAAGTTAACCTCGACCAGCGGAACCCGACCGGCCTTCGACGCCGAGATGCTGCGGCAATACGCCCAGACCCGGCTGTCGGCTTCCTATGTCGTGATGCTGCTGGTGGTCGCGACCGGGTTGCTGTTCGGGCTGTGGATGCAGCCGATCCCCGCCGCCGCCTGGACCGTCGGCATGCTCTGCATCCACGCGGCGATGATCCGCAGCTGCCGGCGCTTCCTGACCGAGCCCACCTCGCCCGCGGGGACGCGCGCATGGCGGACGCGCTTCGTCGTGCTCGATCTGCTCTATGGCCTGTGCTGGATGGCGATCCTGATCCACCCCGTGGTCGACATGGTCACGGAAACGCTGATGATGTTCCTGATGCTGCTGGTGATCGCGGTATCGAGCATGGTCGCCGCGAACTTGCCGATCGCAGCCCTTGCCGCCACCGCGCCCGTCGCGGTCGCCATGGCGCTGAGCTTTGCGATCACCGGCTCGCTGGACAATTACATCCTGGCCGCGCTCGCGCTCGCGGCCGAAGGCTATTTCGTGCTGCTGGCGCATCGCCTGCACTCCTCCACCTTCGCGACGCTGGAGGCGCGCGCCGAGAAGGACGCCCTGATCGGCGAGCTCGAACAGGCCAAGGCGATCTCGGACGAAGCGCGCCACCGCGCCGAATCCGCCAACGTCGCCAAGTCGCGCTTCCTGGCGCAGATGAGCCACGAGCTGCGCACGCCGCTGAACGCCATCCTCGGTTTCTCCGAGGTGATGAAGAGCGAGATCTTCGGGGCGCATGCGGTGCCGGTCTACAAGGAATATTCGGCCGACATCCATAATTCCGGCGTCCACCTGCTCAACCTCATCAACGAGATCCTCGATCTGTCGCGGATCGAGGCCGGCCGCTACGAGCTCAACGAGGAAGCGGTGTCGCTGGTCGGCGTCGTCGCCGACTGCCACCATCTGATGAAGCTGCGCGCCTCGAGCCGGGGCATCACCATCCACGAAGTGTTCGAGCAGGCCATGCCGCGGCTCTGGGCCGACGAGCGCGCCATCCGCCAGGTCGTGCTCAACCTGATCTCCAACTCGATCAAGTTCACGCCGCAGGGCGGCGAGATCTGGCTCAAGGCCGGCTGGACCGCTTCGGGCGGACAATATCTCTCGGTGAGGGATACTGGTTCCGGCATTCCCGAGGACGAGATCCCGATCGTGCTCGCCTCGTTCGGCCAGGGCTCCAACTCGATCAAATCGGCCGAACAGGGCGCAGGCCTCGGCCTGCCGATCGCCAAGAATCTGATCGACCTGCACGGCGGCACGTTCACGCTGAAATCGAAGCTGCGCATCGGCACCGAGGTGATCGTCACCTTCCCGCCGGAGCGGGTGATGAGCGCGCTTGCGCCGCTGTCGGATGATTCTCCGCCGCTTCAACCGGAGGGTTCCGGGCTGCCCGACGAGAAGCGCCGGCCGCGCCACAAGCCGATCATGAGCGCCGGCACGGGCTCTTAACCAGAAGCTTGCAGAGATGGCCGACAATCCCCCACTATGTCCGAATGAGCAAAGAAACGCCGTGCGTCGCCGTCTGCATGATCGATCCCAGGACCAAGCTGTGCTTCGGCTGCGGCCGCACCTTGCCCGAGATCGCGCGCTGGCACGCCATGGACAGCGCGGAACGGCACGCGATCATGGCCCTGTTGCCGGGACGCATGACGGAAGCCGGGCTTGCGCCGATCGCGGCATCGCCCAAACGCGCCTGACCGGCCTGCGCGCCCGCGGAGGCGCGCGATGATCCGCTTCCTGCTCGTTCTCGTCATGCTCGCCGGCACGGCAGGCGCGGTCGTCGCCTATGGCGATCCCGAGCAGATCGCGCGCGCCAGCCACAAGGTCTCGCACATCTTTCGCGCGCAGACGGTGGCGCCCGCCCCCGCGGTGCAGATCCCGCGCGGCCAGGGCGGCGAATTTGCACTGCGTGCGAAGATCAACGGGGTCGCAGCGCCGATGGTGATCGATACCGGTGCGACGTCGGTGGTGCTGACCTGGGAAACCGCGAAAGCCATCGGGCTGCCGCTCGAGATGCTCGAATACGATGTCGATCTCGAAACCGCGGGCGGCCATACCAAGGCGGCCCGCCTCACGCTCGACCGTCTTTCCGTCGGCCATCTCGTCGAAAAATCGGTGCCGGCCCTCGTCGTCCAACGCGGGCAGATGAAGACCAACCTGCTCGGCATGAGCTTTCTCGACCGCCTGGAGAGCTGGGGCGTCCGCGCCGACAAGCTGATGCTGACCGGCTATCCCGAGCTTCAGAGCAGCCCCCGCCGCTCGCGCACCGCGATCGACTAGATCGCAACGGCGCGTGCGCGGCCATCGCCGGGGCTAGAGCAGCGGCGGGCCCTGCCGCAGGTTCATGTGCCGGTTGACGTCCTTGTAGAGAAGATAGCGAAACCGGCCGGGGCCTCCGGCGTAGCACGCCTGCGGGCAGAAGGCGCGCAGCCACATGTAGTCGCCGGCCTCGACCTCCACCCAGTCCTGGTTGAGACGGTAGACCGCCTTGCCCTCGAGGACGTACAACCCGTGCTCCATGACATGCGTCTCGGCAAAGGGGATCGTCGCCCCCGGCTCGAACGTCACGATGTTGATGTGCATGTCATAGCGCATATCGGCCGGATCGATGAAGCGCGTGGTGGCCCACCTCCCCTCCGTGCCCGGCATCGCGACCGGTTCGATGGAATCTTCGTTGGTCACGATTGCCTCGGGCTCGGCCAAGCCCGGCACGCGCTGGTACAGCTTGCGGATCCAGTGAACCTGTGCAGGGCCAGGGCCGCGGTTGCGAACGCTCCAGGCACAGCCGGGCGGCAGATAGGCGAAGCTGCCGGGCCTCAGCTCACGTTCACCTTCTGCCAAGCTGAGATTCAACGTGCCGCCTGCGACGAACAACGCCCCTTCGGCATCCTTGTCCGGCTCGGGCATGTCACTTCCTCCGGCCGGCGCGATCTCCATGAGGTAATGGGAGAAGGTCTCGGCGAAGCCGGACAGCGGTCGCGCCAACACCCACAGGCGCGTGTTGTCCCAGTGCGGCAGGTGGCTGACGACGATATCGCGTTGCACGCCGCTGGGAATGACGGCGTAGGCGTTCGTAAAGACCGCGCGGCCGCTCAGCAGATCCGTCTGCGACGGAAGGCCGCCCTTCGGTACGTGATAGGTGGGCGATGACATCATGAAGCCTCGTGAAGTTACCTATGGGAACGTATCAGCTTGCAGCCGACTGGACACCGAGCTGCAGCTGCTCGCTCAGCCAATGTTCTTCGAGATTGGCGCCATCCCCCTTGCGGTCGACAACGAGGAACGCGCTTGCGTCCTTGAGAACCAGGAGTGGATGGTGCCAGCAATTCCGGGCATAGTTCACGCCTTGGTGGCCTTTTGCCGCGAACGCCCGATAGCTCGCGGAGATGGCGGGGTCCGTGCAGACGACGACCAGCCAGTCGGCGCCGTTCAGAGGCATGAACATCTGGCTCCCGAGCGGATGGCGCTCCATCAGGCGGATCGCGATCGGCGCGGGCCGCACCGAGGCGACAAACCAGCTGATGTTGACCTGTCCGCCTTCCGCGGCAACGTCGATATTGGCAAGTCCGTTGAAGCGCTGAGCGTAGCCCTGGTTGATCGATAGCGGCGTGTTGCCTTCCGTTTCGACGACGTCTCCGAACGGAGCGAACGCCTGCTTCGTCAAAGGCTCGATCGAGAGTGTCACCATTGCCAACTCAAGCGCTCCGCGTTCAAAGGGTCTGCAGGCCCGCGACGGGAGCATCGGCACCGGCTGGATCGACCCGAAGATTGTCGACCGAAGGATCAATCTCGCCGTTCAGAATGCGATGCGCCTTCGCGTGATCGAGATCCCCCTCCCAAGAGGCGACGACGACCGCCGCAACGCAGTTGCCAACGTAGTTGCCGAGCGCGCGGGCGATGCCGATGAACCAGTCTACCGACAAGATGAGCACCAGTCCAATCGCCGGGATGGCCGGAATAGCAGCCAGCGTCGCGGCGAGGACGACAATGGCCGAGCCCGGGACACCGTGAGCACCTTTGGAGGTGAGCAAGGCGACGCCGAGGATTGCCAGGAGATCGCCTGTAGCCAGCGGCGTATTCGTCGCCTGTGCAATGAAGACGGCCGCCAAGGTCAGGTAGATGGAGAATGCATCCAGATTGAACGAGTACCCGGTCGGGATCACCAGACCGACGGTCGATCGCTTGATCCCGAGCAGCTCGAGCTTGCGCATGGTCTGCGGCAGCACGCTGTCGCCCGCGGCCGTCCCGAGGACGATCAACAGCTCTTCGCGCAGATAGGCCAGCAGCTTGAACAGGCTGAAGCCGGAGAGCCGCATGATCGCTCCGAGAACGACGACCACGAACAGAACCACGGCCAGGTAGAACAGGGCAACGAGGCCGCCGAGCTGCTTGAGCGAACCGATGCCGTATTTCCCGACGGTGAAGGCGATCGCACCAAACACACCGATCGGCGCGAGCCGGACCACGAAGTTCATCATCTTGAAGATGATCTCGTTGACCCGCTCGACGAAATCGATCACGGGCCTGGCGCGTTCGCCGCACAGCGACACGGCACAACCGAACATGATCGAGACGATCAGGACCTGCAGAACGTCGCCGGAGCTGAAGGCGCCAACAAGCGTCGAAGGAATGAGCTTCATCAGGAATTCCGAGACGCCTCCGCCGGCGACCTGGGCCGCCGTCTGGCTGAACCCGCTGAGCGCCTTGGCGTCCAACGCCTTCGGATCGATGTTCATTCCGGCGCCCGGTTGGAAATAATAGGCGAGCGCAATGCCGAACACCAAGGCGATGGTGGTGACGATCTCGAAATAGACCAGCGAACGGATGCCGACCCTTCCAACCTTGGTGAGGTCGCCGGCCGCTGAAATTCCGTGCACGACGACGCAGAACACGATCACCGGCACCAGCATCTTTATCAACTTGATGAAGCCGTCACCCAGCGGCTTCATCTGCAATGCGGTGTCCGGATAGGCGACGCCGAGCGCGATGCCGGCGGCGAGTGCGACGACGACCTGGAAGAAGAGTGACTTGAAAATCTTGGGCATGGCTCCTCGCTCGCTGGGCTTCCATCTGGCTTGGTCGGCCGGAGCCTTCGCCATTGTTGTCGTTGGCGGCGACGCGAGGTCGCTGCGTGCGGAGCGTCTCGCCGCGACAGGACGCAAGGCTCCATCGGTCATTCGTTGACCAGCTGCGACATCAAGTCCAATATATAGAACGACACGATTGATAGGTTTTCGCTATGGATCTCCGCCAGCTCCGGTACTTCATCGCGGTTGCCGAAGAGCGCAGCTTCACCCTCGCCGCCCGGCGGCTGAACCTCTCGCAACCGCCGCTCAGCCAACATATCCAGGCCCTCGAGGCAGAGCTCGGGACCCAGTTGCTCTATAGGACCAGCCGCAGGGTGGAGTTGACGCAGGCGGGTGAGGCCATGCTGGTGCGGGGACGCGCCATCCTGCAACAGGTCAAAGCCGCGGAAGACGAGGCGCGGTCGATCGGAGCCGGCCTGATCGGAACGCTGGATGTCGGAGCGACCGGCTCGATCCTGCGCGGCCGTCTCGCAGAGCTGCTCGCGGCCTACCGGAAGGTCGCTCCGCGGGTCAGGATGACGCTGCATGAGCAGGCGCCGGCACTGCAGATCGCGGCGCTCCTCAGTCGCACGACCAACATCTGTCTCATTCGCGGAATTCCCGCCGAGCGCGACCTGACCAGCAAGCTCGCGTGGCGGGAGGAGGTCGTCATCGCAATGCCGCGCACCCATCAGCTGGCGCGCCGCAAGCGCATCGCGCTCGGTGAGCTCGCGTCCGAGGACCACGTCGTCCTCGATCCCGATAGCTCCGATTTCGCACGATACGTGCAGACCTGCTGTGTCGATGCCGGCTTCCTGCCAAAGGTGTCCCAGCAGGTCGTCGACGCCCAGTCGATCCCAAGCCTGATCGCCGCGGGATTCGGCGTGGCGCTCGTGCCGCAGTCGATCGCACGCTTCACCACGACCGACATCGTCTTCCGTCCGATCCGGCCCTCGCCGCCCACGGCCGACGTGTTTCTGGTCTTCAGAGCGGACGAGACGTCGATGGTGGTGCACAATTTCATCAAGCTCGCGCTTCGATACCTGAATCACCGCAAGGGTGCGGGTTGATGCTGCCGGGCCCAGCCCCGCCTTCTCCGATGCTGCGACGTGTCCGAGCAATAGGATGCACGCCACTCTCCTCCGCGTCATTGCGAGATCCACGCAAGTGACTCGGCGCCTCCGCCGTGTCCCGGACAAGCCGCAACGCCTCTTGGCGTTGCGGCGCAGAGCCGGGACCCAGGTGGCGGCACGGTCCAATGCGGAGAGATGGGCCCCGGCTCAGCAGCGCACCGTCGAAGAGACGCTGCGCTGCGTCCGGGGCACGAGTGGAGGGTGGCGTACGCTCTCCGAACGACGCCATCGCGAGCGTGCAAGGGCTCCTCGCGATGACGACACTACTCAATCCGTCATCCTGAGGTGCGAGGCATGGGACGCAACGCGTCCCATGGGGAGCCTCGAAGGATGAGCGGCCCGGATGTAGCCGGGCCGTCGCCCTTCGAGGCTTGCTCTGCAGCGCTGCGCGCAGCAGAGCGCGCGCCTCAGGGTGACGGTCATGAGTTTGGGCCCGCATCATCGATTTTGAGATTTTTAGAGAAGACACACCTTCGCAGCCTCGCGGCTTAATTCGCCCGAGCTTTGCTTGCGTCTCCACCCTCTCAAAGCCAAGA
>NZ_SPQS01000051.1 GCF_004570865.1 Bradyrhizobium frederickii
ATCAGTATGGACGGCCGGGGCGCCTGGCGGGACAACGTGTTCGTTGAGCGGCTGTGGCGCAGCGTCAAATACGAGGAGGTGTATCTGCGGGCCTACGACAGCGTCAGCGACGCTCGCGCCTCGATTGGCCGCTATCTGGACTTCTACAATTGCCGCCGTCCACATTCGAGCCTTGACGGCAGCACACCGGATCAAGCCTACTTCACCCCGCTGCCGCTCCGCACGGCAGCCTAACCCCGGCAGAGGCTCCACTTATCGACGCGGATATTCTGTTCAGACAACCGGGGCCAGCTCAGCCTTCAAGCGCTTCTTCGCCAGCATGGAGCGCACGAACTTATTCCACTTTGCCATTCCCGCGCGCTTTTCGGGCATGTAATGCCAGCGATCATAGTTCTTGGAGCTAACGTCATGGAGCGCATGATTTTGCAGACGATCTCGAACTTCCTTGGATACACCGGCCTTGCCCGCCAAGGTCTTGAAGGTTCGCCGGCGGTCCCGATTTGTTGCGTAGGGGATCACGCCGCGGCCCCGCTGACGCCAAACTAAGCTATAGAGATTGCCGTGGCTCACGGGCTTGGATGGGTCCTTCGCTGAGGGAAAGAACCACCCGTACTTATTTGGCTTGATCGACTCAATCAGTTCGGCGGCGATCGACGGCACTGGAACGGCGTGCGGCTGAAGATTCTTGGTCTTGGACCAATAGATAATCTTCTCCGGCGCATCCCATTGATCGACATGCAGGCGCGCTATCTCCTCGACGCGTTGACCCGTCAGCATGATGAGCTGCACAGCTCGAGGATAGGAAGGATGAAAAGGCGTATCGGGGCATTCCAGCCAGCGATAGAGTTGCACGAACTCATCCTCGTCGAGCCAGCGGGTGCCCTGAATTTTGGGTTCGGTCGGAATTTCCGAGGCCGGATTGAAGGGGATACGGAAGCGGCGCGGGGATGTATTCCGATAATCGTTGTCGGACTTCATCCCCCAACTATAGGCCGCGTGGATGTAACATCGCACATGATCGGCCATCGAGCGAGCGCCACGCTCGTAGATCGGCCGGATAAGCTCGACGATCTCCTCAGACTCGATCTCACGGGCCTGTCGATAGCGTTCGAGCGTGTCGGCGATCTTGTTGAGGCCTTTCTCTGTCTCTTCCAGGACGGCTTGCCGGCGGCCTTAAGCGATGCAACATAGCCCTCAAACAGATCTGCGACGGTGCCGGGACGAGTGTCGGTTGCGATCTTGATGCTGCGGCCCTTCTGGATCACATCGGCGTAGTCGCGCTTGAAGATCTCGCGCGCCTGAGCCAACGACATCGACGGATAAGTGCCGAGCTTTTTTTCGTGCGTCTGCCGTCGCGCCATTGCTGTGCCATCCAGTGAGCGGTCACGCGCTTCGGCATCGGCTTAGGGACGAGGACGAGACGGCCGGTGCCGCGACCTTCGCCATCTGCGAGGTTTTCTTGTTTCCGGTTGAGTTCGACGCGCTGCAGCGCGTGTCGGATCGCGGTGTCAGTCAGGCTTGGCATGGCGTTTCTTCTATTCCGCAACTGGGATCGGTCGGGGAGAAACGGGGATTGCCGGCGGCGACGAGGCCGCAGGTTTCCGCCACGAACCGCTGTACCGCTCGCGTGCTGCTTACTTGGAAGCGATGCCGATAGCTGTGCGCTACGGCACTATCGGTAAAGCCGTTCAGCGCAGCAAACCCTGCCGCTTCCAACACGGTGGCTGTGAGCCCGCGGCGGGTGTCCCCCTCGGAAATTTGAATGAACCCAGAGATCGTCCCAACCTAGCCCGGCGACCGAGCCGGCGACGTGTTGAAGAAAGGCGAGCGGCCTGCTGATGCGGTCCAGCGTCTACGGCACCGGCTGCGCGAGTTGGACGCCGATACGCATCGCGTGCGGTCGTCGCCCTATTCATTGAGCGCTTGCAACATGATGCGCTCCAAGCTTCACGGCCTCGATGGGGACAAGCCGCATTGGATCATTCCGGGAGTCAGAACGAAGAACAAAAAAGCTGAAGATACCGTGCCGCTATCGCGGATTGCAGGTACGGTTCATCGAAGCGGCCTTGGAGGCGAGCAAGCCTGAAGGCGAGGACACGAAAGACAGGCCGGTGGTTTGCGAGCCGCTTTGAAAGCGTTGAGACGCTTGCGCGTCACTCCATGAGCCAGACTCTCCGGCGCCTCTTGGACGACAGTGAAGAGGAGGACAAAAAGCTGGTGGCTTCACACCCCATGATCTTCGGAGAACGGCCGCAACAATCGTGGAGGCGACAAGGCTATCAGTCGACTACGACAAGGCCCTTCTGAACCACAGTGACAAGGGAGTGACTGGCGTCTACGCCCGCTGGCTATAGCGCGACAATCAGGATGAGAGCGGCGCGTCAATCAAGATGAGTTGGTCTTAAGAGCTGAGATATCGTGTCGGAAAGTGTCTTTCCGCGTTTGCCCGAAACAACTCCAATTCCCAGGTTTCTCGGTTTTCAGACGCGAGAGCACTGAGCATCGGCATGGAGTTATTCGGTCACCTTCAGGCGCGTTACACTCCTCCGGCCGTCGACGCTGACAGGCACGTCACCCTCGATCGTGGCCCGACGTACGACGCGATGCTGGTCCCCGTAATCGTTGACCGCGTAATGCTGCGTTGCGCGGTTGTCCCATATCGCAATATCCCCCTCTAACCAGTTCCAGCGCACAGTATTTTCGGGCGCTGTGATGTGAGACTGGAGCAGATCGAACACCTTTTGTCCGTCGTATTTAGGGATCCCAACAAACTGCTTCACCAAGGCGCCGAGCACTAGCGCCCGCTCGCCTGTTTCGGGATGGACGCGTACGACGGGATGCTCGGTCTCAAAAACCTTTTTGGTGAACACCTCGTCAAAGTGTTTCTTGTCGACCTCGCGGACACGCGCGATCCCGGCGTAATCGAAGACGTTGCTGTGAATGGCCCATAGGCCCTCGGCAAGCCGTTGTAGCGGCGGCGCCAAACCAAGATAAGCGGCAGCTGTGTTCGACCACACGGTGTCGCCTCCGAACGTTGGCATTACAACGGCTCGCAGGACCAAAATCTTGGGATATGCGTCGGCGAAGGTTCCATCCGCATGCCAAACGTCGGCCCGACCGCCGCCGCGAGTGGAGTCCAGTTCGAGGAGCGACGTCGTCCCCTTGGCAGCACCGAGCATCGGATGTGACACTAGCTTTCCGAGACGAGCGGCAAAGCGCTCCTGCTCGGCGTCATTGAGATGTCCTTGATTGCGGAAGAAGATCACCTTGTGCTCGAGCAATAAGCTGTTGATCGCGGCGATCGCGTGGTCCGGTAAATCGCCCGATAGCTTGATATTTTTGACTTCGGCACCGATGCGCGCTGCACGTTTCACAACATCGGTGCTCGCGACGCCACCGATCACATTTGTGCTCATCTTGCTTTTCCAGGCCCTCGCAGTTCTTCCTCGCCCCTTGAAGCGAAATGATCTTCAGCAAGCATCGTGCCAAGCGAAAGACGAACATGTCCTCCATAATAGGCACTGAACGAATCGTGGCATTTGGCGCGAGTCCTCAAGCTGAGCCAGTGGCTGGGTCGCGTGACGAAGAACTCGATCACCGAGCTCACCCCTTCGAATGTCGAATGTCGAAGTGGACAGCAGTAGAGCGCCACCAACATCTTCAGTTATGCTTTTGTAATAACTCAACTGCTTGGAAAAAAGCACGTGTCGTGAAAAAATGGCGCCTTCCTTGCCGTGCACGAGCTAGGATTTCATTTTTTCGACATATCCAAATTGCGGAAAGAATGGAGAAGGGGAGCTCAAACTCCTCTCGAAACCTGCATATCGATGGTCGCGCGGCTGAGGCCGCTCAAAATAGCATTGACGGTTTGCAACACCGCATTTGCCTCATCGAGTAATGTGCCATTCCAGGCGAATTCAATGGCGGATTTCATGCGTAAACCTGGGGCACGTCATCGTGCGGTAATAGGTATTTGCTGTTCTACATGTCTGGGGTGATGGTAGTGGATATGTCCGAACAGAGTTGTCAGGGGGGCAGCGCGCGTTAGTGACCTGAACGGGCGGACCGTTCTTCCGGGGCGAGATGGAGTTTTGGGAGTGAGTATAGCTGCTTTTCTGGCTCTGTTTCTGGATCGATTTGTTTTAAGCAATGGCCATCCCAGGCGGCGCCGGGAAAGCCACAAAGCCGAAGGGGCTTTCGAAAGTCTCAACGCTTACTACGCGTTGTACTGGACCTGACACGAGATTGTGCTTCTGTCAGAATACGGACAAGTGTCTACTCAGTGTGGCAAGCCGGAGCTGACTGTTCCGTTCGTGAATTTTCGCGGGGTAATTGATAGCCGATCGCTGGAGTCTGTGAAGCTGTAGATGTAAGATCGCTTTTGTCGAGCGGCGCTGTTGGCGGGTCATGAACATTATCGTCTCAGTCCTGAGCCAAGATAAGCGATGCAACTTCCTGGTCCCGTGACAGTTTGCTCGCCGCTAGGGCCGGTGGCGACACCAATGCGATCAGGCACGGGGCGGTTTTGGCTCATCTTCCGTTTGCCTTCGATCCTCGTGATGGGGATGCGCACGCCCACGATTTCACGCAACTGGGCGGCGATGAAATCCGCGGGAGCATCGCTGACCGCCCAGGGCGTCGCACGAGACGCCTCATGGATATTCGTCAGACGCGTCACAATCTCAAGCAGGCGAGTGGAATCCTCGAAGAACTCAATCGGCCCCTGCGCGTGGACCGCGATGTAATTCCATGTCGGCACCACCTGTTCAGCTTGTCGCTTGCTGGGATACCAGGATGGCGTTACGTAAGCCTCTGCGCCAGTAAAGATCGCCAGAGCTTCTCCGATCGGGGCCGTGCGCCATTGCGGATTGCCTTTTGCCAAATGCCCGTATAGCGCGCCGTGTTTGCCTTCGCTCTCATCGAGGAAGAGCGGAAGAGGCGTCGCAAGTGGCCCATCTGATGTCGCTGTGACCAAATTGGCCAATCGGGCGCAGCGGATTGTTGCTCGAATGTTCTCGATGTCGTCGTCTCGAAAGTGGAGCGGTATGTACATGAAAGGGTCTCCGCTGGCAGCCGTTGAGATAAACCCAAGTCAACAGGCTAGAAAACTGCCAGTTTCAGTCGTTCCCGTGGCTTCCTCTTTTGACGTGACGATTTCGGAGTTATCTGGGACTTGACGATTTCACTCAGCCGCTTCAATCCGTCGAGCTGCTGTTGGGTTGGTGATTCCGTAGCTGTTCTCGTTGGGCCGAGCCAGGCATTCATAGACCTCTAGAGATTTCACCCGGCCTCGCCTGTGTGAAGCGATCCGGCAGCTCTCCTTGGACGCGCACCGAGACGCGTCTCACGAACTGGTCCTTGATCGAGACAAGATCGACGCCCACCTCAAAATCGTCTTTCATCGTTTCGATGAACTACGCCGATGCGTACAGGTCGGAGGTGATCGCAATGAAACCATCATTAAAGCACCAACATTTCCCCTCTACATGGTGGCCGCCATCGCCCCATCGCTGACGCGCGGTCAGGTTGACGCCGCGATCCAATACGCCAAGGCGTATCCTAAGCGAGAGTGCCTGTCCCCCCTCGGTCTGAATCGGGCGCTGGCAGCTAGCGGACGTTGGGTTCGATCAGCGAAGCTGAGGCGGGCGAGGGTGCGCCGCGCCGGATTCCGTGACCGCGTATTTGATCGACGACAACGTGCTTCGCGAGTGTGGCGAGATGGCAGCGCGAACGTGCACTGCAACACGCTCCTGGATCAAAGGGTGCTCATACCGCGCGTGCGCGCCGCACCTGGAACAGGAATTCGCCCGAGCGTGTCGTGGTGTCCAAGTTTTCGGTCAGGGAGCGGAACACCACCCGATTGTGCTTGAGCGAAGTCACGATCGCGAACAGGTGCGACAGCGAGCGCCCGCGCCAAGCCGGTGTGGTCATCCTTCCCGTCCGAGGCGTGATCCTCGAAGAGGTGACGCGGATCAACGCCGGCGCGAGCAGCGCATCGCGCTGCAAGTCCGTTTTCGGGCGGTCTAAGTTCGGTGATACGTGCATGTAGCCAACCCACATAGGCGGATGCCCATCGGAATTAGCTTTCAGATGGTAGCGCGTCACGACAGAGTTCTTCGCAGATCTTTGCGTCACCAGGCGTTTAGCTTAGGGGCTACTACAAGATTCGGTAGGTGGCTAAAGCCAACTTGAGGCCCTAGGATTCGGCCGCCTTCCCCGCCGATTATCATCGACGAACAGAAGTGAACGCAAGCGCACGGGAAATCGCTGCCCGCAGCGCCCGTGAGCACCTTCCCCTTAGAGAGTGTAGTGCCATGTCCGAACAACCTCTGCCGACACTCCCGATGTGGCGCGTCGATCACATTGAGCCGTCTCCCGAGATGTTGGCGCTACGCGCCAACGGTCCGATCCACCGGGTGCGTTTCCCGTCCGGGCACGAGGGTTGGTGGGTGACAGGCTACGAGGAGGCCAAGGCGGTGCTGTCGGACGCGGCGTTCCGGCCGGCGGGAATGCCGCCGACGACGTTCACCCCGGATTCGGTGATTCTTGGTTCGCCGGGGTGGCTGGTCTCGCACGAGGGGGACGAGCATGTCCGGTTGCGCACGCTGGTGGCGCCGGCCTTCAGCAGCCGCAGGGTGAAGCTGCTGGCGCAGCATGTCGAGGCGGTCGCTGCGCAGTTGTTCGAGAACCTGGCGGCGCAGCGCCAGCCCGCCGACTTGCGGCGCCACCTCTCCTTTCCGCTTCCTGCCATGGTCATCAGCGCGCTGATGGGCGTGCTCTACGAGGATCACGCCTTTTTCGCCCGGCTGTCCGACGAGGTGATGACGCACCAGCACGAAAGCGGCCCGCGCAGCACGTCGCGCCTGGCCTGGGACGAACTACGCGCCTACATCCGCTGCAAGATGCGGGACAAACGCCAGGATCCGGGCGACAATTTGCTGACGGATCTGCTCGCGGCGGTCGACCATCGCGAGGCGACCGAAGAAGAAGCGATCGGCCTAGCGGCGGGCATGCTGGTGGCGGGGCACGAGAGCACCGTCGCTCAAATCGAATTCGGCCTGCTGGCCATGTTCCGACATCCGCAACAGCGCGAACGCCTGGTCGGCGATCCATCCCTGGTGGATAAGGCGGTGGAGGAAATCCTGCGCATGTACCCGCCGGGGGCGGGCTGGGACGGCATCATGCGCTATCCGAAGACCGACGTGACCATCGCGGGCGTTCATATTCCCGCGGAGAGCAAAGTGCTCGTCGGCTTGCCGGCAACGTCGTTCGACCCGCGCCATTTCGACGAACCGGAAATCTTCGACATCGGACGCGAGGAAAAGCCGCACCTGGCGTTCTCCTACGGGCCGCACTCCTGCATCGGCGGGGCGCTCGCCAGACTGGAACTCAAGGCGGTGTTCGGTTCGATCTTCCAGCGCTTTCCCGCGCTGCGCCTGGCCATGGCGCCCGAAGAACTGAAGTTGCGCAAAGAGATCATCACTGGCGGGTTCGAGGAGTTCCCGGTGCTCTGGTGATGTGCGGACGCCGCTGAGGAATCGCGATCGCCTCCGCGATTTGCCGGCGCGCCTGCGGCGCACCGTTCAGATCAGCCAGCCAACAGGGTAACCAAGATGGACGTGCAAGAAACCACGGCAGCATGCCGCGACGCCTTCGCCGAACTGGCGTCGCGGGCGTGGATCAACGACCCGTATCCGTTCATGCGGTGGTTACGCGAGCATGATCCGGTGCATCGCGCGGCGTCGGGCCTATTTCTGTTGAGCCGCCACGCTGACATCTACTGGGCGCTCAAGGCAACGGGTGATGCGTTTCGGGGACCAGCGCCGGGCGAACTGGCGCGCTATTTTCCGCATGCGGCGACCAGCCTGTCGCTTAATCTGCTAGCCTCCACGCTAGCGATGAAGGACCCACCTGCGCATACGCGTCTGCGCCGGCTGATCTCGCGCGATTTCAACATGAGCCAGATCGACAACCTGCGGCCGAGCATCGCGCGCATCGTCGCAGCGCGCCTCGACGTCATGGCGCCCGCGCTGGAGGGCGGGGAGGTCGTGGACCTGCATCGGGAATTCGCGCTGGCATTGCCCATGCTAGTCTTCGCCGAACTGTTTGGCATGCCCCAGGACGACATGTTCGGGCTCGCCGCCGGCATCGGCGCCATTCTGGAAGGCCTGAGCCCGCACGCCAGCGATGCCCGGCTCGCCGCGGCGGACGTGGCCAGTGCCAGAGTGAAGGCCTACTTCGGCGGTCTCATACAGCGCAAGCGCACGGATCCCCGACACGACATCGTGTCGATGCTGGTCGGTGCACACGACGATGATGCCGACACGCTGTCGGATGCGGAGTTGATCAGCATGTTGTGGGGTATGCTGCTGGGTGGCTTCGCCACCACTGCTGCGACCATCGACCATGCGGTCCTGTCGATGCTGGCGTATCCCGAACAGCGGCACTGGCTGCAGGGAGACGCCATGGGGGTAAAGGCATTCATCGAAGAAGTCCTGCGCTGCGATGCGCCCGCCATGTTCAGCTCCATTCCGCGCATCGCCCAGCGCGACATCGAATTGGGCGGCGTGGTGATCCCGAAGAACGCGGACGTGCGCGTGCTGATCGCGTCCGGCAATCGCGACCCTGATGCCTTCGCCAATCCCGACCGCTTCGATCCCGCGCGGTTCTACGGCACCAGTCCTGGCATGTCGACGGACGGGAAGATCATGCTGAGCTTCGGCCACGGCATCCACTTCTGCCTCGGTGCGCAACTGGCCCGGGTGCAGTTGGCCGAGAGTTTGCCGCGGCTTCAGGCGCGCTTCCCCACGCTGGCATTGGCCGAGCAGCCGATCCGGGAGCCCTCCGCGTTCCTGAGGACGTTCCGCGCGCTGCCGGTGCGGCTGCGTGCGCCGGGGGGTGAGATGTGCGTCGTGGTCGACCAGGATCTGTGCGGAACCAGCGGACAGTGCGTGCTGACGCTACCGGGCACCTTTCGCCAGCGCGAACCAGACGGCGTGGCCGAAGTGTGTGGGGCGACAGTCCCGCAGGCGCTGCACGCCGCCGTGCGGCTGGCAGCGAGCCAGTGCCCGGTCGCCGCCATTCGGGTCATCGAAAGCGAAGCTGGCGATGACGAGCGCGCCAGCACCAACAGTGCACCTACTCCGGCGGAGGCCCAGCGGCTTGCCGCGAGAGACCAATGCAATTCAGGAGGACACGATGGGACGGTTTGAAGGCAAGGTGGCCGTGGTGACCGGCGCCGGCGCCGGTATCGGCAAGGCATGCGCCCTCGCCATCGCGCGCGAGGGCGGCAGAGTGGCGGTCGCCGACATCGATGGCTCGGCGGCCATCGCCTGCACCGCGCAAATCGCGGCCGAGGCGGGCCACGCACTGGCCCTGGCCACCGACATCGCTGAGGCGCAGGCGGTGGCAGCGCTGTTCGAGACGGCGGAGCGGCACTTCAGTGGGGTCGACCTGCTGGTGAACAACGCGGGCGCCATGCATCTGACTCCGCGCGACCGCGCGATCCTCGACCTGGACCTGGCGGTCTGGGATCAGACCATGGCGACCAATTTGCGCGGGACGTTGCTCTGCTGCCGGCAGGCCATCCCACGAATGATCGCCCGCGGCGGTGGCGCGATCGTCAACATGTCGTCGTGCCAGGGGCTCAGCGGTGACACCGCGCTGACGTCGTACGCCACGTCGAAGGCGGCGATGAACATGCTATCGGCCTCGCTCGCCACCCAGTACGGTCATGCGCAGATCCGCTGCAACGCGGTTGCGCCGGGTCTCATCATGACCGAGCGTCTCCTCGCCAAGCTGGACGAGCGCATGCAACAACATCTGCGCCGGCACCAGCTCCTGCCGCGCGTCGGTCGCCCCGAGGACGTGGCCGCGCTGGTGGCGTTCCTGCTCTCCGACGATGCAGCGTTCATCACCGGCCAGGTCATGTGCATCGACGGCGGCATGCTGGCGCATGTGCCGACGTACGCCGACGGTGGCAACAGCCGCGCCGCGCGGCCCACCGGCGAGACCACCGAAGCGGCCGCGTCGCCGTGCTGCTGATGGACATGCTGCTCAATCCGCTGAACCGTCGGCATCGGCTCCGGCACGACATCCCGGTCGTGCCCGGCGCTTTCCCCTTGGTCGGGCATCTTCCCGCCATCGTCTGCGGCCTGCCGCGCCTGCTGCGGCACGCGGAACGGACCCTGGGCAGCCACTTCTGGCTGGATTTCGGCCCTGCCGGACACCTGATGACCTGCATGGATCCGGATGCGTTCGCACTGCTCCGGCACAAGGACGTGTCCACGGCGCTGATCCAAGAGATCGCGCCCGAATTGTTTGGCGGAACGTTGGTCGCCCAGGACGGCGCCGCGCACCGGCAGGCGCGCGATGCGATCCAGCCGGCGCTCCTGCCCATGGGGCTGACCCGGGCTGGCATCGGCGAGCTGTTCGCGCCCATCATTCAGGCGCGGGTGCAGAGGTGGCGCGACCGCGGCGACGTAACCATCCTGCGCGAAACCGGCGATCTGATGCTCAAGCTCATCTTCAGCCTCATGGGAATCCCCGTGCAGGACCTGCCGAAATGGCGTCGCAAGTACCGGCAACTGCTGCAGTTGATCGTCGCGCCCCCGGTCGACCTGCCCGGACTGCCCTTGCGGCGCGGCCGCGCCGCCCGCGACTGGATCGATGCGCGGTTGCGCGAGTTCGTCCGCGACGCACGCGAACGTGCCGCGCGCACCGGGTTGATCAACGACATGGTGAGCGCCTTCGATCGCAGCGACGATGCGCTATCCGATGACGTCCTGGTCGCCAATCTTCGCTTGCTTCTGCTTGGTGGTCACGACACCACCGCCTCGACGATGGCCTGGATGGTGATTGAGCTGGCACGGCAGCCTGGGCTGTGGGACGCCCTGGTCCAGGAGGCGCAACGCGTGGGCGCGGTGCCGACCCGGCACGCGGACCTGGCGCAGTGTCCGGTCGCCGAGGCGCTGTTCCGCGAGACGCTGCGCGTGCATCCGCCGACGCCGCTCCTTGTGCGTCGCGCAGTGCGTGAATTGCGACTCGGCCAACGGCGCATTCCCGCTGGCACAGATCTGTGCATCCCGGTGCTGCATTTCTCGACCTCGGCGCTGCTGCACGAGGCGCCTGATCAGTTTCGCCTGGCGCGGTGGCTGCAACGCTCCGAGCCGATCCGGCCGGTGGACCTGCTGCAATTCGGTACCGGCCCACACGTATGCATCGGCTACCACTTGGCGTGGCTGGAACTGGTGCAGTTCTGCATCGCCTTGGCACTGACCATGCACGAGGGCGGGGCGCGGCCGCGGTTGCTGAGCGGCGTCGAAAAAGGCCGGCGCTATTACCCGACCGCACATCCGTCCATGACTATCCGCATCGGATTCTCATGAGCGGGGTCGCATGCTCCTGTGGCGAGGCAGCGGCGCCGGCGACGTGCGGCATTGCTGCACTGGGCACGGTGCCCCGCGGCGGCTCGCTGTGAGGGGACAAGGACATGAACAACATGCAGACCGGTTCCACGCCACAGGACGACAGAACTGGTGATTCCGTGCTCGGCGGATTGGGCGCGCAGGTGCGCAGCGCATCCGGCGAGCTGCCGCCCGTGATCTGGATGCAGGACAGCGCAAAGCGGGTCGAACAGGTGCTAGCGCGTCTTCTCTGCGCCGAACATCACGGTGAGACCGAGCTGATGGCGGCGATGCGCTACGCCACCTTGCATGGCGGGAAGCGCACCCGCGCCTTGCTCTGTCTGGCTGCCGGCGCACTGGCCGACACGCCGGCGCACATGCTCGACGACGTCGGCGCTGCTATCGAGATGATGCATGCCTGTACCCTGGTCCACGACGATCTGCCCGCGATGGACGACGACGTGCTTCGCCGCGGTCTTCCGACCGTGCACGTCAAGTTCGGCGAAGCTACCGCGATCCTGGTCGGCGATGCGCTGCAGGCGCACGCCTTCCTGACCCTGGCGAGCCTGGATGCACCGGGCGACAACCGTATCGCGCTCGTGCGCGAACTGGCGCAGGCGGTGTCAGCCGAGGGTGCCGCAGGCGGGCAGGCCATGGATCTGTCGCTGGTTGGAAAGCACGTCGAGCTGGACAGGATCGTGGCGATGCACCGGATGAAGAGCGGAGCGCTAGTGCGCGCGTCCGTTCGCATGGGCGCGTTATGCGCTGTCGCGGAGGATGCCGCGCACGGTGCGCTGTACTGTGCGCTCGATCACTACAGCGCCTGTTTCGGCCTGGCGTTGCAGGTGATCGACGACATTCTCGACGTGACAGCGGATACCGCGACGCTGGGCAAGACCCCCGGCAAGGACGCGGCGGCGCAGAAGCCGACCTGCGCGTCGATCATGGGACTGCGGGCAGCACGTCAGTTCGCGCTGGATCTGTTGCGCGATGCCGGGGAGTCCATCGCGCCGCTGGGGCCGCGTACGGAACGGTTGGCACAACTCCTACAGCGGGCCAACGCGTATCTGTTCAGGCACACGCCATGCGCATGAGCGTGCTCGTCCGAATGGAGTCGCCCTGTGCCGCTGCGATCAGCGGGCGGCAGCGGTGCATGCTGCGCTGTGTCCGAGTCCGCGGCGCCGATTGCAGCGGTTGGGCCGCGCGCAAGCCTATGCGGCGGACCGGCGCCAGCATCGGGGGGCGCGCCGAAGCAGGGCCGTCCGGCGCTGGCTATGCGAGGGGCCTGCGGCGACATGCGCGGCGTCTGCCCGTCCCGGTTCTCGTCAACCGTCTGCAAAAGGAACATCCCCCGTGAACGCGTTGTTCGAACAGATCCTTTCCGAATTGCGCCTCCTGCTGAGCGAAATGAGCGATGGCGGCAGCGTCGGTCCGTCTGTTTACGACACGGCGCGAGCGCTGCGCTTCCACGGCAACGTCACCGGTCGGCAGGACGCATACGCGTGGCTCATCACGCAGCAACAGGCTGACGGCGGATGGGGAAGCGCGGACTTCCCGCTGTTCCGCCATGCGCCCACGTGGGCAGCGTTACTGGCATTGCAGCGTGCCGGTCCGCTTCCCGGTGCTGCCGACGCAGTCCAGGCTGCGACCCGGTTCCTCCAGCGCCAACCCGATCCCTACGCGCAGGCGGTCCCGGAAGACGCGCCGGTCGGTGCGGAGCTGATCCTGCCGCAGTTTTGCGGTGAGGCTGCATCCTTGCTGGGGGGCGTAGCGTTTCCCCGCCATCCAGCGCTGTTGCCGTTGCGGCAAGCGTGCCTGGTCAAGCTTGGGGCGGTGGCGATGTTGCCGAGCGGCCATCCGTTGCTGCACTCTTGGGAAGCCTGGGGGACGTCGCCGACCACCGCATGCCCGGATGGCAACGGCAGCATCGGCATCAGTCCGGCGGCCACTGCCGCCTGGCGTGCGCACGCCGGGACACGGGGGAGCACGCCGCAGATGGGGCGCGTCGACGCGTATCTGCAGATGGCATCACGGGCGACGCGCAGCGGCATCGAAGGTGTCGTTCCCAACGTCTGGCCGATCGATGTGTTCGAGCCATGCTGGTCGCTGTACACCCTGCATCTCGCCGGACTGTTCGCGCATCCCGCGCTCGCTGAAGCGGTCCGCGTCATCGTCGCGCAGCTCGACGCCCGTCTGAGCGTGCGCGGTCTGGGGCCTGCCTTGCACTTCGCGGCTGATGCGGACGACACCGCCGTTGCGTTGTGCGTCCTGCACCTTGCAGCCCGCGACCCGGCGGCCGATGCGTTGCGCCGTTTCGAAATCGGCGATCTGTTCGTCACCTTCCCCGGCGAGCGCAATGCCTCGGTGTCGACCAACATCCATGCCCTGCATGCGTTGCGATTCTTGGGAAAGCCCGCCGCGGGCACAAGCGCGTACGTCGAGGCCAATCGCAACCCGCACGGTCTATGGGACAACGAAAAATGGCACGTTTCGTGGCTGTATCCCACCGCACATGCGATCGCTGCGCTGGCGCAAGGCAAGCCACAGTGGCGGGACGAGCGCGCGCTGGCGGCGCTACTGCAGGCGCAGCGCGACGACGGGGGCTGGGGCGCCGGTCGCGCGTCCACATTCGAGGAAACCGCGTACGCGCTGTTCGCATTACATGTGATGGACGGGAGTGAAGAGGCGACAGGGCGCCGGCGCATCGCGCGGGTGGTGGCACGTGCGCTGGAGTGGATGCTCGCCCGCCATGCGGCGCATGCATTGCCGCAGACGGCGCTGTGGATCGGCAAGGAATTGTATTGCCCCACCCGGGTCGTGCGCGTGGCCGAACTCGCTGGGTTGTGGCTGGCGCTCCGTTGGGGGCGGCGCGGTCTGGCCGGGGGAGCAAGAGCGGCGCCATGATGCAGACCGAGCGCGTGCTGCAGCAGGTGCTGGAGTGGGGGCGTTCCCTGACCGGGTTCGCCGACGAGCATGCCGTGGAAGCGGCCAGGGGCGGCCAGTACATCCTCCGGCACATCCACCCGAGCCTGAGCGACACCAGCGCCCGCACCGGTCGCGATCCGCAGGACGAAACGCTGATCGTTGCGTTCTATCGCGAACTGGCGCTGCTGTTCTGGCTCGACGATTGCAACGACCTTGGCCTGATCGCGCCGGAGCAGCTCGCCGCCGTGGAGCAAGCGCTGGGGCAGGGCGAGCCGTGCTTGCTCCCCGGATTCGAGGGTTGCGCTGTGCTGCGCGCTTCGCTGGCCGCGCTCGCCTACGATCGTCGCGACTATGCTCAGCTTCTCGACGATACCCAGCGCTACTGCGCGGCGCTGCGCGCGGCGCATGCGCACGCGGCAGGGGCGGAACGCTGGTCCTACGCCGAGTACCTGCACAACGGCATCGATTCGATTGCCTACGCGAACGTGTTCTGTTGCCTGTCGTTGCTGTGGGGGCTGGACATGGCGACCTTGCGCACGAGTCCGGCGTTTTGCCAGGTCCTGCGGCTCATTTCCGCGATAGGGCGCCTGCAGAACGATCTGCATGGACGCGACAAGGACAGGTCAGCCAGCGAAACCGACAACGCGGCGATCCTGCTGCTGCAGCGCTATCCAGCGATGCCTGTGGTAGAGTTCCTCAACGACGAGCTGGCCGGCCATACGCGCATGCTGCACCAGGTGATGGCGGAAGAACGCTTTCCGGCCCCGTGGGGACCTTTGATTGACGCCATGGCGGCCATCCGCACGCAGTACTACCAGACCTCGGCCATCCGGTACCGCAGCGATTCTGCGGGGGCAGGCAACCGTACGCCGGCCTGAACGCGCGGAAGGCGGCGGCGTGCGCGCTGCCGCGGTCCGATCCGACGCAACTCCGTCGCCCGATGCGGGGGGGTGGAGGGCGACCGCGACTGGCGCGGCGTCCTCGCGCAGATCGCTAGCGCCACGCGCAGCGTTGGGGGTGCCGATTTGGCGAAGGCCGCCACCCGCCTCGCCGCGGACATCGCCGGGCAGGCGGCCGCTCGGCCTTTGAAGTGGCTGCCAACTTCCACCCGACTTGAGGAATCGAGAACGGACTGGAGCAGCTCCAACTGTGGCCGTAGCGTGGGCGCGCCAGTTCTTGCTGGCAGATCTACGTGCTAACCAGCAGGCGCCGTGGCGATCGTGCGGAACGTCGTGGCACCGACCCCAGGGGCTGCTCCAACGCGGCTCCTGCGGTCGTCCGTCCCGTGATGTCGGGAAGTGCACCAATTTCCAGAGAAACTAATGTTTTCTTGGGCACTTAACCGGCAGATAGCTGACCGACGGTGCAGGCCGTGACCGACGCTATGGCATCGCCTCCTTGGCACAACGGGCCCGCTTCGCTCAAGGCCGCAGCTGGGCTGCCGTTCTCTTCATCTTTGTCAAGCGCGCGCCCTTCTGCAGCAGTCGATCAGCGCGCCTGCCGCACCGCTGGCAAGGCGTTCGTGGTCGACGATTCTAAGACGGATCAGCTTCGGGCACGGCCACCGAAACTGATATCGCAGCCATGTTCAGGAGCGGGTGCTTACCGTGCTTGAAAAGCCGCTGTTCCTCATTGCTTGACACTGGCTCGGACAGGCCGCTAATCGTCAGGCTTCAGAAGGGCAACTTCCAGACGAAATAGAGAAACGCAGCAATTGCTCCCCAGAAAAGTATGCCGCGGAAGATAAAAGCGACCGCCATGTTAATCGCCATTTTGCCCAAGCCGCTCCGCCATGGCGATTGCATCGATCGCGTCTGCCAGCCCTTCTAAGAAAATCCGATACCACGCATCATCATCTGGAAGGTCCCACTCTCGTAGACTGCCGACATAACGGGTCAGAGCAATAACGCCCGCGATCGTGGTTGGCCTCGAACGGATGAGCACATTCACTTGCTCCCCGAGAGCATGGTTCCTTTGACAGCTGATTTGGTCGGCGGCATCAAACTCGGGCCCCTCATCGAGCTTCGCCGATACGGACAGGGCCGCCTCGTAATGCGCCGACAGCTCGCGATGACGCTCGATCACTACGAAGATTAGATCCCGATCGGCTGTAGTAGTCGACTGGACGGAAATTTTCGGCGATGACAATGTTGGCCCCAAGCAAGTAGCAGGGCTACGTTAGCATCGCGGCCACGATGATAATCAGCGTAGAGAGTCCTTATCTGCGGTATTTCTGCTCGATCGGCTTCGCATTCAGGCGAGGTTACCGGTTCCATTGGCAGCTCGAGAAGTTTCGCGGACCAGGGCACGCGCGTTACTCGCCGGAAAACGGCTCCGCTCCAGCTGTTCACGAGCTATGCAGAATTCTGGGTGACGAGGTGATCAGGCGGCGTGGGTTGCCGGCATTTGGATGACCTCGATGCCATCGTTGAATCTGACACCTGCGATGATCTTCGGCAACTGATTTGTGCCTTTGAGCCGCCGCCAGGTTTTTGATGCGGCGACAACCAGTTTGAACACCATCAGCCTGGCGGTCGTTGCCGACAGCGATCCTTTCGTCCGCACGGTTCTGTGCCGCATGGTCGCGAACGCGGTTTCGATGGGGTTGGTAACCGGTATGATGTCTCGGTGCCAACGTTTTGCCCCGGCGTCCCACGCCGTGGCGTATGGTGCGACCATCGGGACAGAGGCACCGGGAGCACGAAGGTGCGGGCAGGCCGATACACACGATGAGCCGAGAGCTCGAGTTAGTAGCTGGCCGCCTCTGCGACTCGCCCGGTTGCGCCGAGAGCGCGAATCCGTAGTTGTCGTGTCGCCGCAGCTCCCGTCATGTGTCAGGCAGGAGGTGCAAATGCGACGGGTAGTTGGCATTGACGTCCACCGTACTTTCGGGGAGGTGGTGATTTGGGAAGACGGCAGGCTCCGACATGCGGGCCGCATTGATATGACGCGGACTGCGCTGGAGGGATTTGGCAAGACCCTGCTGGCCAATGATGAGGTGGTGGTTGAAGCGACCGCCAACAGCATGGCGGTGTCGCGGGTTCTGGCGCCGTTCGTGGCGCGGGTGATTATCGCGAATCCGTTGCAGGTGAAGGCGATCGCCCAGGCTCACG
>NZ_SPQS01000052.1 GCF_004570865.1 Bradyrhizobium frederickii
CGGTGGGTTCGGCGATCCGACTCCCGCCGCCCGGACCGAAAACATCGGCAGCGCTGCCTTCGAGCTGGGCCTTCCACGATGTGATCTGATTGGGGTGAACGTCGAACTGCTCCGCCAGTTGCGCCAGCGTGCGGTCACCCTTGACGGCGGCAAGTGCCACCTTCGCCTTGAAAGCCGGAGTGTGGTTCCGCCGTGCTCGTCTGCTCATCGTCTCTCCTGATTCGCGGGTCAATCTTGCCCGCCGTCAGGCAGAAACTCCACTTATCGCGCTGTTCAGATTTGCGGGACCAGCTCACTCCATGCCTTGGCCCATCGTCGATCCTTTCGCCGGCCCTGCCGGCGGCCGTTCCACCGAACGGTGAGGTCAGCAATACAAGCTCCGCTCGGGGCTACAACACTGCCGGCAAGTCTCTCCTCCACATAAGTGCGCAAGGCTGCGTTGGGCGCAAGCTTAGGCTCAGGACCTATTAATTTTGATTGATGCGTGATTCAAGGTCTCCTGATTCGGAGACTTTGATGGGTGATTTGTTTCTGCTCAGCGCGCGCCAGATGGCGCGCATACCGCCGTGTTTTCCGTTGGCGCATGGCGTGCCGAGGGTCGACGACCGCCGCGTTGTCAGTGGCATCGTCTATGTCATTCGCAGGTCTGCAGTGGAAGGACGCGCCGAAGGGCTACGGTCCGCACAAGACGCTCTACAATCGCTTCATCCGCTGGAGCCGGCTCGGCGTGTTCAATCGGATCTTTGCCACCCTGGCGGCGGAAGGACCGAAGCCAGAGCGCATCATGATCGATTCCACGCATCTGAAGGCGCACCGAACGGCTGCGAGCCTCCTAAAAAAGGGGTTCTTTCCCGCTGCATCGGCCGCACGAAAGGCGGGTTGCATTCCAAGCTCCACGTCGTCTGCAACGACATTGGCAAGCCGCTCGTCATGCTGCTCTCGGAAGGCCAGATGAGCGACCACAAGGGCGCTCGCCTGATGCTCGGAGTCCTGCCGCCCGCCTCGGCGTTGATCGCAGACCGCGGCTACGACTCCAACTGGTTCCGTGCGGCCCTGAAGGCCAAAGGCATGGAAGCCTGCATCCCGCCGACCAGACCGCTCGCCTACGACAAAGGCCTCTATCGCTCCCGGCACAAGATCGAAAATCTATTCGCCAAACTCAAGGATTGGCGACGCATCGCCACCCGCTACGACCGATGCGCTCACACCTTCTTCTCGGCGATCTGCATCGCAGCCTCAGTCGCCTTCTATCTCAATCAATGGGTCCTGAGCCTAGCACTACTTTGGCAGATTGTTGATTTTGTCGCGTTTTATAGGATTCCCGAATCAATTTTTCAATGATTCATGGGTGGTCGGCTCTTGGAGGGCTGACCATGCCGGGATGGGAAGACGAACTCGAACGTTGGCTGATGCCGTTCTTGGACCGGCTGGGTCATAAGACCCGGCAGCGGATGTGTCCTCTTTATGTTGCGGGATGAATCGGTCCGGGCGATCGCAAGAGCGTTCAGCCAATGGCGGAACGCCTAGCCACGAGCAACTACGATCAGTTGCACCATTTCATTGCGGACGGTGTCTGGGATGAGACGCCGCTGGAGACGGAGCTGCTCAACCAGGCGGACCGACTTGTCGGCGGCAGGGATGCGATGCTGGTTATTGATGACACCTCACTGCCGAAGAAGGGTGAGCGATCGGTCGGTGTTGCGGCTCAATACGCGTCGGCTCTCGGTAAGACCGCAAATTGCCAAACGCTGGTGTCTTTAACGCTTGCGCGCGGCGAAGTGCCCGTGATGGTCGCGTTACGTCTCTTTCTGCCTGACAGCTGGACAAGCGACATGTCTCGTTTGAAGAGTGCTCGCGTGCCAATCGAACACCGAACGCCACGGTCCAAGCCGGAGATCGCATTGGCCGAGATTGACCGCGCGATGGCAGCTAACATGCGCTTTGGATGTGTGCTGGCAGATGCAGGATACGGCCTCAGTGCACCGTTTCGACAAGGGTTAACAGAGCGCGGGCTGACCTGGGCAGTCGGTATCCCTCGGCACCAGAAAGTGTATCCGGTCGATGTGAAGCTCATTTGGCCGATCACCAAAGTCCGTGGCAAACCACGAAAGCACCACGTGCCCGATATCTTATCGATTGCGGCAGAACAAATGCTGGCCAGCGCCAAATGGAAAACCGTGAGTTGGCGTAGCGGGACGAAAGGTCGGCTTAAAGCTCGTTTTGCTGCTCTCCGTGTCCGCACCGCCGACGGCCCTCCGCAACGAATATGGGATAAAGGTCAGCAGCATCTCCCAGGCGACGAAGCCTGGCTCATTGGCGAGCAACGTGCCTCCGGGGAGAAGAAATACTATCTCGCCAATCTTCCGGCGGCGACGGATCTGCGCACGCTGGCCGCCACTATCAAGGCACGGTGGATTTGTGAGCAGGCGCATCAACAGCTGAAGGAGGAGCTTGGACTTGATCACTTCGAAGGGCGATCTTGGCAAGGTCTTCATCGCCACGCCTTGATGACAATGATTGCCTACGCTTCCTGCAACATCGTCGCCTCGCATACGCGGGGCGGAAAAAAAAGAATCAACGGTCCGCCGCCTCAGCCAACCATGCCAGCCGTACGTCACGTCATCGTCGATCTCATCCTTTGGCCGCCGTCTCAGCAGTGCCCTTATTGCCGGAAAATCCGTGAAAAACAGCGGCGAAAACACAATCTGCCAAAGTAGTGCTAGCGGTTGCCGCGATCACCACGTTGGCTATGCGGGACTTCTCGTGGACCGGGGTTCGTCGGTTTCCTCGCGAACTTCGCAGGGTTGCCGATCGCATTTGCGATGTTGGCCGCACTTATATGTCTGGTAACCCGTCCGCGCGCAGCGTCACGAGCGAGGCGCGGTGACATCAACGCGGTGGCGATGCACGCAGCTCGACGGATGGTGGCACAAGGGAGCGCCTTCCTCCTCTCTGATTTCCGTCCGCTTGGACGGCATGGTCTTACTCGATAGCGGCTCGATTGGCGACTGATTCTCTTCGGCCATCGGGGGCTCGGAATGCGCATCGTCACGAGCTCTTGCTTGTTTCCACAAGCCACGCCTTAGATGAGATTCATATACTCCAATCGCCTTGTAGTTTCAGAACGATGGCGAGCGCCAACTTCCCCGCAACTTTTGCGGTTGAGTGCCCTGATGCATGAGGTGTCCACCAAATAGGTGGACACCTTTTGATGGAAGACGATGATCAGAAACTGCGGGTCAGGCTTGTCGGTCGGAACGGGCGCCGGCGATACGATCCGGCATCGAAAGAGCGTCGTGTCGCGGCCTACCTTAGCATTACAGTTGTTTTTTCGGAAGGCATCTGAATCTATGGGCAACCATGATTCGGAGATCGTGGACGCGGGCAGCGTCGAGAGCTGGCTCCGCAAATTCGGACAGTAGCTTGAGTGGATTTTCTGCCTGACAGCGGCGAGGCTTCTTGCCGCGAATCAGGAGCGAAGATGACGAAGAGGAGTCGCCGGACGCATTCTCCGGCATTCAAGGCGAAGGTGGCTTTGGCAGCCGTGAAGGGAGAGAAGACGCTGGCCGAGCTGGCGCAACAGTTTGATGTTCATCCGAACCAGATCACGACCTGGAAGACCCAGCTTCTGGAAGGCGCCGCCGGCGTGTTTGGGCAGGACAAGGGATTGGCCGAGGCGCCGGTCGATTTGAAGGCGCTTCATGCCAAGATAGGCGAGCTTGCGTTGGAGAACGATTTTTTGTCCGGCGCGCTCACCAAGGCGGGGCTGCTGAGCGCAAAGCGATGATCGACCGCGACCATGATCTGCCTGTTGTGCGCCAGGCGAAGGTCCTGAACCTCGCCCGCAGCACGGTCTACTATGAACCTCGGCCGGTTTCGGCCGAGGACCTTGCCTTGATGCGTCGGCTCGATGAGCTGCACCTCGATTATCCTTTCGCGGGGGCACGCATGCTGCGATCGCTGTTGCGGCGTGAGGGCGCGCAGATTGGCCGCCGCCACGTCGCGACGCTGATGAAGCGCATGGGGATCGAGGCGATCTATCGTCGGCCGAATACGAGCAAGCCCGGGCTGGGCCACAAGATCTACCCGTATTTGTTGCGCGGATTGAAGATCGAGCGGCCGAACCAGGTCTGGGCCATGGACATCAGCTACATTCCGATGCGGCGTGGCTTCGTCTACCTCGCCGCGGTCGTCGATGTGTTCAGCCGGCGGGTCCTGGCCCATCGCGTATCGATCACGATGGAGACGGTGTTCTGCGTCGAAGCGCTCCAGGAGGCGCTGGCGAAGCACGGCAGGCCCGAGATGTTCAACACGGATCAGGGCAGCCAGTTCACCAGCCTCGACTTCACCAGTGTGCTGCTGGACGCAAAGATTGCCATCAGCATGGACGGCAAGGGCGCCTGGCGCGACAACGTGTTCGTCGAGCGGCTCTGGCGCACGGTCAAATACGAGGAAGTCTACCTGCGCGCCTACGACAGCGTGTCCGAGGCGCGAGCATCGATCTCCAGATATCTGGCGTTCTACAATCAGGGACGCCCGCACTCGAGCCTTGACGAACGCACCCCCGACGAGGCCTACTTCGGCACGCAAGCGATGGTGATGGCCGCATGACCGTCGCCGACGATTTTGTCGTTGCTCTGGTCGGGCTACGCCCTCCCGACGCAACGACAAAATCGCAAAGCCCCGCATTCAGTGTAACCTGGCAGGAATCCACTTAATTTCCGCGGGGCACTGTCCAAACAACCGGGGCCAGCTCTTCGATAGAGGAGACGCTTGCGTTGCGGGCGGCGTCGCTTCGGGAGATCAAGAAGCGGATTCGTCCGTTGTTCACGCAAGAGCGTGTTGCGACGAATGCCGGCCTGTTCCTGGAAGGCTTGCTTGGAGATGAACAACGCAAGACCGGTTGGATGCGCGCGGAAGCGGCTGGCGATCCCGGCCCATGGCGCCAGCAGGCGATCTTGGGTCGCGGGGATTGGGACGCCGATGCCCTGCGCGACATCGTGCGTGACTATGTCATCGAGCATTTGGCGGATGACGATGCGGTGCTGGTGATCGACGAGACCGGCTTTCTCAACAGGGCAGGGCGTCATGCGGGGTGGCGCGGCAATACACTGGTTCGGCGGGCAAGATCACGAACTGCCAGATCGGAGTCTTCGCTTCCTACGTTTCGCGCCACGGTCATGGGTTCATCGATCGCGCGCTGTATCTTCCGAAGGAATGGACCGATGATCCGGATCGCCTGGAAGCCGTATACGTGCCCCCTGATGCCGGCTTTGCCACCAAACCAAAGCTTGCCGCGAGAATGATCGCCCGCGCGATAGCCGCGTCTGTACCATTTAAGTGGGTTGCCGGTGATACGGTCTACGGTGTTGGCGACATCGAACAGCAACTACGTCGGGCAGGCAAAGGCTACGTGCTCGGGGTCAGCAGTGCTCATGTGTTTCGATCCTGGGGCAAGCGACCGCCGGTCGCCGGTACGGCTGCACACATAGCCCGGACGCGGCGCTCATCTGACTGGAAGCGTCTGTCGGCGGGAGCCGGAACCAAAGGACCGCGACTACACGATTGGTGTTATCTCGAATTGGCCGATCTCGAGGCCGAGCAGTTCAACAGTGCTAATGATGGCTTGTGGACGCGCGGTCTACTGATCCGCCGTCGGATCGCCGATAATGACCTCGCCTTCTTCACCACCTGGTGTCCAGCGGGAACATCCATCGAAACGCTGGTCGCGGTCGAAGGCCATCGATGGGCGATCGAGGACAGCTTTGAGACCGCGAAAAACGAATTCGGGCTCGATCACAACGAGAGCAGATCCTGGCATGGCTGGCACCGTCATGTGTCCCTGGTGATGCTCGCCTTCGCCATGATGGCCGCAATCCGGCATCGCCGCCAATCCGCCGCCGCCCAAAAAAACGAAACACCGTCCTCTGGCAAAAGCCAAAGTACAACCACGCCGCCGCTGATCCGTTGGTCAATCCAGGAAATTCGCCGCCTTGCCATCAGACTTGCTCGAAAGCGTATTCAGCCCGCACACATCATGGCTTGGTCTTGCTGGCGCCGAGCTCACCAGGCGACCGCGCAACACGCTCACCTCAAAGCAAAAAACAACTGTAATGTTAGGTAAGCCTGGCGTTTCGGTATCGAGGCTTGCGCTCGAACATGGGGTCAATGGGACCCTTATTCGGAAGTGGATCAAGACGCAGACGGTGCCCCGGTCTCTCCCGCCGTCTTCATCACCGGCGTTCATTCCGGTTCAGCTTGAAAGGTCTGCGGATCGGACCATGTCGCGGCAGAGCAGTGTGGTGACGGTGGATCTGCCGGTGACTTGCGATGAAGTGCGTGGGCCGGAATTCAAAAGGACAGCGGCTTTTTGCTCTCCAGCCAAAGTGAGCGCGTCCCTGCCGAACAGCGTGAAGCTGAGCCATGTTCAGACCGGGCGGTGACATGCAAGTCTATCTGCACCGTGAGCAGATCGACTTCCGGGCTGGCATCAACAGCCTCGCGATTCTGGTCCAGCAGCGATGGCGTTCGATCCGTTTGCTCCGGCAGTTTTTGCGTTCTGCAATCGCCGTTGCGACCGGATGAAGCTGTACCAGCTGTCTACGAATGATGGATGCGAGCGTTCCACCGCTCGACCCGGCAGGCTATCATCTCCGCGGCAAGCTCTTGCGGAACGATTCCCTCAACGCAACCACACGAGCTGCTGCGAGGGAGCCAGCCCTCTGCAAGCACCAACCGCAACAGGTGGCCGACTGCTCTATTGGCCCACTGGAACCAGGGGCACCTCGGCCCCGAGACGCACCATCCATCACGGCCGCCGATGTCTTCATACCGATCGAGTATTTTGCGCCTTGCACCGCCTCAAGTAGAGACGTGTGCAGGTGCTCATTCATCCGGTGACTTTGGGAGATTGCCGTTAAGCCTCTCCTCCGCCCAAACACCGGAGTTCGATGATTGGCGTCCGAGACCGAAGTTTGGATCGCCGAGACTAATCGCTGCGCGACAATCACGATGATCTCAGCCAATTCGGCGCTTTATAGGAGGTCGATGATGAGAGGCATTGACGGGTTTGGCAAGGCGCCCATCGGGTTATACAGCGCCAGCCAAGGTGATAGCCCGGACGATTCTCCCGTTGGACCAGCTGTTGGCGTTCAAATAGTCGGCCCATCCTCCTGTCCCGTCGTGGAGCAGACGCGCTCTGAGCCTCAAGAGTCAACCGCTTCCGCCTCTCGGACGGAGCAGCAAACCGACGGTGTCCCTCCTTCGCAGCCGGAGTTACTCGGTGAGACATTTGAGCGGCTCAGCCCGATCGATCTTCTGATGGCATCGCAGAAAAATCATCAGCTCGCTCAAGAGGGGTCCAGCGACAGCAACGAGATTTCGAACGTCCACGCCCCCGCTACGCCGAACCCTGGCAAAAGTTCCGTCGCTGCAGAGATAGATGGCTCACCAAAATCAATTAAGCGTACGTCGTCAATGGCCAAACGCCTTTCCCAACGCATTTGGAAATTCAAGGGCCCGTTACTAATGCCGACGCGTCCTTTGGCAACACCACTTCTGCAATATGACAGAAGCCCTGGATCAGTAGATAAATTTAGATCATCGGATGAGTTTGATCTTCCGGAAGGCTGTAATGCAACAGGCTGGAAGGACCTGCATGTGTCCGGCAGCGCCAGTATTGCTTCCATCGAACAAGTTAGTAGGTTGAACCCATCGCCGAAGAGCCCAGTAATTGTACTTGACCTCCGGGAAGAGTCCCATGCGATCGTTGGAAATTTTCCGGTGACTTGGGGGGTGCCCAATAACTGGGCGAATGTTGGCAAATCGCGCGAAGAAGTTCTAGCGGATGAATACGATAGGATAGATACGCTAAAAGGGCAAGTGACAGTGCAGCTACTTCATCGCCAAGACGTTGCGAATGAGATTGATGATAATCCGCGCTCAGTGACCTTGAGTAGACCGCAAATCTTTAGCGAAGAAGAAGTCGTAAGAGCGGCGGGCGCAAACTATGTACGCTTGATGGTGTCCGACCATCTCGTTCCGCGCGCAGAGGATGTTAATGCGTTTATTGAAATGGAGCGGGGCATGGCGGCTCACGAGAAGCTGCATGTGCACTGTAGTGCAGGTCAGGGCCGCACGGGCATCTTCATCGCAATGCACGACATGCTGCGTAATGCCTCACGGGTGTCGTTTGAGGACATAATAAATAGGCAGCTCGCGTTTAACCCTGGGCGAGCCTTGGATTTCCACAAGAACATCGCCCACGAAGAGCGTTCAGACTTCCGCAATGATCGGCTGGAGTTCATTTCGCTTTTTTACGAATATTCCAAAGCAAATTCCAATGGACAGCCCTTTTTATGGTCCGAATGGCTTGACCTCCATGGCCCCGAAGGGATCGATGACGGGCGATAACGGTAACATATTCTTTCAATTACATTGCGTAAGAAATGTTTATCGACTGGGTGTTTCAGCGAGCGAGCGGGAGGTCGTTTGGAATAACAGCTTGCGCAACTTTCTCGCGTGAGCCTGCATGGATGGCGATCGCTGCGCGACAACACGATGAGCTCATTCAGTTTGTCGCTATGTAGGAGAGGAACATGAGGTGCATTGGTAAGCGCGGCAAGGCCGCCCATCGCGTGATTTGGCACCAAGGAAGCGTGGTTTACTCTTCAGAAATTCAACAGGACCCGGGACATCCCCGGGCCGCACGCAAAACCGACAACTTGTTTATGTGCCTTCAATCGAGACGCCAAATGGATGCTGCTTTTTGCTGCTAGTCGAGCACGCTCGTCGCAGGTCACCTGCGACTGGTGATTCAAGCTCGCCGTAATCGCATTACGATCATGGAAAGTAGAAGATAATGCGCATTGATAATAATGTGGTCAGGACGATGATGCAGAACGCCCCACGCGCCGAGACCTCGCCGCAGGGCGCTATGGTCACAGACAAGGCGAATATGACTGCGCTGGCCAATTTTCGAGCGCATCATCAAGCCACGTCTGCTCTCCGTAAGTCAAATCAAAACACGAACTCGCCGGGCGGAGAGGAAACAGGTGGGGATCGCGACTTGCCGAGCCAGGCCTCTCGCGCGATGAAGTATGCATTGGGGATGGCTGGTGCGGCATATCTTTACGATAAGGCTACCAATGATTTTTTTCTCTCGACCACGTCTTTGCACGACGGCAAACGTGGATTCACGAGCAACGACAGGCTCAATAAGGCCTATGAAATAGCAAAAGTCCGCTTCCGCCACTACCACCGCAGCAGTCCAAAAGACCAGAAGCGGAACAATCGGTGGATTAATCCCGTGCGGACCTGTGGCAACAACCAGTTCGTGACCATCACCGACTATCGGGCAGCTACGAAAGTGCACGTCATGCACCTCATAAACACGGAGAAGGCGCGCTCGTCGCTGATGAAGAGCCTTACGTGCTACAAGGGCCAACTCGTGAAAGCCGACAACGTTGCCAAATATGCTCCGCCTGTCATTCCGAGTAATCCCGATTTGACGAAGAGCAGCCTGTACAAGCAGAAGAACAAATATGCGCTGACGGGCGTCGCCAATGATGAGACCGGAGCTCGCGGGTATACCTCGCGGTCGATCACCCGACCGTTCGTGCTCAACGGCTACAAACACTTCAAAGACGTCTGCGAGACGAAAGGCTTGACACCGCAGCAATGCGTGGAGTCACTCGAGGGCTTGCTGGAGAGGGATGACAAGCTTAGCGAAGATGCGCAGTTTGCCGCCGGCCAAGCGATCTTGAACTTGAGGCAGGTCTATGCCGCAGACGAGCACTGGGGAGATGCCGAGAAGATCGTCATGAAGACGCTGGCGCGGCACGGTTTTCTGTCGCCGGACGAGACCTACAAGATCGATGAGAGCTTGATGTTCGAAGACCTGTCGAAAAGCATCTTCAAGCGAAATACGGGGGTCATGGGACCACTATTGCACAAACTGGAAGCCTGCTTCCATAGGTTTCGGCTGAGGAATGATCCTGCAGCACTCGATGACCTTAAGCCCATGGCGGCCTCAAAAAACATGGAGAACCTCGCCATAGCTCATTTCAAGTTGAACGAGCAGGGTAACGGGTTCGAAGACTGCTCGGGGCTCGGGGACTCGTTCACATGCGCCAATGCTGTGGCGTGCATCAATCACGCGAGACTGATGAGCGGTGAAGAACGGTTATCCAAAGACGATGTAGTGGTGCTCATCGGGTGCTTCAACGCGGTATATGACGACGCCAGCGGAATCCGGCATACACTTTCTGAGATCGCGCGAGGGTGCTTTGCAGGCGCGGGCTATACAGTGGCGGATGCAGATCGATTTTATGGAAACGTGTGCAGGATGGCTGCAGAAGAGTTCTACGTCGGGGAAAAGCTGGCGCGGCATGGTTGACGTAAACAAACTGCGATGGAGGACGACCCGTCCGCGTGACCAGGCGAGCCGACGAGCTGCTCGGCGCCATTTCGCCATTCGGCAGGGCCGAGCGCCAAGCCTCGTGTACTTATTCGCTACGCGTCCCTCCGGATGCGATCCAATTCTTCGCTAGCCTCGGCCGAAAGCTATAACCAATGAAGTCAAACGACTGCTCCGAATAAGCGCCGGCGCGATTGGCATCTTTGCAATAGACGGTCTTGTCTTTTCCGGATGCCCCCGTAGCCCGCAACTGACAGACATGTTGGTGCCGCAAGCCAAACGGCCGACGTCGTTTTGTGTGGGCATTCGTGCGTTCGATCCGGTCACGATTGGGCTTGGTACGAAAGCAAAGGAGACCGAGAGCTGTGCGGCCGGCCCTACGAACTTTGATGCGTCGCTGCTTGGCAACAGCAATCGTGGACATTCGTTCGAGGGCAAGGAAACCGATTTAGCGAAGCTGCCGATAACGTACAGAGTCTTTCGCACTTTCAGGATTGACGGCTTCTTCTTGAATGAAGGAGCTTTGAATGAACGATGGGAATGCCATGGGTCAGGTGATCCAAATTGATGAGGCCCGGATTCGAGATCACCTGGGCGAGATGGTCCGCGGGACGGTGGAAGAGACCCTGAACGCCATGCTGGAGGCCGAAGCGGACCAGCTGTGCGGGGCTGGGCGGTATGAGCGCAGCCCGGCCCGGCAGGACACGCGGGCAGGCAGCTACGAGCGAACGCTGCAGACCAAGGCGGGCGACGTCAATCTGAAGGCTCCGAAGCTACGGCGGCAAACCTTCGAGACGGCGATTATCGAGCGCTACCGGAGGCGGGAGAGCTCGGTCGAGGAGGCGCTGATCGAGATGTATCTGGCCGGGATTTCGGTTCGGCGGGTCGAAGACATCACGGAGGCGCTGTGGGGCACCCGGGTCAGCCCGAGCACAGTGTCGAACATGAACAAGAGGATCTATACCAAGATCGAGGCGTGGCGGAATCGCAGGATCGAAGGCGAGCATCCGCATCTCTACTTCGACGGCATCGTGATGAAGCGCAGCTGGGCTGGTGAGGTTCGCAACGTCTCGCTGCTAGTGGCCTCGGCGGTCAATGCCGAGGGGTTCCGGGAGATCCTCGGCATCTGTGAGGGCGCCAAGGAGGACAAATCCGGCTGGTCATCGTTTCTGCGGCATCTCGTCGATCGCGGTCTCAGGGGCGTGCAGTTGGTTGTTTCCGATGCGTGCCGAGGTCTTGTCGAAAGCGTTGCGGATTATCTGCCGGAGGCCCGCTATCAACCCTGCATGGTGCATTTTCATCGCAATGTCTTCAGCCACGTGCCGTCGACCCGGGTCCGCGAGGTCAGCCACATGCTCAAGGCCATTCATGCCCAGGAGAGCCGCGCCGCGGCCGACGATAAAGCCAGGACCGTCATCGCGGATCTGCGGGCCAGCCGTATGGCCAAAGCTGCTGATCTCATCGAGCAGGTGGTTCACGACGCTCGCCTACTATGCCTTTCCGGACATCCATTGGCGGAAGATTCGAACGAACAATCCGCTCGAGCGCATCATTAAGGAGATCCGGCGACGAACCCGTGTCGTCGGCGCCTTCCCCGACGGCCAATCCTGTCTCAACTTGGCGGCGGCCCGGCTGCAGCACATTGCCGGAACGGCGCAGTCGACCAAATCCTACATGAACATGCGACCGCTCTATCAGCCCCAACTCTCTGAAACCGGAGCCGTCGCCTGATCAACAGCGCGAAAGATGCTGGAGGCCAGATCGGCCACCGACACATGCTCCCGCAGCGCCTCCAGCGCGATCTTCCACTTCAGCGCCACATCGATCTTCCACGTCGGTTGCGATGGAATCGCCCAAATCCAATTGGCGAACCGGTCCGATTGTCGGAGTCCATTTCACCAAGACGTGGCTCGCCGAATGCTTCCATTCTTCGAGCGTCGCCTACGAGGCGGCGCCCTCAGCGTATCTGGCTTTGCCACCATAAAACTCGTCGGACGCATTCTTGCACACAGTTCTGTAGAAGTCGTCAGCATCTTCCGTCGCGTATCCAGCCCCGGCAAAGCATCCTCTCGCTGTTTCCTGTAGAGTATGCCTCACCCCGCTCGCATTATCGAAAACCGCATTCAGACAACCAACAAGTGCCACCACATCATCCTTTGACAAACGCTCGTCGCCATTCATCATTCTCGCGTGATTGATGCAAACGGCAATGTTGAACGATGTGAACGAGTCGCTTAGACCCGAGCAGTCTTCAAATCCATCTTCGCTATCATTCAGTCTAAAATGAGCAATCGGAAGGTATCTCATTTCTCCGACTTCCCTATGCCAAAAGTTTTTTGGTGATACCAGCTCCATTGCAGAAAGTGCGCTATGCACACGGACGTACGCATCATGAAAAAACGGGCCGATCACGCTGGTGTTTCTCCTAAGCAAGCCCTTTTCCATATCTTCCCGAGCAAATGGCCTCGTCTTGCCCATTTTCTCATTTTCCGCCAGAGACAGCCATCCGTTTTCATGAAGATAAGGCATCAGAACCTTGTGTGCGGTTCCCCACTTGCTCTCATAGACCCGGCTGAAAATCAAAAAGGCTTGGCCCGCGACCAGCTGAGCGTTTTCACCAAGGCGGCTGTCGCTATTGAGGTGGGCTTCCAGTGCCTCGACCGCTTGCTTGGGTGAAAGAGATCTGTCGCTTTCAACTTCTGCAATGAAATGATCCAGCCCCCTCTCAATGAACGGCTTCGTTATCGTCCTCGATGCATAACCGGTCGAGCCGGTTTGTTCATTTCTAACACCTGACAGGGAGTACTTGTTCTTGCTCAGGTATTCTGGTGAACTCGTCAAATCCAGGCTGTCAGGCACGATCGTCGGAGCATGTCTTGAGACACCCTCAATTGTCATCCCGCCCCCTTTGAGGCATTTGATATTTTTCATAATGGACATGTGTGCCTGCTCCGTATTTACCAGGTTCTTGAGGTGAACCTTGGTGGCAGCACGGTAATCTATCATGGATGCAAATTTGTTAGAGCCAACGAGTCTAGGGGCTCTGACCTGGTTGGCAACGCCATTCTTCTCTTCATCGGAAAGGCTGCAATAAATTTGAAAGTATTCTTCCGCTTGTTTTCCGGCCTTGGTAAGTCTGGTGTCGCTGCTGAAGCCCCCCTTTCCGTCGTGCAAAGAGGTAGTGGAGAGGAAAAAGTCGTTAGCCATCTTGTCATAAAGATAGGCCGCTCCGAGCGCGCCAAAGCATACGCGAGAGGCCAAGCCCGGCAAATTGCCGTTTCCGCGCGCTTCCTCTCCGCCACTGGATTTCGAGCGTTGATTCGGCCCCCGAAGACCAGCAGGGGTCTGTCGAGTGGCAAGGCACTCGATCGGTGGAGTCGTATTCGACTTCGTGGTGTGCGGCCGAACCAGCAAGCCCTGTGGTGCGATCTCGGTGCGCTGCGCCGCCCGAAACACTGTTCCGAATTGACTGTTTGTGATACGCACTTCCTATCGCCCTCCAGTAGGTGAACCGGCTCGCACTGAATTGTCGCTTGGTAGCTATTAGACCTCGAGTTTTGAAGTGAGATCAGATACCGGGATCAGTTCGCGTCCGACATGAGGTCTTACTTCAAGCACTTTCCCACCTGCGCAACCAGCAGGGCACTCACGGCTTCGTCGGCGGAGGCGAGGTGCCCAGAGGAGATGAAGAGGCTGTCACACGGACCGGTGTATCAATCACGAGCAGCCTCAGATCTTCGTGACCGGCAATGTCGAAAATCTCACCCGTAGGCACTTCTTTTCGACCAATCGGTCGCTGGCGACCGGCTCTTCGGCCGATGGTCGGAGCCGTCGGCGGCGGCGCTCAAAGGCTATCCTGTGTATGTCTCACCGGTCGGCTAAAGCCTCAAAGGCTCCCCCTCGCCTGGGCGCCCCCTCAGCTCCGTGTGGGCGCGATCGACCTTATCGTAGGCGATCACTGCGGCGGCGCGAAGTTGGCTTTTGTCCAGCTCTCGAAGGTAGTCCGCCGACCAGTGGTGGATCGTATATGCTTCAAGTTTCTCCATCATCGACCGCCAGCGCCTGATACGCTCCTGTCGCGGCATGTTGACCGCCTGCCAAATTGCCTCCGTGATTTCTTCAGGACGGTTCGGATCCACCAGCAGCGCCCCCTTGTCGTTGAAGTCTTCAGCCGCACCCGCGAACTTTGAGAGCACCAGAACGCCCGGGTCCTTCGGATCCTGTGCAGCAACATATTCTTTCGCGACGAAATTCATGCCGTCCCGCAATGGCGTCACGACGCCAACACGCGCAGCGCGGTAAAGACGCGCAAGTGCCGACTGACTGAACGATTCGTTCTTGTAGTGGATCGGGCTCCACTCGTCCGTGCCGTGCTCGGCATTGACCTGGTTGACCCAGCTCTCCACCTCGTTTCTATACCTCTGATACTGTTCAACGTCGGCACGTGATGGGGGCGCGATTTGCAACAGCGAGATGCTGCGCGGCTCAGCCTTCACCAAAAGCTGATTGAAACCCTCGACCTTTTTGTCGATGCCCTTGGTGTAGTCGAGCCGATCGACCCCTATCGCAAGCGTAGTGCCCTCGACGCTTTTCAGCAAGGACGAAACTTTCTCCTGCTCTGCGGGAGACAAGTCTTCGGCCAGGTATTCTGCAAACTGCTTCGGATCGATACCGATTGGGAACTTTTGACATCGCGTCTGGCCGCGCTTCGAGATAACAACGCCATCCTTGCTCTCCAGCCCAAGATGGGAACGCAGACAGGCGAGGAAGTTATTCACGTCCCGGTTCGTCTGAAAGCCCAACAGATCATACTCCAGCATCGACTTCATCAGTTCGCGATGATTGGACACCAGCTTGATCATGTCAGGGGCGGGCCATGGCGTATTGAGCTGGCCCCGGTTGTCTGAACAGAATATCCGCGTCGATAAGTGGAGCCTCTGCCGGGGTTAGGCTGCCGTGCGGAGCGGCAGCGGGGTGAAGTAGGCTTGATCCGGTGTGCTGCCGTCAAGGCTCGAATGTGGACGGCGGCAATTGTAGAAGTCCAGATAGCGGCCAATCGAGGCGCGAGCGTCGCTGACGCTGTCGTAGGCCCGCAGATACACCTCCTCGTATTTGACGCTGCGCCACAGCCGCTCAACGAACACGTTGTCCCGCCAGGCGCCCCGGCCGTCCATACTGATG
>NZ_SPQS01000053.1 GCF_004570865.1 Bradyrhizobium frederickii
CTCCCCGGCCCGCCCGCCGAGCGATGCCGAGCGGCGCATGGCCGCCAACATGGCGATGCAGCCGAAGGACGCCGCCGAGATCCACGACATGTTCTTCGGCGCCGGCCCATCCGAGCGCGCGCTGATTCTGCACAACCTGGCGCAGACCCCGCTGAAGGCCGCGCCGCGGATCCCGACCGTGCGTGCCAAGCGTGCGATTCAGATCCTGGAGATGGCCGCGATCGCGGGCGACGTCGAGAGCTTCGCCCTGGAGCTCGGCGATAGCCTGATCCTGCCCTCGCGCGTCGCAGCCCAGATCGTCGACGATGCCGGCGGCGAAGCCCTCGCGGTCGCGGCGCGCGCGCTCGACATGCCGAGCCCGAACTTCCAGCGCATCCTGCTGTTCTTCAAGCCGGAGATCGGCAATTCCGTGAACGAGGTGTACCGGCTGGCGCGGCTCTATGACCGCCTCAGCGACCGCTCGGCGCTGGTGATGCTGGCGGCCTGGCGCGGCTCGACGCTTGCCGTCACCCGCGCCAAGTACCAGCCGTCACTGCACGACGGCGAGCGCCAGCGCGCCCGCGCCGGCGCGGCCCAGACGCGGCCGGGCGTGCAGCCGGGTGCGCTGCCGGCGGTGCGGAAGGGCACCGGCGGGTCGTCGGAGCGGTGATCCCGTTCGCGCGCTGACGCTGAGCGTGGTGCGCGCAGCATCCCTCCGAGTTCGTCATTGCGAACGCTGCAAGCGACACATTTTCCGCTCGTGCCCCGGACGCAGCGCAGCGCCCCCGGCGATGCGAAGCATCGTCCGGAGCGGTGCGCTGCAGAGCCGGGGCCCATCTCACCGCGTCCGGTCATGCCGCCGCTGGGTCCCGGCTCTGCACGGCGACGCTGACGCGTCGCCGCTTGTCCGGGACACGGGCCGATCGCGGTCACGTCCTCGCCAATTCCAGAAAATGCCGTCCGGCGCGATCCTCGGTCTCGACGATCCAGGCGTCCGGATCGAAGCGGATTTCCCTGGTCAGCCGTTCCTCGACGGTGTGCTCCGGCAGAGCTTGCGGCGCGACCGGCACGAAGAAGCGATCGACCGGGCGGCCGTCGTCGTAAGAGGTCTGCGGGGCCGGCACGTAGAGCATCGCATGGCCGTTGAGCAGCGACACCTTCACGAACACCGCTCCCGCCTCCTCGGCACCGCGACGGCGCACCGCGCCGAACACGCCTTCGGTCTGGCACCGGCGCAGATAGGCGGCGACCCATATGTTGGATTTCAAACGCATGAGTCGAACGATAGGCCAGCGTGACGCGCGCCGCCAGTGTCAGCGTCCGATTGTCACGCCTTGCCGACGCCTTGCCCTTGCCCGCCATTGATCTGGCGCGCGACGAGGTATGACAGCGGCATTGCGAGCGCAAAGCCGACGGCGACAGCATAGGGGATGTTCCTGATGGAGTGGGCGGCGAAGGTCGGCACCATCAGCACGACGATCAGGCTGACGCCCGCCAGCACCGTACCCAGCATGATCCAGACCAGAACGGAGACCTTGAACATGGCACCCTCTCTTCTTCGTTGAAGATGGGCGATCATGGTCCCCGAGGCTGGCGGCCGTCATTGATCCCAAGCAAATCGCGCCGGCGGGACGCAGCCTTCGCGCGATGCCGCAAGTTGATCCGCGTCAATGACAGTGGGGATGCGCTCTATTCGACGGGGTGGCCGATCGCGGCGCCGAGCTCGCGCAGCAGCCGATCGGACAGCTGGCCGGTGACCTGCATCTTGTGCTCGCGCTCGAACTTCTGGATCGCCGACTGGGTCTCGCCGCTCATCGTGCCCGTGATCTTCAGATTGCCGTAGCCGTATTCGGACAGCGCGCGCTGCACGCCGGCGATACGCCGCGCGGCCGGACTTTGCGGCACGGGAATCGGAGCCGGCGGGCGCATGGCGGACGGCGGCGCCGAGGTCGTCGCCTTGACCAGATTGGTCATGGGATCGTTCGCGCGCGTCGATGCGGTCGCCTCGACGGGTTTCTCCGGCGCCTTCTCGGCGGCGCGCTCGGCAGGTTTGGGCTCGGCGCGGAACTCGGTCGCGCGCGGCTCGAGCGGCGAGGTATCGGCGCCGACGGGGCGCGGACGCGGCAAGGGGTTCGACAGCTGCATCGATGACGGCGCAGGCAGATTGATCACGGTGCCGAACATCGGCGCCGGGTGCCGGCCGGTCTGCAGGAACAGCGCATTGGCAACGATCGCGCCGATCGCAGCGACGGCGACGAGACCGGCCAGCGTGTCCTTGGGGCTGTGCAGCAGCACGCGCATCACGAGGTTGCGCTCGGTCTCGACATCGACCGTCGCGGCCTTGGCACCACGGCGGCGCGGAGCGGCTTCGTCCTTGGCAGACTTCTTAGGCACTTTTCTTCACCAGAGCGGGTTGGTCCTGAGACTGGTCGTGAGCTTGGTCTTGAAGCTCCTGACCTTGAAGTTCCTGGCGCAGCACCGGCGTCAGCGTCGCGATCTTGCTCTCGGCCGCCTTGACTTGCGGCGGCGTGTAGACGAGCGGCAGCCTGACGGTGACGGCGGTGCCCTCTCCCAGGCTGCTTTGTACCGCCAATTCGCCGAGATGCAACGCCACGAGGCTCTTCACGATCGACAATCCGAGGCCGGTGCCTTCGTGACGGCGCTGATAGGTCCTGCCCGCCTGGAAGAACGGCGCGCCGATGCGCTTGAGATCGTCGGGCGCGATGCCGACGCCGGTGTCGCTGATGCGCAGCATCAGCTGCGAGCCGGTCACCGCGGCGGAAACGGAAACCTGACCGCCGCGCTCGGTGAACTTGATGGCGTTGGCGACGAGATTGAGCACGATCTGCTTGAAGGCCCTGGGATCGCCGGTCATGACAGGCAGGTGGTGCGGCGCGTCGGTGATGAGGTCGACGCCGTTTTCCCGCGCCTTCAGCGCCAGGAGATTGCAGCAATGCAAGAGCGAGGCGCGCGGCGCGAACGGCTCGGACGCGATCTCGAAATTGCCCGATTCCATCTTCGACATGTCCAGGATGCCGTTGACGACCGACAGCAGATGCTGGCCGGAATCGTTGATGAGCTGGGCATATTCCCGGCGCTGGGCCGCGCCCAGCATCAGGGTCTGCTCCTGCGCGATCATCTCGGAGAAGCCGATGATGGCGTTCAACGGCGTCCGCAGCTCGTGACTCATGGTGGCGAGGAAGCGCGTCTTGGCGGCATCGGCCGCTTCGGCGGCGCTGCGCGCCTGCTCGAGCGCCTGCTCGGACAGCTTGTGGTCGGTGACGTCGCGCATCACGGCGACGACGTCGGCCTCACGCGTGACGTCTCCATTCGGATTCTGGCCCAGATCCCGGTCGCGCGGACGGCAGCGCATCTGGACCCAGAGAAAATCGACCTGACCGCGCTCCGAACCATCAGCCTCGCGCCGCAGCCGGAACTCGACGCTGCGCGCCTCGCCGCGCGCGGCATCGGACAGCGCGGTGAGATAGGCCGGGCGATCGCCGACGTGGACGCGGTCGAACAGGCCATGACCGAGCAGTTGCGCCACGGGCACGCCGAGCATGGCCTCCGCCGCCGGCGAGATGAACTGCACCGCGCCGTTGCGCTGATGCCGCGAGATCACATCGCTCATGTTGCGGGCGAGCAGGCGATAGCGCTCCTCTTCGCGCGAAAGCAGCGCCACGCTGGTGCGCGCGAGCGATTCCGCGCCGAACGCAAGGCCCGCGGCATAGAGCGTCGCCGAGACGACACCGCAGGCCATCAGCACGCCGCGGTCCGCGGCGCTGATGTCTGCGGGCGGCAGCCAGCCGAGCTGAGTGAGTAGGATCAGGAGGCCCGCACAGGACAGTGCGAGCAAGGAGGCGAAGGCGGCGACGCGGCGCGAGGCCGACAGCGCGGCTTCGAGCGGAACCACGACCAGCCAGACCGCGGCGAACGATTCGATGCCGCCCGTGGAGCCCGCGACCGCCATGATCAGGCCGGCGAGCGCCAGCGACGACAGCACATGCGCGCCTTCATAGCGTCCAGTGCGCGACAGGAACCAGGACAACAGGATCGGCGCGATCAGCCATGCGAAAGCGGCGACCTCGACCGCGCTCGGTGCGCCCCGCAGGGCCAGATAGACCGGGAATGCGGCGAAGGCACCCAGGCTGCCGAGCAGCCGCGGCGCCATGAAGGCACGGTGGCGCGCTCGCATCAGCGCATCGGAACGCGCGGAGGGATGCAGCAGTGCATCGAGACAATCGCGGATGATACTCAAAACTGTCACGGGTCTCGCGCTTCGGCTCAATCGTCGTAGAAGACGCGCCGGAACGCCTCCTTGTCGTTGAGCCACCGTGTCAGAGCGACCTTAAACGAGTGCTAAGGCGGCGCGGCACGCGACCGGACGCCGGGACATCGCGGGGCTTTTTAGACGATTTGACGACGTCTTCGCTGCGGATGGTGAACACAGGGTTTCACCTTTCCGCTGATGGTTTCGAATTGGTGGATATGCCTGCCGGCAGAATCGCGGGCCGCGGCGTCAATCGAAAATTTACGACGCCGTCGATCCCGAAGAATCTTGCGTCAATTTTCCGCGAATTAAGCTCAAGGCAATGACTTGCGATTTATCGAGAGTTGCTAGGTCGAAACGCGCGCGGACCATCGCCGCGGACGGGATCTACCATACAGGTCGATAAGATGCGTTTTCTGCTCCGCATCACATTCTGGCTCGGGCTGGTGCTGGTGCTCCTGCCGCGGGACAAGACGCCCGAATCGGACAAGCTGCCGCAGATCGGCGCTGCCGACGCGGTTCAGGCTGCGACCGCGGCCGTCTCCGACATGACCCAGTTCTGCAAGCGCCAGCCGGCGGCCTGCGAGGTCGGCGGACAGGCCGCGACCATCATCGGCCAGCGCGCCCAGGACGGCGCCCGCAAAATCTACCAGATCATCAACGACAAGAAGGAGCAGATCGACAAGAACGAGAAGATCGAGAAGAACGACAAGAAGGCCCCCGACCACACCGGCTCGATCGCGATGGCCGGCGAAGGCGATGCCGCCTCGAGCGAAGCGCCGCGCGACACCCTGAGCCAGGACGACCTCGCGCTGGAATGGCGCGGCCCGCCGGCGAATTAGCGTCAAACCCTATCGATTTCGGCGCCTCGCATCCCTATATTGGCGGGAAGCGGGAACTTTGGGCCAGCATGACGACGATCGACGAAATCAGGGACAATTTCGAGCTTCTGGACGAGTGGGACGACCGCTACCGGTACGTCATCGAGCTTGGCCGGACCCTGGAACCGATGCCGGAGGCCGAGCACTCCGCCGAGAACAAGGTGAACGGCTGTGTCAGCCAGGTCTGGCTGCAGAAGCTGGTCGACCGCAGCAAGGGTGTTCCGATCCTGAGGTATCGCGGCGATAGCGACGCGCATATCGTGCGCGGGCTGGTCGCGATCGTGCTGTCGCTCTATTCGGGCCGCACGCCGCAGGAGATTCTGGAGACCGACGCCATCGCCGTGTTCGACGAGTTCGGCTTTCGCGATCACCTGACGCCGCAGCGCTCAAACGGCCTGCGCTCGATGGTCGAGCGCATCAAGAGAGACGCGAAAGCGGCGCTCGCGGAAGCGACGTAAGAGGCTTCGTAGGGTGGGTTAGGCGAAGCCGTAACCCACCGCTTCTCTATCCGCAGAAGCAGAAGTGGTGGGTTACGCTGCGCTAACCCACCCTACGAGAGCAGTGACCCGCACTACTTCCCCTTCTTCCGCTGCTGCTGTCCCAAGCCCATCTGCTTCGCCAGTTGCGAGCGCGCCACGGCATAGTTGGGCGCGACCATGGGATAGTCGGCCGGCAGGCCCCATTTCTCGCGGTATTGCTCCGGCGTCATGTTGTACTGGGTGCGCAGATGACGCTTCAGCGACTTGAACCGCTTGCCGTCTTCCAGGCAGACCAGATAATCGGGCGCGATCGACTTCTTCAGTGAGACCGCCGGCTTGGCCGGTTCGAGCGGGGCGGTCTCGGCGCGGCCGGACGACACCCGCACCAGGGCGCCATGCACCTGGCTGATCAGGTTCGGAATTTCCGCAGCCGGCGTCGGATTGTTGCTGAGATAGGCCGACACGATATTCGCCGTCAGCTCGATGAAATTCTTCGCCCCCGCGTCCGACATCGGCCCACCCTCTCTCCACCTTGCGCCCCACGGGGATAGACGACGCCGGACTATTCCCTGTCAACAATGCGTTGGGCCGAAACGAGTCGATGACTGACGAGGTGACACCAACGGCGGCGCTGACCTCTGCGCAGCCGCCTCAGCCGCGCTGGTCGAGATGGGAACGGAGCTCGTCGATGGAGGCAAAGCGCATCATGCCCTCCGGCATCTGCGCTTCGATCGAGCCGTCGGAATAGAGCGAATAGGCCATGCCGTCGACGATTCCGGACTTGAGCACGGTCACGGGCGGCTGCTCGGGCGCGGCCGGCGGCTCGGGTGCGGGTGGCGGCGGGGGAGCGGCTTCCGCAGAGGGCGAGCGCGGCGGCGGCCGGCGCGAACCGACCGGCGGCTCCGGCGGGCGCATGCGCTCCGGCTTCGGCCAGGCGTCGTCGAAACTGGCAGGCGGAACGTCCTGCGCCGCGGGCACTGCGGGTGCTTCGTGAGGCGGCGGCGCCCCCTCGGTTGTCTTCGCCTCCGCGCGCTCGCGCTCCTTGCGCGAGCTCGAGGCGAACAACAGGTTGCGCCGGCGCGGCGCTTCCGGAACCGCGGGCGGCGGCGGGGCTTCCGGCTCCGGCGGTGTCTCGAGACGCGGACGCTCGCGCGCGGCGGCTTCGCTCTGCCACGGCGGCGGGCCTGCGGCCGGTGGCGGCGGTGGTGCCGACTCGGTCCTTGCCGCCGAGGCAGGCATCGGCTCGGGCGCAACGGCGCCTGATGCGGCAAGGCCCGGCAGCACGGGCCTGACCCGCACCTCGGACGGCGCACCGGCCAGCCGGCGAGCGATGCCCCGCAGCTCGGTGACCACGAGATAGAGGCCGGCCAGTAACAGTCCGGAGCAGACGGCGATCGTTCCCGCGATTATGAGGGGACTGCCGAGGCTGAACTCCCTGACGGAGAAGCCAAACAGGATCGAAAGGAGGCCCGCCACGACGGCGAAAATCCCCGCGATCAACAATGCCAAGGTCATCGAACTCACCCCCGGCCGCACATCCACGCGCGACCCGTCACGCCACGATATCGTCATACGCCGGTCCGCGCCAACGGCCAATTGCAGCCTGCGTTCCTAATGGGAAGGAAATCAGGGACTTATTCACATTCCCTTCAGACAGGGCTCGCTACTGCTAGGCTGCTCTGAAATCGGGAATTGCTGCGGCGCATCAGGAATTTAGCCATAATGCCCAATTACTTGGTAATGGAACTGCGCTATAGGGAGTCCGGGGTTGAGGCCCGCGCGCACCAGCAGGGCCAAGAGGGGATTCCGGGGCACCGATAGCCATGACATCCATCACGACTTCGGCGATCGACACGCCTCAACGGCGCTCGGTCGAACGGACTTGCGACGATCTCGCCATGCTGGTGCTGGCTGTGGTCGCCGTCATTGCAGGCTTGACCTTCCGCGACTACGGCCTCGGCTGGGACGATTACACCCACGCTGAATATGCCGACCTGCTGCTGCGCATGTTCGGTTCCGGCTTCAAGGACATTGCGGCGCTCTCCTTCGCCAATCTCTATATGTATGGCGGCGGCTTCGACATGGTCGCGGCCCTCCTGCACAAGATCATTCCGCTCGAATTGTTCGAGACGCGACGTCTGGTCGGCGCCGTCGTCGGCGTGATCGGGCTCGCGGTGACGTGGCGGCTCGGCCGCCGTATCGGCGGCCCGCTTGCCGGTCTTGCCGCGCTCCTGCTGCTCGCGCTGTGCCCGATCTTCTACGGCCACATGTTCATGAACCCGAAGGACGCGCCCTTCGCGGTGGCCATGATCATCCTGATGCTGGGCCTCGTCCGGCTCGCCGAGGAATATCCGCAGCCCTCGCCGCGCACGATCCTGATCGTCGGGCTCGGCGCCGGTCTTTCGCTCGGCTGCCGCGTTCTCGGCGGGCTCGCCCTGGTCTACGCCTTGCTCGGCTTCATCCCGCTGTTGTTGGAGGAACTGCGCAGCGAGGGCCTGCGCGAGTCGGTTCGCCGCTTCGCCCATGTCGTCTATGTGCTGCTGCCCGGTCTCGTATTCGGCTATCTCGTGATGGGCCTGATCTGGCCGTGGTCGATCATGGAGCCCGGCAATCCCTTCCAGGCGCTGACCTACTTCTCGCACTTCTTCGAGAAGCCGTGGAAGGAGATGTTCGACGGCGCGATCGTGTCGGTGCCCGACATGCCGTGGTCCTATCTGCCGACGCTGTTCGCGCTCCAGCTGCCCGAGGTGATGCTGGTCTTGACGGCCGGCGCCGTGTTCAGCACCTTCGCCATGCTGGCGCGAGGCGAAGTGCCGGCGCGGCGCAAGACCATCATGCTGATGCTGACGCTGGCTGCGACCCTGCCGCTTGTGATCGCGATGGTGAAGCGGCCGGCGCTGTACAACGGCATCCGCCATTTCGTGTTCGTGATTCCGCCGATGGCGGTGCTCGCCGGCGTCGCCTTCGCCCGGGCGATGGAGCGCCTGCGCGCCAATCACCGCACCTGGCAGCCCGTCGTGCTCGCCACCTTCTGCTTCGGCCTCGCGTTGCCGCTCGCCGAGATGATCCGGCTGCATCCCTATCAATACACGCACTTCAACCACATCGCCGGCACCGTGCGCGGCGCCGACAACCGCTTCATGCTGGACTATTGGGGCCTCGCGCTGAAGCAGGCCTCCGACGGATTGCGCGAGCAGATCGTCGAGCGCCAGGAAGTGCCGCCGCTAAATCGCAAATGGAAGGTCGCGGTGTGCGGTCCGCAGCGCCCGGCGCAGGTCGCCCTCGGCCCCGACTTCACCATTGGCTGGGATTCCAACGCGGCCGATTTCGCCATGACGCTCAGCGAGTTCTACTGCAAGGGCCTCACCGCGCCGGTGCTGGTCGAGATCAAGCGCGACGACGTGGTGTTCGCCCGTGTCTACGACATCCGCGGCCGCGGCATCTCCAGCCTGCTGTCGATCCCGGCGCCGTAATGATTTTCTCCCGTAGCGCTTCCGCCTTCGCTCTTCGAGCTACGGCGGACAAGCATGCGGGCTACGCTTGACTGCCGCGCTGCTAACGCGCCTTGCCGCCATTCACCACCAGGACTAGGCTCCCTCCCCGCAACAACGATGTTCGGAGAGATCAGCCATGTCGCCAGCGGAAGCGCGCCTGAAGGAAATGCCGTCGAACATGACGGAGGCCGAGTGGCAGCAACGGGTCAATCTGGCCGCCTGCTATCGTCTGGTCGCGCTGTACGGCTGGGACGATCTGGTCGACACCCACATATCCGCGCGCGTGCCCGGCCCCGATCATCACTTCCTCATCAATCCCTACGGACTGATGTTCGAGGAGATCACGGCGTCGAGCCTCGTCAAGGTCGATTTGCACGGCAACCAGCTCTCCGAGAGCGAATACAGCATCAACCCGGCGGGCTTCACCATTCATTCGGCGATCCACGAGGTCCGCGAGGACGCGATCTGCGTGCTGCATCTCCACACGCTCGACGGCACCGCGGTGTCGAGCAGCGCAGAAGGCCTGTTGCCGCTGAACCAGACCGCTCAGCTCGTCACCCACGACCTCGCCTATCACGACTACGAAGGCATCGCACTGGACCACGACGAGCGGCCGCGGCTGCAGAAGGATCTCGGCGACCACAATCACATGCTGCTGCGCAATCACGGCACGCTGACGGTCGGCCGCTCGGTCGCCTCCGCCTTCGAGCGCATGTACCACCTCGAGCGCGCCTGCTCGATGCAGGTGCGCACGCGCGCGCTCGGCACGCCGGTCTATCCGGTCGAGGAGACCGCGATCGAGAAGAACACCGAGCTGCTCGCCAACCGTGATCGCGCCGAGCTGCGCGCCACCAACCTGGTGTGGCCGCCGCTGCTGCGTAAGCTCGACCGCGAGCTTCCGGGCTATCGGTCTTGAGATTTTCACGAATTTGAGGTAGTCTCTTTGCCGAACTACCTCTGCACGTCTGGAATGAAACGCCGCCCAATCCCGGGCGGCGTTTTTGTTGGCCAGATCTCGTAGGGTGGGCAAAGCGACTTGTCCGCCGTAGCTCGAAGAGCGAAGGCGGAAGCGTGCCCACGTCTTCTCTGTTTGGAATCACTGAGAAGTGGTGGGCACGGCGCGTTGCGCCTTTGCCCACCCTACGGCACTACAGCGCTACGGCACCTGCGCCTATTTCACCTCCGCCAGCGCCGCCAGGATGCGGGCCCAGGAGCGGATGCCTTTCTGGAAGCTGCGCAGGTCGTACTTCTCGTTCGGCGAGTGGATGTTATCGTCGTCGAGGCCGAAGCCGACCAGCAGCGAGTCGAGGCCGAGCGTGCGCTTGAAGTCGGCGACGATCGGGATCGAGGCGCCGGAGCCCATCAGCACGGTCTCCTTGCCCCATTCGTCCGTGAGCGCCTTGCTGGCGGCGGCGAGCGGCTTCATGTTCCAGTCGAGTGCGACGGCGGGTGCGGCGGAATGGTCGCCGAACTCGACCTTGCAGTCGCCCGGAAGCCGTGCGGTGACGTAATCGCGGAAGGCTTTGCGGATCTTTTGCGGGTCCTGCCCTTCGACCAGGCGGAACGAGACCTTGGCCGAGGCATGCGAGGGGATCACCGTCTTGGAGCCCTCGCCGATATAGCCGCCCCAGATGCCGTTGACGTCGCAGGTCGGGCGCGACGAGGCCTGCTCGATCAGGAGGCGCCCCTTCTCGCCGGCAGGGATCGACAGGCCGATCGGCTTCAGGAACATCTCAGGCGTCAGGTTGAGCTTCTTCCATTGCGCGAGGATGTCGGGCGGCAGATCCTTCACCCCGTCATAGAAGCCGGGAATGGTGATGCGGTTGTCGTCGTCGAACAGGCCGCCCAGAATTTTCGTGAGCACCCGGATCGGGTTCATCGCGCTGCCGCCGAACACGCCGGAATGCAGGTCGCGATTGGCGGCGGTGATCTTCAGCTCTTCATAGAGCAGGCCGCGCAGCGAGGTCGTGATCGCCGGCGTGTTGCGGTCCCACATGCCGGTGTCGCAGACCAGCACGTAGTCGGCCTTGAACTCGTCCTTGTTGGCCTCGATGAAGGGCACGAAATTCTTCGAGCCGACCTCCTCCTCGCCTTCGATCAGGAAGGTGACGTCGATCGGCAGCGAGCCCGTCACATTTTTCCAGGCGCGGCAGGCTTCCACGAAGGTCATCACCTGGCCCTTGTCGTCCTCGGCGCCGCGCGCGACGATGATCTTGCGGCCGTCGGCGTGGTCGGTCACCACAGGCTCGAACGGCGGGCGGTGCCAGAGATCGAGCGGATCGACCGGCTGCACATCATAATGGCCGTAAAAGATCACGTGCGGCCGCCCGCCGGCCCCGGTCTTGCCGACGATGGCGGGATGGCCCGCGGTCGGCCTCACCTCGGTCGCGACACCGAGGCTCGCAATGTCCTTGGCGAGATGCTCCGCCGCCGCCTTGCAATCGCCGGCAAAGGCCGGATCCGCGGAGATCGACTTGATCCGGAGCAGCGCGAACAGACGCTCCAGGCTGTTGTCGAAGTCCTTGTCGATGTGGTCGAGCACGGATTGAAGCTGCGCATTGGCCATGGTCGTGTTCCTGATTGCCGGTGTCGAGACGTCTAACGCTTTTAGCGCCGACGCCGCGGCGGTGCCAGCCGCGTCACGACATCGCAACCCCGCCGAAGGCGAGCCTCTGGAAGGATGCGCATAGCGGGCTGCCTAAAGCGCGATGAGATTTGGCTGAATTGTCATCGCGCTTCAGGTTGTTGTTTGCGCGTGATCCTTCCGGAAAACCGCTTCGCACTTTTCCGGATCATGCTCTAGCGCCGCAGCAATCCGCCGAGCGCGCCGCGGACCAGCGTGCGGCCGATCGAGCCGCCGAGCTGGCCGCCGAGCGATTTGCCGATATTGGCGGCCATCCCGCCGATCACCTGGTTGGTGACCGATCGCGTCACGTCGCGCGCGATGACCTGGCCCGTCGACATCCGGCCGCGTTTGACGTTGGTGCCGAACACGGTGCCGACGATCGAGCCGATCTGGCCGAGAATGCCGCCGCCGCTCGCGCCAGCCGGGCCGTCGGCCGTCGCCGCCGTGCCGGCGATGCGCTTCTGGATCATCTCGTAAGCGGACTCTTCGTCGACGGCGGTGTCGTATTTGCCCTTCACCGGGCTTGCAGCCATGATCGCCTTGCGCTCGTCGGGGGTAATCGACCCGATGCGGGCCGACGGCGGACGGATCATCACCCGCTCGACCATGGCCGGCGTGCCATTGCCCTCGAGGAAGGACACCAGCGCCTCGCCCTTGCCGAGCTCCGTGATCACCTTGGCCGTGTCGAGCTTCGGATTGGGCCGGAAGGTCTGGGCCGCAGCCGCGACCGCCTTCTGGTCGCGCGGAGTGAAGGCGCGCAACGCGTGCTGCACCCGGTTACCCAGCTGTCCGAGCACACGGTCCGGCACGTCGATCGGGTTCTGCGTCACGAAGTAGACGCCGATGCCCTTGGAGCGGATCAGGCGGACCACCTGCTCGATCTTGTCCAACAGCGCCTTGGGCGCGTCATTGAACAAGAGATGCGCCTCGTCGAAGAAGAACACCAGCTTCGGCTTGGGCAGATCGCCGGCCTCGGGCAGCTCTTCGAACAGCTCCGACAACATCCACAGCAGGAAGGTTGCGTAAAGCCTGGGGCTCTGCAGCAGCTTGTCGGCAACCAGGATATTGACCATGCCGCGGCCATCGCGGTCCGTCTTCATGAAGTCCTGCAGCGCCAGCGCGGGCTCGCCGAAGAATTTGGTGCCGCCCTGGTTCTCCAGCACCAGGAGCTGGCGCTGGATGGTGCCGACGGTGGCCTTGGTGACGTTGCCGAACCCCTGCGCGGCCTTGCGGATGGCGGCGAGCGGATTCTCCTCCGCGTCCGCCGCCTTCTTCCCGCTGTCGGGCACGATGGCGTCGAGCAGCGCGCGCAGATCCTTCATATCGATGAGGGTCAGTCCGGCGTCGTCGGCGACGCGGAAGGCGACGTTGAGCACGCCTTCCTGCACGTCGTTCAGATCGAGCATGCGCGCGAGCAGAAGCGGCCCCATTTCCGTGACGGTCGCGCGCACCGGGTGGCCCTGCTCGCCGAACACGTCCCAGAACACGGTCGAGAACTGGTCGGGCTGGAAATTCAGTCCCATTCCGGAGGCGCGCTTGAGGATGAAGTCCGCGGGCACGCCGACCTCCGAGATGCCGGAGAGGTCGCCCTTGACGTCGGCGGCGAAGACCGGAACACCGGCGCGCGCAAATCCTTCCGCCATCACCTGCAGCGTCACGGTCTTGCCGGTTCCGGTTGCACCGGTGACGAGGCCGTGGCGATTGGCGAGCGCCAGCGTCAGCCAGGCCTGCTCGTCTCCCTTGCCGACGAAGATCTTGTCGTCGGTATCGCCGAGCTTGCTGTCCTGTGCGGTCATTCTTCTCTCTGATCTCTTCTTGCCGGGTTTCACGTATCGAAACTCGAATGCACCAGTTCCGTAGTTTAGCGCATGTCGCGCGCCGATTAAAACCGTTCAACGCAGTCGAAGCATGCGACATTGCCGGAAACAGACGGACAACATCAGCCGAAAGTAGGGGCGAGCCGTTCGCAACGCGGCAATTTTTCGCCGATTCCATCTCCGCTCTTGCACCGCTGCAACACTTTTCGCGCCTTCGAAGATGAATCGCTCCGACGCCCGCGTTCATCGCTTGAATTTCACATCACACCGGCTCAAGATCATTTTCGAAAGAAATACTCCGGCATGCAACCGGCTGAGGGGCGGACCTTATGGACGAACTGATCGGGCGGCTGGCGACAAACGCCAGCATAGATAGTGCTGTCGCTGAAAAGACCGTCGGCATCATCCTGGGCTTCCTCCGCAGCGAGGGTCCTCCCGATAGCGTGCAGGCCCTGATAGATCAGATTCCCGGAGCGGAAGCCGCGATCGAGGCATCCCGCAGCGGCGGCGGACTGTCGCGGCTGATGGGCGGCGGCCTGATGGCGGTCGGCACGCGCCTGATGGGCCTGGGGCTCGGCATGTCCGAAATTCAAAACGTCGCCCGTGAACTTTTCCGCTACGGTCGAGACAAAATCGGAGCAGATCAGATGGGCAGGATCGTTGCGGGGACGCCGGGCCTCAGCCAGTTCGCCTGAAGCTTCGGCATTTCATATCGAGTATCATGACATATCCGATCTCCGAGATTGAGGGCCTGTCGGTCTTTGCCGCCAACAAGTTGAAGGCGCAGGGCATCCGCACCACCGACGCGCTGCTCGAGGCGGCCGGCACGGTGAAGGGCCGCAAGGCGCTTTCCGCCAAGACCGGCATCAGCGAGCAGCTGCTGCTGGAATGGGCCAACGTGTCCGACTACATGCGCATCCCCGGCATGGGCCGGGCCAAGGTCGGCCTGGTCCGCGCCGCCGGCGTCACCACCGTGCGCGAGCTCGCCTACAGAAATCCGGCAAGGCTCGCCCAGAGCATGCGCGACGCCAACGAGAAGAAGAAGCTGCTGCGCATCCTGCCTTCCGAGAAGTCGGTCGGCGACATCATCGCCAAGGCGAAGAAGCTGCAGCCGAAGATCACGTATTAGCTCCGCTTTCCGCATACGGATTCAGCCACGCTACCCTGGGTGTCGTCCCGGCGAACGCCGGGACCCATAACCACAGGGAGTAGTTTGGCGAAGACCAATCGTTCGGTACTCCGACTTTCCGCAGTCGATCGATTCCGCGGTATGGGTCCCGGCGTTCGCCGGGACGACAGCTGGGACGATGCGCGAGAGTGCCACAATATCGGCGCCGCTCGCGGATACCGCCCCGTCCCGCCTTGAACTCCCCC
>NZ_SPQS01000054.1 GCF_004570865.1 Bradyrhizobium frederickii
ATGTGTTCCTGAAGCTGCTTGAGGCTTGTGAAGGAGGTGCCGCTGAGCGATTGTCCCTGCAAGATTGAGAACCATACCTCGACCTGATTGAGCCACGACGCACTGGTCGGCGTGAAATGGAATTGCACATTGGGATGGGCCTTGAGCCAGTTCTCATTCTTCTTGTGGGTGTTGAGGTTGTCGAGGATGACGTGAAGCTTCCGGCCCGGAAAGGCCGCGGTGAGGCTGTTCATGAAATCGAGAAACTCGACACGGCGACGGCGTTTTGAATGCGTAGCGATGATCTTTCCGGTGGCGACTTCGAGCGCTGCAAACAATGTTGTGGTGCCATGCCGCTTGTAATCGTGGCTCTGGCCGGTCAAGGCGCGGCCATTGGGCAACTTCAGATAGCCCTGCGCTCGCTCCAAAGCCTGGATCGAGGGCTTCTCGTCCACGCAGAGCACAATAGCCTTCGCCGGCGGGGCGACGTAAAGGCCAACGATATCGGCGGCTTTGGCCGTAAAGTTCGGGTCGTTGCTCTCACACCAGGACTTGCGAGCCGCGAGGTCAATCTTGTGGCTGCGCAGGAACCGCCAGACATATTGAACGTCAACATCGCCGAGCGCCTCGGCCAGCAGAGGGCCGGTCCAGCGCGCAAACCCTTGCGGGGGCGGCTTATCCAGCAGCTTCAGAATCCGCTTGTCGGTCGTCTTCGTATAGATCGGCTGCTTGCCGGGCCGCGGCTTGTCTTGCAGCCCTTCAAGGTCTTGGTCGGCATAGCGATGCCGCCAAAGGCTGACAATCCGCGGCTGGACCCCAACTTCCTTGGCGATCGACCGGGTGCTGCACCCGTCCGCCGCCAACAGGACTATCCGCGCCCGCTTCAAATCGCGCTGCAATGTCATCGGTGAGCGACAACACGCCTCAAGCACCTTGCGATCTTTCTTTGAAAGCCGGACTTCTCTTGCTTCGGGTATCATCCCGACCTTGAATCACGACTCACGTTCCAAGAAAAGCGGATACTAGCTACGACGCAGCCAACCACTTGCAGGAAACGGAGAATGGCCATGATCGAGACCTGCTACCATGAAGTCGAGAGCTCATCGTCTCTAAGCCGCTAAGTGCCGACCGCTGGACGGTCATTAGTCGGAAGCGTACTGGTGTCCCTTTCCTCTCGGCCAACGCCTTAGCGATGGTCTGTCATCATCCTCGCTGACAGCGCAACGATGGACATGAGCGCGCCCAACATCCCAAACGCCACACGCAAGCCAAACATGTGTGCGACGAGCCCAATGCCGGCGGGTCCAACGAGTATACCCGCGTAGCCGGCTGTCGTGATGACCGCGATCGCAACGGCTGGCGGCATCATTTTCTGTTTGCCGGCGCGTCTACAAAGTACAGGTACAACATTAGAAATGCCCAATCCAATGAGCAGGAACCCCGCCATAGCAATTAACGCAACGGGCGCGGCCACCACAGCCAAGAATCCTGTTACGATCGGCAGAGTCCCGAGTATCAATATGGCACGGTCACCGATTCGCGCCACCACGGCATCTCCCCCGAGACGCCCTGCGGCCACTGCGATTGAGAAGAGCATACACCCAATGCCCCCATGCGCTTCCGCGAGAAGATCTCGTTCAACGAGAAGCAAAGCGCTCCAATCGAGCATTGAACCTTCGACAAGGAAAGTGATAGCCGCGAGCACAGCTATTAGCAACACACTGCGATTGGGCAAAACAAACGATGGCCCCTGCTGCCCCGCCCCCGCCGCGAGCAACCCCGGCCAGGCCGATAGAATCGCGATTGTCATCAACGCCGAACAGACCAACGTCGAAAAAAGCGGGCCAAGCTGCAGGGACAGGAGCGAGGTCACGGCGGCAGAGCCGGTGAATTCCCCAATGCTGTACTGGGCGTGGAAGCCAGACATCAATGGACGGCCCGTGACGCGCTCCAATTCAATCGCGTAAATGTTCATGGCTACATCGATCGAGCCCAGTGAAACGCCGAACGCAAACAGCGTAGCACCGAGCCTGACAGGTGTGTTGGCGATTCCAAGGCACGGGAATAAGATCGCGAGTCCAAGTCCACCCCCGAGGATAATGGGCTTGCTGCCGTACCGCGCATTCAATACGCCGGTCAAAAGCATCGTGATAACGGATCCCGTTCCGAGACAGAGCAACAGAAAACCAAGCATGCGGTCACCGACCGCGAGCCGCTCCTTGGCGAGTGGCACCAAAGGCGCCCAGGCCGCGAGGCCGAATCCGGCCACAAAAAATGCGAGCCGGATCCCAAGCAGGCCGGCAGACCAATTAGCAGGCAGTATCACGGGCGCTCCTGAGAGAACGGCTCGCGAGCGCGACGCCCCTCATCCTGCGTGCGTCGCCTGCAGGCGGCGCTATCGACAATGATGGCGTCAAGCTGGCATTCTTTATCCCTGCAAATGCAATGCCGTCACAAAAATTGTTGGACTACCTCACTAGGCAAGCGGACGGTGATCGTCGAGCCCATGGATAGGGTGTGTCGGTTATTCCTTCCCTGTTAAACTGGTTTCTGCTGATCTGCGACAACCGGAGGCGCAACGCTCACTGTGGCTTTGTCGCAAAGCCTACAAACCTCGCAAAGCCAACGGGACGTGAAGATCTCGATTCGTAAGGGAACGTGAAAGATCGCAGGCTCCTTCGCGCACCACACTGAGCGAACCTGGATTGATTTTATCGTCATTGCTTGGCCATCTGGGCATCAGCAGCGCCGATGAGGTCGAGATCGGCAGCGATCTTCGCGCGGCCGGAGCTCGCATCGGCACGATGATCGGACGCGATCGCGACATAGACCGCCGGCAGCACGAAGAGCGTGAACAGCGTGCCCACAGACATGCCCGCGACGAGCACGAGCCCGATCGAGAAGCGACTCGCGGCGCCAGCTCCCGTTGCGGTCATCAGGGGTATGAAGCCCGTGACCATCGCCGCAGTGGTCATCAAGATCGGGCGCAGTCGGACGCGCGCCGCCATCTCTATAGCCGAGCGACGGTTAAGTCTCTCCTTGAGCTGCAGCTCATTGGCGAACTCAACCATCAGGATGCCGTGCTTGGAAATTAACCCGACCAGTGTCAACAGTCCGATCTGAGTATAGATGTTCATCGTCGCCCAACCAAAGAATGGCGGGATCAAGGCGCCGACGATTGCCATCGGCACGCTGATCAGGATGATGAGGGGATCGCGCAGACTTTCGAACTGCGCCGCAAGCACCAAGAATACGATTATGAGTGCAAATGCAAAGGCAATGGCCAGTTGGTTACCCTCGTGCACATATTGGCGCGCGTCGGCAAGGAAGTCGTGACTGAAGCCTGCGGGCAGTTTCTTCGCCTCCGCTTCCAGGAAGTCCACAGCCTGACCGATCGAGACGCCGGGCATCGGCACAGCCTGAAAGGTCGCGCAGTTGAGCTGATTGTAGTGGGTGAGCGCGTTCGGATCGGTTGCAGTCTCGATGGAGACTACGGTCGACAGCGGAAGCATCGAGCCCCCCGCAGTCTTCACATAATAGCTCCCGATTGCTTGCGGCGCCAGGCGTTCTTCGCGGGGCACCTGCGGGATCACCTCGTAGGATCGGCCCTGCAAATTGAAGCGGTTGACGTAGTTTCCGCCGAGTAAGGTGGCGAGCGCGTTTCCGATGGTCTGCATGGTGATGCCAAGCTCGTTGGCCTTGGATCGATCAACCTTGATTCGTACCACCGGCCGGTTGAACTCGAGGTCGGAGTCGCTCACCATGAACAGACCGCTCTTCTGCGCGGCTTCCTTCAGCTTCGACATCTGCTCGTAGACGGATTGGAAGTCGAACGTCGAATTGATCACCATCTGCACCGGTAGGCCATCCGAACCGCCCGGAAGTGGCGGCAAGCTAAAGGCAAAGGCGTTGATGCCTTCAATCTTGGACAGCTCGGCCTGGACGAGCGACTTAAGCAAGATCGATGAGCGCTTGCGCTCGTCCCATGCCTTGAGCAACATGCCGGCCATGCCACTCTGCTGGCCGCCAACACCATTGAGTACAAAGCTCAAATCGGTCTCTGGAAATTTTCGGAGCGCGTGTTCGAGCTTGGTGCCGTAATAATCGAGGTAGTCGATATTGGCGTATCTCGGCGCCTTGGTTAAAGCGAATACGATACCTTGATCCTCCTCGGGTGCGAGTTCCTTGGAAGTATTCATATAAAGAAAGCCGACGAGGCCCAGCATGGTCAGCGCAAACAGGCCGGTAATCGGACGATAGTCGAGCGAGCGGTCGAGCTTTCGGCCGTACCATCGTGTCATGGTGCTGAACCCGCGGTTCACAAATGTTGCAAACCGCCCCCCCTCTGCCCGCCTCAGGAAGACCGAGCACATCATCGGCGATAGGGTCAAAGCAATTACGCCCGACACGATCACCGCTCCTGCCAGCGTAAACGCAAACTCGCGAAACAGCGCGCCAGTGAGGCCGCCGAGAAACCCGATTGGAGCATATACCGCAGCCAAGGTAATCGTCATGGAGACAACGGGGCCGACGATCTCGTGCGCGCCCCTTATAGCAGCCTCTAGAGGCGGCGCACCTTCTTCCAAATGGCGATGAATGTTCTCCACCACAACGATCGCGTCATCGACCACGAGACCGATTGCGAGAACCATCGCAAGGAACGTCAGGAGATTGAATGAAAACCCCAGCGCCAGCATCATGCTGCAGACACCAACAAGCGATAGCGGAATAGTGACCACAGGAATGATGACCGACCGCAGCGAGGCAAGGAAAAGGAAGATTACCGCCACCACGATCACGACGGCTTGGATGAGCGTCTTCTCCACCTCATCGAGCGACGATTGAATGAATTTGGTGGAGTCGTAGGCCACGTTCATCTTCAGTGACGGCGGCAGGTTACGCTCCATTTCTGGAAACAGCGCCCGAACGCCTCGCGCTATGTTTAGCGGATTGCCTTGCGGGCTTGCCCGGACGCCGATAAAGACCGCGTGCTCGCCGTTCATAGCGACGCTAGTGTCAGTGGTCTGCGCGGCAAGCTCGACTATCGCAATGTCTGCTATGCGCACAAAGCCACCGTCATTGGATTTGACGATCATGCGCTTGAAGTCATCGACACTCCGCAGATCCGTGTTTGCCGTGACATCGGAGATAGTGAAATAGCCCTTGGTCTGGCCGGCCGCGGCCTGGAAGTTGTTAGCGGCGATTGCAGCCGAAACTTCAGCCGGCGACACGCCGTGCCCTGCCATTTTCGCGGTATCGAGCCATAGCCGCATCGCAAAGCTCTGGCCGCCCAGGATGTCTGCCGCTGCGACGCCGTCGACCGTTGACAAAGCGGGCTGCACAACGCGCGAGAGGTAGTCGGAGATCGCGCTGGCCGCCAATTCCTCGCTGGAGAAGGCGATATACATGACAGCGGTGGCCTGACCGGTCGACTTAGTGACGACCGGATCGTTCGATTCCTTCGGAATTAAGTATTTGACTGAGTTTACCTTGGAGAGCACCTCGGTGAGCGCTTCATTGGGATCAAAATTGAGCTTGATGTAGACTTGGATCGTGGAGGTACCGAGCACCGATGAGGAAATAACGTAGTCGACGCCCTCGGCGGAAGCGACTGCCTGCTCCAGGGGAGTGGTGATGAACCCCTGGATCGTGTCGGCCGAGGCCCCAGGATAGGAAGTCGTGATATTGACGACCGTATTAGATAGCTTGGGATATTGCCGGATCGGCAGTTCGGTGGCCGCGCGAAAGCCGATCAGTAAGATCAGGCAACTAACGACGACAGACAATACCGGACGTTTGATGAAAAGCTCGGTAAATGCCATCTCGACTCGCATTTCAAGAGGAATATGCAAATTCGCCGGCAACGCACACCAGCGATGATCATCAATGCGGCGACTGTACTAGAGACCCGAGCACAAGCGACGCGTTATTGGCTACTCTAAGAGCTCACGCGCTGGCGAGCGTGGACGCCCTGTCCTCCGCTTCCAATTTCGTCGCTCAATAAAATGCTATTCCGCTGATCTGGTGGCTGATCGGGATCTCGATAGTGGCACCTTCTAGGAAGCTCCTGCCCTTTTTGCGTGCAACAAGATGTTCGTCTCAACACCTGATTGGAACGCGCCGACTTCTGGCAAGGCATCAGTTCAAACTTCGCACTGAACCGCAGATCGAATGATCTAGGTTCGACATCGAAAGTACAAACGATCTAACCGGCGCTCAACTCTACGAAGGTAAGTGGGTGATATAGCATCGGCTGCAAAGCACTAAACCAAGGTTTGTCGAATTGGCCGCTGATCGCCGCCAACAAGACTTACAGGGTTGCCGGACACAACGTTCACGGCCTCACACATTCCCTGCGCACGCGCTGTCGCTTGGCTGACGCGCCGAACAAATTCGTATCGGCGCTCGCCCTCTGCTACCAGCTCGATACGCCTCTTGTAACAGTGGCTTGAGTGTTTCTTGCTCGATATACTGCGCACGGTTTGGCTACTCATTACGCTACCGGGTTGGCAACGCCAGTATTACGTTGTCGATCAGCCGCGTTGAGCCAACATAGGCGACCGCACAAAGCGCCGCGGGGCGCAGCAGTGGCCTCGGTTGCGATCTGTTTCACCTGTGTGACGCGGTCGTCGAACGCTCCGACTTCCGGGCACGTGGCAGCCAGGGTTTGGCTTGGCGATGCAAAATGTCTTATGGAGCGATCACGGTCCATCCACGCCTTCTTCGCGGAACGCTTGGCCATTTGGTGAAACTGCAGCGCACTGCAGTCTTCGTCACGCCACCTTACGATTACGCTTGGCACTATGGCCCCTCGGCCATTCCGCGTCAGAGGCGCATTCTTATGGGTATCCATCCGATCCTCATGGGGGTACGCTAAAGATTCGACATCTTCAGCTTCCTCGTTCAGGGATGGACAACCGACCGAAAACTCACATCTAAGTGGTCTCACGGGCATCCTATCCGAAGCGGCTGCCCCTTGCGGCCCTCTAGAAGCGCGCGTATGCGCGCAGCGATCTGCCGTGCTTCCTTCGGCCGCAGGTTGGGCTTCATGCAATCGAGTATGGCTAGCATCGCCTGAACTTCGTCGATGTTAAATATTGCGGCGTCGCGATCCGATGGTCCCAGAGACTGATCGGCGGCACGGGCTTGATTGGCCACAAGCACCGCAAGGGCTTGCGACCGCAAGGACATGATATGCCGCTCGAATATGCATTTGTTGGCCTGAGCTGCCCTGTGGGCATGTGCCGCAAGCGCTGGTGGCCAACCCCGTCACGAAGACTGGAGCTGGCCACCTTTGCTCCCGGGAGGCTCAAATCCTCAAGGCTACCAACTTGTATCTTCTAGAAGTACCGAAGGGCACCTACCAAAATCGGTCGGTCCCATCCTCACCGGCGGCTCTCTAAGCTAGGTCTTCGCCTTGGATAAATTGGAGACACCAGCATGCCCAGACACGTGCGCTGTGCATAAACAAGAATGAACGGCCAAACGCGCATGAGAGACGCGAGAACGTTGACGGAGTAAATCCAGACGGAGCGCGATAGAAGCAGTCCCTTTGGAAAGATTATCCGAGACCTCGAAAGCCACGACAGGGAGTACCGGCAACGCAGTCGGCGTCGTCGTCGCTACACATGGCGGACACAATTGCACCAAGATAACCGCGGCCGCGGCTTCGCAGGCAGCCTCCTTCCCTTCCAGAGGGTTGGTGATGATTGATCGGAAGCAGTGCAGTGCGGCGCGGCGCCGTTTGGTGGCACTGGAGCAGACGTTATCCCTTGCCCGCCCCCATTGCTAATTGGACTTAGCACTCGGCGCTCGTCCCCCACGGGGCAGCGCTGTCCCTGCAACCCCGCTAACAGGCTCCAAGCTCAGCTAGCGGTGGCAAAATGCTAATCGGGAGCTTAGCGCTCGCAAAACGAGTAATATTGCCAGAACGAGACCTAGCCCGTGTGTCGGAAGCAGTGCGAACACGGCTCGGCGCCTGACGGCCTGGGGCATCATGAGGAGCGATCTCTGCCGCATCCGCGGTGCAATGAGCTTAACGGAAGCGTAACTCGGCACATGGTGGTCCTTCAGCTCATGCGCTGTCCCTGCCACGCACCCGTTAAACCCAACGATTGTTTATCGGGGCTGGCTTACCGAAAGCTGACAGACCTGCGCAGCAATTTACATAACGAAAGCAGCCCATGTGGCCGCTTGCCGCCGAGAGCAATATCGACGTTTACCCCTCGGATAGTAGCCACTCGGCATGTTTGCGATCAACGGCAGCCGCTCCGGGGCGACGCGCCGGATCGCGCGCAGCCAATCCACTGCACGTTTATGACTGAGTGACCTCACGCCCCCCGGCTCGTGCCGGCTTTTTGATCGCGCAGGACTGGCCATTCGGATCGCGCATCAGTTGCTTTCGAACCCGAACACGCCGCGCCGCTTACCGGGGCCCGCTCCACGCTGGGTTCTCGTACCGAAGACGATTGTGTCCGTTTCGTCAAAATGCGCTACCAAGCCTTCATCAGGCCCATTAGCCTGTAAGCGTCTAAACTAGACTGAATTGGCGAGTTCGACAGAAAGCAGCGCGGATGCGACTCGGCGTCTATATCAAGGAGCTTTCCCTATCACGTGCCGCTGGCTCAATGGTTAGCCCCCGGGGATCACAAGGTAAGGCACCCGGCTTTCCTGCGAGGCCCGTCGCCTCAGGGTACGGTAATACTTTAGCGATATAGCGTCCTCGGGTGACCTACCAGCATTGGTGGTCATGCACAGCAATCGAGAAATTGCTGGTCAAACTTGAAGATATGCGCGTTTACCCCGCTAATCCTGGGCAGGTTGAACTTCTCCGCTGCTCCGCTGGGTGCCAGGATGGATAGCTGATTACGGTGCCTCCTCAGCATAGATTGCCCACGGTGCTTCTCACCTCAGTTAAGCAAGTGATGGGTTCTGGATCTGACGCTGAGGTCGATCGTATATCGGCCGTTCGATGCGCACCACGGCTGCCGTGAGCAATACCACTACGTTGTAAACCGTCGAGAACAGCGCGACACTCGAGCCGTTTTCGCGGTGGCGGACGTATTGAAGACGCATCAGAGCTCATTGGCACGATGAGACCCCAACCCTCAATGCAAACTGGAAAAGGAAGGGTCGTATCAAAGTCTCTTTGACAACGAGTTTGATACGATCGCCGCCTTTGGCCGTCACAGAGAGGCATGTAAAGCAAAGGAGGACATCAATTGATCAGACCTTCGGGACTCATCCTGCGGCTCGCCATTCCCGCCTCTCGTCGGTGCATCTTTCGCTCATGGGAGAATGGGTCGTGGGCCAGCGAAAGGCATCGATTTCGTCAAAGATCGGTACCTATGGTGCGCTTTGCTGGTTCGAACGCCTGTTTCATCGAGGAAGTTATCTGGTGGCGAAGGGCCACGAGGTAACTACGCCAAACTCGGAGGTTGTCTCTCGACGCCGGTGACGATTATGTCAAGCGCGTGGGTCTTACCGTGTGCCGTCGGTCCTTGGGCAGTCGCACCAGATTGTAGGCGGCGGCAGCGAAGGTAAAAGCCCATGCTACGCGATCACGGCCACGGAAGCTGGTCTTCTCTTGCCCGGCTACCGTCTTGATCCAGCCGAACGCCTCCTCGATGCGCTTGCGGATGCGCTGGCTGACGGCATAGCCCCGTGCCGGGTCGTTCGCCCGTCGATCGCAGAGCTGCGGCCGCTGGTGTTCTGCGCAACATGCGGCGTCACGTTCATCAAGCGCAGCTCATTGACGAAGTCTTCTGTGTCGTAGGCCTTGTCGGCGCCAAGCGTGATCGCTGTCGGCCGATCAGCACGAGGCTCGATCATGTGTAGCGCGGCCACCCGTTCGGCATACCCGTCAGCCAGCGTCAGGCAGGCGTCGACCACCAGGCCGTGGCGGTTCTCCATCAGTCCGTGCCCGATGAAGCACAGCTTCGTCTCCTTGCCTTTGCCCTTGCGGTACAGCCTGGCGTCCGGATCGGTGGTCGAAGCATGGGTGTCGTTCGAGCGCTTCTGGCCATGGAAGTCCGCTTCGGCATTGCGCCCGCCGCCTTGCGCCGGCGGCTCGCCCGCGCCATCCTTAGGCTTGACGCTCTTCATCGAGGCCCAAGCCTCGATCAGCGTGCCATCGACCGAGAAGTGATCGCTCGACAGAAGCTTCTTCGCCTTGGGCTGCGACAGCACCGCCGCCAGGAACTTCGCCGCAATGTCGCCTTCCAGCAGTCGGTCGCGGTTCTTCGAGAACACCGAATGGTCCCAGACCGCATCGTCGACGCCGATTCCGACGAACCAGCGGAACAGCAGGTCGTATTCCAGCCGCTCCATCAGAAGCCGCTCCGAGCGGATCGAGTAAAACGCCTGCAACAGCATCGCCCGCAGCAGCTTCTCCGGCGGGATCGACGGCCGCCCAATCGGCGAATAGAGCGCGGCAAACTCGCGCTCCAGCGCCGACAGCGCCTCGTTCACAATCGTCCGGATCGCTCGCAGCGGATGATTACGCCGCACCCGCGCCTCCAGGTCAACGTAGCTGAACAGCTCGGCCGTTCGATTGTCCCCGCCGCGCACGAACCATCTCCGAATCTCGTCGGAGCCAATGAATCACGGTCGCCGGTCGACGGCGAGTGCCTTTTTCAACAGCCTGCTGCTGTCAAAGGACTCGATCGAGCGGAGCCGCTTCCGGCTGAGCGCCCGGACGCTGTGACTTCGAAGGTGACCACGGTAGGAGGCAGGGCCAAAGACGACGGTTGATCAAGCTCTCATGCGCGGGTTGGCTACCGCATGACCGTGGTTTCGTCTTGGGGCTGCCTCGGTCTAGGGGGCGAGCGTCGGCAATGCCGGCTCATAACAGGCCACGAGGATTCCCCACCGCGCCCTGCCTCCTGCCCTGGGCACCAATATGGTCGAGCAGCGCCCTTAGGCGGCGGGCACGAGTTGTACTTGACGAGTGATCGCCCATAGGAAGCCCACCATCTCGCGTGCAATGGCGGTGGTGACGATCACCTTGGGTTTGCCGGCCGCCGACAAGCGGCGATAGCGGGCGCACAGCCTGACCTGTGCCTTCCAAGCGATATCGCGGATAGCTTGAGGCAGGCGCTCGTTACGGTCATGGAGCTTGCGACTGACGCGAGCTTGCATGCGATAGGTCCATGCCCCCTCGATCAGAGCGCGCCTCGCCACGGCGTTGCCGGCCTTGGTGATACCGCCGCGTCGGATGGTGGCGCCGCTCGAATGTTCCGACGGCACGAGGCCGAGAAAGGCCATCAACTGGCGGGGATTGTCGAAGCGGGAGAAGTCGCCGACCTCGGCAACCACCGTCACGGCGACGATGAAGGCGACGCCGCGCACGGCCTGCACGGCCTGCACGGCCTCTACGAATGGCGTCATCGACCATTGTGGCGCCAGCTCCTCGATCCGCTTGGTCAAACAGTCCACACGGACCTCAGCGTCGGTCACGGCATGAATGTAGTCCTGCAGAACGATTTGGCTCGCCGGGTGATCGAAGCGCACCGTGGTGAGCCAGCGACGATAAGCCAAGGTCCACCCCTTCTTCCCGGCATAGATGCGCCCATGTCGCAGCAGGTAGCCTTGGAGATGTTGCCGCGCCTTGCCGAGCACACGCATCGCGGTGGCGCGGGCTCTCACCAAGTCGCGCATGGCCTCATGCGCCGCATCCGGTACCCACACGGCTGTCAGCTCGCCGCTCCGGTGCAGCTTGGCCAGCATCGCTGCGTCGCGCCGGTCGGTTTTAACCCGATCCCCGGCCTTCATCGGGATCAGCGAGGGGGCCACCACGATGCAGTTGTGCCCCAGTCCCGTCAGTTGTCGATGCAGGCCATATCCGCAGGGACCGGCTTCGTAGCAAAAACTTACCTTCCGGTCACCCTTGCCAAGCTTCTCCGCCAGCCTGGTGATCTGATCGGCACGGTTAGGAATGATCCCCAAGTTACGAACTTCCCCGCCGCGCATCGCTTCGGCCACCGCAACCGAAATCGTCGTCTTGTGCACATCCAGCCCTACGAAAATGCTATCGTTCATCAGGCCCGCTCCCCATGCTTGAGGCTCGGCGCCGGACCATCCGGCGCAACCCTCGATAGGAGCTTGCCGCGGGGCGGGCCGCCCGTCACCTCAGATCGCGAACATAGGGTCTAGTGGCTCTGCACAGTGATTTTGACTGGTTGGATCTGGGGCAGTCAGACTAGCTCCGGCAGGCTTTTGGGATCGACGAGAACCTCGATGCTGCGAGGCGTCCTTGGCTGCCGTCTGATGAGGCCGGCGCGTTCCAGCGTCAGCACCATTTGGTGAACTGAGGGCGGGCTGACGCGAAAATATTCCTGCATGTCGGTTTCCGCCGGGGGCCTGCGGTGCAGCCGCGTATAGAGGTGGATGAAGGCAAGGTACTGCCCCTGTTTGGGCGTGAAGGTTTTTGCCGAAGGACTCACGCCGGCCATCCGATTCAGTTGTTCGTGCTCGCCTCGATCAAGGAGGCCAGCATGAATGTACGCTATCGGGTCGAACTGAGCCAAGTCGAGCGCACCGAGCTCAAGACGCTGCTGGGCGGTGGCAAGCATGCGTCCCGCAAGCTCAAGCGGGCCCAGATTTTGCTGGCTGCCGATGCCGAGGCCAGCGACGAAGAGATCGCCAGGACATGCTCGTCGTCTTGCGGACCACGAAGATCTCGGCCAGTAATCCACCTTCTGTTTGGTGGCCCAGGGATCGCTGAGAATTGAAGCTGTCTGCTGAACAACCTTACGCCAGCCCTGAAGCGCCGCGCGCAAGCTTGTCGAATTGGCAGCCAGCATTGAGCAGGTCCAGGATGGCCGCATCTACATCGAGCGGATCAACGCGCCATTTCTCTACACGCTCAAGGCCAGCGGACCGGAGTTCGGAGCTGGCATCAAGCACGCAGTTGAGAAGGGTTGGCTCGAGCTACACGAGAGCGGGACTTTCGTGCGTTTGCTGAAGCCGGGAAAGGCGCTGACAACGTAGACCAACCGGCCCCAGCCTGGAGGTTTTTCCGGATCGAAAAACGAGCCGGAGGCAGCAGACCGGGCGAGCCGGTAAGGTCGCCTCAATTGGCTGCCGGTCTCCGCGCTGGCGAGCCTAAAAGTGATCTTCAGAAATTGGTGCCTGTCGTCGTCTTTTTGCTTGCTCGTTCCTCGCTGGCCATACGGCCTCAGCGTCCGAGCCAGCCCCGGAAAATGCTTGAGGCCGTTTTGTTGTTTCCTGTCACGAACCTGTGGCACGGCCATTGCTAGTATCCGCTTTTCTTGGAACGTGAGTCGTGATTCAAGGTCGGGATGATACCCGAAGCAAGAGAAGTCCGCCTTTCAAAGAAAGATCGCAAGGTGCTTGAGGCGTGTTGTCGCTCACCGATGACATTGCAGCGCGATTTGAAGCGGGCGCGGATAGTCCTGTTGGCGGCGGACGGGTGCAGCACCCGGTCGATCGCCAAGGAAGTTGGGGTCCAGCCGCGGATTGTCAGCCTTTGGCGGCATCGCTATGCCGACCAAGGCCTTGAAGGGCTGCAAGACAAGCCGCGGCCCGGCAAGCAGCCGATCTATACGAAGACGACCGACAAGCGGATTCTGAAGCTGCTGGATAAGCCGCCTCCGTAAGGATTTGCGCGCTGGACCGGCCCTCTGCCGGCCGAGGCGCTCGGCGATGTTGACGTCCAATATGTCTGGCGGTTCCTGCGCAGCCACAAGATTGACCTCGCGGCTCGCAAGTCCTGGTGTGAGAGCAACGACCCGAACTTTACGGCCAAAGCCGCCGATATCGTTGGCCTTTACGTCGCCCCGCCGGCGAAGGCTATTGTGCTCTGCGTGGACGAGAAGCCCTCGATCCAGGCTTTGGAGCGAGCGCAGGGCTATCTGAAGTTGCCCAATGGCCGCGCCTTGACCGGCCAGAGCCACGATTACAAGCGGCATGGCACCACAACATTGTTTG
>NZ_SPQS01000055.1 GCF_004570865.1 Bradyrhizobium frederickii
TTTCAACGCGCGCCTGCGCGACGAACTTCTCAATGAGACACTGTTCACTTCGCTCGCACAGGCTCGAGCCGTGCTGGCGGCCTGGAAAGATGACTACAACAACGCCAGACCGCACAGCGCCCTGGGCAACCTCACTCCGACTGAATACGCCAAACGCAACGCTCCCGGGCCGCAACGGGGCGGGACGCTGCGCTATGCCGAGGGCTCCGCGCCCCACCCCGTTGCTTCACCGAGCCCCATGGGCTCATATTCAACCAGGAATCTTCCCATTGCTGGATGAAGCGAGGGGCTCAGACCACGCTCTCGATTCGCGCAAGCGTCTGCGTTAGCGTCGGGGCCTGTGAACCGTAAGAGCAGGTCGCGAATATCCTCAGGATGCGTCATGCGCCCGCCTGAGGGGCGAAACGAAGGCGATCAATCCGATTGTAGTTGATCACCGCCGGGTCGGCGCCGATCACCGGAAGTTGGCTGACTACGTAATGCACGACCTTGTCCATTCCCAGCTCCTGTTTCAGCGGATGTTGTAGGTCGCGCCGATCAACCGTTGCGAAGTTTCGGCAGCCGAAAATATCTTCCTTCGATCTTCGATCTAGCGGCTCCATGGCGGGCATTCTGAACTGGTCGCCCCGCAGCTCGGCTATCACGTGGATTGATGCCCGCTCCGGTTCGAGAAAATAGTCAGTGAGGCGCGGCCGCGCAGCACCGCGACGAGATCGATGGTCTCGGCGATCAGCGCTTTGAGAACGGTGAGGAGGGCTTCCTGGATGAGCTGCTCGAGGCGGCGAAGCACGCCCAGCGCCGTGCCGGCGTGAATCATTCCGGTCCCGCCGGGATGCCCCGTGCCCCAGGCTTTGAGCAGCTCCAAGGCTTCGCTGCTGCGGACTTCGCCAATTTGAATTCGGTTGAGGCGCAGGGACGAGCGGACCAGATCAGACAGGGACGCGACGCACCGCCGTCCTTGGTGCGCAGCGCGACCGGGTTCCGCGCGCGGCATTGCAGCTCACACGTATCCTCGATTAGGACCACGCGATCGGCGGTGCCGGCGATCTCGGCCAGCAATGCGTTCGTCAGGGTGGTCTTGCCGGTCGAGGCGCCGCCGGCCACCAAGATGTTCCTGCGGGCGGCAACGGCTTCGCGGAGCACGCCTGCTTGTCCCGCCGTCAAGCAGCGGGAAAAAACCTGCCTCGACTGGATGCGGCCATGGACCTTCTCGCGCCAGCTCTGGTGGGGTCATCGCGTCCCGGCATGAATCCAGAGCGGGGCATTCAAGCCTCGTCAAGCAACTTGATGATCAAGGTCGCACCGACGATCAGCAACGTCCGAAGTCGTCGATTCCCGCGCTTTGATATCGCCCCAAGCCGCTGCGTTTGGATAACCTCGGCAGCCACAGGAGCAAAGCGGTTCGACAGCTCATCCGTTCGGTCGGCGCCAAACTCTTCTTTCTGCCCAAATACTCGCCCGACCTGAACCCGATCGAACAGGTCTTTGCAAAGCTCAAGCACCTGCTCCGCAAAGCGGCGGCGCGAACCGTCGACGCGGTCTGCGCCGCAATCGGCCAAGCACTCGATGCCTTCCCCCGAGGAATGCGCCAACTACCTCAAAAATTCAGACTATCAAACCTAATGCCATCACGCTTTAGCAGCGCGGCAATGAGCGGGGGTTGGCAGTGGTGCGGACCGGACCCCGGACGCTTGGGCCGGGGTCCGGGGAACTACACGGCCTGTGCTTCTTGTCCTTGACAGCCTGAGGCCCGCAGGCGCCTCGACTAGTTCGTTTGTTAGGAATATCACACATGCAAGTTGCCGTCCCTTCGTCGGCACTGTGCGGCGAGAATGCGGACTTGCATCTAAATGGTAGGCGATAGCCAGTGTTTAACCGATCGAGGGAATGGCAAGCTTCGACACATGAAGCCTCGCGCGCTACTGGCCTGGAACGTCCGTCGGATCCGCCTCAAACGTGGTATGTCGCAGGAACGATTGGCTCGCGCGGCTGGGATCGACCGTTCCTACTTGGCCGGTCTTGAGCGCCAATCGAAAAATCCGACGATTGATGTTCTCGATCGCATTTCCGAAGCGCTCAGCGTTCATCCGTTCGATCTCTTTGTTAAGCCGTCGAGCTGTGCGAGCATTCTCAAGACTTCGCCCCACCGGCCTAAGCGGCCGCATCTGCCTCGCAAGAAGCGGTAGCCATTCATACGGCGACGGGAGAGCAACACAAGCCATCTCGACAACGCAACGCCGGTCGGCAGGATTATGCAACGCGCAGCATGTTTCCACATGAGGCACGTCTCGTCGAAGGCATAGCACGAAGCGATAAGGACATGCACAAGTCTGCTTTGGTATCTAATCCCGACATGTTCTTTCGCCGAGTCACCGCAAGCCGCTCGCTACGGCGCTCGCTCGGAGGGCGCGCTTCGCGAGCGGCCTGCCCGGACTCGCGGCAGCTGATTCAGGGAGGGTGCGCTTCGGTAACATTGTCATCTGAGCAATATGAGGGGGCAGTTTTCCATGGCGCGCGACACAATTAGGATAACGCGCACGATCGTGGTCGTGCGATCCTAAGTGAGCACGACAGATGTCGAATGCATGCGTGCCTGTTCCCATCCTTCCTATGCGCCACGGATTTTCTCCAACTTGGATTTACGGAATAACGACTTACGGATGGATGAGATCTGCTGCCCTTTCTCCGATCATAATAGACGTCGCGTTGGTATTCCCAGCGATATGACGAGGAAAGATGGAGGCGTCCGCGACCCACAAGTTTTCGGTGCCCCTCACCTGAAGAGAAGGGCTGAGAACCGCTCGATCGTCTGCTCCCATGCGGCAAGTCCCGACCGGATGAAAGAAGGGGACAGTTGCTTTGCGAATGTAGGCTTCGTCAGCTTCCCGTCCGGCTCCCAATGCTGGCGCTTCGCAAAACTTTAGGACATGAGAGCCGAACGGGGGCAACCAAGAGCGCGTGGCTGGTTTTCTCCCAATGGTTCCGCTTCTCGAGGCTCCCCTCGGGGTCGACGAGGATGTCGGCGATATTCAGGAGCTCGCGAGCGGCATTCTGCGGATTACGAAGCGTCTTCGAGATGAACTCGAAGCCGCGCTCAAGGTAATCGATAGCCTCAAGGATCACACCGGGTTCACGGTGGCAGCCGCGCGACCTAAACAGCGGGAACGTTAGCGGCAACGTGACTCGGCGCCCGAAGCGTTGGAGGTAGAGCGCTGTCCCTACCACGCACCGCTAACTTCTACGCAGCCAGCCTCAGCGGCGAAAGAATCTGACGATGGGATACATCTATCGGAAATGGGCGTGGCACAACTACCAGGACTGGTCGTAGCCTCACGTGGCTTGGCAATCAGTCTCGGATCGCAGGCAGCGCCGTCGCGAGTCGCCAACTCACTGCCAGGGCAGGTATAGCGCCACGAACAGTACCAAGGCTGCAAGCCCGAACGCCCACGCGAACAATAGCGCCTTATCCATCGGCCAATTCCGATCGATCTCCTCGGCCGCCCGCAGCGGCGTACCACTGCGGCCTTTCTGTTGAGCAACACAATGGGTGGTGCATCACTCGATTCGTAGATTTTCCGCCGAGTCTTTTCCGCGATTTTTCACGATGTCGAAGCTGACTTTTGCGCCCTCTGCGAGCGAAGTAAAACCAGCCTTCTCAACCGCGGAGATGTGGACAAAGACGTCATTGCCGCCCGAATCCGGTTGAATGAACCCATACCCCTTTGTCGGGTTGAACCACTTCACTGTCCCAATTGCCACCTAACTTCTCCATGTTTTAAAAATGAAAAGTAGTGCGCGACTCCGACAAAAGAATGGCTTGTCGCGTCGCGCTCGCACCAACGCTACATCCTCGCTAGAACGCTGAATGCATTCTGGCTGGCCACATTGATGTTGTTTGCGTTGGTACTGTCTCCCTGCTCGTTGGCCGAGAACACGTGGAAGCCAAGCAAAGGCGGAGCGGAATAGGCGGCCGTTCCACCAACCTGCGTTGTGTTCGGCCCACCCGCAAGAACTCCTTGGCCGATGAATGCGTTCGTCGCATCCATCCCGATGCCGGAAACCGCCGCTGCGCTATTGGCAACGAGACCAATGCGGGAAGCATATGAAATCTGCGTTTCCATCTTCAGCCAAGCCGAACACAACCGATATCTGGGTGCCTGCGGACACCCTGGCCTGCCGACTGTCGCGCTGGTGTATGTATAGGGCGACCCGTTGTCGTTCGAAGCGGCGGATACTGTGACGCGGTTATGTCCCCTTCCAGCTTTTCGACTTTCTCCTTAGCCGCAGCTTCCTTCGCTGTAGCATTGGAAATCCCGCTGACGTGTTTCGCATATTCGTCGGCGCTGGTAGCTACGAAATGGCGACGAATTGCTTCTCGAGCCCTTTTTCTGATGCTGGACGGGTCGGCGCGTCCTTTCGCTCCCGCAACGCACTTAATACCGTCAGCATCAGGGGTCTGACATCATCCAATGCTGCGGTGAACGTTAGGACGGCAGCTTTAAACTGCGCTTGAAATTCGGCTGACAGCTGAGCAGCGGCAGGTATCGCGGTCTTCGCGGCAGCCAGCGCTTCCACGCAGCTACCTGCATGTTGCGTGGCAGTGTTCAGTTCGATGACGAACTTGGAGAGTCTGTCGTCAAAAGCAGCTGCGAGCAGCGCTTTTCGTTGGTCGGTAATTGCTTGGCCGCAATGCAGGCACGACTTTAAATCGTGTTCGACATGCTACTCATGATCCGCATCGCTAAGCTTGCCACCCGCCAAAGTCCCCAGCTTATCAACGTCGGCTACAAACTGGGGTGCCTCGTATAGAGTAGGCAGCCCGCCAGCAATTGTTTCATTCTTCTGAACCCCAGTTTCGAATTCGACGCCCCCGACGGGTATCGACGACGATTGCCACGTTTCCGCCACCTCCATCAACTGCAAGGGTTGATAGTTGACGGGGTCGCAAGCGCCGCCTGAGCGGCCGGTCGATGGGCAAAGTGCATGTCGGGGCGGTCGCGGATGCTGTCCGCCGATTGTTGATTAAGTGGCTTGACCCGAAAATGTCTAATCGCGGTTACCCCTCCTGCGCGCCCTTCGAGCGCATTAGCATGACAAAGGTCAGCGCATCGACAGCGAGTCAGTTTCCTGATTACAGCTGCTCCGCGTGTCCTCGTTCCGGCCGTATCGACCGTTCGTCCGCCATTGGATGCAAGTGTTCCCGCTCGCGGCGAAGCTTCGACGGACGAGCCGCATCCCCCCACTTCGTTCCGGGCGGACGATGCATCCGCAGTAAGACGGGGGCGTGTGTAGGGGCCGCCGATAAGGCTCGGCGCCGCATCGAGTTAAGAGTCCAGGATTCCTTGCTGCGGCTGGCCTTCTCGATCACGGCCAGTACCCTCGTCGATACATGAAATTTGAGCCGCTAAACGGGCCTAGCGACATCCCGAGAACTGGCTATTCCAGGAGGTCTCACAGGACTCCCAGCCGAGTTCGGGATTGAACGTAAACGGTACGAGAGGGCCACGGACTTGGCGCGGACGGCCTACGCGCCACGCTTGAAGCGTATAGGCATCCAGAACTGCCGCAGGGCCTCGACGGTTGCTGGAATGTCGCGCCAGGCGTTTTGGACGATGGGTTGTGTTCCCAGTGTGCGCCGGGCCGGGGGCAGAAAGGGCCGACCCGCGTCATCGATGCAATGGACCAGGATCGGCCGCAGCATAAGGTGTTCGGTTCCGTTCGGGGAGAGAAGCCGCGACCAGACGAGAAGCCGAAGCTTCATGACGGCGTAGAAGCCCATGCACCAAGGCTGCGGGTCGACGTCGCCGTCCGGCGATCGCACGAACAGCGGCTCGAAGCTCTCCGGTCTCGTCGACAGCGTCTCGCTGATCGCGTTGTGGCGCATCAGCGTGGCAGCGATCGCCGAGAACTCCTCGGTGTCGTGATTGAAGGCGTGGGGATCGACGCCGAGGAGCGGGCACACCCATTCCTCGGAGGCCATCGAGACCGGCCCAGCGACGACCGCGGCCACTGCGCCGTCGAGCATGGAGAGCGACGTCGCCCGCGGATGCCGAAGCGTCGGCGACCTGGCGCGCTCGCTCATCCATTGCCCGAGCCGCTCGAATGACATGGCATAGTCCGCCATCGTCGTCTTGACCGGCTTATGCGTTACTCGCCGTTGCCTCCGCTTCGTCATGCCACGGCACGCTTTTCGGCTTCGCGCGCGGCCTTCCAGTTCCAGGCCAGAAGTTCATGAAGCTGGTGGGTCTTCGTGGCGCCGCTCACCATGCGTTCGAGAACGTCGACGAGATAGGCCTCGGGGTCGAGGCCATTCAATTTGGCCGTGTTAAGAAGCGAAGAGAGTACCGCCCAGGTCTCGCCCCCGCCTTCGTCGCCGCTGAACAACGAGTTCTTTTTTCCGATCGCAATCGGCCTGATCGATCGCTCGACCGTGTTGCTGTCCGGCTCGATCCGCCCGTCATCCAGGAATGCCGTCAGGCCCTGCCAGCGTTCGAGCATGTAATCGATCGCCTTGATGAGCGTCGAGCGGCGGGAGATCCCGTCCTTCACCGCGATCAGACGAGCCTTCAACGCCTCCATCAGCGGCTTCGTCTCGGCCTGTCGCGCCGCGCGGCGTTCCCCGGCGCCGAGACCGCGGATCCTCTCCTCGATCGCGTAGACGGCTGCGATGCGCTCGATGACCTCCGCGGCGAAGGGTGAGTTCGTCGTCTTGCGCACCCTCACGAAGTTGCGGCGCGCGTGAACGAGACAATACGCCAGCTGGATCTGGCCCGACATCTTCGCATCGCCGGCCAGCGAGGCGTAGGCCGCATAGCCGATGGAGTGGACGCCCCCCGACGGCATCAAATGTGCCAAAGTGCGGGTGTTTAAGACCCGGTAAGGAGGACGTCCATGAACGAGATTAGCATCATTGGTTTGGATCTGGCAAAAAACGTATTTCAGATCCACGGCGCGGGGCCAGACGGGAAGGTTGTTCTACGCAAGAAGCTCAACCGCGGCAGATTGCTCGAGTTTTTCGCCAGCTTGCCAATCTGTGTGGTCGCGATGGAGGCCTGCGCCAGTGCTCATTACTGGGGACGAGGAGATCGGTAAATTCGGTCACGATGTCCGGCTGATCAATCCCTCCTACGTGAAGCCATTCCTCAAGCGCCAGAAGAACGATGCTGCAGATGCGGAAGCGATCGCCGAAGCCGCGTCGCGCCCAACGATGCGCTTCGTCGGCGTCAAGAGCGCCGAGAAGCAGGCTTCTTCCATGGCATTCAAGGTTCGCGCCTGTTGGTTCGGCAGCGAACGCAGACGATCAATGCGTTACGCGGACATCTGATGGAATACGGCTTGATCGTCGCTCAGGGTATCAGACACATCCCTCGTTTGAAGGAGCTGATGGAAACATATCACGACCTGCCCGATCTCGCCCGCGGCCTTTGCCAGGATCTCCTAGAGCATATTGAATCCCTGTCGGAGCAGATCGCAGAGCTGGAGAAGGGACTACGGGTTCGTGCCAGACAGGACGATGTCGCCTCACGCTTGATGACCATTCCGGGCATCGGCGCAATCTGCGCCACAGCGATGGAAGCCTTAGCGCCCTCGGCGGAGACGTTTTCCAAAGGCCGTGATTTCGCGGCCTGGATTGGTCTCACGCCTAAACAGAATTCATCCGGAGGTAAGGACAGGCTCGGCCAAATCTCCAGGATGGGCCAACGAGATCTTCGACGCCTCCTTGTTCTTGGTGCAACCGCCGTGGTGCGATGGGCAAGACGATATGGAGCGCCAGCCGGATCCTGGCTGGCGAGAATGGTTTCGAAGAAGCCCCCAAAGCTGATCGCAGTCGCTTTGGCAAACAAATGGCGCGTATCGCTTGGGCCTTGATGGCCCACGGTGGCGTCTATCAAGCTCCGGCTTCTGGTACTGCGTAACGCAGAATCAGAGGCAGCGAGACGTCGGGAATGTGGTAAGGTCAAACGGAGGATTATGGGCAAACGGTCAGAGACTGGATTGGAAGAATCATTAAGTCGATGAGTGCCAACAAGCACGCGTAGCCGAATTGAATCCGATCCACGCATTCCATAAGGGCCCGCGACGTGTCGAAGTCGCATCACGAGGCCGGACACACGTCAGCACCCGACCACATGCCTGTACCGAAGTGAGATTTTGCTTGCATTTACCGGGGCGTCCACACACGTCGACTTGCAGCACGCCTTCGAATCCGGCCAACTGCGCCACGATCTCCTTCTTGCCGCGACCGCCTGCGAACACATAGGCGACCGCGGGCGGCGCCGGACCCTTCCACGCCCGATCGTCCGTCGCATGCGCCCAGAACTGGCAGATCCTCGTGCGGCCGCGTCCCGGATCGAGAACTGGCATCGGCGTCTCGTCGCAGAACAGCCGCTCGAAGCCATGCATGGTCTTCAGTTGCAGATCGTAGAGGCCCCTGACCAGCCACGCCGCGCTCCCCATCCAGCGCGCCAGCGTCTGACGGTCGACGACGACACCCTGGCCCGCCAGGATCTGCGTCTGGCGGTAGAGCGTCGATTGCCAGGCATATTTGGCCGCGGCGATATGCGCGATCAGCGCCGTCGTCGCCATGCCGCCCTCGACGAGCCGCGCCGGTGCCGGGGCCTGGACAATCGGGCCCTCACAGGAGCGGCAGGCGTATTTTGGACGGATCGTGCGGAGCACACGCAACCACGCGGGAACCCGATCGAGCGCTTCGCTGCTCTCCTCGCCGATCCGATGCATCTGTCCCGTGCAGCACGGGCACAGCGTGGACGCCGGCTCGATCACCCGCTCGACCCGGGGCAGATGCGCCGGTAGCGCGCCGATGTTGCGCCTCGCTTTGCGCCGCTTCGGTCTCTGCGCGTCCGGTTTGTCGTCATTGGCCGGAGGCTGCGCGCCCGCAGTCCGTTCCAGATCGAGCGCGATCTGTTCGGCGCAGACGATCGCCGAGCGCTCCGATCGCGCGCCGAAGATCAGGCTCTTCAACGTGGCGATCTCTGCGCGCAGATCGTCGTTCTCGCCTTCGAAAGCCAGCACCATCTCGGCGAGAGCCGCAGGGTCAGAGGGGAGATCTTCAGGGCGAAGCGCCATATCGCAGAGCTACACGAACACACTCGCAATCGCCAGCAAAACAAGACGATTCAGGCAACTTTCGTCGGCTGCTTCGTCACCTTCGGGACCACACGCGACCACTCCGCAAGACCTTCGATCAGCATCGCCAGTTGTGCCCCCGTCACCGGCATCGTACCCTCGCGAGCAGGTGGCCAGGCGAAGCTCCCATTCTCGAGCCACTTCGTCGCTAGAACCATTCCCGAGCCGTCAAAAACCAGAAGCTTCAAACGATCCGATCGCTTCGATCGGAAGACATACACGTCGCCGCTATAGGGCTTACCGCTCAATCCCTCCGCTACCAGCGCGACCAGGCCATGAACGCCTTTGCGAAAGTCAATCGGCTGCGTCGCGACGAACACACGGACCATTGGACCGAACGAGATCATCGCGTCGACCTCACCGCCGCCAGCACGCGCTCCAGCGTCGCGGCGTCCACGCCGACGGGCACGCGCACCGTCGCGCCCGCGATCATCACCTCGATCCGCTCGGCCGGACTCACCAGAACATGCGCCTTATCGATCGCGTTCGGCTGCGCCTCGACGGCGGCGTCGAGCCTGACTTGCACGAACTGCGGCGCTTCGCTCGACGCGAGCCGCGCCTGGCGCCGCCACACACTGAGCAGTCCCCGGTTCACCCGGTTGCGTCGAGCCACCTCGGAAATGCTCGTCTCCGGATCGGCGCTCTCGGCCACGATCCGCGCCTTCTCCGCATCGCTCCAACTGCGCCGTCGCCTCTCCCCCGTGATCACCTCGATCCGCTGATAGGAGGCGGCATCATGCCTGTCTTGATGTCTGTCTTGATGCATGGAATGAGCGTCCCTCACGTTGTCTATCCACGCACGAGTCTCGCTCATCTCGCCCACCTAAACGAGGTGAGGTCGTCGTACCGCTATCGATTGAACGACCGCGCTCGGAGCGGCCGACTACGGCACCTCCCTCGGAAGTATCCCAGCACCAAGCAGGCCTTGTTCAAGACCATGAAGTTCAAATCGCAAGCCGCCACGCCATCGGCCAGCACTTGACTCTGCCAGAAATGGTCGTCGATGCTTTGGTTGCCCGGCTGCAACAAATCGAAGTTGGGCGTCGCGACGGTCGAGGCTCGGCGCAGGACAAGCTCAAAGGGGGAAAGGACATCAGCGTGTTCCTGCGCGATCCCATAGGTCTGTCTTTGGCCATTGCTGTTTCCCTTCCTCCCGACCGTGGGATACTCGGCAACCGCGGAGCTTGCCAAGTGCTTGGACCGGCCGAACTGGATGGTGCTGACGGCGGATCGGTCTCATTCGAGAACTACGCGAAAAAAGCGACAGCTGGTCGAGAAGGCCGATCCGCCAGGGACGACGGGTGAGGTCGGCACGCCTCCGGACCGCAAGCTCCGCACCTGCCATTTCATGCCACCCTCGGAGTCGAGGGTGGTTGGGATCATGGCCGTTGCCCCGCTGCGCGCTTCCTTCGACGCCTTGATGATCATCCGCATCAATTGTGGATGCTAATGAACGGATCCCACGAGAAGTATCCCAGCGCGCTGCAATTGCGATCGACGACCATGAAGTTGAAATGGTAGGGAACTCGTCCGATACTCAAAGTTTCCGAGGACCAATAGTAATTGGCGATCGTCTGACATGTCGGCACGGACGGATTGCTAGGATTGGGATGCGCGAACGAGGCCTCCGCCTTCCGCGGGGCGGCGTCGAGATCAGCTCGTTCCCTACTTTTCCGATGAAGCGGTAGAAGATCACTGACTTCTCGAATCCAAGGGAGAGGCTGGTCTCGCGCCAACGAATCAAATCCCCGACCTGGGCCTTCAGGTCGAGCTCGCCGCCCGCTTGCCCACTGATCACGTTGTCCTGATTTGTGATCATGTAGACATGGCGAAAGTCAATGAGAGTGGGGCTGTCCGGTCTTTTGCTCGGATTCGAGTACTTCTGAAGAATGGATTCCGTATCAAAGGCAACGAGAATGTCTGTGACTCTGGACATGATGCTTCTCCATTGCAAAGAGGAATGTTCGGCTTTCGCCGAGGGTCGTCACTCCCCATCTCGATTCTGGAGCGCTCAGCCATGGGAGTACTGTAACCAGTGGCTCCGAGGAGGGTAATGTACCGGATGGATGACAGCTTTCGGTCTTCGTGTTTGTCCAACTCCGTCGTGTGGGCGCGCATACCCCCCCTCGAGAATGCAGTTAGGCCAATCGCCGCTACGCGCAAGATGTTCATGTTGTCGCGTTCATGCGCGTCGAACTTAAGACGTTTGGCGGCAAGCTGCCACAAACGGCCGCGTTTTCACGATCGCGTCACGAAGAAACTAGTTTCGCTCTCGACGCGCGGCTCGCAAAGCGTGGCACGCCAATTGCTCGGCCTACGACATCGCCTCGCCGGGCTTAGTACTGTGGTCCTCCCGCGTCCTGGGATGCGGTCCAAGCCCGAGGAGAGGAGGTCACGATGCGGATGGCACCCAGCAGGCGAGCAAATAGATTGATAAGCACACTGAGTCGGCTGCTCGCAACGACCCGCAAGCTCAACCCTGATCGCAACAAAGCGATGGCTAGGCGCCATGCTGCGGCGCAGCTTTGGTACCGGAGACCTCCATGACAAGTTCGTCTGATATCGTGCGGCTTCGAGCTGGTCCGGGCACCGCTTCGCTACCAAAGCGGGGCTGGGTTTTCGCCCTCGGCGTAGTTTATCTGATCACTGGGTTCGTGGCGCTTGGTAGCGTTGCGCTCGCGACGGTGGCGAGTGTGGTGCTAGTTGGCGTGATGATGATCGCCGCCGGCGTTGCCGAAGTGATCAATGCTATCCAGGTTAAGACCTGGGGCAAGTTCTTGCTATGCGCTCTTTTGGGTGCGCTCTACATCGTCGCGGGGCTTGTGACATTTGATAATCCTACGCTCGCCGCTGTGCTGCTTACGCTGGCGCTCGGCGCATCGCTGGTCGCCGCCAGCATCATGCGCCTGATCCTGGCGTTCAGCATGAAACGCGCAACGCCCCGGTCCTGGCTGGCGATATCCGGCGTCATTACTCTGCTGATTGGATCGTTGATCTTAGCCCGTTGGCCGATAAACAGTGTTTATATTCTGGGCCTGTTTCTCGGGGTCGATCTAGTCGTGGCGGGCGCGAGCTGGATTGGAGTCAGCTTCGGCCTACGCCGCAGTCCCATCGTGAAGGCACGATCGTCGACGTAATTGCCGGGCGCCGTTGGTTTCGAAGGAGAAAGACATGCAGGAAAATAACAGCTTGGAGCGTGCAGCCTCACCCGCTGGAGACTGCATTTGCGAAACATCATCGCGCAATCTTCCCCTTACTTCTGTTCGCAACTCTACTGACGTGGGACGGCCTTCACGCGCAAGAAGTGCTGAGCAATACAAAGGCCGTGACTAAGGAATTCGGCAGCGTTTCCACTTTTGATATTAAATTCGCATCCGTTTCAGACAGTTTTATCAAGATCTACGCGAATGGTCATATCTCATCACAGGGCAAAGACCATCGTCTGGTATTGAGAATCAACGGTCACGCGGGAAACTATCAAAGCTACGCCCTGATGAGTGGTCACGCCAGCGCGTGAATGGGACAATTCCGGCATCTATCTTGGCCGAGTGGGTTGGGGGCAAGACGCAGATTTCTCAACGGAGATCACTATTGCAGCTAATTCGAAAAGTCAGAAGATTAACGTTGCCGCGCTAACGAATGAGCTGGCCCCGGTTGTCTGAACAGAATATCCGCGTCGATAAGTGGAGCCTCTGCCGGGGTTAGGCTGCCGTGCGGAGCGGCAGCGGGGTGAAGTAGGCTTGATCCGGTGTGCTGCCGTCAAGGCTCGAATGTGGACGGCGGCAATTGTAGAAGTCCAGATAGCGGCCAATCGAGGCGCGAGCGTCGCTGACGCTGTCGTAGGCCCGCAGATACACCTCCTCGTATTTGACGCTGCGCCACAGCCGCTCAACGAACACGTTGTCCCGCCAGGCGCCCCGGCCGTCCATACTGATG
>NZ_SPQS01000056.1 GCF_004570865.1 Bradyrhizobium frederickii
TCCTTGGTCGCGCCCTGGATCTGGGCGATCTTGTCGCCGATCTCGCGGGTGGCTTCCGCGGTCTGGCTTGCGAGCGACTTCACCTCGGAGGCGACGACGGCAAAGCCGCGGCCGGCTTCGCCGGCGCGCGCGGCCTCGATGGTGGCGTTGAGGGCGAGCAGGTTGGTCTGGGCGGCGATGTTGGAAATCAGCTCGGCGACGTGCTCGATCTGCTGGGCGCCGTCCGAGAGGGCACGCACGATCGTGTCGGTGCGGCGGGCGCTGTCGACCGCGCGTCCGGTGACCTCTGCGGATTGGGCGACCTGGCGGCTGATCTCGGTGATGGAGGAGGAGAGCTCCTCGGCGGCGGCCGCGACGGTCTGGACACGCTGACTGGCTTCGGTGGCGGCCGTGCCGACCAATGCGGCGCGGCGGTTGGTGCCTTCGGCGGTCGAGGACATCGACTTGGCGGTATGCTCGAGCTCGCCGGAGCCGGAAGCCATCAGGCCGACCAGCTGGCCGACGGAGGCATCGAAGCGGTCGGCAAGCGCGATCAGGGCGTCGCGCTTCTCCTGCTCGGTGCGCGTCTTGGTGGCGGCCTGTTCGGCCTCCAGTGCGCGCGCCGTCAATGCCGTCTGGCGCAGGATTTCGAGGGTCTCGGCCATGCGGCCGATCTCGTCGCCGCGATCGGTCTCCTCGACCGGCTTGTCGATGGCGCCTTCGGAGATCTCCTGCATGCGATTCTTCTGGCGTTCCAGCGCGCTGAGCACGTCGCGGGCGATCAGCCAGGACAGTGCCGCCATCAGCAGCATCAGGCCCGTGCCGATCGCGCCGAGCTCCAGCGTCAGCGCGCGCACGTCGGCGTCGATGTCATCGACATAGAGGCCGTAGCTGATGGTCGCGTTCCAGGGCGCGAATTTGCGCGCGTACACGGTCTTGCGGACCGGCTCGGTCTGGCCGGGACGGGGGTAGAGATAAGAGGTGATTCCACCCTGCGCGGTCTGCTCACCCGCCTTGACAATGGCGTCGGCGATCAGGACGCCGTTGGAATCCTTGGCCCCGGTGATCTTACCCTCGAGCTGCTGGTTGGCGCCGTTCAACAGAAGCGACGTGTCGGAATTGTAGACGACGGGGTAGCCCTGGTTGCCGTTGAAATTCATGCGGCGTCCGCGCTGGTGGAAGTGGGCTTTGGCATCGGCCAATGTCAGCTTGCCAGCGGTAACCTCGTCCTGAAGCGATTGCGCGTAATTGTAGAGCAACTCGACAGCGGTCCGCATCTGCTGGACGCGGTCCTCCATCATGCGGCTCTTGCTGAGCACGGACGACACGCCGATGATGGCCGCGACTGTGAGGGCTGCAAGGCAGACCATGCTGGCAAGCTTGGTGCGGATCTTCAGATGGCTCAGCAGCTTCATGACAGCCCCTACGGAATGGTTATTGCTCGCCTGGGTAGCATGAAGTTCTTACCAATCATGAACGTAGGCATGCGGCGGCCTGCCGCGCGCGCGGCGTCCGCAGCCTCATGCGCAATCGTGCAGGCAAATCGCCTGGCCGACAGGCTCAAGCCTGTCTGGGGGAAGGAATTGATCTTGGACTTTGAGAGCTAAAGAGCCTGGCTGGACCTGCAATGACTCGATTCGTTCATCGCATCATCATGGCTGTGCTGCTCGTCGCGGCCCTCGTTCTGATCTGGAACGTGCTGGGGGCGCGCTGAGACGGCACCGTCGGTTGCCGGTGCCGTCCTGTTTGCTGTCAAATCGGGGCGCGTCAGCGCCGCACGAAGTCTGTGCTATTTCTTGCCCATCGCCGCGTCGGCGCTGACCGAGCCGCCGCCGGCTGCCGACAGATAGAGGCAGGCGAAGCAGAACAGGATCGCCGCGGTGCCGCCATTGAGCAGCGGCAGGAACACCGGCGTCTCACCCTTGAACATGTGGCCCATGAAGTAGGCAAAGGCCATCTCGCCCGAGAGGATGAAAGCGGAAAGACGGGTGAACAGGCCGATCATCAGGAGCGCGCCAAGCACGAGTTCGAGCGCGCCAGCCGTCCAGATCAGCGGCGGGATGTTGGCGAAGTAGGGAAGCACCGGAAACTTGAAGATCTTGGCGACGCCGTACTGAAACAGCAACAGGCCGGTCATGAAGCGAAACAGGCTCAAGAGAACGGGTTGAAAGCGAGTGAGATAGGGAAAGTCCATTGGTTTGTGCCCTCCATCCAATGCGCGACTAGGATCGTATTCAGCGCCGCCTCGCAAGCCACCCCAGATCAATTTCGCGCTGACATTTTCGTCATGTTGGACAAGACACCGCAGTTCGTCCGTTCGTGCCCGAGCTCTTGCGGATGCTGCCCGCATGTCATGCGTAATTTCCCGGTGACATCGAGGGATGCAAGTTACGTCGGGGAGACTTACTCCCGCAAGGCGGGGACGATCAGGAATGGAATCATTCCGAGAATCACGCTCGCAAGTGCAAAAACGAGCAGCAGATTGTAGCCGTGCGTGACATCGTGGATCAGGCCGCCGCTCCATGAGCCGAAGGCGGAGCCGAGGCCGCTGCCGATCGAGATGGTGCCAAAGATCGTGCCGACGCGCTTGCCGCGGAAGATCTTCATCGCGGTCGCCGTGATCAGTGGTCCGCGCGAGCCCATCATGCTGCCGAAGCAGACCACGAAGCCGGTGAGCAGGAAGACATCAGGATAATACTGAAGCAGCCAGAGCAGCACGATGCCGAGGATCGAGATGGCGTAGCTGAGCAGCACCGACGGCCGCCGCCCGATCAGCCCGTCAAGTGCGGACACGCCCAGCATGCCGAACACGAGCACGACTCCCGAAAATCCCCAGGCGGTCGCCGCCTGGAGCGGCGGGAAGCCGGCGTCGATCAGATAAGCGACGATCTGCGCGGCGATCGCATACATGCCGACCGCGGTGAAGAAGAAGGTCGAGAACAGCGCCCAGAAGGCATGGTGGCGCATCGCGCTCGCCAGCGTCCAGCCGTTGTCGATGAAATCAGGATCGCTTCTCTTGGCGACATGCGGCGAGCCGGCCGAAAACATCCGCCAGGGCAGGAGCAGCAGCGGCACCAGCAGCGCGAGCGCGGCAAGGCCATAGACCTGGTAGGTCTCGCGCCAGCCGAGATGATCGATCAGAAGCTGCGAGGCCGGCAGCAGCGCCAGCACGCCGCCGCCCATCGCCGAATAGACCACCGCCATGGCGGTCGGCAGCCGTGGTCCGAACCAGCGGCCGAGCAGGATCGAGCTCGGCACGTTGCCGATGAAGGCAACGCCGATACCGACACAGATGCCGATCGAGAGCTGGAATTGCCACAGGGCTTGGGCCCGGCTTGCAATCAGGAAGGCTGAGCCGAGCAGGAACAGCCCGAGCGCATAGACCATGCGCGGGCCAGCATGATCGAACAGGCGCCCGACCAATGGTGCGGTCAGGCCGCTGATCAGCCAGGTCAGGGAGTAGATCGAGACGACCTGCGCGCGGTCCCAGCCGAAGTTCTCGGAGATCGGCTTCAAGAAAACGGTGAAGCTCTCGCTGAGCCCGCGGCCCAGAACCGCCAGCGTAAAACAAAGGCAGAGCACCACGAGGGCGGTGCGCACCGCCTCGCGCTTGGCGCTGCCGGCTTGTTCCTTGCGCGTTTCCCTGGGCGTGTTCTGGTCCATTGCCGTCAGGGAGCGCGCATCCGCGCACCCTGACAAGCAGCGAAAAGCTCATACGCCTATGCAGGCTTGATCAGGATGTGCTTCTTCTTGCCGAAGGACAGCTTGATCACGCCTTCCGGCGTCAGATTGGCCGCAGAGAGCGCCATCTTCTCGTCGGTGACGGGCGCGTCGTTCACACGCAGGCCGCCGCCCTTGATCTGCCGCCGCGCCTCGCCGTTGGAGGCAACGAGGCCCGCCTTGACGAAGGCGGCGAGCACGCCGAGGCCGGCGTCGAGTTCGCCGCGCGGAATTTCCACGGACGGCAGGCTCTCGGCGAGCGCGCCTTCCTCGAAGGTGCGGCGCGCGGTTTCGGCCGCTTCGTTTGCGGCGTCGCTGCCGTGCAGCAGCGCGGTCGCTTCGGTGGCGAGCACCTTCTTGGCCTCGTTGATCTCCGAGCCGCCGAGCGCTTCGAGCTTCTTGATCTCGGCGATCGGCAGCGTCGTGAACAGCTTCAGGAATTTGCCGACGTCGGCATCCTCGGTGTTGCGCCAGTACTGCCAGAAATCGTAAGGGCTGAACTGGTCGGCGTTGAGCCACACCGCGCCTTGCGCGGTCTTGCCCATCTTGGCGCCCGACGCGGTGGTCAGCAGCGGCGTCGTCAGCGCGAACAGCTGGTGCGTGCCCATGCGGCGGCCGAGATCGACGCCCATGATGATGTTGCCCCACTGGTCCGAGCCGCCCATCTGCAATTTGCAGCCGGTACGCTTGGCCAGCTCGACGAAGTCGTAGGCCTGGCAGACCATGTAGTTGAACTCGATGAAGCTCATCTCCTGCTCGCGCTCGAGGCGCAGCCGCACGGAGTCCATGGTGAGCATGCGGTTGACCGAGAAGTGCCGGCCGACGTCGCGCAGCATCTCGATCCAGTTCAGCCTGGTCAGCCACTCCGCATTATCGAGCATGATGGCGTCGCTCTTGCCCTCGCCATAACGCAGCACCTTTGCGAAGACGCCGCGGATCGAGGCCTTGTTGTCCTCGATCTCGGCGACGGTGCGCATCGCGCGCGTCTCGTCCTTGCCCGAGGGATCGCCGACCATGGTGGTGCCGCCGCCCATCAGCGTGATCGGCTTGTTGCCGGACTGCTGCAGCCAGTGCAGCATCATCATGGTCAGATAATTGCCGATGTGCAGCGAGCGGGCGGTGCAATCGTAGCCGACATAGGCGGTCGCTTCGCCCTTGGCGGCGAGCACGTCCAGCCCCTCGAAATCGGAGCACTGGTGGATGAACCCACGTTCCTGCAGGATATTGAGGAAATCCGATTTAAATACAGTCATCTGTCGGCATGCCCAACAATTCTTGGTTTACTGTTTTGGGGGCAATTTAAGGGTCTTGCGTGGGAACCCGATGGCCGCCCGTCACTTGGCGATGTGGCATTATAAGATGTGTCCCTCTGGCACAAGATCGGCATGCCGGAACGGGTCTTGAGGACGCTGATCCATGATGTTGACGGCACTCGGTCTGATGAGCGGCACCTCGCTGGACGGGGTGGATGTCGCGCTGATCGAAACCGATGGAAAACAGGTCAAGGCGTTCGGACCGTCCGGCTACCGGGCCTATCATCCTGCAGAGCGCAATCTGCTGCGTCAGGCCCTGGGCGAAGCCGTGCATTTGACCCAGCGCGATGCGCGCCCAGGCGTTCTGGCCGAGGCCGAGCGGGCGGTGACGCAGGCCCATGCCGAGGCTGTGGCCAGCTTCCTGACGCAGAACCGTATGAGGCCGGAGGACATCGACATCGTCGGCTTCCACGGGCAGACCGTGCTGCACCGGCCTGAAAAACGGCTGACGGTGCAGATCGGTGATGGCCCTGCATTGGCGAGAGCGATCCATATTCCCGTGATGTATGATTTCCGTGCCGCCGATGTCGAGGCCGGCGGGCAGGGCGCGCCCTTCGTACCGGTCTACCACCGCGCGCTCGCCAATTCGCTGGACCGCGAGGGACCGATCGTCGTGGTCAATATCGGCGGCGTCTCCAACATCACCTATATCGACGGCGACACGCTGATCGCCTGCGATACCGGCCCCGGCAATGCGCTGCTGGACGATTTCATGTACCGCACCATGAATCAGGCGTTCGACGCGGAAGGAAAATTCGCAGCTCTCGGCAAGGCCGACGAGGCCTGGATCGCGCGGGCGCTGGAGCTCCCGTTCTTCGCGTTGCCTCCACCGAAATCGCTCGATCGCAACGACTTTGCTTCGCTCAAGCTCGGCGACGTCGCGCCGGCCGACGGCGCCGCGACCCTGACCGCCTTCACCGCGGCGGCGATCGCCCGCGTCGTCCCGTTGTTGCCACGGCGGCCACGGAGCTGGATCGTCTGCGGCGGTGGCGCCCGCAACCTCACCATGCTGCGGATGCTGCGGGAGCGGGTGGGGTCAGCCACCGTCGAGGCCGCCGAGATCCTCGGCTGGGCGTCCGACGCCATCGAGGCCCAGGCCTTCGGCTTCCTCGCCGCCCGCGGCCTGAAGGGCCTGCCGCTGTCGTATCCGGCCACCACGGGCGTGCCGATGCCGATGACGGGCGGAGTGATCGCCAGACCTTGAGGTGGCGTCCCAATCACGAGCGGTTGATGCAGATGCACTGACCTTGACGGATATATGCAAGTGCATCTATATTAATGCAGTTGCATCTAATCGCCGGGACCATTGCCATGACCGCTTCACTGAAACTGATCAGCCACAAGCTTTGCCCCTATGTGCAGCGCGCCGTGATCGCGCTGAAGGAAAAGGGCGTGCCGTTCGAGCGGATCGACATCGATCTCGCCAACAAGCCAGACTGGTTTCTAAAACTCTCGCCGCTCGGCAAGGTGCCGGTGCTGGTGGTGACGACGGAGCAGGGCGAGGTCGCGCTGTTCGAGAGCAACGTGATCTGCGAGTACATCGAGGAGACGCAAGGCGGTGCGCGGCTGCATCCAGCGGATGCTCTCAAGCGGGCCGAGCATCGCGCCTGGATGGAGTTCGGCTCGGCGATCCTCGGCGATCTCTGGGGCCTGGAGACGACGACCGACCCGGCGACCTTCGAGAGCAAGCGTCAGGCGCTGGTGTCGAAGTTCGCGCGTGTCGAAGCCGCGCTTGGCGCAGGCCCCTTTTTCTCCGGCGAGCAATTCAGCCTTGTCGACGCCGTGTTCGCGCCGGTCTTCCGCTATTTCGATCTGTTCGACGAACTGACCGAGCACGGCATCTTCCGCGATGTCCCGAAAGTCCGGGCATGGCGCGCCGAACTGGCGAAGCGTCCGAGCGTCCGCACTGCTGTTGGTGAAGACTATCCGCAATTGCTGCGCGCCTTCCTCGCTCGCCACGACGCGCATCTGCTCAAGCTCGCGGCCTGAGCGCAACGCAAATGTCCTCATCTGTCGCATGGCTGATGCTGGTAGTCGCCGGTGCGCTCGATGTCGGCTGGGCGATCTCGATGAAGTATGCAGAAGGCTACACGCGCGTGGGCTGGAGCATCGTTTCGCTCGTGCTGCTCGCAGCGTTCGTGTTCCTGCTCGGGCGCGCTTTGAAGGTGCTCGAGGTCGGCGTCGCCTACTCGGTGTGGACCGGCATCGGGGCTGCCGGCACGTTCATCATGGGCGTCGTACTGTTCGGTGAGAGCTTGAGCGCGATGAAGCTTGCGGGCATCGCGCTCGTGTTGATGGGGATCGCCGCGCTCAAGCTTGCTTGAGCTGCGCCCGTCAGCGCACGTTGGCCAGACGCATGTCGAGATAGGCCGTGATGGTCTCCATCAGCGGCTCGAGCTTGGCGTCGAAGAAGTGGTTGGCGCCGGGGATGATCTGCTGGTCGATCACGATGCCCTTCTGCGTCTTCAGCTTCTCGACCAGCGTGTTGACGTCCTTGGGCGGCACCACCGCGTCCTTCTCGCCGTGCACGATCAGGCCCGACGACGGGCAGGGCGCGAGGAACGAGAAGTCGTAGAGATTGGCCGGCGGCGCGATCGAGATGAAGCCCTCGACCTCGGGGCGGCGCATCAGGAGCTGCATGCCGATCCAGGCGCCGAAGGAGAAGCCGGCGACCCAGCAGGCGCGCGCTTCGGGATTGATGGTCTGTGCCCAGTCGAGCGCTGCGGCGGCATCCGACAACTCGCCGGTGCCGTGGTCGAACGAGCCCTGGCTGCGGCCGACGCCGCGGAAGTTGAAGCGCAGCACCGAGAAGCCGCGATGCGCGAAGGCGTAGTAGCATTGGTACACGATCTGATGGTTCATCGTGCCGTGAAACTGCGGATGCGGATGCAGGATCATCGCGATCGGCGCGTTCTTCTGCTTGGCCGGGTGATAGCGACCCTCGAGGCGGCCGGCAGGGCCGGTGAAAATGACTTCAGGCATGGATGTCTCTGATTGAGTCCCTTGGAGGTGATCCCTGCGCAATCGTCCGATTGTGGCTCTCCCGGCGTTGCCGCCGCCGAGAGCACGGATGAAAGGTGGAGAGGCGCGCCCTCGGATGATGCGCGAGTGGCGCGCAGGTGAACTGACGCGCGCTTCTAACACGAGGCAAGGGTGAAAAAGCAAGCTTCTTCGACATCTCTCAATGGGCTCAAGAGCTTAGCCGGTCATGGCAGCGTCATGTCCGGCCCGGCGACCACAACCGGCATCAGCCTGAAATCAACCGGACCACGTCAGGAGCCGTCCGCTTCGCCGGAGGGAAGCGCTCAACCAATTGGAATCACGACGGTTTATGGATCGCTGGTCGATCGGCGGTGGCGATTCCGTCCGGGGTGGTTCGGCTTCCGAGCGAGGCGACCGCCGGCCGGTAGCGCCGGCTGCCCCCGAGCGTCTGGCCGTTGTCGAAGGCGAGCTCAAAATCCCCGGACGCCTTGAGGTCCACGCCGCGCACCCGGTCGAGATTGGCAAGCTTGGTCCGATGAACGCGAACGATGGAAAAGCGCGCCAGCTCGCTTTCCGCCGCCGCCAGTGTGCCCCGGATCAGGTGCTGGGTGCCGTCGGCGAGGCTGTATTCGATGTAATTGCCGGCGGACGCGACCCAGAGGATGTCGCGCGGCACCACGCGAATGCGACTGGTCCCGTCGCGCAACCAGATCACATCAGGCGACGACGGCTGTGGCGGGGTGGGCGGCGCCGAGGGAGCTGCTGCGGCGGTCTTCAGCTCGCGCCGGCTTTCGAGCAGCCAGATCGTGCCGGCGATCAGGACGACGGCCACCGCATCCTTGCGGAATTCGTACAGGACCGTCGCGAGCGAGAAACGAAAATCGTAGGCGCCACCGGCGAGCCAGAGCGCAAGCTTGCGCAACCAGACCATGCCGGTGATGTGGAGGGCCGAGAAGCCGAGCAGGGTGATCGCCCCGATTGCTGCGCGGGCGGCGAGGCCGGATGCCCGGCGCATGCGGCGGACCGCCAGCACCAGGATCGGCAGCAGCAGCAGGATGACGGAGATGCTCGACATCTCCCAGAACAGCCGCCGGCCGATGTCGTAGTTGTCGCCGCGCCAGGCCGCGTCCTGAGCGCCTGAGAATGCATTGACGATTCCGATCGCGAGCGCGACCGCCGCGATCGCGGCGAACGTCGTCCGGTCGCCCCCGCTGATCCCAAAAGGCCCGCTATTCGTCCCAGCCGCCGGCGGCTCATCCCGTCGCGTCCGATTCTGATCCCAAACCGGCTCGACGCGCGGCGTCGGCGGAGCATTTTCGGTGTCAGCCATGGCCCGCAAACCGCGTTCGTCGTCCCGTCAAGGAGCAGAAAACCATGACAACACCACAGCAATTCCAAAGCTCGGACAGGCGCATCGATCTGGACTGGGTGCGGATTTTAGCGTTCGGGCTGCTGATCTTCTACCACGTCGGCATGCTCTACGTGTCCTGGGGATTTCACATCAAGAGCGTGCACCGGCTGACCTGGCTGGAACCGGTGATGCTGTTCCTCAACCCCTGGCGACTATCGCTGCTGTTCCTGGTGTCCGGGGTTGCCACCCGCTTCATGCTCGACAAATCGACCTTGGCCTCGCTTGCCGGTGCCCGGTCGGCCCGGCTCTTGATCCCGCTCATTTTCGGCATGCTCGTGATCGTGCCGCCGCAATCCTATCTCCAGATCGTCGAGAGCCTCGGCTATCCCGCGGGCTTTCTCGATTTCTATACCAGGCATTACTTCGCCTTCGGCGCGCAGTTCTGTCCGAACCCCTGCATCGTGCTGCCAACCTGGAACCATCTCTGGTTCGTGGTCTATCTGTGGGTCTACACGCTGGCCTTGATCGGCGTGCTCGCGCTGTGGCCGGCCGGCGCTGACTGGCTTGGCCGCAAGCTGGCCGGCGTGCTCGCCGGGCCATGGCTCCTGATCGCGCCTTGCGTGCTGTATGTGGCCTGGCGCCTGGTGCTGTTTCCGGCCTTCCCGTCGACGCATGCGCTGTTCGGCGACTGGTACAACCACGCCGACCACGCCACCGCCTTCCTGATCGGTTTCCTGCTCGCCAAGCAAGATGGGATCTGGCACGAGCTCGAGCGCCGGCGCTGGGCGGCTCTGGTGGCTGCAGCGGCCTGCTTCTCGGCCTTCATCCTTGTTCGCGCCGGATTGTTCGCGCCGTCGCCCGCGCTGAAGTGGGCCGCCGCCTCGGCCTATGGTTGCTACCAATGGCTCGCGATCGCCGCCGTGTTGGGCTTTACGCGACACCACGTCACCGCCGACAGCCCCGTGCGGCGCTATCTGACCGACGCGATCTTCCCGTACTACATCGTGCATCAGACCGCGATCATCGTGATCGCGCATGCTTTGCGCGGCGGCGGCCTTCCGGTTGGGGCCGAGGCCTCCATTGTCGTCATCGGGACCGCGCTCATATGTGTGGCGACCTATGAAATGGTCCGGCGCATCGCTTGGCTGCGGCCGCTGTTCGGATTGCGGGCGCTGCCGCGGACGGTTGCCGCGACGGAGCAGCACCAGCCGGCCTGATGCGCGCCGCTGTCCGATTGGCCGGATGGCAAAAGGTGCTAAGAGGGCGAGATGCCGACCCGTGTCTATCTCGACTGGAACGCGACCACGCCGCTGCGGCCCGAGGCCCGGGCGGCGATGGTTGCGGCCTTTGACCTGGTCGGCAACCCGTCGTCGGTCCATGCCGAGGGACGAGAGGCACGACGATTGGTCGAGGAGGCCCGAGCCGAACTTGCCTTGGCGGTCGGCGCGTTGCCGCGGAACGTCGTCTTCACCTCGGCGGGAACCGAGGCCAATGCGCTGGCCCTGTCGCTGGGGTTGCGGGGACCATCCGGCGGACCTGTCGAGCGGCTGCTGGTCTCGGCGGTCGAGCACGCCTCGGTGCTGGCGGGTGGCCGGTTCCCGGTGGACAGGATCGGTCTGATCCGCGTCACGCGCACCGGCGTGGTCGATCTCGAACACCTGAAGGCACGGCTCGCGGACGGGCCGCCGGCGCTGGTCTCGATCATGGCCGCCAACAACGAGACGGGCGCGCTCCAGCCGGTCGCCGAGGCGGCACGGATCGTTCACGAGGCCGGTGGCCTCCTGCATATCGATGCGATCCAGGCTCTGGGGAAAATCCCGTTCGACATCAAGACAGTCGGCGCCGACCTTGCGACATTTTCTGCGCACAAGATCGGCGGCCCCAAGGGCGTCGGCGCGCTGGTTGTGGCCGAGGGGATCCTCGGACTGGAGCCGGTGCTGCGGGGCGGCGGGCAGGAGCTCAACCGTCGCGCGGGAACCGAGAATGTCGCCGGCATCGCCGGCTTTGGCGCGGCGGTCAAGATCGCGCTTCAGGCTCTGCCGGAGCATGCGGAGCGCATGACAACCCTTAGAATTCGCTTGGAAAATGGCATCCGGGGGGTCGCGGGCACAACCATCTTCTCAGATGGCGCCGAGCGGTTGCCAAATACCGTCCTGTTCACGGCACCGGGACTCAAGGCCGAGACCGCGGTGATCGGCTTCGACCTCGAAGGAATCGCCGTCTCCTCCGGCTCGGCCTGCTCCTCCGGCAAGGTCCAGCCGTCCCACGTTCTTTCGGCCATGGGCTTCGACCCCGCGGTGGCGCAGGGAGCGGTGCGTCTCAGTCTGGGCTGGTCCACGGAACCAGATCACATTAACAGGGCGTTGGAGGCTTGGCGAAAGCTCGGTAATACCCTACTTAAGAGCTAAGCGACGAAACACGGCTTGAACGGTTCTAAGCCCGTGCTTTCCGCCAAAAAACATCGTATTAGACACCGTAAGACTCGTCCGAGTTTGATCCACCGCGGTCCTTGAAACCGCGAGCGGAGGATGGAATGCCAGCCGTACAAGAGACGGTCGAGCGCGTGAAGCGCATCGACGTCGACCAGTATCGTTATGGGTTTGAGACCCTGATCGAGTCCGACAAGGCCCCCAAGGGGCTGTCGGAAGAGACCGTCAAGTTTATCTCTGAGAAGAAGAACGAGCCCGCCTGGATGCTCCAGTGGCGGCTCGAGGCCTATCGGCGCTGGCTGACCATGCAGGAGCCGACCTGGGCCCGCGTCGACTATCCCAAGATCGACTTCCAGGACCTCTATTACTATTCGGCGCCGAAGCCGAAGAAGACGGTCACCTCGCTCGACGAGATCGATCCGGAGATCCTGAAGACCTACGAGAAGCTCGGCATCCCCTTGCGGGAAGTTGCCATGCTCGAAGGCGTCGAGCCCAAGGTGGGCGAGGAAGATCCCGCCCGCCGCAAGATCGCGGTCGACGCGGTGTTCGATTCGGTCTCGGTTGCGACCACGTTCAAGGCGGAGCTGAAGAAGGCCGGCGTGATCTTCATGCCGATCTCGGAAGCGATCCGCGAGCATCCCGAGCTGGTGCAGAAATATCTGGGCTCCGTGGTGCCGACCTCGGATAATTTCTATGCGACGCTGAACTCGGCGGTGTTCTCCGACGGCTCGTTCGTCTACGTGCCGCCCGGCGTGCGCTGCCCGATGGAGCTGTCGACCTATTTCCGCATCAACGAGCGCAATACCGGCCAGTTCGAGCGCACGCTGATCATCGCCGACAAGGGCTCCTACGTCTCCTATCTCGAGGGCTGCACCGCGCCGCAGCGCGACGAGAACCAGCTGCACGCCGCCGTGGTCGAGCTCATCGCTCATGACGATGCCGAGATCAAATATTCGACGGTGCAGAACTGGTATCCCGGCAATTCGGAAGGCAAGGGCGGCATCTACAATTTCGTCACCAAGCGTGGCGATTGCCGCGGCAACAATTCCAAGATCTCCTGGACCC
>NZ_SPQS01000057.1 GCF_004570865.1 Bradyrhizobium frederickii
TTCAAAACGCCGTCGTCGCGTCGAGTTTCTCGACTTCATGAACAGCGTCACCGCGGCCTTTCCGAGCCGCAAGCTTCACGTCATCCTCGACAACCTCAACACCCACAAGAAAAACGAGCACTGGCTCAAGGCCCACCCCAACGTGCAATTTCATTTCACGCCAACAAGCGCCTCCTGGCTCAATCAGGTCGAGGTCTGGTTCTCGATCCTGCAGGGGCAGTCACTTAGCGGCACCTCCTTCACAAGCCTCAAGCAGCTTCAGGAACACATCGATGCCTACGTCAACGCGTACAACGATAAAGCCGAGCCCTTCGTCTGGACCAAGAAAAAGGTCCGTCAACGTCGTTTCAAAGGCCGCCGTATCACTCAGCTCTGATTCCGGGTACTAGGGGCACGGATCTGCACCGCGGCGCGGCCCGAGCGCTCGTTGACCAGTAGCACCGCCCGAGCATCGGCGAGATAATAGAGCGCTTGATCCAGCATCATGGGACGATTGCGCCGGCGTTCGGTGATGGTGAGGAGACGCGTCTCCGCGCCGGTGGCCGGATGGGTGTAGATCGTGCGCCGGTCGGTGACGAGGAAGCTCTCGGCCTGGAGCGTTTCGAGCCCGACGTCATAGACGCCGCTGGCGATGGCGCCCTCGACCTTGGCGTTCAGCAACTGCTCGAAGGCGGTGAACAGCACACCTTGCAGGTCGATGGTGAGCGCGAGTAACCGGTTCAGGAACGTGGTGATCGGCGGCAAGTCGTCCCTGATGCCGTTCGCGTCCATGAGCTTCAAACCCGTGGTGTCCTCGAACATCTGGAGCGAGCAGCCTTCGACCTTGCCGCGCACCAGCAGCAGATAGAGTTGGCGCAACGCATCTCGGGCGTAGTGGCTCTCCAGATTGTCCTCGGGCCGGAACAGACCCTGGCCGCCGGTCTGGCGCTGGCCGCGCGTGATGGCGCCGAGCGTGTCGAGGCGGCGGGCGATGGTCGATAGGGAGCGCTTCTCGGCTTTCACGTCGGTGGCGATCGGTCGAAAGAGCGGTGGCTGCGCCTGGTTGGTGCGGTTGGTTCGACCAAGACCCTGGATCGCGGCATCGGCCTTCCAGCCCGGCTCGAGCAGATAGTGGACGCGGAGCCGCCGGTTTCGCGCTGACAGCTCTGCGTGATAGCTGCGCCCGGTGCCGCCAGCGTCCGAGAAGACCAGCACACGCTTTACGTCATCCATAAAGGCGGCAGTCTCGGCGAGATTGGCGGAGGCGGCCCGGTTCTCGACGGCAAGGCGGTCACCCCTGCGGACCACGCGCCGCGAACGCCCCGTGACTTCCGCCACGAGGTCCGTGCCGAAACGCTGCACGATCTGGTCGAGCGCGCCGGGAACAGGCGGAAGCGAAGCGAGCCGCTCGATCAGCTCATTGCGGCGGGCGACGGCCTCGCGGCTCTCGACCGGCTGCCCGTCGCGGAAGACGGGTCGGGACGAGAGATTGCCCTCGCTGTCGGTGAAGGGCTCGTAGAGCTGCACTGGGAAAGAATGGGCGAGGTAATCCAACACGTACTCGCGCGGCGTGATGTCGACGCGGACGTCGTTCCATTCCGCAGGTGGGATCTCGGCGAGCCGGCGCTCCATCAGCGCCTCGCCTGTCGAGACGATCTGGATCACCGCGGCATGGCCGTCGGCCAAGTCCCGCTCGATGGAGCGGACCAGGGTCGGCGTCTTCATGCTGGTGAGCAGATGGCCAAAGAAACGCTGCTTGGCCGACTCGAAGGCCGAGCGCGCAGCCGACTTCGCCTGGCGATTGAGTGTGCCTGTCTCGCCGGTGATGTTGGCGGCCTGCATCGCCGCGTCGAGGTGATTGTGGATGACGCTGAAGGCACCGGCGTAGGCGTCGTAGATGCGCCGCTGCTCGTCGGTGAGCTGGTGCTCGACCAGTTCGTACTCGACACCGTCGTAAGAGAGCGAGCGTGCGGTGTAGAGACCGAGCGAGCGAAGATCGCGGGAGAGCACCTCCATCGCTGCGACGCCGCCCCCCTCGATCGCCTCGACGAACTCAGCGCGGGTGGCGAACGGAAAATCCTCGTCGCCCCAGAGCCCGAGCCGCTGGGCATAAGCGAGATTGTGGACCGTGGTTGCGCCGGTCGCCGAGACATACACGACGCGGGCGTTCGGCAGCGCGTGCTGCAGGCGCAAGCCCGCACGACCCTGCTGCGAGGGGGCGACATCGCCCCGCTTCCCCTTGCCGCCACCGGCATTCTGCATGGCATGGCTCTCGTCGAAGATGATGACGCCGTCGAAGTCGGAGCCCAACCATTGAACGATCTGCCGGACGCGCGAAAGCTTCTCGCCGCGGTCGTCGGACCGCAGCGTAGCGTAGGTTAAAAATAGGACGCCTTCGGAGAGAAGGATCGGGCGCCCTTGCGCGAAGCGCGAGAGCGGTGTGACGAGCAGACGCTCCATGCCGAGCGCCGACCAGTCGCGCTGCGCGTCTTCCAGCAGCTTGTCGGACTTGGAAATCCAGACCGCCTTGTGCCGGCCCTTCAGCCAGTTGTCGAGGATGATGCCAGCCGACTGGCGACCCTTGCCGGCGCCGGTCCCATCGCCGAGCATGAAGCCGCGACGGAAACGGACCGCATTCGGCGCATCGTCGCGGGCGGCCGTGACGAGGTCGAACGTCTCATCGACCGTCCAGGCGCCAGCAAGATAGTCACCATGCGCCTCGCCGGCATAGATCACCGTCTCGAGCTGGGCGTCGGACAGGATGCCATCGCTGACGAGGCTCGCCGGCAGGTGCGGCCGATAGCTCGGCTTCGGTGGCGCGACCGAGGCCATCGCGGCCGACTGCACCAGCTTGGTCGGGTGCGCCTGCGCACCGGCAATCCGGATCGACTGAAGCCGGTATTCCTCGTAGATGGCCTCAGTGAGATGCGCGCCCTCGGGCGGCGCCCAGTCGATTGTCTCATAGGTGAGGTCGACGGCTTCGGGATCGCTGACCGACGCCTTGGCGGGCTGTATCGCAGCCCGTGCGAGATAGCCGCGCACGGTGCGCGGCGCGAGCGAGGCTGACACGGGAAGCGCGATGGTCAGGCGAGGTGGAACGTGTTCGCCGATCCAGCGGAGCAGACTCGCGACGTCGGGCGCCATTCCCGGCGACTGCGGGAACACATGTGGGTCATCGGCCGGCGCCTTGTCGATGATCGTCAGGCGGGTCTCGATGCTGGTGCCGTGCTTGGCATAGACCACGCCGGCGATTGCGGCGGTCAACACCACGCGGCCACGTTCCTGCAACCGCGCGAAGGCGTCGCGCCAAACTGAGCTTTCGGGTGAGAAGTTGGCGCCGGTGATCGTAACCAGCCGACCGCCATCGGCGAGACGCGCCAGGGCCGAGGCGATGTGACGGTACGCCGCGTCGGCCATGCGGCCAGCAACATTCGCCATCGCCGAGAATGGCGGGTTCATCAGCACGGCGCTTGGGATGGCGGCGGGATCGAGGTGATCGTCGATTTGGGCCGCATCGAAGCGCGTGACAGGGATGGCCGGAAAGAGGGAAGCGAGCAGCGCGGCGCGGGTCTCGGCGAGTTCATTCACGACGAGCGTGCCGCCGGCGATCTCGGCGAGAATGGCGAGCAGGCCGGTGCCTGCGGACGGCTCCAGCACGCGATCCGCCGGCGTAAAGGCGGCAGCAGTAAGCGTCGCCAGCCCGAGGGGGATCGGCGTCGAGAACTGCTGAAAGACCTCGCTTTCGGCCGAGCCGCGCGTGTGGGTTGGGAGAAGGCCGGCGACTTTCGACAACGCGGAAAGTCGCAAAGCCGGAGAGCCGGCTTTACGGAACAGTGCCTTTCCGTACTTGCGCAGGAACAAGACCGTAGCCGCCTCGCAGACGTCGTAAGCCGTCTTCCAATCCCAGGCGCCCGTCGCATCGGATGCGCCGAAGGCCGCTTCCAAGGCGGTGCGCAGGATCTCGGCGTCAACGCGTTGGCCGCGCTCGAGATGTGGCAGGAGCTGTTCGGCCGCAGCGATGATGACGCTGGCGCCGTCAGGAGCGCAGACAGATGCAATCGGCGCGGCCTGCTCGGCCGCGATCGGGGAAACGTTGTTCATGAGGGAAGCCTTAACGAGAGCGGGAGCGGGCGAGCCGGCGGGCGCTCTCTCTCGACCGCACCGGCTCAAACCCGTCCCGGCCCGCCTCTCACTCTCTGCCCGACACCTTGAAACGTTGCGGATGGGACACTACTTTTACCCTGTCAGGGTCGCTGCGCATTGCGCGGCAAGAACCGCTTGTGGCGTGAGCCTCAAGAGCTGAATGGTCTGGTCAACAGGCCGCCGCTGACCTGCATCCGCGCCTTTGCGCGGGTCGGGTCTCGGCATGCGGTTCGCGAGCTCCCGACAACACCATCGAACCGCCTCGCACAATGAAGGAGGATTTGATGGCTCAGATTTTAAAATTTCCCAGCAAGAAGATCGAACCCGTAACCGTTCGCAACGGGGGTAAGCACCGCATCAGCGTCGAGGTTCTCGATGATGTTCGGCCCCGACGCACGCGGTGGAGGGTTCAGTTCGAGGTCCAGGAAGCCGCAGGGTGTGCTGCCTTGAAAGGCTTCACCGATCGTGCCGTAGCCCAGGGCTATCGACATCGCTTCGAAGTGAGCAGCACGCGGGCGGTGCGACGGTTCGTGGCGGAAACCTCAGGCCTCGTTGCCGCCGGCAGGGTCGCGATCTGGATCGACGGCCTGCGGGTGCGACCACAGGTGGCCCGCAGCGCATAAGAATAGGCTGGGGCGACATTCGTCGCCCCAGCCGGTCTTTCTACCTACTCGGCAGCAACCATGTGCGGGTCGTCCGCCTCGTCGCTCGGAGCTTCCTCGTCGTCATGGCTGAGGAATTCCGGCAGCGCCGCGCCATCGCCCTCGGGCTCGGCGGTGTGGACGGTCGCCGCGTGGTCGGCGTCGGCCCTTTTCAGGGGCTCGGGCAGCCAGCCGGTCTCGGCCAGGAGGCGTTCGGCCTCCTTGGCCATGTCGCCCTTCTTCAGATGGTCAATCAGCTGGGCGGCCCGCTCGCCGGCGCCTTCCCGCACCGCCTCCAGGATGCGGCGCTTCGGCACCCGACCGAGATAATTCTCGACGGTCGGGCGCCAGCCAGCTTCTACCATGTCGAGATCGACGGCCCTGGCGATGCGATCGGCATCAGTGATGCGCTGCTCGACCATGTGCGGCGTGACCCCGCCGCCGTAGCGATCGCCCTTCTCGTACAGCGCGTTGACACCGAACGAGGCGCAGTGCGCAAAGAGCGCGGCTTGCTCGTCGCCCGTGAGGCCCGTGAGCCAATCCCAGAGGCCCGCCTTGTCCTTCGGCATTCGTTCCTCCCAGGTCTTGTGGCGCGCGTCGATCGCCTTGGCAGCGGGCGCGTCCTTCAGCCCCTGCGCCTGAACCGGGAAGCTGGCCGTGCGCACGGAGACCTCCATCGCCGTGCCATGGGAGTAATAGCGGGAGAAGACGTCGAGGCAGAATTTGTGCAGCACCGCCTGGAAGGCGACCGAAGGCATGGTCGCCAGCTTGTCGCGCAGCGCCAGCGTCCGCTCCGCCGTGAGCTCGGTCAACAGGCGGTCCGGCAGCGGCTTCACCGCATCATCATCCTCGTCCTCGGCCTCCGCAGCCTGACCGCCGACGGTGATGACGGCGCGCCGGACGACCGGCCCCGATGGTTCCGCGCCGTCTGGATCAACCGAGACGACAGGTTCGCCGTCGCTACCCTGCCCCGGCTCGACCGCAGGCAATTCGTCCTCCGGCCGCACATAGCCGCGATCGACCGACAGCCTGCCCTCGGCGTCGATGCCGACAAACACGCCCGCGCGGGCGATGTCGGCCGGCTGATAGATGGTGGGTCGATTGTCGAAGACGGCGAGAGCCGTCTCGATCTCGCCGAGCCGCAGGTCAACGTCGTCGGGGAGCTCGTCCACACTGTCATACTCGGCTTCGAGCCTGGCTTGTTCGGCATTGAGCGCCTCGATCGTCGCCTGCTCTTCGGCCGTGAGCTCGGCGCGTACGCCATCCAGCTCACGCAAGCCCTGGGTGTGGCCGTAGGGAAAATCGGTCGCGGCGACCTCAATCCACTTCCAGCCTTCGGAGGCGATTGTTTCCGCCTCTGCCTTCAGCTTCTCGGCGACCAGGCTGTCGAGCAGAGCGACATCCTCCAGCCAACGCCGTCGTCGAACTGGAAGAGGTCGTGCAGCACCGTGCCGCCGGCCGCCTCGTAGACGTCGAGGCCGACAAACACGACTCGTCGATCAGAAGCGCGTACCGTCTTCTCCGTCAGCATGCGGCGGATCTGATAGGGCTCCTTCTGCCACGACCCGGAGATCGCCTGCCAGACCTGCTCCTGGCGTGCATGATCGGCAGTGACGGTGAAGGCCATGAGCTGATCGAGTGACATGCCGTCTTCGGCATAGACGTCGAGCAACGCGGGCGAGACCGAGGCGAGACGCAGGCGCTGCTTCACGACATTGACCGACGTGAAGAAAGCAGCGGCGATGTCCTCCTCGGTCCGGCCCTTTTCGCGCATAGCTTGGAAGGCTCGGAACTGGTCAATGGGGTGCAAGGGTTAGGTTATGCGTCAAGTGTCCTGTTAGCGGGACGACGTTGATTCTCTAGTCTTTTTGGCTGCGCCGTGCATTTTGGGTGTCTCTTTGGCGCTGAAGCGCAGCCGGTTGGCGTCGATCACGATGGCTTTCTCGACGGAAGCGATAGTCGCCCTTTGATGCGCGTAGTGCTTGGGCGATAGCCTTGTTGATGTCGTCGAGATTGCAGGACTCCGGGTGGAACTTGCGGCCAGCCCATCGATGCATCGCGTTATGTTCTTCATGGTCGGGGTCGAGCCAGGCCTCAAGGAAGTTGGCATAGCCTGAAGGCCCACCAGCGTCTTCGGGGGGTCCTGAGCGTGCGGCGGCGATACAGCGAGGATATTGGGCACTCTCATCGCGCGCGACGCGCTCCAAGCGCAGCAGATGACGCCAATTGTCGCCGAAGTCGTATTCGTAGAGGATCGTGAGAGGGTTTTCGCCGGGATCGTCGGGGAAGTGAAGGTCGATCATCCTGACCTCGGTCGCCTCGAAGATCCTGCTGTCGGACAGACCATCGTCATCGAACTCTGGAGCTCCGTAGATGAGACCGCCAATATTGAACTGATGCAGATGGCTGTCGGTCCAGCCAAAGGCGGCCTGCAGCACCTCGTGGAGTTGGGCTAGGTTGAGAGTGACTGGCAGTTCGAGAGTGCGGCTGATCTTGGGCTCGATGCCGAGGATATGAACCTCGGCGCGCACAATGAAGCTGTCTGGATCGAAGGGGTCAAGCATGCCGCAGATCATGCCGCGCATGATTGTCGCAGGCAATAGATGGGGCGACGGTTGTCCTTCGGCGACCGCACCGACACAAACCGGCAATCGTAGACGACGTCAGGATTTTGGCCCGCGAGTGAACGGCACTGGTTTCACGGCGCGATCGCGTTCGGCGATCAGGCGGGCATTATGACGCTTCTGCCGCTCAACTTCCGTTTCGGCGTCGAGGATGCGCTTCAGCAGGACGGCATTTTCCGTCACCATACGCCGCTCCTCGATCTGCAAGACCTGGATCAGAGCGCGCTGCTGGGCGAGTTTGTCTTCCCAGGCTGCGAGCTTCTCGGGAACGACCTTGCGATCACTGGCGCGGCGTAATTCGTCGATGATCGATCGATGGTTGGCGTAGATCGCATTGCGGCCGACGCGCGCTTCGCGCGCGAGCGTCGCGACGGTCAGCCGGTAGGATCGCTTTTGCAGGTCCGGGTGTGTGGGCAGACCCTTCACCAGTCGTTCCAGAGCCTCCCGCAGCTTGCAGTGGGTGTTGCGCAGGCGCTTTTCGGCAGGCGTGAGGGCCGGCATTTTGCTGGTCTTACGCGCCATGGCGAGCTTCCTTTCCATCGTCGAGTTTACCAAGGATGCGATCGCATTCGGCAATCCGTGTTTCGGCGAGTTGCCGGCTGACCGGGTCCAGGCCAGGATGGCCGAGAAGATCCGTATTGCGATCGCGGCGGGCCTGCCAGACAGGCCTGTGCCTGGCGGTGACGGCGAAGTTGGCGCAGGCGAGACACGTGCTTTCGGTCCTCAGCACGGGGTTGGGACTTTTCTCGTCGCCGAAGCAGGCAGCCGTTTCGACGCGATAGACACAATAGCCCCAGTCACAAACACCGAGCCTCAGATCAGTCTCCTCCATCAGGAAGGAGACATAGGCCTGGACATCGCCGTCGCGCGTGCGCCCGCGGAACTGGGAGCGGGCGGCGATCATCCTTCCGCCCTTACCCGCGAGGGCGGTTGCCGTCAGCACCTCTTCGAGAGCGGCGCGGGTTTCCTCCCGGGCATGCCGGTCGATCAGGTCGTCGAGCGCGAAGTCGGTCCCGACGTAGCCACGATCGGTCATGGCCCGGGTCACATGACCGAAGTGAGCCTGAAGCGCATGCAGGCCGGTGCGGTCGCGTTTGCCGACGAAGCGAGCAAACGTCTTGCGGCCCTGATGCGTGTTCAGATGCCAGGGGACTCCCTCGTGGTCCGGCAGGCCGATGAACGGCGCAAACAGATCATTCAGCCGCCTTATGATCGTCGAGCCAACGGGCGGGTTGATGCGGGCAGCAGGACCGATCAGCCCCGTGCTGGCCATTGTCAGGAAGAGATCGTCTCGTCCGCTTTGGGTGCGCAGGCGGGCGGTCAGCCGCTCCATGACCACGACAGCCCGCTCGACGGGCGCTGGCGCAACCCAGCGATGGGCTTCGCCATCGATGCCACGCGCCGTCTTGTAAATCCGCCCGACGAGATAGGCGAAGCTCTCGCTGCCGTCGCCGGCAGGATGCTGCTCGATGCAGCCGACCTGAAGGCCGAGGATCTCCGAGAGCCGGGCGCCGACCAGATAGCTGACCACGACAAAGCAGGCGTCGTAAATGCGATCGGCGAGATAGCGCACCTGCTTGGTGCTGGTGACGGGCGCCTCATGCCAAGCAGTTTCCTCCCCAGGCAGTGTCGCGAAGGTGAACGGCGCGATCGCGTCGGTCACGATGAAGCCGGCCTTGGTCTGGCTGATCCCGTTAGCGAGCGCATGGTCATAGACCGACTGCGCCTGGGCTGCAGAGTGATGACGTCGTCGGCCGGGGTCCCGATCAGTCGCAGCGCCGCCGAGACCAGGGGCACGGCGATCGCGTCCGGCGTATAAGGCAGCCAGCCCCTGTCGCGGCGAACGAACGGCGGCGCGATCCCCGGGAATGGATCGGCGATTGCGATCTCCGGGAACTTTGCTCCCTGCAGATAAAGGCGCGTCAGCAGATTGGCATGGTTTTGCAGCGTCGTGCTCTTCAGCGTATTGCCAGGCTTGTGGCCCGGACGCTGCGCCATCACCGTCATGAACCGGTCGCAGGCGTCGCGGTCGAGATCGGCAAAGCACCGATATCCCTGCGCCGCCATCCAGCGGATCAGCATCCGCAACCTATTGAAGACGGAGACGATCGTCGATTCATGAGCGTTGCGGTACCCAGGAGGCGGGTCGAGCTTCAGGCTCCACAGGAACAGCTTCGCCGCCTCTCGCCAGTCAGCCCATCGCGGATCACTGAACCGGCTGTCGTCAGCAAGAACAAAACCCCAGTCGAGCGAGAAGTCGCTGCGGTTGCTGCCAGGGCGATGACCGTCGAGATGCCAGACCTGATCGGACCATACGGACCGTGCCGATATCCGAAGCGCCGGTCTGACGGCGGCGACAAGATTGGGTGCCGTGGAAGCCGTCATCGCTCACTCCAGCGCCGGAAGCAATGCGAGAGCCAGCATTCGTTGTTCGGCATCACCTCGCAGTGTTTGCGGGAAGTTCGGCAGGATGTCGTCGACCAAGATGCGCAGGCTCGGCGCATACAGGAGTTCGAAGCGACGCGGATCAATGCGTTCACGCGCGCGCTCGAGTTCGTCGACCGCCTGAAGGATGCGCGCCATGTGCTCCGCATCGATCGGAATGACCAGCCCGGGGCAACGCAGGCATCCGCCGAAGTGCCGGCAGACCCGACCTGCTATCGAGTCTGGTGCTGTGCCCGCGACCGGGTTGAGGCAATCATGACTGAACGGAACCGTTGCATTGCTCGCCAGCATGATCCGGTCGCGCTGCGCCTGATCCTCACAGTTCACCTTCGCGCCGACGATCCAGCCGAGCATCAGCTCCTGCAATCGGGCGATGGTCTCGCGCTGGATGCGGCGCGTCTGCGGCCCCTTGATGTAAAGCTCGGTCGTGTCGGCGCGGGCATGGTTGAGCACATCCTGTGTCGCGACGATGTCGCCGCCAGACGCCTTGTAATATTCGGTGGCGACGCTGCCGCGCAGCAGCACGGCGGCAAAGTCCGGCAAGAGCTGACGTGCGCGCTCCGGTGCAGCCTTGTTCCAGATGGCGATGCGGGCATTGGAGCGTTTGATGAACGGCTTCAGGGCGTGCGACAAGGTCGCCTCTGCAATGAGCGTGACCGCGTCCTTCTTCTCGCTCTTCGTCAGGAACAAGCGATTGCGGTCCTGCCGGCTGCTCCGGGAGACGAGCGGCGCCGTCATCGCCAGCAACCGGTCGATCAGGTTCGGCGCGGCATGTCGCCGACGGCGATCGAAGGACCGCCGCTGCGCTCGCTTCACCTTCGCGCCGGCTCGAGGCTTGGCCCATTCGACGATGATGCGATGCTCATCGAGCGGATGCGCCACCTGGCAATCGCGCGTTATCAGCCGCAGCGCATCCGGATTGCCCGCCGTTTGAATCGCAATGGCGATGAAGAACGCGACGACCGTTTCGCCGGTCAAGGGAAGATAACCGCCAAGGTGACGAAGGCCGCCGTGGCGGTTGACCGCCGATATGTTGACTTGGCTGCGGATCGCAAGCGTCCGCGATGGAATCACCCCGTCATTCACCCGAGCAAGCGCCCGGACCATGTCGCAAAGTTCGGGATCGACGCCATCGACCGGACCGCTCGTCGCAAGGATGGTCCGCCCGGCTTCGAAGCGATCCCACGCCTCGTCGATTTCCTCATAGCACGCGCGCAGGATCGCCTTGAGATGCTCCCCACCAAGACGCGGTCGGGTGTCGGCAGTCCGGTTCGGCCAGACCCGCCAGGGGAAGTCGATCCGGGACGGCAGCCGCGACGGATGCCGGCGCTTGGTCCAGTCGATCATCTGGCGAAGCTGCATCAGCACATTCGCCCGCGCCCCCTTTGACCAGGGCTTGTTCGTCTGTCCCGCGATCTGTCGATCCAGCCAGGCGATGTAGCGCCCGACCATTGCGGTGGTCAGATCCCCGGCAGAAAGAACATGCCCGTCCTCGACCGCAAAACGGGCGAAGACACGCAGTGCCATCCAACAATGACGGTGCGTTTCGGAGCTCGATGCGGCATGATGATTGCGGAAGGTGTCCGCCAGAAGCATCGTAACGTCTGTCGGCAATCCAAGCTTACCGAGATCGTAGCGCTTTGCGACCTCGCCCCAACCGTCGCGGAAGACGGCAACGGCATCGGCCGGCTGCTCCAGCACCTTCGCTGACGCAGCCGATAGACGCCGGTCGATACGCTCACGCTTACCGGCCATCGGGGATCAACTCGCCGTAGAGATAGTCGATGCTGTCGGCGAGTTCCCGGGCATTGAGCTCGACGCAGCGCAGGTAGATCGCCGTGCTCTGGATCGAACTGTGCCCCAGCAAGACCTGGACGATCTTCAGCGGATTGAGGTCAGGCGTGATCGATGCCTGTCGCTGTAATCGCACCAGCATCGTCATCGCAAAGGTATGGCGCAACCAATGCAATGAACCAGTCACACCGGCGGCCCGGAAGGCTTCCGCAAACACCGCAGTCAATCGGCTCTTGCGGACCGCATTCCCCTGACGATTGAGGAAGAGCGCCGATGGTGGCCGATAACCCGACCGTTGGCGACGCAATGCCCGAACCTGCGGCGTGCGCACTTCATCGATATAGCGTTGCGTGCGGTCAACCAGGCGAATCGGTGGATAGATCGTGCGAGGCTTGTCGCCCTTGGTGATCGTCAAGGGCACGCCGACCAGCGGATGGTCCTCGTCATCGAGATGTGCCGTCTCCGGGACCTGGAAGACAGCCAAGCCGCAAAGCTCCTTGCGCCGTAATCCCGTCGCCAGCGCCCATTCCGCCATCAGGCGGTAGGGCATCTCCAACTGGGCGAAGACCCGGCGCAACTGATCGACCCGCAACGGTCGCGGCAAGCGCTCCTGTGAGCTGGCCCCGGTTGTCTGAACAGAATATCCGCGTCGATAAGTGGAGCCTCTGCCGGGGTTAGGCTGCCGTGCGGAGCGGCAGCGGGGTGAAGTAGGCTTGATCCGGTGTGCTGCCGTCAAGGCTCGAATGTGGACGGCGGCAATTGTAGAAGTCCAGATAGCGGCCAATCGAGGCGCGAGCGTCGCTGACGCTGTCGTAGGCCCGCAGATACACCTCCTCGTATTTGACGCTGCGCCACAGCCGCTCAACGAACACGTTGTCCCGCCAGGCGCCCCGGCCGTCCATACTGAT
>NZ_SPQS01000058.1 GCF_004570865.1 Bradyrhizobium frederickii
TGGGTTCGGCGATCCGACTCCCGCCGCCCGGACCGAAAACATCGGCAGCGCTGCCTTCGAGCTGGGCCTTCCACGATGTGATCTGATTGGGGTGAACGTCGAACTGCTCCGCCAGTTGCGCCAGCGTGCGGTCACCCTTGACGGCGGCAAGTGCCACCTTCGCCTTGAAAGCCGGAGTGTGGTTCCGCCGTGCTCGTCTGCTCATCGTCTCTCCTGATTCGCGGGTCAATCTTGCCCGCCGTCAGGCAGAAACTCCACTTATCGCGCTGTTCAGATTTGCGGGACCAGCTCAATCAGCAAATGGTGCGCACATGCCTCTCGCTGCGATGTGGCCGCTTACCTTTGATAGTCTCAGATACGGAAGATGAGCGCCTTCCAGGACAAGACCATCGACCGAGGTGGGACGCACAATCGATAAACAGTTCCCCTTTGACTGGAAGAACGAGCAAGACGCCAGATGTGATTTCGTGATCGTGAGTTGGCTCAGCTTGGCAAAGCGGAAGGAAGCGGAAGGAAGGAAACATTCATTAATGGTCGAACCCTGTAGCTCCGCGCCATCGAATACAGCATCACTCGCATCGCATTGGTAAGCGAGAAGCCCGCTGAGCATAGCGTTATCAAAGCGTGCCCTTTTCATGCTGCAACCGTGAAACAGGCTGCCCGTTGCATCAATTACATTGCAAAGACTGGCATCGTCGAAGTTGCAGACCTGCGCTGCAATCGCATGCATATACGCAAAATCGAGCTTGGCCCCGCGGAAGCTTGCCCTCTCTAGCCCCGGACAGACAAGATTCGCCCCAGAAAGGTCCGCCCGATCCAACTTTGCTCCGTAGAGCTGCGCACGATTGAGGGTACAGCGTCGCAACGGGAAATCTGACAGGTCGTGACCGTTAAAGTTCTCGGACGATAGCTGCAAGCCAATCCCGGTCCTTCCGATCGCCTCTTCGGTTCGCCTCCCAACCGCAGCCACCGCGCGCAGCCGATCGGCAGCTCGGCTCCAGTACCGAACAAAGTCCCCATCTGATGAAAGATTGTACTTCGGATCTGACCAGTGCTCTGCCCCTTCATTCGCGGTGCACTCGCTATCAGGGCCGATCGTTTGCGACATGACGATTCCGTATTGCCCGGATTACGGGGGGCCTGTTATCGACCTTTTTTGCTCCGCCTTGGAGGTACGCTATGCGACCTGTGGCGAACGCGTCGGCGAAATGACGACAAGACGCCTCAATGAGGCGCTTATTGTGTCGGTGACCTCCGCAGCCGGCACGCTTGAGCACGTCAGCCGAATTCTAGTCATGCGCCCCCACTGCCGCGCGCTGAGATTGTTCACCGAGTCCGGCAACGTTGACAACGCAACCGTCTTTTGACATTGCCGATATGGCAAGACGTTGCGATTTGTCTCGTCGGCTCTTTTAGGCAATCCAATTCGCTCTCCATCAAACCGAATGCGAAAACTTCAGGGCCTTGCTTGTTTTTCAGAATGGACCCACGGCTTCCGGGCGGAAAAGTGATCGTTCACGGGGCTGAAGTCGGCCCCTACTCGGCGTTACCTCCTTTCCGATAGCAATGACCGTGCCAGCCGCATCAGTCGCAATTAAGAGCTGAATAGACGTCATGAAATCAATATTGACGCCGAATGTTTTGAACCTGACAAACACACTCTCGATGTCAGGGACCGCACCATGATGGCAAGGCTATCGTGAAAGCGAAGATTGCGAGCTCGTTTGCAGGAGCGCAAGAGCGCCCGTCCTTTGCGAGCACGCAATCGATGACTTGCAATCCGACATTTGCGGATCGCCGAGCTCAGGGTTAACGAGTGTTCGAACTCGGCTCGCCCTGCTCCGCGCGCCGGCCAGTCCATCAAGGGGGAACCCGCGCCACAGACTGTCCTGTTCGAGCGGTGATGGAGCGCGTAATCGTGACCAACTCGGCGCGCAAAGGCGAATGCCCCGCGATCGGAGATAGATAATTTTATGATAAAGAATCGGATTCGAAGGCGTCATGCGATGCCTTCTTCGAGGATCGTGGCTGAATGACCTATCTGGTGGTCGCGCACAAGACGCGGCATGGCGGCGATAAGGCTCTTGGTATATTCAGACTCTGGATTGCGAAATATCTCTTCAGTGGCGCCACTATCGACGATTCTCCCCCGGCGCATAACTATGACGCGATCGCTGATTTGGCGAACAACACTGAGATCATGCGAGATGAAGAGATAGCTTACGCCGACGTGTTCCTTCAGATCGCCGAGCAGGTCCAAGACCTGGGCCTGGATCGAGACGTCGAGCGCCGAAACCGGCTCATCGCAGACGATGACGGCAGGATTTGGTGCGATCGCGCGGGCGATCGCAACGCGCTGGCGCTGACCGCCCGAAAGCTCGAGCGGTCGTCGGTCCAGCAAGGCCTCGGATAGCCCGACCAGATCGAGCAGCTCGATAACGCGCTCCTGCCGTTTGCGCCGTATCTCAACCTCACTCGAAAGGCTGTCGGATATGATGCGTCCGACCGTCCAACGTGGATCAAACGAGCCAAGAGGATCCTGGTAAATCATTGATAGCGACCGCCGCCGAGTCCGCCGTTCGCGCTCGGCGAGCGCGGTCCAAGGCCGGCCTGCAAACTGAACGGCTCCCTCGTCAGGCTCCTCGAGCGCCAGGACCATGCGCGCCATCGTTGACTTTCCTGATCCGGACTCACCTACGATGCCCAAAGTCTCGCCGGATCGCAGTTCGAAGGAGACGCCGTCCACAGCCGTCCGTAAAGTGCCATCCGGGCCCTTGAAGCGCTTCACCAGACTTGTCGCTTCGAGCAGGATGGGACGAGATTTCGGTGGCGATTGCACTTCTGGCTGCGTTTGCCGGGCAGGCGAACGCACAATAGTGGACGGTGAGAGGCGTGAGCCGCGCGGCCGGCCTGATGGCACGGCGTCCAGCAGCTGCTTAGTATAGGGGTGCTCCGGATCTTTGAGTATTTGGCCGGCGTTACCGCGTTCGACGACCTCGCCTTCTCGCATGACGAGGATCTCATCCGCCACGCGGGAGACCACTGCCAGATCGTGACTGATCAGGATCAGAGCCTTGCCCCTCGTTTTGGTCTCCTCAAGGAGTGACAGCACATGAGCTTGCGCCGTCACATCGAGAGCGGTCGTCGGCTCGTCGGCGATCAGGATGCGGGGATCGAGCGCAAGTGCCGAAGCGATGAGAGCCCGTTGACGCTGGCCGCCGGATAACTGATGCGGCAGCTGCTTGGCCTTGGTCTCGGGGTCGGGGACACCGACGAGCTTAAGAAGAGCAATGACGCGCTGCGCGAGCTCCTCGCGCGATGATACCGCGCCGTGGAGGAGCAAGCCTTCACCAATCTCTTTGCCGATCCGGCGAAGCGGATCAAGTGAGACGAGTGCATCTTGTAATACAAAGCCAATCTCGTTGCCGCGGATGCCCCGCCAGGCACGATCGCTAAGACCCATCAGGTTCGTCCCGTCGAAGCTTAGCTGGCGTGCATGAACATTGGCGTAGCGACCAGCGAGGCCTATGAGAGCCCGCGCAGTCACGCTCTTGCCCGAGCCGGATTCACCGACAATCGCAAGACACCGTCCCGGCCGGAGGGAGAAGGATATACTGCGCACAACCGGTTTCTCGTCGATGGCGCGACCGAAGGAGACACGCAGCGAATCGACCGTGAGGAGGTCTGGCTGCTGCGGGACAGGCTGTGGGCGCCCCTGTGACATTCACGTTTTTCCTTCCAGACGGTCCTGTAGATGGCGCCCGATGATGGTGAGGCTGAGGGCAAACGCCGTAACTGCCAAACCGGGTATGATCTCCAGCCACCAGGCGTAGATTACATAATTGCGCCCGGCATTGAGCAGCGCGCCCCATTCAGGCGCCGGGGGAGCGACGCCGAGTCCTAGAAAAGCAAGACCGGAGGCCCATATAATCGCCTGACCTACGCCGATCGTCATCATTGCCGTCAGCGGGTTCATGGCGTTCGGAAGAATATGCCTCCAGACAATACGGGGAAATGGATGGCCCAGCACCTTAGCGGCCTCTACATACCCTGTCCCCTTGATGGCAAGCACCTGGCCCCTGATCATGCGCGCATAGCCTGGCGCTGTGCCGATTCCGACAGCTATGACCTCAGTCAATACCGACGGCCCAAAAACGGTCACGAACACAAGGGCGAGCAGGAGCGTGGGAATTGCGAAGAGCACGTCGACAATCCGGCTCAGGATGCTGTCGCATACGCCACCAGAAAGTGCGGCGGCGACGCCGAAAACGATCGCAATGGACATGCTCAGCGCCGTCGCGCCTAGTCCAATAGCCAGGGATTGGCCTGCCCCCTCGACTACTCGAGAGTAAAGATCTCGACCCAATTGATCAGTTCCCAACCAATGGGCGATCGACGGAGACTGCAATGACGATCTCAAATCAATAGCGAGCGGATCGTGCGTCTGCAGCACCTTTGGCGCCACAGCCGCGAGGGCAAAGAGGCCAATGATCATAAGACAGGCGGCAACTCGGAACGGAACATGGCGAACGATTGCCAGGACCTCTTTGAGCGACCGAGACTCGGTAGCTTCGGCGAACATGCTCATGTCAACTTGATCCTCGGATCGACCAACCGGTAAGTCAGATCGACAATCAAACTGACAAGAACGAATAGGCCCGCAGAAATCAAAACAGCTCCCGAGACAATCGGAACGTCTCGCGAGGACGTTGCAGCAACAAGGACTCCACCGAGGCCTTGACGGGCGAAAACCACCTCGATCAAAATCGCGCCCGAAAGCAGTTTTCCGAGCGCCCAACCTGATAAAGTAATGCCAGGCAATGCGGCATGGCGGAGGACATGGCGAAGCCTGACGCCGAAATCACTCATGCCTCTGGCCCGCGCGGATGCAACGAACGGCTGCTCGAGCACGCGCGTGAACTCGTTCTGAACGACTTGTCCGAAAAAGCCCGATAATTCAAGAGCCAACGCAAGTGTCGGCAGAATGAGCCCGGCCGGTGAACTTCCACCGATGACCGGAAAAATGCGCAGCTTTACCGCAAAAACAACCAGCAGAATTGTGGCCAGCCAATAGGGCGGCGCGGTTGCAAAAAAGACCTGCGTGTCATTGAGCAACTTCGCCCACATGTTGTCCCTGCCGGCGATGAACAAGGTCGTCAGGATTGCGATAATCCATGCGAGCAGTAGCGCGGTGACCGCCAGAATGATGGTAGGGCCAATCTGTTCGGCGATGATCCCTGCGACAGGCCGATGCTGCTGGTATGACTCGCCAAGGTCTCCATGCAGGATTCGCAGTATGTATCTTCCGTATTGAATCGCGAGCGGTTGATCAAATCCGTATTTCGCATTGATCGCCGCAAGTTCTGCCGATGACGCGAGTCCGACGTTGCCGCTTGTCGCATTGATGATGATTTGGGCGCGGTCGCCAGGGAGCACACATTGAATCAAGAACGCGAAGGTTAAGGCAGCCCACACCACGACCACGCCGGAGAATATCCGGCGCGTGAACCAAACAATGGGATAATGGGCTACTATCTTCACGGCGTCACTTCCCATCATCGAAATGAGCGTCATAGAAAACGGGTTCGCCAACCGAGCCGCGGTCCAGCCAAACGTCTTTGAGGTTCGGCCTGGTCGCCAACGTTACGTCCAGCACCGTGAGGCCAATCACAGGAGCCTCATCCACGATCTTCCGTTCCGCCTGCTGATAGAGGGCGGTACGCTGCGCCCCATTGAGTTCCTGCTCCGCCCTTTGAATGACGTCCCAAAGCGTCAGATCTTGATAGCGTGAGGGATTGAAGCGATTAGTCTCGCCCTTCTGATCGGGCTTCCACGAGATCCGGAATATCTCCGCGCCGGGGGCAACCCAATAGAGGAGAACAACCTCATAATCATCGGGTCCGAGGTTTTTTCCGGCGAAGAAATCAGCTGGATTAGTAGGCTGAAGACGTACGTCAAAACCGGCCGCTCTTGCCTGCTGCTGGATAACTTGCAAGGCTTGCTCGCCATCTGGCTTCAGAAAAGCGTTCGAATAGGACACGCGCACGATGAGCGGGTTGCCATTCTTAACACGAACGCCGCTAGGATTACGCTCGGTCCAACCCGCCTGATCAAGCAATTGATTGGCTTTCCGAATATCGTACGTATACGACTGCCCGAGCTCGCGCAGGTATTCCGGCGAGCTCTGACTAAGCGCACCGTTGCCTTCAAATGGCAAAGAGCCAAGGAATGATGTGTCGACTGCGGCCTTCCGGTCAGTCGAATAGGCAAACGCCTTGCGGACGAGCACATCGTCAAATGGAGGCCGCGCCGTATACAACGCCAGGCGCAGAGGGGTACCGCCGGTAATGTGCCGCAATACTGGAAAACGGGAATTGGCCTCCTTCCATGCGATAGCTGGGATATCGTATATGGCATCGGTCTCGCCCGTGATGAACGAGCCGTACCGGACGGTCTGATCTGGCAGGAACTTCCAGCTGATTCCGTCAATGTAAGCCGGCCCTTGATGTTTGGCGCTGGCCGGCGCCGAGTTGTAGTCGGGATTGCGGCGGAAGGTGACCTCCCGTCCATGACGCCATTTGTCGACAATGAATGGACCTGAGCCGACTGGGTTCTCGCAGTTTACCGCAAGTCCGCGCTTGAGCGCGGATGGTGAGAGAATGCCTTGTGAGGATTGAGCAAACACGTTCAGCAAGGGTTGAAATGGCACCTTCAAGGTTACCTGTAACCTCAGAGGAGCGATTGCACTTGCCGATTCGAAGCTATCGCTAAGATACGGAGCAGCAGTCGGATTGCGCAGATCAGGGTCGTTGCTGAGCCATCCGTTGATATTATCCGCGATGGCCTGCGCATCCAGAGAAGTGCCATCCGTGAACTTCACATTCGGCTTTATCTCGAATGTGTAAATCTTCTTGTCATCGGAAATTGTCCATGACTCGGCCAGCCATGGCACAATCTTGCCATCCTCGCTGCGGGCGACCAGATTATCGCTGTACTGGCGTTGCAGATACCATTGCTGCACCCATCCCCCGAAGAGGCATGCCGGCTCTTGAAAGTGCCCGTAACGAATAACGCCTCCTCGCTTTATGCTGCCGGCTACCCCTTCTTGAGCATGAATACTTGACGGCAATTGCGACAGGCCCAAGAGCACGAGAAGGGTCGCCTTAACGGTTCTTGCTGGATAGCTCGACTTTCCAGTGAATCGCCTCGTTGACCGCGCATTCGATGAATGCATATCCAGTCTCCAAATGATTTGATGTTGAGGAAGCGTCATAGCGGTGAGCTAGCTGTGGCTCGTGTCGGCCCGAAAGGAATGGAAAGCCCGAAATGCTCTCGCAGCGTCTGCCCTCGATATTCTTTGCGAAAGAGCCCGCGCTTCTGCAGGATGGGCACCACATTGTCGACAAACGCTGAAGTGCCATCTTGCAGCACGTCCGGAATGATGTTGAAACCATCAACCGCGCCAGCGCGGAACCACGCCTCAATCGAGTCCGCAATCTGCTCAGGTGCACCCACGAGCAAGCGGTGGCCAAACGCTTGAACGCTGCTAATGATTTCGCGAACCGTCCGGCCTTGACGCGCCAGAGTCTCAACCGTGCGATGGTGACCGACAGAAAAAGGAACATCATCTGCAGTAGGCAAAATCTCCTCCGGGATTGGCCTTTCGAGGCTGAGCTTCTCGACCGCCACGCCCATGCTTCGTGCAAGAGCAACGGTGGCGCGCTCCATATCGAGGAGTCCGTCAAGGTTTTCCTTGCGACGAGCCGCTTCTTCCTCGGTGCCCCCGATACAGGTGACAAGGCCTGGCAGGATGAGCGGGGCCGCAGGGCGGCCGAATTGCCGAGAAAGCGCGCGCAGGCGCTCTGCCTCCTGCGTCGCCGTTGTCAAGTCCCCGGCTGCCGCAAACACGACATCTGCACTGCGGGCGCCAAGCCGTAATCCGGGATCCGAACCGCCAGCCTGAACGATGACTGGGTGGCCTTGGGGCGAAGCGGGATGCGTAAGTGGGCCCCGGATGCCGAAACTATTGGTAGCGGGATCGAGCAGGCGGAATCGGCTCTGATCTGCGTAAACACCCGCAGCCTGATCGGCGATGACTATCTCGCCGCTCCAGCTCAGCCAGAGAGCACGGACCGTTTCAACGAAGTCCTCCGCACGTCTGTAGCGATCCGCTCGCCCAATCTCTCGACCGCCAAAGTTCGCAACCGTCGCCGGACTCGACGTCGTGACCGCGTTCCACGCAACGCGCCCGCGGCTGATGACATCGAGCGATTGGAACCGCCGGGCAAGATTATATGGTTCGTTGTAGGTAGTCGACGCCGTCGCAATCAGACCAATCCGGTCCGTTTCACGCGCAATCACGGCGAGAACCAGCGTCGGTTCGAGCCCATTAAGCGGTGGCTGGTGTGTGATGTCGGAACTTATCGCGGGGGTATCGGCGAGGAATACAGCATCCAGCAGACCATGCTCCGCAATCTTCGCAGCGCGGACGTAGTGCTCGATGTCAAAAAAGGCGCTTGGATTTGTGCCCCGCCAGCGCCATGCTGCGGAATGACCACCCGCACCATGAAGATTTAAGCCAAGATGAAGCATGGAGTTACCCGAAGACATAACAGCCACTCATGCGGCGGCATCTGAGCTGCTTGGCGGGCCTTGTGGACGAGTTGATCTCGGCAGCCAGCCTTCGCTTTCGCGCAAGCGCACCTTGCATGTGCTCCGGGCAGCCAATTTGAGCGATAGACAACAAACAGCCGGCTGATGTGAGAAGAATGTCACCCAAGAAGCTTTTGCTAGGTCTTGCGATCTTCTCCGAACGGGCGCGGCAGAGAAGAGCTTCGACCACGCTGGTCGCCGATTACGCCGACGTGACAGCTTGTCCCCAGCGGCGGGTTGCTTCCACACGAGTACATTCACATCGCCTCTCCAGAATTCCTCAAGAAGCCAGCTCCTTTTCAGGAAGATGTTTTGGATGGGATTCGCCATCGAAAATTTTGGACTCCCGAGAGCGAGCAATGATCATGCTAGAGGATCTTTAGAGGTCCAGACCATGCAAACGCAATAGTTGAGTATTTCATTCTACTATCGTCCATTGGCATGCTCTTCTATTGCCGTGTCTAAACCTTACTTCGCTTAATCCCAAGCGTTCTCTGATCAGGCCCACCGAACACGCGCTGCGTAATTGTAGCGACTGCAATTGGGAGCGCCGGCGCGACGCTGAGATGACTCGATGCGCTCGAGAACACACGGCAGTTTTGGCGCGACATGATGGGTCAACCGCTTGCTGCCGCGCTGCAAAGTGACATCCGATCAATAAGGCGTCGCCAAGCCCACCATCTAATAATGCGATGAACCATCCTAGATTATAGATACAGCGTTACACGCAACGCTTCGAAGCTGCGCTGGATTCGAGGATGCTGGAGCGTCGTTAATTATCGCGCGAACGCGGCGCGGCGGTCGAGCAACCCGGTCTCAGCTTAATCGATCGTCAGCTTCTCGAAAGCTGCACCTGCAACAATCCACGCCGATAGGCGGCCCTTCGAAGGGAGTAGAGAGATGAATGTTGATCCACGGAATGCCGCAGACAATTCCTTTGAGGTTCAGTGGCCGCACCATGTCGGTCGACAGCAGGACGAGCTTAGCGCCCAAACCAGCGCACCGACAAGTTCAGAAGACCAAGCAAACTTTGAGCAGCAGCTGAATGACTTGGCTCTAGATGACTTGGACTCGGTCTGCCCAACCACGGAGCCAGTCTCCTTAGCGGCAGATTCCGCGAGCGCCGCGCCCTCATCTGGGTTAAACGAGGCGACCTCGGAACCCAGTCGCTATCCAGCCTCATCATACGTCAGTGCGCGCGCTCAGCTTGCCGCAAAATTGACTGGCGCCACTCTTGACGCACTTCGGAACGAGATCGAACTTGCCGCGCAACAAGCAGCACGTTGGTCATCGGCGACCGACGCTGCCATTGATCGAGATCGCGTATTCGACGACGTGGCGGGGTCGTCATATGTCACACTGCGGCGTTTTCAGAATCAGGACACTGATTGCAAGCCGCGCACGGAAGAAAATACGAGCGCAATATCTCATGTCCGCAACACGGCTCGGGATCATTCTTCCGTTGGATATCCTCTGGAGCGGTATCCCATGGACCGAGCCCGCCAAGCTGGTTGGCATATGCGGGGGAAGACTACAGCCTCACCCTTCGTATCGTTAGTTGAAGATCCGTCAAAACTCGTCGTCTCTCGCGATCCGTGGGCGAGAGCGATTGCCAACAATGCGGACGCGCTACACACCTATACCGTACCGAAGACCACAATCTGGACGCCCGACGACGTGCTGAGTAGCATTGGGCTTGGAATGAACGCGGAGGATCAGGACACCATCGATGGGGACGTCGATTTGATGTGCTCACTGGGCAGAACGCCGACCCGGGAAACCGAGCGCCTGTTCCTTGGAGGCAATTTGGAAAGCTACCGCACCAGTAGCGAAGCAAATCCCTACAAGCGCGAGAGTAATGTGTAGATGGTCGATCGCGCCATTTGGCAGATTCGTTGGCGACTAAGCGCCACAATCCCCTGCAACGAAGAAAAGCGGCGCATCAGCTCCGCCTCATGCACAACAGATTAAGCGTAAAGGGGGCGACCGACAGCCCGATGAAGGCACCGATCGAGCCGTACAGCGGTTGACAGTCCCGACGGAAGGTCAGGAGGACACCGATCTTGTCCCCTCATCCCTTTCCGCTCGTTGAAGCATCGTGGCATCTTGGGTGCATTGTGTCGCGTGGCAGGAATTTATCAGCCGGCTTCAGGGGTTGGCAGGCGGATTTGGCGAGGTAAGCCGCTGAAAGCGCAGCATCCCTCGCGTTAGCTAGTCGGTTGTGAAGAACACGCAAGCCGTTGAGAGAGAATCGATTTTTGGCGAACAGACATGGTTCTGTTCGCAGGATTTCGGCGGGTGAGCCCGCAGTTTCTTGCAAATTGCTCTTGGGCGATCGCTGTGATTCTGTCGCGGCGGGCTAATCAACGACGGGCAATTGCAATGCGGCCGAAGGCGCGGCGGGAGAGCGGACAGAACGATCTGTTCAAGGCGAGGCTCGATCAAATCGTCGATCCGGACCATGCGCTGGTCAGACTGTCGGGCTCGATCGACTGGCGGTTCCTCGAAGA
>NZ_SPQS01000059.1 GCF_004570865.1 Bradyrhizobium frederickii
ACGGTGGGTTCGGCGATCCGACTCCCGCCGCCCGGACCGAAAACATCGGCAGCGCTGCCTTCGAGCTGGGCCTTCCACGATGTGATCTGATTGGGGTGAACGTCGAACTGCTCCGCCAGTTGCGCCAGCGTGCGGTCACCCTTGACGGCGGCAAGTGCCACCTTCGCCTTGAAAGCCGGAGTGTGGTTCCGCCGTGCTCGTCTGCTCATCGTCTCTCCTGATTCGCGGGTCAATCTTGCCCGCCGTCAGGCAGAAACTCCACTTATCGCGCTGTTCAGATTTGCGGGACCAGCTCAAACTGCACCTCGCGCCGCCGACCGACCAGGGCGGTGCAGATAAGAGCTACACGATCGTGATCACTGTGGGCCCCGACCGCCATGTCATTGACGTCGCTCAAGGGCCACCCGGGGTCTAGCCATTTACAGCTTTGGCCTTGTGCGTTCCTTCTGGTGCTCAGATAGAATGATTCATCCTCTAGAGACATTCGCAATTGTAGTGGTTCTGCTCGCGAACGCACCCACGCCCGCATTTGCGGCGTGCGGTGATAATGGCGGCCCCGGTTATCGAAGCCAGTCTGGAAGGTGTGTCGGCTGGGAGGCGCTTGCGCGTCAATGCGGGAATCCGCCCTCAACGAAATGCACGCCTGAGAGCGTCGCCAGTGGATCCGAGGACGCTGCGGCAAAGGGATCAACTATCCGGTCGCTCATGGATCGCTCGCATGCATCCAAACCGCCCGCCAGCAACTAAGTCACTAAGCCCTATACGCGCGCTGCTCCGAGCCACGGGCAAAGTGGTTGTTGCACTCATTGCGACGGTATCGGCGCTCGCCTGCATCGATCAGGCGACTGGACCCATGTACATAGGTCACGCGTCAGCAGATCGCCACCAATGGCAGAGAATTGATTCCGTTCGGAGCGCGGCTCTCCGTCCGAAAGGCGCCTCAAATCAAGGTTGCCATCCAGACCCGAGGCCCCGCCATGCAGGGCCTCATCCGCATCCCGGGCGCGCCAGCCTCGAACTTTGACACCGGCAAAGGGCTGACGGTGGGGTTACGCAGAGATCGTCGTGTTGGAGATCTTGTTACTCAAACGACGCCGGGCCAATACTATCAAGTCTTCGGAGACTAACACGGCAGACAACATTAGGCTCGCCGCGCGATGATTGTGACCGAGGTTCAGGATCAGGCAATAGCTGCTCGGATCGCACTTATCGTGGGTGCAGACCGTTTCGATCAGCTCTTTCAAGCTGTCCGGTTCGATGAACTAGATGGCGATATCCTCTATGTCTATGCTCGTGATGAGGATTCCGCTGCAGAAATGGAAGACGAGTTCGCGCTTCACATCTCCATCGTCGCCTCGAAGATCCTTGATCGACAAATCAACGTGGTGCTCGTGCTTCCCCGACAACTCATGAAATCTGACTTATAGCTGTCGCAACTTTCTCCATCATAGCCCGCAGTACATCGTTCATAGTCGGGCAGCGATAGACCGCAAAACGAGATCGTGACGTCGCCGTGAGAGCGATTGCGTGTTTTGCCATTTCGTTGATAGGTATAAGGAAGTAGTCAACAACCTCCCTGTTTGTCTCCTTGTCCAATCGCAGCGCAAGAATGAGTTCGGCTGGCTCGATGGTGCGGCGGTGGACCAACCAACAGGGCGCGTGGCATCTTCCGACGTAGTAACGCGCGCTCCGCACCGATATGGCCAGCTTGCTGGCAACCGTCATCACAGCAGTTTGCGCATCAAAGACCGCGGTAACCCCCCACGCCCTGATCTGAGTGACCAGGGTTTCTACCTGCCTCGATAGTTCGGCTTCCGACTGCTTCCGCGCATCGGCGTAGTCATAACTCCGCTCGGGATCGACATAGCCGACGCGGCGAAAGGCCTCCCTCAAGCTGCCGAACCGGTACGCGTAAAGGGCGGCGCTCGGCATGTTCTCCGTAGTAGAGAGAATCGAGGCGCTCAGCTTTCCATTCACCGAGAGGGTCTGTCGGAGCTTTTTCAGGAGCAGCTCATTCGACCACCTGACCTGCTTTTCCTTCAATAGGCTCTGGGCCTTGAGGAAGATGCTCTTATCAACGACCGGCTCGAAAAGACCTCCAGCCCGGATCCACAGCTCCGGCGGATTCTGCTTCCTCGGTTGCTTCAGCCGGCACGAGGACCGATTATAAACGCTATTACCAATGTAGGCCTCGTTGCTCAAAACTTGGCGGACCATGGCATATGACCAAGGCGTCCCTCTATGGTTGGGAACTTCCTCATTGTTTAGCCAGCGGACAATGGAGCCTTGGGATCTGCGATGAACTACAAACTCTCGAAAGATCCGGGCAACCATGCGCTGCTCGTTCTCTGCCCCCGGCCGGATCAACACTCGGTCGGTCTGCAGATGCTTCCGTTGGCCCTTAAGCAAGATGCCCCTTGAACACCCGCTTTCATCGATTAGTTCTCGTTGGAGGCCATACCCCGCGGGGCCGCCCTGTTTGAATCCGAGGCTGGCGACACGACATGCGCCAGCATGGACTTTCACCGAGAGCTCTCTTGAATATTCGGCCGCCATCACCCGTTTGAGATTCTTGACGATGCTGGCGATGACGCTGCCGTCGTTGTCGAACTCCTCGGCGCAGTAACAGACCTTTATGCCGGCTTGGCGGCAGATGAACTCATAATAGGCGCTTTCATCAATGTCTTGAAATCGACCCCAGCGGCTCACGTCATAGACCAGGATGTGGTCGAAGTCCGCTCGACCGCTGCGAACATCTTCAATTAACTCCATCAGCCCCTCTCGCCGCTTGATTTGAAGGCCGCTCCTCCCTTCATCAGCATAGGTACGAACAATCACCAATTCATGCTGCGCGGCATAGACCGCAATCGCAGCAGCCTGCATTTGTGTCGAGTAACGCTGGTGGTCGGTCGACATCCGCACGTATTGTGCGGCACGCCCTCCATTTGTCTGCGAGAGCAGATCGGACCCAGGGCGAATGATCAGGGCGTTGGCCATTCCGCGCCTCCGCTACGTCGCTCGATGGTGTGCTGCATTGGTGTGGCGCTCTGAACTTCACCAGAGCGCGGATAGACCGTGCTTGCCTAACCATCCTAGCGCAGCCGAGCCAAGGAGCGAAGCCAGCCCAGCCCAAAACCATGAGCGCCCGCGGGCGGCACTGATTGACCGCAGATACAGGAACGCGCCAAGTAACGTGCCGTAGTTTCTCCGGAAGTCCCCGTTGAGCTTTGCAATCTTCGACAGCTCGGAACATGTATCGGTTTCGTCGGTCATCTGCGCTGATCCTCTTGATTGGAGTCAGCGCCCTATGAACCACTGTTTTGCCCGACGGAGCAACAGAAATTTCGGTATTTCGAAATTTGATTCGTTGGGGCAACCTGCATCTTGACCAATCCTTTGGAGCGGTGTCGCAGGAGGCCTCTAGGGCTAGCGGCTTGCCTCCTGCTCCGTTCGCCGGAATCTATCTCGCATGGGCACGAAGTCGCGAGAGGTCATCTGGGGCGGTCGGATCATGGGCGCAAAGATCCAAGCCGAAGGAGCTCGCGAGCGTGCGGAGCAGGCCGTTCGCGAGGCGGACCGGGCGGAGGTAGAAGCCTGGTCGGTCCGCATGGAGGGCTACGGTGGCCCTGCCCAGCCCTCACCCACGATCGGCCAATGCCTGAATGGCGGTCTCGTTTGGCTGGAAGTCGAGTGCGCCCGCTGTAAGACGCGCGCGAGCCTGCCGCTCGACACTATCCGCCGCCCTCGGGAAACCCCGCTCTGGAAGCTGGAAGCTTCTCTTAAGTGCCGATCATGTCGCACGCCCCGATACGCGCCGCCTGCTCGCATGATCAAGCTGACTGAGACAAGGCAGATCACCCCCTATAAATGGGTGCACCCGACTGAGGAGCGTTAGGTCGGGCTGCGAATCGCTAGGGAAGACCAATGTGCAATCTCTATTCGATAACGACCAACCAGGCGGCGATCAGCGCGCTGTTCCGCGTCGTCAACCGGTACGTGGGCAACCTGGCGCCGATGCCGGGTGTCTTCCCGGACTACAAGGCGCCTATCGTTCGGACAGGAGCCGAAGGTCGTGAGCTCGCCACCGCGCGCTGGGGCATGCCGTCGTCGTCGAAGGCCCTGATGGAAGCTACCAAGAAGCGCGCCGAGAGGCTGCAGGCCAAAGGCAAGACAGTCGACTTCAAGGAATTGCTCCGGATGGAGCCAGACTCCGGAACGACCAACATCCGTAACGTGAAGTCGAAGCACTGGACGCGCTGGCTCGGCGTCGAGAATCGCTGCGTGGTGCCGTTCAACTCGTTCAGTGAGTTCAACAAGGGCGAAGGCGGAGACATCTGGTTCGCGCTCGACGAGACTCGTCCCCTCGCCTGTTTCGCCGGCATCTGGACCAACTGGACGTCGGTTCGGAAGGTAAAGGAAGGCGAGACCACCAACGACCTCTACGCATTCCTGACGACGGAGGCGAACGCCGAAGTGGGCGCCATCCACCCGAAGGCGATGCCGGTGATCCTGACGACGCCCGACGAGGTCGAAACCTGGATGGCCGGGCCCGTCGAGGAAGCCCTCAAGCTGCAACGGCCGCTTCCGGACGGCATGCTCCGTATCGTCGCCCGCGGCGTCAAAGAAGACCCGGCGGCTGCCGCCTAGAGTTCTGCACAGGCCTCAGAGGTGTCTCTCGTGGTACTCGTGTCACCCTTCCCCGCGAGATGAAGGGTGAGTCCGGCCGTGTTGTCCCGCACCACGCAACGATGGCCCATCCCCGCGAAACGAGGAGCATTCGAGCTGAAATTGCCCCTTGCCCCACGGGCGATATAGTATGAGATAGGATTGCTCATCGACCGAACATAACCGTCGGTTCGCTCCGTCTTCAAGTAACGAGCTGGCGAACTCAGGCGATATTCTTGGGGGGCGGAGGGCACGGCAATGAGCCACGATGTCAGAGCTTGGCTCGAGGATCTCGGGCTTGGACGATTTGCCGAAACATTCGCCGAGAATGGCATCGACCTTGATCTGCTATCCGAGCTCAATAACGAAGATCTGAAAGATCTCGGGATTACACGTCTGGCAGACCGCAAACGTTTGCTCAAGGCGATAGCCGGTCTCATGCGGGCGACGCACTTGACGGCCATTCCTTCTCCGAGCACATCCGAGGGGGAGCGCCGTCAATTGACGGTCATGTTCTGCGACCTCGTCGACTCCACCGCTCTCTCTAGTACCCTGGACCCTGAACAGATGCGCGATCTACTGCTCGCCTATCAGGCAACATGCGCCCTCGTGATCGACCGCTACGACGGTCATCTCGCGAAATACCTTGGAGATGGTCTGCTCGTCTATTTCGGCCTTCCGCGCGCGCATGAGGATGACGCCCAACGTGCAGTGAGTGCCGGGCTCGATATTGTCGAGGCAATCGCGTTGCTGAATCGAGACTTGTTCAGGAAAGTCGGCGTCGAGCTCGCTGTCCGCCTTGGTGTGCACACCGGGCTCGTGGTGGCCGGAGAAATGGGTGCGGTCGGGGCACGCGAGGAAATGGCGATTGTTGGTGAAACACCGAATGTTGCTGCGCGGCTACAGTCGCTGGCCGCCCCCAATGCCTTGGTGATCAGCTCCAGCACACAGCGGCTGGTCGGTGGGCTTTTCTCCTACGAAGATATGGGTGTCCACCAACTGAAGGGCGTTGCCCGTCCTATGCAGGCGTGGCGAGTAACCGGCGAGCGTCTGACCGAGAGTCGCTTCGAGGCGCTGCATCCCGGCAGGCCGTTCCCGCTAATCGGTCGCGAGGAGGAGGTCAATTTTTTGCTGCGCCGCTGGGAACGGGCGAATCAGGGCGACGGCCAGGTCGTATTGCTCTGTGGGGAGCCAGGCATTGGCAAGTCGCGGATTGCCGAGGCGCTCATCGAGCGAATAGCGGACCTGCCGCATATACGGTTGCGGTGCCAATGCTCGGCATATTTCGCGACCAGCGCGCTATATCCCTTTGCGCGCCAGTTTGTACAGGCGGCCGGGTTCCTGCCAACTGATCCGCCCGCGATCAAATTGAACAAGCTCAAGCAGGTGCTGGCCGAATCTGGACAGGCAGTGCCCGAGATCGCTTCGCTGTTTGCAGGTCTGCTGTCGATCCCTGTGGCTTCGCACTATCCGAGGCTGGAGCTGACGGCAGAAAGCCTAAAGCAGAGAACCGTGACAGCGTTGGTCGATCGGGTGCTTGGGTTGGCGGCTCGAAAGCCGGTGCTGATAGTGGTAGAAGACGCGCATTGGATCGACCCTTCGAGCGCAGATGTAGTCGCGGCTGCCATGGATCGTGTGCGGGATTCTCGCGTCCTGATCCTGATTACCTACCGACCCGACTACATACCGCCATGGAGCGGTCCCCATCTAACCATGCTAACGCTCAATCGGCTAGGCCACTCGCAGGCAGCTGACATGATTGGTGCGTTGGCTGCTGCCAAAGCGCCGCCGGCGGAAATAATTCAGCAGATTATTGCGAAAGCGGACGGCGTGCCGCTTTTCATCGAGGAGCTGACCAAGGCGGTACTCGAGGCCGGCTTGGCTGACGACGAAACTGGATGCGAGCGTTCCGGAGAACTACGGCTATCGGTTCCTATGACGCTGCAGGACGCGCTCGTTGCGCGGCTGGACCGGACGGCCGGGACGAAGGAAGTTGCGCAAGTGGCGGCGGTGCTGGGCCGCGAATTCAGCGAGGCCCTTTTGACAGCTGTCTTTCCACCGAATCGGGACGCACTGACCGAGGCCTTGGATGCATTGGTTCAAGCAGGACTGTTGCTTCGCCGCGGCTCGCCCCCTCAAACCAACTACGTCTTCAAGCACGCACTGGTGCAGGATGCCGCCTACGGGACCCTGCTCTTGACCTCCAGGCAGCAGCTGCATGCGCATACCGCCGACGTGCTTGAGCGGCAATTTCCGGAGATTGCAGAAGCGCAGCCCGAACTGCTGGCACACCATTGCGCGGCCGCCGGACTATATGATCGCGCGATCTCCTATTGGCAGCGGTCCGCCACGCGTGCGCGCGAACGCTCCAATTACGTCGAGGCCGAGCAAGTCTTGACCGCGGCGGTCGCACTTGTGCCGCAACTGTCCGAAGAGGCGCGGAAGCGTACTGAGCTAGACTTGCAGATGGCGCTCGGCGCGGTGTACCGGGCCATACGTGGTTCGGGTTCACCGCAGACTGAACTCACCTATAGGCGTGCCCGTGCACTATGCGAGGAGGTTGGCGACGCCGATCGGCTGCTGGAGGTCATCTATGGACAATTTGTCGGTGCTTTCAACCGGCCGAAGCTGCACGATGCTGAACGTTATGCGCGCGAGTTCATGGAGATCGCGCAGCAGGATCATAATGCTTCGGCACTGAAGGTGGCAGAGTACCTGATTGGCAGCACAGCATTCTTGTTGGGTGATCTTGTTCGCGCTCGCCAGCACCTGGAAGATTCACTGCGTCTCGATAGCGCAGACCGCATGCACGTCAATCGTTACTCGCACGGTCAGTATCCCACTTTCCCGCTGACGTACCTGGCATGGACCATGTTCGCGCTAGGATTTCCGACCCAGGGGCAGACGTTGGCCGGAGAAGCCATTGCGGTGGCCAGGGACCGCTCAGAGTTCTACTACGCGATGGCCCTCAGCAACGATTGCTATCTACATCACATGTGCGGGGATTGTACGGCGGTGGAGACGAATATTGCTACTCTGGTCGATCTTGCAGCGAAGAGAGGGATCGTCGTGTTCCACGCGGTTGCCCGTCTTTTCGAGGGCTGGACGCGCGCCATTCGCGGTGCGCCGGAAGATGGCATCGACTTGATGCATGACGCGCTGGCTAGGATCGCCGCGACGGAACAGAAGGTCGAGCATCCTTACAAGCGATCGATCCTGGCCGAGACCTGTCTGCGGGCCGGACAGTGGTCGGAGGCGGAGAAGCAACTCGACGAGGCACTGCGCCTGGTGCGGTCCACGGACGAGCGCTGGTACGAGGCGGAGCTGCATCGGCTTGCCGCTGAACTCGCGCTTGCGAAGGGGGATAGTGTGAGCGCCGAACTGAAATTCGAGCGAGCGCTCACGCTTTCGACCGCGCAGTCGGCGCGCATGTGGGAGCTACGCGCGGCGACGGGGCTCGCCCGGCTATGGCGCGAGGCAGGGAGGATCAACGAGGCTCGTAACTTGCTGGCGCCGGTGCTCGGCAGCTTCACCGAAGGCTTGGACACGCGCGATTTCATTGAGGCAAAGGCAATCCTCGATGAAGTCACTTAAAGCACAGGGTTCGGCGGCCCGGTGAGGACCTGTCATTCGTCGAGGTCCGGGTCTGGCCCTTAGCGGATCAATTGAGGATCGAACCGACAAGACCGCTTGTGACCCGCACGGTCCTTAGAAGTCGTTTTCGTTTGGCCGAACGGCTGGCCAGTGAAAGCCCCGCAACACGAGCAGATGCCAGACGACAAACTGTTAAACGGGGCAAGCTCGTCAACATGACCAAGATCAGAGAGATGCTTCTGAACTGCGTTCGGCGGGGGGTAGGATATTTGATCTGCCGGTCCGTGCGCCGACAATTCCGCGGATGTGTCCTAACGCGACGATTGCTCGGCTTGGTTGTGGGATCTGCACATGCTCACCCTCAACAACGGAACGACACATCGTCGGTAAGCGACCTATTCAGGGCTCTGGCCGCCCTGGTGCGCGTGGTGTCGGACGATGAACAATACCCAGGTCCGAAACCGCGGTGGGAGATCCAACGTCTCAAGAACCGGAGATCGGACCTCGTTCTGATCATCAGGCTCGATGATCAAAACAGTGCCGTGAAGGACTACTTCTTGCGCCCGACGGCGAGCCTACCCAAAACCAGAGACGGCAGGCTCCGGATGTCGAATCGCGTCTTCGGACCGTTCCGATGCGACACCTTTGCCGAGCTGATCAGCGACCTGCTGCGACGGTTGGGCCGGCCGCGCATCGTGGCGGGGGACAAGCAAAGTGGACGGGAAGTCGGTCGCGCGCGAGAATGATCGGGAATATCTCACTCAGCAGGTTGGAGCTCACCCGGAAAAGCCGCGCCAGCAGCCTGGCTGGCGGCGGGATGGGGCTGATCAGCTCGCATGTCTGCGATCGCTAGAGTCGGCGATCAGACGGGATGGCCGCACCCCTTAAGCCTGTTGGTGCTTAGGTCTTTGCCAGATGTGCTCGGCCAGCCTCGCTCAACTTGGGCCCGGTGTGTGGCCTTCCAGATACAGCTAAGAGTCGAGGATCTCGTTAGCCTCTGCTCAACACCAATTGGGAAGGTGGGGACTTTGCAGAACGATCGGTCAATCGGGATCGACTGCCTCCGAGCGATCGCTATCCTATGGGTGGTAGCGTATCATTTCGTGCCCCTCTCGATCTTTTCGAAGGGAACCTACGGGGTTCTCCTCTTTTTCGCTGTGAGCGGCTACTGCATTTCGTTTAGCGCAAGTTCTTCGAAATCGGCCTGGGATTTTTACGCCAAGCGGCTTGGGCGCCTGCTGCCCGCCCTCATCTTTGCGACGCTCCTTATTACGGCAATCAAGCATCTTTTTCCGCAATTTATCGAAGCCAGTCGTATCCCTACCTGGTTTGATGCCTTCTATACTTTGTTCGCCTTACCGACGTTGCACATACTTAAGATCGATCTCATTTATCCAGATGGCGCGTTCTGGAGCTTGGACTGAGCTGGCCCCGGTTGTCTGAACAGAATATCCGCGTCGATAAGTGGAGCCTCTGCCGGGGTTAGGCTGCCGTGCGGAGCGGCAGCGGGGTGAAGTAGGCTTGATCCGGTGTGCTGCCGTCAAGGCTCGAATGTGGACGGCGGCAATTGTAGAAGTCCAGATAGCGGCCAATCGAGGCGCGAGCGTCGCTGACGCTGTCGTAGGCCCGCAGATACACCTCCTCGTATTTGACGCTGCGCCACAGCCGCTCAACGAACACGTTGTCCCGCCAGGCGCCCCGGCCGTCCATACTGAT
>NZ_SPQS01000060.1 GCF_004570865.1 Bradyrhizobium frederickii
TGCCGGCTTCCAGGAACTCCTTGGACCAACCGTAATACATCGAGGCGGCGATGCCTTCGCGGCGGCAGAGCTCGGAGATGTTCTCCTCGCCCCGCAGCCCCTCCAGCACAATACGGATCTTCTCTTCCGCAGAGTAATGCCGACGGGTCTGGCGCCGGATGTCCTTCAACACTTGTTCAGCCGCCGGCTTACGCGGCCCGGATTTCTGCTTCATCTTCGCTCCTGGTGGCTACGATGAACCAGAAATCCTCCTTCCGGAAAACCCTTCAATCTGTCTCAAGAGTGCTGACGGCGAACAGTCCAGGCCATCCTGGCGAGCTTGTTGGCAAGCGCGATGGCCGGTGGGCCGCCGGGCCAACAATCGCGTGAGCCATGGCCGATGATCGGTGCCATGGAACTTGGCGTAGCGGATTACAGCGAGCGCGCCAGCCGTGTACAGGCTACGCAAATAGCGATCGCCCTGCTTGCTGATGCTGCCAAGCTTGTCTTTGCTCCCGCTCGAGCTCTGCTTTGGCGCGAGACCAACACAGGCCGAGAAGTGCCGCCCGATCCCTAGCCGAGTTCGCACAAATAGGCCTACGAAATAAGGTAGTTGAAGGATTGCTGTTTGCACGGCACCTTCCAGCTTGGATCCAGCGCTCAGTCAGTGGTGAGCTGAACCGGGGACACGAGCTCGCCCCCGGGGGACCCAGAGTGCGACTCCGAACAGACCACACTCCTCAACCAATCTGCGCCAGTAACTAACGGAGGATTACCCAATGGCTTATGAAACTCTTGTGGATCTATCTCAGGACTTGCTGATCATCACGGCGAGATTCCAGGAGCAGCTCGAAGATGTGGCAGACCAGCTCGACCTCGCGACGCGCTCTGGCGCACGAGTGTCGAGATCGCGGGCGAGGCGCGCATTGCGCGACGAGAACCTGTCCCGTGCACGTCTCGATCGTGCAGCGCGTTCAGGGTTGCGGGCCGATCGTGCGGCGCGCTCCCTGCGCGACGAAGAGCTGCGGGCCGAGCTCGCCGATCGTGCGGCGCGCTCGTTGCGAGATGAGGAACTGCGGGCCGATCGTGCAGCGCGCTCCCTGCGCGACGAAGAGCTGCGGGCCGAGCTCGTCGATCGTGCGGCGCGCTCGTTGCGAGATGAGGAACTGCGGGCCGATCGTGCAGCGCGCTCCCTGCGCGATGAAGAGCTGCGGGCCGAGCTCGCCGATCGTGCGGCGCGCTCGTTGCGAGATGAGGAACTGCGGGCCGATCGTGCAGCGCGCTCCCTGCGCGACGAAGAGCTGCGGGCCGAGCTCGCCGATCGTGCGGCGCGCTCGTTGCGAGATGAGGAACTGCGGGCCGATCGTGCAGCGCGCTCCCTGCGCGACGAAGAGCTGCGGGCCGAGCTCGCCGATCGTGCGGCGCGCTCGTGACGCGACGAAGGGAGTGAAATGGCCGCGCGATCGGCGCGTGAGCTGGGAACGGTGGCCGCCCGATGGTGGCGCGACTTCCAGGCGGTCTAGAATTGTGAAGTAGTGCAGTGCTCACTCCATCCGAGAAGCGAGTCGGATTCCTCCTGAATTTGGAGATCCGACCGCATATCTCGATAAGGAATACTTCGTCCGCCATCGCATCGAGACGACTAAGCGAATCCTTCTCACCGCCAGAATCGATGTGCCGGCCGTTGCTTCGCATGATCGAGGAGGACCACGATAGTAATCGTTTCTAGAGGTCACTACACCACGGAAGAGTTGAACCAGGATATCCTTTATAGGCGGGACCTTAAGCAGCACAGCTAAAGTCAGACGAAACTCCTCCGCTCGATGCGACGGAGTTCAAATTTAGGAGTTATCATGAATCCGTCGGTGGTTAACAGAGCGTGGCTGGAGACCGCGCAATCGATCGATAGCATCGCTACTCCGAGTGCAGAGGAATTTCATCGGCGATTTGTGCGTCCGGCGCTTCCGGTCGTCATCAAAGGCGCGGCATTGACCCTGGGGGCTATCGAACGTTGGACCTCCGGCTACTTAAAGGCAGCAGCAGGCCATAGGCGTGTGCCCATCGAATTCTCTCCGGATAAAGAGTTCGCTGTGCCAGAGCGAATTGGTAAAGATCAAACCCACTCGACGTTTGGCCGCTTCGTCGATTATCTGCTCTATGGCGACGCGGCAAGTCAAACGACCTATTACCTCGCCCAGATTGATGCGTTGCGGTATCTCCCTGAACTTGTGGGTGATGTCGTTCGTCCGCCGTTCGCCCCACTCGCGAAGATCATGAGGCCTCCATACTTATGGATGGGCATTGGCCGTAACGCCTCGAAGCTGCATTACGATTCCTACGATAACCTGTATGCAATGATAAACGGTCGTAAGCATATTACCTTGTTCCCGCCGGCGGATCGCAGGAACCTCTACCCATATAACGACCATCCTAAGTATCGTCACTTTAGTCGTTTAAATCTTCGCCTTCCAGATCTCGATCGGTTTCCGAGATTGTTGAACGCGCGGCCTTTCGAATGCGTATTGTGTCGTGGCGATATTCTTTACATTCCGGAGGGGTGGTGGCACTATCTTCGATCGCACGGCCTGAACGTTGCGGTGAACTGGTGGTGGATAGAAGGGCATGCCTGAGGGCGCTGGCGCAAGCCTTGTTGGCCGCATAGTTGCGGCTGAAGCTCGCATCAGATCACTCGTGAGGGAGACTTTCGTCGACCATTCCCCTATTCTTTCGGCTTTGTCCGGGGGAGGGGAGGTATGGCTCAAGTACGAGAACCTTCAGCACACGGGATCTTTCAAGGTCCGCGGCGCTCTCAACAAAATCCTGTCCCTCTCCAAAGACGATCTCGCCCGCGGCGTCATCGCCTCGTCAACGGGGAACCATGGACTAGGCGTCGCCTACAGCCTTTCCGCGCTAAAGGCACGCGGGACCATATTTCTGCCCACGACTGCCTCGAAATCCAAGATCATCGCTCTTGAGCAGTACAAATCCGTCAAGCTGCAGTTTTTCGGCGCGGATGCGGTTACCTCCGAAGCACACGCGCGCGAAGTCGCGGTCGTCCAACATCGGGCATACATCTCACCCTATAATGACTTAGACGTTATCGTGGGTCAGGGCACTATTGGCATTGAACTTGAGCGGCAATGCCCTAAGCTAGACGCAGTGTTCGTATCGGTCGGTGGCGGCGGCCTTATCAGCGGCATCGCTAGTTATCTCAAGCCCCGCCATCCTGACCTCCGGATCGTCGGCTGCTGGCCTGAGAATTCCCCGGCATTGTATCTTGCGTTAAAGGCTGGAAAAATAGTCGATGTGTCCGAGAACCCTACATTGTCGGACGGCACTGCGGGCGGCATCGAAAGTGAGGCCATCACTTTCAGTTACGCCAGAGATCTCATAGACGAGTGCGTCCTGGTTCAGGAAAACGAAATCGCGGACGCTATTCGGCTCGTGCTCGCTGGCCACAGGATGGCAATCGAAGGAGCCGCAGGAGTAGCGGTAGCCGGCTATCTGAAGACGGCAGAGCGATACGCTGGCCAGAACGTTGCCGTCGTGGTATGCGGCGGTAACATTTCCTATGAGACGCTATGCTCAATCCTCTGCTAACAGAGTGTAGCGAGACCGAACTTTGGACCACCCAGAACTAGAGTTTTGCGCCTTGGTCACGTTGGCGGGCTGGTGGCGCCGGCGTGATTTTGCAGCAAAATCGGCGGCCGATTGCCGATGGCTCCATGGGGCCGCTCCTCGTTGTACAACAAGGCTTGAGAACGCCCAAGGGACCGTATGCCGTGAGGTTCTGTACCGGCATCACCCTTGGGTAGGCCGCGAGGTTTTCGTCCATGGTGTGATCGACAAGGCGGACGGCGTTGTTTTCCGCTGCACGCTGGATGGATCGGAGACGCAGCGTTTTCTGGAGATCCCATCCTGGATGTTCGACCGCGCGGCATGTGCTCGCGGTGGCAGCCTAACGGCAGAGCCGTTTGTCAGCCTGAAGGGCTCAACGCGTTGTCGTCGCTTGTCGATTCGGCGGTCAAGAGCGCGACATCATCATTGAATGAACCGCTTTCCGGTGCATGCGGAGTCTCTCACGATCAGAATCGGGGAGAGGCTCATGGCAAGCAGGACGGCGATATCGGCGAACCCGGTTCGGCGCAACCGGCGGTTCGGCGTGCATCAGATGGACCTGTTCACGGGTGGCATAGCGCACGGCGCCGTCGGTGTACCGGAATGGCGGGAGCTGCCGAAGGAGGCGCAGGATGCGCTGGTGAACTTGATGACGCAGCTGGTGCTGGACCATGCACGAGTAAGCGCAATGCTCGCGAAGAGGGAAGACGGTCATGATCAGTGACAAGGTCCGCCCTCACCATCTCGAGCGCAAGGCGATCCTCTATGTGCGCCAGTCCTCCGCCCATCAGGTTCTGCACAATCGTGAGAGCAGCGCGTTGCAATACGCGATGCGCGACCGATTGACGGCGCTGGGGTGGTCCAAGATCGAGGTGATCGACGATGATCTTGGGCGTTCCGCTGCCGGCGGCGTCCAGCGCGCGGGCTTCGAGCGGATGGTGGCCGAGGTCTGCCTCGGCAAGGTCGGCGCGGTCTGTGCGCGGGAGGTCTCGCGCTTTGCCCGCAATAGCCGGGATTGGCAACAGCTGATCGAGATGTGTCGCGTCGTCGACACGGTGCTGGTTGACCAGGAAGCTGTCTATGTTCCGCGGCATGGCAACGACCGACTGCTTCTCGGGCTGAAGGGGAGCCTCAACGAGTATGAGCTGGACCTTTTGCGACAACGCTCGCTCTCGGCACGCTACGAGAAGGCCAGCCGTGGCGAACTGATTGCGGCCACGCCAGTCGGTTTTGTGAAGGTCGGTGATCGCTACGAGAAGGATCCGGACCGGCGTGTGCAGGACGCCGTTACGCTCGTCTTCGACAAGATCGAGGAACTCGGGACCGCGCAGCAGGCGCTGCTGTGGTTCCATGAGCACGGCCTCGACCTACCGGTGAAGCAGCCGAACGGCGACACAGCCTGGCGGCGGCCCAGCTACGCGACTCTCCACAGGATGGTCGAGAACCCGGTCTACGGCGGAGCCTACGCCTATGGTAGAACAGCCGTAGCGACGGGGTACGGCGTCCATGGCGCAGGCGCGAAGATCCGGCGGAAGGCGCGCGCCGAGTGGCTCGTCCTCAAGCCGGACGCCCACGAAGGCTATGTGAACTGGGAGAGGTTCGAAGCGATCCGTACAATGGTCTCCAGTAACGTGCCCACGAGCCGGCATCATGGCGCGCCCAAGCATGGCGAGGCGCTGCTCGCTGGGCTCATCCGCAGCCGGCGTTGTGGCCGCAAGCTGACGCTGCGCTACAGCGGTATGAAGCATCACATCCCCCGTTACAGCTGCTCGCGCGGCTGGATGGACAACGGCGAACCGCGCTGCATCGCGTTCGGTGGCTTGCGCGTCGATGATGCGATCGAAGGGGCACTGCTCGGCGTTGTCGGACCCGGCGCCGTTGCGGCGGCTACGGCCGCCGCAGCCCAAGCCAGACATCAGAGGGATCAAGTTCGCGAAGCGCTCGGCCGTGATCTCGAAGCGGCCCGTTACGCCGCCGATCGCGCCTTCCGGCAATATGACACGGCGGATCCGGCAAATCGCCTGGTTGCCGCGGAGCTTGAGACGCGCTGGAATCGCTCGCTTGCCCGCGTCGCCGAGGTAGAGAGCAAGATTGCCGCGCATGATGCGACGACCGCACCGACAGCGATCGATCCAACGATGCTCAGCGTGCTGGCCTCAGACCTCAAGTCAATCTGGTCAGGGCCGACCATCGATGCGCGGCTGAAGAAGCGCATCGTCCGTACGCTGATCCACGAGGTCGTTGCCGATATCGATGACGAAGCGTCCGAGATCGTTCTTGTCGTGCATTGGGCGGGCGGCGCTCACAGCGAGATGCGGCTGCCGAAGCGTCGACGGGGGCAGCGTAACAGCACCTCCGGTGACATCATCGCAGCCATCCGGCAACTGGTGCTGATCGCCAGCGACGACCTGATTGCGGGCCTGCTCAACCGCAACGGCCTCAAGACGGGCAACGGCAACCGTTGGACCCGTGAGCGCGTCACAACCACGCGATCTTATCATCGGATACCCGTCTTCCGGCGGGCCGAGGATAGCGTCGAGCCATGGCTCAATCTCTCCGACGCCGCCAGGCTTCTCAAGGTCGCATCCAAGACGCTGCGCTTGGCCGCAGAAGCTGGTCAGATCGAAGCCGTCCACCCTCTGCCGGATGGGCCATGGATCTTCGCGCGCGCGGCCTTGACCACGGATGCCGCCACATCCATCACCGAACGAGCGCGGCAGAACCCAAGATACCCCGCAGGATCGCATCCCGATCAACAAAGTCTCTTCTCTTCAACAACATAGACAAATGGGTGTTCTGATGCGCGGTTGTAGTCGGCCCGCCAATGTCGGAGTTCGATCCTGGCCTGGGCCAGCGAGGTGAACAGCGTCTCGTTCAACAATTCGTCTCGGAGCCGGCCATTGATGGGGAAGACGGCCCCGCTCCCTCGGCGCTGGCGCTATGCTGGCGATATCTGTACCTAACAGGAGCAATCATCATGGAAGTCGTGACAATTGGGTTGGATATTTCGAAGCACGTATTTCACGTTCATGCGGTTGACACTCAAGGTCAAGTGATCAGCCGCCAACGCCTCCGGCGCGGTGAGATCGTCTCCTTCTTCTCCTCCTGTCGCCCTGCCTGGTTGGGATAGAAGCCTGCGCCACCGCCCATTACTGGGCGCGCGCGATTCAGCGGTTTGGACATAACGTGAGATTAATACCGCCCGCATATGTGAAGCCCTATGTGCGGCGGGGAGCAAAGAACGATGCCGCTGATGCGGCCGCAATCTGTGAAGCAGTTAGCCGCCCCAATATGAGATTTGTTCCCATCAAGAGCGTGGAGAACCAAGGCTTCTTAATGCTTCATCGTGCAAGACGCCTGCTGGTCCGCCAGAGAACCATGACGGCCTGCGCCATTCGAACTCACTTTGCGGAGTTCGGAATTATTGTCGGACAGGGCCGGCAAAGGGTGGATAGTCTTGTGGATTTGTTGGATGACGAGGAACTCGCGCTACCTGCCACTGCCCGTATGGCGCTGGATGTTCTTGTGAACCAACTGAAGGAATTGGACCGGCAGGTCGACGCTATCGAGCGTGAGCTGGCTCAGATGCAGAGAGTAAATCCGATGGCGAAGTTGCTGCCCTCGATTCCCGGCGTTGGTCCCATAACGGCCACGGCGCTCGCCGCGACGGTGCCGGACCCGACCATGTTCCGCTCCGGGCGAGAATTCGCGGCTTGGCTGGGCCTGACGCCTAAGCAGAATTCCACCGGCGGGAAGGACCGGCTCGGCCGCATAACGAAGCAGGGCGACTCCTATCTCAGGCACTTGCTTGTCATCGGGGCACGCAACGTCGTTCGGTATCCAAAGGCACGGTCCCGAGTTGGAGGTGGCTGGATCGAAGCTCTGCTTGAGCGGCGTCGGCCCATGGTCGTCGCTATCGCCGTCGCCAACAAGTTGGCTCGGATCATCTGGGCGAATCTCCGCCGCCTCGAAGAACGGATCAGATCCTCGGCATCTGTGAGGGCGCCAAGGAGGACAAATCCGGCTGGTCATCGTTTCTGCGGCATCTCGTCGATCGCGGTCTCGAGGGCGTGCAGTTGGTTGTTTCCGATGCGTGCCGAGGTCTTATCGAAAGCGTTGCGGATTATCTGCCGGAGGCCCGCTATCAACGCTGCATGGTGCATTTTTATCGCAATGTCTTCAGCCACGTGCCGTCGACCCGGGTCCGCGAGGTGAGCCACATGCTCAAGGCCATTCATGCCCAGGAGAGCCGCGCCGCGGCCGACGAGAAAGCCAGGACCGTCATCGCGGATCTGCGGGCAAGCCGTATGGCCAAAGCTGCTGATCTCGTCGAGCAGGCGGTTCACGAAACGCTCGCCTACTATGCCTTTCCGGACATCCATTGGCGGAAGATTCGAACGAACAATCCGCTCGAGCGCATCATGAAGGAGATCCGGCGACGAACCCGTGTCGTCGGCGCCTTCCCCGACGGTCAATCCTGTCTCAACTTGGCGGCGGCCCGGCTGCGGCACATTGCCGGAACGGCGTGGTCGACCAAATGCTACATGAACATGCGACCGCTCTATCAGCCACAACTCTCTGAAACCGGAGCCGTCGCCTGATCAAAAGTGCGAAACATTCTGGACAGTACCCGTCCAGGGCGTCAGCTAGCGTTCAGAACCGACTAATGCCAATCATAGTCGTCAGACAGCTGCCAAGCTGGTAGCCTTGCGACGCAGCGGTTCAGAGCGATGACGCCCGCAAGCGCGGTCGGTTTAGAGTGAATGAGCACGTCTGCGTACTCCTCGAGAGCCAACCTCTTTTGCTCGCTGATCGCGTCGGCGGCATCAAACTCTGGCCCCTCGACCAGTTTTGCGGATATGGAGGCCGCGGCATCGACTTGCGCGCGCAGCTTGCGGTGATGCTCAATTACCTCAAAAATCGAATCTCGTTCAGTCAGCAAGCGGCATTTACATAATGCGATCTTAGATTGCGCCAACCAATCCTCGTGGGTGCTTGCAGTTCTTCCCAACAGATCCCTTCAGTTTCCACGCTGCCCGTCGCGGTGAGGCCCGACGTGCCGCGCACCACTGCGATTGCTTCTCTCCTGCTCCAAGAAGCGCTTTGAGCGGACGGTTCTGATTTGCGTCACCTGCAGATTCTTGTAGTTGACTGCTCGTGTTCTCCGGGCAAGAGTCGCTCTCGAGCTGACCTTATGCCAGTCGCCGGCCCAATCACAACTGGCAGTATGGAGAGCAGAGCAATGTCTCCGCTAAAAGCAATTGCCAATTGGCTGGAATCGCTAGAGTTGGACATGCAGCTTGAGGTCGCTGGCTTCGCGGCATTTTATATATTTGAGCGGTCTGATGCTCTCACGCTAGGCGGATCGGACCAGCTCGAAGCTCTTCATCGGTGGCTGAACGAGCCGGGCCTACCATCATACATCGCCGCAGACCGTGCCTTATCCTTTCGAATATGCTTCGGTAGCTTTGTCGATGATAGAATGATGGAAGCAGGGTGGAAGCGAACTGAGGAGCTAGTTTGCAAAATTCTTAAAGAAGCGAAGCGCAGCGGGAAGTTCGCGGCTTCGCGCAAGGCGCAGAGGATGCTCGCGCTTCTCCCGGCTCGGAAAGAGAGTTGGGAACGTGTTGTGAGATCCTGGAATGAATTGGCTGTGACTTGTCTAACAAACGAGACTGTACGAAGTTGGAGCGCCGCCAGCACGCGCATTGGGTTGAAGGTTATTCCAAGTAGTGGCGTTCCGATTGTTCCGCTCAGGTCGCCTCATCGAGGCACCGGTTAGTTCTGCCTGCCGGCACTATCTCAGGTGCCGCTCTGTCAGTGACTATCGTAAGCGCGTCGCTCCAGTTCTGCGTCGATGTTCGCAATGACTCTTCCAAACCTCGCGCCAATCACCGGTCTAGCATGTGGTCGGTTGTGAAGAACACGCAAGCCGTTGAGAGAGAATCGATTTTTGGCGAACAGACATGGTTCTGTTCGCAGGATTTCGGCGGGTGAGCCCGCAGTTTCTTGCAAATTGCTCTTGGGCGATCGCTGTGATTCTGTCGCGGCGGGCTAATCAACGACGGGCAATTGCAATGCGGCCGAAGGCGCGGCGGGAGAGCGGACAGAACGATCTGTTCAAGGCGAGGCTCGATCAAATCGTCGATCCGGACCATGCGCTGGTCAGACTGTCGGGCTCGATCGACTGGCGGTTCCTCGAAGACC
>NZ_SPQS01000007.1 GCF_004570865.1 Bradyrhizobium frederickii
GCACCCGCGGTCCGCTGCGCGAAAATGCACACGCAGGAAGAACCGCACAGCAGCATACAGGTGTGGCCAATCACTCGGCCTTCCCTGCGCGGTGGTCGGACGGCTTATGCCGTGCTCTCCCGGGAGCCGAACTTTCCTTCTGGCCTCCCTCGCCGTTCGAATTGGCGATGCCGTCCACCCGGTTGGGCTCGCGCGCATCTTCGATCCGGCTTGACCGTAGCAACGACGGCCAGGACCACACGGTTTTGCCGTACGCACGGCCCGCCATGTCGCCGCAGTTTTTCCAGCCCTGTCGACGGAGCCGGAAACTTACAGGCGAGACGAAACCTAGCAGCGCCGTTCGTCTGCACGCGGCCACGGGCTCACGGGGACACCCCGCCCTGCCCGCACCTCTCGTACCGACGCTGCCGCGTCCACCGCAAGCCCGGCTCGCGAACGTGACGACCACAAGATCGCCCCTCCTGGATGAGCCGGGATGGGCGACACATACGCCAAAACCGAATTTCGGTAAAGTGGAATATTTTTGCACGGATGGATTGACAGGGGGCGACACAGCAAGGTCACGATCTCCCCGATCTCGGGAACGTCCGACACGGGGACTGTCTGCAGGCTTGCTCCGCCTCTCCCGCTTGTGGGAGAGGCCGACGCGCTCGCAGAGCGCGGGCGGGTGAGGGTTCTCGCCGCGCAGGGACGTCCTCAATTATTCGCAATAATCCCTGCGCGGAAACATCCTCTCCCCAGCCCTCTCAGCGCGAGCGAAGCTCGTCGCGCCCCGCAAGCGGGGGAGGGAGCTCACTGCCGATGCCGCTGCATCCACGGACATGCGTCGGGATGCTGAGATCGTTCGCAAGAGCAACGAGGTCGGGATGTGTGCGGGCTCAGCGCCGGCCGCTCAGGCCGCCGGCAACACGAACGAGAATGTTGCGCCGCCTTCGGGCCCATAGCCTGCGACCAGCTCGCCACCATGCTCGCGCACGATGCCGTAGCTGATCCAGAGGCCAAGTCCCGTGCCCTCGCCGACCCGCTTTGTCGTGAAGAACGGCTCGAAGATGTGGCTGATGTGATCCTTGTCGATTCCCGGTCCGTTGTCCGAGATCCGGAACAGGATTTCGTTGCCCTTGCGTACCGCCGATACCACCAGCCGCGGCGCTTCCGTGCCGCGCATCGCGTCGATCGCATTCTCCACGAGATTGACGATCACCTGGTGCAATTGCCCCTCGTTGCCGCAGACCCAGAGCTCCGGCTCGATCTCCAACTGTAAGTCGATGCGCACCTGCTTGGTGCGCACGGCCCACAACACCGCGGTGTTGATGAGCCGCTCGATGTTGACGCGCTCGACCTCGCCGAGCTTGCTGAAGGACAACCGGCGCAGATTCTTCACGATTTCGCTGATGCGCACCGCGCCTTCCAGCGTGCCCTCGATCAGCGGACCGAAATCCTCCAGGATCTCATCGATGCGCAGGCTCCGCCGCTTGGCCGCGAGGTCGTCCTCCTTGGCCTCGCCGTGGACCGCATCGAGATAGGCGGCGATCGCGGTGCGATAGCGCATCAGGGTATGGACGTTGCCATAGACGAAGCTGATGGGATTGTTCAGCTCGTGCGCGACGCCCGCAACGAGACGGCCGAGGCTGGCCATCTTCTCCTGCTCGACCAATTGCCGCTGGGCACGCTGCAACTCGTGATGGGCCTTGTGCAGCTCCTCATAGGCGCGGCGAAGCTCTCCGATCGGGCGGCCCGTCAGCACCACGCCGATGAAGCGTCCGCGATGATCGTGGCGGGGAGAGGCGTTGATGGCGAACAGATCCGAGCTGCCGCCCTCGGCTGAAAACCGCAGCTCGCCGTCGACGACATCGGAGGCGCTGCGCGGCTTCAGCAGCGGGACCAGCTTGGCCCTGTCCTTGATATCGATGACGTCGGCGATGTTCCTGCCGACGATGTCCGTCACGCTGCAGCCGAGCGTGTGCTGGAACGCGGAATTGACCTGCTGCACCAGCCCTTTCGCGTCGCAGACGATGAGGATGTCGGAGACGGATTCGATGACGTTGGTGACGAAGGCCTGGGCCTCCTCCAGCTCCGCATTCTTGTGCTCGAGATCGACCTCGTAGCGGAGGAGGTCGGAATAGACCTCGTCCATCTTGCGGATGACCTCGATCCAGGCGCCCTCGCGCTCCTGATCGAGCTCCATCGCGCCACGCTTGGCGATCAGTTTGAGCAGCGTTTCGGGCTCGCTGGCTCCAGGGGGGTGCGTCACCTCAGGCATTCTTCCTCAAATCATACCTGGACAGCTTGTTCCTGAGCCCGACACGCGACAACCCGAGCTCGTTGGCGACCCGGCTGATATTGCCTTCGTACCGCTCCAGGGTGCTGATGATAACCGCCTTCTCCAGATCCTCCACCTTGTCCTTGAGGGTCGCCGAGCCGTTCAATTTGCCCTGGATCGCCGCCGCCGGCGGCTTGCCGTTGCGCCGGCCGAGCAACGGCGGCGCCTGCAATTCGTCCGCGTCCGCCAGCACCACCATGCGCTGGATCTCGTTCTGCAGCTCGCGGACGTTGCCCGGCCAATGATACCTGGCGAACGCCTCGAGCGCGGACGCGGCAAAGCGCAGGCCCGGCCGGTTGAAGGAGGTCTTCACCGACGACAGCACCCCTTCGGCGATCAACGAGACATCCATCGGGCGCTCGCGCAAGGCCGGCATGTGGACGGGAAACGCCGCCAGGCGATAGTAGAGATCGCGCCGGAAGCGGCCGGCCTCGACCTCGGCTTCGAGATCCCGGTTGGTCGCCGCCACGACACGGACGTCGACCTTGCGCACCCGCTGCGCGCCGAGCGGCCTGATCTCGCTCTCCTGTAGAACGCGCAACAGCTTGACCTGGAATGCCGGCGAGGTCTCGCCGATCTCGTCGAGGAAGATGGTGCCGCCGTCGGCGACCTCGAACAGGCCGATCCTGTCCTGATAGGCGCCGGTGAAGGCGCCCTTCTTGCAGCCGAACAGCTCGCTTTCGAGCAGCTCGTCCGGCAACGCGCCGCAATTCTCGACCACGAAAGCCTTGTTGGCGCGCGCCGAGCCGTAGTGAATCGCGCGTGCAAGCAGCTCCTTGCCGGTCCCGGACTCGCCGGTGATCAGCACGGAGATGTCGTAGTCTGCGGCGCGCCTGCCGAGCTCGATCACCTTGTGCATGGGGCTTTCCGGCGAATGCACGATGCGGTCGAAATCATAGAGCTGCTTGGCGACCCCGCGCTTGACCGAGACGACCTTCTTGATATGCCCCGGCGTCGCCTTGACGTCGACGCCGGCGGTTTCCGTCTCCTTCTGCAGGCGATAGAGCTGCACCGCCTCCTTGACGATGTCGACCAGCCGCTCCGGCTGCCAGGGTTTCGTGATGTATTGATAGATGCCGGCCTCGTTGAGGCCCGCAATGATATCCTCCGAATCGGAATAGCCGGAGATGATCATCCGCACCGGATCGGGCCACAGCTCCCGCACGCGCTTCAGGAAGCTCACGCCCGACTCATGCGGCATGCGCTGGTCGCAGAGGATGGCGTGGACGATCTCGCCTTCCAGCAGCTTTTCCGCATCGGCCGCATTGCCGGCGCACAGCACCTCGAAATCCTCCCTGAGAACGCGGCGCAGCGCTTCCTGCGAACGGACTTCGTCGTCGACGACGAGAATGGTTCCCAGAACGCTCATGAGGGCACCACCACGGCTCGCTGCCGGTCGGTCGTCCGCCGCGCCCGGTGATTGGCGATGGTCAGGGGCGTGCGCGACTTCGGCACCTTGTGAATGAAGTTGTAGCGCGCGACGTGGTAGCTCGGATCGAAGCCGTAGAAATTGAGCCTCATCCGCCGCAGTTCCTCGTCACGATAGGCTTGCAGGGGCTTTTCGGCCTCGTCCGCCGCGCGGCGCCTTTTCTTGTCGGTGAGACGCGCCGCGAAGCCATGATCCGCGCCTGCAGCAGCTGCGAGTTTGACCAGGCTTTCGCGTGCCAGCTCGTCGCTTGCGAGGACACGGTCGACGATCCCGAGGCGCTGCGCCTCGGCGACGCCCATCGGCAGCCGGCACTGCGTGATCCGGGTCGCGTTCCCGGCGCCCGCGCGACGCGGCAACAGATAGGTCCAATATTCGGAGCCGAACAGATTGCCCATGTCCTTGTAATGCGGATTGAGCACGATCTGATCGCTGGCCCAGACCTCGTCGGCCGCCAGGCTCAGGAACACGCCCCCCGCCCCCGCATTGCCGCGAATGACCGATATCACCAGCCGGTCCGTGGTCTCGATGATCGCGCGCGCCAGATCGTCGATGGCGTTGATGTTGCGCCAGGATTCATCGGCGGCACTGTCGGCGGCCTCGATCTCGGCCAGATGAATGCCGTTCGACCAATAATCGAAACCACCGGTCAGGAGCAGAACCTTGGTCGGGCGCGCCAGCGCGGCGCGGTAGGCATCCAGCAGCGCTTCACAATCATCCGTCGACATAGCGCCGTTGTAGAAGGAGAACAGCAACTCGCCGACCTCGCCGTGCTCGCGATATTGAATCGGAGCATAGCCGCAATCCGGCCGCCGCGGCAGGCAGGCTGCCTGCCCGGCGAAAACCTTTGCCGCGGATCGCTTCAGGCTCTTCGGCGCAAGCTGCCGCACATGGCCGATCCAGACTGCTCCGTCGACCGTCGCACGGGCCAAAGCGCCATCGCATTGGGCCACGATCGTGCCAGGAATGCCGGAGATATCCTGCGCTTCATGGACGTCGAACAGCCGCACGTCCTGGAAGAACAGGCTGTCGACCAGGCCCGGCATGCCGTCGGCGCTGTTGATCTTGCGCAGCACGGTCTCGGTCGTGTCGTGCTGCCAGTCGATCGCCCGGTCCGACTGGCGGCAGGGCCCGCGCACGCGGATGCGTGCGTCGTTCGCACGCATCGGCTGCGGCGTCGGCCGTCCCGCTTCGATCGCGTCGACGGCTTCCAGCACCGCTTCGACCGCGCATCGGGTCACCTCGTTGCGGTAGATGCTGGATTTCGCAGCGCGCCGCATCGGGAACGTGCGGAACGCCCAGACCGGACCGGCATCGAACTCGCCGTCCGCCTGTAGCACGGTGACGCCCCACTCGGTCGCTCCGTCGAGAATGGCCCAGTCGAGCGCGGCCGGGCCGCGGTCGCCGGGCGGGCCGGGATGCACGATCAGGCAGCGCACGCTGCGCCAGACATCTTCGGGAATCGCCCGCTTGAGGAACGGCGCGATCACCAGGTCCGGCCGGCACAGCGCCACGCTTTCCCGCGTGACGTCGGCGTGGATGTCGAGCTCGACCGAGACCTCATGGCCGCGCTCGCGGAGCTCGACATGGAGGCGCTGCGTCAGGCTGTTGAAAGAATGCGATAGCAGCAGGATACGCATCGGGATCCCTCAACAAATCCGCGGCAATTGCTCGCCCGACAACCAGTCGACGATCCGCCCGCCGCCGAAACTCGTCGCCATCTGCACGAAATGATGGTCGTCGGCGACGGCTTCGCCGATGTCGGCGGCATCGCGGCCGAGCGGATGTGCCCGCATGGCGGCGAGCACGGCACCGGCGATCTCGGGCGCGACGATCGCGACCAGCTTGCCCTCGTTGGCGACATGGAGCGGATCGAGCCCGAGCAATTCGCAGGCCGCCGCCACGCCCGGCTTGACCGGGATCTCCTCCTCGCGAAGGTGAAAGCCGAGCCTCGATTGCTGGGCGATCTCGTTCAGCGTCGCGGCGAGCCCGCCGCGGGTGGGATCCCGCATCAGGCGGATACCGGCGCCGCCGGCTTCGACCATCCTGGCGACGAGATCGTTCAGTGCCGCCGAATCCGACACGATCTCGGTCTCGAAGGCGAGATTCTGCCGCTTCGACATGATCGCCACGCCGTGGTCGCCCAAGGTGCCCGAGATCAGGACGCGATCGCCGACGCGCGCGTTCTCGGCCGACAGATCGAGCCCGTCGGGGACAATCCCGACCGCTGATGTCGAGATGAACAGGCCGTCGGCCTTGCCGCGCTCGACCACCTTGGTATCGCCGGTAATGATGTGAACGCCGGCCGTGCGCGCCGCCTCCCCCATCGAGTCCGCAATGGTCTTGAGGTCGGCGAAGCGAAATCCCTCCTCGATGATGAAGCTCGCCGACAGATAAAGCGGCTTTGCACCGGCCATGGCGATGTCGTTGACCGTGCCGTGAACCGCCAGCGAGCCGATATTGCCGCCGGGAAAGAACAGCGGCGAGACCACATAGCCGTCGGTGGTCATCACCATGCGCCCGGCGCCGACGTCGAAGGCCGATTGGTCGTTGCCGCGCGCCAGCCATTCATTGCCGAAGGCCTCATGGAACAGGCCCGAAATCAACTGCGCCATGGCGCGGCCGCCCGAGCCGTGGGACAGGTCGACGCAGCCGTTCCTGATATCGAGCTTGCGCTGATAGGCCTTCATGACGCCCGCCTCTGCTGGTGGTCGCGGAAGCGGCCGTAGGTCCAATGCGCGGCACAGGCGCCTTCCGAGGAGACCATGCAGGATCCCATCGGCGTCTCCGGGGTGCAGACGGTGCCGAACAGCTTGCAGTCGACCGGCTTCTTCACGCCGCGCAGGATGGCGCCGCATTCGCACGCCGGATTGTCGTCGACGCAAAGCTCGTTCATGCCGAAGCGGACCTCGGCGTCGTACTTCGCGTAGGCGCGCTTCAGCTTCAGCCCGCTATAGGGAACCTGCCCGAGCCCACGCCATTCGAACTGGTCGCGCAGCTCGAAGATGTCGGAGACCTCCTCCTTGGCGCGCAGATTGCCGTCGCGCGTGACCGCGCGGCTATACTGGTTCTCGACCTCGTGCCTGTTCTCGTTGACCTGACGCACCAGCATCAAGATCGCCTGCATCATGTCGAGCGGCTCGAAGCCCGAGATCACCACGGGCTTGCCGAACTCTTCCGCGAAGAACTCGTAAGGCGCCGTGCCGATGATGGTCGAGACATGCGCCGGCCCGACGAAGCCGTCGATCTCGACGCGGCCGATGCTGCGGATATCAGGACTCTCCAGGATGTTCTGCATGGCGGGCGGGGTCAGCACGTGATTGCAGAACACGCTGAAGTTCGAAAGCTGCTTCTTCTCGACCAGCCGGATCATCACCGCGGTCGGCGGCGTGGTGGTCTCGAAGCCGATGGCGAAGAACACGATTTCGCGCTCGGGGTTTTCCTGCGCGATCCTGACGGCGTCGATCGTGGAATAGACCATGCGGACGTCGGCGCCCCGTGCCTTCGCCTTCAGGAGCGAGGCGCCCTGCGAGCCGGGGACGCGCATCAGATCGCCATAGACGCACAGGATCACCTCGCTGCGCTCTGCGAGCCGGATCGCCATGTCGATGCGCCCGGCCGGCAGCACGCAGACCGGACAACCGGGTCCGTGGATCATCCGTACGTTGCTCGGCAGCATGTCTTCCAGGCCGTAGCGCGAGATCGCGTGCGTGTGGCCGCCGCAGAACTCCATGAAACGATACGGCCGCCCCGGATGGGTCTCCGCGCGAATTGTCTTCGCGAGCCCCAGCGCGATCTCCTTGTCGCGAAACTCGTCGGCATATTTCATGGCGCCCCCCCCTGTCCCTCGAGGCTCAGCTCGCGCAACAATTCGAGCGTCCGCCGCGCCTCTTCCGGATCGATCTTGGTCAGGGCATAGCCGACATGGATGATCACGTAGTCCCCCACCGCAAGGTTCTCGATTAGGGCGACCGAGATCTCCTTGCTGACGCCGTCGATCGAGACGATGGCCATCTCGTCGGGCAGGAGTTTCGTGACCTCCGCGGGTATCGCGAGACACATCAGGCGGTTCCTTCCAGATCTTGCTGTTCGAGGAGTCCCAGCGCGGCAATCCAGGCCTGGCCCAGGCTGAGGCCGCCGTCGTTGGGCGGCATCTGGCGCGGCAGCAGCGGGGAGAGGCCGGCTGCGATGCAGCCGCGCTCGATCTCGTGCGACAGGATCGCGTTGAGGAAGCATCCGCCGCTCAGGGCCACGGTGCTGATGCCCGTCGCGCGCGCCGCGCGGCCGATCCAGTCGACGCAGGCCGCGGCAAGCGTGCCGTGGAGCAGCTCGGCGCCTTCGGCCGGATCGATGGTCCCGGTTGCCAGGCGCGCGAACAGCGGGGCCAAGGACAGCACGCCGCGCTCGATCACCCAGCCCTCTGGCGCGATGCGCGGCGTGCGCACCAGGGCCTCCAGCTTCATCGCGGCTTCGCCCTCGTAGCTCTGCACCGGGCAGATGCCCAACAGGCCCGCTGCCGCATCGAACAACCGGCCGGCGCTAGTCGTCGTCGGCACGCCGGGCTGGTCCAGCACGGCGCCAAGGCGCGAGGCCTGCGGCTGCGCATTGAACCGCGTCGCGATCGCATCGCCGCGTCCCAGGCCATGCAGCACGCTCGCGCCCATGCGCCAGGGCTCGCGCGCGGCGCGATCGCCGCCCGGCATCTTCATCGGCGCCAGATGTCCGAGCCGCCGGAAGGTAGCGCCGTCGCATGCGAGAAGCTCGCCGCCCCAATTGCCTCCGTCGCTGCCGTAGCCGAAGCCGTCGAGCACCAGGGCCAGCGCCGGTCCTGCGATGCCATGTTCGGCCATCACGGAGGCCGCATGGGCGTGGTGGTGCTGGACCGCAATCAGCCGCTTGCCGCTGGCCTCGGCGAAGAGCGTCGAGGCCATGTTCGGGTGCAGGTCGTGGGCAACGACGACCGGCTCGATGTCCAGCGTCGAAAGCAAATGATCCACCGTCTCCTCGAAGAAGCGGACGCCTGCCGCAGTGTCGAGGTCGCCGATGTGCTGGGAGACGAACGCCTCGTTGCCGCGCGTGACCGTCACCGTCGCTTTCAATGCCCCGCCGACCGCCAGGATCGGCGGCACCGACCGCGCGAGGCGAACCGGCTCGGGCACGTAGCCGCGGGCGCGGCGGATGAATTGCGTTCGGCCCGCGACCATTTCCACGACAGAATCGTCGGCACGGGTGACGATGTCGCGGTCGTGCGTGACGATGAGATCGGCAATGCCGGCAAGGCGTCGCTCGGCTTGCCGGTTGTCGATCAGGAGCGGCTCGCCGCCGGGATTGGCGCTGGTGGCGACGATGGCCCAGCTTGCGCCGGCCCGCGCGTGCGCCGCGTTCAGTGCAGCGAAGATCAGGTGATGGAGCGGCGCGACCGGCAGCAGGACGCCGAGACGCGACAGCTCCGGTGCGATGGCCGGCGCGAGCCGATCGCGCGATCTTAGCAGCACAATGGGCCTCGGCGAGCTTTCCAGCAGCGCAAGCTCGGCAATGTCGGCGTCGGCGATATCGGCAACCGCGTCCACCGCACCGACCATGACGGCAAACGGCTTTTGGTCGCGCTGCTTGCGCTGCCGCAACCGCCGCACGACCTCATTGTCGCGCGCATCGCAGAGCAGCTGATAGCCGCCGAGCCCCTTGATCGCGACGATCTTGCCACCGGCGATCGCGGCGGCAATGTCCGCAATCTCGTGGCTGAGCCTTGGGCCGCATGCCGGACAGGCGATCGCCTCGGCATGGAACCGGCGGCTGTCGGGGTTGGCATAATCGTCCGCACAGGCTCTGCACATCGCAAAGCCCTTCATGGCCGTGGCCGAACGGTCGTAGGGCAGCCGCTCGGCAATGGTGTAGCGCGGGCCGCAATGGGTGCAGTTGATGAAGGGATAGCGATGAAAGCCGCTGCTCGGGTCGAACAGCTCGCGCAGGCATTCCTTGCAGGTCGCAGCATCGGCGACGATGCGGGTCGACACCCTGCCCTGCTCGCTGGCGCGGATACAGAACCCCTCGCTCGCCACCGCCCCGACCGGATGCACCGAGATGTCGTCGATGCGGGCAAGCGGCGGCTTTTCCAGCGGCAGCGCCGTGATGAAGTCGGCGGCGCGCTCGCCCTCGATCTCGATGACGACCCCGTGGGGATCGTTGGCGACAAAGCCGCCGAGACGATAGCGCGTGGCGAGGCCGTAGACATAGGGACGAAAGCCGACGCCCTGCACCGCGCCGCGCACGTGCAGACGCAGTCTCCTCACCTCGGGCGCGCGTGTCCCACCGTCCATCGTCATCCCTGCATGGCCATCTCGGCCCGCTTCGCCTTGGCCCAGCGCTTGCGGATCCAGGCATAGAACGCCGAAAACCCCTCGCCCGTGCGCGCCGACACCGTCATCACCTCGATGCCAGGGTTGACCCGCCGGGCATATTCGACGGTCCTGGCAAGGTCGAAATCAAGCACCGGCGCGAGATCGATCTTGTTGATCAGCATCAAGGACGCCGCCGCGAACATGTCAGGATATTTCAGCGGCTTGTCCTCGCCCTCGGTGGTCGAGAACACCACGATCTTGCAGGCCTCGCCAAGATCGAACGCCGCGGGGCACACGAGGTTGCCGACATTCTCGATGAAGAGGATGCCGCCGTTCAGCCAGGGCAGCCGGTCATAGGCCTGGCCGACCATGGCGGCGTCGAGGTGACAGCCTTTCCCGGTGTTGACCTGGATCGCCGCGACGCCGGTGGCGCGGATGCGTTCGGCATCGTTGGAGGTCTGCTGGTCGCCCTCGATCACCCCGATCGGAAAGCTGTCCTTCAATTCCGAGACCGCGCGAACCAGCAGCGAGGTCTTTCCGGCGCCCGGGCTCGACACCAGGTTGAAGGCAAGCACCTCGTCGGCATGGAAGCGCGCACGATTGTCGGCGGCGAGCCGGTCGTTTTTGCCGAGAATGTCGCGCTCGACCTGGATGATGCGCTCGCTGCTCATGCCGGCGATCTCTTGACCGGCCGGATTGGCGCCGCAATCGAGCACCCCCGCCTCGTCGCTGGCGTGGTCAGGGTGGTGAGGGTGAACATGGTCGTGGCCGTGCCCATGACCGTGATGATGATGATGGTGCCCGCCGTGACCATGGTCATGGTCATGAGCATGATGATGATCATGCGCGTGTTCGATAGACGCCTTGCCGTCGCCGCAGCCGCAGACCGTACACATCAGTCGACCTCCAGTTCCCTTACGCGCATCTCTTCCCCGCCCGTCACCTGCAATTGATAGCCGCCACAGCAGGGGCACGGCTCGTAGCGCTGCTTGATCTCGACGCTCCTGGAGCAGGCCATGCACCAGGCCCTTCCCGGGGTCTCGACGATCTCGAGCCTGGCGCCGCGCGCGATGGTCTGTGCGGCGACGGCCTCGAAGCAGAATTTCATCGCCTCCGGCGCGACATGGCTGAGTGCACCGATTTCGAGGCAGACCACATTCACCTTGGCGAAGGAACGCTTGCGCGCCTCCTCCTCGACGATGCCGATGATGCCTTCGCAGAGCGCCATCTCATGCATGGCCCACCTCGCGGAAGTCGAGATTGAAACCGACGCAAGGATCGAACGAGCCGACCAGCGCGCGCACCGCGTCCTGGCCGCGCCGGCCGGCAGTCAGCACCGCTCCCTTGAGGCTCCGGACCAGCGGTCCGCGGGCGTGGAAATTCCACTCGGTCGGCGCCAGGAACTCGAAATTGACGATGCGGTCCGCCTCGTCGAGCACGACGGCGTGGTAGAGCCGGCCCCGTGCACATTCGACCGCCGCAGCCCCCTTGCCCGCAGCGAGCCGATAGCTCGCGACGACGCCATCGTCGAGTTCCTCGTCGCCGCGCTCGAGCCAGGCGCAGAGCCGCGCGACCTCGGCGATGCGCGCCTGGAGTCGCGCGGCCGAGCCCGCCGCCGGCAAGACCGGTCCGCGCCGCGCCCACCGGGCCCAGACACCGGTTTCCGGAATTTTACCGCAGAGCTCCGGCGCGTCGGAATAGGCGGCCCCGTCCGCAAGCAGACGTGTAACGACGTCGAGATCGTCGGCCGCCGTCAGGAAGGATTGCTCCGCCGATGGCGGCGACAATTCCTCACCCTCGCAACGTTCGACATGGACAGCGAGCGCGCTGCCCGGCGCAACAGCCTCGCCTTCGCCGGCAATCCCCAAGCCCGCGAGCGCGGCCTTGATCTGGGCCACGGCCTCACGCCGCAAGGTCTCCGACACGCCTTCGCTGGCGCCGCCGAGGACCGTGCTCGCCTGCATCATGGCGCGCACGGCGGCAGCGCTGGCGCCGTCGAGCGCGAGCCGGCCGACGAACAGGCTCCGCAGCAATTCGGTCAGCCGCTCGGCAACGACCGCCGTGACGCGGCTGCGCGCTGCAGCCGGCGTCGCCCGCTGCCCTTGCGCGGCCTCGACCGCCGACAGGAACGCCACCTGATGTGCGACCGAGCAGAGCGAGAACAGCCGCGGCAGCACCGGAAGCAGGGACGCCGCCGGCTTTCCCGCGAACAACCGCGTCAGCGGCGGCCGGCTGCGCGGCTGGATCGCGACGTCGGCGATGGTGCCGCCGGCAAGCCACACCGTGATGTCGATCTCATTGCGGAAAGCCAGGCTCATCCGCGCCGCTCCGTCAAAGTGCCGCGCAGGAAGTTGCGCCGATCGATCGGGGTTGTCGCGGGCTCGCGGCGGCGAACTGCCTCCTCGCTGTCATCAGGCAGCATCAGCTCGGCAAGCGCCGCTTCGGCCGTTGCCCGCGCGGCAGCCATGTCGGCGAACTGGAACATCGGCGAGAACAGCGAGCAGCTCGCGATCGGCCCGATCTGCCCGATTTCGCTGAGGGCGAACTCGATGTCCCCTGCGGGAAAACGAATTCGCAAGCTCATGCCCGACGTCTCCCGCATGGCGCCCGCCGGCATCACGACGTTCATGAACCATGGCGTGACCATGATGCCGACGATCGTGCCATTGAACCGGCGGAAGCCGACCGCCTCGACGCCGAGCGCTTCGTTGTAGATCGGCAGATCGCGCATCGCGCGATCGCCGATGTCCCGATAGCTTGCGGCCAGAAGCTCGCCCCACGCGACGGCGTCCGCGGCAGCGGGATCTGGCGCGGCCGCCGTCATGCTTCGATCGCCATGAACTTGGATTTCGGAGCGTCGCAGTTCGGGCAGCGCCATTCCTCCGGCAGCGCCGCGAATGGCGTGCCGGGCGCGATCTGGGCCACCTCGTCGCCGTCGACGGGATCATAGACGGTCCAGCAGATGCCGCATTCCAGCCGCGTGGCCTCGGTGACGTCCTGGCGCACGCCGAAGTTCTCGAAGGCGCTCATTTGAAATAGGCCTCGATGATTTCCTGCAGCCGCTCGGCGGAATCCTCGAAATCCTCGTCCGCGGCCAGCGCCACGGTCGGCACGCCGCCGACTTCGAGCGTATCGAGAATGATGGTGTCCATGGCGTTGAAGAACTGCACCGACCAGACATTGCGGATGCCCGTCGACAGCACCCGGCAGGTGCCATAGCCGCGCGACACGAGCTGGATCGGTCCGTTGCGGATCGTGTCCTGCAGGAAGCTCATGTCCACCGGGCTCATCGGCAGCAGGGTGAAGTTGATGATCTGCGAGCGCATGCCGGGCCGCCAGGCCAGCGCGCGCTCGCGGATCTCGGCGAGCACCGGCAGCACGTTCATGGCGCCTTCCGGCACCGGCCCGATCTCGAAATCGGCGGACGTCAGATCGGCGGCGGCTCGCTTGACGATCTCCGGGATGGCGCCGAGTTCGAGATATTCGGAAGCAGCGTCGGTCTCGAGCCGCACGCGCCAGATTCCCGCCAGGACCGATTCCTGGATCTGGGCCAGCGATCCGTCCGGCAGCGCGACGACCCCGCCGACCTCGCCTTCGCCGAGCACGTCGGCGATGAGCTTGCTCTCGAGCTCGTTGAGGTTGGCGAGCCGGAACAATCGGGTGGGGGCATCGGCCTTCTGGCCCGCGATGGCTTGCGCGATCTTCGAGAGCAGCGCGACCGCGTTCGGGCAGCGCTCGGCAAGCTCCACGCTGTCGAGCGTGGCAAGCTTTGCCAGCGCTCCGGCCGCCGTCAGGCTGCCTTTCGATGCATTGAGACTTTCCTCGCCGATCGGAAACACGCTGACCGGTTGCTCAGCGCCTTCGGGCGCATCCCAGAATCCGACCTTCATAGCTCGACACCTTGCGCGCGATGCTGGGGAACGATGGTGACGGCGACCGCAGCGGTCTGGCCGCGCGGTCGGTCGATCAGCTTGGTGATGCGGTCGATATAGACCGACCAGTCCTGGATCTTGGCGATCAGACCCAGGGTCTCGCCCTTGGCGACGAGGATCAGCGTCGGCTGCACCCGCACGCCAAAGCGCTGGCCGAGCGCGCTCTCGTCACCGCGGGCAATGATCGCGCCGCGCAGCCGGCCGTTGAACGCGGTGATCAACTCCGGCAACACCACGGCGACGTCGATCGCCTCGGGGAAACGGTTGGGATCGCCTGCCGACAGCAGCACCGCGACCGCGCCGGCCTCATCGGCCGCGCCAAGAAAACGATCGACCGTCGCGGCGTTGACCTCGGTCAGGCCGTGCCGCGTCAGATCCTGCTTCGCCACCTGGAATTCCATCAGACCTCCCCTGCCAAGCTTATGATTTTGCTCGGGACAGGATTAGCAAGGCACATGCCAGGACATTCCAGCAGTTCTTGAGAGCTATCTCATTGATTTAGATCATTGATTTTCAAACGTTCGGAACAACGCATCCATCAACGATAAGATACTTTCCAATCTGGATGGAATCTGTCTTTGCAGATGGAAAGACCACTTCCAGCCAGTGCCTCGGCCCGGCGGGGCCGATCCGGCGGCGGGCGCGGCGGTCACAGTTGCAGGAGGTTCGCTTATTCCGACCGGAGATGCGCGGGCAGCTGCGGCTCGCGGTCGATCAAATCGGCGAAGAAGCGGTCGCAATCCTCGCCATCGAGCGCGGCGCCAAGCCCGTCGATCGCAGCCCCGATCAGGCGCGCCTCTTCCTCATCCAGAAGCCGGATCGCGGTATCGATATAGACGAGCACATGTGCGCCGACTGGCGGATTGGAGAGCAGCAGCATGGAGACGCGCCGCTGCCCGCCCCGAAATTCGCACAGCGCCGACGTTCCGTCAGTCTCAACGATCATCATCGGCAGGCCGAGGCACATCGCGCTTGCTCCAAAAGGCCAGCCGGTCAGGCCGGCCGCATCTCGTAATTGGCGTGGTCGATGTCATTGGCGAGCAACCGCTCGGTGTCCGCCAACGGCACGCCGCGGCGGCTTACCGTGACGCCCCACTCGGCCAATATCCGGCAGGCGAGATCAATCGCGGGCGCGATCTGGTCGCGCACCGGTGGCGTCAGCGGCCCGCCCCAGTCTTCGAGATCGAGCGGCTGGCAACCGATCAGCACGAGATGCTTCGGGCATCTGCCGAGCAGGTCGGCTGCACTGATCACTTCCTGGAAACCGGTCTGATGCAGGCTCATTTTCTTGGCGCCGGTGAAGCGCGGCACCTCGTCGTCGCGCACCAGCTTCAATTCGCCGGGCGCGAGGCCATAATCGATGGCGTCGAACACGATCAGGCGGTCGGCCTCTTCCAGGTAGTTCACGAGGTAGAGACCCTGGGTACCGCCGTCGAGGATGGTGACGTTGTCAGGCACGGCGTAGCGACGGTGGAACTCCTCCACCGTGCGCACGCCGAAGCCTTCGTCGGCCCACAGGATGTTGCCGATGCCGAGCACCAGGATGCGGTCGCGTTGCGAAGATGTCGGCATCGGCCAGGTTCCCCGTTATCAATCGCGGAATTGCCGCTCGCCGGAGATCATCGAGGAGATGATGCTCTGGCGCGACATGATGTCTTCGCGGATCGCCGCGTAGATGTGCACCATCACGAACACGACCAGCGCCCACATGCCCAGATGGTGCCAGGTGTGAACGTCCTGGCTGTTCGGCCAGATCGCGAACACCCAGCCGAACAGCTTGTGCTGCCAGCTGTCGATCCCCGCGCCTTCCGAATAGAGCGCAAAGCCGGTGACGATCATGAAGGCCACGAACAGCGTGAACCCCGTGAACATCGCAGTTTGCGCCAACGGGTTGTGGCCGACATACATCTTCGGCTCCCGCTCGAGAAACGCGTACCAGCGGATCTCATGCAGCACTTCCTTCCAGAACTGCTTGCGATGAACCGGAATGTAGAAAATCTGCCGGGAGTGGTGATTGCCGACGAAGGCCCACAGGATACGCGTGAGGAAGAAGACCGCGAGCACTTGTCCGGCGGCGAAATGGGCAAAGCGGATGTAGCCCATCACGAAGTTGTCGGACGCCTCGCCTGCGACCGTCGGCAGCGGCGCGCCAATCAAGTAGCCGGTCACCATCAGCACGAGAATCGAGAACGCGTTCACCCAGTGGCAGATCCGCACCGGCGCTTCGTAGACATAGACGGTGGGTCGACCCACCGCCCGTTCTCCGGAAGCATCGGCTGCGAGCGCCGCGAGGTCCGGCCTTGCGTCCGAGCCGGGAGCAATGGCGTCCATCATGGCTTCCTCCTACCTGACCTTGACCTTGGCGAGCTCCTGGCCGTCCGGGCTCATGACGTGAGTCGAACAGGCAAGGCACGGATCGAAGGAGTGGATCGTGCGCAGGATCTCCAGGGGCTGCTCCGGATTGACCATCGGCGTGTTCATCAACGACGCCTCGAAGGCGCCGATATTGCCCTTGGGATCGCGCGGCGAGCCGTTCCAGGTGGTCGGCACCACGCACTGGTAATTTTCGATCTTGGTGTCCTTGATCTTGATCCAGTGCGCGAGCGCGCCGCGCGGCGCCTCGGTGAAACCGACGCCCTTGGCCTCCTTCGGCCAGCTCTCCGGCTTCCATTTGTCGACATTGGCGGTCGAGGAGTCGCCGGCCTTGATGTTGGCGACGAGCTTGTCCTGGAAGTAGCGCATCTGGCGGCCGGCCCAGACCGATTCGAGCGCGCGGGCCGCGGTGCGGCCGAGCGTCGAAAACAGCGCCGACGTCGGCAGGTTCAGATCCTTCAGGAACTTGTCGACCGGATCCTTGAACTCGGCCTTGTTCTGCGCGTAACCGACGATCCAGCGCGCCAGGGGGCCGACCTCCATGGCGTGTCCCTTCCAGCGCGGCGCCTTGATCCACGAATATTTGCCGGCCTCGTCGAGCTGCTCGATCGCGGTCTTGGTGCCCTTGGCATTGGCGCCCAGCACGTAGTTCGGCTCGGTGACGCCGTCCCAGGGATGCAGGCCCTTGGTCTCATCAGGATATTTGTACCAGGAGTGCACCACGAACTCCTGGATCTCGTCTGGATTGGCGAGATCGACCGGAAACACCTCCGACAGATTGCCGTTGATGATGGCGCCGCGCGGCAGCTTCAGGCTCTTGGCGGAATAGTCGTTGGCATGCTCGGGCACGTCGCCATAGCTGAGCACGCTCTTGCCCGAAAGGCCGCCGCCATACAGCCAGTCCTTGTAGAACGAGCCGATCGCCGCCACGTCAGGAAGGTAGACCATTTCGTTGAACTCGATCAGGCGATCGATGATCGAGGAGATCAGGTTCAACCGTTCCATGTTGATGGCGCCGACGGCGCCGGTGCCGTCGACGTTGATCGGACATGGCACTCCACCCACGAGCCAGTTCGGGTGCGGATTCTTGCCGCCGAAAACGGTGTGGATCTTGACGATCTCCTTCTGGAAATCGAGCGCCTCCAGGTAGTGCGCCACCGCCATCAGGTTGGCCTCGGGCGGCAGCCTGTAGGCCTTGCTTCCCCAGTAGCCGTTCTTGAACGGTCCCAATTGCCCGGACTCGACGAACTTCTTCAACCGGGTCTGCAGATCCTTGAAGTAGCCGGGCGAGGACAGCGGCCAGTTCGAGATGGACTGCGCCAACGTCGAGGTCGCGCGCGGGTCGGCTGAGAGCGCGGAGACGACATCGACCCAGTCCAGCGCGTGAAGGTGATAGAAATGAACGATGTGGTCGTGCACCTGCAGGGCGAGCTGCATCAGGTTGCGGATCGAGTTGGCGTTCTCCGGAATGGTGATTCCGAGCGCGTTCTCCACCGCGCGCACCGATGTCAGCGCATGCGTGCCGGTGCAGACGCCGCAGATCCGCTCGGTGAACGCCCAGGCGTCGCGCGGGTCGCGGTTCTTCAGGATCACCTCGATGCCGCGCCACATCGTGCCGGTCGAGACCGCGTTGCGGATGACGTTGTCGGCGTCGACGTTGACCTCGACCCGCATGTGACCTTCGATACGGGTCACGGGATCGACGACGATGCGCTTGCCGGAATTGTCGAGATTGAAGCCGTTGGGAGTCTGGATGCCCATGGTTGCCCTACCCTAATCTGTCTCTTTGCTCAGCTGTTGTGGTCGACGTCTTCGCGCTTCGACGCGAGCCGCTTCACCGCCGTCACTGCCGCATGTGCGGCCACCGCGGCACCGACCGCGCCGGCTGCGGCCATGCCGATCTGATCGGCGTTCTTCTCGATGCCGAACTGCTTGATGGTGGTGAGACGGTCGTAGAACGAGCCCTTGTCCCAGAAGCCGTCCTCCGAGCAGCCGATGCAGCCGTGACCGGACTGGATCGGGAACGAGACGCCGCCGTTCCAGCGCACGGTCGAGCAGGCGTTGTAGGTGGTCGGGCCCTTGCAGCCCATCTTGTAGAGGCAGTAGCCCTTGCGCGCGGCCTCGTCGTCCCATTCCTCGACGAACTGGCCGGCATCGAAATGCGGGCGTCGGTAGCATTTGTCGTGAATGCGCTGCGAGTAGAACATCTTCGGCCGGCCCTGGCGGTCGAGCTCGGGCAATTTACCAAAGGTGGTGATGAAGGTGACGACGCCGGTCATCACCTCGGCGATCGGGGGGCATCCCGGCACCTTGATGATGGGCTTGTTGGTGATCACCTTGTCGATCGGCGTCGCTTGCGTGGGATTCGGCTTTGCCGCCTGCACGCAGCCCCAGGACGCGCAGGCGCCCCAGGCGATGATCGCCATCGCGTCCTCGGCCATCAACTTCAGCTTCTCGACGAACGGCTTGCCGCCGTCGATGCAGAACATGCCGCCTTCGTTCAGCGGCGGATTGCCTTCCACCGCAAGGATGTACTGGCCTTTGTGCTTGGCGCGGGTCTCGTCGAGAATGGCTTCCGCCTGGTGGCCCGCCGCCGCCATGATGGTATCGTCGTAGTCGAGCGAGATCATCGACAGCACCGCATCCTTCACCAGCGGGTGGGCGGACCGGATGAAGCTCTCCGAGCAGCAGGTGCATTCGAGCCCGTGCATCCAGATGACGGGTACGCGCGGCTTGGTTTCGAGCGCGTTCGCGATGCGGCCCGCCGCCAGCGGCCCGAGCCCGAGGCTCGTCGCCGTCAGGCTGCAGAACTTGTGAAAGCTCCGACGCGTGATGCCTTGCCGCCTGATCACGCTGTAAAACGTTTCCGTCGCCGTGCCCATGAATCCTCCCACCTTCGGCTTTGACTTTTCGATGACGCCAAAGACAGCAAGAAGCAGGCCAACAGCCTGGAGCGATTCAAATGTAGAGAGATTCCAGAACGTTACGTATTTGAATCGCTGTGATGGAGGACGGGCGGGCACGCCAAAGGCCGAGAAGCGGAAACAACTCGATTTGCACTCGGCAACGAAGTTTCCGGTCAGTGCGCGGTGCACACCATGCAGGGATCGAACGAACGCACGATGTGCTGGATCGCAACCGCGCGCGCGCCGGCATCGCCGACATCGGTGCCGACCAGCGCCTGCTCCAGCGGCCCGCCAACGTCGAAGGAATCGCGGGGTGAAAAATTCCAGGTCGTCGGTGCGATGATCTGGTAGCGTTCGATCCTGCCGTCCCGTACCGCCATCCAGTGCCCGAGACTGCCGCGCGCGGCCTCGACCAGTCCGACATAGCTGCCGTTGGGGATGTCGCGGGAATTGTGGCAGAACGGTTCCGACAGACGGAGCGCGCGCGTCCACTGCTCCATGGCAAGCGCGATGCGCGCGGTTTCGATCAGCCGCGCGATCACGCGGTTGCGTACATTTGTCCCGCTGACCGATACGAGATCCGCAATCAGCGCCTGCCCTGCCACGGTCTGGCGCGCGATGGCGCCGACCTCGATCGACTGACCGGACAGCCGCGGGGCCTTGCACCAGCTATAGGCGGCCGGCTTGTCGGGATCCGGGACCGTGCTGCTATGGGCGGGATCGACGGAGGACTCCCGCATCCAGGCATGCGAGACGTCTTCCGTGATCTGCGTCAACGGCAGCGGCTCGGTCGCGGCGCGCGGGCCGAACAGGCCGCGCGGAAACAGCTCGCCGTCGCTGCCGTGATAGGCGCCGTAGCTCATCATCAGGCCCGTGCCCCTGCCGAGCGCGCTCAACGCGAGACTGTCCGCAAGGCGCAGGAAATGGGCAAAGTCGCCGCCACGGCCGTCACGCCAGCGATCGAGCTCGTCGGCGCTGGCAATCGTGAGCACATTCTCCAGCGAATCCGCAAAAACGATGCGCTCGAGGAAGCTCCGGAACGCCGTCGTGATCGACAGGAGCCGGACGCGCTCGCCGAGATCGATCGCACGTGTCGTACCGCCAGGCTGGAATGCGAGGCTGTGCGGCCATTTCCCGGCGATGATGCCCATGGTCTCGAGCAGCCGCGCCCGCGCCGGCAGTGCGTCGCGGGCCGCGCTGCCGCGGGTCGCGGCAAAGCGCTCGCGCGTGGCCGCGTGCCAGCCATGGCTGGCATAGGCCTCGCGGGCAAAGTCCGGCATGAAGAAGATGTAGAAATGGGTCAGATGGTCGGCCGCGTTCTCCGCGGCATGCGCGATGTTGGTGGCGAGCAGTCCATTGGGCGCAGCCTCGATGGCCATGGCCTCGCGCAGGGCCGCGGCTGCGGCGACCGATTGCGACACCGAGCAGATGCCGCAGATCCGCGGCGCCAGCGCCAGCGCGTCGAGCGGGGGGCGGCCCTCCAGGATCTGCTCGAACCCGCGGTAGAGCGGCGCCGTCACCTCGGCCCGCATGACGCGGCCGCTCTCGACGTCGAGACGGACTTCGAGATCGCCCTCGACGCGATTGAACGGCCCGATCGTGATCCGGGTCATGGCTTGGTCTTGGTCGTCGTGCGGCCCGGCGGCACGACGACATGATCGGCAGTTGCGTTGAGCCGCACGCGTCGCGGCGTCGCGGATTTCGACAGCGCGGCGAGCGCAACGAACCAGGCCTTCGGCATGTCGGTCGGCAAGCCGACCGGAATGCCTGCAAGCTTTGCGGTCGCCAGGAAGTTCTGAGCCCCCTCGAATCCCGGGGACGTGCAGGCGATGCAGGCATAGCCGCCCTTGGTGCAGGAACCGCCGCCGTTCCAGGATCGCTGGTTGCAATCGCCCACCGCTTGCGTCGCCTTGCAGCCGAGATGCTCCATCAGGCAGCCGCGCTCCGACATAGTCTCGGCACTTGCCTTGAACTCGTAGAACTCGTTGCGAGAGCAGCCATGATGGGCCAGATGATTGGCGACGAATTTCGGCCGCCCGTATCCGTCAAGATCGCTCGCTGCGATATCCCTGGCGGTCAGTGCCAAAATGGTTTCCATCATCCAGCCCGGATGCGGCGCACAGCCCGCGACATTGATGACGGGAAGGCCGAGCCGCGAGCGGAACGCCGCCCCCAGCGCGCCGCCGCTATCGGTTCCCTCGAACTGCAGGCCGACGGCATCGGTCGGATTCGATCCTGCGGCCGGCACGCCACCATAGGCCGCGCAGCTTCCGACCGCGATCACATAGCCGGCGTGCGGCGCGAGATCCAACATCCAGCGGTAGATGGAACGGTTGGTGCCCGCGAGCATGTTGAAGCGGCCGGTGTCGTTCGGTCCGCGGGCGACGGACCCTTCCAGCAGGAGAAGGTCAAGCCGCACCCTGCCCTCGAGCACGGACTGCAGGATGTCGACCGCCTCCTCGCCGGTCTCCTCGCTGACGGACGGATGCCACAGCAGATTGACGCCGAACTGCCGGAGCTCGTCGAACCAGCCCGAGGCGCCGCTTTCGAGGATCGACATGGTGCAGCCGCCGCAACTGGCGCCCTGCAGCCAGAGCACGTTGGTCATTGCATCGGATCGGCTCATCTGATGTCTCCAGCTCGCCCCAGCTTCAACCGCTCGTCGACGAAGCGCAAGAGGCTCGTTTGCGCCTCAGTCGTGAGCGCCGGATATTTCGTCATGCTTTAAGTGCCGCCTGCGGATATTGCGGGTGACGATCCAGATCACCGCCACGGCGATCGGCACGAAGATGGCGGTCGCCAGCGAAGGCTCGACATGCAGACCGCCGTCATGGGCGCCCTTGGCGAGATAGCCGAACAGGCTGACGACGTAGTAGCCGATGGCCGCCACCGACAAGCCTTCGACCGTGCTCTGCAGCCTCAATTGCAGCCGGGTGCGGTCGTTCATCGAGCGCAGCAGATCGCGGTTCTGCTCCTCGAGCTCGACGTCGACGCGTGTCCGCAACAGGTCGGCCGCGCGCGCGAGCTTGATCGACAGGTCGGCCTGCCGGTCCTCCAACGTCGCACAGGTGCGCATGGCGGGTGCCATGCGACGAGCGAGGAAGGAGGACCAGGTCGGATAGCCCGCGATCTCGCCGCCTTCGATCACGGCGAGGCGAGCCTGCACGATCTCGTTGTAGGCCCGGCTGGCGCCGAACCGAAACAGGCTGCCGGCCGCGCCCTTCTCGAGCGAAGCCGCCAATGCGGTCAGTTCCGTCAAGAGATGATTGTTGAGCTTGAGGTCTTCGGCGCGCTGCATCTCCTCGAGCACTTCGACGAGGCGTCGGCCGATATGATCGACGGAGGGCGCAAGCTCGAGCGCAGCGGGCAGACCGAGCAGCGCCAGCGTGCGATAGGTCTCGATCTCCAGCACGCGCTGCACGAGGGCGCCGAGCCGACCCGGCGACAAGCCGTCGTTGCAGACGAGGATACGGACGAAGCCCTGATCGTCGGTGCGAAAATCGGATGCGGCGACCGCGGGTCCGCTGCGGACCGCGGCGACGGCGAGGCTGCCTCTTTCGAACAGCTGCTGCGCACGCTCCAGGGCCGCCGAGGTCTGCTCGACCTCGAGCTTGACCGCCACCAGCAATTGGCCGGACTGCCGCAGCGACCGGATCAGCGCGGCGGATTCAGCGCCGATCTCGCCGAACCGGCGAGCGGACGTCTCGGAGCCGCCCAGGATCCAGGTGAAGGTGCTGAACTCCGAATGCTGCTCCCAGCGGAGCTGGGTGGCATCGATCGTCACCTGGTGATGCTTGGTCCCGGCGTCCGGCGGCGCCTGCCCGTGCGAGATGCAGAATGCCACGAACGCCTGCCGGTCCGCCGCCGCGACTTCGCCCTGGCCGAGAAAGGCAAAGCGGAGCACAGTGACCGGCGCCGTCAGCCGGGTGAAAGGGCGAGCATGCACCTCGGCCAGCACCGCACCGCGTTGCGGATGCAATTCAAACTCGGCGAGATCGAGGTCACGGTTCATCGACGGTCCCCTGCTGCACTCTCAGGCCGCGACGCGCCGCCAACCTGGCCGTTCACTACCACAACACACCCATGTTCCAGCAATCCCGGATGCGCGACCCGAGCAAACCTAGAACGCCCCGGCGATGGTAACCTGGAACGTCAACGGCTCCACGGGATGCAGCACATAGTCCATCACGCCGTTCTGACAGACTGAAGTCGGCGCGGTGCCTGATGTGCAGAGGTTGTAGAGCGTATCGGTCTTGAGCAGCGAGCCATAGGCATAGGTGATCTGGTTCGCCTTGATGTTGAAGAGGTTGAGCACGTCAAGCTGGAGGCGCCAACCATTGTCGATGCGATAGCCGAGACGGCCGTTGAAGATGCTGGTCGCGGAGGAGCGGAACGCGTTGTCCTCCGTCAGCGGGCTCGACGCCAGATAGCGCCAGCGCAAGGCTCCGAACCAGCCGATCTTCTCGCCCAGCGTGACGCCGGCTGACGCCACCATCGCCGGCGCGTTCGGAATGTAATTGCCGGGTGCGTTGCCGAGCTGCGCCTCGGGATAGCCGGCGAGCGAGGCATAGACCTCGGCCTGCGCGCCGTCGTAGCCGCGGAAGCGCGCATGAGTCATGGCGAGATCGGCATCGATGTCGATCCACGATCGCGGCCGATAATGGTTGGTCCATTCAAAGCCGTAGCGACGGCTGGCGCGGGTCGCCGATGTGTCGCCGGCATCGCCCGAGAACAGGATTTCGGAATCCTGATCGAGGATGAAGACGCTGAGCGAGGTGTCCAGGCCGGGAACGACCCTGCTGCGCACGCCGACCTCGGCACCCTTGGTCCGCACCAGGAGCGGCGATGGCGTGAGCTTGGTCGCGGGATCGCTGGGGTCCTCGGTCGTGGTCGCGCCGCGGGCGTCGTTGGAGTGCATGCCGTAGCCGGCGCCGAAGAAGAACTCGGTTTGGCTGAACGGACCGAGCACCATCCTGAATTTCGGGCTGCCGAGCGCGGCGTCGGCGCGGCCGCAATTGTTGGCATTGAACCGCGACGTGACGTCGGCGGCATAATAGTCGCCGCGCCAGCCCACCGTCGTTCTGAGCCAGTCGGTCCAGCGCACCGTGTTCTCGGCATAGAGGCCGACGCTGCCCTCGCCGGCCTTGTCGCTGCGGATGTTGGAGAGGAAGCCCCGGCGGACGGTATTGGTAAGCGCGAGATCGATCGCATCATAGCGCGATTGCAGGCCGACAACGGTCTGCATCGGCAGGCCGGCAAACGAACTGTTCAGCGTGCGCGAGACATTGGCGCCGGCCATCAGGCGATCGTCGTGCTGGTGAAACTGATCGCCCAGCACGGGATCGCTGAGGAAATAGGTGAAGTTGTTGAAGAGATCGAGCTGGCTCTTCACCACATAGGCATTTGCGCGCCACGAGCCGACCTCGTCGGTTCGCGCAATGCGGCCTGACAATGCAAAACGGTTGGCGTTGCCGCCGTCGCTCGGGTCTTCCGAACCGAACCGGTCGAGCAAGCCCGCTCTGATCGCGCGCTGCGGCACCTGATCGGTCGAATTCCATGCGTTCGTGTAGGCCATGCCGGTGACGGACACGCCGTCGGTCGCGGTGCCCTGGCTGTAGCGCACGAGACCGTTGAGCTTTCGCACATTGTCCGGATTGTCCCACGGACCGTTGTAGGTGCCGATCTCGCCGGCCACGAGCAGCGCGCCGTCGCCGACCATGGCGGAGTCCATGCCGAGCAGGCGGCGGTAGCCGAAGCTGCCGGCGGTGACCTGCGCCAGTCCCTTGGTGCGGTCGATCAGGCCGATATGGACGCTGCCGGCCGATGCGAAATCGCCTTCGTCGGCGAAGTAAGGACCCTTGCGCACATCCACCACCGCGATGGTTTCCGGGATCAGCCAGTTGAGATCGGCATAGCCCTGGCCGTGCGCGTGGGTGCGCATGTTGACGGGGACGCCGTCGACGCTGATGGCAAGGTCGGTCCCATGGTCGAGATTGTAACCGCGCAGGAAATACTGGTTGGCTTTGCCCTCGCCGGAATGCTGCGTCACGATGAGACCCGGCACCGCTTCGAGCGCTTCGCCCGGCCGCGTGAAAGGGCGGGCGTTGAGCTCTTCGCCCGGGATGGTGATCTCGCTGGCCATGCTGGGCTGGCTCTTTGCACCCGAAGCAGCGCTGCGAACATCCGAGGCCTGCGCCGCCGCTGGATACACCAGGATGCGGTCGCCGGCGGCGGGCGGCTTGCCGGCGCGGCGCGTTGCAACCGGCTTCTTTCGCGCCGGCGTTTCGCTACCACCAATCTCGATGGGCGGCAGTTCGCGTGAGGCCCCGCTGCTCTGCGCCAAGGCGCGGCCGTCATCCGCAAGCAGCACCAGGGCCGAGAGTGCCGTCAGGGCGCCGCCGCGACCAGGCTCACGCCGCTTCGGTCGCATCGGCGCATTCCAGAGCTTTCGTTGCGCCCTGGTGCCGGCCGCTCTCGAAGATGCGACGATAGAGCACGACCGAGAAGAGCCAGGCGATCGCAAACAGCGCGATCACGGCGAAGCCGACATTGGCGAGCGACTCGTTGAGGCCGTCGACCAGCGTCCACATAGTCCCCGACAGGCCGAGCCGGTCGGCGGCCAAGCCGAGCGCCTCGATGCCGCCGATCAACAGCGCGACCGCCACGGAGGCGCCCGTGATCGTGAGATTGTACCAGAGCTTCCGCAGGGGATCGACGAACGCCCATCGATAGGCGCTCACCATCAGCGCGGAATCGGCAGTGTCGACCAGCGCCATGCCGGACGCGAACAGCGCAGGGAAAACCAGGATGTCCGCGACCGAAGCGCCGCGCGCGGCTTCGGTCGCGGAGATGCTGAGCAGGCCGATCTCGGTCGCCGTGTCGAAGCCGAGCCCGAACAGGAATCCGAGCGGGTACATGTGCCAGGGTTTTGTGACCAGGCGGAACAGCGGCCCGAGCAGTCGCGCGAAGACGCCGCGATTTGCGAGCAACCTCTCGAGCCCTTCGGCGTCGTGAACACCCTGCTCCCGTGCAGCGCGAAACGTCCGCCACAGGCCGGCGAAGATGACGAGATTGATGGCCGCGATCACGAGCAGGAACAACGCCGACACCGATGTGCCGATCAGGCCGCCGATCTCCCTGAGCAGGCTGTCGCCGCCAAGGCTCACCACGCCGAGCGCAAGCAATATGGTGGCGACCACGACAATTGTGGAATGGCCGAGCGCAAAATAGAGGCCGGCGCTCTGCGGCGCGCCACCTGTCTGCATCAGCTTGCGCACGACATTGTCGATGGCGGCGATGTGATCGGCATCGACGGCGTGGCGCAGACCGAACACCCAGGCCAGCAGCGCAGTCGCCAGCACCGTCGGCCGATCGCCGAACAGGGCGAAGGCCCAGGTCCATGCCGCGATGTTGGCGGCCACGAGCCCGCCGAACAGCACCAGCGTGCCGGATTCGATCGCCCGCAAAGTCCGCCTCACCGCTTGCTCCATCCGCCCCATCCCGCAGTATGACGTTTATCAAGAACCCTCATACTGGCAAGAGCAAGAGCCGCGCCACTTTCGCCCCACAGGTTGAAAGGCGCCGGAAAGGAAAGCCACCTCATTGATTCAACAGAGAGTTTCGATCCGGCGCGGTCCCGCGCCGGCGCGGGATGAGAGGCTCCGATTGGCAAGCAAGTATCCACTTTGCCGACCAGGTTGACCGGTCTGCGGACGCGCTGCCGACGACTCCCATGGCCGCGTCTTCACGAGCGGCCGGAGGCGTTTCACATGTCCACGGTCATCGACAGCAGATATGTGCGTGGCGCTCCCAGGAAGAACGTTCCGAACGAGGCCACGCTGGACCAGTAACTCTCACCGGTCACGTTCTGGATGTTTGCGCGGAAGACCGTCTTCCTGCCGTTGATCGCCGTGGTGTAGCGGGCGCCGAGATCGAGCCGCGTCCACTCCGGGATCGGCTGCTTGTTCGCGGTGTCGACGAACTGCCTGCCGCTGTAGATGACGGCTCCGTTCAGCGTGAGCTCCCTCATCCACGGCAGGTCCCACTCCACGCCGATATTGGCCTGAATGTCCGGAACGCCGATCGGCGTGTGACCGACATTCGCCGCGACGGCAGTCTTCGTCAGCGTGCCGTCCAGCAGCGAAACGCCTCCGAGGACGCGAACATCCGGCATGAGCTCGCCGTATACGTTGAACTCGAGCCCGCGGACTTGCTGCTCGGCGGTCGCCGCGAAGCGCCCGGCGGACAGCTCGCCGCTCGCCTTCGATATCTCGAAGGCGCTGAAGGTGGTTGCGATCCGGCCGAAATCCACCTTGATGCCGGCCTCGTACTGCTTGGCGACGTAAGGCGGGAGAATTTCGCCGGGATTGGAAACGCCCGGCTGCTGCGGCGCCACGTCGCCTCGTGCGAGGCCTTCGACGTAGTTCGCGTACAGGGAGATGTTCTCCACGGGCCGGACGACGAGGCCGACCACCGGGGTGACCGCGCTCCTGTCATAGGACGACGTCAGCGTCCCGACATTGGAGACGTAGTTGTGCGCCTCGATGCCCTGGCGCCTGACACCCAGGGTCAGCAGCACGCGCTCGTCGAGCACCGACAAGGTGTCGGCAATGGAGAGCCCCGTGAGCTCGCTGTCCGAGAGCCGCGGGCGATCGCTGATCTCGTTGGCGAACTGGGTCGGCGCGACGGTCGGATTGTAGATGTTCGACGTGACCGGGCTGCCGTTGGTCAGCCGCCGGTGCAGCGCGTCATGGTAAACCGACGCCTGGAAGGCCACGGCGTGATGAACGAAGCCGGTGTCGAAGCGGGCGCGAACGCCGCCATCATAGGTGCTTCGATCGATGCCAAGTCCGAAGAATTGGGGTGTCGAGGTCGTGTTGCCGCTGCTGTTGACGATCGTCGGAAGCCCGAAGAACCGCTCGACATTGGTGCGGGATCCGCCGACATCCGCAAACAGCGTGACCTGATCGCTGACATCGTACTCGGTCCGCAGCAAGGCGGATTGGTCGGTTATACGCGACCATTCCCAGGGCTGGGTCACGTTCAGCCGTCCGTCCGGCGCCTTTGGCACCTGCAGGCCGGGGGCCATCAGAAAGGGACGTGACGGCGCATCGAACCGGTCGGTCTGCGCGATCAGGTAGAGCCAGGACCTGAACCGTTCGCCCCGATAGTCGAGAGCCAGCGATCCGACACCTGTCGTCTCGGATTGGCGATCGATGGGCGTGTCGCCGTCGCGGACGCTCCCGCTGGCGCGTACGCCCCATTGCTTGCTCTCGCCGTAGCGCCGCGCAACATCCCAGTGCCCGCCGAAACGTGCAGTCGAGCCGTAGCTTGCGGTCAGGCGGGTCAGGTCCTCTTCCGCGCGTTTGGGCACGACGTTGATGACCCCGCCAACGCCGCCATTTGGCGCCATGCCGGAGAGCGCGGCTGAGGGACCTTTGAGCACCTCGATGCGCTCGACGTAGTCTGTGAAGATGCGATATGTCGGCGCGATTCCGTAAAGACCCTCGAAGGCAAATTCACCGTTGTTGCCTTCGTTGATCGGAAATCCACGAATGTTGAAGGAGTCCACCACGCCGCCCGTCGGGTGCGAGCTTCGGACCGACGGATCGAGGATCAAGGCATCCGCACCCGTTGCCGCCTGCTGATCCCGAATGAACTTGTCCGTGTAGCTCGTCACGTTGAACGGCGACTTCATCGTGCCGGTATTTCCGAGCAGTCCGAGCCGCGCGCCTTGAGCGACCTGTCCGCCGGCAAATTCGGGGACGACACTCGGTTGCGATTGCACAGCGACGGCTGCGGCCTGCGGCGCGCGCCGCGGCGTCGATCGAACCCGGGCGTCGTTTCGCCTTGTTTGCGCACGGCGCGCCGATTGTTGCGCCGGCGCATCGACGGTCACGGGTGGAAGCGAGGTGCCGCCTTGCGGCGTTTGGGACCGAGCAGGCGATTCGAACCACGCGAGCAACGCCACACCACCCAGCATCGCCGCAGCAAAGCGAGCTACCGTACCGACCCCACCCGTACGTCGCATTTCAAGAAAGTCCTTTATCAATAGCATGTGGTTCGCCGTGAAGCGGATCACGCGCAGCCAGCGGCGATCCCGGATCGAAGATTCACTCTTCGCATCCGAGTTCGACCCCGCGGCCCGTCTCTCAATTCCTTTGCAGGCTCGCACTTCGCATTGATGGCCGTTGTCTTGTCAGCCCATCCGATTGCCAGCAATCTGCATCGCCTCTTTAGAAAGACGCTCTCGCGACGGCAACGCAAATGCGTGCATGGCGATTTAGAATGTCTCGATCATCTGCGATGTCGTCGAGTTGCGGCCTGGAAAGAATCCAAAGCTCTTCCTTGAAAGATTCCAAATCAGCGCTGTTGAAATTCGGCAGAGAGAATAAAGAGCGCGATCGTCAAGGACGGATTCTCTTAGGCTCGACCGACCTGTTCTGCGGCTGAGCTCAAGTACGGCATTCGGCGCTCGCCTGCGGTGAACTTCGATATGGTATTCGTCCGCATCGCAAGCTCGAGTCCTCACGCACTGCGCGGAACATGTTGGCCGCCTCATCGAACATGGAACCGATCGTTGTGAAGTGGCTCACATCGAAAAGGACAATGCGGATGTATTGGTCATGCCGGGTGGAAATGGCAGACGGAGATGCGCATGAAACGCGTCATGCTCTCGCTCATCGCAGCCCTGGTTCTGGCCGGAGCGGCAAGCACCATGCTCAAATCGCACGCCCTGTTCGGCTCCGCTCAGAGCGGCATGGCCTCCATTCAAGACATGCAGAGAGGTCAAGCGGCCCGGCTCCCCGAACAGGACATCCAGGACCGTTCCGTCTTGTTTGGCAAAGCGCCGGCCCCATAGCCGGCTGCCCGGTTTCAGGCTGCGCGCCCTACTCCGCCGCCTCGGTTGCGGGCTGCGGTTGTCCGTCGTTCGGTCCCGTTCGCGCGTTCTGCTCCTCGAGCCAGAGCCTGTGGTGCTCGCGCGCCCAGTTGACGTCGACCTCGCCCGAGCCCATGGCCTCGAACGCACCTTCCATCCCGATGGTGCCGATATAGATGTGCGCGATCATCGCCGCGACGAACAGGACCGCCACGATCGAGTGGACGATCTGGGCCATTTGCATGCCCTCGATTCCCGTCCCATAGAACGGGAACATCAGCGCATAGCCACTCGTCGCGACCACCGCGCCGCCGATCACGACGATCCAGTAAATCATCTTCTGGCCGCCGTTGAAGCGATAGGCCGGCGGATGGTCATGCCCGATCAGGCCCCCGCCGCGCTTCGCCCATTCGACATCCACCTTGTTCGGGATATTGCCACCGATCCACATCAGGAAGATCAGGATGACACCGAGAGTGAACGGGAAGCTGAGATAGTTGTGGGCGAACTTCGCCCATTGCGACCATTCCGAGAAAGCCTCGAAGCCGATCAGCGGCAGCAGCAACGGCCGGCCAAACGTGATGTTGAGCCCCGAAATTGCCAGCACGATGAAGCAGGTTGCCGTCAGCCAGTGCACGAACCGCTCGAACGCGTTGAAGCGCACGATGGTGCGGCCCGACCGGCCGGCCTCGAGACGCACCATGCCGACGGTGAGATAGAAGATCACGATGGCCGCAATCATACCGAGGATGGCAATGCCGCCGATCCAGGGCAGCGTTACATTGCGGAATTCCCGCCACTCACGCCCCTGCGGCTGCTCGAGAACGCCGGATCGCTGATCGGGAATGCTGACGCGTCCCTGAATCCGGTTGAGCTCCTGCAGAAGCTGCTGCTCCTTGACCGCGCTTGCGGTCGGATTGACCTGTTGTGCGCCCGCCGGCACCGCGATGACCAAGAGAAGCAGCGCCCAGGCGCCCAGCGCCAGACGAACGGACCTTCCAAACGACGCCATGACGTCCTCCCCGGTATTGCGCGCCCTGCGACTGCCCATGTCAGGACTCGATCGTCTCGCGATATGCGGTCTTCCAGCCCCAGGCGCCCGAGCCATAGCCGCGCTTCATGACGCGCTCCTTGTAGATCTGCGCAATGATCTCGCCGTCGCCTGCAAGCAACGACTTGGTCGAGCACATTTCGGCACACAGCGGCAGCTTGCCTTCGGCCAGCCGGTTCGCGCCGTATTTCTCGTATTCCTCCTTGCTGCCGTCGGCCTCCGGACCGCCGGCGCAATAGGTGCACTTGTCCATCTTGCCGCGAGAGCCGAAGTTGCCGACCTTCGGATATTGGGGAGCGCCGAACGGGCAGGCGTAGAAGCAATAGCCGCAGCCGATGCAGAGATCCTTGGAGTGCAGCACGACGCCGTCGGCGGTGGTGTAGAAGCAGTTGACCGGGCACACGGCCGCACAGGGCGCGTCCGTGCAGTGCATGCAGGCCATCGAGATCGATCGCTCGCCCGGCTTGCCGTCGTTGATGGTGACGACGCGGCGCCGGTTGATGCCCCACGGCACCTCGTGCTCGTTCTTGCAGGCGGTGACGCAGGCGTTGCACTCGATGCAGCGATCAGCGTCGCAGAGAAATTTCATCCGAGCCATGTGCGTGCTCCTCTCAGGCTGCGACGATCTGACAAAGCGTGACCTTCGGCTCCTGCATGCCCGTTGCAGGATCGTAACCGTAGCTCGTGATCGTGTTGGCGCTCTCGCCCAGCACGATCGGATCGGTGCCGGCGGGATAGTTCTTGCGCAGGTCGGCGCCGCCGAGCCAGCCGCCGAAATGGAACGGCATCCAGGCGACGCCCTTGCCGACGCGTTCGGTCACCAGCGCCTTCATCCTGGCGCGCGAATTGTTTTCGGCGCCGCTCACCCAGACCCAGCCGCCGTCCTTGATGCCGCGATCGGCGGCATCGGCCGGGCTGATCTCGATGAACATGTCCTGCTGCAATTCGGCGAGCCATGGATTGGTGCGGGTCTCCTCGCCGCCGCCTTCGTATTCGACGAGACGTCCCGAGGAGAGGATCAGCGGGAATTGCTTTGCGATCCCCTTCTCCACCGCCGCCTTCTGCACGGAGAAGCCGATATTGGGCAGGCGGAACTGCTTGGCATCGGGCAACGTCGGATATTTCTCGACGAGGTCGACGCGCGGCGTGTAGATCGGCTCGCGATGGACCGGGATCGGGTCCGGCAAGCCGAACGCATTCATGCGCGCCTTGCCGTTGCCGAAGGGCACGCAGCCGTGCTTCAGCGCGACGCGCTGGATGCCGCCGGAAAGGTCGAGCGCCCAGGATACCGCATCCGGATTGGCCGGATTGACCCTCTGGATCGTCGCCATTTCGGCTTCGGTCAGATCCGTGTCCCAACCAAGCTTCTTCAGGCTCGCCAGCGTGAACTCGGGATAGCCGTCCTCGATCTCCGAGCCCTTGGAGAAGGATTTGTCGGCGAGCAGGCTCACCTTCCGCGTCGTGCCGTCCGGCAGCTTTTCCTCGCGCTCGATCCCGAAGCGTGGGCGGAACGCGCCGCCGCCGTCCATGACATGCAGATTGTTGTTGTAGAGCAGCGGCGAGCCGGGATGCTTGACCTCGGGTGAGCCCCAACACGGCCAAGGCAGGCCGTAATAGTCGCCGCCGACTTCCGGATCGTCCTTCGGCGCGCGCATCGTCACCAGGTCGAACTTGTGCTGGTTCTTCATGTGCGCCTTGATGCGCTCCGGCGACTGGCCGCAATAACCGGTCGACCAGCTTCCGCGGTTGATCTCGCGCAGCACGTCCTCGGCGACGGGGAGATTGTTCTCGACCTTGATGTTCTTGAACATCTTGTCGGCGAAGCCGAACTTCTTCGCGAGCAGATAGATGATCTCGAGGTCGTCCTTGGATTCGAAGATCGGCTTGACGATCTGCTCGCCCCATTGCATCGAGCGGTTGGAGGCGACGCGCGATCCCGTGCATTCGAATTGCGTGGCGACGGGCAGAATGTAGACGCCATCCTTGCGTCCCGCCTCGACCGCCAGAGACGCCCACGTCGTCGGGTGCGGATCCGCGATCACCAGCAGCTCCAGCGCCTTCAGGCCCTTCAGCGATTCGGGAATACGGGTGATGCTGTTGCTGGCATGGCCTTGCACGAAGACGGCCTTGACGTTGTCCTTCTGCGCGACGTCGGCCTTCGGCAACAGCGCGGCGTCAAACCACCGCGTCAGCGGGATGCCTGGGGTCTCCATCTGCTTCTTCTCGTCGAAGCGGGAGACCAGGTACTCGTAATCGACCTCCCAAACCCGAGACCAGTGCTTCCAGGCTCCTTCCGCAAGGCCGTAATAGAACGGCAAAGTTACGATATCGAGGCCGACGTCGGTCGCGCCTTGCACGTTGTCATGGCCGCGCAGGATGTTGGCGCCGGCGCCCGCCTTGCCGACGTTGCCGGTCATCAGCAGCGCGATGCAGCTCGCGCGCACATTGGCCGTGCCGACGGTGTGCTGCGTCTGCCCCATGCACCAGATGATGGTCGCGGGCTTGACCGTCGCGAACGTCTTGGCGACGCGCTCGAGCTGCGCGGCGGGCACGCCGGTGACGCGCTCGACCTCTTGCGGATTCCACTTCTCGACTTCCTTGCGCAGGTCGTCGAAACCGTAGACGCGCTGGGCGATGAATTCCTTGTCCTCCCAGCCGTTCTTCAGGATGTGCCACATCATGCCGTAGAGGACAGGAATGTCGGTGCCCGGACGGATCCGGACATATTCAGTGGCATGCGCCGCGGTGCGGGTCAGCCGCGGATCGAAGACGATGAAGTTCGCCTTGTTGAGCTCCTTGGATTCCAGCAGATGCTGCATGCTGACGGGATGCGCTTCCGCCGCGTTGCTGCCGATGAACAGCATCGTCTTGGAATTGCGCATGTCGTTGATGCTGTTCGTCATCGCGCCGTAGCCCCAGGTGTTGGCGACGCCGGTGACGGTGGTGGAATGACAGATTCGCGCCTGATGGTCGGTGTTGTTGGTGCCCCAGAACGCGCCGAGCTTGCGGAACAGGTAGGCGCCTTCGTTGGTCATCTTGGCCGAGCCGAGCCAGTAGACCGAATCGCTGCCCGACTTCTCCCGGACCTGAAGCAGCTTGTCGCCGATCTCGTTCACCGCGGTGTCCCACGACACGCGCGTCCACTGCCCGTTGACGAGCTTCATCGGATAGCGCAGCCGGCGATCGCTGTGCACCAGCTCGCGCACCGAGGCGCCCTTGGCGCAATGCGAGCCGCGGTTGATCGGCGAATCCCAGCTCGGCTCCTGCCCGATCCAGACTCCATTGAGCACTTCCGCCGTCACGGTGCAGCCTACCGCGCAGTGCGTGCAGATGCTCTTCTTGACCACGGCGCCAGCCGCGAGCGGGCCGGCAGCGGCCGCTTCCGCCTTCCGCACGCTGGCGACAGGCATGGCACCCAGCGCGGCGAGAGCGCCGCCGGCGAGGCCGGACCTGCGCAGGAACGTACGGCGGTCAAGTCCGCCGCCCTGGCCCGCCAGGGATTCGGCGACGGAGCCGCGGCGATCGGAACGCTGGTGTGTTCGCTTGATAAGCACGGGCAGCCTCCCTCTCAGGCCGGATAACGGTTGACGCGGTAGAACGTCTTCACGTGATCGGATTCCTTGTAGCGCGCCTTGCGCTTTTCATCGTTGTTCTCGCTGTCCGCCTGCGCGGACCCGACGAGCGGCGTCGCAAGCGTCGCGCCGGCGCCGACCGTGCCGATGCCAACCTTGCGAAGGAAGTCGCGGCGTCCGACCTTTGCTTTCGTCTCGTCACTCATCGCATCTCTCCCGGACCGACCCGCGTCGATCAGTTGGCGAATGTGAATGCTTCCGTCTCGATCTCGATGAAGGTGCGCCCGAGCGCGCCGACCGTCCGATAGAAGCGGACATTGCCGGCACTCTCCATGTCGGCGAACAGCCGCCCCATCCAAGGTGACACGTGCTTTTCGAAGAACGCGCGCTGCGCCTCGGGCGAAGCATCGAAGCTGCCGTCGGCAAGTCCCGACATGACCTCGCACAGGATGGCGGCGTGATCCTCGGGTTCGGAATTGTTGGCGAGCCGCTCGATGCCGAGCGCCGTCAGATCGGCGCGCAGGCGCGACAACGGCCGTTCGTTCAGAAAGCCCGTCAGGTAATAGGAGGCGTAGGGCAACAATTCGCCGCGGCCCAGCCCGACGAACAGATCGAAATACTCGCGCTCGACTTGCGCTGCGACCGCGCTCGCGGCGGCATCGGCCAGCGCCGCGTGTGCGCGCCCGAGCGGCGTTGCGTCACCTGTCAGCGCAGCGAGACGATCGAGCAGACGTTTCGACGGAGGCGCAGACAGCAGCGTCGCCAGCAACGCGTATTCCTGCGCGCGCGCGGCGTCGATGGGATCGACGAGTTCGGCCGAACCGGCTTGTTCGCCGTAGAGATCGGGCCGCAGATCATTCCGGGAGACGCCCGTGGCGGATTCGACTACAACCACCCGTTGTGCGGGCACGCGCGTCCAGTTCGAGACGGAGGGCTGGCTGATCCCGATTTTGCGCGCAAGTTGAGCGATGCCGCCCGCGGCATCGATCGCGCGATCAAGCCCGTCATCACGCACGTGGACCTCCCATCCAAGTCCCGTCTGCTTGATTATCGCTTTTGTTACAAAGCACTAGGCAAGCGTAATCCTGGTTCCGCGGGCGGTCAATCGCTCCTCATAGGCTTAGCCTATAGCCTTTGGTCGCGTTGCTCAGCGCGGCAACGCACCACCATGCGTGCGAGTCCTGATCGGTTCAGCAAGGTCGGCCAACCGGTCAACCGTCGCCGGTTGCGTTGCAACAGGGATTGCCAATGGGTCGGTCGCGTCCGACGGCTCGGTGACATCGGCGGTCGCTGCGGCATCGGCTTGATGCAATTGCGGCGAAGAATCCGCTGCCTCGACCTCGGGAGCGGATTGGAGTGCCTCACGCACGCCGCCGACGACGCGATCGACAAGCGCAGCCAGCTCCTCCGAGGAGCAATCCAGTGGCCCAAAGCCGGGCATCGCAGTCGGGTCGTTGAAGTCCCACGCATTCTCCGCAAGCCCGACGAAGTCGCGAATGGCGGGATCGGTCGCCCAGGCGCGGCGAAGAGCCGCACGGCTCAACTCCTGTGGAATGTTCTTGCGCAGGAAGGCGGTGATGTCGGTCGCAGCATTGATGTCGTCGATCGACGGCAGGCTGGAGAGATCGAACTCGCTCTCGGCGTTCCGGGTCTCGGCCGCCGGCGTGGGCTGTGCCTCGGCAGGCTTCGCCGGCTCCGCTCGCGATTCGCGCTTGCGGCGGGACCACCGCGAAAGGAACTCCTCCTCGCTCATTCCTGTCCGCCTTCAGGTTCGCGCCGCGCCAGCGCCTCCGGGTCGGCGCGGCGCCGCTTGCGCTTGACGAACTCCCGCTCGACATGATGCTCGGCAACGAACTTTTCAATTGTCTCAAGCAGGGCCTCCGGCATCGGCACCGCCTCGACCAGATTGTCGCCAGCTTCGGTAAAGCCCTCGCCCTCCGCAGGATCGGCGGTCACCGCCGCAACCGCATAAGGCCAGGCGCCTTCGGAGGGCGACAGCACGGTCCATAGGCTTGGATTGCCTGACGCGAGATTGTCGCGATAGCGCGCCGTTTCGGACGGATAAAGCTCGATGGCGGCGCTTCCGGCATAGAACAGGGTCGTGTCGCCCTGCTCGCGAAGCACGGTCCAGGGTGTTGTGGCCGGCTCGTCCGGCAGCACGGCGATCCCGCGCCAGACGAAGTCGACCCAGGGCGAGGCAGCCTTGCGCCGCTCGACCACGACGCCGACGGGAATCGAGAGGGTCGGCAACGCCGCAGGGCTCATGTCGCCATCTCCAGACGTTTCACCGGCAGCCCGGTCAGCAGGTTCTGCGGCTTCAACCGAAGCTTCTGATCGGGCATCATCGACAGGATCAAGTAGACGGGCTCAGCCCCGACATCGTCGAGCGCCTGGCTGGAATCCGCAAAGGTCAGCCGGAACAGCGCAAGCACGCGGTCGGCGCTGCGCTCGTCGAGCTCTTCGCCGCGCCAAAGACGGTCGCCAAGCCTGGTGGCGTCGGCGTCGAGTCCGACATACCAGGTCAGCCTAGCATCCTGCAGTGCCCGCAGCGGCTCGATCGTCACGTCGATACCGAGCAGATGGGATACCCAGCGCGTCATCGCCAGGGCCAGCGCCGCTGGTCCAGGCCCATCGGGCGTGAGGTCGAGCGCCATGTCGAACTGGTCGCTGCGCTGCCAATAGGCCTGGGCATTATCCTCGCTCAACACCTCGACCGTCGCATCAATGGTCGCCCCCAGCATCGACATCAGAGAGAGCACCGGGGTCGGGCTCCGGCCGCCGACGATCTCCTCGTCGCCGAGCAACAGGGCCTGCTCATGCGGCAGGACGCGCTGGATCCGGAAGAACAGCTCGGCCGCGCGCAGCACGAAGGGGTCGTCGCAGCCATCGAGCGCGTTGCGCAGGATGACGTGCACGAGCTGGTTGACGAACAGCGGCGGCAGATCGTTCGCTCCGGACCGTACGAATGCCAGATAGGCGGCTTCGAGCGTCGGATGCCGCACCAGGAGATCGCGAAACGCCAGCACGAAGCGCCAATTCTCCCGGGCATCGGCATCGACGATCCCGGCGATCTCGTCAGCGCTGACCATGCGCCGCGGCTCGGCGAGCAGTTCGCGGTGCAGCCGGCGTTCGACCGGGCACGCGTCCTCCGGGGGCATCAGCTCCGGACGGGCAAAATAGGCCTTGAGGAACTCATCGGTGACGCGGAGCCCGCCGCCCTCGTCGCGATCGAGCAGGTGATGACCACACGCGATCCAGAAATCGTTCATCTGTCGGTCGGCTCCCGGCCCAGATCCGCAAGCTTGAGATCGCCGTCGGGCTGGACGTCGTCCTCCATTTCCATGAACGAGATCGCCTTGCTGTGGCCCTGCCCTTCGCGGAGCTGCAGCCGGCGGAAGGATTCGCGCACCTCGCCATCGCTTGAGGTACGGTGCACTGCAATAAGCGAGCTGATCGGATGGCTGCACAGCGACTGCGCGAATGCGACCTCTTCTTCCGCGGCGGTCCTCGCGACAGCCATGTCCGGCGCGCCGAAACGATCGACCAGCTGCCTGGCCAGGAGCTCGATCAGACTGTGGTAGTCATCCGCGGTGGCTGGCACGATCTGCGCCAGCGTCGACCAGCCCCAGGATTGCACCCCGAGGAAGCCGCCCCGAAACGCCGCGCGCTCCTTGCCTTCGAGCCGGGCGCCGTCGCGGTCCCAGAAGCGGAAGGCGCCGGAGACGGCCCATTCGCCCGGCTCCGCGGCCACGTCGAACACGAAGGTGTCGGAGGGATCGAGCGCGATGGTACGCAGGAGCTTCACAGGCGCGGTCCTCCAAGCGAGGGATCGAGCCAGGACGGCGTCGCGAGCGCCTGCACGAGGTCGCTTCGCTCGACCCGATCCGTCCCGATGCGGCGTGTCAGAACATCGCCGCGATCGTCGATGCGCTGCATCGTCTGCCGTTCGCGCGGCATCCGGGTGAGATAGTCGCGCGCGAGGCTGTCAAAGCCGTCGACCCGCCAGCGATCCAGCGCCAGCATCAGATGCCGGGCGAAGCTCTCCGTGATCTGCACGGCGCCGACCTCGCCAAAGCCTTCCTGATCCAGGGCCGAGGCCAGCGGGTGAACGCCGGGATCGTCATCGCTCATGGCCACCGTCCGGATCATGGCTGCGAATACCAGCCAGGGCGGCGGCGCATCCTCGTCGGCATCGGACGGCCATCCCATCCGGCCGCCGCCAACCAACCCGCCGTCGATCCTGACCTCATCCGGCCAGCCGATCGTGATCGGCTTGCTCGGCGGCGCATAGGCGCGAAGCGCATCGGTGAGCGCGACCATGCCGGCGTAGAACGCACGCCGCGCCCCGCGTAAGGGCTCGGCCGGCTCGAGCACGACGGCGAACTCTGCGAGGTCGAAGCGGCCGACATAGACGAGCGTACCGGCGCCGCTTTCCGGTGCAATGCGGCATGCGTGGGCAAAAGCGTCGCCACTCTCGCGCAGCCGCACCAACGTGAACGGCGGCGGCAGGTGAATCGGTTCCGCCAGGGAAACATGGCTCACTGGGGTCGACGGCAGACCGTCCTCCGCTTTCCTTTTCTTCCCGATGGATAATGTCTATACGAGGCGAGGGGCCGGCGCGAGTCCATCGTCGGCGCCCGAATGGCGGAGGGGTTAACCTGGAGCAGCCAGCGAAGACCATCCTGATCTGCTCGTGCGAAGGCACGATGCGCCTCGACGCGGCCGCGATCCGGCGCGGATGTCCGAGCAGCGAGATCAAGAGCTTCAGCCATCTCTGCGGTGCGGAGCTCGATCATTTCCGCAAGATCGCGGCGACAGAAGGCGCCTTGACCGTCGCCTGCACGCAGCAGGCGGCGCAGTTCTCGGACGAGGCGGGCGACCGGCCCGATGCGATCAGTTTCGTCAATATCCGCGAAACCGCCGGCTGGTCGAGCGACGGCGCGCGCGCCGGCCCGAAGATGGCCGCCCTGCTCGCGTCCACTTCCGTCCAGGCACCGGACTATCCTCTCGTCACCTTGTCGAGCGAGGGCGTGGTCCTGATCTACGGGCGCGATGAGGCCGCGATCGAGGCCGGCCGCCTGCTTGCCGATCACCTCGACGTCACGGTGATGCTGAAGCAGCTCGACGACATAACGCCGCCGGCGGCGACGGTCTTCCCGATCGTGAAGGGGACGATCCGCTCCGCGAAGGGGCATTTCGGCGCCTTCGAGCTTGCGATCGACGACTATGCGCGTCCCCGCCCCTCCTCGCGCGATCGCTTCGTGCTGGATGCGGCGCGAAGCGGCGTCACCTCGCGCTGCGACATCGTGCTCGATCTTTCCGGCGATAGGCCGCTGTTTCCCGCTCACGACCTGCGCGACGGCTATCTTCGCGCCGACACGAAGGATCCCGCTGCGGTGCTGCGCGCCGTGCTGACCGCCCGCGATCTCGTCGGCAGCTTCGACAAGCCGAAATATGTCGATGTCACGCCCGCTCTTTGCGCCCATTCGCGCTCCAAGCGCACAGGCTGTCACCGGTGCCTCGATCTCTGCCCGACCGGGGCGATCACGCCCATCGGCGATCATGTCGCGATCGACCCGAACATCTGCGCGGGCTGCGGCCAATGCGCGGCCGCCTGCCCGACCGGCGCTGCATCCTACGCGCTGCCGCCCGCCGATACGCAGCTGCAGCGAATTCGCGCCATGCTGCTCGCCTACCGCGAGGCCGGCGGCGCAAACGCCGTGCTGCTCTTTCACGACAGCCCGCACGGCACGCCGCTGATCGATGCCCTGGCGCGTCACGGCGACGGCCTGCCGGCGAATGTGCTTCCCTTTGCCGTGAACGAGCTCACGCAGCTCGGGCTGGAGGCGATCGTCGGTGCCTTCGCCTATGGCGTCTCCGCCGTGCGCTATCTGCTGCGCGCCAAGCCGCGCCACGACGTCACCGGACTGTTGCAGACGATCGGCATGGCCGAGGCGATCCTCGACGGTCTCGGATTTGCCGGCCGCCGCCTCGCCACCATCGAAACGGACGATCCCGACGCGCTCGGCGAGCATTTGACTGACATCGGCACGCTCGCGGCCGTCGCGACGCCCGCGACCTTCAAGACCGTAGGCAAGCGGCGCGACCTCTTACGCTTCGGATTGAGCGAGCTGCATCGTCTGGCGCCGAAGCCGGTCGACGTGATCGCGCTGCCGCAGGGCGCGCCGATCGGCGCGATCCGCGTCGACGCCAGCGGCTGCACGCTGTGCCTCTCCTGCGTCTCGGCCTGCCCGACCGGCGCACTACGGGACGATCCCGAGCGGCCCGTGCTGAAGTTCATCGAGGATGCCTGCGTGCAATGCGGGCTGTGCGAGAGCACCTGTCCCGAGAAGGTCATCAGCCTTGTGCCGCAAATCGATTTCCGCGCGGCCCGCGCGCCCGCCGCGATCCTCAAGGAGGAGGAGCCCGCGCTCTGCGTCCGTTGCGGCACGCCGTTCGGCGTGAAGAGCACGATCGACCGCATCGCAGCCAAGCTTGAAGGCCGCCATTGGATGTATCCGGCCGGCGACAAACGGATCGAGACGCTCAGGATGTGCGCCGACTGCCGCGTCATCGTCACGAGCGAGCAGCAATTCGATCCATTCAAGGGCGTTCCGGAACGGACACCGCCGCGGACGACCGACGACTATCTACGCCAGCGCGAGGGCAAGGACTAGACAAGACCACCAGACTCAAGGGGCAGGAAACCAGGGGGGAAGCATCACCATGTCTCGTTTGATCGCAGCTCTGTCGACGTGCATGATCTCCATCGCTCTCGCCGGCGGAGCGGCCGAAGCTGCCGCGCCTCCGCTGACCAAGGCGCAGAAGGTCGCCGTGAAGCAGGCGATCGCCGGCTGCAAGGCCGAAGCCAAGGGCAAGAAGATCGCGTGGCTGTCGCGCCGCAAATACGTCAATCATTGCGTCGCGGAGGCGCTCAAGGAGCACCCCGGCATCGACGTCATTCAGATTCTCAAGCAACATCCGGAGATGAAGGATCTTCCGATGGACAATTGGGATTCGATCTGAGCGGCCTAAAGCGCGATGCGACTGGGATGAATCGTCATCGCGCTTTAGGTTGTTGTTTAAGCATGATCTTCTCGGAGAACCGCTGCGCACTTTTCCGGATCATGCTTTAGCGCGACGTCACGCGGCCAAGGAAATCGGTGAGCGCGCGGCGATCCTCGGCCGAGCCGATGCGCTGCTCCGGCATCCTGGTGCCAGGGGTGTAGGCGTTCGGTCCAATTTCGAACAGCTTCGCAACCGTCTCCGGCGTCCAGGTGATGTCCATCGACTTCAGGGCATCGGAGAAACGGTAGCCCGGCAACGATGCGATCTTGCGGCCATACAATCCTGCAAGCGTCGGACCCGCGCGCTGCACCTCCTTCTCCGACAGCGTATGACAGGCAACGCACGCCCGGAACACGTCGGCACCATGATCGCCGGCATAGGCGGCGAGCGGATCGGGCGGCAATCCTGCCAGGATCGAGCCGATGGGATCGCCGGTGCGCGCATTCCAGCGTCTGATCTTGCCGTCCGCGCCGCCGGTCAGCAGCGTCTCGCGATCCGGCAGGAAGGCGACCGACCATACCGGCAGACCAGGTCCAACCAGCGTTCGCAACAGGCTGCGCGACTTGCGATCGATGATCGCCACTGTGCCGCCGATGCCGGCCGCAGCGATCAAGGTGCCGTCAGCCGACATTGCCAAAGCCACCACCGGCGTGGGACTTGCCGCGACCTCGCCGCTGAGTTTGCCCTCCCTGGTCAGCATGCGCAGCCTGCCATCGACCGCAGCGGTGACGATCTCACCATCCGGCGCCACGGCCACGGCGTTCAGCGGCGCCGGCAACGTCGCGATTTCGGGCTGGCCATCCGGCAAATGCCAGATGCGCAGCGCAAGATCGTAGCCGACGCTGACAAGCCTGCCGTCCGGCGTGAAGGCGACGCCGTTGACGTTCTGCGAATGCCCTTCGAGCACACGCGACGTGCCGTCCGATAGCGACCAGAGCCGCACCGTCCGATCCCACGATGCCGATGCGAGAAGCGATCCATCGGGCGATACGGCAAGCGCCACGATCGGCGCGACATGTCCCTCCAGCACGCGGTCCGGCTGGGGGCGGCCCGCCGTCCACACCGCGATCCGTGCGTCCGCGCCGCCCGTTATCATGCGGCGGTCCGTCAGCAAGACGACCGCATTGACGCCATCGGCATGATACCGAAGCACTTGCTCTGCGCTATCCGTCCTGAGGGACCAATGGATGGCCGACGTATCGAAGCTCCCGGACAGAAGCTCGTCGCCGTCGGGGGAAACGGCAAGCGCCCGTATGGGGCCACCGTGTCCCGCCATGTCGGCATGCGCGGATGCGACGGCAAAGACGGCCCACAGCGCGGCGGCCATCTTCGCGCACAAAGGTGATCTGGTCATTCCCGGCCGGCCCTGGTCACATTCACGCTCTCAAGATTGCCAGAAGCGCCGGCAGAGATGAATATCGGAACCGGCCTACTTGGCCGGCGCCGTCGTGGTTTTCGACGATCCCTCTGGCGCAGCCTGCATTCCAGGCGGACTCTGACCTTGCGGACTTTCGGCGGGCGCGCCACCCGACCCCGTATTGATCGGGCCGGTCCAGCCTTGCGGCTGTCGCTGGCCCTTGTCCTCGGGCGGGGTTTGCGCTGCCGATGAGCCGGATTGTGCGGGCTGCGCGCAGACGCTTCCGGAAAGGCAAAGTGCTGCGAAGCACAAGGACGTTGTCAGCAATTTCACGCGGAATCCTCCCATCTCCGTACTGAAATGGGCCAAACCGCCTTCCGTTCCGAAGCGTGCAGCGCAATAGCCGACTTTTGGCATCGCCCGGATTAGTTTCCGACTGGTCACATCAAGGATGTATCGTATAGATGGCTTGATGTTCCAATCGAGAGAGTCTGAAAATGAAGGCCTTTTTGCTTGGCTGTGTCGCGGCCTTACTGATCGCGATTGCGGGGATGGTGGTCTTGAACAGAGTCCAGGAGCCCGTCGCCCAAGCGTTCGCTACGACCGGCGTGCGTCTCTGACATCGCGCCAACATGGCTGGATCGATCCCGAGCGCCACGCGGTCCGGGCTCATGTCGGAACGAGCGCTCTAAAGCCCACATTGTGACGTCGGCAAGCTCATCTCAGTCGCGCTTCAGCCCGATCGCCTTGACGACGGGAGCCAGGCGGGCCAGTTCGTCCTCGACCAGGCGCTGAAACTTGTCGGGACCTGAATCGACGTCCGGCTCCAGACCTTGCGAACGATAGCTTTCCTGCAACTTTGGATCGGCCATCGCGGTACGGGTCGCCGCAGCGATCCGCTCCACGACCGTATCGGGGGTCGCTCTTGGAGCGAACAAGCCGAACCAGCCGGCGTATCCGAGGCCGGGCATGCCGGCCTCAATCACCGTCGGAATGTCCGGCGCGCCGCTCAACCGCCGATCGCTCGTCACGGCGATCAGCCGCAACTTGCCCGCATGATGCAATTGCAGGATCTGGCTCGAGACCACCGCAATCACCGAAGAAATCTGGCCGCTCACCAGGTCGTTTGTCGCGGGCCCCATGCCCCGATAGGGGACATGGATGAAGTCCGCTCCGAGGCCGGATTGTCGTCTGAACATCTCCCCGACGAGATGATTGCCGGTGCCGAGCCCCGGCGTGCCGTAGGAGAGCTTGTCCGGATTGGCCTTGGCAAAAGCTGTCAGCTCCCGCAGATCCTTCACCGGCAGGGACGGATGAACCGCGAATGCAAGCGTGCTGGTGATCAGGCGGTAGACGGCGCGGAAATCACGAACCGCGTCGTAGGCCGGTTGAGCCGAAGACAGCGGGATCAACACTTGGGTGCTGCCATTGCCGAGCAGAAGCGAATAGCCGTCGGGCGCGCTCTGCGCCACCGCGGCGGAGCCGATCGCGCCGCCCGCGCCGCCGATATTCTCGACATAGATCGGCCCCAGCAGCGGGGCAGTCCTGTCGGCCCAGGGACGGCCGATCTGATCGCCCGCGGCGCCGGCCGTATAGGGAATGACCAGCCTGATGGGCCGGGAGGGGTAATCGTCAGCGGCTGCGCCAGCGGGCCAGGCAGCCAGCGCCGTGATCCGTGCCGCCGCATCGAGCAATTCTCGTCGTGAGAAGAGGGACATTGTCTGCGCATTCAGGACTGTGCCGGCGATGTTACACGAATGACGAGGTCTGGAAATCCACCGCGATCGTGCAGCAACATCCAGACGGATCCGAGATTTAAGACTTTGATAACGATACGAACGTGGTTGAGCGCATTGATGCAAATCGCACACCGCCGGTGTCTCGCCCGTAACGACCCTGCTATAAAGCGCAGCTACGGCTCGATCGATCTTCGCGAACTGCCTGGTGTCCTTGATTGCGCATGAACAAGCTTAGCAACACGTTCGACATCGGCATCGAGCAGTCATTCGACTTTCTATCCCCGGAATATGCCGGGCTGTTTGATCGCTCGGCCGCGACCGCGTTCCAGCATCCGATCTGGCTGCACAGCCTCTACGCCAGGCTCGCCTCGCATGCCGGCGCGGCACCGCTGGTCGTCGTGGTCCGCCACCGCGCGACGGGAGCGCTTGCGATGGTGCTGCCCCTGCTGCGGATCCGGCGCGGTCCGATCCGAACGGTCGAGTTCGCCGATCTGCGCGTCTCCGACTACCTGGCACCGGTTTGCAGCCCGGAGGTGTTTTCGCAACTGCTCGACGACTCGGAGGCATGCGCGCAGATCCGCCGCCTCGTTCGCCCTTTCGAGCTGCTGCGAATGACCAAGCTGCCCGACAGCCGGCTTCCGATCGAAGACCTCCTGGCTGCATCGCGCCGCGTGTCGATGGACACCAATGCCTACGCGACGGTTCTCGTCGCACCGTTCGAGCAATGGCGCGCCAGTGCGCTCGATCGCTCCTATCAGAAGGAGCTTGCAAAGAAATATCGCCAGCTCCAGAAGAAGGGCGCGCTGAGCTTCTCATGCTGCAACGACAGCGCCTCCGTGCTCGAGACGATGGAGGTGATGAAGAGGTTTCGCGGTCCGCGCTTTCAGGCACAAGGCGACGGCGACCTGCTTCAGCGCCCCGAGTATTTCGGCTTCTATTCCGACGTGGCCCTTCGTGGTCTCGGCAGCTTCGTACGCCTCTACGCCATGAAGATGGACGGCGAGGTGATCGCCGCCGTGCTCGGACTGTGCCATCGGGACAGCTTCCTCGTCATCATGAGCGCCTTCGACATTGACGGGTACAAGAGCCAGTCCCTCGGCGCGCTGATGTTCGAGCAGGTGGCGCGGGACTGTATCGAGCGCGGCGATCAGATGCTCGATTTCACCATTGGTGACGAGCCATACAAGAAATTGTTCGGCGGGCAGCCGTCGCCGATGTGGGCGGTCACGCAGGTCGGCAGCCCCGCAGGCGCCGTCGCCCTGTTCGCGCTGAATCAGGCGCCCTGGCTGAAGCTGGCGGCCAAGCGGCTAGCGGATTTGCGGCTCCCTCCTGCCCGCACGCCGACGCCTACGCGCTGATCCGGCGGCGGGCGAAGAACCCAGAGCTCAGGCGCGCAGCGCGCCGCGAACACGTCCGAGCCAGCCCGGATGCATCTGATCGACACGGTGTGTCAGGCTGCGCCGCAGGAAGTGCAATCGGCGCCGGACATCCCAGCCGATATCGTTGCGGGACGTCAGGGCCTGGCGGAAGCGCGCCATCTTCAGCGACTGCTGGTCCGCCGCGATCTTGTCGCGATCGGAATAGAACTGCGAAATCTTCTCCTGGCCCATGCCGGCGGTCATGAGCCATCGCGGCGCATATTCGGTGCAAAGACGATCGACGTCCACCAGCAAGCGCGCGACGCCCGTGCCGGCGGCGGGACAATTGGTCTGGAACGCATCGCCGATGAGCACGACGCCGGGCTGCAGGTGTCCCTCGACGACGGTCAGATCCATCACCCAGTTCTGGACCCGGTCGACGACGCGGAAATCGCCGAGATAGGGCCGCAATCCCGGCAGCAGACGCAACAACGTCGCCTCCGGCTCGCGACGCAGCTCGCGCATGATCGGATCGGTCGGGTCGCGGAACATGAAGAGATTGGCCCGCATGCCGACGCGGACGGGAAACAGGCTGAGATAGTCGATGCCGTCCGCCGTGCGCTCGCCATAGCAGGTCAGCGCCTCGAAATCGAACGGACGACCGTCCTGGCGTACAATCGTGAAGCCGAACGACACCGAATGGCGCTCGGCCAGCACGCGCCGCCTGATCCCGAGCTTGTAAGCGAGAGCTCCCGCCATGCCTGCGGCCAGTACGACGAGGCGCGCGGTCACTTGCCGTCCGGAGGCCAGTTCGAGATGCTGGACGTCGTCGCTGCAGCTGACCGCCGTGACCTCGTCGACGATCAGGCCGGATGGATCGGGCATCTGGCTGCGCGCCATGGCCACGAGATCGGCGTAGGGAAACCCGTAGGCCTGGCCGACGCTGACATCGACCACCTTGCTTTCCCGGATATTGAGCACCTGATCATATCGACAGGCGACCTTGTCGAGCGCGTCGAGGAAGCCCAGCTTGCGCAGCATCGCCAATTGATGCCCGCCGATCTTCTCGACCCGGAATTCGTCCGGATAGACCGCGCGCTTGTCGATCAGCGCAATGCGGTGCCCTGCCTGCGCCAGCACGGCCGCCGCAAGCGATCCCGCAAGGCCGCCGCCGACGATCGCAATGTCGGCAACGGTCCTCGAAGTGCCGGCTTCGGCGATCGGCTCGGTCACATTTCTGTCCGCCGTCATGATCCCAGGCTCCCCAACGGTCAACTAAAGTCGCACGTGCAATTCTCTGGCCTGATGTCGCATCGCAGGATCAAACGCGATCATTTCTCGCTATCGAGGTTAACGGAGCGGCGAGCCGGCTGTCCCGACAATGGCCGGCACGCCTCTTGCTCGGGATTCCCGTAACTTTGGGTGTCTGGCAGCGCGGCGGCCGATCCCCGGCGAGCCAACCGCATTCAACGGGTGATCTCGCCGTTATCTGCCGTCGATATGGTGCTGCGCCGTCATGCGGTCCGGCCAAGGCTTGCTCTATTTGAGACAATGAGGACGGCGATGTTCCACAGTGACGCAATCGAAACCACCGGGATGACGACGTCGCCGGCAAGAACGTGCTTGCCACCCATTAACACTCGCGGTTTTTCGGCATGCTAGGTTGCCGTCGGCGTCGGAGCACGTCGCTTCGGGAGAAAGCAGCTCCTTAAACTTCCATGATCGAATCCATCCTCCAGTTGTTGCGGCGTGACGTCACGCGCGGTGTCGTCGGAACCATCCTCCTCAAGGTTGGCAGCGGCGCACTTGCGTTTGCGTTGTTTTCGCTGGCGGCACGAACCATGTCGCCCGATGGCTTCGGCATCTTCGCGACCTGGCTTTCGGTGGCCCAGATCGCCGCCGTCGTGGGACTGGTCGGCCAGGAATCGCTGCTGGTGCGCTTCCTGAACGAGTATCAGGTCGGCGACCGGCCGGATCTCACCAAAGGCCTCCTGCTGTCGAGCTTCAAGATCGCCTCGGTCGCCATGCTGATTGTGATCGCCGGGATTGCCATCGCGGCGAGCGCGAGAGGCGACTGGTGGGTGCTGATACTCGCGGTATCCGCCTACACGGCCGTGAATGCCGGCGTGATGCTCGGCAGCCAGGTTGCACGCTCGCTGGTCAGCATTCTGATGGGCGAAGGAAACCGCGAGTTCTTCTGGCGGGTCATCGTCGTCCTCTTCCTGATCGCCATGCTGCTCGCTCACCGGCAACTCGATCCCGCCGAGCTGATCGCGGTGATGACAATTGCCATGTCGGTCGGCCTCGTTGCGCAGATCGTTTCGATCGCGCGCGTGCTGCCGAATTTGCGCGGTACAGCCGCACGCTCAGAAGCGTCGCGCTGGCGCTCGAGCGCCCTGCACTTCTGGATCGCATCCATCCTCGAGGTCGCGAACCAGTATTTCGACGTCATCCTGGTCTACTGGATGCTGGATCCGGCGACGGCCGGCATCTACTTTGCCGCCTCGCGCCTCGCCAACATCTTCGCCATGGTGTCTGCGGCGCTGTACACGTTCGGCGCGCGACGGCTTCCCTCGCTGTATTTCAGCAAGAACCATCGGGAGTTCGAGCGGACCTTGCGGTTGATGGCGGAAGTGACCGCGCTTTGCGTGGCCGCCGGGCTCGCCACGATCTGGATCGGCGGCCCCTATCTCCTTAACCTGTTCGGACCCCATTTCACCGAACAGCATTCGGTCCTGATCGTGCTTGCGATCGGAACGGCCATCCAGGCCGCAGGCGGCCCGTCCGCTGCGATCCTGCAGCTGACCGGCCATGAACGAATCTACGTTCCCGTCGTTGCCGCCAACGTCGCGCTGCGGCTCGCGGGATTTCTCGTCCTGATTCCCTGGCTCGGCGTGCTGGGCGCGGCGATTTCGGCGACAGTGTCGCTGGCGCTCGCCACCATTGCCCTGAACGTGCTCTGCCGCCGGCGCTCAGGGGTCGATCCCTCAATTCTCGTGCTGTTGCGCTTCACTGCCATGAAACGTGGCAATTATGCCGTTCGCGGCGCCGACTCCAGCGACTAAAGCGCGATGCGATCAGGATGAGTCGTCATCGCGCTTTAGGTTGTAGCATGATCTTATCGGAAAACCGCTGCGCACTTTTCTCACGCGTCGGCGGCGCGCAGGATCGATTGGTTAACGCGCTCGCTGCGCAGCATCCGGGAACCAGCGAAATCGCTGCGAGAACGATGTCGACGGGCGAGCCTCGCATTAACTCCGTTTGTTGCTAGCCGGTGTCCACGCGATGCCCACATGATAGGTACGGAGTTAAGAAGGTGAAGATTTCGTTTCTCTAGCGGGTCGGGAGCCGTGCTGCACTATCAGCCGAACAAGGATTTGGGCGAGACGACCGCGGCAGCACTCGCGCGGTCGAACGGCGGCGGACCCAAGCCGCACGTGCTGCTCGCCCAAACCCAGGGCGAGAACGCCGGCGCGCAGGAAATCTCCAGGCTGCTCGGGGCCGGGCTGACGGCGCGCGGCTACCGCGTCACCAATCTGTTCTTCTTCCGCAAATCGGACTCTTTCGACGAGCCGCCCGACACGCTCTATTGCGCGCCGAGCCGGCCGGGCAATCCGTTCGCGCTGCTCCGGATGCTGTGGACGCTCAGCCGCCACATCAGGACCATCAGGCCCGACGCCGTCCTGACATTTCAGCATTTCGGCAACGTCATCGGCGGCGGCGTCACGCGCCTCGTCAGTCGCGCTCCTGTCGTCGCCAATCAGGTTTCATCCGCGCTGTCGATGAGCTGGCCGGTCCGCACCGCCGACATCGTCATGGGCAGCCTCGGCTTCTTCGACCGCATCACGCTCAATTCGCAGGACATGGAGCGCGAATATTCGCGTTACCCCGCGGCTTACCGGTCGCGCATGGTGCATGTGCCGCACGGCTTCGACGACAAGGCCCTCACCCTGTCGAAGGACGCTGCACGACAGAAGTTCAATCTGCCGCCCGATCGCGTCCTGCTCGGCTGCGCCGCAAGGCTGCATCCGCACAAGCGGCTCGACATGGCGATACGTCTGTTGCCGGATCAACCGTCCTGGCATCTCGCGCTCGCCGGCCAGGGCGCCGACGAGGCCCGGCTGAAGCTGCTGGCGGATGAATTGAAGGTCTCGGACAGGCTGCATTTGCTCGGAGAAATTCCCCCCAGCCGGATGGCGGACTTTCTCGCCTGTCTCGACGTGTTCGTATTCCCGACACAGGCTGAAACTTTCGGCCTGGCCGCGGTCGAGGCTGCGAACGCGGGTGTTCCCTCCGTCGTGACCGATCTTCCCGTCCTGCGCGAAGTGCTGTCCTACGAAGGCAAGCCGACTGCGCTCTTCGTCGATGCCTCCGATCATCCGAAGCTCTCGGCGGCCGTCTCCAGGCTGCTGACGGACCAACATTTGCGCGAGGCGCTGCGACAAAACGCCAAAGGCCTGAGGCTGCGCTATTCGGTAGATGCCATGGTGGAGGAATACGTTCGTATTCTCGGCCAGGTCATTTGACGTTGGAATAGATCGGCTCGACATGATCATCGAGTTTCGCTGTGAACGAGAATACGCGCGGCGGTGGATGAGCCGCGAGACGCTGTCGATCGACGGCCGGGATGTTCCGGTTCAAATCGCCTGGACGGCAAATGCCGAGCCGCGGCCCGCGGGTCTCGACACTCTTTTCGAGCTCGAACGTGTGGTGTTGCACAAGGGCAAGCCCAGCGGCGCCAACAGGCTCGACAGCATTCCGGAGCGGACGCGGGCTCATCCCGAGACCGCCGACGTCATCGTCGATTTCACCGGTACCGCGCGCGATCCGGGCAGCGCCGCCCGGCTGTATCTCCGTCCGCTGTTCAATGGAGTTGCAGGCGAGAATGCCGCGCTCGCCGCCATTCTGGCCGGCGACCTGCCGGTGATCGAGATCGTCAACGAGGTCGACGGCTCGGTCGTCGATCGCGGCCATCCATCCGGCGAAATTGCCGTCGGCCTCAGCGGCGCGCTCGAGACCGTCATGGCGCGAACCCTGACCATGGTGGCGGCGATCCTGTCGGGAAGGCCGCGCATCGTGCCGCAGCTGGCGCGCGCCGCTGGAGCGGGCGTCAGCCGGCAGCCGACGGCCTATGTCGTGCGCGGCCTCGCCGTATCGATCGCCAAGGAGATCTATCGTCTCTGCTGCTATGCCCCGCATTGGCATATCGGATGGCGCTTCAATGACGGCGCGGGCGTCTGGCAGACCGGCGATCTATCGGGTCCGAGCTGGAACGTTCTGAAAGATCCCGGAAACCACTTCTACGCCGATCCGTTTCCGATCACGTGGCAGGGACGAACATTCGTCTTCTTCGAAGACCTCGATCACCGCGTCGGAAAAGGCATCATTTCGGCGGTCGAGTTCCGTGACAACGGACCGGTCGGCGAGGCCGTGCCGGTGCTGGAGGAGCCGTGGCACCTCTCCTATCCGTTTCTGATCGAAGATGGTGGCGCGTTGTGGATGATCCCCGAGAGCTCGACCAACGGTGACGTCGCCCTCTACAAATGCGTCCGCTTCCCGGACAAATGGGAGCGGCACGCGACGTTGCTGTCGGGCCTCGAGCTGGCCGATGTGACGATCACGCGGCACAACGGCCTGCATTATCTGTTCGGCGCCTGGCGCGACGGAAGCGGCGGCTACTCGGATTCGCTGGCGATCTATTGCGCGGAGCACCTCCTGGGGCCCTGGCTGCCGCATGCCAGCAATCCGGTCCTGATCGACCGCGCGAGCGCGCGGCCGGCAGGGAATTTCGTCACGATCAACGACAAATTGTGGCGCCCGGTCCAGAACTGCGCCGACGGATACGGCGCGGCACTCGCGCTGGCGGAAGTGGTCGAACTGTCGCCGACGGCCTTCAGGCAGACCGTGCGCCATTGGCTGAAACCCGGACCGGCATGGCCCGGCAGGAAGCTCCACACCCTGAACCGCTGCGGCCGGCTCGAGCTGATCGACGGCTCGCGCGTCCAACCCAAGACGACCGCTTTTGCCAGCAAGTCTCCGTCGACTGTATTGTCCGCGCGAACCAATCCTTCCGCCGCGCGCTGACGCGGATCAGCGCGAGCCGGCGGCCATGACGCCACGGGCGGCGTGAATCAAACACACCGCCCGCGATTTCGTAGTTTGCCGCCTCAGCAAGGGAAGCTTACTGCGAACGATCCGAGGTCCAGCCCTTGTATTGCGCAACGTTGTCCCTGGTCACGAGCTTGGACGGCAGAAGCTCGACGGTCGAGGCCGGCTTCTGGCCGTTGAGGATGCCGACACCGACCTGCACGGCCCGCCGCGCCATGAAAAACGGGTCCTGCGAAGCCGAGGCCTGGATCTGCGGCGACTGCGGATCCTTCAGCGCGGCCTCGATATCGGGCGCGCCGTCGACCGCCGTGATGATGATTCCGCTGCGGTTTTGCTGGCGCGCCGCAAGGTCGGTGCCGATCGCCTGGGGATCGTTGATGGCGAAGATGGCATCGATCTTGGGGAAGCGGGTCAGATAGCCCTGCGCGACGGTGAGGCCGCCTTCGCGCGAGCCCTTGCCGTCCTGGTCGCTGGACAACACCTTGATGCCGGGATTCTTCGAAAACACGTTCTTGCAGCCGACGACGCGATCGATCACGGCGGAGACCTGCGGCCCGTTCTCGATGATGACGTCGCCCTTGCCGCCGAGCTTGTCGACGATGTACTGGCAGGAGATCTCGCCGGCCTGCACGTTGTTCGTGGTCACGGTGGCATCGGCGCCCTCGGCCGCGGTGTCGACCGCAACGACGACGATGCCCGCGGCTTGCGCCTTCTTGATCGCCGGCCCGATCGCCTTGGGATCGCCGGGGTTGAGCAGGATCAGATCGACGCCGGCGGCGATGAAATTGTCGATCTGGGTGACCTGCTTGCCGAGATCGTATTCGAAGCCGACCGCGGTGATCTTCACGTTGGGATTGGCCTTCTTTGCCTCGAACTCGGCGCCGTTCGACAGCGCGACAAAGAACGGGTTACCCATCGACCCCAGCGAGACGCCGATCGACTTGAGCTCCTTGGCCGAGGACGGCGCGGTGCTAAGAACAAGCGCCGTCGCGGCGCCGGCGAGCATGATCGTCTTCAACATGGACTTCCCTCCCTGGTCTGTCTTCATTCCCGGCACGGCAGACCAGTTGCCGCAACGGAAGCTTTCAAGTTCTGGCGGAGCCTTTCAGGTTCTGGCGGAGCCTTTCAAGTTCTGGCGGAGCCTTGCAGCCGATAGCGATCGAGCGCCACGGCGCCGATGATCACCAGGCCCTTGATGACATATTGCCAGATGTCAGAGACACCGACGAGGATGAGGCCGTTCGACAGCACCGCGATGATCAGCGCGCCGACCAGCGTCCCCCAGATCGAGCCGATGCCGCCGACGAACGAGGTGCCGCCCAGGATCACGGCGGTGATCGCATCGAGCTCGTAGGACTGGCCGAGCTGCAGGCCGTTGGCGGCGTAGAGCCGCGCCGCCTGCATGGCGCCGCCGAGCCCGGCGAAAAGCCCGGAGATGCCATAGACGAAGATCAGCACGCCCCAGACCTTGATGCCCGCAAGCCGCGCCGCGCTCTCATTGCCGCCCACCGCGTAGATGTGCACGCCGAGCACGGTCCGCCGCAGCACCAGCCACGAGACCAGGATGACGAGCAAGGCGATCACCGAGAGCCACGGGATCGACGCGACGCCGGGAACGAGCGTCAGCGAGCCGTTGCCGATGAAGGCATAGGGAATGGACGGATTGAACACGGTGGTGTCGGCCCCGAGCAGTCGCGCAAGGCCGCGCACCGCCGTGAGAGAGCCGAGCGTGACGATGAAAGGCGGCAGGCGGAGCAGCGCGATCAGCGCGCCGTTGACGACACCGAAGACAAGGCCGGTGAGCAGCGCGGCCGGCAGCCACAGCACGCCAAGCTCCGGCAGCTTGGACAGCGTCAGCCCGGCCATCGCGGCGGCCGCCAGGATCGAGCCGACCGAGAGATCGATGCCGCCGGTGAGGATGACAAAGGTCATGCCTGCGGCCAGCACGGTGTTCACTGCGGCCTGCTGCAACACGATGCCGAGATTTTGTCCGGTGAAGAAGCGCCCCTCGGACAGGAAATGGAAGCCGATGCAGAGGATCAGCAGCACCGGCAGCATGCCGAGCGCGCTGATCAGCATCCTCACCCGCTGGCGCTTTGTCTCAGCGGCGGCACCGTTGGTCGTCGTCGGGGCGGACTGAACCTCCGCAGCACCGTTGTCAGGCATCGAGATGCTCCATCCCCGTGGCAAGCGCCATGATGTCTTCTTGTGCCAGCGGCGAATTGGGTCCGCGCCTCACCTCGCCGGCGATGTGGCCGGCCCGCATGACGACGACACGGTCGCAAATGCCGATGATCTCGGGCAGGTCGGACGAGATGACGAGGATGGCGGTGCCGGCCTTGGCCAGATTGTCGATGATCGAATAGATCTCGGACTTGGCGCCGACATCGACGCCACGCGTCGGCTCGTCGAGGATCAGCACTTTTGGCCCGATGGCGAGAAGCCGCGACAAGAGCAGCTTCTGCTGATTGCCGCCGGACAGTCCACCGGCGGGAACGCCGACATTGGCGGCGCGGATGCTGAGGCCTGCGAAGGCCCTGTCGGCGCGCTCGCGCGCCTTGTCGCGATCCAGGAACCAGCCGAGCTTTGCGTCGCGGCCGAGCACCGCGAGGTTGATGTTGTCCAGACACGACATGTCCAGGAACAGGCCGAGCGCCTTGCGGTCCTCGGTCAGATAGGCGATGCCGGCCTCGAGCGCCTCACCGGGGTTGCGGATCTCGACCGGATGTCCCTCCAGCTCGAGCCGGCCGGAAGTTTTTGGCAGCGCGCCGATGATGAGATGGGCAAGCTCGGTGCGGCCGGCGCCGATCAGGCCGGCCATGCCAATCACTTCGCCCGCATGCACGGTGAGCGAGCAGCCCCTGACGCGCTGGCCGTCGGCCATGTCGATCGCGGCGAGCACGGGATGTCCGCGCCCCGCGTCGGGATCGTGATCCTTCTTGTAGAACGACGAGACGTCGCGCCCGACCATCAGCCGCACGATGGTGTCGGCACGGATATCGGGCTTGTCGAGCGAGCCGACCAGCCGGCCGTCGCGCAGCACGGTGACGCGGTCGCCGAGCGCGTAGACCTCGTCCATGCGATGCGAGATGTAGATGATGGCAAGCCCCTCCGCCCTGAGCTGACGGATCAGCGCGAACAGCCGCGCACTCTCGCCGGCCGACAACGCGGTGGTCGGCTCGTCCATGATCAGAATTTTCGATCTTGCGTGCAGCGCACGCGCAATCTCGACCAGTTGCCGCTGGCCCATGGACAGATGCGCCACCAGCGTCGACGGCAGGAAGTCTGCGCCCAGCCGCTTCAAAATGGGACCGACGCCCTCGCGCATCTCCCCGCGCGCCAGCAGTCCTGAACGCGAGATCTCCCGTCCGAGATAAATATTCTCCGCCACGCTGAGATTGGGCGCCAGCGACAGCTCCTGATAGATGATGGAGATGCCCGCCGCGCGGCCGCCGAGCGGGCCTTCGATCCGTACCGGATGTCCTTCGATGCGGATCTCGCCGCCGGGATCAGGTCTGTAAGCGCCGGACAGGATCTTCATCAACGTCGACTTGCCGGCGCCGTTCTCACCCATCAAGGCGTGAATCTCGCCGGCGTAGACGGTGAGATCGACGGCACGCAGCGCCTTGATGCCAAAGAAGGATTTTGAGACCCCGCGCATCTCGAGGATCGGATCGTTCATCGTGCCTCCCGCGCACAATGCGTTTCCCACCCGCGTCTCGTTCTCGGCAGCGCGGTTTGGTCATTAAACAAAAGCGGGTGACGCAGGGCAATACCGAAGGCGAGTATACCGAAGTATGCAAACCAGATTGGGCCAGCTAGTGGCGCGGCCGATACAGTTCGCGCCAGGCGGGAAGCCGCTCGGCATAGGCATCCGTCAGCCCGGCGTCAGGTTCGAACGTCTCGATGCGCTGCGGCCGCGTGCACACGACGGCGATCGCCTCACCCGTGCCAGCAAGTCGCCCCAATCTCGCCGCACCGAACGCCGCGCCGGTCTCGCCGCCGGCAAAGCGATGGATCGGAACATTCAGCACGTTTGCGAGAACCGAGAGCCAGAATGGCGAGCGCGATCCGCCGCCGATGGCGTCGGCTTCCGCAATCACAATGCCCGCATCCGCGAGCGCGTCGCGGCAATCGGCCAGCGCGAAGGCAACGCCTTCGAGCACCGCCTGCACGATCGCGGTGCGATCGGTGCCATGGCTCAAGCCATCGAGCATGCCGCGCACAACGGGGTCGTCGTGCGGCGTCCGCTCGCCCGCGAGATAAGGCAGGAAGCTCACCGGCGACGGAGCCTGCGGGCGCGATCCCAGCGGTGCCAGCAACTCGGCCTCGGCGACGCCGAACAGGCGCGCGGCCCAGGCGAGGCACGAGGCGGCCGACAGGATCGCGCCGGCCTGAATCCACATGCCGGGAATGGCATGGCAGAACGTATGCACCGCGCGGTCCGGATTGGCGGCGATCGTGGCGGTCGGTGCAAGCAGCGCACCCGACGTCCCCAAAGATACGAACGCGGTTCCCGGCTGGATCGCGCCGATGCCGACGGCGCCCGCCGGATTGTCGCCGGCACCGCCCGCGATCACCGGCTGCTTTGTCATGCCCCAGCGCCGCACGAGCTCACCGCGCAGCCTTGCGGCGGGCGCGCAGCCCTCGACCAGACGCGGCATGTGCTCGCGCGTCAGGCCGGTCGCGGCCAGTGCGGCGTCCGACCAGTCCCGGCGCGCGGCGTCGAGCCACAGCGATCCCGATGCATCCGAGACGTCTTCGACGGCCTCGCCCGATAGCACCAGGCGCAGATAGGCCTTTGGCAGCAGCACGAGCTTGGTCGCCGCAAAGATGTCAGCCTCGTGCGTCGCGATCCAGAGCAGCTTTGGCGCGGTGAATCCCGGCATCGCCTTGTTGCCCGTCGTCGCGCGCAAGGCGGGCCAGCGCTGCTCCAGGATACGGCACTCCGCGGCGGCGCGGCCGTCGTTCCAGAGGATGCAAGGCCGCAAGGGTCTCAGGCTCGCATCGAGCAGCGTGGCGCCGTGCATCTGGCCGGACAGCCCGATGCCTTCGACCGCCGCCAGCGCGCCGGCATGGCTCGCCTTCAGGGCATCCAGCGTGGCGAAGGTCGCCTCGATCCATTGCGCGGGATCCTGCTCGGAATGACCCGGCCGCGGCGAGGCGATCGACAGCGGCCGGCTCGCGCTTGCAATCACGCGCTGGGCGTCGTCGACGAGAACGGTCTTGACTGCGGAGGTGCCGAGATCGATGCCGAGATACATGGATGCTTCCCGCTCACTTCGCCGCGTCGATCCAGATCCCCGGCTCCGAATGCTCGCGGATGTGGCTGACCAGGAAGTCCGAGAAGACCCGGATCTTGGCCGGCAGCCTGACGCGGTTCTGGTAGGCGATGTTCATGGTGAGCAGCGGCAGCTGCCAGTCCCTCAGGACCGGCACCAGCCGGCCGGCCGCGATATCGCCCTGCACGATATAGAGCGGTTGGATCAGGATGCCGAGCCCTGCACGCGCCGCGCCGCAAATGATCTGGCCGTCATTGCTGTCGAGCGTCGGCGCGATCCGCACCGTCTGCGTCGTGCTGCCCTGGCTCAGCCGCAGCGAATAGGGGTCGTTGGCGAGATTGTAGACCAGCATGTCGTGACGGGCGAGATCGGCGGGATGCTCGGGCTGGCCATGCTTCTCCAGATAGGACGGAGCCGCCGCGAGCACGCGGTGCATCTGGCCGATGCGGCGGACGATGATGTTGGAATCCGGCTCGTGCTCGCGCGTGCGGATCGCGACGTCAATGCCGGCTTCGATGAAGTCCGGATAGCGGTTTGCGCTGATGATCTGCACGTTGAGATTGGGATAGAGCGCGCGGAAGGCGGGCAACATCGGCGCGAGGTAGATCATCGCGAAGGACAGCGAGGAGGTGACGCGCAGCATGCCCTTCGGCGACAGCGCACGGTCGGAGACGGCGTCCTCGGCTTCGGCGAGTTCGTTCAGCAGCGGGCCGCAGCGTTGCAATAGCTCCTGCCCTGCCTCGGTCAGCCATTGCCGGCGCGTGTTGCGCTCGATCAGCCGGACCGCAAGCCGCTCCTCCAGCGCACTGAGATGACGGCTCGCAGCCGCGTTCGACATCCGCAGGATCTCGGCAGCTTTGGAAAGGCTGCCGAGCTCAGCGGTTTTGGAGAAGACCTCGAGTTGAAGCAGCCGATCCATTTTTGCGAAATCAGGAAAAGAGACTTACAATTTTTGGCCTTTATTTCCGATTTCTGCAAGGCAAAATGGTGCCAACAAAGCGCGATACAGGCGAGGAAATCAGGAAATGTCGGGCCCGATCAGGCACATCGTGATGTGGCGGCTGCGCGGGGAGACCCCCGAGGAGCGCTCCGCCGCCCGGCTCAAGGTCAAGACCCTGTTCGAGGGCCTCAAGGGCCGGATCGACGGCCTCACCCACATCGAGGTCGGCATCGACGTCAGCGCGGTCGACTACGCCTGCGACGTCGTGCTGTTCTCCGAATTCACCGACCAGACGGCGCTCAGCGCCTACGCCAACCATCCGGAACATCTGCGGGTACGCGAAGCATTGGGCGACTTGCGGATCGGTCGCTTCCAGGTCGATTATCCCATCAAAGAGACCGGCGCATGATCGGTTCGTTCACCTTCGAAAACCTGCCTTGCCGCGTCGTGTTCGGCAGCGGAACGCTGGCGAGCGCCAAGGCCGAGGTCGAACGGCTCGGCGGCAAGCGCGCGCTGGTGCTGACGACGCCGCAGCAGGAGGCGCAGGGCAAGAGCCTGGGGGCAGCGCTCGGCCCGCTCTATGCCGGCATCTTTCCCGGTGCCACCATGCACACGCCGGTCGAGGTCACCGAGCGCGCGCTCGCGGCGATGACGGCGTGCGAGGCCGACTGCGTCGTCTCGCTCGGCGGCGGCTCGACCACGGGCCTCGGCAAGGCGCTGGCCTTGCGCACCGGCGTCAACCAGCTCTGCATTCCCACCACCTATGCCGGCTCCGAGATGACGCCGATCGTCGGCCAGACCGAGAACGGCCTGAAGACCACGGTGCGCGATGCGGCGATCCTGCCCGAGACCGTGATCTACGATGTCGATCTGACCCTGACGCTGCCGGCGAATCTGGCCGCAACATCCGGCATCAACGCGATCGCGCATGCGGTGGAAGCGCTGTATGCGCGCGACGCCAATCCGGTGACGTCGCTGATGGCCGAGGAAGGCATCCGCGCGCTGGCAAGCGCCCTGCCCGCCATCGCCGCGAAAAGCAGCGACCGCGAGGCCCGCACCGAAGCGCTCTATGGCGCCTGGCTGTGCGGCGTCTGTCTCGGCACCGTCGGCATGGCGCTGCATCACAAGCTCTGCCATACGCTCGGCGGCACCTTCGACCTGCCGCATGCCGAGACCCACACCATCGTGCTGCCGCATGCGCTGGCCTACAACGCCCCGGCCGTGCCCGAGGCGATGACACGCATCTCGCGCGCGATCGGCGCGGCTGACGCACCGCAAGGTCTCTACGATCTCGCCAAGCGGCTGGGCGCGAAGCTGGCGCTGCGCGAAATCGGCATGCCCGAAGGCGGCATCGACAAGGCGGCCGATCTCGCGGTGACGAATGCCTACTGGAATCCGCGCCCGCTCGACCGAAACGCCATTGGCGACCTGATCGCACGCGCCTGGGCCGGCGAGCCGCCGGTCGCCGTCAAAGCGGCGGCTTGAAACGATGCCGCGCACGCTGATCAGATCCGCGACGATCATCAGTATGGATGACGCGATCGGCGACCTCGCAACCGGCGACGTGCTGGTCGAGGGCAGCCGCATCGCCGACGTGCGGCCGACGATCGACATCGCGGCGGACACGGAGATCATTGACGGCAAGGGCCGCATCGTCATCCCCGGCCTGATCAACGCGCATATGCACACCTGGCAAACAGGCTTGCGCGGCTTTGCCGCGAACTGGACGCTGCTGGAATATTTCCGCCGCATGCATGCGGGCCTGGCCACCGTGTTCCGGCCCGACGATATCCATATCGCAACGCTGGTCGGCGCGCTGAACCAGATCAACCACGGCGTCACCACGCTGGTCGACTGGTGCCACAACAATCCGACGCCCGATCACACCGACGCGGCTGTGCGCGGCCTGATCGAGAGCGGCATCCGCGCCGCTTTCTTCCACGGCTCGCGCAAGCCGGAGCCGAAGCCGGGCGAGCCGCATTTCTCGGAAGTGCCGCATCCGCGCCGCGAGGTCGAGCGGCTGCTGGCGGGCCCCCTCGCCGACCGCGACGGCCTCGTCACGCTCGGGCTCGCCATTCTCGGCCCACATTATTCCACGCTCGACGTCGCCATGCAGGATTTCCGTCTGGCGCGTGAGCACAAGCTGATCGCATCCATGCACCAGGGCGGCGGTCCGGCCAAGACCCCGGGCGGCTGGGACAGGCTGATCGAGGCCGGCCTCGTCGGCTCCGGCATCAACATCGTCCATGGCAACGATCTGCCTGACGATCTGCTCGATCGTCTCGTCGATCTCGGCGTGTCCTTCTCGGTGACGCCGGAGAACGAGATGATCCAGGGCCACGGCTTCCCGATCACCGGACGGCTGCTCAAGCGCGGCGTCCGCCCGACGATCGGCATCGATCTCGAATCCGTTTTGGCCGGCGACCTCTTCTCGGCCGCCCGCATCGCGCTGTCGATGCAGCGCGCGCTCGACAATGCCGATTCGCGCAAGACCAGCGGCACCATTCCGGCGACGACCACGATTCCTGTGCGCGAGGCGCTGCGCTGGATCACGACGGAAGGCGCCCGCATGCTCGGCCGCGAGCACCAGATCGGATCGCTGACGCCGGGCAAGCTCGCCGACCTCGTCATCATCAACGCCTCCGACCTCAATCTCCATCCGGTGCATGATCCCGTCGCCACCGTCGTGATGCAGACAAGCCTTGCCAATATCGAGGCCGTGATGATCGGCGGCGCCTGGAAGAAGCGGAACGGCCGACTGCTGGTCGAGGGGCTGGAGACCAAGAAGGAGCTGCTGGCGCAATCCGGCCGGCGGCTGGTGCAGGACATCGAACGACAAGGACGCGCTGCCTAGCAGCGCCAACGGACAACAATAATGACAGACAGCTCAAGGAACATCGCTTTCATCGGGATCGGCAAGATGGGCCTGCCGATGTCGGTGCTCGTTGCCAAAGCCGGCTACGCCGTCACCGCGTTCGATCGGAGCACGTCGCGGCTCAATGAGGCGCGCGCACAGGGCATTTCGATTGCCGCTTCCCCTGCCGAGGCCGTGAGCGGCAAGACCGCGGTCATCACCTCCCTGCCCGACGACGTCGCGCTGCGCGGCGCGCTGCTCGGCCCCGCTGGCCTTATCACCGCGATGGCACGGGGTGCCGTCCTGATCGAGACCAGCACCGTCAGCGTCGACGCTTCAACTGAAATTGCAGCGGCAGCTCAGGCGCGCGGCATCGCCTATCTGCGTTCGCCGGTCTCCGGCAACGCCAGCATCGTCCACACCGGCGCGCTGACCTGCTTCGTCTCCGGCCCCAAGGACGCGTTCGAGAAACTCCAGCCCCTGTTCGCGGCCTTCACTCGCGCGCAGACCTATCTTGGGCCCGCTGAAGAAGCGCGCTACGCAAAACTCTCGGTCAATCTGATGATCGCGGTCTCGGCCGCGATGATGGCAGAGAGCCTCGCGCTGGCGCGCAAAGGCGGCATCGCCTGGCCGGACATCCTGAAGGTGCTGGACGACAGCGCGGTTGCCTCGCCGATGGTGAAGTACAAGACCGCGCCGCTCAGGACGCGCGATTTCGCATCGACCTTCTCCTGCAAGCAGATGGCCAAGGATCTCGACCTGATCTTAGGTGCCGGCCACGCCGTCGGCGTGCCGCTTCAGCTCGCCGCGCAAGTGCGCGAGACCTATGGCTCGCTGGTCGCCCAAGGCGACGGCGACACCGACTTCATCGCCACCGTCAAGCATCTCGAGCGGCTGTCCGGCCTCGGCGAGCCAGAACTCTGACCCACGGAGTCCCTATGCGCAACTTCAACGAGAACACGATCACGGATGCGGTGCTGGAGCGGATCGCGGGCGCAACCGATCCTCGGATCAAAGAGGTGAGCGAAGCGCTGGTGCGTCACCTTCACGCCTTCGTCCGCGAGGTGCGGCCGACCCAGAAGGAATGGGAGTTCGGCATCGACTTTCTGACCCGCACAGGACACATGTGCAACGACAAGCGCCAGGAGTTCATCCTGCTGTCGGACACGCTCGGCGTCTCCATGCTGGTGGATGCCATCAACCATCCGGTGCCGGAAGGCGCGACCGAGACCACCGTGCTCGGGCCGTTCTTCGTGCAGGCCGCGCCCGAGAAGGACAACGGCGCCGACATCTCCGGCCCGATGGAGGGCGACCCGATGCTGGTCACCGGTTCGGTCTCGACCGTCGACGGCAAGCCGCTGACGGGCGCCGTCGTCGACGTCTGGCACTCCGACGATGACGGCTATTACGACGTGCAGCAGCTCGACCGGATCGGCGATCTCGCAATGCGCGCCCGCTTCCACACCGATGCCAACGGGCGCTTCCATTTCTGGTCGATCAAGCCCGCCGCCTATCCGATCCCGCATGACGGGCCGGTCGGCGACATGCTGGAGGCGCAGGGACGCCATCCCTGGCGCCCGGCGCATGTGCACTTCATGATCTCGGCGCCCGGTTTCGAGCAACTCGTGACGCACGTGTTCGTTGCCGGCGACCAGTATCTCGACAGCGACGTGGTGTTCGGCGTCAAGGACAGCCTGATCCGGGAGTTCGTCCGACATCCCGCCGGCCGTGCGCCGGATGGTCGCATGGTGGAGCGCGAGTATTTTCATCTCAACTATGATTTCGGCTTGAAGCAGGTTGCGAGCAACGCAAGAGCCGCCTAAGCCGGACGACACCACAGCGGACCGCAAGAGTCCGCGATCGGGCAGACAGGGAGCTGAGGATGGGACCGCAGGTCAGCACGAGCATATTGGCCGATCGCCTCACCGGCATGATCGGCCCGCGCGCGAGCGTTGCGCGCGGCGTGCTCGATCAGCATGGGCAGAGCGAATCGCATTATCGCAATCTGCCGCCTGACATCGTCGTCTTTCCCGAGACGACGCAGGAAGTGGCCGAGATCGTCAAGCTGTGCGCCGGCGCAGCCATGCCGATCGTGCCGTTCGGCGCCGGCACCTCGCTCGAAGGTAACGCGGCCGCGGTCGCGGGCGGCGTCTGCCTCGACTTCGCACGCATGAACAGAGTGCTGGCGGTGCACGACAGCGACATGGACGTCGTGGTGCAGCCCGGCATCACCCGCAAGCAGCTCAATGCGGAGCTGCGCAATACCGGCCTGTTCTTCCCGATCGATCCCGGCGCCGACGCTTCGATCGGCGGCATGGCCTCGACGCGCGCCTCCGGCACCATGGCCGTGCGCTACGGCACCATGAAGGACAACGTCATGGCGCTGGAGGTGGTGCTGGCCGACGGCCGCGTGATCCGCACCGCCAGGCGCGCGCGGAAATCGGCAGCGGGCTATGACCTGACCCGCATGTTCGTCGGCGCGGAAGGCACGCTCGGCGTGATCACTGAAATCACGCTGAAGGTGCATCCGGTGCCGCAGGCGATCTCGGCTGCCGTGTGCAGCTTCGACACGCTGCATGACGCTGTCGAGACCGCGATCTCCGTGATCCAGTCCGCGATCCCCGTGGCCCGCATCGAGCTGCTCGACGACGTTATGATGCGCGGCATCAACGCCTACGCCAAGCTCGGCTATCGCGAGGCACCCACCTTGTTCTTCGAATTCCATGGTTCCGAGAGCTCCGTCGCCGAGCAAGCCGAGGCCGCACAGGCGATCGCCGCCGATCATGGCGGCCATGGCTTTGCCTGGGCCAAAGCACCGGAGGACCGCAGCCGGCTCTGGCACGCCCGCGACAACACGCTCTATGCCGGCCTGGGCCTGCGGCCGGGTGCGCGCGCGGTGATCACCGATGTCTGCGTGCCGATCTCGCGGCTGGCGGAATGCCTGACCGAGACGCGGCGGGACGCGGACGAGCACGGCTTCACCGCACCGATCGTCGGCCATGTCGGCGACGGCAACTTTCACATGCTGATCCTGATTGATCCGGCCAAGCCGGAGGAAGCCGAAGGCGCCAAGGCGCTGCAGGCCCGCATGGTCGCCCGTGCCATCGCAATGGACGGCAGCTGCACCGGAGAGCACGGCATCGGGCTCGGCAAGATCGACTATCTCACCGACGAGCTCGGCGAGGCCGTCGACGTGATGCGGTCGATCAAGACCGCACTCGATCCGAATGGCCTGATGAATCCCGGCAAGATCTTTGCGAGCGGAGCCAGAGCATGAAGGAGACGGCATGAGCGACGCGCTCCCGATCGAGGTCTCCTCGCCCACCCCGCTGCTGGAGCTGCGCGGCATCAGCAAGGAGTTTCCCGGCGTCAAGGCGCTGGATGATGTGTCCTTTGCCGTCTATCCCGGCGAAGTGCACATGCTGCTGGGCGAGAACGGCGCCGGCAAGTCGAGCCTGATGAAGGTGCTGTGCGGTGCCTATGGCGCCGATGCCGGCGAGTTCTTCTACAAGGGCGAGAAGGTCGCGATTACATCGACCGCCGACGCGCAGAAGCTCGGCATTGCGGTGATTTTCCAGGAATTCTCGCTGGTCCCCTATCTCGACATCGCCCAGAACATCTTCCTGGGCCGCGAGCCGAAGGGCCGCATCCCCGGCACCATCGACCGCCGCAAGATCTTGGCCGATGCCAGGCGCGTGCTCGATACGATCGGCTTCGACGTCGATCCCTCTACCACTGTCGACAAGCTCGGCGTGGCCCAGCAGCAGATGGTCGAGATCGCCAAGGCGATCAGCCAGGATGCCCGCATCCTCGTGATGGACGAGCCGACCGCGGCGCTGTCCGACCGCGAGACCGAGCTGCTGTTTGCGCTGATCGCGCGGCTGAAGGCCGACGGCGTCGCCATCGTCTATATCTCGCACCGCATGGCGGAGGTGTTCGCGCTCGGCGATCGTATTACGGTGCTGCGCGACGGCCGGCGTATCGACGGCGTTCGCCCCGCCGACGTGACGCCGGACCAGCTGGTGCGCATGATGGTCGGCCGCAACGTCGACACGACCTATCCGCGCCATTTTGCCGACAAGCCCGGCGAACTGTTGCTCGAGGTCAAGGGCCTGACCGCGCCAACCGGCATCTCCGACATTAACATCGAGGTGCGCCGGGGCGAGATCGTCGGCCTGTGTGGCCTCGTCGGCTCCGGCCGCAGCGAGGTCGCGCGCGCCATCTTCGGTGCCGATCCCATCACGTCAGGCGAGATCATCTTCGACGGCAAGACCATCACCGGCGAGCCGGACCTCGCCGCCCGCCGCGGCATCGCGCTGATCCCGGAGAGCCGCAAGAGCGAGGGTCTCGCGCTGCTGCGCTCGGTCAGCGACAATCTGGTGGTGTCTGCACTGCGAAAGCTGTTCCCAAGCGGCCTGTTCGACCAGCGCTCGGCCCAGCGCACCGCCGACGGCCTGATCCGGCAGCTGCGCATCGCGACCCCGAGCGCGCGGCAGACCGTCGGCCTGCTCTCCGGCGGCAACCAGCAGAAGGTCGTGATCGGCAAGTGGCTGGCGGCAGGCTCGAAGCTCTTCATCTTCGACGAGCCGACGCGCGGCATCGACATCGGCGCCAAGTCCGAGATCTTTGCGCTGATCGACCGCCTGGTCGCCGACGGCGCGGCGGCGCTGATGATCTCGTCCGAGCAGATCGAGATCTGCCATGTCTGCGACCGCGCCTATGTGATGCGCGAGGGGCGCATTGCCGGGCATCTGACGCGCAACGAACTGACCGAGGAGAACATCGTGCGACTGGGGATGCATCATGCGTGAGGCCGCAGTCGCTTCAGAGCCCAATCCGCTGCAACGCATTCCCGGCGTTGCCATCGTGCTGGTGCTGCTCATCGCCCTGTTCGGCGCGATCGCGCCCGGATTCCTGTCGGTCGCGAACCTCTCCAACGTGCTGGTCCAGTCCACCATTCTGACCATGCTCGCGCTGCCGATGACGCTGATCATCATGACCGAGGGGCTCGACCTGTCGATGGGCGCGGTGCTGACGCTGACCTCGCTCTGCGTCGCCATCGTCTCGCTCGCGACCAAGTCGATGCTGCTGGGCCTGGGTGCCGGCCTGCTGGTCGGCGTGGCCTTCGGCACCGTCAACGGCTGGCTGGTCGCCATCCTCGGCATTCCGCCCTTCGTCGCGACGCTGGGCACGCTCGGCATGGCGCAGGGCCTGTCACTGATCGTCAGCGACGGCCAGAGCGTGGTCGGCATCCCCCACAGCGTGCGCGACATCTATTCGGCGACGCTTGTCGGCATACCCGTGCCGATCGTGATGGCGCTGGTCACCTACGCTGCGTTCCACGGCCTGCTCTATCATACCCGCTTCGGCACCTACATTTTCGCGCTCGGCGGCAACCGCGAAGCCTTGCGCTATGCCGGGCTGTCGCCGAACCGGCTGTTGATCGCCGTCTACGCGATCGGCGGCGCCATGGCCGGCATCGCGGGTCTCCTGATGACCGCGCGGATGAACTCCGGTCACCCCACCGCCGGCCTCGGCCTCGAATTCGATGCCATCGCGGCCGTCGCCGTCGGCGGCACCTCGTTCGAGCGCGGTAATGGCTGGTTGCTCGGCACCCTGCTCGGCGTCCTCTCCGTCGGCGTGCTCCGCAACGGGCTGAACCTGATCTCGCTGCCCTCCTCGGTGCAGGTCGCCAGCGTCGGCGTCCTCGTCATCGTCGCGCTGTTCCTCGATGGTCTCAGGAGCCGCGCATGACCGACATCAGCAAAGAGGCGATCATGCCGCCCCGCTCCTTCCTGTCGCAGGACGCGATCCAGGTGTTCTACCGCCTGCTGGCGGCGCTTCTGATTTGTGCCGTGCTCGCCGTGCTCAGCGATTCCTTCCTCAGCCTCGGCAACATCCTCAACGTGCTGCGCCAGGCGAGCCTGACTTTCTTCATCGCCTCCGGACTGACGCTGGTTGTGCTGACAGCCGGCCTCGATCTTTCCGTCGGCGCCAATGTGGCGCTGTCCGCCTGCATCGCCGGCACCGTGATCCACAAGACCGGCTCGCCGGCGCTCGGCATCCTCACCGGGCTTGCCTGCGGCGGCATCGTCGGACTGCTCAACGGCATCATGGTCACCGCGCTCCGCATCCCCTCCTTCATCGCCACCTACGGCATGCTCTGGGTGCTGAACGGCCTGACCTATTGGTACATGGCCGGCGAGACCCTGCACGGCTTCCCGGCCGGCTTCCGCCAGATCGGCAGCGGCTATCTGTTCGGCCTTCCGATCCCGGTCTATCTGCTGCTGGTGTTTCTCGGGATCGGCACGTTCTTCGCGCAGCGCACGATCTGGGGCCAGGAGATCTATGCGATCGGCGCCAATCCGGTCGCGGCGCGGCTCTCCGGCATTCCGGTCGCGCGGCGCCTGCTGCTGGTCTATGCCGTCTCCGGCCTCATGGCGGGGCTCGCCTCGATCATCTTCCTGTCGCGGCTCAATTCAGCCGAAGCCGACATCGGCGAAAGCCTGACGTTGCCGGCGATCGCGGCCGTGCTGATCGGCGGCACCTCGCTGTTCGGCGGCGTCGGCACCGTGTTCGGCACCTTCATCGGCGCGTTGATCCTGACACTGGTGCTGAACGGCATGAACCTGCTCTCGGTCAGCGCCAACTGGCAGCCGCTGGTGACCGGCATCATCGTCATTCTCGCGGTCTGGCTCGACATGAAGACGCGCCGGCGCACGCAATGAGTTTCCAAGAAGTCCAACAAGCAAAACGAGGGATGGAGGCAACATGAAACAGAAACTGGGATATTTGGCAGTGCCGTTATTGGTGGCTGCCGCGTTCACGACACAGGCCCGTGCCGACGGCGAGACCATCGCCGTCTTCACCAAGAACCAGACCAATCCGTTCTTCCAGACGGTGCGGGTCGGCGCCGACAACATGGCGAAGACGCTGAACGCGAAGACGCTTCAGTACATCCCGACCAAGCCGGACTCGATCCCCGAGCAGCTCAGCCAGATCGAGGACGTCGTGGTGAAGAAGCCGAGCGCGATCGTGTTCACGCCGGTCGATTACAAGGCGATGGTGCCGGGGGTCGAGAAGATCAACGAGGCCAAGATCCCGGTCGTCAACATCACCGACCGCTCCGCGGGCGGCAAGTTCCTGTCCTTCGTCGGCGCCGACGATTACAGCCTCGGCCTGGAGACCGCGCGCTTCCTGCTGAAGACGCTCGGCGGCAAGGGCAACATCGTCATCATCGAGGGCGTCAAGGGCTCGCTGACCAATGTCGACCGCGTCCGCGGCTTCAACGACGCGCTGAAGGAAGTCCCCGGCGCCAAACTGCTGGCTTCACAGCCCGGCAACTACCAGCGGCTCCAGGCGCTCCAGGTGATGGAGAACCTGATGCAGTCGAACTCGCAGATCGACGGCGTGCTCGCCGCCAACGACGCCATGGCGGTCGGCGCGATCGAGGCGCTCGACGGCGCCAATCGCAAGGCGCAGGTGATCGGCATCAACGGCACCAAGGAGGCGATCGACGCGATCAAGTCCGGCAAGCTGCTCGCCAGCGGCGACTACAACGGATTTGCCCAGGGTTGCCTCGGCACCATGATGGCGATCCGCGCCTTGCGCAACCAGCCTGTGATCGCCGAGATCGTGCTGAAGCCGACCGTCATCACCAAGGACAATTACCAGCCGTTCGACGTGCCGCTGGAGCAGCGCACCTGCCCGACCTTCGAGGACGCCGGCAAGCTCGGCGCCAAATAAGTCCACCCATCACGTCCGGACGGCCGCCGTAGCGGCCGTCCCAAAACCAAGTCAAGAAACGGAGACCCTATGCTGTTCGCCATTCACGCCCTCGACCGCGCCGGAGCGCTGCCGACCCGGCTCGCCAATTACGATGCCCACAAGGCGTTCCTGAGCGACACCTCGCGCTTCGGCATCAAGATCGTGATGTCGGGACCGCTGGTCTCCGACGACGGCCAGACGATGATCGGCAGCCTGTTCCTGATCGAGGCCCCCGGCCGCAGCGAGGTCGAGGCCTTCAACCGCGCCGATCCCTTCGCCGCGGCCGGGATCTGGGACAAGGTCACAATCACCGGCTTCCTGCGCCGCCAGGGCTGAGGCCGGCCACGTCAAAAAATGCGAAAACAACCCCATGCACAGTAGAACGGGGGTTGTTTTTGCTGACGAATTCCAACGCGAATCTCACCCTTCAGGGCTCGCCGCTGGCGCGCCCTCTTCGAGATGACAGGCAACCCATTGCTCGGCTCCGGCTGCGCGAAGCACCGGCTCTTCGACCCGGCAGCGATCGAAGACGAGCGGGCAGCGGGTGTGGAAGCGGCAACCCTTCGGCGGGTTGATCGGGCTCGGCACGTCGCCCTTGAGGATGATCGGATTGCGCTGGGCACCCGGCTCCGGCAGCGGCACCGCGGACAGCAGCGCCTTGGTATAGGGATGTCTGGGCGCGGCAAAGATCTCGCGGCGCGGCGCCACCTCCACGATCTTGCCGAGATACATCACCGCAACCCGGTGGGTCATGTGCTCGACGATCGCGAGATCGTGGCTGATGAACAAAAGCGCGAGGCCGAACTCGCTCTGGAGATCCTGCAGCAGATTGACGATCTGCGCCTTGACCGAGACGTCGAGCGCCGACACCGCCTCGTCGCACACGATCAGCTCGGGTTCGGCTGCCAGCGCCCGGGCGATGCCGATGCGCTGACGCTGGCCGCCGGAGAATTCGTGCGGCCTGCGATTGAGCGCCTCGCGCGGCAATCGCACGGTGTCCATCAGCGCCGTGAGGCGAACTTCGAGATCCTCTGCGGATTTGGCGAGGCCGAAATTGCGGATCGGCTCGGCCAGGATATCGCGCACCCGCATGCGCGGGTTGAGGCTGGAGAACGGATCCTGGAACACCACCTGCACGCGCCGTCGCATCTGGCGCATCGTGCTCGGCGCGGCGTCGTCGATACGCTGGCCGTCGAGGATCACCTGTCCCGCGGTGATGTCGAACAGCCGCAGGATGGCGCGGCCGACCGTCGACTTGCCGCAGCCGGACTCGCCGACCAGCGACAGCGTCTCGCCGCGCGCGATCTCGAAGGAGACGCCGTCGACCGCATAGACGAATTCGGACTTGCGGCTGAACAGCCCGGCCTTGACCGGAAAATGCTTCTTGAGGTCGTTGACCTGGAGCAGCGGAAGGCTCATGCCGCGACGGCTCCCTTGGCCGAATAATGACAGGCGGCAATGTGGCGCGGGCCCTTCTCTTCGAGCCCCGGCGCGTATTGCCGGCACAGATCGGTCGCGAGCGCGCAGCGGCCGGCGAAGACGCAGCCGACGATCGGCTTGCGCAGATCCGGCACCTGCCCGGGAATCTCGGCCAGCCGCCTCGCGGTGCCCGTCAGCGAGGAGCCGAGCCGCGGCACCGCGCCCAACAGGCCTTGCGTGTACGGATGACGCGGGGAGCGGAACAGTTCGGCGACCGGCGCCTCCTCGACCTTGCGGCCGGCATACATCACCATGACGCGCTCGGCGATCTCGGCAACGACGCCGAGATCGTGGGTGATCAGGATGATGGCGGCGCCGACCCGGCGCTTGAGGTCCAGCATCAGCTTGAGGATCTGGGCCTGGATCGTCACGTCGAGCGCGGTGGTGGGCTCGTCCGCGATCAGAAGCTTCGGGTTGCAGGCGAGCGCGATGGCGATCATCACGCGCTGGCGCATGCCGCCGGAGAGCTGGTGCGGATATTCGCGCACCCGCCGCCCCGGCTCGGGGATGCCGACCAGCGTCAGCATCTCGATCGCGTGCGCCTCGGCGGCCTGCTTGTCCAGGCCCTGATGGATCATCAGCGTCTCGCGGATCTGGCGGCCGACGGTGAGGACCGGATTGAGGCTGGTCATCGGCTCCTGGAAGATCATCGAGATGTCGTTGCCGCGGATGGCGCGCATCTCGCGATCGGACAGCTTGAGGAGGTCCTTGCCCGCAAAGCGGATGCTGCCCGCGATCCGGCCCGGCGGCTCCGGGATCAGCCGCATCAAGGACATCGAGGTCACCGACTTGCCGCAGCCGGACTCGCCGACGATGGCCAGCGTCTCGCCTTCATTGACATGGAAGGATACGCCGTCGACGGCGCGGTTGATGCCGCCGGGGGTGCGGAAATGGGTCTGGAGGTTGTCGACTTCGAGCAGGGCCATTGCGATCAGCCTCGATCCATCACAGGCAACATCACAGGCTTTTGGCCATGCGCGGGTCGAGCGCATCGCGAAGGCCGTCGCCGAGGAGATTCACGGCGAGCACGGTCACGGACAGGAACGCCGCCGGGAAGAACACGATGTAGGGCTTGACCTGCCACAGCGCGCGGCCCTCGGCCATGATGTTGCCCCAGGACGGAATGGTCGGCGGCGTGCCGGCGCCGATGAAGGACAGGATCGCCTCGGTGATCATGGCGCTGGCGCAGATATAGGTCGCCTGCACCAGCATGGGCGCCACCGTGTTGGGCAGGATGTGGCGCAGGATGATCATCGGCGTGCGCGTGCCGCAGGCGACCGCAGCATCCACGTAAGGCTGCTCGCGGAGCGACAACACGACGCTGCGGACGAGACGGGAGACGCGCGGGATCTCGGCAACGGTGATGGCGAGGATGACGTTGCCGACGCTGCCCCGTGTCAGCGCCATCAGCGCGATCGCGAGCAGGATCGGCGGGATCGACATCAGCCCGTCCATGAAGCGCATCAGAATGCCGTCGGCCCAGCGGATAAAGCCGGAGACCATGCCGATGGCAAGGCCGGCAGCAGACGCAAAGATCGCCACCGACAGTCCGACCGTGAGCGAAACCCGCGCGCCGAACAGCACGCGCGAATAGATATCGCGTCCGAGCACGTCGGTGCCGAACCAGAAATCGGCCGACGGCGCACGCGTGCGTTTGGCCGGCGCGAGCGCGGTCGGATCGACCGACCCGAGATAGGGCGCAAAAATCGCGATCAGCACCAGCGTCAGCAGCAATGCGCCGCCGATCGCAACGGTGGGATGGCCGCGCAAGAACCCGAGGAAGCCGCGCCGGATCGTGACCGGTCGCAGGATTTCAGGCAGTTGTGGTGCAAGGACGAACCCGGCTGGAAGCGATTGCGGATTGACGGTCGTGTCGGTCAATAGCGGATCCTCGGGTCAACGAGCGTGTAAATGACGTCGATCATCAGATTGACGAGGACGTAGACGAAGCTGAACAGCAGCACGATGCCCTGGATGACGGGATAGTCGCGCCGCAGGATCGCATCGATCGTGAGCCGGCCGAGGCCGGGAATCGCGAACACGCTCTCGGTCACGACCGCGCCGCCGATCAGCAGCGCGATGCCGATCCCGATCACCGTCACGATCGGCACCGCCGCGTTCTTCAGCGCGTGAATGAACAGGATGCCGCCCTGCCCGAGGCCCTTCGCCTTGGCCGTGCGGATATAATCCTGCTGCAACACTTCGAGCATGGACGCGCGGGTGATGCGCGCGACCAGCGCGATGTAGACGCAGCCGAGCGCAATCGCCGGCAGGATCAGGTTTTCCAGCCACGGCCAGAAGCCTGAGCTGAGCGGCGTGTAGCCTTGCACCGGCAGCCATTCGAGCTCGAGTGCGAAGATGTAGGCGAGCATGTAGCCGACCACGAAGACGGGCAGCGAGAAGCCGAACACGGCAAAGCCCATGATGACGCGGTCGATCAGGCTGCCGGCCTTCCACGCCGCCACCACGCCGAGCGGCACCGCCACCACGATCGTGAGCAGCAGCGTGACGATCATCAGCGACAGCGTCGGTCCGAGACGCTGCCCGATCATCGCCGACACCGGCAGATTGGTGAAGATCGAGGTGCCGAGATCGCCGTGCAGGATGCGCCAGACCCAGCTTCCGAACTGGACCAGGAACGGCCGATCCAGACCGAGGCTCTGGCGGATGCGCTCCACATCCTCCGGACTGGCCTGGTCGCCCGCGATCACCACGGCGGGATCACCCGGCGCGATGTAGAGCAGGCTGAACACGAACAGCGCGACGATGGCCATGACCGGCAGGGTCGCGGCGATGCGGCGGAGGATGTAGGAGAGCATCTGGCCTCAGCGCACGATCATGCAGACTTGGAGACGCCCCAGAAGAACGGCAGCGGCCCCTTGGTGATGCCGGAGACGTTCTTGCGCCACGCAGTGTAGCTCAGGAAGAAGCCCGTCGGCGCGTAGACGACGTCATCGAGGGCCGCCTTGTTGAGGCGGCCGATGGCGGCCTTCTCCTCGTCGAGGTTCTTGGCCTCGAACCAGGACGCGACCTCCTTCTCCGTGGCGGGGCTGTTCGGCCAGCCGAACCAGGCCTTGTCGCCGTTGGCGCGAATGGCGGTGTACGGTGCCGGATTGATGCAGTCGGCGCCCGCGTGCCAGGTGTGGAACATGTTCCAGCCGCCCTGCCCCGGCGGGGTCTTCTGCGCGCGGCGCGAGCCGACCGTGCCCCAATCGGTAGCGACGAAGTCGACATTCATGCCGAGCCTCTTCAGCAGGTCGGCGGTGACGTCGCCCAGCGCCTTGGTGATCGGCTGGTCCTGCGCCACGATGCACGTCACTGGCTGCCCGGAATAGCCGCTCTCGGCGAGCAGTTTCTTGGCCGCATCGAGATCGCGCTTGCCCTTCAGGATCTCGCCGCCCACCTCGCTATAGAGCGGCGTATCCGGCGTGAAGAAGCCGGGCAGCGGCTTCCAGAGCGCGTTGTCGTCGCCGACGATCGCGCGCATGTAGTCTTCCTGGCTGAGCGCCATCAGCACCGCGCGCCGCGCCCGCACGTCGTTGAAGGGCGCGAACAGATGGTTCATGCGGAACGAGCCGATATTGCCGAGCGGATCGCCGATGTCGACGCTGATGTTCTTGTTCTTCTTCAGGACCGGAACGAGGTCCGCAATCGGGTTTTCCCACCAGTCGACCTCGCCGTTCTGCAACGCCGCGGCTGCCGTGGCCGGATCCGGCATCACGATCCATTCGATGCGGTCGAGCTGCATCTGCTTGCCCCCGGCAAGCCAGGAGGCCTTCTCCTGCCGCGGCACGTAGTCCGCAAACTTCTCGAACACGGCCTTTGCGCCGGGAACCCACTCGCCCTTGGCAAACTTCATCGGCCCCGAGCCGACATATTCGGTGATCTGCTTGAACGGATCGGTCTGCGCGATTCGCTCCGGCATGATGAAGCCGCACGGCGAGTTGTTCTTAGCCAGCGCGTAAAGCATCTTCGGGAAGGGCTGCTTGAGCACCCATTTGAAGGTGCGGTCGTCGACGGCAGTGAGCTCCTGCTGGAGCGCCTTGATCATCAATCCCATGGGGTCGCGCGCCGACCAGCGCGTCAGGCTCGCAACGACGTCCTTGCTCAGCACCGGTTCGCCGTCATGAAACTTGAGGCCCGGACGCAATTTGAACGTCCAGGTCGTGCCGTCGTCGGTCACTTCCTCGGACTCGACCATCTGCCGCTGCGGCTGAAGCTGCGCATCGATGCCGTAGAGCGTGTCCCAGACCATCGCGGCGGCATTGCGCACGACATATTGCGTGCCCCAGATCGGATCGAAATTGGCGAGATTGGCCTGGGGCACGAAGCGCAGGGTGCGGGCTGATGCGCCTTGCGCGATCGCCGGGGCCGAGAGGCCGGTCAATGCCAGACCGCCCGCCCCAGCCAATCCCTTCAATACGGTCCTGCGATCCATGGAAGTCCTCCCAGTAATGCCGTGATGCTGGCCATCGTTGGCCAAGAGTAGTTGAAACCAGAGCCCATTCGCTTGCAAATGGTATGCCACTAACCGGCCCTTCGCCAGCAGGATCTCATCGCGATTTTGAGCCGCCCGGGGCCTCAAAGAGTTGTCGCCAGCGTTGCGATCCACGAGGGTACGATCGCAGAGCGTGTGCACCGCGTCGAGATCGCGGCTGGTTCGCCCGGTCAGACCATCAGAGAGAGCCGCAAGCGGCGCCAGCCGATGACGACGCCGGTCATGGAGAACGCGAAACCCAGCGCACAGAGCCCGACGATCACGATATCGCGCAATCGTGGATGCGCCATGAGGACCGGGAAATCGAGCGTGTGCAGCGCGCTGTAGAACCAGCGATAGGCGCGCCGCGAGGCGTCCAGCCGTTGCAGCACCTGGCCGCCGGCACCGTCGATGTCGAGCCAGAGATCGCCGCAGCGCGCGCGGTAGACGGGTGCTCCGGGAACGGCGGAATGCGCGGGATAATCGTCGCTTCCGGCAACAACGGACGGCGTGCCGCATCCGGCGGCGAGCCGCACCGCGAGCCCCTCGACCTCGCGCGCGGTCAGAAATTCCGCGCGGGAGGCATCCCCCGCCATGGCCAAGGTCTGGACGCCGAGGGCGGAGCGATCGCGGCGATAGACATGACCGCCGAAGGCGAACCATTCAACCTCGCGGACCGACGATGTTGTCGGCTGTCGATCGAATGACGGGGCCGCCGTCCAGTCCGGTGCCGCGTTCATCACGCCGGCTTCGGTGGGGCTCAGCTCCCCGCGCGAGAACAGCCGGCCGTGATCCATCGAAAGCCAGCCGCTGAAAATCCAGGTCAACACGAAGACCGTTACTGCAAGGCCAACGAGGTGATGCAGCGCATGCCAGCCGCGGTAGGGCGTCGAGATCCGGCGATCTCGCATCCTGATCCGCACCATCCCGAGCAACGCGCCCAGCGAAGCCGCGAGCAAGGCCAGCAGCGACAGCGTCCAGACGACGCGATCCCACAGCGACCAATTGCTCCGCAGGACCGTGGGATAGATCCAGTGCAGCACACTGCCGGCCCAATTCCAGCCGCGCTCGCCTCGCGTCGTATCGAGGACGACCTCGCCGGTGCGCGACGACAGATAGATCTCCGTTCCAGCGGCATCGCCGAGCGCGATGCGAAACAAGGGCCGATGGCGGTCGAAGCCGTTCGGCACGCTCCATTGATCGTAATCTTCCAGCGCGACGATCCCGGCCCGCGCGGCATCGAGCCCGCGGCGGCGGGCGTGATCTTGCGCGATGGCGAGCGCGAGATCGGCAGACATCAAAGCTGCGTCCTGCCCGTCGGCGGCACGGACCGCACGAACGCGCGATGACCCCGACACGATATAGACCGATCCCCCGCTCCGCTGGACCAGACGCACGCGCGTGGCATCGATGACCCCGCTCGCGGCGACTGCGTCGGCGATTGAGATCCTTGCTTCCGCGTACACCACCGGCGCAAGGCCGGCAAAGCGCTCCGCTTCCGTCAGCGACGGAAACGGAACGAAGTGCATCACGATACCGGTCGCGAACCACATCGCGAACAGCAGGCAGAACGCGACCCCTAGCCAGCGATGCAACAGGACGACCGCGCCCAGCATGCGGTCAGCGTCCTACCATTTGAACGCCGCCGAGAGCTCGTAGGTGCGCGGCGCGCCAAGGAGGATCTGGTCGGGATAGAACGGATCGCCCCAGATCGCATAGCGCTTGTCGGTGACGTTGCGGACGCGGAAGGTCAGGCGGGCCTGGTCGACTGCGTTGAACACCGTCTTGGGGATGTCGACGAAGGCATAGACGTCGGCCACGGTGTAGGCCTTCATCGTCACGACATTGGCATCGGTGTTGTAGCGGTCGCCGACATGGCGGCCGGTGATGCCGAGCTCCACCGGCCAGGGCGTGAAGAAGCGCCAGGACGCGCCGGCATTGGCGACGATGCGCGGGACGTTGGGCGGCGTGTTGCCGGAGAACGAGCCGCCAACGAAATTGTAATCGGCATAGCGCGCATCGACATAGGCGATGTTGCCCCAGAGCCGCAGCGGCTCGATCGGGCGCACGGACGCCGCAAGCTCGACGCCTTTGGACTCCTGCCGCCCGGCGATGTTGAGCGCCTGTCCGCCGGCCGCGGCATAGACGTTCCTGCGCACGATATCGTAGGCCGAGAACGACCACTCCGCCCGGTTGTCCCAGAACAGATGCTTGACGCCGGTCTCGTAGGTGCGTGCGGTGGTGAGGTCCAGCGGCTGGGTCGGCGTGAGCAGGAAGATGTTGTTGGCCGACACATCCGCGCCGGTCGCGTACTGGCTGAAGAAGGTCAGGCCGGGCACGGCCTCCCAGGTGTAGCCGATGCGCCCCGTCACAGGCGCCCAGTCCTTCGTGTACGGGAAGCCTGCTTTCTCCAAGCCGCTCTTGTCGGTCGAGTTGCGATCGAGTCCGATATGCTCGACGCGGATGCCGCCGATCAGCGCGAAGGTCCGGGTCAGCTTCAGCCGGTCCTCGAACGAGAGGGCTTCGTTGTCGATACGCGCAGTCTGTTGCTGCGTCGTGAGAAGGCCGTAGAAGCCGCGGTTGGGATCGACCAGGGAAACGGAATCGCCGGGGAAATTGGCCGCGCCCGGCCTGACGAAATCGAGATAGCTCGAGGACAACGTCGTGACCAGCCGATTGTCGAAACCTGCGATGTTCGTGTCCCAGATCAGGTCGGTGATGTTGCCGACGAGACGCTGGCTGTGTGCGACGTAGAAGCGCTCGCGATCGACCAGGTTCGTTCCGGAATTGAACGCCTCGACCTCGTTGTTGAACCAGCTGCGTTCCGCGCCATAGCCATAGGCCTGACTTTTCAGCGTGAGATCGGGCGCGAGCTTCAGCTCGAAGCCGCCACGCAGCCAGACTTCCTGCGCGACGTTGCGATTGTCGAGGACGTTGTAGTTGGTGTTGAAGGTGCGGTCGTCGATGGTGACGGCGCCGAGGTCGGTCTTGTTGTAGTTCGAGACGTAATTGCCCGAAACGATCCCGCTCGTCGCATGCGAGCCGCTGAAGGCGATCGGCACCAGCGGCGCGCCCCAATAGGCCTTCGAACGGTCCTCGCGATATTCGATCGCGCCCCAGACCTTGAGGCTGTCGGAGATGCGGTAGTTGAGCTGGCCGGACACATCCAGCATCTTGGTGTTGGTGTCGTCGGCAAAGCCGTTGAGCGCGGAGCGGCTGACGTCGAAGCGGTAGTCGAGGCCTTGCACGTTGGTGCTGCCGCCCGAGCCGTAATGCGCGCGGAACGAGTTCAGGGAATCCCAGGAGAAATCGGCTTCGTTCCGGATCGGTCCCGTGTGCGGCTGCCTGGTGACCAAATTGATCGCGCCGCCCGCGGCCCCCTCGCCCGAGATCAGCGAGGCCGGGCCTTTCAAGAATTCCACGGCCTCCAGATTGGCGGTGTCCATGATCCGCGAGGTCATGTTCTGCGGGCCGATCTTGATGCCGTTGTAGAGCGTGTTGATCTGGCTGTTGGTGAAACCGCGCATCGAGAAGGCGGAAGGCTCGGCCGGATTGTCACCGGAGGTGACGCCGACCGCGCCCTGGGCCACGTCGGAGACGGTGCGATAGCCCTGCTCGCGCATGGTCTCGGCCGAGATCACCTCGACGGTCGCGGGCATCTCGCGCACCGTCAGGCCGAGCCGCGAGGCGCTTTCGGCCACGGCATTGCTGTTAAGCGGCGTCTGCGCCGTCGCAGCCGGGGCGAGGGGCTTGGGCGCTGCGGATGCGGCAGCAGGCCTGCGCGCCGCCGCGCGGCGTGGGCCTTGCGCCTCCCGGCCGGCTGATCTGGCTGGCTTGCGGGATTGCGCGGGCGACACTTCGACCGGCGGCAGCGGTTCGCGAGCCTGCTGCGCCTGTGCGGCGGGCAGATCGAGCGCTGCAAAGAACGTGAGAGCCGCGGAAGCAAGCAGGAAATGGCGCGGTCGGAAGATGCGGATGGAAGACACGGCTGGAAACCTCGGTATGACGTCAGTGGCACGTCACAGCGAACGAGGTCTCACCCTTGGCCTTGCGGCCGTCCGATGAAGCCGAATGTCTGTACTCCCCGACCGACATCTTCGCGTGTGACCACGGCTGACGGCAGGTCTCCTGGCTCGCGGGTCATCACCACTTCGTCGCCTTCCCGGGACCGAGGACCCAGTGGCTTCTGACGAAGGATTATCCGCTCACAGTTGCGGGGGCAGCCACGGCATTGGGGACAACGTCCCCGCACCGCATTCCCTTTTCATCCCCTCTCGGGGAAACCGTCGCGAGCATCTAGGATTACCGTCACGACAGAGTCAATGTGCCAGTTGCGGCGTTATTGCCACAGCGACCAACTTCCTTGGAGATGAGCATGGAAGGCGAGACCTTCCTCTGGCTGATACGGCATGCGCCGGTCGATGGCGTCAAAGGGACGATCCATGCCGCCGATGCGCCGGCCGATCTCCGCGATCGCGCGCAACTGGAGGCGCTGCGGCAGCGCCTGCCGCGGGACACTGCGAGCTACGCCAGCCCGTCGCGGCGCACGGTCGAGACGGCGCGCGCGCTGGGGCACGAACCGGAGCAGGTCAGCGAATTCCGCGAGCAGGATTTCGGCGACTGGACCGGCCATCGGCACGACGCGCTCGCTGCCGCGGGCGGCGAGGCCTATGCGCAGTTCTGGAACGATCCGGCCGGCGGACGGCCGCCGGGCGGCGAAAGCTTTGCGGATCAGGTCGCGCGCGTGCAGCTCGGTCTGTCGCGGATCGGAGCGGGACCAGCCACGCTCATCGTGCATTCCGGCACCATCCGCGCCGCGCTGTGCATCGCGCTCGATCTCACGCCACAAGCCGCCTTGCGCTTCGTGATCGAGCCGCTGTCGCTGACCCGGATCGATCGCCTCGCGGCCGGCTGGCGCGTCGTCTCGGTCAATCAGCGGATCAGCTAGGCCGATCGGGCACATTGGCCTCTGCAAAGGTGGCCATGCCGTTATGAAGCGCGCAGGCGACGCGCACCAGCGGCAGCGCGATGGCGGCGCCCGATCCCTCACCGAGCCTGAGATCGAGGCTGATCAGCGGCTGCACGTTCAGGGCGCGCAGCATCAGGCGATGGCCCTGCTCGGCCGATTGATGCGACGGCAGCAGATAGGGCTGACATGACGGGTTCAGCCGCACCGCTGCGAGCGCTGCGACCGACACGATGAAGCCATCGATCAGCACGGGGATGCGGCGCTGCGCGGCCGCGATGATCGCGCCCGAGATCGCGGCGATTTCGAGCCCGCCGACGGCACACAGGATCTTTTCCGGCGCCGCGCCCGAAACGCCGTGACGTGCAATCGCCGCATCGATCACGCGCGCCTTGTGCGCCCGGCCGGCCGCGTCGACGCCGGTGCCGCTGCCCGCGATCTCCTCGGCGCTGATGCCGAGCAGGCTCGCCGCAATCGCTGCCGACGTCGTGGTGTTGCCGATCCCCATTTCGCCGAAGATCAACAGGTCGGGCTGGTTGGCCTCCGCCCGCGCAACCGCGCGCTGGCCGGCCTCGAAGGCAAACGCCAGCTCGGCCGGTGTGAGCGCAGCCTCCACGCTGAAATCGCGGGTGCCGTGGCGCGGCTTGTCGGTGACGATCCCCGCCATCTCCTGTTGCGCCAGCGTGCCGGCGTCGACCACCTCCAGGCTGGAGCCAAGCTCGCGCGCCAGCACCGAGATCGCAGCACCGCCGGAGGCAAAATTCGCCATCATCGCGATGGTCACTTCTTGCGGATAGGCCGAGACGCCCTGCACGACGATGCCGTGGTCGCCGGCGAAGACGATGATCGGCACGCGCGCCGCGCGCGGCTGCTCGGTTGCCTGCAGACCTGCGAGCTCGATCGCGAGCTGCTCGAGCCGGCCGAGCGCGCCGGTCGGCTTTGTCAGCTGCGCCTGACGCGCGATCGCCGCCTCGCGATGGAGCGCGGAGATCGCGGGGCAGTTCCGGGTGACCCATTCGGGGAGCATGCTGCCTCGCTTAACGCCTGCGCTTGAGAATGTAGCTATCCATGATCCAGCCATGCCGCGCGCGCGCTTCCTGCCGTGCCGCGACGATGCGCGGGCCGGTTTCGGCGAGGGCGCCGGACATGATGATCTGATCGGGCATGCCGAGATAGGCGCCCCAGTAGATGTGAATCCCTGCCGGATCCAACGATTCGAATGCCGTGCCACCGTCGAGCATCACCACCACGGTGTCGACGCCTTGCGGCCAGCCGCCTTCGCGCAAGCGCCGGCCCGTCGTGACCAGAAACGGCTCGCCGATATCGTTCAGCGGCAGCGCATGTGCCGCACACAGCGCCTGGATCGACGTGATGCCGGGCACAACCTCGATCTTGGGCAAGGGATCGAGCCGCCGCGCAATGCGCAGCGAGGAATCATACAGCGAAGGATCGCCCCAGATCAGCAGCGCGACCTTGCCCTTGCTTCCGAGATGATCTGCGATCGTCCGCGACCAGGTCGCGGCGACCGCATCGTGCCAGTCGTCCACGCCCTTGCGGTAATCCGCCTCGGCGGCATCGCGCACGGGAAGATCGAACTCGGCAATGGCTGTCGTGTCGCTGGTGAGCACATCCGCGCAGATCGTCCGCCTGAGATCGGCGAGATCGGACTTCGCCGTTCCCTTGCGTGGGATCAGGACGAGGTCGGCGGCGTTGATGGCTTGAACGGCGGCGCGCGTGAGCTGGCCAGGATCGCCGCAACCGATGCCGATCAGGGAGAGCGTGAGCATCGCGCGTGGGGGCGGCCATGACGGCCGCCCCCTGTCTCGCTTAAGCTGCGTTGTGCAGGCGCGGGGTGACGAGGCCGGGCGCGGTGACGCCGCGCAGCGACTTCGCCAGCGCCAGCACGGCGAGATCGGCGAGCGGCTCGATCACGATCACCAGCGCGTAGGAAGCCGCAAACGTCGCGATGCTGGCGAGGTTGCTCATCGCAAAGCCGGAGCCATAGAGCGCCCAGAACGCCACCCAGGCGATCACGCCGGCCTGATAGGTGGTCGACAGCGCCAATGCCTGCCGATACTTCAGGTCGACATAGGCCGTGTTGCGCGGAATGATCCGCGTGGCGATCGCCTGGATCGCGAACAGCGGCACCAGCAGCGTCGTGACGTTCATGCCGTATTGCGGCAGGTCGGCCGGCTCGAACAACACGCCCTGAAGCAGCAGGCCGAACGCGAGGCCGAAGGCCGCGGGCGCAGCACCGAACAGCAGGAACAGCGTCGAGCCGAGGATGAAGTGCACCTCGGAGACGCCGACCGGGAAGTGCGGCAGGATCTCGAAGAAGGTGAAGACGAGGATCGTGGTGGCGAGCGTCCGCGCCGCGAACGAGCCGATGCCCTGCTCGCGCACAGTCTCGGCTGCGAGCTTCAAGGCAACGCCGCCTGCGGCGATGCCGGTTGCGTAACTCAACACGAGCTTGGCGCCCGTCACTACCCCGGGTTCGATATGCATGGCTCAGATCCTTCCTGCCGTCACACCCGACGGCCTTGGCCTCAAAACGTGCAGGGCCGGTCTCCTGGCTCGCGGTTCACTGGTTCTCCGGCCTTCCCGGACCTTGCGGCCCAGTGGCTGATCGGAGCCCCTCACCGCTTACAGTCGCGGGGGCGGCTGGGGTTTTGGGCGCCGCAACTTGGTCCGCCCATCCCCATTCCCGATTATGCTCCGGCGCTTTGCGCCGCGTCGAGCACCTTGCCGCTCCTGTGTGCCCCTTTCGCCGAGCCTGCGTCAAGGGGCGAGGCGCGCCCGAGACAATCATGACGGATAATCCCCCGCCAGCGCGCCGAACAGGATCACGGCGGCGGTGGAAGCGGCGCCGCCGCGGGCAAGCTGCTCGGCAAGCTCGGCAATCGTGGTGCGGACCAGCCGCTCGTCGGGGCGGCCGAGGGATTCGGCGAACAGCGCCGGGGTATTCGCGGCGAGACCGTGCGCGATCAATTTTGCGGCAAGCGCCGGAAAGGTGCGCCGGCCCATATAGACCACGGTCGTCGCCTCAGGATCGGCCAGCGCCGCCCAGTTCAGATTCGGCGGCAGCTCGCCGGTGACGTCGGCCCCGGTGATGAACTGCACCCGGCGGGAGGTATGGCGTCGGGTCAGGGGAATGCCGGCCTGCGCGGCGGCGACACAAGCCGAGGTGACGCCCGGCACGATCTCATAGCCGATGCCGGCCTCGCGCAACGTCTCGATCTCCTCCTCGAGCCGGCCGAAAATGCCGGCATCGCCGGACTTGAGCCGCACCACGCGCGCGCCGGTCGCGGCATAGTCGACCAGCAGGCGGTTGACGTGATGCTGCTTGGTCGAGGGCCGCCCTGCGCGCTTGCCGACCGCGACGAGATTGGCGCCCGGCCGGGCGAGATCGAGGATCGCGCCGGAGGCAAGATCGTCATAGAGCACGACGTCGGCCTCGCGCAGCCGCGCGGCGCCCTTGAGCGTGAGCAGCTCGGGGTCGCCGGGTCCGGCGGAGATGAAGGAAACGAACCCGCTCACCGGTCCTCCGCGATCAGATGAAAGAAGGTGCCGCTGACGTAGCCGCGCTGCGAGCCGGTCTCGGCGATGACCGCGCCCGTTGCATCATGCACGACCGCCAGCGGCGTGTCAGGCTGGGCAACAATGGTCGAATAGTGAAACTCGTGGCCGCGCAGACGCGCGCCGGGACGATGGCCCGGCATCGGCGCGGCGAGCGCCGCGAGGCGATAGCCCAGATGCATGCGGCGTTTGGCAAAGCTGGTCTCGAGGCCAAGCAGGCCTGTCATCGCATGGCGGATCCCGTCCGCATCGGTCAAAGCGGCTCCCAGCACCATATAGCCCCCGCATTCGCCGTGCACCGGCCGCGTTTCCGCGAAGGCGCGCAGGCCGTCGCGAAACCGGGCATTGGACGCGATCCTGCCGGCATGAAGCTCGGGATAGCCCCCGGGCAACCAGCACACATCGGCGCTCGCATGAGGCGTTTCATCGGCCAGCGGCGAGAACGGCAAGATCTCGGCGCCCGCCGCGCGCCAGGCTTCCAGCATATGCGGATAGACGAAGGAGAACGCGGCATCGCGCGCCAGCGCAATGCGCTGCCCCGGCGGCGCCACGTTCAGGCCGCTCGCCGCCGGTTGCGGCGACCATCCGGCTGCGGAGCGCAACACCGCATCGAGATCGACATGCTCGGCGACGAAGCGCGCGGCCTCGTCGATCAGCTTGCCGATCTCGGCCTGCTCTTCGGCCTGCACCAGACCGAGATGCCGCTTCGGCAGGCTGATCTCGGCATGGCGCGGCAGCGCGCCGAACACGGCGATGCCGGCATCAACAAGCGCGCGCCGCACCAGGTCTTCGTGGCGCGGGCTGGCGACGCGATTGAGCACGACGCCCGCAAGTCTGACGCCGGGGCGATAATCGCGCAGGCCCGCAGCGATTGCGGCGGCAGTCTGCGCCTGGCCCGAGGGATCGATCACCAGCAGCACCGGCCAGCCCAGCATCTCCGCGATGTCGGCGGTGGCACCGGTGCCGCAGACGCCGCGCGCGGCGACGCCGTCGAACAGGCCCATCGAGCCCTCGGCGAGCACAATATCGGCATCCCTGCCGCGGCTGACCAGATGCAGAATCGTCCCGCGGTCCATCGCCCAGCTGTCGACGTTGACGGAGGCGCGTCCCGTGGCGGCGGCGTGAAAGGCCGGATCGATGTAATCCGGCCCGCTCTTGAAGCACTGCACGTTCAAGCCGCGATCGCGCCAGGCCCGCGCCAGCGCCAGCGTCAGCGTGGTCTTGCCGACGCCGGAGGCCGGTGCGGAGATGACGAGGCCTGCCGCCATCACGATGCCTCCGGAAAGCGCGGCTCGGCGCCAACAGGCCGATAGCGGCGGTCGTAGTCAGCAGCGTAGAGACGGCTCTCGTCGAAATCCGCAGCGCCAAGCGTTTTGCCGACCAGGATCAGCGCAGTGCGCTCCATCTCCGTGCCGATTGCGGCATCCAGCGTCGCCAGCGTCGCGCGCACGATACGCTGGTCCGGCCAGCTCGCGCGCCAGACAATGGCGACGGGGCAATCCCCGCCGTAATGCGGCGTGAGCTCGGCGACGACCTTGTCGAGCAGGTGGATCGACAGATGGATCGCGAGCACCGCGCCGGTCGCGGCGAATGCGGCGAGCTTCTCGCCTTCGGGCATTGCGCTGGCGCGGCCCGGCGTGCGCGTCAGCACCACCGTCTGGGCAAGCCCCGGCAGCGTCAGCTCGGCCTCCAGCGCTGCCGCAGCGGCGGAAAAGGACGGCACACCAGGCGTGACCGTATAGGGAATGCCGAGCGCGCGGAGGCGGCGGAGCTGCTCGCCCATCGCCGACCAGATCGAGAGATCGCCGGAATGCAGCCGCGCGACATCCTTGCCGTCCGCATGCGCGGCGGCAATCTCCGCGATGATCTCGTCGAGCGACAGCGGCGCCGTGTTGACGATGCGCGCGCCGGGCGGGCAATGCGCCAGCACGCCTTCAGGGATCAGGGAGCCGGCATAGAGGCAGACCGGACAGGCCGCGATCAGATCGCGTCCGCGCAAGGTCAGCAAATCAGGTGCGCCTGGCCCTGCGCCGATGAAATGCACCGTCATGCCCCGTCTCCTTCCGCGATTGCGGCGGTTGCGGTGCGATCCCGCGAGACCACGCGGGTCGCGATCAGCCGCGCCCGAGGGCCAGCCGCCGCGAGCGCCACGGCTTCGGCAACCGATCCTGCGCCGAACTTCTCCACGACGAGCTTCGATTGCGTAAACGTGTCAATGCCAGCCAGCGTCTCGGCCGGAATAGGCCTGATCGGCACGCCGCACTCGCGCGCGAGCTGCTTCAGCGATTCTGTATCGGCCTTGTCTCCGACGGTTGCCACCGCGTCGAGTCCCGCAGGGCCGCCCGCTGCCAGCAACGCCTCGCGCAGCGAAGCCAGCGTGACGTCCTTTCTGAATCCGAGCCCGGCCACCTTCATCGGACCGCGCTCCACTGCACCACCGGCCGTGTCGCCTCCCAGGAACGATAGCGGCCGAGCGGGCCAGCATGCGCGATCTCGACCCGCATCAGCTCGCCACCGTGGCGCTGCTGCAGATCGCCAAGCAGGGCTTCCGTCTCCAGCGTGACGGAATGTACAACGAGCCGCGTTCCAGGTGCGAGGCGCGACCAGATCGCATCGAACATCGCGCTGTCGAGACCGCCGCCAATGAAGACGGCATCCGGCGCTTCCAACCCGGCAAGAGCTTCCGGCGCCCTCCCGGTGACGACAGCAACCCGATGCGCCAGTCCGAACGCGGCTGCATTCTTACGAATGTTCGCGACGCGATCCTCGCGCGGCTCGATGGCGGTCGCCGTCCCCCCGCACAGCGCCCACTCGACCGAGATCGATCCCGAGCCGGCGCCGACGTCCCACAGTCGCTCGCCCGGACGTGGCGCCAGCGCCGAGAGCGCCAGCGCGCGGACCGGCCGCTTGGTGATCTGGCCGTCGTGCACGAACAGATCGTCAAGCAGGCCCGAGCTGCGGGGAATGCCCTGCGTCCCCCTCGCCCACACCGCCACCGCGACCAGATTTGCGGCGACCTCCTCGGCAAAGAGGTCGACGCGATGCTGGTCAATGTATTCTCGCGGCCCGCCAAGCGCCTCGAGCGTCCACAACATTGAGGCGCCCCATCCGCGTTCCGTCAGCCATTTCGCGAGATCGCCGACCGCTCTTGCGTCACGCATCAGGCAGATGATGCGCGCATCTCGCACCAGATGCGGTATCAGGCGCTCGAACGGCGCGGCATGGAGGCCGATGCATGTCGTGGTCTCCAGCCGCCAGCCCAACCGGGCGGCCGCGAGCGAGAAGGTCGACGGTGCCGGATGCGCGATCCACTCGTCGCTGCCGAGCCTCTCGGCGAGGACGGCGCCGGCACCGTGCCAGAACGGATCGCCGGAGGCGAGCACCACCGTTGGCCGGCCGCGACAGCTCAGAACGACAGCGGCGTCGAACGGCGCCGGCCACGGTCGGCCACGGCTGCCGACGCCGGCAAGCGCAAGGTGCCGCTCACCGCCGAACGCGGTTTCGGCCTCATCGAGCGCCTTTCGGCTTGCCTCGGACAGGCCGGCAAGGCCATCTTCGCCGATACCGATGATGGTCAGCCAGGGATCAGACACGATGCGCGCCCTCATACTGGGCGGAACGGCCGATGCGAGCCTGCTCGCCGCGGAGATCGCGCGCGCCGGGCTTGATGCCGTTTATTCCTATGGCGGCCGCACCCGCACGCCGGCGGACCAGCCGCTGCCGACTCGCATCGGCGGCTTCGGCGGCGTGAGCGGGCTTGCCGACTACATCGGTCGCGAGGGAATCACCCACGTGATCGACGCGACGCATCCGTTCGCAGCCGAGATGAGCCGTCATGCGGTCAAGGCGTGCGCGGAAACCACCACGCCGCTGATCGCATTGGAGCGCGCGCCCTGGACGAGGGCCTCCGGCGACAATTGGATAGACGTCGCCGATGTCAACACAGCGGCCGCTGCGCTGCCCGAGGCGCCGGCAAACGTGTTCCTCGCCATCGGCCGCCAGCATATCGCGCCGTTTGCGACGAAGCCGCAGCACACCTACACGCTGCGCTTCGTCGATCCGCCCGAAGCGCCCCTGCCCTTTGCGGCCGACGTGATCGTATCGCGTGGACCGTTCACGCTTCATAGCGAGCTTGAGATGATGCGGAGGCGCGGCATCGCCTGGATCGTCGCCCGCAATTCCGGCGGCGACGGCGCGCGCGCCAAGATCGACGCGGCCCGGAGGCTCGGCCTGCCCGTGCTCATGATCTCGCGGCCGCAACTGCCCGAGCGGCGGCGGGTCGAGCGCGTTGCTGACGTGATGCAATGGCTCGGTCATCGCGCCTGCCTCGGCGCATAGACCCAGCGGCCGACGCAGCGTGTCTGCGAATTGCCGACGATCACCAGCGTGCGCATGTCGGCCATTTCTGGCGTCGCTTCATTCAGCGTCACGATCTCGATCTTCTCATCAGCCGCGCTGATCGCGCGCGCAAAAATCACGAGGCGCTCGCCACAGCGCGCGTCCCTCAGCACCGCAAGCGCGCGGCCAAATCCTTCCGGCCGGCTCGCCGAGCGCGGATTGTACATCGCGATCGCGAAATCAGCTTCGGCCGCGAGGCGCAAGCGCTTCTCGATCACGGCCCAGGGCTTGAGATTGTCGGAAAGGTTGATGGCGCAGAAATCATGGCCGAGCGGCGCGCCGGCGCGGGCGGCGGCCGCCAGCATCGCGGTGATGCCGGGCAGCACGCGGATCGGAAGGGCCTGATAGTGCGGCGCCTGTTCGAGCGCCTCGAACACGGCGGAGGCCATCGCGAACACGCCGGGATCGCCGGAGGACACGACGACCACCTGCCCGCCTTCGGACGCAAGCCGCAATGCCTCGCGGGCGCGCTGCAGCTCCTCGCGGTTATCTGAAGGGTGCAGGTTAAGTCCAACTCGCGGCGGCACGCGCGCGACATAGGGCGCGTAGCCCAGAATGTCGGTCGCGGCTGCAAGCGCCGCCGAGACTTCCGGCGTCACCAGCGCCTCGCTGCCCGGGCCGAGACCCGCGATGGTCAGCGTGCCCGTCATTCGGCGGCATCCAGATGCCGGCCCTTGCCGTGTACGAGCACGATCGCGAAGTACGGACAGTCGGCGGCATCGATCTCGGCCAGCCGCGCGACGCGCTCACCCGGCATGGTGCCCTGCTCGACCAGCCAGGCATCGTCCAGCCGGCCGGCTGAGCTGAGCGCGCGGCGCACCTTTGCGAGATTGCGGCCGGTCTTCATGACGACGAGCGCATCGGAATCGCGCATGCGCCGCTCGAGCTCGCTTTCAGCCAGCGTCCCCATCAGCACGGTCGTCACGTCGTCGCCGAGCGCGATCGGCTGTCCGACGCCGTTCCAGCAGCCGACCATGCCGGGAATGCCCGCGATCACCTCGATCTCGACGCGGCCTTGCAGGCGCGTATGGAGATGCATGAAGGAGCCGTAGAAGTAGGGATCGCCCTCGCAGAGCACGACGACATCGACGGCGCGCGCGAGCCGCGCCAGGCGCTCGGCCCATTCATCGTAGAAACCGGCGAGCAAGTGGATGTATTCGGGACTGTCGAATGCGATCTCGGTCGTGACCGGATATTCCATCGGAAATTCGGTGACGCCGGCCGCCAGCATGCCCTCGACGATGCGCCGCGCCTGGCCCGGCCGGCCCCTCTTGCGGAAATAGGCGACGTGGCTGGCGCCGCGCACGGTGCGATCGGCGCGCACGCTCATCAAATCAGGGTCGCCGGGGCCAAGACCGCAGCAGATGATGCGTCCCATCGCTATTCGCTCCGGCTCGCCAGCGCGTTCACGGCCGCGACCGTGATTGCGGAACCGCCGAGGCGGCCCGCGACGGTCAGCGCCGGCGCCGGCGGATCGGCCATCAGCGCCGCCTTGGATTCGGCCGCACCGACGAAGCCGACAGGGCAACCGATGATCGCGGCGGGCCGCGGGCAGTCACGATCCTCCAGCATGTTGAGCAGATGAAACAGCGCCGTCGGCGCATTGCCGATCGCAACGATCGCACCGGCGAGATGCGGCCGCCACAGCTCGAGCGCCGCGGCCGACCGGGTGTTGCGCATCGATTGCGCGAGCGCGGGCACGGTCTCGTCGCCAAGGGTGCAGATGACGGCGTTGGCCGCGGGCAGCCTCGCGCGCGTGATCCCTTCGGAGACCATGCGCGCGTCGCACAGGATCGGCGCCCCCTTCTGCAAGGCCGCGCGCGCGGCGATCGCCATGCCTGGCGTGAAGCGGATATACGACTCCAGGCCGACCATGCCGGCGGCGTGGATCATCCGCACCACCACCTGCTCCTCGTCCGGCGTGAAGCGGGCAAGATCGGCCTCGGCCCGGATCGTGGCGAAGGACTGCCGGTAGATCGCCGCGCCATCGGTCTCGTAGCTGTGCGGCATCAGTTCCCTCCCACCAGGATGGAGGGGTCGCTGACGATGTCGGCGCCGTTGAGGCCACGCAGGACCGGCTCATCGCGCGTCGAGCCGTCGCGAACGAGATCGAAGCCGGCACGCGTCGCAACCAGCGTGACTGCGGCCGTGCCGGAATGGGCACAGCCTTTGCCGCAGCCCGAGACGTGCAACCGCGCATCGGCGGCGATGCGCGGCGCGAGCGCCGCGGCCAGCGCGCGCGTATCGGCATGGGCTTCGCGGCAGCGCGGCGCGCCGCTGCAGGCGATGACGCGCAACGCAGGATCGAACGGCTCGGTGATGAGGCCCGGCGCGCTCGGCATCTCGCGCTTGCCTTCGCTCAGCAGCATCCGCCAGGGCGTCATGCGCAGCGCGTGTCCGCAACCGGCGAACTGATGCAGCGTCGTGTGCAGCATCTGCCCGAACGCAACGCCGACCATCGCGCCTTGCGGATAGTGCCCGGGCCGCGAGGCGGCCATCACGGGCGCAGGCTCGGTCTCGCCGCGCAGAGATTGAGGCAATGCCGCACCGGACGCGATGTGGGCCGCCATCCGCCCTCGCCCGCTCCTCGCGCCGCCGGAGACCAGGAACCAGCTTGCGAGCGCCAGCGCCGTGCTCACGGCCTCGCCGCGCGCGACGGAGCGGCCAAGCCTCGCACCGTCGGCCCGCACCAGGAGACGGCCCGAGCGATCGCGCTCGATGCGGATGTCGGCGGAATCGCCGACGAGGACCCGTGACCTTCCGTCATCGATGGCGAACCCGAACTTGGTCGGAAGAGCGAGGCCGCTATCGGCGAGCGCCTCCTCCAGCTCGGCAGCCAGCGACTGCGTTTCGTCGCCGCCGCCCCAGAACGGCATCACCAGAATGTTGCGCCGAGCTTCGATCTCGGCGTCGGGGTCGAGCAGCGCCAGTTGTGCAAGGCCGTCGAGCAGCGGCCGATGGCCTTGCTCGCTGACGCCTCTGATCTGGAGATTGGCGCGGCTCGTGACGTCGATCAGGCCATTGCCGTGCCGCCCGGCGAGCTCGGCAAGCCCGGTGATCTGTGGGGGTTCGAGGCGCCCGCCGAACGGGCGCACCCGCACCACGAGCCCATCGCCCGACAGCATCGGACGCAGCGCGCCGGGACACCAGCCCTTGACCGCGGCCGCACTCATGAGGCCTCCCGCAGCGCCGCGGCGATCGAGTTGCGACGCGTCTGCCACAACGCCGCATCGTGCAGGCGCGCAAAACAGGTCTGCATCGCGGCGAGCGCCGACGGATTTTCGCGCGCCATGAAAGCACGGATATCGTCATTGCCGAGCGTCGCATCGTAATAGAGATCGAACAGATGTGGCGGCACGGCGCCGGCAAGATGGGCGAAGGCGGCCATGTGCTCCAGCGTCGCGGCGATCTCGGCGGCGCCGCGAAAACCATGACGCATCATGCCGGCGATCCAGGCCGGATTGGCGGCGCGCGCCCGGACGACGCGGGAAATCTCCTCGGTCAGCGTACGCGCGTGCGGCTGTTCGGGACGTGTCGTGTCGAGGTGATAGAGCGCCGGTCCTGCCGCACCGAGATGCGCTGCGGCCGCCGCAATGCCGGCTTCATGCGCGGCATAGTCGGCGGCGAGCAGCAGGTCGGTTTCCGGCAAATCCTGGACGTGGACGAAGGCGTCGGCAGAGGCAAGCCGCGCCTCGATCCCGGCGCGATCGTGCTGCATCTCGCCATCGACCGCGAATGCCCAGGACGAGGCCGACAGCCAGGCTTCGCCGGCGGCCTCGCGCGTCTCCGGCGTGAACGCATCGGGGATCGCCGAGAGGCCGACACCATATTGGCCGGGACGCGGCGCGAACACACGGGAGACGCGGTGGCGATACGGATTCTCCTCGCCCTCGTCCTCGCGCGCGGCGAGCGCCTCGGAGGCGGCCTCGAACAATTGCGCAAGGCCCGAAAAAACGTCGCGGAACAGGCCCGACACCCGCAACGTGACGTCGATGCGGGGGCGGCCGAGCTCGGCCGGGGCGATGATGTCATAGCCGGTGACGCGGCCCGAGGCGTGATCCCAGCGCGGCGCGAGGCCGGCCAGATGCAGCGCCATCGCAAATTCCTCGCCCGCCGTGCGCATCGTCGCCGAGCCCCAGAGATCGACGACGAGGCCCTTCGGCCAGTCGCCATGATCCTGCAGGTGACGGCGCAGCAGCTCCTCGGCGAGTTTTATCCCTTGCGCATGCGCCGACGGGGTCGGCACCGCGCGCGGGTCGACGGCAAAGAGATTGCGCCCGGTCGGCAGCACGTCCTGGCGGCCGCGATAGGGCGAGCCCGACGGCCCGGGTGCGACGCGCTTGCCGCCAAGTGCGGAACGCAGCGCATCGCGCTCGGCGTCGCCGCAGGCGCCGCGGCCGAACACATGGAGGCCGTCGCCGAACTGGCTTTCCTTGAGATCGCAGACGAAGCGATCGATCCGTGGAATGGCTTCGGCCGGCGCGGCCGAGGCATCGAGGCCGAGATCGTCTTCGAGACCTGCCGCGCGTGCCTCGTCGCGGATCGCCGCGATCAACCGCTGGCGGCGCGCGGGATCGAGACCATCGGCGGTCGAATATTCGTCGAGCAGACGTTCGAGCCGCCGCAACCCCTCCGGCACCACAGATTGCGCGAGCGGCGGCGGCAGATGGCCGATGGTGACCGCACCGATGCGGCGCTTGGCCTGCGCGGCTTCACCGGGATCGTTGACGATGAAGGGATAGATGACGGGCAGATCGCCGATCAGCGCTTCCGGCCAGCACGCGGACGACAGCGCGACGGATTTTCCGGGCAGCCATTCCAGCGTGCCATGCGCGCCCATATGCACGACGGCATCGATCCCCTGCGCGCGGAGCCAGAGATAGAACGCGACATAAGCGTGGCGCGGCGTGCGGGCGAGATCGTGATAATCGGCATCGCGCGTGACCGCATCGCCCCGCTCCGGCTGCACCGCGATGATGGACCGGCCGCTTGCGATGGCCGCGAATTGAAACGCACCGCCGTTGCAGCTCGGATCGATTTCCGGCGCGCCCCAGGCCTGCGCGAGATCGTCTTGCAGGGATTGCGGCAGGCGCGAAAGGGCCGCGCGATAATCGGCCACGTTCCAGGCGAGCTTCTGCTTCAAGAGAGTCCCACCGAGTGCTTGAACCGGCGCAGCAGCGAAGCCGGCCTCGGTGAGATCGGACAGTAATGCTTCCACCGAAGCCAGCGCATCGAGCCCGACCGCATGCGCGATCTGGTGCGGCCGACCCGGATAATTCGAGAGCACGATCGCCACCCGTTTCTCGGCGGCGGGCTTCTGTGCAAGTCGCCGCCAGGCCGCAACGCGCGCGGTGACGGCCTTGACGCGCTCATCGTCGGGCCCGTGCGCCAGATGGGCGAATTGCAGATCGGGATCGCGCATCCCTGCCGACTTGAAGCTCACAACGCCGGCGAACAGCCGGCCGTCGACCTCGGGCAGCACCACATGCATCGCGAGATCGCCGGGCGAGAGACCTCGCAGCGACTCTGCCCAATCCTCGCGCCGCGCCGTCGAGAGCGCGACCTGGAACACCGGACAGGATGCGGCATCGAACGGCGTCGTGCCATCGTCGCCGATGGCCGAGAACGCCGTCGCATTGACGATCGCGGCCGGAGGATTATGCGCGAGATGCGCGCGCAACCAATCGGCAACGCCCGGCGCCTTCAAAGAGGTGACGAACGCGCCATATGCGTCAAAGCCCTTCTCGCGCAGCGCGGCGATCAGGGCATCGACCGGGCCTGCATCTGCGGCGGTAAGGTACGAGCGATAGAACGTCACCAGCGCGAGCGGCCTGTCCTCACGCGAGGCCGGCGCAGCAATGACGCCGCGCGTGGGATCGTAGAAGCCCATCTCCGGCACGGTCAGCTCGCCGGTGACGGGCCCGGCATAAAGCCCCGAGGCCAGTGCGAGCTGCGCGATCGCCGCTTGCGCGGCGACCGGGCCGCCGGTGTCGCAGAGCACCTTGAGCCGGCGCAGCGTCGAGACCGGCAAGGTCGAATATGAATCGAGCCGCGTGTCATCGCGACCGTCGGCCGGCAGCACGGCGAGCACGATGTTGCGGTCCTTCGCGAGCTGTTGGAGCGCAGCGAGCCCGTATTGCCAATAGGATTCGCCGCCGATCAGCCGCACCAGAATGCCGCGCGCCTGCGACAGCGTCTTTTCGATGTAGGTGTCGACGGACAGCGGATGACGCAGCTCCGCGAGATTGGCGAGCCGCAGCGACGGCAGGCTATCGCGGCCCCGGCGCCAGCCGGCAGCGAACGCGGCAAGGTCGGAATCCGAATACGAGAGCACCACGAGATCGGCCGGGTCCTGGCCGATGTCTCTGGGTGTCGCGGTCTCCTCCAGACCGCGGCTCTCGCGGAAGACGACGTGCATCAGATACCAAGTCCTGACCTGATCGCGGCCTCATCGATATCGCCGTGCTCGCCGATCACGACGAGCTTGGACTGCCTGAGACCTGCGCCCCAGGGCTTGTCGAACTGGTGGCGCACGCGCTCGCCCACGGCCTGAAGCAAGAGACGCATCGGCTTGCCCGCGACCGCGATATAGCCCTTGGCGCGCAGCACGTTCTGCTCGCGCGCTAGGCGCTGCACGGAGGCAACGAGCGTATCGATGTCGGCGACTTCCGGAAGGTCGATCACGACGGAAGCGAAATCGTCATGCTCGTGCTCCTCCTCGCCGTCATGATGCGAGGGGCGCGCGGCGAGATCGTTCTCCGCGGCAGCGCCGAGGCCGAGGATGACGCGGGCGTCGATCGCGCCGTCGGTGACGGGCAGCATCGGCACGCGGCGCGGCATCTCGGCCGTGATCGCCGCCCTGGCGGCTTCGATGCCGGCCGCGCCCGCGAGATCGGCCTTGGTCAGCAGCACGATGTCGGCGCAGGCGATCTGGTCCTCGAACACTTCCGACAGCGGCGTCTCGTGGTCGAGATTGGCGTCGGCCGCGCGCTGCGCCTCGACGGCGTCAGGATCGGGCGCGAAGCGGCCCGCCGCCACGGCCTCGGCATCGGCGAGTGCGATCACGCCGTCGACCGTGATGCGCGAGCGGATCTGTGGCCAGTCGAACGCCTTCAGCAGCGGCTTCGGCAGCGCCAGGCCCGAGGTCTCGATCAGGATGTGATCGGGCCGCACCGGCCGCGCCAGCAATTTCTCCATCGTCGGAATGAAATCGTCGGCAACGGTGCAGCAGATGCAGCCATTGGCGAGCTCGACGATGTTCTCTTCCGGGCAGTTCGCATCGGCGCAGGACTTCAGGATCTCGCCGTCGACGCCCTCGCTGCCGAACTCGTTGACGAGCACGGCGAGCTTCTTGCCGTTGGGATTTGCGAGAAGATGCTGGATCAGCGTCGTCTTGCCGGAGCCGAGGAAACCGGTGACCACCGTGACCGGGACTTTTGCGAGCGAGCTCATTCGGCGGCCTCCGGCACGATTGCAATGGGGGGAATGCGGGCAAGCGACTGCTTGCGGAAGATTTCGGGGCGGCTGCGCCAGGGCACGAGCCCGTCCGGCGCGGCCGCATAGGCCGCAGCGCCCGCGACAACGTCCTGCGCATTCGCATCCGACAGGCGGCCATAGACATAGGACCAGCGGCCGGGTGCGCTCAGCGCCACCGAGCAGCCCTGGCTGCAGGCCGACAGGCATTCGACGGGAACCACATTGACGCCGTCGGGCACGCCGGCGTCGAGGATCGCACCATGCAGGCGCTTGCCGGGCGTGGTCTCGCCCTCGCCAAGCGTCTGGCCGGCACGGCAGGTGATGCAGACGTGAAGTGTGACGGTCATCGCCTCTTCCAGATAACAGCGGGAGGCGATGAGGCACACGGACCGTTCGTCAGAAGGCCCGTTTCCCCGTCGCGGAACACCCCGTCCGCCGGTCCAAAACTCGTCCGCGCTGGCAGGTCTCCCGGCTTGCGGAGCAGGGTTTTGCCCTTCGATCCCCGCCTTCCCGATTCCCTGGGGAATCAGTGGCTTTGGGCATCTCTCCGGTCACGGTCGCGGGGGCGGCTGCAGTTTGGACCCAAATCTTGCCGATTCGGACCCTATCGCATTCCCTCTTCGCCTGTCATAGGACAGGAACCAACGCCGGGCCACCATTTGCCGGTGGCCGCCTCTTGTCAAGCCGAAGGACCGGATCCAATGACGCCTGAACCGGACACCCAAACACCTGAGGAAACCGACGCCCGGCACGCCCAGAAAATGGCGAAGAAGAAAGCCGCCCGCGACAAGATCATGGCGACCAAGAGCGGCGAAAAGGGCCTCATCATCGTCCACACCGGCGCCGGCAAGGGCAAGTCCTCTTCCGCCTTCGGCATGATCGTGCGTTGCGTCGCCCATGGCTTCCCCTGCGCGGTGGTGCAATTCATCAAGGGCGCCTGGGACACCGGCGAGCGCCGCCTGCTCACCGGCCATTTCGGCGAGCTCTGCCAGTTCCATGCGATGGGCGAAGGCTTCACCTGGGAGACGCAGGACCGCGCCCGCGACATCGCCGCGGCGCGCGCCGGCTGGGAGAAGGCCAAGGAGCTGATCCTCGATGAGAACTTGCGCATGGTCGTGCTCGACGAGATCAACATCGCGCTGCGTTACGATTACCTCGACATCGCCGAGGTCGTCGACTTCCTGACCACCTCGAAGCCGCCGATGACTCACGTCGTGCTCACCGGGCGCAACGCCAAGGACGAGCTGATCGAGATCGCCGACCTCGTCACCGAGATGACGCTGGTCAAGCATCCCTTCCGCTCCGGCATCAAGGCGCAGGCCGGCGTCGAGTTCTGAACCACGATGGCGCGCGCGCTGATGATCCAGGGAGCCGGTTCCGACGTGGGCAAATCGCTCATCGTCGCCGGCCTCGCGCGCGCGTTCACGCGGCGGGACTTGCGCGTGCTCCCGTTCAAGCCGCAGAACATGTCGAACAACGCGGCTGTCACGATCGACGGCGGCGAGATCGGCCGCGCCCAGGCATTGCAGGCGCTCGCCGCAGGCGTGGAGCCGCACACCGACATGAACCCGGTGCTGCTGAAGCCCGAGACCGATGTCGGCGCGCAGGTCATCGTTCACGGCAAACGCATTGCCACGGCGCGTGCGCGCGACTACGCGGCTATGAAGCCATCATTGATGGGCGCGGTGCTGGAGAGCTTCGAGCGCCTGAAGGCGCGCGCCGATCTCGTGCTGGTCGAGGGCGCCGGCAGTCCGGCCGAAGTCAACCTGCGCAAGTCCGACATCGCCAATATGGGCTTTGCCCGCAAGGCGGACGTGCCGGTCGTGCTGGTCGGCGACATCGACCGCGGCGGCGTCATCGCGCAGCTCGTCGGCATCAAGACGGTGATCGACCCCGACGATGCCGCCATGGTCCAGGGTTTTGTCATCAACAAGTTCCGCGGCGATCCCACCCTGTTCGACGACGGCTACAGGCTGATCGAACAAAAGACCGCCTGGCGCGGCTTCGGCGTGCTGCCCTGGTTCGCCCGCGCCGGCGAGCTGCCGGCCGAGGACGCGCTGGGCCTGAGCGACGCGCGCAAGCCTGGCCAATGCAAGATCGCCTGTCTTGCGCTGTCGCGGATCGCCAATTTCGACGATCTCGATCCGCTGAAGCTAGAGCCTGGCGTCGATCTCGTCATGGTGCGCCCGGGTGAAGCGATTCCGGGCGACGTGCGCCTCGTCATCATCCCCGGCTCGAAATCCACCCGCGGCGATCTCGCCTTTTTGCGCGCGCAGGGCTGGGACATCGACCTGCTCGCACACCATCGCCGCGGCGGCCACGTGCTCGGCCTCTGCGGCGGCTATCAGATGCTGGGGCGCAGCGTTGCTGACCCTGATGGCATCGAAGGGCCCGCGGGCGATACGCCGGGACTTGGGCTGCTCGATGTCGAGACGGTGATGAGCCCGCAGAAGACGCTGACGCGTGTCGCGGCCGTGCATGCCGCCACGAAGCAGGCGATCGAGGCTTACGAAATCCACATCGGGCGCACCGACGGACCGGATCGCATCCGCCCCTTCGCGACGCTGAACGGGGAGCCGGAAGGCGCGGTCTCGCGCGACGGCCGCGTGCAGGGCAGCTATCTGCACGGCCTGTTCACGTCGGATGATTTCCGCAAGGCGTATCTGGCCAAGCTCGACATTCCCGCCGGCAACGAGCCGTATATGGCCCGGGTCGAAAGCGCGCTCGAGGCGCTGGCCGATCACATCGAAAAACATCTCGACGTCGCAGGCCTGCTCGCGCTAGCGCGCTAGGGCTTCGGCGAGGCGCGTCCATTCGGCTTCGCTGCCGGGAAGCCCGAGGCGCAGCCATGTCGGCTGTTGTGCAAACACGCGTGACCAGATCTGGCCATGAGCCAGGTTCTCCTGCGCAGCACGTGCGTCAGGCGTCTCGTAAAGACGAAACAGCGGGGTGCCGCCGACCAAGGTCCAGCCCTGCACTCGCGCCATCTCGTCGAGGCGAACGCAGTCGCGGGCAAGCCGCGCGGATGTGGCCTCGGCCCAGGCATCGTCATGCAGCGCGCGACAACCGATTGCGATCGCTGCCCCTGAGACCGGCCATGGCCCTGAAGCCGCCGCGAGCTTGGCCACATCAGCCGCATCGCCAAGAGCAAAGCCCAGCCGCAGGCCGGCAAGGCCATAAAACTTTCCGAACGAGCGCAGGACCAGCAGCCCCGGCCGTCCCGCCTCAGGTGCAAGCGACAGCGGAACCGCGTCGGCAAAGCTCTCGTCGATCACGAGACGGCCGACGCGCGGCAGCAGCGCCAGCAAGTCCTTTGGCGCATGAGTCCGGCCGTCGGGATTGTTGGGATTGACGACGACGGCGAGGTCGGCGCCCGCCAGCGCGTCGAGCTCGCCGGCCTCCTGAACATTCCAGCCCGCGGCCGACAGCACGCCGGCATATTCATTATAGGTCGGCGCGAGGATGCGCGCGCGGCCGGGCGGCGCGAGTTGCGGCAGCAATTGAATGGCGGCCTGCGCGCCGCCGAGCGCGACGATCGGCGCGCTGGTGCGGTAGGCGTGCCGCGCGGCCTGATGAAGAGCGTCGATCTCGGCGCGCGAGGGCAGCGCGCTCCACGCACGCGCGCTCAGCTCGCCGACGGGATAAGGCGACCGGTTGATCCCGGTCGACAGATCGATCCAGTGCTCGGCGCGTCCGCCAAAACGCTCTTGGGCTTGATCGAGATTTCCACCGTGCTCGCGCATGCTCCGTTCTTTCACGCGAAGGCCAGGATCGCAAGCACGCCGGCGAGCAGCAGCATGGCACGACGGTAGACCGTTAGTCCCTCGCCGATATCCGCGGCAAGCGGATTGCGCGCGCCCTCGTTGAGCCAGGGTTCGTTCGTGATGCTGCCCTGATAGATGCGGGGACCGCTGAGCCGTACGCCAAGTGCGCCGGCCATCGCCGCTTCGGGCCAGCCGGCATTGGGCGAGCGGTGACGGCGCGCATCGCGCGTCATGCTTGACAGCGCCTCGGACCGCCTTGGCGCCAGCAGCACGAACAGAAATCCGGTCAGGCGCGCCGGAATGAAATTGGCGACATCGTCGATGCGCGCCGCGGCCCAGCCGAAGGCTTCGTGCCGCTCGCTGCGATGGCCGATCATGGAGTCCAGCGTATTGATCGCCTTGTAACCCAAAATGCCCGGAAGGCCGAACAGCGCGCCCCAGAACACCGGCGCAACGATGCCGTCCGAGGCGTTTTCCGCGAGGCTCTCGATCGCCGCACGCGCGATTCCGGCCTCATCGAGCGCTGTGGGATCGCGACCGACGATCCGCGAGACCGCCTCGCGTGCGGCGGCGATGTCGCCGGCGCGCAGCGGCTTCGCCACGGCAGCCACATGATCATGCAGCGAACGCAGCGCGACCAGCGGCCAGGAGAGGATGCCAACCAGCACGATCTCGATCCAACCCTTGGGAAGCAAGGACTGAATCATCCAGCCGATCACAACGGAGACTGCAATCACCAAAAGCGCTCCGGCGATGCCGGCCGCACGGCGCAGCGCCGGGGGATCGGCTGCACGATTCCAGCTGCGATCGATGGCGCCGATCAGCCGGCCCAGCCAGGTCACGGGATGACCGACGCGCGCGAACAGCCCTGACGGCCAGCCCAGGAAGGCGTCCACCGCCATCGCCACCACCATCGCGCCCGCAAAGCCCAATCCTGCCTCCTGTCCCCGCCCCTGTTGCGCAAAGCAAGGCGCGAGCGCAAGCCCCTCCACGCCCGATTTCGGCTTTGTCTTTGGCCGCGATTGGTGGTTAGTCAGGCCTCCAGGAGACCTTCATGGCTGTCATCTTGATCACCGGCGGAGCGCGATCGGGCAAGAGCAAGCGCGCGGAAATGCGCACGCGCGCCTTTCCCGGACAGCCGGTCTATGTCGCAACGGCCGAGGCGCTCGACACCGAGATGGAAGCACGTATTGCCAAGCATCGCGCGCGGCGCGGAGCCGACTGGATCGAGCGCGAGGTACCGCTCGATCTCGTGTCCGCGCTGGTCGCGAGCGATGGCGACGGCGCACGGCTGGTGGATTGCCTGACGCTGTGGCTTTCCAACCTGATGCATGCGAGGCGCGACTGGGAGCGTGACGTGACCGAGCTCGCCAGCGCCTTGCCCGGTTTGAAGAGCCCCGTCGTCCTCGTCACCAACGAGGTCGGCCTCGGCATCGTGCCCGACAATGCACTGGCGCGCAGTTTTCGCGACGCCGCCGGGATCATGAACCAGACGATCGCGGCCGCCGCCGATGAAGTCGAGTTCGTCGTCGCCGGCCTTCCCATGAAATTGAAATGATGCCGCGCGCCGAGCTCCTCAAGGACATCGTCGCCGATCTCAGGATGGCGGCATCGTTCGTCACGATCCTTCCCGTGGCATCGTCGAAGCCGGCGCCTGACGGCGCCGTCGCGCGCGCGACCTGGGCGCTTCCCGTCGCGGGACTGCTGGTCGGCCTTGCCGGCGCTTTCGTCTACAAGGTCGCCATCCGGTTCGGGCTGACGCCGAGCCTTGCTGCCCTGCTCGCCCTGGCGACCACCGCCCTCATCACCGGCGCGCTGCACGAAGATGGTCTCGCAGATGCCGCCGACGGGCTCGGCGGCGGCCGCACGCGCGAGCGCAAACTGGAGATCATGCGCGACAGCCGGATCGGCACCTACGGCGTCTGCGCGCTGATCCTGTCGTTCGGCCTGCGCTGGAGCGCGCTCGCGACCATCGCCAATCCGTATTCCGTCGCACTCGCGCTTTGCGCCGCGCATGCTGCTGCCCGCGCCGGCGTGCCGGCCTTCATGGCGCTGGTCCCGCCCGCCCGGCCGGACGGGCTGTCGGCAAGCGCCGGCGCGCCGCCGGGCCGGAGCATCGCCATCGCCTTTGCAGTCGGAACGCTCGCGCTCGCTCTGGCTTTGGGGCCGGGCAAGGCGCTGGTCAGCCTGATCCTGCTGTCGCTCGCTGGATTGATGCTGGCGCGGCTTGCGATCCGCCAGATCGGCGGGCAGACCGGCGACATCCTCGGCGCGTTCGAGCAGCTGGGCGAGATCATCATCCTGCTCGTTGCCGCTTCCTTCCAGACGGGAGGCTGACCTCATGGCCGAATTCGACGACACCTTCCGCCGGCAATTGCGCGAGCTGTTCGTGTGGCGCCGCGACGTGCGCCGCTTTCGCAGCGATCCCCTGCCGGACGGCGCCATGGACCGCCTGATCGAGACCGCCTGCCTCTCGCCCTCGGTCGGCCTCAGCCAGCCCTGGCGCTTCGTCATCGTCGACGATGCCGTGCGCCGCCGCGCCGTGACCGACGATTTCAAGGCGTGCAACGCCGATGCGTTGAGTTGCTATTCCGGCGAACGCGCCGCGCGCTATGCCACGCTGAAACTGTCGGGCCTTGAACAGGCGCCCGGCCATCTCGCGGTGTTCGCCGACAAGAGCAGCGACATCGGCCACGGTCTCGGTCGCGCGACCATGCCGGAGACCACGGAATATTCCGTAGTCGCCGCCATCACCGCGATGTGGCTCGCCGCGCGCGCGGAAGGCATCGGCCTCGGCTGGGTGTCGATCCTCAATCCGGATCGCGTGCACGCCGTCCTCGACGTGCCAGATCCCTGGAAGTTCATCGCCTATCTCTGCATCGGCTATCCCGAGACCGAATGCGACCGGCCGGAGCTGGAGCAGGCGAAATGGGAGCATCGGCGCGGGGCGGACGAGTTTACCTTGCGGCGTTAGCGCACCGGACCATCCCTCGGGCCGGGTACGAATACGGTATCGAGTGCCAAGCGCTGCGAATGAACATTCACAAGCGCTTTTTGATCAATTGTGGACACCGGCCGTTCGCGCTAAGCATCCGAACCGGGGCAAGCCATCATGCAAAGCACTCCATGACCAAACTGCCTTCCGCTTTCGCGGTCGATCGCCGCGGCTTCATTCGTGTTGCGGGAGCAACCGCCGCGGGATGGATCGCGCTCGGCGCAACGTCGGACCGCATGCGGATCGTCGCATCGTTGACCGCATTGCCGCTCGACGACGAGCTGACGAGGCGGAGCATGATCGACAGCGCGACCTCTCGTCTCGGCAGCCTCATCGTCGGCTTGAGACAGCGCGGCTGGGTCGAAGGCGTCAACTTCCGCCTCGAGCTGCGTTCGAGCTTCGGCGCACCGGACCGGCTGAAGGCGGCCGTTCAGGAACTGCTCGAGCTCAAGCCGGATGTGATCCTGACGGGATCGACCGTCGAAACCGCAGCGGTCCTCGCCGCCACCAAGACCGTTCCGATCGTCTTTGCGACCGCCAACGATCCCGTCGGCAATGGCTTCGTCGATAGCCTTGCCCATCCCGGCGGCAACGTGACCGGCTTCACCAACAGCACCGCCGAGATGGGCGGCAAATGGCTTCAGCTCATCCGGGAGGCCGTGCCGGATCTCGCGCGCGTGGGCGTTCTGTTCAATCCGGCGAGCACGCCTCGGGCGGGACGCTTCTTCCTCGACTCCATCGAGCAACAGGCGGCCCAGTCCGGCGTGTCGGTCCTCCCCGCCCCCGTCAATGCGCCGGCGGACATCGACGAAGCCGTCAGGCGCTTCTCCGAACCGCCCAAGGCGGCGATGATTGCGCTGGTCGACAGCTTCCTCGTCGTCAACCGGCAGGCGGTCGTCGCGGCGGCAGTCAAGTATCGCGTGCCGACGATCTATCCGTTCCATTACTTCGTGGATGCCGGCGGGCTGATGAGCTACGGGCCGACGCTGGAAGTACGCTCGGCCGACTACGTCGATCTCATCCTGCGCGGCACCAAGGCAGGTGATCTTCCGGTGCAGTCGCCTCGGAAATACGAGCTCCTGATCAACCGCACGGTTGCGCGCTCGCTGGGATTGACCATTCCGTTCACGCTGCTCGCGCGCGCCGACGAGATCCGCGAGTGAACGAGACGGTCGACCAGGGACATTTGCGGACGCCTCCCGGGCGGCTGTTCCGCAAATATCTCTACTCGATCCTCGCCCTCGCCTTTGCCGCGCTCGCCATCAACACCGGCTTCGACGTCTGGTTCTCCTATCGCGAGCAGAAGCAGCTTCTGGCGGCAACCCAGCGCGAGCAGGCAGCGTCCGCGGCGATCCAGATCGGCCAGTTCGTCGGCCAGATCGAGAACCAGATCAGATGGCTCTCGCGCCTGCCGCCGGAGCTGTCGACCAACGAGGACGAGCGCCTCAACGCCATCCGTCTCCTGCGCCTTTCGCCGGCGATCGCGGAAATCGCCGAGCTCGACTCGCGCGGGCTCGAGCAGGTGCGCGTGTCCCGCCGTGTCGCCGACAGGATCGGCAGCAAGGCCGATCTGTCGGCTTCGCCCGCCTTCCGCGGCGCCAACGAAAGCCGCGCCTATTACGGGCCGGTCTATTTCTTCGCCGACACCGAGCCGTTCATGACGCTCGCCACGCGCGGCACCGGCCGCAATCCGAATGTGATCGTCGCCGAGGTCAATCTGCGTTTCATCTGGGACCTCGTCACCGGGATCAGGGTCGGCAACACCGGCAAGGCCTATGTGGTCGACCGCATGGGGGTCCTGATCGCCCATCCCGATCTGTGGCGGGCACTGCAGCGCAGCGATCTCTCCGGCCATGCGGACGTGCGCGCCGCGCTCGACGGCGTGGGGCCGCCCTCGGGCGGGTTGGTCAAGGAGGATCTGACCGGCCAGCGCGTGCTGTCGACCTATGCGACGGTGCCCTCGCTCGGCTGGCTGGTGTTCGTCGAGCTGCCGCTCAGCGAAGCCTATGCGCCGATCTATGCATCGATCGGCCGTTCGACCTTTCTCCTCGTCGTCCTGCTGATCGGTGCGGTGCCGGTCTCGCTCTTCCTCAGCCGGCGCATGACCGGGCCGATCCAGCTGCTGACGCAGGGCGCCCGGCGGATCGGCAGCGGCGATCTCGGTCTGCGGCTCGCGATCAGGACCGGCGACGAGCTGGAAGCGCTCGGCGACCAGTTCAACCGGATGGCGGCGCACTTGCGCGAGTCCTACGCGACGCTCGAGCGCAAGGTGATCGAGCGCACCTCGGAGCTGGAGAAGGCTCGCGATCACGCGCTCGCCGAGCACGACGCCGCCGAGCGCGCGCGCAGCGCGGCGGTGGCGGCCAACGAGACCAAGTCGCGCTTCCTCGCCGTCGTCAGCCACGAGCTGCGCACGCCGCTGAACGGCGTCATGGGCGTTGTGCAGCTGCTCGACGACGGCAGCCTCGGTGAGGCGCAGCGGCGCCACCTCGCGACTGCGGCCGCGTCGGGCGAGACGCTGATCGCGCTGGTCGACACCATCCTCGAATATGCGCGCCTGGAGGCCAGCGCTGAAACGCTGGAGCCGCGCAATTTCCGCCTCGACCAGCTGATCGAGACGACCGCCGAGCTGATGCGTCCGCAGGCCGTCGGCAAGGGACTGACCTTCGACCTTGCCTGCGATGCGTCGGTCCATACCTCGGTGCATGGCGATCCAGTCAGGCTCAATCGGATCCTGCTCAACCTGATCGGCAACGCCGTCAAGTTCACGCCGTCGGGCGGGATCGCCGTGGCCGCAGCCGCCGAGCGGCACGACGATCATGTCCTGCTGCACCTCACCGTGCGCGACACCGGCATCGGCATTGCCCCCGAGATGCACGAGCGGATTTTTGAGGATTTCGTGCAGGCCGACGACAGCATCGCGCGGCGGTTCGGCGGCACGGGCCTCGGCCTTGCGATCGCGCGGCGTCTGGCCCGCCTGATGCGCGGCCAGTTGACGGTTGCGAGCACGCCAGGGGTGGGCAGCACATTCAGCTTCGAGGTGCCGCTGGGCCTGGCCACGAGCGGCGTCGCGCAAGGCGCGCTTCCGCCGCCGTCGCGGCCGCGCCGCGTGCTGCTGGTTGACGACGACCCCGTCAATTGCGAGGTCGGGGAGGCGATCCTGAAGCGGCTCGGCCATGACCCCACGATCGCCAGGAACGGCGCATCGGCCGTCGAGCTCGCCGGCGATCATTCGTTCGACGTCATCCTGATGGATCTGCACATGCCCGACATGGACGGCGTCGAGGCCGCGACCCGGATCGGCGCACTCGATCTGCCGAAGATACCGCGCATCATCGCCGTGACGGCGGACGTGTCGTCCAGCGCGCGCGAGCGGCTCGCAGACGCCGGCATCGTCCGGATCATCAGCAAGCCGATCCTGATCGGCGCGCTGCGCGAGGCGATCGAGGACGATCCGGAAGCCGAGCCGGCCGCCGCGCAGCTTGCCGCGGGCGCATTGATCGACCGGCATTTTTTCGACGACCAGCGCGAGCTGCTGGGGGCCGCACAGATCGCAAGCCTGCACCGTCTGCTGCGGGAAACCAGCGACAGGCTGATCGCCGACATCGTCAGCGCCGCGGCGGCCGGCGATCACAAGCAGCTGGCGCGTTCCGCGCACCAGCTCGGCAGCGCCGCCGGCGCGCTCGGCCTCGTCCGCCTGTTCGAACGCTGCCGCGAAGTCGAACTGGCTGCGCCCTCGATGTCTCCCGCCGAATGCGAAGAAGCCGCGCAGGGACTCGCTGCGCTTCAGGAGGCCTCGATGAACGCATTGGACCAATTGCTGCGGCCGGCCGAGCAGCGTACGGTCGGCTAGACAATCACTTGGTATGCCATGCACGACATACAACTCGATGCAAGCAGTTGGAAAACGGCTCAGGATTTTCGACTAGCGCTCAAGGCTGCAATGGGAGCGCCTCAGCGATTGCGGAGACACGAGCGCGCAGGCTTGCCCGCATTGGTGAGGATGTGGAAGTTCGGCTCGAAATCGAGACCTGACATGGGCGCGATCATGAGTTGTCCTCAACGCGTTCGCACGCCCTCGTCCTCGCGGCCAAACCGCTCGACCAGGAAGTCGATAAAGAGCCGCACCTTCACCGACAGATGCCGCGTCGGCGGATACACCGCATAGAGCGCGAGCGGCGGCGCGGCATAGTCGTCGAGCACGGTTCGCAGCTCGCCCTTCGTCAACGCGTCGGCAGCGATGAACTCCGGCAGCAGCGCCAGCCCCCTGCCCTTGATCGCGACATCACGCAGCACCTCGGCATTGTTGACGCAAAGCGACCAGGCCGGCTGGATCCAGTGGTCGCCGTCGCGGCCTGTGAGCTTCCACTGATTGCCGGTCAGCAGGAAGCCGTAGGTCAGCGAGACATGCTCGCGCAGATCCTGCGGATGCTTCGGCGTGCCGTGACGGGCGAGATAATCCGGCGAAGCGCAGACCATGCGCGCCACCGGCATGATCTTTCGCGCGATCAGGCTCGACGATTCCAATTCCGCGATCCGCAACGTCACGTCAAAGCCGTCCTGGACCGGATCGAGCAGGTCGTCGCTGAGCACGATCTGGAGCTGAAGCTCCGGATATCGCGCCATGAAATCGGCGAGCACGGGACCGAGCCGCATCGTGCCGAACGACATCGGCGCATTGACGCGCAGCAGCCCGCGTGGCGCCGACTGCGCCTGCGTCACCGCCTGGTCGGCCGCCTCGACCTCCGAGAGGATGACGAGCGCGCGTTCGAAATAGCGCTTGCCGTTCTCGGTCGGGCTGGCGTGCCGCGTGGTCCGGATAAGCAACTGGACCCCGAGGCTCTCCTCGAGGTCGGCGATGTATTTGCTGATCGCCGAGCGCGACAGCCGCAGCTGCCGGCCGGCTTCCGCAAAGCTGCCGCTTTCCACCACCTTCACGAAGGCCCGGAGGCTGCCGAGCTTATCCAAGGGCCGCCTTCGCCGATTGTTTCCAAATCGTAGACATTGTGGTCATATTTGCATGGATTGTCTCCAATCCAAAGCGGAACAATATTTCCGGCCAGAGCAAGACGCTCCCCGAACTCAGGAGGACGACCATGTCTGGACTGCACCATGTCACCGCGATCGCCGGCGACCCGATCCGCAATTTCGGCTTCTACACCCGGGATCTGGGCCTGCGCTTCGTCAAGAAGACGGTCAATTTCGACGATCCCGGCACCTATCACTTCTATTATGGCGATGAGACCGGCCGCCCCGGCACCATCCTGACCTTCTTTCCCTGGGCCGGCGTGTCGCCCGGCCGCCGCGGCGTCGGCGAGACCCATCAGACCGCCTTCCGCGTGCCGGAGCGCTCGCTCGGCTACTGGACCCAGCGCTTCACCGAGAAGGGCATTGCCTATGAGGCATTGGAGAAGCGCTTCGGCGAATCCGTGCTGCCGTTCACCGATCCTGACGGCATGGCGCTCGCGCTGGTCGGGGTATCAGGCGCCGAAGGCGAACCCGGCTGGAGCAATGGCGACGTGCCGGCGGAGCATGCCATCCGCGGCTTCCACGGCGTGACCCTGCTGCTCGACAGCGCGGCGAAGACCGCCGCCGTTCTCACCGACGTCTTCGGCTTCAAGGAGACCGGCCGCGAAGGCTCGGTGATCCGCTTCAAGGCTGCGGGCGATGCCGAAGGCAGCATCGTCGACATCTACGAGGCCAAGGGATTTTTGCGCGGGCATCAGGGCGGCGGGTCGGTCCATCACATCGCGTTCCGCGCGGCCGACGATGCCGAGCAAGGCAACATGGCGCAAAAGCTCGTGAGCAATCACGGCCTGCATCCGACCGAGCAGAGGGACCGCAACTACTTCCGCTCGATCTACTTCCGTGAGCCCGGCGGCGTGCTGTTCGAGATCGCGACCGACATCCCCGGCTTCGCCGTCGACGAGCCCGTCGCGACGCTGGGGCAGGACCTCAAGCTGCCTGCTTTCCTCGAGCAGCACCGCAAGCAGATCGAGGGCGTGCTGCCGAGCCTGGAAGAGACCGCGTCATGACCGAGAGTGCCTTCATCCACCGCTTCGAGCCCGCGACCCGCGCGGGCTCCCCTCCGCTGCTGCTGTTGCACGGCACCGGCGGCGACGAGAACGACCTGCTCGGGCTCGGCAAGATGATCTCGCCCGGCTCCGCCCTGCTCTCGCCGCGCGGCCGCGTGCTCGAGCACGGCATGCCGCGGTTCTTCCGCCGCCTCGCCGAAGGCGTGTTCGACGAGGCCGATGTGCGCCGCCGCGCGCACGAGCTCGGCGACTTCGTGAGCGAGGCGCGGCAGCGCTATGGCATCGGCGCGCCTGTCGCGGTCGGCTTCTCCAACGGCGCCAACATCGCCGCCGCGCTGTTGCTGCTGGAGCCGGACGTGCTTGCCGGCGCGATCCTGCTGCGCGCGATGGTGCCGCTGTCTGATGCGCCAACGGCGGATCTTGCAGGCAAGCCGATTCTGCTGTTGTCCGGGCAAGGCGACCCGATCGTGCCGGCTGGCAATTCGGCGCGGCTCGCGGCCCTGCTCTCGCAAGCAGGCGCGAGCGTGACCCACAGGGTCCTGCCGGCGGGCCATCAATTGTCGCAAGCCGACGTGACCCTCGCCCGCGACTGGATCGGCAATCTTGAAGCGAAAGCCGCATGAGAGAAGCGGCGCATCGTTGTCCGAACGATGCGCCGCCGCCTTCACTCGTACGAAGAGGTGAGCTACTGGACCTCGGCGATTTCCGGTGCAAACGACGGCGTCTTCGCGTGAGCCGCCAAGGACCGGTTCGACGGCGATGCCGGGTCCGGCAACCGGAAAGCGGCGTCGGACGGCACGCCCTGGGAAGGTCGACGCGCAGCATTCGTCGGAAGCACGATCACTTTCGCTCCGATCTTCACCCGCTCATAGAGGTCAACGACATCCTCATTGGTCAGCCGGATACAGCCGGACGAAACCCGCTTCCCGATCGTATCGGGCTTGTTGGTGCCGTGAATTCGATATTCGGTCTCGCCCAGATACATCGCCCGGGCGCCGAGCGGGTTGCCGGGGCCACCTGCCATGAACCGCGGCAGATAAGGCTGACGGGAGACCATCTCCGCGGGCGGATGCCAATCCGGCCATTCTGCCTTACGGGCCACAGTCTGCTCACCGGACCATGTGAAACCTTCGCGGCCGACACCGATGCCGTAGCGCATCGCTTGCGTGTCGTTCAGGACGAAATAAAGAAACGTGTTCTTGGTATCGATGATCACGGTGCCCGGTGCCTGGCGGCTTGCATAGTCAACCACCTGCCGGACAAAAGCGCCGGGACCGTCAGCGGCTTTTGGTGGCTCGACCAGAGGCGCCGGGGCCGGAATCGGAGCCGGAGCCGACACTGATGCATGAACCGGAGGTGCCACGTAAACCGGAGTTGACGATGCCTGGGCTTGAGGCGCGGACGGCTTCCGCGCCGTTTGCACGCTCGCTGGGCGAGACAGCAAGCCGTAGCCCAATGCGGCGACCGCCACGGCGCCAATTGCAACTCTGGCGGCCATTGGTATTGCGAGCGTCTCCGCCTTCCTGCGTTTGGCCCGCTTGCTCATATGCTTCCCCAGGTCACCATGCCCAAGAGAAGTATCCAGCAAGTTTTAAGAAACTTCGAAGCGAGTTCGTTCAGATTGGAACCGGCAGCGATGGTTAACGCCGAACTATTTTCCGTCGTTGCGTCCAAACCAACTCGCTCAAACGAGAAGTCGGCCCAATGCAGGCTAGCCCGCCCTGACGCGTCAGCCATTGAACGGCGCAACGCGCAAGCCATTGAAATGACTACGCCCGGCTACTGTGCATGGGGTTGTTTTTCAGTTTTTGTCTTGGCCCCCCGTGATCTTCTCTCTCATCGGGAGAAATCGACAAGTAGATCATCTCGACCTGATCTCGCCGCCCCCTACTCCCAATACCAGGTCGAGAAATCGTTCTCGTATTGAGGCACGTCCTTCCAGACGCCCTTGAGCTTCTTGTTGGTGATGGTGATCAGCTGCGGCTGGTAGAGGTAGGCGGAGACCGCGTCGGTGGCCAGCATGCGCTGGGCGTCGCCGAGCAGCTTGGCGCGGGCGGCTTCCTCCGGCGTCGACACGATCTGCTTGTAGAGCGCGTTGAACTTCTCGTTGTTGTAGCCGAGATAGTAGTCCGGCTCGGTGATCTTGACGAGGTCGAACGGCTCGACATGGCTGACGATGGTGAGATCGAAATTGTGCGGACCGTTGGGCGCGAACACCTGCGACAGCCACTGCGCCCATTCGACGTTCTCGATCTTGGCGACGATGCCGACCTTGGCGAGCTGCGCCGCCAGGATCTCGCCGCCCTGCCGCGCGTAGGACGGCGGCGGCAGCTTGAGCGAGAGCTCGAGCGGCGTGGCGACGCCGGCCTCGGCCAGCAGCTTCTTGGCCTTCTCGGGGTCGTAGGGATTGATGCCGGTGGTGTCGACATAGCCTAGCGCGCCCGGGACGTAGAAACTGCCGATCGGCGTGCCGAAACCATCGACGGCGCCGTCGATCATCGCCTTGCGGTCGATCGCGGCGAGGATGGCGCGGCGGACGCGGACGTCGTCCAGCGGCTTCTTCCGGTGGTTGATGCCGACGATCGTCTTGGCCCTGGAGCCGCCGACCTGGACGTTGAAGCGCGGATCGGCCTTGAACTGCGCGATCGTCCGCTGGGCGGCAACGCGCGGGAACGCATCGACGTCACCCGAGAGCAGCGCGGCGGTCTGCGCCGCCGGTTCGGAGATGAAGCGGATCGTCACCTTGGATAGCTTGACCGCAGCGGCACTGCGGTAGTCGGCCCATTTGGTCAGCGTGATCGAGGAGCCCTTGGCCCAGGCCCCGAGCTGGTAGGGCCCGGTGCCGACCGGCTGCGTGACGTTGGTGGCCGCGCTCTTCGGCTCCACGATCGAGCCGCTCGCCTGTCCCAGCAGGAACGGCAGGTTCGGCTCGCCATATTTCATGGTGATCGCAACGGTGTCGGCGTCGGGCGCATCGACCTTCTCGAAGGCCTGGAACAGGCTCTTGTCCTTGTTGGTGCTGGTCGGCGCGGCGTTGCGCTCGAACGAGAACTTCACCGCGGCGGAATTGAACGGCTCGCCGTTGTGGAATTTGACGCCCTTGCGCAGCTTGAACGTATAGGTCTTCAGGTCGGGCGAAGCGGTCCAGCTCTCGGCCAGCAGCGACGCGACCGAGCCGTCCTCGTTGATCTTGGTCAGCGTCTCGTAGATGTTGTAGAGCGTGACCTCGGCGATCGCGGCGGCGGCGGCATTGGTGGGATCGAGGCCCGGCGGCTCCAGCGCCATCGCCATGACGACGCTGTCCTTCTTGCCTTGCGCCAGCACCGGCAAAGGCGCCGCGACGAGCGCGGCGGCAACGGCAACAATCGACAATTTCCTCAACATGCGCAACTCCCCGGCCTGTTCCGTTCTTCAGCCTACGCCAATCCGGCTCCGGACACTAACCTTCCATGGCGACCTGCGGCAACGCCATCACGGCCTCCGCCCTGTGGCAGGCGGCAAGGTGTCCCTCGCCGACCTTGCGTAACGCAGGCAGGGCCTCGCGGCAATGCTGCTCGGCGAGCGGACAGCGCGCGACATAGGGGCATCCGGCCGTCGCCGCCGATTGCGAGGCGATCGCCTGGCCGCCGCGCCGCCGCCGACCGCCGCCGGCACGCGCCCGCGGCACGGCCTCCAGCAGCGCCCGCGTATAGGGATGGGCGCAATGCTCGAACAGGTCTTCGGGCCGCCCCTGCTCGACGATGCGGCCGAGATACATCACCGCGACCTCGTCGCAGAGATAGTCGACGACGGCGAGGTCATGGCTGATCAGGATGTAGCTGAGGCCGAACTGCTCCTGGAGATCCTGCATCAGGTTCAGCACCTGGGCCTGCACGGAGACGTCGAGCGCGGAGACCGGCTCGTCGGCGACGATCAGCTTGGGCTGGGTGATCAACGCGCGCGCGATGGCGATGCGCTGGCGCTGGCCGCCGGAGAACTCGTGCGGATATTTCTCCATGTCCGCATCGCGCAAGCCGACCTGGCGCAGCGCCGCCGCGACGCGGTCGCGAAACCTGGAGCGGTCGGCCCCCTCCAGCACGGTCAGCGGCTCGGCCACGATGCGCGCGATGGTCTGGCGCGGATCGAGCGAGCCGTAAGGATCCTGGAACACCATCTGGAAATCGCGGCGGGCGCGGCGCAATTCGTCCGCGGGGATGCGGTTGAGATCACGGCCGAGCAGCGCGACCTGTCCCGACGTCGGCCGCTCCAGCGCCATCACCAGCCGCGCGAAGGTCGACTTGCCCGAGCCGGATTCGCCGACCACGCCGAGGCTCTTGCCCGCGGCAACCTGCACGCTCACCCCATTGAGCGCGCGCACCTGCCCCGGCGGACGAAACAGGCTTTCCCGCGGCAGCGCATAGCGCTGTTCGAGATCCTTCACGTCGAGAAGCGGCTCGGCGGTCATGCGGTCAGCGCTCCGACGCGTTCTGCCATCGACACATCAGTCCTGATGCAGCGCACGCCATGGCGCGGTCCGACCTCCACCATCGGCGGCAGCGCGGCGCGGCACGCATCGATCACCAGGGGACAGCGGTCGGAGAAGGTGCACCCCGCTGGCAGATCAGCCAGCTCCGGCACCGTGCCCGATATCGTCTGCAGCCGCGTCCCCTTGCGCGCGCCGAGCTTCGGCCGCGCGCGGAACAGGCCCTGCGTATAGGGATGGCCCATGCGGCGGAAGACCTCGTCGGTCGGTCCGCTCTCGACCACGGCGCCGCCATACATCACCATCATGCGCTGCACGTTCTCGGCAATGACGCCGAGATCGTGTGAGATCAGGATCATCGACATGCCGCGCTCCTCGACGAGATCGGCAATGAGGTCGAGGATCTGGCCCTGGATGGTGACGTCGAGCGCGGTGGTCGGCTCGTCCGCGATCAGGAGGTCCGGCTCGCAGGCGAGCGCCATCGCGATGGTGATGCGCTGGCGCTGGCCGCCGGAAAACTGGTGCGGATAGGCGTCGACACGCCGCGCCGGATCGGGCAGTCCGACGCGGTCGAGCAAGGCGATCGTCTCGCTGCGTGCCTGCGCCGCCGAGTATGTCTTGTGCCGCCGCAGCGGCTCGGCGACCTGGTTGCCGATCGTGTGCATCGGGTTGAGCGCGGTCATCGGCTCCTGGAAGATCATGCTGATGCGGTTGCCGCGCAGGCGGCAATATTCCGCATCCGGTAGCCCGGCGAGCTCGTGGCCGTCGAGCTTGATGCTGCCCGAGACCACGGCGCTATCAGGCAGCAGTCCCATCAGGGACATCGCGGTGACCGACTTGCCGCAACCGGACTCGCCGACGAGCCCGAGCGTCTCGCCGCGCTTCAGCGAGAAGCTGAGGCCACGTACGGCCTGCGCCGGCCCGCGACTGGTGTTGAGGCGGACCCCGAGGTTTTCAACTTCGATCAGCGGCATGTCGGAGCGCTCGGCCATCGTCATCGCTCCCGCGCCAGTCTGGGATCGAGCAGGTCGCGCAAGCCGTCGCCGAGCAGATTGAGGCCCAGCACCGCGACCGCGATCGCCGCGCCCGGATAGACCGCGAGCATCGGCGATTGGAACAGCAGGCTCTGCGCATCGTTCAGCATCCGCCCCCAGGACGGCTGCGGCGGCTGCGTGCCGAGGCCGAGATAGGACAGCGCCGCTTCGGCGAGAATGGCGAGCGCGAACTGGATGGTGACCTGCACGATCAGGATCGACAGGATGTTCGGCAGCACGTGCTCGATGGTGATGCGGAAGCGCCCCTTGCCCGCGGCGCGCGCGGCCAGCACGAATTCGCGCGCCCAGATCGCATTGGCCGAGCCCCGCGTCAGCCGCGTCAACGTCGGGATCTGGAAGATGCCGATTGCGATGATCGAGGTGACCATGCCCGGCCCCGCCACCGCGGCGAGCATGATCGCGGACAGCACGGCCGGAAAGGCGAAGGTGAAGTCGGAGAAGCGCATGATGATCTCTTCGGTCCAGCCGCGCCGCGCCGAGGCGATCAGACCGAGCGTGACGCCGAAGGTGAGACCGATGCTGACGGCGATGATTCCGACCATGATGGTGGAGCGGGCGCCGGCGAGCAGCAGCGAGACGATGTCGCGGCCGAAGGAATCGGTGCCGAGCCAATGCGCCGCCGACGGCGGCCGCAGCTTCGAGGCGATGTCGATCTCGTAAGGCGACCACGGCGTCCACACCAGCGACAGGAGCGCCGAGGCCAGCACGAGAAGGCTCAACGCGCCGCCGAGAACGAAGCTGCGGTGGCGCAGTGCGCGGCGCCAGAAGGTCCGGGCCGGCAGTGGCCGCGTTGCGAGCGGCGCGTCGATGGTCATAGGCGCGCTCACAGGTCGTGGACCTTGATGCGGGGATCGATGAAGGCGTAGAGCACGTCGACCACGAAATTGACGATGACGACCATGGTCGCGAGCAGCATCACGCAATTGCGCACCACGATCAGGTCGCGGTTGGCGATCGACTGGAAGATCAGGCGGCCGAGACCAGGCAGGTAGAACACGTTCTCGATCACGATGGTGCCGGCCAGCAGATTGGCGAATTGCAGACCCATCACCGTCATCACGGGGATCATGGCGTTGCGCAGCACGTGGCTCCACAGCACCTCGCGCTTGCCGAGCCCTTTGGCACGTGCGGTGCGGACGAAATCCTCGCGCAACACTTCCAGCACGGCGGAGCGCGTGACGCGCGCGAGGATCGCGGCCTGCACCACCGCGAGCGAGATCGCCGGCAGCAGCAGCGATTTGAAGCCGAGCCAGATGCCGTCCTCCCAGCCGGCAAAGCCGCCGGCCGAGAGCCATTGCAGCCGCACGGAGAACAAGAGCACCAGCAGGATCGCAAACCAGAAATTGGGCAGCGCGATGCCGATCTGCGTCAGCGACATCACGCCGACGTCGCCGAGCTTGTTGTGGTTGGCGGCGGTGTAGATGCCGGCGGACAGCGCCAGCGTCACCGTGATCGCCATGGCCATGATCGCGAGCGGAACGGTCAGCAGCAGCCGCTCCCCGATCAGGCTGGCGACCGGCGTGCCGTAGACATAGGAATTGCCGAGATCGCCGGAGAGAAGTCCCTTGATCCACTGCAGATAGCGAACCGCCAGGGGCTGGTCGAGCCCGAGCTTGATGGTGAGCGCGCGCACCGCGTCCGGCGAGGCATCGGCGCCCATCAGCATCTGCGCGGCATTGCCGGGAAGCGCGTCGAGCACCAGGAAGATGATCAGCGAGGCGCCGACCAGCGTCGCCAGCAAGGTCACCAGACGTCGGAGGACAAATACGCTCATGCGCGCTCGGCTTCAGGGCTCAGCTGCGGCACGATCAACATGTCCGGACGCCGGAGGCAAGTCCCTTGCGCACGAGCCCTGTGCTTCATGCCCGTCCCCTCAAGCCGGCCAGCGGGACAGAAGGTCGCTCGACGGCTCGAACAGCGCGCTGACGCGCAGCAGCTCCGCATCACCGCGGAAGCGGCCGACGAGCTGCAGGCCGATCGGCAGGCCGTCGCGGCCGAAGCCGCAGGGCACGCTGATGGCGGGATGGCCGGTCATATTGAAGGGCATGGTCCAGGGGAACCAGTGCGGCCGGACGCTGTCGAAATGCCGTCCATCGATCTCGATGGTGCCGAACAGGTCCTGGCCGATCGGCAGTGCGGTCCGCGTCAGGGTCGGCATCGCCAGCAGGTGCCCGCGCACAAGTAGCGATTGCACGCGGCGGAACAGCGCGGTGCGCGCGAACATCGCTTCCTGATAGTCGACGCCGGTGACCTCGGTCGCGAGTGCGAGCTGCTTGAGAAAGGCCTCGCTCAGCTCGTCCTTGTGCTCGGCGGCGAGCTTGGCAAAGCGCGCGCGCCAGACCGTGTGGTTGATGGCGCGCCAGATCGGCTCGATGTCGAAACCGTCGCCCGAGAATTCCTCGAGCTCGGCCCCTAACCCTGCCAGCCGGTCGAGGCTCGCCTTGAAACTGGCGGCGACTTCGGCCGACACCGGACGGCCCGGCGGCGTCAGGCAGTACAGGATCCTGAGCCCGCGCAGATCGCCGCGCGGGGCCGCGGTGCCGATGAAATCCGGCACGGGCACGCCGATCGACCAGGGATCACAGGCGTCCTCGCCCGCCATGGCCTGCATCATCAGCGCGGTGTCGGCGACGGTGCGCGTGGTCGGCGTGACATAGGTCTGGTTGCCGAATACGTCCAGCGCCTGGCTGTGCGGGATGATTCCGTTGCTCTGCTTCAAACCCACCACGCCATTGCAGGCGGCGGGAATCCGCGTCGAGCCGCCGCCGTCGGTCGCAATCGCAAGCGGCGCGATGCCGCTGGCGACCGCAACCGCCGCGCCGCCGCTGGAGCCGCCGGACGAGCGGCAGGCGTCCCAGGCGTTGCGGGTCCGGCCGAACAAGGGCGAATCCGTCAGGCATTTGCTGCCGAATTCCGGCGTCGTGGTCTTGCCGATCAGGATGGCGCCTTCGCTGCGCAGCCGCGCCACCGCGACGGCATCCTCGGTCGGCACGTTGTCCTTGTAGGGAACGGCGCCGAAGGTGGTCTTGACGCCTTTGGTGTTGACGATGTCCTTGACGGTGACCGGGATGCCGTGCAGCAGGCCGAGCGGCTCACCGGCCATCAGCTTGCGCTCGGCCGCGCGCGCCTGCGCCATCGCCTCGTCGCCACAGAGCGTGATGAAACAGTTCAACTCGGGTTGGAGCGCCTCGGCGCGCGCAAGCACGGCACGGACGATCTCGACCGGCGAAATCCGCTTTGCGGCGACGAGGCCGCGCAGTTCGGTTGCGGACAAGAGACAGGGGTCGCCGTTCATCGCCACGTCACGCTCCGGAGCGGGCCGCCGTTGGCCCGAGGACATTGACAGCGAGAATGACAGTTTTGTTAACTCGCCGTCCAATACGATTTTGATCGCCAACCCATACGTTTTCGGTATGCCAATGGATCTTCGCCGGCTCCGCTATTTCGTCGCCGTCGCCGAGGCGCGCAGCATCGGCAAGGCCGCCGAGCGGCTGCGGATGGCGCAGCCTCCGCTGTCCGTCCAGATCCGCAAGCTCGAGGCCGAGATCGGGGCGCCGCTGTTCCGCCGCGGCACCCGTGGCATGGATCTGACCGAGGCCGGCCAGGCGCTGCTGGCCCGCGCGAGCGAGGCGCTGGCGCTGGCCGTCGACGGCGCCGAAGCCGCGCGCGCGGTCGCCGCCGGCAAGCGCGGGCGGCTCTCGGTCGGCTACATGTTCGTGCTGGCGAATGCGATGCTGCCGCGGCTCATCCCCGAGCTACGGCGCTCGGTTCCCGGCGTCGACCTCGAATTCGCCGAGCTCAGCGCATCGACGCGCGAGGCCCGGCTGCTCGATCGCAGCGTGACGGTCGCGCTGTGCATGCCGGCCATCAACCATCCCGAGATCCAGGTGGCTAGGATCGGCGCACAGCCCTTCATGCTGGCAATGCCGATCCGCTCGCCGCTCGCACGGCTCGTCGCGGTGCCGATGGAGCGGTTGCAGGGCCGCCCGCTGATCGCGTTGCCGCCGCCGGAGCAGGATCCGGCCTCCTCCGCAGTCGCAGCCATGCTGCGCCGACATCAGATCGTGATGCCGATTGCGAGCCGGGTGGAGACAGTGCATTCGGCGATGAGCCTGGTTCTCGCCGGCGAAGGCTTTGCGATCGTGCCGGCCTGCGCCAAGCTCGGCGCGCCACGCGGCATCGTGTTCAGGCCGCTGCGCGATGCAGCCGATTCCATCGACATCGCGGTGTGCTGGCGAAGAGATTCCCAGAGCCCGCTGATCTCCAGATTTCTCAAATGCGCCGAGAAGGTTGTCGCGCGGATATGAGGCGCGCTACCAGTTCCCACTCATCTCATGGCTCCAGGGCGGATCGGCGCCCGGGCGCGTGCAGGTGAGGCCGGCGCAACTGGCGGCAAAGGACAGCGCGCGGCGGAGCTCGTCGGCACCGATGTCCTTCAAGGCTTCCCGGGCAATACGACCCTGCTTGTGCAGGGCAAAGAGCAGCGCCGCCTGAAAGCTGTCGCCCGCGCCGATCGTGTCAGCGACTTCGACCTCGGGCGCTGCGACCTCGATCTGCCCTGCCCCCGCGTGCCACGCGATCGCGCCGTTATTGCCGCGGGTGATGACGACGAGGCTGGTGCCCTGCCCGAGCAGCACGCGCGCGCGCTGCTGATACGGCTCGTCGCCGAAGAGATAGTCGAAGTCGACATCCGACATCTTGATCAGATCGGCCTGGTTCGCGAACTCGGCCATGCGCGCGAGATAGGCCGGCTTGTCCTTGACCAGATTGGGCCGGCAGTTTGGATCGAAGGAGATCGTCGAAGTCGGCCGTGCGTCCGCGATCAAGGCCCCGGTCTCGGCCGCGCCCTGGTCGTTGACCAGGGTGGTCGAGCCGATGTGGACGGCCTCAACCGTGTCGAAGGGAATGGACCCGCGCCGATAGGTCCAGTTCCGCGTCGCGGTCTCGGCATCGTAGAAGGCGTAGTGCGACTCGCCCGCGACGATGCGGACGAAAGCGAGCGTGGTCTGACGATCGCTGCGGGTCGCGAGATTGAGTTCGACGTGAGAGGCCGCGGCATGATCTGCGATCATCCGCCCGAACAAATCGGTCGAGATGCCGCCGACAAAGCCGGTCGGCGCGCCCAGCCGCGCCATGCCGATCGCGACATTGAGGCAGGAACCGCCGACGGCCGGCATCACGGCCTCGCGCCCCTCGCCGGTTCGCGTCGGCACGAAATCGATCAGCGCATCGCCGCAGGCAATCAGCATGTCATTCAACCTCTCGCGATGCCGCCCATCGCCGCGCGGCTGCCGCGATCGAGCTCGCGCAACAACTTGTAGACCTCGCGCTTGCGGGTGTGAAACGCCGCCATGTCAGGCGCGGTCGGCTCGCTCTTCCGTCCCAGCGCCGACATCTTGGCCATGGTCTCGCCGATCGACGCATAGGCACCGCCGGCCACCGCACCCAACATCGCGGCACCGAGCAGCACCGGCTCCTTGGTCTGCGGCAGCGCGACGGTGAGCCCCGTCGTGTCGGCCATGATCTGCCGCACCAGCGGGCTGCGGCTGGCGCCGCCGCCCATGATCATCATGCTGGAGCGCACGCCATGTGCGGCAAAGGCCTCGATCACCTCGGCGAGCCCATAGGCGAGCCCGCACAGGCCGGCGACGAACAGCCGCTCCATCGAGGCGATGTCGGTGTCGAGATCGAGGCCCGCGATCACCGCGCGCGTATCAGGATCGGCGTAGGGCGAGCGGTTGCCGATGAATTCAGGCAGGACATGAACGTCGCGCGCGAGCAGCGCGGCGCGGCTGGCATCGCCGGCACGCGCGATGATGCGGCGCTCGAGGAAGTCGATGAGGTCGAGCCCCTCGCTGCGCGCCCGCGCGCTGGCCTCGGCATGGGCCGGATGCGACTTGAGGAGATGGTCGATCGCCGCGCCCGCGGCAGACTGGCCGCCCTCGTTGAGCCAGAAGTCCGGGACCATGCCGGAGTAATAAGGTCCCCACACGCCCGGCACGAAGCACGGCTCCTTCGTCGTCGCCATGATGCAGGCCGACGTCCCCATGATGTAGGCGAGCCGGTCGCAGACATCGCTGGCCCCGCCCGAGCCGTCGCGGCCGCCGATCGCGCCGATGCCGCCGGCATGGGCGTCGATCAGCGAGGCACCGACCGGCGTGCCCGGCGACAGGCCGAGCTCGGCCGCGGCCGTGCGGGTGAGACCGCTGCCGAGCCGCGTGCCGGGGGCGACGATCTCGGTGCCGATGCGGGCGTATGTCTCGTTCACGAAGTCCGACAGGCCGATGCGCTTGAAGAACTGCGCGCTCCAGCCGCCGCCGTCATGGGCCAGATAATTCCACTTGCAGGTGACGGTACAGGTCGAGCGCTGCAGCGAGCCGGTCGCGCGCCAGGTCAAATAATCCGCCAGATCGAAGAAGTGGCCGGCGGCCTCGAAGCTGCCGCGAATGTGCCGCTTCAGCCATAGCAGCTTCGGCATCTCCATCTCCGGCGAGATCGAGCCGCCGACATAGCTCAGCACGGCATCCTCGGTCTCGTTGATCAGCCGCGCCTCGGCAATGGCACGATGATCCATCCAGACGATGACATTGCGCTGCGCCTCGCCGGACGCGCTGACGGTGAGCGGCTCGCCCCGTCTGTCGAGGACAACTAGCGAACACGTGGCGTCAAAGCCGATGCCGCCGATGCTGTCGGGCGCAATGCTCGCTTGCGCCATCGCGGCTCGCACCGACGTCGTGCAGGCTTCCCAGATGTCCTGAGACGACTGCTCGACGATGTCGCCGGCCTCGTGCCAGATTCGGATCGGATGCCGCGCGGTCGCAAGCAGGTTTCCGGCCTGGTCAAACACCCCTGCCCGCGTGCTGGTGGTCCCCACGTCGACGCCGATATACGCTCGCGGCATTGTCGCTCCCGGTCGCTTTCCGTCCGTTTTGACGGTGAGCCTACCAGCAAGTGTAGCCGCCATCCACCAGCACGATGCTGCCGGTCATCAGGCTCGCGGCCTCCGAGGAGAGGAACAGCACGACGGAGGCGATCTCCTCGACCTGCCCCATCCTCGCCATCGGAGTTCCACCGATCCAGGCGTCGTACATCTTGGCATTGCTCTTCACGAAAGCGTTGAGCGGCGTCTCGATGTATGTCGGCGCCACCGCATTGACGCGGATGCCACGCGCGCCCCACTCGGCGGCCAGCGATTTGGTCAGGTGATGCACGGCAGCCTTGGAGGCGTTGTAGAAGCACTGCTCCTGCGGCTTGTTGACGATGAAGCCGGACATCGAGCCGACATTGACGATGGCGCCGCTTTTCGCCTTCAGCATGTGCTTGCCGAATTCGCGGCAGCACCAGAAGGTGCCGTTGAGATTGACGTCGATGACGTTGAGCCAGTGCTCGTCGGTGACGGTCTCGGCCGGGGTTTCGCTGCGGGCGATGCCGGCATTGTTGACGAGAATGTCCACCTTGCCGTGGCGGGCGACGAGGTCGTTCGCGACCTCGGCCACGCGCTTGGTATCGGTCACGTCCATGATCGCGGTTTCGATGTCGAAGCCCTTCGCCTTCAGGCTGGCCTTGGCGCTGTCGGCGACCTTGCCGTCGCGGTCGCCGATGACGACCCTGGCGCCGGCTTCAGCCAGCGCTTCCGCGCAGCCAAGGCCGATGCCCTGGCCGCCGCCGGTGATGAACGCGGTCTTGCCGTTCAGCTTGAATTTTTCTAGGTACATGATGGTGTTTCCGTTGTCTTGACGTTTCTTGTCAGCCTCGAAGCGCGTTGCCGGCCTCGTCGAAGCGGTGGATGCGCGCAGGGTCCGGCACCAGCGAGACGCGGTCGCCGGCGTGCAGGCTCAATTCCCCGATATAGCGCGCCGTCAGCATGCCGAGCGCACCGGCATCGACGTATAGGAACGTGTCGCTGCCGAGATGCTCGGCGACCGCGATCGTGCCCTGCCAGCCGCCGGCGCCGTCGCGTTCGATCTTGAGGTGCTCCGGCCGCACGCCGATGGTGGATGCACCGTGCTGCTTGGCCGGATCCCCGGTCACCAAATTCATCTTGGGCGAACCGATGAAGCCGGCGACGAAGAGATTGTCGGGCCGCTCGTAGAGCTCGAGGGGCGAGCCATATTGCTCGATCTTGCCGCCGTTGAGTACGACGATCTTGTCGGCCATGGTCATGGCCTCGACCTGGTCGTGAGTGACGTAGATCGCGGTGGTGCCGAGCTGCTTCTGGAGCCTGGTCACCTCGATGCGCATCTGCACGCGCAGCGCGGCATCGAGATTGGACAGCGGCTCGTCGAACAGGAACGCCTTGGGCTCGCGCACGATGGCGCGGCCGATCGCGACGCGCTGGCGCTGGCCGCCGGAGAGCTCGCGCGGCTTGCGGTCGAGATAAGGCGTGAGGTTCAGCGTGGCGGCGGCCGCCTCGACCTTGCGGTTGATCTCGTCCTTGGCAAGGCCGGCCATTTTCAGGCCGAAGCCGATATTGCCGCGCACGCTCATATGCGGATAGAGCGCGTAGGACTGAAACACCATCGACAGTCCGCGCTTGGCGGGCGGAGTGTCGACGACGTTCTTGCCGTCGATCAGGATCTTGCCGCCAGAGACGTCTTCGAGCCCGGCAATCAGACGCAGCAAGGTCGTCTTGCCGCAGCCGGACGGGCCGACGAAGACCACGAACGAGCCGTCGGCGATGTCCAAATCGGCGCCCTTGATGATGTGCACGGGGCCGAAGGATTTCTGCACGCCTTGAAGTGTGATCTGACCCATGATCCGGCAGCCCCTCTACTTCACCGCGCCGAAGGTGAGCCCGCGCACGAGCTGCTTCTGGCTGAACCAACCGAGGACGAGAATGGGCGCGATCGCCATCGTCGAGGCCGCCGACAGCTTTGCCCAGAACAGCCCTTCCGGGCTCGAATAGGAGGCGATGAACGTGGTCAGCGGCGCCGCGTTCGAGGTCGACAGATTGAGCGTCCAGAACGCCTCGTTCCAGGCGAGGATCAGGTTCAACAGCATCGTGGACGCCAGCCCCGGGATCGCCATCGGCGTCAGCACGTAGACCAGCTCGCGGCCGATCGTGGCGCCGTCCATGCGCGCGGCTTCGAGAATGTCCCGCGGGATCTCCTTGAAATAGGTGAAGAGCATCCAGATCACGATCGGCAGATTGCCGAGGCACAGGATGAAGACGAGGCCGATGCGGGAATCCAGCAGACCGAAGGACTTGTAGATCAGGTAGATCGGCACCAAGACGCCGACCGGCGGCATCATCTTGGTTGAGAGCATCCAGAGCAGGATGTCCTTGGTGCGCTTCGTCGGCGAGAACGCCATCGACCAGGCCGCGGGAATGGCTATCAAGAGAGCGATGAGCGTCGAGCCGCCGGCGATGATGATCGAGTTCATCGCGTGGTGAAAATAGTCGCTGCGCTCCTGCACGGTGGCATAGTTTTCCGTGGTCCAGTGGAAGAACAGGAAGGACGGCGGTATCGCAAACGCCTCGAGCTCGGTCTTGAAGCTCGTCAGCATCATCCACAGGATCGGGAAGAAGATCAGGAAGCCGAAGAACCACGCTCCGATCGTCGAGGCCACCACCCGCCGTGTCGTCGCGATCCGCGCCATGCTTCAAGCCTCCAGATTGCGGCCGACGATGCGGACGAGGAAGAAGGCGACGACGTTGGCGATCGCCACCGCGACGAGGCCGCCCGCCGAGGCGCTGCCGACGTCGAACTGGATCAGCGCCTGCGAATAGATCAGGAAGGCGATGTTGGTGGTTTGCAGGCCCGGCCCTCCCCCGGTGGTGACGAAGATCTCGGCAAACACCGTCAGCAGGAAGATCGTCTCGATCAGGATCACCACCGTGATGGGGCGCGCCAGATGCGGCAGCGTGATGTAAATGAAGGTCGATACCGCGCTGGCGCCGTCCATCTCGGCGGCCTCCTTCTGCTCTTCGTCGAGCGATTGCAGCGCGGTGAGCAGGATCAGCGTCGCGAACGGCAGCCATTGCCAGGTCACGATCAGGATCACGGCGAAGAGCGGCACGTCGTTGAACCAGTCGATCGGCGTCAGGCCGAACAACGAGGCGAGCCAGGCAAACAGGCCGGACACCGGATGCATCAACAGATTCTTCCAGACCAGCGCGCTGACCGTCGGCATCACGAAGAACGGCGCGATCACCATCAGCCGCACGAAATTGCGCCCGATCACCGGCTGGTCCATCAACAGCGCGAGCGGAATGCCGAGCAGGATCGTCAGCGCGAGCACGGAGCCGACCAGCACCAGCGTGTTCTGAAGCGAGGCCAGGAACGCGGGATCGGTGAGGAAGTAGCGGAAATTCTCCAGGCCCACGAACGACTCGGAGCCGGGATCGAGCAGGCTGTAATGCAGGGTCGAGAAGTATATCGTCAGCGCGAGCGGAACGATCATCCAGATGAAGAGCAGCCCGACCGCAGGCGTCAGGAGCGAGCGCGCAAGAAGCTGCGTCTGCCGGGTTGCCATCCCTGACTTCTCCTTCAGAGCGTTTTCGAGCGAAGTGGAGGCCGGTTCGCGGAGGGAAAACGCGTCAAAATGAAACCTCGGAAAGAAGGCGGCCATCCATCGGGGGATCGGCGGATGGCCGCAAGTCTGAGCTCAGGAGGTCGAGCTCGGGTTCACTTGATGTAGCCGGCGCGCTTCATCTCGCGCTCGGTTGCCGATTGCGCCGCCGTCAGCGCGGCTTCGACCGTCATCGAGCCGGCAAGCGCGGCCGAGAATTGCTGGCCGACCTGGGTGCCGATGCCCTGGAATTCGGGAATCGCGGCGTATTGCACCCCGACGTAAGGCACCGGCTTCACCGTCGGCTTGTTCGGATCGGCCGCGTCGATCGAGGCCAGCGTCAGCTTGGCGAACGGGGCGACCTTCAGATAGTCGGGGTTCTGGTAGAGCGAGGTGCGCGTGCCCGGCGGCACGTTGGCCCAGCCATCCTTCGAGGCGACGAGCTTGGTGTAGTCCTTGCTGGTTGCCCAGGCGATGAACTTCTCGGCCGCTTCAGTCTTCTTGGAGCCGGCGGGGATCGCGAGATTCCAGGCCCACAGCCAGTTGGCGTTCTTGCCGAGGCCGGTGTTGGGCGCCAGCGCGAAACCGACCTTGTCGGCGACCTTGGAGTCCTTCGGGTTGGTGACGAAGGATGCCGCGACCGTGGCGTCGATCCACATCGCGCACTTGCCGGCGTTGAACAGCGCCAGATTCTCGTTGAAGCCGTTGGAGCTCGCGCCGGGCGGGCCGGCTTCCTTCATGAGATTGACGTACGTCGTCAGCGTCGCCTTCCATTCCGGCGTGTTGAACTGCGGCTGCCACTTCTCGTCGAACCAGCGCGCACCGTAGGAATTGGCCATGGCCGAGAGGAACGCCATGTTCTCGCCCCAGCCGGCCTTGCCGCGGAGGCAAATGCCGTAGGTGCCCGCACTCTTGTCGGTGAGCTTCCTGGCGGCGTCGACCACGAAATCCCAGGTCGGCTTTTCCGGCATCTTCAGGCCGGCCTTCTCGAACAGATCGGTGCGATACATCACCATCGAGCTTTCGCCGTAGAACGGCGCGGCGTAGAGCTTGCCGTCGACGGAGACCGCGTCCTTGATCTTGGGCAGGAGGTCGGCGACGTCGTAATCGCTCCCGAGATTGGCGAGCGGCACCAGCCAGCCCTTCTTGGCCCAGATCGGCACCTCATAGGTGCCGATGGTGAGCACGTCGAATTGACCGCCCTTGGTGGCGATGTCGGTGGTGACGCGCTGGCGCAGCACGTTCTCCTCCAGCGTCACCCACTTCACCGTGATGTCGGGATTGTTCTTGGTGAACTCACTCGTCAGCCCCTGCATGCGGATCATGTCGCCGTTGTTGACGGTGGCGATCGTCAGGGTCGTTTCGGCCATCGCGGGAACGGCCAGCAAAAGTGCAGATGCGCCGCAGACGGCGCCCAGGATGTGTTTCACGGTGACCTCCCCTCAATCGCGTTTGAGCATATACCCACGCGTTGAGCGTATGTTCAACTCAAGGAAGGAGCCTTGTCAAGCAGGCGCACGGGCGTTTGCGCAACTTATGAGTGCTGCGGTGCGGGAGGGGTGGCAGGTGGATGACTCACCCACGCTATCGTGCTCCGCGAAAGCGGGGCACCCAGTCCTCCGTGTCGTCAGTTGGTTTGCCCCAAGCGGGGCCGCGGCGTACTGGATCATCCGCTTTCGCGGATGATGACAGCGGAGCAAGTGGCGAGACCGCCCGCCCTACCGCTCCAGAATCGCCCTTGCGGTGGTCTCGTCGGTGATCAGGCCGTTAACCAGCCCCCCGTTCAACGCCGCGGCGATCGCGGTCACCTTCGCCGCCCCCACCGCGGCACCGATCGTCGTGGCCTTCGCCGGCACTTCCGGCGGAATGCTGGTGAGGCGCTTGTTGGTGCCGGCCTTGAGCAGACGTCCCCTGGAATCATAGGCCCAGCCGGTGATCTCGCCGATGGCGCCCAGCCGCATCATCTCGAACAATTCGTCGCGGGTGACGAAGCCGTCGATGTGGACCTGCGCCTTCTGGTCCATCTGGCCGATGCCGACGAGGCGCAAATCCGCCTTGGCCGCGACCGCCTTTACCTTGGCGATCGGTTCGATGCGAACCATCTTGTTGCGCTCGTCCTCGGACGACATCAGGAACGGCAACGGCATCGGATAGTGCCGCGCCCCCGTGCGGTCGGCGAGCCGGCCGACGGTGTCGTAAAAGCTCGCCGAACCGTCGGCGGAGATGTTGCCGACCAGCGAGACGATCTGGTGATTGGGCCGGTCGATCGGCGTGACGCGCTCGACCGCGGCGCGCACGGCACGGCCGGTGCCGAGCGCCACGATCACGGGCGTCTCCGAACGCAGCGTCGCGTCCAGCAGATTGGCGCAGCGCTCCGCGATGCCTGCGGTGGCCTGGGGAGCAGCAGGATCGGCCGGCACCACCTCGCAATGGACGAGGTCGAACCGCTGCTTCAGGCGCGCCGCAAGCTCCATGCAGGCGGCGATGGGATGTTCGAGCCGGAAGGTGATGAGGCGCTCGGCAAGGCACAGCGAGACCAGCCGCTGCGCCGAGGCCCGCGAGACCTGGAGCATTTTTGCGATCTCGTCCTGGGTGTGACCGGCGATGAAATAGAGCCAGCCGGCGCGCGCGGCATCGTCGAGTCGCGACTTGTCGTTGTCGGCGGCCATGCGGGCCTCACGCCTCCCAGAAATCGCTCATGCGGGCGAAGACCCGGTCGGCCCCCGCGCCGGACAATATAGCCTGCCCGTCACGGCCGCGGTAATGGCTGCCGCCGACAAATCCCCAGACCGTCGTGCCGGCCGCCTTGCCCGCCGCAACTCCGCTGACGCTGTCCTCGATCACCAGCGTGCGCGCAGGCTGCACCCCCATCTTCTCCGCCGCGAGCAGAAAGAGGTCCGGCGCCGGCTTGCCATGCCGGACCATTTGCGCGGTGTAGATCCGCTCGCCGAAATGCGCCCGCAGGCCGGTCACGTCGAGAGCGAGCGCGACGCGATCGAAATCGCTGGACGAGGCCACGCAAAACGGCACGGACAAGTCGGATATCACGCCGGCAATGTCGGGGATCGGCTGAAGACAAGCTGCGAACGTCGACAGCACTTGCGACTTCAGGCGCGGCAGAAAACTCTCCGGCACGATCCGGCCGAGACCACGATAATGCTGCTCGATCGCCTTGGTGCTGCGGCCGAGAAAGAGCTCGAGCGCCTGCTGCTGGCTGAGCGCGATGTCGAACTCGGCCAGCACCTCGGACAGGCACCGGCAGCTCAGCAGCTCGCTGTCGACGAGCACGCCGTCGCAATCGAAGATGATCAGTTCAGGTCTCGGCCGGCCCTGCTCCATCCGGCCATTCGATCATATACCCAGCAAGTGAGCAATAGCTCGACTACAGCGAGGGCCGGCGGTTCCTTGTCAATGCGCGACCTGCCGGTAGATCGCCGGCAGCGCCGTGGGCAGCCGCTTGATGTTGCCGACGATGGCGTAGCCGCCGCGGCCGAACAGGGTCGGGAAGTAGGATTGCGCGGTCGCGTCCACCGTGACGCCAAAGGCGGCGATGCCGAGCCGGCGCGCCTCTTGCACCGACTTGCGGGTGTCCTCGACCGCGAAGCGACCTTCGTAATGATCGACGTCGTTCGGCTTGCCGTCGGTAAGGACGATCAGCAGCTTCTTGCGCTGCGGCTGGCGGGCGAGCTCGGCCGCGGCGTGGCGCACCGCCGTGCCGATCCGCGTGTAATAGCCTGGCTTCAACGCGCCGATCCGGCGCTCCACCGTCGCGCTCATCGGCTCGCCGAAGGCCTTGACCGTCTCGAGCCGCACCCAGGAGCGCCGGCGCGAGGTGAAGGTCAGGATGCTGTGGTGATCGCCGCAGGCCGAAAGCCCGTTGGCAAGCACCAGCAGCGCCTCCTTCTCGACGTCGAGCACGCGGTAGCCGTCGACCCAGGCATCCGTGGAGAGCGAGACGTCGACGAGCAGCGTGACGGCGAGATCGTGCCCTTGCGGGCGCATGGCGACATGGATGCGATCGAGACCGCTGCCGCCGCTGCCGGCGCGCAGGTCGCACCGCGCCCGCACCAGCGCGTCGAGATCGAGGTCGTGTCCGTCGGCCTGGGCGCGCATCAATTCGCGGCGCGGCCGCAGCACCTCGAAGCGGCGGCGCACCTGGCGGATGTGCCGGCGCATGGCGTCGTCAGGCGTCCAGCTCTCACCTTGCTCGGAGGCCGCGCCTGCGAGCACGCGGCAATGATCCGGCAGGTAGGAGCCGCTGCGATAGTCCCATTCGGGATAGGCGAGGTCCGCATTCAGCTTCGAGGCATCGAGGGCCTCCGGCGGCAGGTCGAGATCGAACTTGAACCGGCTCGCCGGCTCGCCGGAGCGGCGGCTGAGCGTGATCTCCTCGAGATCGCCGGCAGCTTTCTGCGCATCCTCGTCCTCGCTGTCGTCGGCGGGACGGTCGACATTGACCATCTCGGCCATCGCCAGGATCTTCTCGAAGCGGTTGAGCACGAAAGGATCGCGGCGGTCGGCGTTGTCCTCGCGCTCGCGGACGGCAAAGCGTTTGCGATCGTTCTCGGCCGCAGCTTCCGCGCCCGATGCGCATTCGTCCTCGCCGGCATGCGCGGGCGAGAGCTCGCGCGTCCAGCAATCCCCCCAGAGCGGGCACGGCAGGATCGAACGATAGCCCGGCGGCGCCTTGTCCGCCAGCGGGCCGGTGCCCATCATCGCCGGCCATAGCTTGCCGGAAGGCGCCTTGCCGGCTCCGAGCAGGGCCAGCACGATCTGCTCGACCTCCTGCTCGATGCGCGGGAGGGGACGACGAGGCCGGGCCGCGGCAGTTGCTGCGGCGAGCCTCGCGTAATCGCCAGCAAGCCCGGGAAATTGCGTGAGCACAAAGACCGCCGTCTCGCTGGCCCGGCGCAACAGCAGCAGATCCCGCCGCAGCGGATCGACTTCCGTGATCGTGTCGATCGGCGCGGCTGCAAACCACGCCGCAAGCCAGCGATAGAGCGCCGCGTTCAAGGCGCGGTCGGGAAAGATCGAGATGCGATCGGGAAGGAAGATGGTCGCGGCGTCGCGGCCCGGCTGCTCGAGCCGCTCGTCTCCGAGGCCGATGCGTTGCCGCCAGCCGAGACGGTGCCCCGATTTTCGCGCGCCCGCGCTTGCAATCTGCACCCCCGTCTCACCGCCGAGCGCCCGGAACATCACCGCCAGCCGCCCTCTCACCTCGGTCAGTGAGACGGCGTGATCATCGTGAGCCGGATAGCTCGCGATGCCGCCGACCATCCTGTGCCAGGCGCGGCCGACCGTCTCCTCCAGTTCGAGGAAGTCGAGCATCGGTGCGGCCTCACCCGATGACGGCGCGTGCGACGTCCAGCAGCGCCGCCTTGACGTCGGCGTCGTCGGTCAGCGGCTCGATCATGCCGGCCAGCACGGCATCGCCGATCGAGGTGCCCGCGGCGATCAGGGTCGCGCAATAGACCACGAGCCGGGTCGAGACGCCCTCCTCCAGATCGTGTCCCCTAAGCGCACGCAGCCGACCAGCCAGCCCCACCAGCGGCCGCACGCGCTCCGGCGACAGCCCGCTTTCGGCGGACACGACACCGATCTCCTGCTCCGGCGGCAGGAAATCGAATTCGATGGCGACGAAGCGCTGACGCGTCGAGGGCTTCAGCGCCTTCAGCAGCGTCTGGTAGCCGGGATTGTAGGAGACGACGAGCATGAAGCTGCGCGGCGCCACCAGCTCCTCGCCGGTACGTTCCAGCGGCAGGATGCGGCGATCGTCGGTCAGAGGATGCAGCACGACGGTGACGTCCTTGCGGGCCTCCACGACCTCGTCGAGATAGCAGATGCCGCCTTCGCGCACGGCGCGCGTCAGCGGACCATCGGTCCACACGGTGTCGCCGCCCCTGAGCAAATGCCGGCCGGTGAGATCGGCGGCGGTCAGATCGTCATGACAGGCGACGGTGTGAAGCGGCAGCCCCAGCCGCGCCGCCATGTGCGCGACGAAGCGGGTCTTGCCGCAGCCGGTCGGCCCCTTGAGCAGCACAGGGAGTTGATGGCGCCAGGCGTGTTCGAACAGCGCGCATTCGTTGCCACTCGCGACATAGGCCGGCAACTCGGGTCCAGGTGCCGCCACGGCGAGAAGTGCTGCGTTCATGATCTTCCTCCGGAATTCGCAAAGAGAGGGCGGCGGCCGCGGCGAACCGCGGCCGGCCTTTGGGTTTACTCAGCCGGCTGCAGCGCGGCGGGAATGACCGCCTGCCTCTCGCGGCTCGGCACCAGCACGGCCCAGACGAACATCAGTGCGGAGATCGCAACGAACACACCGGAGCCGAGACGGACCCAGTAGAACATCGCGAGCTGATCCTGCACGTCCATGTAGCCCTGGCCGAGCACGCGCTGGAGATGGACCTGGACCACGCCGGCGAAGGTCAGCGCGAAGGTCATCACCATCATGGCCGTGCACATGATCCAGAAGCTCGTCATGGACAGCCACTGGTGATAGGGCGCCCGTCCCTTCAGCTGCGGGATCGCATAGGCCATCACCGACAGGTTCAGCATCACATAGGCGCCGAAGAAGGCGAGATGGCCGTGCGCGGCGGTGACCTGCGTGCCGTGGGTGTAGTAGTTCACTGAGGACAGCGTGTGCAGGAAGCCCCACACGCCGGCGCCGAGGAACGCCATCACCGAGCAGCCGACCGACCACAACAGCGCGGCGCGGTTCGGATGCTTGCGGCCGGCCTTCCAGGTCATCTGCACCGTGAAGATCACCATGGTGAAGAACGGCGCAACCTCCAGCGTGGAGAACAGCGAACCGATCCACTGCCAGTAGCCGGGCGCGCCGATCCAATAGAAGTGGTGGCCGGTGCCGAGGATGCCCGAGAACAGGGCAAGGCCGATGATCACGTAGAGCCACTTCTCGACGACCTCACGATCGATGCCGTTGAGCTTGATCATGAGATAAGCGAGCACGGAGGCCATGATCAGCTCCCAGACGCCTTCGACCCAGAGATGGACGACGTACCACCAGTACATCTTGTCGACGGCAAGGTTCGCCGGGTTGTAGAAGGCGAACAGGAAGAAGATCGCGACGCCCCACAGGCCAAACAGCAGGATGTTGGTGATCGTGGTCTTGCGGCCCTTCAGCGCCGTCATCGTGACGTTGAACAGGAACATCAGGCAGACGACGACGATGCCGACCTTGATGATGAAGGGCTGTTCGAGGAACTCACGGCCCTCGTGATAGTGGAAGAGATAGCCGACCACGGCGACGCCGGCGGCACCGAAGAACATCCAGAACTGGATCTTCGCCAGCAGCGGGCTATAGAGCTCGGTCTCGGTCTCTTCCGGGAGCAGGAAGTAGGTCGCGCCCATGAAGCCGATCAACGACCATACGATCAGCGCGTTGGTGTGGATCATCCTGACGATATTGAACGGCAGGAGCGTCGACAGCGTGTTGGGCAGGACGTAGATGGTTCCTGCGAGAAGGCCGAACAGGACCTGGGCCAGGAACAGGGTCAGCGCGCCGTAGAAATACAGCATCGCGACTTTCTGGGTTTGATATTTCATCTCGGGTTCTCTCTGTCTTGAAAGAGGAAGGCGCTCAGCCGGCCTTGTTCGGCGGCCATTCCTGCCGCTTGATCTTGCTGGTCCATTGCAGGAAGTCGGCGAGATCATCGAGCTCCTGGTTGGTGAGGTTGAACTGCGGCATCTGCCGCCGGCCTGGCGCACCGGACGGCTGCGACTGCATCCAGGCTTTCAGCGTCTCGCGCGCTGCGGCCGGGTCCTCGTTGCCGCCCCAGCGATCCCAGACGTTGCCGACCTCAGGCGCGAAATAGGCACCCTCGCCGAGCAGCGTGTGGCAGTTGATGCAGGAGTTCTTCTCCCAGACATGCTTGCCCCGGGCGACCGACGACGTCAGCATCGTTGCGTCCGTGGACGTCGTGACCATGTAGTAGTGGCTGTGTGCCGTCAGCCCTATGAAAATGGCGAAGAAAAAGGCCGAGCCGCCGTAGAAGACATTTCGAGCGGCCGTCTTGGTCAGGCGTTCAGCCATTGCCAATCCTTTCCGGTTGATTCCAGTCGAGGTGCGATGCTGCGATTTATTGCCGCTCCGACCGGCCGGTTCTTTGTCAGGGCGCAATGAGCGTGTCAGATCAGGGCGACCACCGCCGACGCGGACCAGGCAAACAGCAGGACGATGACGAGCCAGGCGCTCACGAGGCCGCGCCAGAGCGCGGGCGCGGCGCGAAGATCGAGGAAATCGAGCACGATCCGGCGGCCCTTGAGCGCGGCGAAGGCCAGCAGCAGGGCGTTGCCGAGCAGCGGTCGCGTGACAATTGATGGAACCAGAACGGTTGCGAGCGCGAGGCCGATCAGCACAAGCCAGGTGATGTCGAGACGATCCGGAATCATCAGCGCACGAGATATAGAATCGGAAATATGACGATCCAAAGCAGATCGACCATGTGCCAGAACGCGGTTCCGGTCTCGACGCTTGCCGGCCGGGCACCCCGGGAAACGACGGCCAGGATCACGATGCCGAGGCCGACATGCAGGAGGTGGAAGCCGGTGAGGAGGAAGTACAGTGTGAAGAACGGGCTGGTCTCCAGGCCGTTTCCTGACGCGATCTCGCCGGCATATTCGAGCAGCTTGATCGCGATGAAGAGCGCGCCGAGCGCCATGGCGCCGAACAGCCAGCCGCGCGCACATCCCCTTGCGCTCGCCCGTGCTGCAGCCGTCGCCCGTGCGGCAGTCCAGCCACTGGTCACGAGCACGATGGTGTTGAGTCCCGCCAGGTGCGCATCAAGCGTGGCCTGACCGGCCGCGAAGACCGCCGGGTGAAGCGCACGAGCGATGACGAAGGCACCGAGGAACAGGCCGAAAGCGGCGAGTTCGCTGAAGATGAGCACCCACATCATGGGATCGCCGGGAAGATCTTCCAGGATTCCCCAGCCGGTGCCTTGTTGTTCGAAGTCCGTAGCCGACATCTGCCTTCCGCATCAAGTCGTCGGAGAGATATCCCGCCTGCGCGATTCCGACTTTGTCGGCGGACAAATAGTGCAACCGGCCAGAGGCGCGTTTGCGCTGCCGCAACGTTCCGCCCTCCCTGCCGTCATAGGGTGGATGTCATCCGGCGGTTCCGCAAAACGGCGAGCGATAAGATGAGCGATGCACAAATCGGGCTGATGACCGCGACCCCCATCATCATCGTGTTCGCCCTCGCGCTCCGGCGAATGGGGGTCTTGTCGACCGTGGCAACGGTGTCGGCGGTGAGCCTTTCCGTCGCGATCGCGGCGGTGCTGTTCACGACGCAATCACCGCTGCCGTAATACCGTAGGGTGAGCAAAGCGAAGCGTGCCCACCATTTTTCTCTCGATCGGAGACAGGTGGTGGGCACGGCGCGATGCGCCTTTGCCCACCCTACGACAGCGCCGTTGCGGCTACCTACGACAACGCCGTTGCGGCTACCGCCGCTGGTTATACACGTCGATACACACCGCCCCGAGCAACACCAGACCCTTGATAACCTGCTGATAGTCGATGCCGATGCCGAGGATGGACATGCCGTTGTTCATCACGCCCATGATCATGGCGCCGACCACGGCGCCGCCGACCCGACCCACGCCGCCATAAGCTGAAGCGCCGCCGATGAAGCAGGCGGCGATGACGTCGAGCTCGAAGCCGAGCCCGGCCTTCGGGGTCGCGGTGTTGAGGCGCGCGGCGAAGACAAGGCCCGCGAGTGCGGCGAGCACGCCCATGTTGACGAAGGTGAAGAAGGTCAGCCGCTCGGTCTTGATGCCCGACAGCTTCGCCGCCTTCGCATTGCCGCCGACTGCATAGACCTGCCGACCGATCACGGTGCGACGGGTGACGAAGCCGTAGAGCGCGATCAACGCGGTCATGATGACCAGCACGTTCGGCAGGCCGCGATGCGAAGCGATCAGATAGGTGAAATAGAGCACGGCGCAGGCGAGCAGGACGCTCTTCCCCAGGAAGAACGCATAGGGCTCGACCTCGATGCCATGCAACTGCTCGCGCGACCGTCCCTTGGCGCTGGCATAGACGAGGCCGAGCGCGAGCACGGCGCCGACCAGCATGGAGGTCGGATGCAGCGTGCCGGCCTCGGGCAGAAGCTCCGGAATGAAGCCGGAAGACAGCTTCTGGAAGGTTGCCGGGAACGGGCCGAGTGACTGGCCCTGCAGCACCGCGAGCGCGAGCCCCTTGAACACCAGCATGCCCGCCAGCGTGACGATGAAGGACGGAATGCCGAAATAGGCCACCCAGTAGCCCTGCGCCGCACCGATCGCCGCCCCCAGCAGCAGGCAGGCGATGAAGGCGAGCGTGTAGTCGACCTTGTAGGTCACCATCAGCACAGCGGCGACCGCGCCGACAAAGCCCGCGACCGAGCCGACCGAGAGGTCGATATGGCCGGTGACGATCACCAGAAGCATGCCCAGCGCCATGATGACGATGTAGCTGTTCTGAAGCACCAGATTGGTCAGGTTGAGCGGCTGCAGCAGCGTGCCGCCGGTCATCACCTGGAAAAACAGCATGATCGCGATCAACGACATCAGCATGCCGTAGTTGCGCAGATTGTTCTTGATGAAGCTGCCGTGCCGGCGCTCCTCGGGCAGCGATACCGTCTTGTCGGTCATGGCTGCATTCCTCCCATTTCCGCGGCCGCGGGTGCGGCGTTCCCAATGTTTCGTTCGTTGCGCATGATGGCGCGCATGATCTTCTCTTGCGTCGCGTCCGCGCCCTTGAACTCGCCAACGAAGGCGCCCTCATTCATGACGCAGATGCGGTCGCAGATGCCGAGCAGCTCGGGCATTTCCGAGGATATCACCACGACGCCGCGGCCGGCTTCCGCCAGCTCGTTGATGATACAGTAAATCTCGTATTTGGCACCGACGTCGATGCCCCGCGTGGGCTCGTCCAGGATCAGGACTTTTGGGTCGGTCATCAGCCATTTCGACAGCACCACCTTCTGCTGGTTGCCGCCGGAGAGCTGGCCGGTCTCCTGGTAGACGTCGGAGCAGCGGATGCGCATGCGGGTGCGATAGTCGCTGGCGACCTTCAGCTCGGCGATGTCGTCGATCACCCGGCCGGGCGCGACCTGGTCGAGGCTGGCGAGCGTGATGTTCTTGCGGACGTCGTCGGCCAGGATCAGGCCGAGCTGCTTGCGGTCCTCGGTGACATAGGCAAGGCCGGCGTCGATCGCCGCCGCGACGCTCGGCAGCACGATCTCCCGCCCCTCCAGCCGGATGGCGCCGCTGATATTGGTTCCCCAGGAGCGGCCGAACAGGCTCATGGCAAATTCGGTGCGTCCGGCGCCCATCAATCCGGCAATGCCGACGACCTCGCCGCGCCTGACGCCGAAATTGACGTTCTTGATCACCTGCCGCTCGGGATGGATCGGGTGATAGACCGACCAGTTGGCAACGTCGAGCACGGGCTCGCCGATCTTGGCGCTACGCTCCGGGAAACGGTGAGCCATATCGCGATTGACCATGCTGCGGATGATGCGGTCTTCCTGGATCGGCTCGGCATGGCAATCGATGCTGTCGACGGTACGGCCGTCGCGCAGCACGGTGATGTGGTCGGCAACCTTGGCGACCTCGTTGAGCTTGTGCGAGATCAGAATCGAGCCGATGCCCTGCTCGCGGAAGGTCATCAGGCGTTCAAGCAGCGCGGCGCTGTCGGCCTCGTTCAGGCTGGCGGTCGGCTCGTCCAGGATCAGCATCCGCACCCGCTTGGACAGCGCCTTCGCGATTTCGACCAGTTGCTGCTTGCCGACGCCGAGATCGGTGATCAGCGTATCCGGAGATTCCTTCAGGCCGACCTGCGCCAGCAACTCCTGCGTGCGCCGGTACACCTCGTCGCGGTCGATCACGCCGAGCTTCGAGGGCGGATGCGACAGGAAGATGTTTTCCGCGATCGACATCAGCGGGATCAGCGCCAGCTCCTGGTGGATAATGATGATGCCGAGCGCCTCGGAATCGTTGATGTCGCGGAAGCGCCGCTCCTCGCCTTCGAAGACGATGGTGCCCTCGTAGCTGCCGTGCGGATAGACCCCGCTCAGCACCTTCATCAGCGTCGACTTGCCGGCGCCGTTCTCACCGACGAGCGCGTGGATCTGCCCGGCGTGAACCGAGAAGTTGACGTCGCGCAGCGCCTGCACACCGGCAAAGCTCTTGCTGACGTTACGCATCTCCAGCATGGCGGTCATGTGATCATACTCCTGAACGTCTCCGCGTCGTCATGGCCGGGCTTGTCCCGGCCATCCACGTGCAGCCGCCTGCGACGAAGGCGTGGATGCCCGGGACAAGCCCGGGCATGACGAGTGTGGACGTGCTTTTCGTCCCTCATCGAGAGTCCCCCTCTCCCCGCACGCGGGGAGAGGGAAAAGAAAGTTACTGGAACTGCGCCTTCTTGTAGTAGCCGCTGTCGACCAGGACCTTCTCCCAATTGTCCTTGTAGACCACGACCGGCTTGAGCAGGTAGGACGGCACGGTCTTGACGCCGTTCTCGTAGGTCTTGGTGTCGTTGACCGTGACCTGCTTGCCGGCGAGCGCGGCGTCGACCATGTCGGCGGTCACCTTGGCGAGGTCGCGGGTGTCCTTGAAGATGGTCGAATATTGATCGCCGCGCAGCATCGCCTTGATCGAGGGCACCTCAGCGTCCTGCCCCGAAATGATCGGCATCGGCTGACCGGCGCTGCCATAGCCGACGCCCTTCAGTGACGAAATGATGCCGATCGAGATGCCGTCATAGGGCGACAGCACGGCATTGAGCTTCTTGTTGCCGTAGTAGGCGCTGAGCAGATTGTCCATCCGGGCCTGGGCGGTGGCGCCATCCCAACGCAGGGTCGCGACCTTGTCCATGCCCATCTGGCCCGAGGCGACGACGAGCTTGCCGCTGTCGATGTAGGGCTTCAGCACGCTCATCGCGCCGTTGTAGAAGAAGTAGGCATTGTTGTCGTCCGGCGAGCCGCCGAACAGCTCGATGTTGAACGGGCCCTTGCCTTCCTTCAGCCCAAGCCCCTGCTCGATCGATTGCGCCTGCAAGACGCCGACCTGGAAATTGTCGAAGGTCGCGTAATAGTCGACGTTCGGCGTGCCGCGGATCAGGCGGTCATAGGCGATCACGGTGATGCCTTTTGCTTTCGCCTGCTTGAGCACGTCGGACAGCGTCGTGCCGTCGATCGCGGCGATCACCAGCGCCTTCGCGCCCTTGGTCACCATGTTCTCGACTTGCGACAGCTGGTTCGGAATGTCGTCCTCGGCGTATTGCAGGTCGGTGTTGTAGCCGCGCTCCTTCAGCACCTTGACCATGTTGTTGCCGTCGTCGATCCAACGCGCCGACGACTTTGTCGGCATGGCGATGCCGACGGTCGCCTTGTCCTGGGCGGAAGCGGGAAGGCTTGTGGCCATCGTCGCAGCGCCCGCCAGCGCCAGTGCGAGGAATGCGGTCTTCAGTTTCAGCATGTTTCACTCCCTTGGGTGTCAGATTGTTTGGTCGTGTCGTCGAGAACGTGGTCGTGGGCTCTTTCTTGTCTCCTATGCGAGCTTGACGTCGGGCTCCGCGCGACCGCGCGCGGAGGCCTCCAATAGAAAAGTGTAACCGGCTTGCGGATCGGCGGCGCGGGCGGCCGTGTCCATATCCTGCCAGGCGGAAGTGACGAGGAGACGCGACAGGCCGGGGCCGACGAAGGCCGGGCAACTCGCCTGCCGGGCCGGCACGCTGAGCGAGCGCAGGCGTTCACCTTGCGGAGAATAGACGTCAATCCGGCTCGCGCCCCAGCAGGCGTTCCAGATCTGCCCGTCGGCGTCGCATACCGAGCCGTCGAGACCGCCAATGCCGGTATGGCGCAGCAGCACCTCCGGCTCGCCGCGCGGCAGGCCGGTCGCGGGATTGAGCGGCACGGCATAGAGCACGGCGCGCGGAGTGTCGGTGAAATAGCCGGTTGCGCCATCCGGCGAGAAGCAGATCGAATTGGGGATGCTGATGCCGGGAAACAGCGTCGAGATCTTGCCGCGATGGAGCGCGTAGATCGCCCCAGCCTTCGGCTCGGCCTTCTTGCCCATGGTGCCGATCCAGAACGTGCCGGACTGGTGCACACGGCAATCATTGGAGCGCGTGACGGGATTGTCCGCCTCGAGCGCGAGGAACAGCGTCATGGCGCCATCGGCGAGCTTGCGGATGTAAAGCCCGTCCTCAGCGACGATCAACTGCCGTTCGGCATCGATGCGCCCGAGCGCGCTCGCCATCCGGCCGAGCGCATGGACGCGGATGCTGCCACGGCCAAGTTGCGCCTCGAACAGCCGTCCCTCGCGGATGTCGAACCACCAGGCGGTATCGGTGGTCACGTCATAGGTCGGGCCCTCGCCGAGATGACAAGGATCGTCCGAGAGAACGGAGGTGGGCACCTGCTCCATCATGACGTCCTCACTGCAAAGCGATAGACCGTGTGATGGCGATAGACCTGGCCGGGATCGAGGCGCGGACTCGGAAAATCCGGCCGGTTCGGCGCATCAGGCCAAATGTGCGGCTCCAGGCACATGGCATCCGACTGCCGGATGAGCTTGCCGCCCTTCCCCAAAACCGTGCCGTCCAGATAATTGCCGGAATAGACCTGAAGGCCGGGCTGGTCGGTGAACAGCTCCATGATCCGCCCCGAGCGTGGCGCCTCCAGCCTTGCGGCGAGCGCGAGCTTGCCGTCGCGGCCGAGGCAATAGGTGTGGTCGTAGCCCCTGCCGCTCTGCAATTGCTGGTCGCCCTGCCGGATGCGCTCGCCGACCGGCCGAGGCTCGCGGAAATCGAACGGCGAGCCGGCAACGCGACGCGGCGCCTCCGGCAAAGGAATCGCGGTGGGATCAATGGCGAGGAAATGCTCGGCGGCGACCGTCAAGCGGTGGTCGAGGATGGAGGTGCCTGACGTTGCGCCTTCGAGATTGAAGAAGCTGTGGTTGGTCAGGTTGACGATGGTCGGCCGGTCGGTGCGCGCTTCCATGGAAAGCGACAGCTCGGACGGGCCGGTGACGCGATAGGTCAGGCGAACATCGAGCTGGCCGGGATAATTCTCGTCCCCATGCGGGCTGACATAGGTCAGCGTCACTGCGGGCGCGGCGCCCTCGTCGAGCTCCACGATTTCCCAGAGCTTGCGGTCGAATCCATCGAGACCGCCATGCAGCGCATTCGGCCCGTTGTTGACGGCAAGCTGCACCGTCTCGCCATCAAGCGAAAACTGTCCCTTGGCGATACGGTTGGCGTAGCGGCCGACGGTGGCGCCGAAGAACTTTCGTTCCGAAAGATAGCCGGTGAACGCGTCATGGCCGAGCACGACGTCGTCATGGCCGCCCTTCGCATCCGGCGCGATCAGCGCCTGAAGCACCGCACCATGGGTGATGATTCGCGCTTCGAATCCGCCTGCCCCGCGCAGCACAATGCGCTCGACATCGCGGCCGTCCGGCAGTCTTCCGAAGACGTCTTTTTCGATTGTTGAGCCAGCCATGTCTAATCCACGAACGGTTCGACAATTGTGCGCTTGCCGAGCAGGAAGGCGTCGGCGACGAGACGTAGCGGTGTCAGATCGACGTCGCTTGCGCCGGTCGCCGCGAGCTCGACGAAGCGCCGGTAGAGCCCGCGATATTCCTCATCGGGGGCTTCGGCAAGAACCTTGTCGTCAATGGCCATGCGCGCACCCCCGCTGGACAAGGTCATCCGGCCGCGATCAGTATCGACGACGATATCCCAGCTTTGCGGCCCGGTCTGGCGAAAGTCGAACTCGGCGGTCACAGGCAGGCCGCCAATGTCGGTCAGGGTCAGGTTCGCAGCGATCGGCGCCTGGCAGTTGGCGGGAAAGGCAAGCTCGGCCGCGGTGACGAACACCGGCTTGGGCAGGATTTTGGTCAGGATCGACAACGCGTTGATGCCGGGATCGAACACGCCAAGACCACCTGGTTCCCAGATCCAGCTCTGACCGGGATGCCAGACGCGGACATCCTCCTTCCAGCTGATGTGCACGGATTTGATGCGTCGCTCGGCGAGCCATTGTCGCGCGGGCTCGACCGCCGGCGCATGGCGCGAATGCCAGGTCGCAAACAGCGTTCGCTTTGCCTCCGCCGCCAATTCGATCAGCGGATCGAGCTCAGCGACGCCTGTGCCCGGCGGCTTCTCCAGCATGACATGCTTGCCGGCAGCGAGCGCCGCGGCCGCCTGCGCGCGCCTCACCTGCGGCGGCGTGCAGAGCGACACGGCATCGATCGGCGGGCCTTTCTCCAGCAGTTCCTCGATGGTGGCGAAGTGGGGCAGCCCCGGCAGCGAGGCATTGCGGCTGGCAATCGCCGACAGCGTCGCGCCCGGCACCGCGGCAATTGCGCCGACGTGCTGGTCACGCGCGATCTTGCCGAAGCCGACGATGGCGATGCGAAGTTCCGTCACGATCCCTCTCCAGATTCGGCCGATGGCACCGTCTCGGCCGTTGCGGTCTCGATGACCGTATCTTCATGGCGGTGCATGCCGTTGTGAATGACGAAGACCATCGCCTCCGAGGCGGCCTCGGGATCGCCCGCAGCGATCGCATCGACGATGTTCTGGTGCCAGAGCAGCACCGTGTCGCGGTCCTCCGGCTCGACCGGGGCGCTGAGCAGGAACGACGTCCTCAGCGCCGCTTCGATGACATGGCCGATCGAGCGCATGAACAGATTGCCGGAGGCGCGCGCCACCCCGACGTGAAGCGCGAGGTCGGCATCGGCAAAACCGACCGAGTCGGACGCTTCGTGTCGCATCCGCTCCATGCTGTGCCGGAGCTCGGCAAGATCCTGCTCGGACCGCCGCGTGGCCGCCAGCATCGCCGCGCGCGGCTCGACCGCAAGTCGGATCTCGGCGAGATCGTTCAGGAAACGCTTGTCGATGCCGGCGTCCAGATGCCAGGCCAGCACGTCGGCGTCGAACATGTTCCAGGCGCCGCGCTCGCGCACGACGGTGCCGACGCGCGCCTTGGTGGTGAGCAGCCCCTTGGCGACGAGGGTCTTCACGCTCTCGCGCAGCACCGGCCGCGACACGCCGAACATCGCGATCATCTCGGCGTCGCCCGGCAGGCGCGTCCCCTCCGCGTAACGTCCGGCGATGATGTCGATGCCGATCGAGCGGGCGACCTCCGCATGGTTGGAGTGGGCCCGCCGCGTCGGGATGATGACGATGCGCGAGGTCATGTGGCGGCTCCTGCGCTCTTCGTCGCCGGCCGGCGCGCGAGCGCGACCAGCCCCTGCTGCAAGGCGATGAAGGCGAACAGCAGGATTCCGGTCGCGATCTTGGTCCACCAGCTTGACAGCGTGCCGTCGAAATTGATGTAGGTCTGGATCAGGCCCTGGATCAGCACGCCGAGGAAGGTGCCGATCACCGAGCCCTGCCCGCCCGTGAGCAGGGTGCCGCCGATCACGACGGCGGCGATGGTGTCGAGCTCGACGCCGACGGCGGAGAGCGAATAGCCGGCGCTGGTGTAGAAGGAGAAGACGATGCCGGCGATGCCCGCCAGCAGGCTCGACAGCATGTAGATCTTCACCGTCATCTTGCCGACGGCAACGCCCATCAGGCTTGCGGTCGCCCGGCTGCCGCCGAGCGCATAGACGTTGGCGCCGAACCGGGTGAGATGCAGCAGCAGGGCGCCGCCGATCACGATCGCGAGCATGATGATCGCAATCGTCGTCAATCGCCCCCCGCCCGGCATCCGCAGTGCGAAATCGGACACGGTGGAATAGACCGGCGCCGTGATCGGCACCGATTCAGTGGAGAGCAGGAAGCTCGCGCCGCGCGCCAGGAACATGCCGGCAAGCGTCACGATGAACGGTGGCAAATCGAAGACGTGGATCACCGCGCCCATCGCCGCACCGAAGGCCGCCGAGAGCACGAGAATGGCGACGAAGGCGACCAGCGGCGGCATGCCCCAGCGCTCGATCGCGAGTGCGACGAACACGGTGCTGAAGCCGATGACCGAGCCGACCGACAGATCGATGCCGCCGGAGATGATAACGAAGGTCATGCCGGTCGCGACGATGCCGAGGAAAGCGTTGTCGGTGAGAAGATTGCCGACGACGCGGGTCGAGGCGATGTTGGGAAACTGCACCGCGCAGGCCGCGAAGCCTGCGACCAGCACGATCGCCGTAATGAGGGCGGGCGGCAAGCCTCTCATGCTTTCGTCCTCCGCAGCCCCGTCACCAAACCGGCAATGCCGGACAGCTTCGGCGATTGCACCAGCAGCACCGCGAGCACCACCACCGCCTTGACCAGCAGGTTGAACTCCGGCGGATAGCCGGACAGCAAAATGCCGGTGTTCATGGTCTGGATGATCAGCGCGCCGAGCACGGCCAGCACGAGGCTGAAACGGCCGCCGAACAGTGAGGTGCCGCCGATCACCACGGCCAGGATCGCATCGAGCTCGAGCCAAAGGCCGGCATTGTTGGCGTCCGCTCCCATGATGTCGGCGGCCGCGATCACGCCCGCGAGGGCGGCGCAGACGCCGCACCACACATAGACCGACAGGATCATCGCACGGGTGCCGACGCCGGCAAGCTCGCTCGCGCGCGCATTTCCGCCGGTCGCCTCGATCAGAAGACCGAGCGCCGAGCCGCGCACCACCGCGCCGGTGAGGATCAGCATGCCCAGGGCGATCACGACCGGGACCGGCAGGCCGAGCACCGAGCCATTCCCGAGCCAGACCAGGTCTGGCGAACTGAAGGTCACGATGCGCCCTTCGGTGATGAGCTGGGCGATGCCGCGCCCTGCCACCATCAGGATCAGCGTCGCCACGATCGGCTGCATGCCCAGCACGGCGACGAGAAATCCGTTCCACAATCCGCAGACGAGCCCGGCACCAAGGGCAGCCGAGAGCACCACGGGCAGGCCATGTGTGTCGGCAAGGCTCGCCGCGATTGCGCCCGAGATCGCCATCACCGCGCCGACCGACAGATCGATGCCGCGCGTTGCGATCACCAGCACCATGCCCAGCGAGAGCAGCGCCACCGGCGTGCCGCGGTTGAGCACGTCGACCAGGCTACCGAAGAGCCGGCCGTCCTGGAGGCGCAGGTCGAAGAATTGCGGCGACACCGCGCGGTCGACCGCGAGGATGACGATCAGCGCCAGGATCTGGGCAAGGCCGCGGCGCGGCAGCAGCGCTGTCATGCGTGGGCCTCATGCGCAACCGCAGCGCCGTCGGCGGCGATCGCTGCGAGAATGTTGCCGACGTCGATCGCCTCGCCCGCGAGCTCCTCGACATGGGCGCGGTCGCGCAACACGACGACGCGGTCCGAATAGGTCACGATCTCGTCGAGCTCGGAGGAGATCACGAGCAGCGACAAGCCGTCGTCGCAGAGCTCGCGGATCAGGCGGATGATCTCGGCATGCGCCCCGACGTCGATGCCGCGGGTCGGCTCGTCCAGCACGAGGAGCCGCGGCGAGGTCGCAAGCCAGCGCGCCAGCAGCACCTTCTGCTGATTGCCCCCGGACAACAGGCCGACGGGACGTTCGGGATCGGCCGGACGGATGTCGAGCATCTTGACGTAGCGGCGCGCGATCTCGTCCTGATCGCGGCGCGACAGCGGTCGATGCAGGCCGCGCTTGGCCTGAAGCGCGAGCACGATGTTCTCACGCACGGTGAGCTCGGCGACGATGCCGTCGGTCTTGCGCTCCTCCGGGCAATAGCCGAAGCCATGACGAACGCCGTCGCGGGGCGACTGCAGCCGGACCGGAGCGCCCTCCACCCTCGCCTGCCCGCGATCGGCGCGCTCGGCGCCGAACACGAGCCGCGCCGTCTCGGTGCGGCCCGAGCCGAGCAGGCCGGCGAGGCCGACGACCTCGCCGTGGCGCAGCTCGAGATTGAACGGCGCGACATAACCGACCTTGCCGTAACCCTCGAAGCTCGCGCAGACATCGCGCGCTTGATGTTCACTCGCCGTCGCCCGTTCGCTGGTGGTCTCCGCCAACTCGCGGCCGAGCATCATCCGGATCAGCTCCAGCCGCGGCAGCGAGGCGGTCTCGCGCTCGCCGACCAGGCGGCCATTGCGCAAGACGGTGATGCGGTCGGAGATCTCGTAGACCTGGTCCAGGAAATGGCTGACGAAGACGATGCCGATGCCGCGCTTCGCCAGTTGCCGCATGATGCCGAACAGGATCTCGACCTCGTGACGGTCGAGGCTCGCGGTCGGCTCGTCCAGAATCAGCACCCGCGCGGAGAGATCCACCGCGCGGGCGATCGCGGTGACGTGCTGCACGGCCACCGAATAGCTGCCGAGCGGTGCGGCGACGTCGATGTCGAGCCCGAAATCCGCAAGCAGCGCCTTGGCGCGACGCCGCATCTCGCCTTCGCGCACGATGCCCAAGCGCATCGGCTGGCGATCGAGGAACAGGTTCTGCGCCACGGAGAGGTTCGGCAGCAAATTGACTTCCTGGTAGACGGTGGCGATGCCCGCTGCCACCGCAGCCTTGGCCGAGCGCGGCGCAATGTCTTCACCACCGATCCGGACCACGCCGGCATCGCGCGGGAACACGCCGGTGACGACCTTGATCAGCGTCGACTTGCCGGCACCGTTCTCACCGAGCAGCGCATGGATTTCGCCGGCGCCCAGCGTGAAGTCGACCTCCTGCAGCGCGCGCACGGCGCCGAAGCTCTTGCTGATCCCGCGCACCTCCAGGAGAGGCGGAGCAGAATCGGGGCTGTTCTCCATGGCGACGTCACTCCCACCGGCGCCCGCCGACCTTGCGGACACCCAGCCTATTCGTTCGCGCAGCGGTTGCGAAGAGGGTGCCGGACCGCAAGGCGCGGTCCGGCGAAGCCCGCTTCAGTAACCCAGACCCTTCTTGCTGTCGTAGATCTTCTGCGGATCATCGGCGGCTGTATAGAGCTTGGATTCGGTCTGGATCCACTTCGGCGGAACCGTGCCCTTGTCCTTGAAGGCCGCGACGACATCGAGCGCCGGCCCCGCCATGTTCGGCGTCAGCTCGACCGTGGCGTTGGCTTCGCCGGCGACCATCGCCTTGAAGATGTCGGGCACCGCGTCGATCGAGACGGTGAGGATGTCCTTGCCGGGCTTGAGGCCGGCCTCTTTCATCGCCTGGATCGCGCCGACCATCATGTCGTCGTTGTGCGCATAGACCGCGCAGATCGACTTGCCGCCACCTTCGGCCTTGATGAAGCTCTCCATCACCTCCTTGCCCTTGGCGCGGGTGAAGTCGCCGGTCTGGCTGCGCACCACCTTCAGGTTCGCGTGCTTGGCGATGGCGGTATCGAACCCCTTCTTGCGGTTGGTCGCGACACTGGCACCGACGGTGCCTTGCAATTCGACGATGTTGCAGGGCTTGCTGCCGACGGTCTTGGCGAGCCAGTCGCCGGCCACTTCGCCTTCATGCACGCTGTCCGAGGTGACGGCGGTGAGATAGAGCTCCTTGCCGGAGGGATCGATGTCGCGGTCGAGCAGCACGACCGGGATCTTGGCCTCCTTGGCTTCCTTCAGCACCGAATCCCACCCGGTCGAGACGACCGGCGCGAGGAAGATCGCATCGACGTTCTGCGCGATGAAGGAGCGGATCGCCTTGATCTGGTTCTCCTGCTTCTGCTGCGCGTCGGCGATCTTGAGATTGACCTGGCGCTTGGCGGCCTCCTGCTTGGAAACCGAAGTCTCGGCTGCGCGCCAGCCGGATTCCGATCCGATCTGCGAGAAACCGATGGTGAGCTGGCCGGCATTGGCGGGCAACGCGAGCAGCAGCGCGGCGGTGGCGCTGGCCGCAAAGAGGGCTTTGAGGATCATCAGGCGTGTCTCCCAAGATGTTATCCGGGGCGCCAATTGGTAGCATGGCACCCGCAGGCCGTCCCTTTGAGGCGGCGGAAGGCACTATTTCACGGAAAACCGGTTCCGACTAGTCATATTATTTGACTATTTGGCGCAAAGCACTGCGGAGGACAGCGCACGGCTCCTATGACACGCCAAGCGCGATTTTGTTCCAGCGATGCAACTAGAAGATGAACGCAGTCGTGTGGGGTGGTGGGACCACCGCTGTCATGGCCGGGCTTGTCCCGGCCATCCACGTCTTGCCGCGCGGCACGAAGAACGTGAATGCCCGGGACGAGCCCGGGCATGACGACTTCCGCAAATTCGCTGGGCGAGCTGGGACTCGAGCGAGCTAGATCACCTTCCGCTGCGCCAGGTTCTTCATCAGCGCGCCGATGCCGAAGGTCCAGGGCTCGCACTCGTCGCTGGTGCGCATGCGGTTGACGAGCTTGCCGAGCTGGGGCGCGGCGATCGTGACGATGTCGTCGCGCTTGTGGGTGAAGCCCTGCCCCGGCGCATCGCGATCCTTCACGGGCGCGAACATCGTGCCGAGGAACAGCACGAAGCCGTCGGGGTATTGATGGATCTTGCCGATGGTCTGCGCGACGAGGTCGGTCGGGTCGCGGCTGATCTTGCTGATCGAGGAATGGCCATCGAGAACAAAGCCGTCCGTGCCCTTCACGTTCAGGCTGATGTCGAGCTTGCGCGCATCGTCGAGCGTGAAGGTGTCGTCGAACAGGCGCAGCAACGGGCCGATCGAACAGGAGGCGTTGTTGTCCTTGGCCTTCGACAGCAGCAGCGCCGAGCGGCCCTCGAAGTCGCGCAGATTGACATCGTTGCCGAGTGCACCGCCGACGATCTTGCCGCGGCTGGAGACGAACAGCACGAGCTCAGGCTCGGGATTGTTCCAGGTCGATTTCGGGTGCAGGCCCGCATCCATGCCGGTGCCGACGGAGGACATGGTCGGAGCCTTGGTGAAGACCTCGGCATCGGGGCCGATGCCGACTTCGAGATACTGGCTCCAGGCGTTCTGGTCGATCAGCACCTGCTTCAGGTGCATGGCCTGATCGGAGCCAGGCTTGAGCTTCGACAGATCGTCGCCGATCAGCCGCGTCACCTCCTTGCGGATCGCCTCGGCCGATGCCGGATTGCCCTTGGCGCGCTCCTCGATCACACGCTCCAGCATCGAGATGGCGAAGGTGACGCCGGCCGCCTTCAGGGTCTGCAGATCGACCGGCGCGAGCAACCAAGGCTTCTTCGGATCACGCCCGTCGGGCGCCGTGTTGGCCACGATGGCGTCGAGATCGCCGATGCGCTCGCCCTTCGTTGAACTGAGCGCCTTGGCCGGATCGTCTTCCTCACACAGTGCGCTGACGGTCGGAAATCTAGCCGTGACGTCGAACATGCCATCACCGCGCACCGCGACGACGGCCGGACCGCTCACCTGCGGCAGCCAGACGCGGCCAACCAGCGTCCCTTTCGTTCCATCCTCGGGGAGAAGATCCTTCACCGTCAATGTCGTCATGGCCGCGCCCTCGCTGTTTCTAAGGACCAGCTGCATTTGCAGCCGCCGATCCCATTGGCGAAGACCAATAAACGTCTGGCGGGGGAAGTCCAGAGCGGCCGCGAAGAGCCGCTATGTCCCTGCCCGCGCCTTTCGCGCCGCGATCTGCTGCAGCGCCCAACGCGCATTCTTGCGGACATCGGGATCGGGATCGTCAGCGATCACGGCGAGGAACGCCTCACCGTCGGGATGGGCGATCTCGCCGAGCGCGGCGGCCGCTTCCTTGCGCAGGTTGGCCTGGTCGTGGTTGACGCAGTTGCCGATCGGCCGCACCGCACGTTCGATCTTCATCCTCCCGAGACTGCGGATCGCTTTCAGCCGCACCTGCCAGAACTCGTCCGCGAGGCAAGCGACGAGCTGTTCAGCCGCGATCGTGCCATTGACGTTGAGACCCAGCGTCTCCGCGGCCATCTCACGCACCATCCAGTCCGAATCCTTCAGCGCACGGGTGATGGTCTCGGCCGCCGGCTTCATCTGCGAGAACGCCAGCGCGCTCACGGCGGCACGGCGGACATGGGCGTCAGGATCGTTGATCAGCGCGGTCAGCGCGGGGATGGATTCCTCCAGCTTGAGGAAGCCGATCACGCCGATCGCCTGCACGCGCACGGCGGCGTCAGTGTCCTGAAGCGCTTCCAGCGCCGGCTTCAGCGTGTCCTTGCAGCGCAATTCCTTGAGCGCACGCAGCGCGCCCATGCGGACGAAGGCGTGGGCGTGCCGGACCAGGGGCAGGATCACGTCCGCGCAGGCAGGATCCTTGAACTCGGCCATGCTGTCGGCCGCGGCCGCCGCGACGATCCTTTCAGGGTCGACCAGCAGCTTGACCAGCGCGCTTGCGGCCTCGGGTCCGTCGAACTCGCCGAGCGCCATCGCCACTTGCTGGCGCACGCCGGCGTCGGGATCGGCCACCATGTTGGCGAGATGCGCGACGGCTGCGGGATCGCCGGAATGGCCGAGCGCGATGATCGCGACACGGCGCTCGGCGGGATCGGCCGCCTGGAGGCGCTCGTCGGCGTCCTCCAAATCGTCGTAGGATTCGAACGGGCTCGACATGATCACCTCAACAAATAGGGAATGTTGACGGTGACGGCGCCGGTCGGGCAATCGGCCTCGCATGGCATGCAATACCAGCACTCGTCATAGGCCATGTAGGCCTTGTTGGTCATGTCGCTGATGCGCAAGACGTCGAGCGGGCAGACGTCGACGCAGACTGTGCAGCCCTTGTCGGCAATGCATTTGGCGTCGTCGACGACCACCGGAACCGATGTCTGATAGGACGCGAGAGGCATTTGATGTCTCCTGTTGCTTATGCGCGGTGGATCAGGCGGAGGCGCGGATGCGCTGCTTGTCGTAGAGATCCTTCTCGTCGTCGGCGATCGGCACGACATAGGGCTCGACCGCGCGCTTCGCGCTGGTCATCTTGCCGTCCTGCTTGCTCAGAAGGGTGTGGCAGAACCAGTTCTCGTTGTCCTTTTCCGGAAAGTCGGTGCGCCAGTGATAGAGGCCCCAGCGGCTTTCCTCGCGGTAGAGCGAGGCGTGCGCGGCCATGTCGGCGCAGTCCATGATCGACTGCACTTCGAGCGCGCGGAGCAGCTCGTGCGCGTTGCGCGCGATCATGCGCTCTTGCATATCCTCCCGCGCCTCGGCGAGGCGGCGCATGCCGAGCTCGTATTTGCGCGTGACTTTCGGCGGCTGGAGATAATCATTGACCAGACGACGGGTCTTGTATTCGACCTGGTTGGGCGGAATGCCGTCCTCGCGCTTCGTCGGCGTCATCACGCGGTCGCGCTCCATCGCGACATCGGCCGCGTCGAACTCAGCAAAATCATGGCTGTCGGCGAACTCCATCGCGTCGATGCCCGCGACCGAGCCGTTGGTGAAAGCGCCGAGCATGTAATTGTGCGGCACGCTCGCCATGTCGCCGGCGGCGTAGAGACCGGGCACGGTGGTGCGCGCATTGTCGTCGACGAACACGCCGGAGGCACTATGGCCCGAGCAGAAGCCGATCTCGGAAATGTGCATCTCGATCGACTCGCTGCGGTAGTCGACGCCCCGTCCTTGCTGGAACAGCCCGCGCGTCGGCCGCTCCACCTTGTGCAGCGTGGATTCGATCTCCGAGATGGTGTCCGGATGCAGATGCTTGAGCTGGAGGAACACCGGGCCCTTGCCGGACAAGAGCTCGTTGTAGAACTCCAGCATCATCTGGCCCGACCAGTAGTCGCATTCGATGAAGCGCGACCCCTCGTTATTCGCCGTATACGCGCCGAAGGGACCGGCGACATAGGCGCAGGCCGGGCCGTTATAGTCCTTGATCAGCGGATTGATCTGGAAGCATTCGAGGTTCGCGAGCGCGGCGCCGGCATGATAGGCCATGGCGTAGCCGTCGCCGGAATTGGCGGCGTTCTCATAAGTGCCGAACATGTAGCCCGAGGTCGGCAGGCCGAGGCGGCCGGCGGCGCCCATGCAGAGGATCACGGCCTTGGCCTTGATCACCAGCATCTCGGCGGTACGGGTGTTGACGCTCACCGCGCCGGCGATGCGGCCGTCCGACGATTTCAGCAGCCGCGTCGCCATGTAACGGTTGGAGATCAGGATGCGGGCCCGGCGGAGCTGGCGATAGAGCGCCTTTTTCACGGTCTCGCCGTTCGGCATCGGCAGCACATAGGTGCCGATGTGGTGCACCTTCTTGACGGCATAGTCGCCGTTCTCGTTCTTGAGGAATCGGATGCCGAAACTGTCGAGCTCCTCGATGATCTTGTAGCAGTTCTGGGCGTATTTATAGACCGCCTTCTGGTCGACGATGCCGTCATTGGCGATGGTGATTTCCTTGGTGTACTGTTCCGGCGTCGCATAGCCGGGGATGACGGCGTTGTTCAGCCCGTCCATGCCCATCGAGATCGCGCCGGAGCGCTTGACGTTGGCCTTTTCGAGCAGGACGACGTTGGCCTTCGGGTTCTTCAGCTTCGCCTTCAGCGCCGCCATCGGGCCGGCCGTGCCGCCGCCGATCACCAGCACATCGCAGGAAACCTCCGAAAGTCCGTCGACGATCTGATCTAGTGCCATCACTTGCTCCTGGTTCGCCGATCCCGGCGCCTTTGCATCAGAGTTGTTCAGGGGGCGTCGCGGCGATAGCAATTAGTTGTCGCCGGAGCGCGATTTGCCCCTCAGCGCTCGACAAAGGCCTTCTCGATCACGAAATGGCCGGGCCGGCTGTGATTGCCCTCGACGAAGCCGCGCGCCGAGAACATCGCGTGAAGCTCTTCCAGCATCGCGGGGCTACCGCACAGCATGATGCGGTCGGTCTCGATATCGAGGCCCGATAGCCCGACGTCCTCGAACAGCTGGTTCGAGGCGATCAGATCGGTGATGCGGCCGCGGTTCCGGAACGGCTCGCGGGTCACGGTCGGGTAGTAGACCAGCTTGTCGCGGATCAGCGGTCCGAAGAATTCGTGGTCGCGCAGGCTTTCGACGACATTTTCGCCATAGGCCAGCTCGGAGACCTGGCGGCAACCATGGGCGAGCACGATCGTCTGGTAATTCTCGTAGACGTCGGGGTCCTTGATCAGGCTGGCGAAGGGCGCAAGGCCCGTGCCGGTCGAGAGCAGCAGCAGGCGCTTTCCCGGAATGAGATTGCCTGTGATCAGCGTGCCCGTCGCCTTGCGGCCGATCAGGATGGTGTCGCCTTCCCTGATCTTCTGCAGGCGCGAGGTCAGCGGGCCGTCCTGCACCTTGATCGAGAAGAATTCGAGCGCCTCCTCGTGGTTGGCGCTGGCCATGCTGTAGGCGCGCGTGAGGGGCTTGCCCTCGACCTCGAGCCCGATCATCGCGAACTGGCCGTTCTGGAAACGGAAGCCGGGATCGCGCGTCGCGGTGAAGCTGAACAGGGAATCGGTCCAGTGCCGAACCGACAGAACCGTTTCCTTCTGAAAGGCGCTCATGATCTCTCCTTCTCGATGACGCCAAGGTCAGGGCAAGAGAAGAGTCCGGCAATTCGGAAGTGGGTTTCTCGGTCGATTAGTTTCCCATTTCGCGGGGCGATCATCGAACTGAGTTCGGTGGTCGTGCCCTCGCCGGCAATTAGTTGCTATTCGTGCACGCCCGCGCCGACATAGATAGAAGTCGGAGGTTCGTCATGACCATGACCGCATTGGTGGCGCCGACCGTGGCCGACTATGAAGCCAGCGCCGATCTCGCCGCGCTTCTCGTCCGCACCACGCAGGACGATGCGCTGAGCGTCTCTGCCGAAACACTTCGCCTCTCCTGCAAATGCGCCCACTGCACCCGCGCCCGCTTCGACGGCCGCTTCCCGGCAACGTTTCCAGGAATTGCGATCACCGAGATCGGCGATCTCGGCTACGGGCTGAACATCTCGTTCTCGGACGGGCATAACAGGGGAATCTACCCGAAGCCGTATCTGCTGAGCCTGGCGGGGCGTTGACCAATGTCGTCATTCCGGGGCGCCCGGAGGGCGAGCCCGGAATCCATAACCCCCGCTCGTGGTTATGGATTCCGGGTCTGCGAGCCTTGCGCGCATCCCGGAATGACGCCGGAGGTTGGCGCTTTCGATCTGGCACGGACATTGCTCCTCTTTAGAGCGATTTGAACGTTCCGGAGGCAGGTGATGTTGCAGGCGGCGAATGCGGTTCGCGGGGCCGTTCCCCCGGCAGTCCGGCCCGCGGGCAGCTCCTCGCTGCTGCTCACCGAGAACCAGCAATGGATCGGCGGACCGCCGCCGCTGATGGACAAGCTGTCGCCGCGCGAGCGGGAGCTGGTGCTGAAACAGGGCCGGCGAAAAGTGCTGAACCGCGGCCAGACCCTGTTCAACCAGGGCGGCAAGCATGACGGCATCTGGCTGATCGAGAGCGGCCGCATCCGCGTGTTCTACACCTCGCCGCAGGGGCGCGAGATTACGCTCGCCTATTGGCATGTTGGCAATTTCGTCGGCGGCCCCGAAGTGTTCGAAGGCACCGTGCACCAATGGTCGGGCGTCGCCTCGAGCAATTGCAGCGTCGTGCACCTGCCCGGCAAGGAACTGCGGTCCCTTGCCGCCGAGATCCCGAACCTTGCCATCGGCCTGATCGAGGGCCTGACCTTCAAGGGCAAATGCTATTCGGCCCTGGCGCAGATGCTGGGGACGCGCTCGATCACCCAGCGCCTTGCGCATCTGCTCTTGCATCTCGTCGAGCTCTACGGCGTCGACGACGCCGACGGTACCGTGATCGCCGCGGCTTTCACCCACGCCGACATTGCCCACATGGTCGGCGCCACCAGGCAGTGGGTCACCATCAGCCTGAAGCGCATGCAGGAAAAGGGAATCGTGCAGACCAAGCGGTCGCAGATCGTGGTCTGCCGGACCGACGTGCTGGAGGAGATGCGCGGTCACGCATCCGACTAGACGAATTTGCGACCAAGGCCGGTGCACAGGCAAGCGGCTTTATAGTGCAGGACTGCCCAAGGAGTATGCAATCACCTTTTCCCGGCAACTAATCGACTGCGGTCACCATTCCGGATTTGCCCTACCCCCGCCCTCACCCAATCATGGCAACCACAGCACATCCAACCGAATGAGGATGAGAATGGTCCGCCATCTTTCCACGCTCTCGATCGCGATGTCGGTGACGTCGCTGGCGCTACTGGTCACGCAGCCGGCCTCGGCGGAAACCGTCACGCTCGGTATCGGAACGCAGGACACCACGACCAATACGGTGACTGCCGGCGTCGTCATCCGCCAGCTCCATCTTCTGGAAAAATATCTGCCCAAGGACGGGAAATACGCCAACATCAAGTTCGAGCTGGAGTGGCAGAACTTCACCTCCGGTCCGCCCGTCACCAATGCCATGATGGCGAACAAGCTGCAGATCGGCATGATGGGCGACTATCCCCTGATCGTGAACGGCTTCACCTTCGAGAGCAACCCGGAGAGCAAGAGCCGGCTGATGGGCATCGCCGCCTACAGCCTGTCCGGCTCCGGCAATGGCATGGTGGTCCACAAGGATTCGCCCTACTACGACCTCGCCGATCTCAAGGGCAAGCTGGTCAGCGTTCCCTTCGGCTCCGCCGCGCACGGCATGGTGCTGAAGGCGATGCAGGATCGCGGCTACGCATCGGACTTCTTCCAGCTCGTCAGCCAGAGCCCCGAGGTCGGCTCGACCAATCTCCAGGAGAAGAAGATCGACGCGCATGCCGACTTCGTCCCTTTCGCCGAGCTGCTGCCGTTCCGCGGCTTCGCGCGAAAGATCTTCGACGGCGTCGAGACGAACTTGCCGACCTTCCACGGCATCGTGGTCCGCACCGACTTCGCGGAAAAATATCCGGAGGTCGTCGTCGCTTATTTCAAGGCGCTGATCGCCGCCAATCAGTGGTTGCGCGACGATCCCAAGCTGGCCGCCGAAAAAATCCAGGAATGGACCGGCATCAACAAGGAGGTCGTCTACATCTTCCTGGGGCCGAGCGGCAACATGACCACCGATCCCACGATCAAGCCGGCGCTGATCGATGCGGCCACGACCGACGTCAAGGTGCTGCAGAATCTCGGCCGCATGAAGGAGTTCGATCCCAAGAAATGGGTCGACGACAGCTACATCCGAAAGGCCTATGCCGAGATGAAGCTCGACTACGACGCACAGCTAGCCAGAACGAACAATTACGAGATCTCCGGCGAAGATGCCTTCTGCAAGAAGCAGATCGCCGATCCGCGCAAGGCCGGCGAGGTCTGGGTGGATGATGCGGGCATCATGCCCTTCTCGTCCGCCGCCTGCACCCTCGGGGCTTACGCCGACTACAAGGCCAAGGGCAAGAAGATCAACGTCGCCTATGTCTTCGACACGACGCGCGGCATCAAGCTGTTCGCCGACCAAGCCTTCTTCGCGGTCGGCAATGGCGAGGTCGCCCCGTTCCTTCTCAAGAAGGACGCCGAAGCCTACGCCGCCAAGGTCAGCGGCAAGGTGCTCGGCTTCGACGACGCGGTGAAGGCCGCCGTCGGCGGAGGCAAGACGTGAGCAGTCCCGCCCTCCTCAGACATCCCGAGGACAGCATGCCGGCAACAGCCGTCGCAGAGGCGGGACCTGCGCCCGCCGTTATCGCCCAGCCTACGACGCCGCCTTCCTTCGGCACACTCGCGCTGCGCTGGTACCGACTCAATCGGGCCGGGCTGCGCGCGACCGCGATCGGCGTGATTTCGTTGCTCGCCTTCCTGCTGGTCTGGCACCTGCTCACGACCTATCGCGTCGTATTCTTCGTGCGCTTCACCAACGTGCCCTCGCCGCTTGCGGTCTATGCAAGCTTCACCAAGGCGATCCACGATCCCAAATTCCTGATGCACATCGTGCTGAGCTGCCGGCGCATCTTCATCGGCTTCTCGCTCGCCGCCATCGTCGGCGTCCCGCTCGGACTGATCATGGGCCGTTTCAAGCTGGTGCACGAGATCATCTTCCCGGTCGCGGAAGTGCTGCGGCCGATCCCGGCGATCGCCTGGGTGCCGATGGCGATCATGCTGTGGCCGACCAACGAGCAGAGCATCGTCTTCATCACCTTCCTCGGCTCGTTCTTCCCGATCCTGGTCAACACCCTGCACGGCATGTCGCTGGTCGATCCCGTGCTGGTGCGCGCCGCGCAATGTCTCGGCGCGCGCGAGCGATCGATCTTCCGCGAGGTGTATTTCCCGGCCTCGCTGCCGCACATCTTCACCGGCCTCACGGTCGGCATGGGCGTCGCATGGGTGTCGCTGATCGCCGCCGAGATGATCTCGGGTCAGTACGGCATCGGCTACTTCACCTGGGAGGCCTATTCGCTGGTCCAGTACGCCGACATCGCGCTCGGCATGATCGCGATCGGCGTGCTCGGGCTCGGATCGAGCGTCCTGATCAGAGGCGCCGGACGATTGGTGATGCCGTGGAGGTCGACATGAGCGAGACGATCGCGAGCACGCCAAAGGGCCATATCGAGGTCAAGAACTTCTCCCTCGCCTACGAGACCATCGAGGGAGCGGTGCAGGCCGTCACGGACACGCAGATCCACGTGAAGCCCGGCGAGTTCGTCTCGATCGTCGGCCCCTCCGGCTGCGGGAAGTCGACGCTGCTCAACGCAGTCGCCGGCTTCCTGAAGCCGACCACCGGCATCGTCACCGTTGACGGCGAGCGCGTGAACGGTCCCAGCGCCGAGCGCGGCATGGTGTTCCAGCAATATTCGCTGTTTCCCTGGAAGACGGTGCGTGAGAACGTCGAGTTCGGCCTGAAGATGCGCGGCATGCCGCGCTCGCAACGCGAGCGCGCGGCACGTACGCTGCTCGGCCTTGCCGGACTTGAAGCCTTCGAGAAGCACTATCCCGAAAAACTCTCCGGCGGCATGAAGCAGCGCGTCGGCATCGTCCGCGCGCTGGCGACGGGGCCGAAGGTGCTGCTGCTGGACGAGCCGTTCGGTGCACTCGACGCGCAGACCCGCGTCATCATGCAGCAGATCCTCACCAACATGTGGCAGCGGCTCAAGATCTCGGTGCTGTTCGTCACCCACGATATCGACGAGGCGATCTTCCTGTCCGATCGCGTCTACTGCATGACCGCGCGCCCCGGCTCGATCAAGGCGGAAATCCCGATCCCGCTGGAGCGGCCGCGGCAGCAATCGATGATGATGTCGTCGGAGTTCTTGGCGCTACGCCGCGGGCTGATGTCGCTGATCCGCGAGGAAAGCCTGAAGGCGATGGGCGGCGAGATCAACGACATGGGCATGCAGGGGCTGAGCATCGAGCTGCATGGGCACTCGCTGGCGGATGTGATCTGACCTGACCATCCCGTTCGCGGCGATGACGGTCTCGTAGGGTGGGCAAAGCGAAGCGTGCCCACCACCTGTCGCCATACTGGAGAGATCGTGGGCACGGCGCTTCACGCCTTTGCCCACCCTACGGCAGGTTTGCCCTGATCACTTGAACCAATGCACCAGCGCGATGCTGATGCCGAGCAGCAGCATCAGCGACAGCGTCACGGCTGCGGTCACCCGTCCCCCGACATTGGCAAGCACGCGGACGTCGACGCCGAGCCCGAGCGCGGCCATCGACACCACGGTGAGAAAGCTCGTGATCTTCGTCACCGGGCCGACCACCGTGGGCGGAACGATCTCGAGGGAGCGCAGGGTCGCGAGCGCGAGGAAGCCGAGGATGAACCAGGGCACCAGGCGGAAGAAGCCGACATTGGCCTTCTTGGCGCCGCTCTGCCAGCGCGAGGCGACCAGCGACAGGCCGACGACCACCGGTCCGAGCATCAGGACGCGCATCAGTTTCACGAGCGTGCCGATCTGCGTCGAGACGAGGCCGGCCGGGACCGTCGCGGCCAGCACTTGCGGCACCGCATAGACGGTGAGGCCTGCGAGGATGCCGTATTGCGTGGCGGACAATTGCAGCAACGGGATCAACAGCGGCAGGCCGAGCACCATCATCACGCCGAGGATGGCGGTGAAGGAGATCGATGATGCGATCTCGTCATTGCTGGCGCCGATGATCGGCGCCACCGCCGCGATCGCGGAATTGCCGCAGATCGAGTTGCCGCAGGCGATCAGGATCGACAGCCGCGTCGACAGGCCGAGCAGCCGGCTGAGGCCGAAGGAGGCGCAGAGCGCGACCACGACGACCGCGGCGATCGAGGCCAGCAGCGCGACGCCGGAGGCAGCGATGGCGGCGAAGCTGATGGAGGCGCCCAGCAGCATCACCGCGACTTCAAGCAGCTGTTTGGCGCTGAAGGCGATGCCGGCCTGCCAGCGCGGCGCAGGCTTCCAGAAGCTGCGAAGCGCCATGCCGAGCAGAATCGCCATCACCAGCGCTTCGACATAGGGATGCTCGAAAACGCCCAATTCCGCCCGCTCCAGCAGGGCCGAAACACCAGCGACGGCAACGCAGAGGAGGATACCCGGAATCAGCGCCGCGATGCGGCTTGCGGCGCTGGCCGGCTTGGCACCGGCCGGGCTGGATGCTTGATTCTGCGACACAAATCTCTCCCCGAGGAGAAATATTTATACGCAGCGTCAGCTCGATGGGGAATAAGTTTTCGACATATCAGGGCCGAGGGAAGTTCTGTCCTCAGACCGGAATATTCGACCGTCGGAAGATCAGGCAGCCTTAGAAGATCAGATTCTTGGCGAGCGCGGCGACCCGGCTGAAGCCGTCATAGATGCCCGGCTCGAAGAAGGCCGCGCGCGCCAGCACGATGCCGGCCACCAGCGACCAGAACAGACCAGTGCCAACCCGCAGCAGCATCTTTGACGCACGCGACCGCGGCTGGGTGTCCGTCGCGGACACCAACTGCTCGCCGAAGGGCTCAAATCCGGTGCGTTCCATAGCTGCCGATCCATCAATTCCTGGTGGAAATGTCGTCGTTTCGGCCCCAAACGGCAATGGAAGCGATTGGCTTTTTTGCCTTCCGGTGGGGAAACTCCTTCCTTGCAGCCGAGTCGCAGCGATAGTTTTCTTCTCCGGGCCTATCTGGACACCGGAGTTCCAGCGACAGGGTCAGATAGCGCCGGCGAATCTCTCGTTGCCCTTCGGCTCATAGATCCGGCAGTCCGTCCGGAGACCAGGACACGCCATGAACATCGCCCCTCCGCACAGGCTCGACCTTGCCTCGACCATCGCAGAAGGCGACATTCGGTGCCTGCTAATGGTGCTGGTGCACATGACCGGCGACGAGAAATGGCTCGCGCCGCCGTACCTGCCGAGGCGCGATATCCGCCTCATCCCCGATCCCGAGGCCGGCGTGCCCCGGGACATCCAGGACGAGATCCGCGCCGCGGTGGTCGAGCTGTTCGCCAATGGCACGCCCGAGCCCGTCATCGCCGATCCCGGCGAGGAGCTGCTGCTGAGGATGATGCGCGTCTGTCTCGGCGAGAACGTCGCGCCGGAATACGCGCCCCTGATGCGCGAGGAGATGGGCTTTGTCTCACGTGAGGCGCGCTGGACCAAGCCACCGCCGGACGACAAGCTCGCCGGCCAGCATGTGCTGATTGTGGGCGCCGGCGTCTGCGCCATTGCGCTTGGCGTCGCACTCGGTCATCTCGGCATCCCCTATACCATCGTCGAGAAGAACGCCGAGCTTGGCGGCACCTGGTGGATCAACCGCTATCCCGGCTGCGGCGTCGACACGCCGAACCATTCCTATTCCTATTCGTTCGGCTCAGGCAATGCGTGGACCCGCTACTTCTGCCAGCGCGAGGAGTTGCTTGGCTATCTCCAGAAGGTCGCGGACGAACACGGCATCCGCAAGCATCTGCGCGTCAGCACCGAGCTGACCTCGTCGCGCTGGGATGAAAGCCGGCGGCGCTGGATCTCGACGCTGAGAACCAAGGACGGCGAACAGACCTTCGAATCCACCGCGCTGGTCAGCGCGATCGGCCAGCTCAACGATCCCTCCCGCGCCCGCTTCAAAGGCGAGGAGGACTTCAAGGGAACGATCCTGCATTCGGCGCTGTGGTCAAACGATATCAACGTCGATCGCAAGCATGTCGCCGTGATCGGCACCGGTGCAACCTCGATGCAGCTGGTGCCGTCGATCGCGGGCCGCGTCGCCTCGGTCACGGTCTATCAGCGCAGCGCGCAATGGGCGCGGCCGGTGAAGGGCTATGCCGATCCGATCAGCGCGGGCGCGCGCTGGCTGCTGGCGCATCTGCCGTTCTATGTGCAGTGGTATCGCTTCAACATGTTCTGGCGCTACGGCGACGGTCTCTTGCCTTTCCTGCGCAAGGATCCGGCCTGGCCGCATCCCGAGCGCGCCGTCAACAAAGGCAACGACCGGCACCGCCAGGAGCTGACGGACTTCATCTTGTCGGAGCTACAGGGCCGGCCGGACCTGATCGAGAAATGCGTGCCGACCTATCCGCCCTACGGCAAGCGCATCCTGCTTGACAACAATTGGTTCAAGACCTTGCGGCGGGACAATGTCGAGCTGGTCACGGATGCGATCGACCGTTTCGACGAGACGGGCATCGTCACCGCAGACGGCAAGCACCGTCCCGCCGACATCATCGTGGTGGCGACCGGTTTCAAGGTGACGGAAATGGCGGCCCGTCTCAACATCAGCGGTCGCGACGGCAAGGATTTGCGGCAGGCCTGGGCCAACGACAATCCGACTGCGTTTCTCGGCCTCACCGTGCCCGGCTTTCCGAACTTCTTCTGCATGCTCGGCCCCAACTCCGGCCCGGCCCATGGCGGCAGCGTCATCTTCCAGTCGGAATGCCAGAGCCGCTACATCGCGGCGTGCCTGGTCGACATGATCGAGCAAGACGTCACGGCGATCGACGTCCGCCAGGACGTGCTCGACGACTATGTCCGCAAGGTCGACGCCGAGCACGAGGCGATGATCTGGACCCATCCGGGCATGAGCACCTATTACCGCAATGCGAGCGGCCGCGTGTTCTCGGCGATGCCATGGCGGTTCGTCGATTATTGGCGCATGACGCACGATCCGGATCTGCGGCAGTACAGGCTGACGAAGGCGTCAGTGTTGGGGTGATATGAAGCCCCAGCACCGCTGCAACCTCTCCCGCTTGCGGGTCGGCGCGAAACGCCGGGAGAGGGCTTTCTCCTCTAGGGGACTTCCTCGGCATCGCGGCGACAATCCCACTGCGGAGACACCCTCTCCCCTACCCTCTCCCGCAAGCGGGAGAGGGCACGCAGCTACGCCGCCAACCCGCTCTCCACAGGACCAAAGTCCAGCCCGAGGCTTTCCGCCACCGCCTTGTTGGTGATGCGACCCCGATGCACATTGAGTCCGTTGCGCAAATGCGGGTTTTCCAGCACCGCCGCAAAACCCTTGTTCGCCAGCATCAGGCCGAACGGCAACGTCGCGTTGTTCAGGGCTTGGCTCGACGTCACCGGCACCGCGCCTGGCATGTTGGCGACGCAATAGTGCACGACGCCGTCCACCTCATAGGTCGGATCGGTATGGGTGGTCGGATGCGAAGTCTCGAAGCAGCCACCCTGGTCGATCGCGACGTCGACCAGGACGGCGCCCGGCCGCATCGATTTCAGCATCGCGCGCGTGACCAGCTTCGGCGCGCTGGCGCCCGGCACCAGCACCGCGCCGATCACGACGTCGGCGGCAAACACCTCCTCCTCGACCGACTCGATGGTCGAGAAGCGGGTGCGCAGACGTCCGGCAAAGAGATCGTCGAGTTCGCGCAGGCGCGGGATCGAGCGGTCGATCACGGTGACCTCGGCTCCGAGACCCGCGGCCATGCGGGCCGCCTGGGTGCCAACCACGCCGCCGCCGAGCACGACGACGCGCGCCGGCTGCACGCCGGGCACGCCACCCAGCAGCAGGCCGCGGCCGCCGGCCGATCGCTTGAGCGCGGCGCCGGCGGCCTCGATGGCGAGGCGGCCGGCGACTTCGCTCATCGGCGCGAGCAGCGGGAGGTTACCGCGCGCGTCCGTGACGGTTTCATAGGCGATCGCGGTGCAGCTGGAGGCAAGCAGGCCCTTGGCCTGTTCCGGATCCGGCGCAAGATGAAGATAAGTAAATAGAAGCTGGCCTTCCCGGAGCTGGGCCCACTCGCTCTTCTGCGGCTCCTTCACCTTCACGATCATGTCGGACCTGGCAAAGATGTCGTGGGCGCTGTCGGCGATAGTGGCCCCTGCCCGCCGATACACATCGTCGGATGCGCCGATGCCGGCGCCGGCGCCGGTCTCGACCGCAACCTGATGACCGGCCGCGACATATTCACGGACGGCGCCCGGGGTGAGCCCGACGCGATATTCCTGCACCTTGATCTCCTTGGGAACGCCGACGCGCATCTTGAGCTCCTGTGCCAATGCATTGATTCCGCGCTTCATCGTAGCGACGGGGCCGGTTTGGTTTCGTGCAAATATCCGCTAGTTTGAACGGGCTCGCGCCGGTTTCCGGCGCCGAAATGCTCTTTCACGCTGGAAACGAAACCTTGGCCCTCGACCGGAAAGACCTCGCGATCCTCGCGGAACTCACGACCAATGCGCGCGCCAGTCATGCCGAACTCGCGAGCAAGATCGGGCTGTCGAGCACGGCGCTGGCACGGCGACAGAAGACGCTTGAAGACGAGGGCTACATCCAGGCCTATCAGGCCACGCTCGACCTCGCCCAGTTCGGCCTCACCACCACCGTGCTGGTTCGCATCGCGCTGGAGAGCCAGAGCGACGATGCGCTGAAGGCCTTCGAGGCGGAGGTGGTGAAATGCCCCTCCGTCGTGCGCTGCTTCCTGATGTCGGGCACCGACGATTACATCCTCATCGTGCTGGCCCGCGACATCCAGGATTTCGAGCGCATTCACCGGACCGAGCTGTCCCGGCTGCCGCGCGTTGCGCGCGTGCAATCGAGCTTTGCCTTGCGCGAAATCGTCAACCGCGCGGTGCCGACGGTGGTGTTCGGCGAGGCGAAGCGGTAGCCGCGTCGACCGCTGCCCAAACCACTATGTCAAACGCACCCTCGCGCAGGCGACGGGCCTCACGACGGAAAGTCGGCCGGTTTCACATGGATGCGGTCGGCATGCAGCGACCAGTGATGCAGTGCCTGATCCTTGCAGAATCTCGCTTTCGCCTGCTCCCTGGCCTCGTTCTCGTCGGCGGCGTCGATTTCCAGCGTGCCCTGGCAAATCTCGCTCTGCCGGCCGTACTCACCGAGCACGTTCTTCATGAACTTGACGACATAGGTTGACATGGGACCTCCCTGCTGCCCCGACAGCACTCTAATCCCATTTAGGCCGGGCCGGAAAACGAGATTTTGACGCGGATCAAGGTCGGGCGGCGATTCCCCGCCGCGTATCCTTCCCGGAACGGCAATGTGGCTGTCCCTACGCCGGCGTCACGCCGAAAGCCTGCTTGAAGCGCTCCGCATAGACCGGCCAGACCTCGGGATTGATGATGCGCGGCGGGCGCTTGCCGTCGAGCGTGTCCAGCACCTGCTCGGCCGCGATCCGGCCCATGTTCCGGCGCGCCTCGATCGTCACCCCCGCGGTATGGGGGCTTGCGAGCACGTTGTCGAACTGAAGCAGCGGATGCTCCGGCGGCGGGGGCTCCTTGGACCAAACGTCGAGACCTGCACCGGCGATGCGCTTGTCGCGCAGCGCCTGGAGCAGCGCATCCTCGTCGTGGATGAAGCCGCGCGCCGTGGTGATGAAGTAGGCATGCGGCTGCATCAGCGCAAACTCGCGCGTGCTGATCATGTTGCGACTGCCCTTGTCGAGCGGACAGGAAATCGAGACGAAATCGGCGCGGCGCAGCAGTTCGTCGAGCTCGACTTTCTCTCCGCCCCGTTCGGCCATCACCTCGGCCGAGAGATACGGGTCGTAGGCCAGCACCTTCATGCCGAGCAGGCCCTTGCACAGTGCGGCGATGCGGCGGCCGACATTGCCAAGGCCGATGATGCCGACGGTCTTGTGCTCGACCTCGTTGCCGATGAGCTCGTTGCGGTTGACGTCGCGCTCGCGGCGCAGGCGGCGATCCGACTGGATGATGCGCTTGGACAGCGTCAGCATCATCGCCAGCGCGTGCTCGGCAACCGAATGGGCATTGCCGCCCGACTGATTGACGACCAGCACCCCCGCATCGGTGCAGGCCCCGACGTCGACCGGATCGAAGCCCGCGCCGTTGCTGGAGACAAGCAGCAGGTTCGGGGTGCGCTTCAGGAAGGCGGCATCGACATGAAAATGCGGGGCGAGCTCGTCGCGGGCGGCGCCGACCTGGTAGACATGGGCCGCGCGCAGGATCGGCGCGTAGAGGTCTTCGGGACTCTCGTTCTCGATACGGTCGAGCCGGACGTCGGGCCGCGCCTTCAGGATGTCGATATAGATCGGATTGGCCAGGTATTTGACGTAGAAGACGCGCTTATTGTTGACCGACATCATGACGCTTCCGGCTCTCTAGAAGGGCGCAGCGAGGTCAGGGCGATGCGCGCCCGTCCCTGGCTCCCTCCAGTTTTCAAATTGTCGCCGCTTATGACACGGCGGTGCCGGCCACGGCAGGCGGTCTGGCGCAGATCACGGTGCCGGCCTGGACATGTTGACAATCCCGCCCGCTCCGTCAAGTTCGGCAGACTGCCGCGACGGCCAACGCAATGGCAATGGCGAAGACCAAGAAGCATGCGCGGCGCGAGGGAGAACGCAATGGCGATTGCGGAGCAGCGGACGTCGCCCCAGGCGGGACAGGGGTCCAGCGACAGGAGCTGGCACGGCATCGTCCTGCAAACCCTGAAACGAAACGAGATCAGCCTCGTCCCCTACGTGCCCGACCGCGTGCTGACCCCGCTGATCAAGAATCTGCACGCCGATCCGTTCTTCACCACCTTCGCCACCGCGCGCGAAGAAGAGGCGGTCGGGATCGTTTCGGGCGCCTGGATGGGCGGCCGGCGCGGCGCGGTGCTGATGCAGACCTCCGGCTTTGCGACGCTGGCCAACGTGCTGGCCTCGCTCGCGGTGCCTTACCAGATCCCCCTGATCATGTTCGTGTCCGAGCGCGGCACGCTCGGCGAGTTCAATTACGGGCAATCGCTGGTCTGCCGCACCATGCGCCCGGTGCTGGACTCATTGGCGCTCGAGCATCACACCATCACCCGGCTCGACGAGCTCGAATTCATCGTCGACCGCTCGATCAAGCAGGCCGTCACCACGCAGGCGCCGGTGGCGCTGATCCTCAACCCGCTGCTCACCGGCGGCAAGGTTTTCGACAAGTGAGCGCCGTCATGAATACGCGCAACACCAAGGTCATGAACCGCTTCGACGTGACCTCGCGGCTGATCGCAAAGCTCAAGCACGAGGAAGCCGTGATCGGCGGCATCGGCAACACCAATTTCGACCTCTGGGCCGCCGGCCACCGCCCGCAGAATTTCTACATGCTGGGCAGCATGGGGCTCGCCTTCCCGATCGCGCTGGGCGTGGCGCTGGCGCAACCGGATCGGCGCGTCTTCGCGCTCGAAGGCGACGGCTCGCTGTTGATGCAGCTCGGCGCGCTCTCGACGATTGCGAGCCTGAGGCCGAAGAACCTCGTCATGATCGTGATGGACAACGGCATCTACCAAATTACGGGCGCCCAGCCGACACCTGCGGCAAGCGTCGCCGACATCGTGGCCATCGCCACCGGCTGCGGCCTTTCCAACAGCGCCTGGGCCGCGGACGAGGAGGATTTCGAACGACTGGTCGACGCGGCCATGTCCGCAGCCGAGCCGCACCTGATCGCCGTCCGGATCGACGACAAGCCCGGGGTCGGCACCACGAGGCGTGACCCCGTGCAGATACGGGAGCGCTTCATGCACGGGCTCGGCGTGCGCGAGCCACTTTGAGGTTTTGTCATTAACTACACGGCGATCTGATGGAGGGACTGTACCGGCCCCCGGGAATGTGTGCTAAGCGGAGCACATGTCCATTTTGGTTCGTTCATTTGCCTGGCTGCTCGCGGCGGCCGTGACTCTCGCCACACTCGGTCCCCCCGGACTGCGGCCTCATTCCGACCTCGGCCAAGACGGCGAACATGCACTCGCATTCATGCTGGTGGGGCTGGCCTTCGGCTTCGCCTATCCGCGCCGGCGCCTGCTGATCGCGGCGGCCGCTGTGGTCCTGATCGGCGTGCTCGAGCTGATGCAATCTTGGGCACCCGGGCGCCACGCCCGGCTGGAGGATTTTCTGGTCGACGCGCTCACCGCCTGCATCGGCTTTGCGCTCGCGGCCGCGGTCGATTGGCTGCTCACGCGCTTTCGCGCAGGGCCTGTCGCAACAAGCGAAGGCCCCGCGGAGTGACACTCCGCAGGGCCCATCCTCTCAACGCTTAAGGATTGCCACCGGTCAGTCGAGGATCTTGACGACGCGGCGCGTACGCGGCTCGACGATCACGCGGCGGTCGTTCACGACCGCATAGCGATACTCGGTGTAGTTCGGCACGGGGCGGAGCACCACGGTCGACGGCAGCGGCTCCCCGACCACGACGCGCTCCTGGATCACCACGGAATCGCTGCGCGGGATTCCGCCCAGCACCGCATTCGGAATTTCGAGGCCGGCGCCGACAGCTGCACCGACGGTGCCGCCAACCATTGCGCCGATCGGTCCGCCGATGTCGCCACCTGCACGCGCGCCGTCCCTGGCGCCTTGTTCGGTCGTCGACTGGGCAAAGGCTGCGCTCGAGGCCAGCAACGATGCGGCAGCCAACGTAATCGCAAGACGGGTCTTCATGTTCTTTAGCCTCCAGTGATTGCTATTCGCCTTCAACCGCGGGGCCGGACCGTTGTTCCGGTTCCCCGCGGCGAAAGACACACCCAGATCCGGAGACTGTTACGGCGTAACAGTTCAGGCGGCAGCGATCTCGTGGCCCGCCATCAGTTCCAGCGCCCGCACCATCGCCGAATGATCCCAGCCCTTGCCGCCATGGGCGGTGCAGGCCGAGAACAATTGCTGCGCCACCGCCGTGCTCGGCAGCGACAGCCCAAGCGAGCGCGCACCTTCGAGCGCGAGATTGAGATCCTTCTGGTGCAGCTCGATGCGGAAGCCGGGATCGAAATTGCGCTTCACCATCCGCTCGCCGTGAACCTCGAGAATGCGTGAGGAAGCAAAGCCGCCCATCAGCGCCTGCCGCACCAGCGCCGGATCGGCGCCGGCCTTCGACGCAAACAACAGCGCCTCGCTCACCGCCTCGATCGTCAGCGCGACGATGATCTGGTTGGCGACCTTGGTCGTCTGCCCGTCGCCATTGGCGCCGACGCGGGTGACGTTCTTGCCCATCTTGTCGAAGACCGGCTTCATGGTGCCGAAGGCCCGCTCCGGGCCGCCGACCATGATGGTGAGGCTCGCTGCCTTGGCCCCGACCTCGCCGCCCGACACCGGCGCGTCGAGATAGTCCGCACCCAGCGCCTCGATCCTCTTCGCAAATTCCTTCGTCGCCAGCGGCGAGATCGAGCTCATGTCCACGACGATCTTGCCCTTGGAAATCCCGCTCGCGACCCCGTCCTTGCCGAACAGCACGGCCTCGACATGCGGGGTATCAGGCACCATGATGATGACCGCATCCGCCTCCTCCGCGATCTCTTTGCCGGATTTGCAGGGAGTGCCGCCAGCCGCGATCAGCTCCGGCGTAACGGGCGCGACGTCATGCAGCAGAACACGATGGCCCGCGGCCAGGAGATGGCCGGCCATCGGCCGTCCCATGGTGCCAAGTCCGATGAAGCCGATGTCGATCATGTCAAGCTTTCCTCAGTTGCAAATGCAAGATTCGTCCGCTGGCTCGGCGCACCTCTCCCGCTTGCGGGAGAGGTCGGCGCGTCCGGGCGATGCGAAGCATCGTCCCGCGCGCCGGGTGAGGGCTCTATCCGCTTGGGGATCTTCACCGCACCGCGAATCCCATTGCGGAAGCACCCCTCTCCCAACCCTCTCCCGCAAGCGGGAGAGGGAGTGCACCGTCGCTGTGGCCTCGATATCCTCTACGTCTCAAACGTCTGTGCGGCGTGCCACGAAAGCCCTTCCAGCGTCGTGGTGCGCGGCTTGTATTCGCAGCCGATCCAGCCGCGATAGCCGATCGCGTCGAGATGGCGGAACAGGAAGGGATAGTTGATCTCTCCGGTGCCCGGCTCGTGCCGGCCGGGATTGTCGGCGAGCTGGATATGGGCGATCTCAGGCAGATATTCCTGCATGGTGCGGGCGAGATCGCCCTCCATGATCTGCATGTGATAGATGTCGTACTGGACGAACAGATTGCTCGACCGCACCTCCGAGATCAGCTGCACCGCCTGCTCGGTGCCGTTGAGGAAGAAGCCGGGAATGTCGAGCGTGTTGATCGGCTCGACCAGCAGCTTGATGTTTTCGCGTGCCAGCGTCGAGGCGGCAAAGCGCAAATTTCCGACCAGCGTCTCGTTCAGCTCGCGCGGATCGGCCTCAGTGGGCGCAATACCGACGAGGCAGTTGAGCTGATCGCAATCGAGCGCCTTGGCATAGTCGATGGCGCGGAACACGCCGTCACGGAATTCGGCGGTGCGATTGGGCAGGATCGCGATGCCGCGCTCGCCGCCTGCCCAGTTTCCGGCCGGCAGATTATGCAGCACCTGCGTCAGGCCATGGGCCTCGAGCTGCTCGCGCAGCTGCGCCTTGTCGAAATCATAGGGAAAGAGATATTCGACCCCGGAAAATCCCGCCGCCTTCGCCGCCGCGAAGCGGTCGAGAAACGGCATCTCGTTGAACAGCATGGTGAGGTTGGCGGCGAATTTCGGCATGATGCTCTCCCCTATTCCGCCGGCTGCAGCACGCCGGGCCGTTTGGTCCCGACTTCATCGAGCGGCAGGTCCAGCACCTCCTCGAACTCGACGATGTTGTCGATCTCCGTACCCATGGCGATGTTGGTCACGCGCTCGAGGATGAACTCGACCACCACGGGCACCCGGTGCTTCGCCATCAATTCGCGCGCGGTCGCGAACGCAGCCTGCGCGTCCTTCGGATCGGTGACGCGGATCGCCTTGCAGCCGAGGCCTTCGGCGACCGCGACATGGTCGACGCCGTAGACGCCGATCTCGGGCGCGTTGATGTTCTCGAAGGAGAGCTGGACGTGATAGTCCATCTCGAAGCCGCGCTGGGCCTGGCGGATCAGGCCGAGATAGGAATTGTTCACGACGACGTGGATGTAGGGCAGATTGAACTGCGCGCCGACCGCGAGCTCCTCGATCAGGAACTGGAAGTCGTAATCGCCGGACAGCGCGACGATGTCGCGATCCGGACAGGCCGCGCGCACGCCGAGCGCAGCGGGCAAGGTCCAGCCGAGCGGCCCGGCCTGTCCCGCATTGATCCAGTTGCGTGGACGATAGACGCTCAGGAATTGCGCGCCGGCGATCTGCGACAAACCGATCACGGTGACGTAGCAGATGTCGCGACCAAAGGCCTTGGTCATCTCCTCATAGACGCGCTGCGGCTTGATCGGGACGTTGTCAAAATGACTCTTGCGCAGCATCGTCTTCTTGCGATCGCGGCAGGAGGCGGGCCACGCCTGGCGCTCGCGGAGCCTGCCTGCCCGCCGCCACTCCTTGGCGACGGTGACGAACAGCTGGAGCGCGGCCTTCGCGTCCGAGACGATGCCGAGATCGGGATTGAACACCCGCCCGATCTGCGTCGGCTCGATATCGACATGCACGAAGGTGCGGCCCTTGGTGTAGGTCTCGACCGAGCCGGTGTGGCGATTGGCCCAGCGATTGCCGATGCCGAGCACGAAGTCGGATTCCAGCATGGTGGCGTTGCCGTAGCGGTGGCTGGTCTGAAGCCCGACCATGCCGGCCATCAGCACGTGATCGTCGGGGATCGCACCCCACCCCATCAGGGTCGGGACCACGGGCACGTTGGCGATCTCGGCGAATTCCACCAGCAGGTCCGAAGCATCGGCATTGATGATGCCGCCGCCTGCGACGATCAGCGGCCGCTCGGCGGCGTTGAGCATCTCCAGCGCCTTCTCGACCTGCTTGCGCGTGGCGGTAGGCTTGTAGACCGGCAGCGGCTCATAGGTCTCGTCGTCGAACTCGATCTCGGCGAGCTGCACGTCGAGCGGCATGTCGATCAGGACCGGCCCCGGCCTCCCTGAGCGCATCACATGAAAGGCCTGGCTGAACACGCGCGGCACCAGCGCCGGCTCGCGCACCGTCACCGCCCATTTCGTTACGGGCTTTGCGATCGACTCGATGTCGACGGCCTGGAAATCCTCCTTGTAGAGCCGCGCCCGCGGCGCCTGTCCGGTGATGCAGAGGATCGGGATGGAATCGGCGATCGCGGAATAAAGCCCGGTGATCATGTCGGTGCCCGCCGGCCCCGAGGTTCCGATGCAGACGCCGATATTGCCGGACTTGGCGCGGGTATAGCCCTCCGCCATGTGCGAAGCGCCCTCGACGTGCCGTGCCAGGATATGGTGGATCGAGCCGCGCTTCTTCAGCGCCGAGTACAGGGGATTGATCGCGGCCCCGGGAACCCCGAAGGCGGTCGAGATGCCCTCTCTCTCCAGAATACGGACGGCTGCATCGACGGCTCGCATCTTCGCCATATCGGACCTCGCTTGGTTTAAGTCAGCGAGCGAGATCATCGGTTGCGCAGGAGCCGATCTCAACGAGATCGATTTTATTTTCCACGATGCGGCAGCCGCAGAGAAATTGCGGCAACGTCAATCGGTTAGATGCAGGAACGCGTGAAAGCGGCTCACTCGAACAGCGGCGCCAGCTCCATCTGCGGCACCAGCACGAGACCCTTGTCGGTGATGCGAATTTCCGGAATGACCGATAAGGGAATCAAATTGAAGCCCATGTAGGGAATGGTGCAGCCGGCCTCCGCCCATTCCTTCTTCAACACCCTGACCTCGTCGGCCACCTCGGTGACTCGCTTGTCGGACAGCAGGCCCGCGATCGGCAGCGGGACCAGCGCCCTCACCTCGCCGTCGGCAACGACGCAAACGCCGCCCTGCCGCGCCTTGATCGCGGCGATGGCGACCTGCATGTCGGGCTCGTTGGTACCGGCGACGATGATGTTGTGGCTATCGTGCCCGACGCTGGAGGCGACCGCGCCGCGCTTGAGGCCGAAATCCTTCAAGAGGCCGTAGGCGACATTGCCGGCCGATTTGCCATGGCGCTCGACGACGGTGACGAAGCACAGGCCGTAGCGCGCGAACAGCGACGGCCAGTCCTTTGCGGGCTCGATCTTCACCTTCTCGTGGATCAGTGTGATGCCGGGCAGCGCGGTCTTGATCGCGTTGACGGTGCAGGCCTTCGCCGGCAGCTCCGGCGTCAGCTTCATCGTCTGCGGCAGCTTCACCGTCGCATGGGCCGCCTTCGGATATTGATAGCGCTGTGACAGTGCCTGATCGAGACGTGGCGTGATCCTGCCATGCTCGACCACGAGCTCGCCGCCATACCAGGTGCATTGCGGCTTGAGTTCATCACCCATCAGCACGAGATCGGCGCGGCGGCCGCCGCCGAGCCCGCCGATGTCGCCATCCATGCCGAAGCGCGTCGCGCCATGCAGCGAACCCATCGACCACGCCTGCTCCGGCGACATCCCCGCCTTCACGGCTTCACGCACCACCCAGTCGAGGCCGAACAGCAGGAGATCGTCGGCATCGCGGTCATCGGTGCACACCGCCGTGCGCTTGTGCGAGGCCCCAAGCTCGGTGATGGTGCGGATCGCCTGCGGCAGCGAATGCCAGGGCGTCGTCGGCGGCCCGCCGCGCAGGAACACCCAGACGCCGGCGTCGAGCAGATCGTCGGCGATGTCGCGATCGATCGCTTCGTGGGTGTCGGTGACGCCGGACGCAGCATAGGCCGCGACGAATTCGCGGCCGTAGACGTGGCCGGACACCGGCCGTCCCCGCTTCAACGCGGCCGCGAGGATGGCGTGGCTGCGCTCGTCGCCCATCGTCACCGGCACAAAGTCCATCTTCTCGCCGAGTGCCACGGCTTCGGGCCAGCGATCGAACAGACCCGCGATCTTGTCGGGCGTGAGATCACCGCCAGCCGTCTCGAGCTCAGCCGATGTCGCAGGGACCGTCGAAGGCACCGTCAAGAAAATCGAGAGCGGCGCCTCGCGCGCGTCCTCCAGCATCGCCTCGACGCCGGCGACATCCATGACGTTGCCGATCTCGTGGCTGTCGCAGAAGATCGTGGTGGTGCCGTTGAGCAGCGCGGCCTCTGCATAGGCGCAGGCCGTCACCATCGAGGATTCGATGTGGATGTGCGGATCGACCAGGCCCGGCGCGACGATGCCGCCGGCGGCGTCGTAGAGCGGCACACCGTTCCAAGTCTTCTTCGCTGTTCCGGCCGGCTTCACGGCGGCGATGCGGCCGCCGGTGATCCAGACCTCGCGGTTCGCGTGGATGCGCTCCGAATAGGTCGAAAGCACCCGAGCGCCAGTGATGACGAGATCGGGCGCAAGGCGCGCGGAAGCGACGTCGGCAAGGCGGCGCGTCATGCCGTGCAGCGGCGCGACGGCAAAGCGGGTGAGTTTTGTCATGGGGCTCTCGCGTGACGGAAACAGCCCAGCAATGGTTGCGCCCGCAGGCCGGCTCGGCAATTCAAATAAAACGGCACCCGTGCTTACGCTTTAGGCGCCGAACCTCCTGCCGTCCCCGCTCTCGAAGACCTGCGCGGGTTCCGCCTTCTCGGCGGTGCGGCGGCTGCGGTGGCCTTGACCCGAATTCGCATCGACCGGCCCTTCGACTCGTCGATCTCGAAGGAATTTGTCTTTCGCACGAGATCGCTCAGCTTGCGGAAGCCGAACGTCCTCGGATCGAAATCGGACGCGAGATTGGCAAGCTGCCGACCGACCTCGCCCAACGTAACCCAGCCGTCCTCGCTCTCCATCTGGGTGATCACCTTCTTGATGATCGGCGTGGCCGCTTCGGGTGGCTGAAGCGATGCCGACCTTGAAGTGGCGTCCTGCGTATTCGCCGGTCCGGCAAGGAGGTTCTCCGTGTAAACGAACCTCCGGCAGGCCTGCCTGAAACTTTCCGGCGTCTTCTGCTCGCCGAACCCGAAGACGTCGATGCCCTGCTCCCGGATGCGAGCGGCCAGGCGGGTGAAGTCGCTATCGGACGACACCAGGCAAAAGCCGTCGAACCGGCCGCTGTGAAGCAGGTCCATCGCGTCGATGACCAGCGTGATGTCGGAGGCGTTCTTCCCGGTCGTGTAGGCGAACTGCTGCTGCGGGATGATGGCGTGCTTCGACAGGATATCGGCCCAGCCCCTGGACCGTGCGTTGGAGAAGTCGCCATAGATACGGCGAACGCTGGCCTCGCCGATCTTGGCAATCTCCTCGAACAGTCCGTCCGCGATCTTGGCGGAGGCATTGTCGGCGTCGATCAGAACCGCCAGACGCGGCGAGCGAAGCTCGGAAGGCATGACAGTTCCCCACGAATGGACGCGACACGAGAAGACAAGTGCGTCAGGACGGCCAAAGCATGATCCGGAAAAGTGCGCAGCGGTTTTCCGAAAAGATCATGCTTAAACAACAACCTAGAGCGCGATGACGATTCATCCTAATCGCATCGCGCTTTAGTCCTCGTTCGCCTTGAACCGCCCCAGCCCCTTCAGCACAAACGGAGCCAATAGCGCAAGCAGTGCGATGCCGAGCAGCGTCGCCGAGATCGGGCTCTGCAGCAGCGTCATGGGATCGCCGAGACTGATCGCGAGCGCGCGGCGCAGCTGGCTTTCGGCGATCGGGCCGAGGATCAGGCCGACCACGACCGGCGCGATCGGAAAATCGAACCGGCGCATCAGAAAGCCGAGCACGCCGAAGCCGGCCAGCATCGACAATTCCACCACCGACGGCTTTGCGGCGATGGTGCCCATGGTCGCGAACACGAGGATGCCGGCATAGAGCCAGGGCTGCGGGATCGCAAGCAGCCGCACCCACAGGCCGACCAGCGGCAAATTGAGCACCAGCAGCATGCAATTGGCGATGAACAGGCTGGCGATCAGGCCCCATACCAGGTCCGGCCGTTCGGCAAACAGCAGCGGCCCCGGGTTGAGGCCATATTGCTGGAAGCCCGCCAGCATCATCGCGGCCGTTGCCGAGGTCGGCAGCCCGAGCGTGAGCAGCGGCACCAGCGTTCCGGCGGCGGAGGCGTTGTTGGCGGCTTCCGGCCCCGCGACGCCTTCGATCGCCCCCTTGCCGAACTCTTCGGGGTGCTTCGTCAAGCGTTTCTCGGTCGAATAGGACAGGAAGGTCGGGATCTCCGCGCCGCCCGCGGGCAGCGCGCCGATCGGGAAGCCGAACATGGTGCCGCGCAACCACGGCTTCCACGAGCGCTTCCAGTCTTCTTTCGTCATCCACAGCGAGCCGCGCACCGGCTCGAGCTTCTCCTCGCCGTGGTGGCGGCGCGATGCGACGTAGAGCGCCTCGCCGAGCGCGAACAGGCCGACCGCAAGCGTCGTCACCTCGACGCCGTCGAGCAGCTCAGGGACGCCGAACGCGAGCCGCGCCTGGCCCGTCAGCTTGTCGATGCCGACGAGGCCCAGCGTCAGGCCGATGAACAGGCTGGTCAGGCCGCGGATCGGGGAATCGCCGAAGGTTGCCGACACCGTGACGAAGGCGACGCACATCAGCGCGAAATAGTCCTCGGGGCCGAAGCGTACGGCGAAATCGACCAGCCAGGGCGCGAGGAAGGCAAGGCCGATGGTGGCGATGGTTCCGGCCACAAAAGAGCCAATCGCGGAGGTCGCAAGCGCCGGCCCGCCGCGGCCGGCCTTGGCCATCTTGTTGCCTTCGAGCGCGGTCGCCATCGAGGCGCTCTCGCCGGGGGTGTTGATCAGGATCGCGGTGGTCGAGCCGCCATACATGCCGCCGTAATAGATGCCGGCGAACATGATCAGCGAGCCGCCGGGGTCGAGCTTGTAGGTGACAGGCAGCAGCAGCGCGACCGTCAGCGCCGGGCCGATGCCGGGCAGCACGCCGACGGCGGTACCAAGGAACACGCCGATCAGCGCATAGAGCAGGTTCATCGGCTGGACGGCAACCGCCATGCCGTGGGCCAGCGCCGCAAAAGTGTCCATCACAGCAGTCGCTCCAGCGGTCCGGTCGGAAGGCTCAGCGTCAACAGCCGGTCGAACGCGAGATAGATGAGGGTCGACATCACCAGCGCGATGATGCTGTCGACGAGGATGGCGCGGCGCCCGAAAGCCGCTGACGTCGTCACGAACAGCGCCGAGGTTGCCAGGATGAAGCCGCCACCAAAGCCGATGATCGCGATCAGCAGGGCCAGGCCGACCAGGATCAGAACCACCGGAACGGGGTCGGCGCTCTCGCGCGCGGGCAGATTCCCGCGCAGCGCGTCGATCAAATTGCCGATCGCGAGCAGCCCAAGGCCGCAGGCGATCACGACCGGCATCGCCTCCGGCCCCATGCCGTACATCGCGGTGGATGACAGGCCGCGCGCGTCAAAGACCAGTACGGCGGCGAGACCTGCGAGCAGCGCAGCGATGACGACGCCGGCGCGATCGACGCGCCGCGGCCACTGGGCGGGATCACCCGAGGTCATGACTTGACCAGGCCGACCGACTTCAGCACGTCGGTGACACGCACGGTTTCCTTCTTCAGGAAGTCGGCGAAGGCATCGCCCCCGAGATAGGCATCCTCCCAGCCCTTCTGCTTGAGGATCTCCTTCCAGGCATCCGACTTGACCATCTTCTCGACCGCATCGGTCAGGGTCTTGCGCTGCTCCGGCGTGATGCCGGGAGGCGCGACGACCGAACGCCAATTGGCGATCACGAGGTCGATGCCCTGCTCCTTGAAGGTCGGGATATCGCTGCCGGCGATGCGCTTCTCCGAGGTCACGCCGATCGCGCGCAGCTTGCCGGACTTGATCTGCCCTTCATATTCGCTGAGACCCGAAATACCCGCGGTGACCTTGCCGCCGAGGATCGCGGCGAGCGACTCGCCGCCGCCGGAGAACGGGATATAGTTGATCTTCTTCGCATCCGCGCCGACGGCACCGGCAAACAACGCCGCCATCACATGGTCGACGCCGCCGGCCGAGCCGCCGGCAAAGGTCACCTTGGCGATGTCGGCCTTCACCGCGGCGGCGAGATCCTGCGCCGTCTTGATCGGCGAGTTCGCGGGCACCACCATCACCTGAATTTCTTCGGTGAGGCGCGCGATCGGCGTCACCTGTTCCAGCGTCACCGGCGACTTGTTCATGGCGAGGGCACCCACCATGACGAAGCCGTTGACCATCATCTGGTTGCCGTCGCCCTTGGCGCCATTGACGAACTGGGCGATGCCGACGCTGCCGCCGGCCCCGGGAACGTTGGTGACCTGCACGCTGCGCGCCACACCGGAGGCCACCAGTGCCTGCTGCATCGAGCGCGCGGTCTGGTCCCATCCGCCGCCCGGGGCCGCCGGCGCCATCAGCTTGAGCTCGAGCTGCTGGGCAAGGGATGGCGCTGCCGCAAGGGTCAGCGCGATGGCTGCGCCGGCAAGGCGCGCGGAAAATTGGAACATGAGGACGCTCTCCAGGCTCATGCGGACGTTTGCCGCATTGTGTCGTTTGGTCGCATATCAGCCAAAACGGCCGATGCTGTCCAGCGACAGCGCCCAGATTCCTCCGTTTTAGCGGGGCGTCGGCATCACCCCACCCAGCGCGACGGTCAGCTCACCGGCGACGTCGCGCACGATTTGGCCCACGTCCGGCAATCTGTCGTCGGTCAGGCGGCTGGTCATGCCGGAGACGGAAATCGCCGCGAGCGGCTCGGCGCAGTCGTTGTATACCACGGCAGCAATGCAGCGCAGGCCCATGCAGGCCTCTTCATCGTCCAGCGCAAAACCCTGCTGGCGGATCTTTTCGAGTTCCTTAAACAGATCGCTCGGCCGCACGATCGACTTCCCGGTCAGACGCGGCATGCCGTGATGGCGGATGACGGCGCCGACGTCCTCGTCCGAATAGGTCGCGAGCACCGCCTTGCCGACGCCTGACGTCACCATAGGGACACGGCCGCCGACCTGGGTCAGCGAACGCATGATCTCGCGGCTCTCCATCCGGGTCAGAACGATGATGAATTCGTCGTCGACGACGGCGAGATTGGCGGTCTCGCGGGTGAGATCGCGCAGCTTGCGCAAGTATGGAATGGCCTGGGCGGAGAAATTACGCCGCCGCGCAAAGCTCGCGCCGACCGTGAAGGCGCGCGAGCCGACGTGCCATTTGGATTCGGCGCGGTCGAACTGCACGAAGCGACGGCTCTCCAGCGTCGCGAGCAGGCGATGCACGGTCGAGGTCGACAATCCCGTTCGGATCGCCAGATCGCTGAGGCGGTAGCCCTCGTCGTCCTCGGCCAGCGTTTCCAGGATGGAGAGCGCACGGTCGACGGACTGCACGCCGCCGTCGCGGGTCTCATGATCGGCCTCCGCAGCCGATTTGGGCTCGATCGATTTGCGCCGGATCACGTTCTTGTTCATCGCGACCTGCCGCTTGTGCATCCGTCATTCCGGGATGGTCCGCCGGGACTGCGCGCAGCGCGGGCCTGGCGTACCAGTCCCGGAATCTCGAGATCCCCAGGTGCGCAATTGCGCACCATAGTTCGATGCTCCGCATCGCCCCGGGATGACAGGAGAGTTAGGCTCAGAGCAGCCCTGCCCCGCGCGCCCACCTGTACTTGGCACCCAACACCTCGACCGGCAGCTCGGTCGAATAGGCGTAGGCCGGGATGCCGTTCTGGTAGAGATATTCGGCGGCTTCCTCGACCTCGACGTCGCCGGCGAGCGAGGCGACCATCGGCTTCACGAAGCCCTTGGCCTCCATCTCCTTCTTCACCTCGACCATGTTGCGGGCGAACACCATCGGCGGGGTGACGATGGTGTGCCAGTAGCCGAGGATCAGCGCGTGGATGCGCTCGTCCGACAGGCCGAGCTTTACGGTGTTGACGTAGGTGATCGGCGGCTCGCCGCCGGTGATATCCACAGGATTTCCGGCCGCGCCGAACGGCGGAATGAACTTGCGGAAGGCCGCATCGAGATCCGGCGGCATCGACATCAACGACAGGCCGTTGTCGACGCAGGAATCCGACAGCAGCACGCCCGAGCCGCCGGCACCGGTAATGATCAGGACGTTCTCGCCCTTCGGCGTCGGCAGCACCGGCACGCCACGGGCGAATTCGAGCAGCTGGCGCAGCGAGCGGGCCCGGATCACGCCGGACTGCTTGAACACGTCCTCGTAGATGCGGTCGTTGCCGGCGAGCGCGCCGGTGTGCGAGGACGCAGCCTTGGCACCGGCCGAGGTACGGCCGGCCTTGAGCACGACGACCGGCTTCTTCTTGGAGACGCGTTTTGCCGCCTCCGCAAAGGCGCGGCCGTCCTTGAGGTCTTCGCAGTGCTGCGCGATCAGGTTCGTGTTCGGATCCTGCTCGAAGAAGGCGAGCAGATCGTCCTCGTCGATATCGGATTTGTTGCCGAGGCCGACGATGGCCGAAACGCCCATTTTCGCCGAACGCGAGAAGCCGATGATGGCCATGCCGATGCCGCCCGACTGCGACGACAGCGCGGCATGTCCCTTGACGTCGTAGGCCGTGCAGAAGGTCGCGCAGAGATTGGCCGGCGTATAATAGAAGCCATAGATGTTCGGCCCCATCAGGCGGATGTCATACTTCTTGCCGACCTCGACGATCTCGGCCTGCAGCTCCGGCGCGCCGGCTTCGGCAAAGCCCGACGGAATCAGAACCGCGCCGGGGATTTTCTTCTCGCCGCATTCGGTCAGCGCCGCCGCGACGAACTTGGCGGGGATCGCGAACACCGCGACGTCGATCACGCCGGGCACGTCCTTGACGCTCTTATAGGCCTTGTAGCCGAGGATCTCGGCGGCCTTGGGATGGATCGGATAGATGTCGCCCTTGTAGCCGCCGTTGATGAGGTTCTTCATCACGGAATTGCCGATCTTGCCGTCCTCGGCGGAGGCGCCGACCACGGCGACCGCCTTGGGCTGCATGATTCGGTTCATGGCAGCTACGATCTCTTCGGTCGGGCGGGGCTTCGGCTTCGGCACATAGGCGAAGTCGACGACGATGCGGACGTCGGCGGCGGTCGCGCCCTTCGGCGTCGCGAACACCGGATTGAGGTCGAGCTCGACGATTTCAGGGAAATCGGTGACGAGCTGCGAGACCTTGACGATGACGTCGGCGAGCGCCGAGCGGTTCACCGGCTCGCTGCCGCGCACGCCCTTCAGGATCTCATGCGCCTGGATGCCGTCGAGCATCGACAGCGCGTCCTCCTTGGTCGCCGGCGCGAGGCGGAAGGTGATGTCCTTGAGCACCTCGACCAGCACGCCGCCGAGGCCGAAGGCGACGAGCTTGCCGAACGAGCCGTCGGTGATCGAGCCGACGATCACCTCGGTGCCGCCGGCCAGCATCTGCTGCACCTGGACGCCCTCGATCTTGGCATCGGACTTGTATTTCTTGGCGTTGGAAAGAATGGTCTCGTAGGCCTTCTCAGCCTCTTCAGTGGTCTTGAGACCGACGATGACGCCGCCGGCTTCGGTCTTGTGGAGAATGTCCGGCGAGACGATCTTCATCACGACCGGGAAGCCCATGGACGAAGCCATCTTGCCGGCCTCGCCCGCCGACTTGGCCACGCCCTCCTTCGGCACCGGAATGCCGTAGGCGTCGCAGACCAGCTTGCCTTCCGGGGCCGTCAGGCTGGTGCGGTTGTCCGCCTTGACCTGGTCAAGCACCTTGCGGACGGCATCTTTGGAATTGGACATGTGGCTTCTCCCTTGACCTCAGTTCGTTCTTTTCAAAGCGCGCGCGTGTTTGCGGCTGCCCGTGATGCTTGCCATTCGCCGCGCTCTGTTCCATGTCGCGGGCCGGAGCGGCATAAAGCCTGAGATTACTCCCCCGCCATGGATCAAAAATGGCTGGCGATGGCATTTGGTATGCCAGAAGCCAACTTGTCAAGCTGCTGCATGGCTTAGAACGCCGCAAAAAATCCCCGCCTTGACATTCTGGCATGTGGTATGCCAAAAACTTTCCCGTGAATATTCCTGTAAAAGACGACTCCCCACTGGAGGAGATTCGTCGTGTCACTACGGAAACCAACCAAGGCGTTGCCGAACATGGCCGAGGCAGACATCGCAATCGTTCGTATTGCCCCGGAGAGCAGCTTCAAGAACAAGGCGTATGACGCCTTGAAGGAAGCCATCCTCAAGATGGACATCTATTCGACGCCCGAGCCGGTGATGCTGGACGAGCGCGCGCTGTCCGAACGCCTGGGCGTCAGCCGCACGCCGATCCGCGAAGCCATCGCCATGCTCGAGCAGGACGGTTTCGTGAAGACGGTGCCGCGCCGCGGCATCATGGTGGTGCGCCGGACCAAGAGCGAGATCGTCGACATGATCCGCGCCTGGGCGGCGCTGGAGAGCATGGCGGCGCGCCTCATCACCACCACCGCGCGCAAGAAGGACATCACCGCGCTGCGCGACTTCTTCAAGGATTTCGGCAAGGACCGCCTGCCCGAGGATCACGTCGAGGAATATTCCCGCGCCAACATCGCCTTCCACCAGGCGCTGATCTCGCTGTCGGAATCGCCGGTGCTGGTCGATCTCACCAACGACCTCCTGCTGCACGTGCGCGGCTATCGCCAGCTGACGATCGGACGCAAGGACCGCACCGCGACCTCGCTGCCCGAGCATCTCGCGATGATCGAAGCGCTGGAAGCCCGCGACACCGAGCTCGCCGAGAAGCGCGCCCGCGACCACACACTTGGCCTTGCCGCCTACGTCGAAGCGCACGGCCAGGAACTCTTTTAACTAGCACCATTCACCAGAAGGGCGAACAACTCGCCCCACTATCTGAGACCAGGGAGACAAGGCCCATGCTGAACACCGCGACCAAGTCCGAGGCACCGGGCACCGAGCAGGAACTGACGGATGGCTTCCATCTCGTCATCGACGCGCTCAAGCTGAACGGCATCAACACCATCTACAATGTGCCGGGCATCCCGATCACGGATTTGGGCCGCATGGCGCAAGCCGCCGGTATTCGCGTGATCTCCTTCCGCCACGAGCAGAACGCCGGCTACGCCGCGGGCATCGCCGGCTATCTCACCAAGAAGCCCGGCGTCTGCCTCACGGTCTCGGCGCCCGGCTTCCTCAACGGTCTCACCGCGCTCGCGCACGCCACCACCAACTGCTACCCGATGATTCTGGTCTCGGGCTCCTCCGAGCGCGAGATCGTCGACCTCCAGCAGGGCGACTACGAGGAGATGGACCAGCTCGCGATCGCGAAGCCGCTGTGCAAGGCGGCCTATCGGGTGCTGCACGCCCAGGACATCGGCATCGGTTTCGCCCGCGCCATCCGCGCCGCGGTCTCGGGCCGTCCGGGCGGCGTCTATCTCGACCTGCCGGCAAAACTGTTCGGCCAGGTCATGAACGCCGACGCCGGCCAGAAGTCGCTGGTCAAGGTGATCGACGCGGCGCCCGCGCAGATCCCCTCGCCCGCTTCGGTCAAGCGTGCGCTCGACGTGCTCAAGAGCGCAAAGCGTCCGCTCATCATCCTCGGCAAGGGCGCGGCCTACGCCCAGGCCGACGAGGAGATCAAGGCTTTCGTCGAGAAGAGCGGCGTTCCCTTCCTGCCGATGAGCATGGCCAAGGGCCTGCTCCCCGACACCCATCCGCAATGCGCAGGCGCAGCCCGCTCGACCGTGCTGAAGGACTCCGACGTCGTCATGCTGATCGGCGCCCGGCTGAACTGGCTGCTGTCCCACGGCAAGGGCAAGAGCTGGGGCGAAGCGCCGAAGAAGTTCATCCAGGTCGACATCGAGCCGAGGGAGATGGACTCCAACGTCGAGATCGTCGCGCCCGTGGTCGGTGACATCGGCTCGGTCGTCTCCGCCTTCAACCAGGCGATGGGAACGGGCTGGACCGCCCCGCCCGCCGACTGGACCAAGGCAATCTCGTCCAAGCGCGAAGAGAACGTCGCCAAGATGGCGCCGAAGCTGATGAACAACAAGTCGCCGATGGACTATCACGGCGCGCTCGGCGTGCTGAAGAACGTCATCAAGGAGCACCCCGAGGCGATCCTCGTCAACGAAGGCGCCAATACGCTCGACCTCGCCCGCGGCGTCATCGACATGTACCGCCCGCGCAAGCGTCTCGACGTCGGCACCTGGGGCGTGATGGGCATCGGCATGGGCCAGGCGATCGCGGCCGCGCTCGAGACCGGCCACCCCGTGCTGGCGGTGGAAGGCGACTCGGCGTTCGGCTTCTCCGGCATGGAGGTCGAGACCATCTGCCGCTACAACCTTCCGATCTGCGTCGTCATCTTCAACAATGACGGCATCTATCGCGGCACCGACGTCAACGGCGCGAATTCCGATCCGGCGACCACGGTGTTCGTCAAGGGCGCGCGCTACGACAAGATGATGGAGGCCTTCGGCGGCGTCGGCGTCAATGCGACCTCGCCCGACGAGCTCAAGCGCGCGGTCAACGAAGCCATGAAGTCCGGCAAGCCGACGCTCATCAACGCGGTGATCGATCCGGCCGCGGGCTCGGAGAGCGGCCGCATCGGCAACCTCAATCCGCAGAGCGTTCTGCAGAAGAAGAAGTAAGTCCCCCGCCGGGTCATTCCCCGCGCAGGCGGGGAATCCAGTAATCGCCGGACCATCCTGGATGGCGAGCACTGCGGCCAACTGAAACGACAGCGAATACTGGATGCCCGCCTTCGCGGGCATGACGGAAACAAAGTGGTAACAGGAGCAACACGATGACCAAAGCGCTCGAGGGCGTTCGCATTCTCGACTTCACCCACGTCCAGTCCGGACCGACCTGCACGCAGCTGCTGGCCTGGTTCGGCGCCGACGTGATCAAGGTGGAACGTCCGGGCGTGGGTGACATCACCCGCGGCCAGCTGCAGGACATCCCGAACGTGGACAGCCTGTATTTCACCATGCTCAACCACAACAAGCGCTCGATCACGCTCGACACCAAGAACCCCAAGGGCAAGGAAGTCCTCACCGAGCTGATCAAGAAGTGCGACGTGCTGGTGGAGAATTTCGGCCCCGGCGTGCTCGACCGCATGGGCTTCCCCTGGGAGAAGATTCAAGCGATCAACCCGAAGATGATCGTCGCCTCGATCAAGGGCTTCGGCCCCGGACCGTACGAAGACTGCAAGGTCTACGAGAACGTCGCGCAGTGCACCGGCGGCGCCGCCTCGACCACCGGCTTCCGCGACGGTCTGCCGCTCGTGACCGGCGCACAGATCGGCGATAGCGGCACCGGCCTGCACCTGGCGCTCGGCATCGTCACCGCGCTCTATCAGCGCACCCACACCGGCAAGGGCCAGCGCGTCACCGCGGCGATGCAGGACGGCGTGCTCAACCTCTGCCGCGTCAAGCTGCGCGACCAGCAGCGCCTCGCCCACGGCCCGCTTAGGGAATACAGCCAGTTCGGCGAAGGCGTGCCGTTCGGCGACGCCGTGCCGCGCGCCGGCAACGATTCCGGCGGCGGCCAGCCCGGCCGCATCCTGAAGTGCAAGGGCTGGGAGACCGATCCTAACGCCTACATCTACTTCATCACCCAGGCCCCGGTCTGGGAGAAGATCTGCGACGTGATCGGCGAGCCCACCTGGAAGACCGATCCGAACTACGCCAAGCCGGCCGCCCGCCTGCCGCGTCTCAACGAGATCTTCGCCCGCATCGAGCAGTGGACGATGTCCAAGACCAAGTTCGAGGCGATGGAGATCCTCAACAAGGACGACATCCCCTGCGGCCCGATCCTGTCGATGAAGGAGATCGCCGAGGACCAGTCGCTGCGCGCGACCGGCACCGTGGTCGAGGTCGACCACCCCACCCGCGGCAAGTACGTCTCGGTCGGCAACCCGATCAAGCTGTCGGATAGTCCGAGCGACGTGCAGCGCTCCCCGCTGCTCGGCGAGCACACCGACGAGATCCTGCGCTCGGTGCTCGGCTTCAGCGATCACCAGGTCGCCGACATCCACAAGTCCGGCGCGCTCGACCCGCCGCAGAAGCAGGCCGCGGAGTAAGCGGCACCGCCTCGACCAAGACAAAGGGCCGCCCGAAGGGGCGGCCCTTTTTCGTGAGGAGGTCGACGGGTGCAGGGCCTAAACTCGAAAACCGAAAAACAACCCCATGCACAGTAGCCAAGTCCTTGGCTTCAAATACAATTTCTGATGCACCAAAAAATAATCCGAGGCGTCGGGCAAAACAGAATTAGATGCAGCATCCAAGAAAGCGGCGCAGCTCGATCCTGAAGTTTCTGGCGATCACTCGATCACGATGCTCAGTGCTCTCCGAGCTGCTCACGAAAATACTGCACCACCGCCGCGTTGAACTCGCGATGAAACCCTGCCCGGTCGAATCCCGCCGACATGTCGGTGCAGATGCGGGGAACGGCCGCCGCGAGTTCCGCCGAGCATGGGGCTAGGAACGCATAGTGGCCAGCCGGCACGATGTGGATGTCAGGCTTGCCCGGCAAGCCTTCGGCAACGCGTGCGTTGCCGGAGCCGTCGCCGACTCCAGGCCCACCGAATTGCGAGCGCCAGAACTGGAAAGGCACTTTGACGGCGGCTAGGTTCTCCCGCGTGAGGGCGGCCGGCGCAGGATCAACGATGACGGCGGCGCGGATCCGCGCGTCCTGCACTGGAACAGGTGGCGCCTCGCCATTGTGAAGCTGTGCGCAAACGCCGGTCGTCTCCTTGCAGAGGCTGGCGACCCTGGCGAAATCCGGCTTGGCTCCCATCAGCGCGAGGCCGGTCGCCCCTCCGAGCGAGAAGCCGACGAAGCCAACCTTGGCGGGATCGATGACCGCCCCGTCCTTCCAGTCGTCCAACAGAAAGTCGAGCAGCCGCACAATGTCCGTAGGACGCGATCCCCAGACCGACAGGCTATCGCGCTTTGAGGAGTCGCTGACCGTATCGCCGGGATGATTGATGGCGGCGACGATGAACCCAGCATCGGCCAGCGCCTCCGCCGTATCGTGCTGCTGGCCGAAAAACCCGCCCCGGCCGTGCGAGTAGATGACCAGCGGCAGATTCGCGCCCGTGACAGGGCAATCCTTCACGCCCTTCAGGTCGAAATCGGCGCCGACCGCCAGACGGCCCAGCGCCACATGCGTCGGCTCCGCCGCGCACGGATACCAGATCGCGCCTGACAGCGCCGGATCGGCGTCGAGCAACTGAATGCCAGCTGCCTGCAGAGGCGAGCCGAGGCAGCAGAGCATGATGGAGAAAGCCCAAAGCGTGTAGCGCAACGGAAGCCCCCGGATTCCCGTAGCAGTTGAACGAGGGACGATAGCGGAATTGTGGCTTCGCCTTCCAAGCGGACACACCTTGCCGCCGCTGTCGGTGTTGAGGCAAAGTGTCCGCAAGAAGTCGGGGCTATCGCATATGACTGTTGGCGGCCTGCGCGCACGCCTCGTCCTTCGAGATGGCGCTCACGCGCCTCCTCAGGATGAGGCTAATCGACGTCAGGGCTCGTTGAAACTGCTGCCGCGCACTCGGTCCTCATCCTGAGGAGCCCGCCTGAAGCGGGCGTCTCGAAGGATGGCCGCAAGGAAAAGCTCTCAAATGCGATAGCCCTGCACAAAACAAGGAGCTCACCATGTCACTGCTGGGCAAGGCCGCCGTCGCGATGTGGTGGAGCGTTCGCCCCGAGCAGCGCTCCGAGTTCGGCGACTGGCATTCGCATGAGCACTTCCCGGAGCGGATGGGCATTCCCGGCTTCCGGCGCGGATCGCGCTGGACCAGCACGACGGACGCGGAGGGTTTCTTCGTGCTCTACGAGCTCGCGGAGTATGAGGTGCTCACCTCGAAGGGATATCTCGACCGGCTCAATGCGCCGACGCCGTGGTCGACGAGAATGATGCCGCATCATCTCGGCATGATCCGCAGCCAGTGCCGCCTGATCGAAAGCTTTGGTGGTGGCGTTGCCACTTCGCTTGCGACGATCAGGTTGTCACCGCAGGCCGGACGTGAGGCGGACTTGCAGGCGCACCTCGCGAACACGCTCGGCACATTGGCGCAGAAACCGGGGCTGACCGGCGCTCACCTGCTCCGCACCGACACGCCGCGGACGAGCGCGCCCACCACCGAACAACAGATCCGCGGCAAGGACGGCGCCGCCGACTGGATCGTCCTGCTCTCAGGCTACGATGCCGATGTAGTTGAGGCTGCGATCGCAACCCCGCTTTCGCCAGGGTCGCTTGGCGCCCTGGGCGCGCAGAACAATCCGACGATCGGCAGCTATCGGCTGGCATTCACGATGACACCGCAGGATGTCGCAGCCGGCTAGGAGACCAGCGGAACACCCTCCAAAAAAATCCGCCGCGCCTGTCGGATCGGCACTATCCCGGTCGTCCTCGTGACATGAACGGACCATAGACGCCAATCTCGAGCCCATCAAACATTGAGGATAACAACCATGCCCAGCACTGTCCACCTGCACCGCGTTCTCGCCACCAGCCCCCAGAAGGTCTATCGCGCCTTCCTGGAGGCGGATGCGATGGCAAAATGGCTTCCGCCGAACGGCTTCACCTGCACCGTGCATCATTTCGAGCCCAAGGTCGGGGGCACGTTCAAGATGTCGTTCCGGAATTTCACCACGGGCAACAGCCATTCATTCGGCGGCGAATATCTCGAGCTCGTCCCTGGCGAACGCCTGCGCTACACCGACAAGTTCGACGATCCCAACCTGCCCGGCGAAATTCAGGTGACCGTGAGCCTGAAGAAGGTCTCGGTCGGCACCGAGATCGAGATCACGCAGGCCGGCATTCCCGACGTCATTCCGCCGGAGGCTTGCTATCTCGGCTGGCAGGAATCGCTGCGCAATCTGGCGAAGCTGGTCGAGCCGGAGATCAATCAGTAGCGACGACACCAGCATCGTAGGTGGGCAAAGGCGCAAAGCGCCGTGCCCACGACCTTTCCGATACGGCGACAGACGCGTGGGCACGCTTCCGCCTTCGCTCTGCGAGCTTCGGCGGACAAGTCGCTTTGCCCACCCTACGGCACTTGCCAAGATGGCGGGTACGGCGCTGCGCGCCTTTGCCCTGACGACGGCGCTGATGCGCGGTCTTGATGTGCGTCAAGCTGTCGGTGGGACAAAGCGGCTAGGAGCAGAAGTCTTCCCTGCGGGCGTCGGAGGCGAGATGATGAGATCTGCTCTCGAATGGTTGATCATTGCCGGTCTGGCCGCCGGTGTCGCGACCGCTGCGAAGGCCGAAGAAGTCGACATTGGCAAGGCCGAATTCCAGTCCTCGTGCGCGAGTTGTCATGGCGCGGAGGCAAAGGGCAACGGACCGGTCAGCGGCCAGCTCAAGACCCCGCCTTCCGACCTGACCATGTTGGCCAAGAACAACAACGGGGTATTTCCCACCAACGCCGTCTACGAAACCATCTATGGGTCGAAATCAGTCACAGCTCACGGCACCCGTGAGATGCCCGTCTGGGGCGAGCGGTTCAACCCCATCGTCAACCTGCCTCACGCCGTCGATCCCTATTATTGGCAGAAGGCCGGGCCGCAGCAAAACCCGGAGGTCGTGGTGCGGACTCGCATTCTCGCGGTGATCGATTACCTGAACCGAATTCAGCAGAAATAGCGACCGAAACAACGTCCCGCAGGGACGCTGTTCGCCGCTCGCTATGCCTGCGCGGTCAGCCCGCCGCCTGCGGTCCAACGATCCGGATCCGGGCTGTGCCCGATCAGCGCAAGCCCGTAGGCGATCGACTCGAACTGGTCGCCCGACATCAGGCGCTCGTTGCCGAACCGCTCGGCGAACAGCTTTCGCACGGCCGGCACGAACGAGCTGCCGCCGGTCAGGAAGACCTTCTCGATCTCGCGCGCGGCGATGCCGGCTTCGGCCAGCACCTTGTCGACGGTGGCGCCGAGCCGGGCGATGTCGTCGGCAATCCAGGATTCGAAATTCTTCCGCGTGATGGCCGCGCCGATGTCGACGCCGCCGCCCTTGAAACGGAAGTCGACCTCGTCCTGCGCCGACAGCGCGACCTTGGCGTCGGACACCGCGCGGTACAGCGCAAAGCCGAGATCGAGATCGACGATGGTGATGAAGTCCTCGAGCAGAGCCGGCTTCAGCGCGGTGCGCGCAAGCTCCCGCAGCTCGCGCAGATCGCCGTTGCTCTTCATCATCGCCAGCTGATGCCAGCGCGCGAGATTGGTGTAATGGCCGCTGGGGATCGGCAGCACCTTGTCGAAGGAGCGGAAGCTGGAGCCCTTACCGAGCCGCGGCGAGACCACGTGATCGACGATACGATAATCGAACGTGTCGCCGGCAATCCCGATGCCGGCATGGCCGAGCGGCTCGGCGCGAAGGGCACCGCCTTTGCGCGAGAAGCGCATCACGGAGAAATCGCTGGTGCCGCCGCCGAAATCCGCAACCAGCACGGTGGCATCGCGCTCCAGCCTTCGGGCAAACGAGAACGCCGCGCCCACGGGCTCGTAGACATAGCGGGCATGGCCGGCGCCCAGGCGCTCGAACGCGGCGCGGTAGCGCTGCATCGCCAGCGCCTCGTCGGGATTGCCGCCGGCAAAGCGCACCGGGCGGCCAACCGTGATGGTCGACGTCTCGAAGCCGAACTTCTCGCCACCATGGCGCGCCAGCGTCCGCAGGAACGCCGCCAGGATGTCCTCGAACTTGAAGCGCTGCCGGAACACCTGCGTGGTGTTGAAGCTGCTGCTCGCCGCAAAGGTCTTGAACGACTGCAGGAAGCGGTAGACGTGACGGCCTTCGAGGAATTGCTCGATCGCCCACGGGCCGCCCTCGGCCTGGGCGCCGGCGCCCGGCCGGTCCTCCCAGAAGCACAGCGCCGACACGTAGACGCTGTGGCGCTGGCCGCCGTGGTCGAAGCGGATGGCCTCGACCCGGCGATCGTCCGCCGCAAGTGCGACGACCGTATTGCTGGTTCCAAAATCGATACCGATCGAGACGGCGGGCGAGGCGCTCGACATGAACCACTCTGACAGATGATTGGAAGGGGGCAGATCACTAGCGGCTTTGACTTGTCCTGCCAAGTCCGTCCGCTGCAGTGCGGCCGGAACTTGGCTTCCATCGCCTCGGGATCCCGTCTCGCAGCGAACGATTCGGCCTCTCTTGGCCATAAATGAACCCGGCAATCTCAGCCGCCGTACCTTTTAGGCCCGTACCGGCCGCATTAACCCCGCGTTATGCTGCAATGCGGCGCATCGAATGCTGCTATGCAAACAAGACCGTAGACGTTGGCATCTGGTATACATAAATTCCCTTCGCCAAGAGACGCCAAGACTGACCGTCATTAGGACTGACCGTCTCGAGAAAGGGAATTCCAATGTCCAAGACCGCTTCCGTTGCCCTCGCCCCCTCCGCCTCGCTGTTCGCCCGCGTGATGGCCGCGATCGACAGCTTCCTGATGGCGAGCGCCGAGATTTCCAACCGCAACGGCGAACTGCCGCGTTTCGGCTTGTAAGAAGGGCTTATCTGCCGCCGAGCGACGGGCCGGCAGATCCCGCCCCACTCTACTTGATCAAATGGCCCCCACCTCGGGGCCATTTGCTTTTGCATTCGCTTAGCAGCTGCGACAATGTGTCCGACCGGGCCCCTCCCGATCCGATTGTTTGTTTGCTGGCATCTCGCATACCATTCGACCAGCAAAGAACGATCGCACAATCCAAGGTGTGAGGCGGGGAAACGTAGCACGCGACGGGAAGAGCCGAAGGGCACGAGCGCGGCGCCCTTGGTAGCCTTAGCCAAAAGGAGCGGATGCCGCGCCTTATCCCTGATCATAGAGTTTCTATCGGACTACCATGGGAGATCGACCGCAAGGGTGACACCGGGTATCTGGAATCGAAATGGGCTGACGCAAGCCGACAAAGAGCGGCTGCGCTGAGGGTTCGACAGGGAGAGAAACAGATGAAGCCACTCGTTCTGAATGTCGCCGTGGCGGCAATCGCCATGTCATGCATCAGCAGCACCGCAAGCCGTGCAGCCTGGGAGCCGGTCCGCCCGGTCGAGTTTATCGTGCCCGCGGGCACCGGCGGCGGCGCCGATCAGATGGCGCGCACCATCCAGGGCATCGTCACCAAGCACAATCTGATGAAGCAGCCGCTGGTCGTCATCAACAAGGCCGGCGGCGCGGGCGGCGAAGGCTTCCTGGATGTGAAAACGTCGTCGGGCAATCCTCACAAGATCATCATCACGCTGTCGAACCTGTTCACGACGCCGCTGGCAACGGGGATTCCTTTCAACTGGAAGGATTTGACGCCGGTGGCGATGCTGGCCCTCGACGAGTTCGTGCTCTGGGTCAATGCCGAGAAGCCGTACGCCACCGTCAAGGACTACGTCGACGCGGCGAAGAAGGCACCCTCCGGCTCATTCAAGATGGGCGGCACCGGCTCGAAGCAGGAGGACCAGATCATCACGGTCGGCATCGAGAAGGCGATCGATGCGAAGTTCACCTACATCCCCTACAAGGGCGGCGGCGAAGTCGCGGTGCAGCTCGTCGGCAACCACGTCGATTCGACCGTCAACAATCCGATCGAGGCGGTCGCGCAATGGCGCGGCGGCAAGCTTCGTCCGCTCTGCGTGTTCGACGCCCAGCCGATGGCCTATGACGAGCCGATCGCCGACGGCAAGGCCTGGAAGGATATTCCGACCTGCAAGTCGCAGGGCCTCGCGATGGAATATCTGATGCTGCGCGGCGTGTTCATGCCGCCAAAGGTCACGAAGGATCAGACCGAATATTATGTCGAGCTGTTCAAGAAGGTCCGCGCCACGCCCGAATGGCAGGACTTCATGAAGAGCGGCGCCTTCAACACGACCTTCCTGACCGGCGCCGACTACGCCAAGTGGGTCGAGGCGGAGGAGAAGCGCCACGAAGGCCTGATGAAGGAAGCCGGCTTCCTCGCATCGAATTGAGCCGCGACATCGGCGAGGGCTGAGGACGCTTGTCGTCCTCACGCCTGCCGCGACCGCGAAAATTGCGTTCCCGCCTGGAGGTCCCATGACTGAACGATCCGGATCCGCATCTGGCCCCGCCCACAAGACGCTGGAAATCGGCATGGCGCTGCTGATCGGCGTCTTCGGCCTCGTCGTGATCTTCGGCAGCCTGAAGGCCGGCATCAACTGGGGCGCGGAGGGCCCGCGTGCCGGCTTCTTCCCCTTCTATATCGGCGCCGCCATCGTCGTGGCGAGCGCCATCAACCTCTGGCATGCGCAACGCGACGACGACGGCCGGCTGTTCGCCGAATGGGGACAGCTGCGCCAGGTCATGAGCGTCGTCGTGCCGACCGCGATCTATGTCGGGTCGATGCCGTTCATCGGCCTCTACATCGCCTCCATGGTCTTCATTGCCTGGTTCATGCGCTGGCTCGGCGGCTATCGCTGGCTGACGGTCGTTGCCGTGGCGGTCGGCATGCCGGTCCTGACCTATCTGATCTTCGAGCGCTGGTTCCTGGTCCCGCTCCCCAAGGGTCCGCTCGAGGAATGGCTCGGTCTGTAAGGGCCGCGCATCTGTTCACTGACTGCTGCTGCAGGATATCGATATGGAAGAGTTGGCCAATCTGTTTCACGGCTTCGCGGTCGCCCTGCAGCCCTACAACATCATGCTGATGATCATCGGCATCACGCTCGGGGTCATCATCGGCGTGCTGCCGGGGCTCGGCGGCGCCAACGGTGTTGCGATCCTGCTTCCCTTGACCTTCAGCATGCCGCCGACATCGGCGATCATCATGCTGTCCTGCATCTATTGGGGCGCGCTGTTCGGCGGCGCCATCACCTCGATCCTGTTCAACATCCCCGGCGAGCCCTGGTCGGTGGCGACCACCTTCGACGGCTATCCGATGGCGCAGCAGGGCAAGCCCGGCGAAGCCCTGACCGCCGCCTTCACCTCCTCCTTCGTGGGCGCGCTGTTCGCCGTCATCATGATCACGCTGGTTGCGCCGCTCGTCGCAGGCTTCGCGCTGAGATTCGGGCCGGCGGAGAAGTTCGCGGTGTACTTCCTCGCCTTCTGCAGCTTCGTCGGCCTCAGCAAGGAGCCGCCGTTCAAGACCATCGCGGCGATGATGATGGGCTTTGCGCTCGCGGCGGTCGGGCTCGATTCCATCACCGGACAATTGCGACTGACCTTCGGCGTCACCGAGCTGCTCAACGGATTCGACTTCCTGATCGCCGTGATCGGCCTGTTCGGCATCGGCGAGATCCTGCTGACCATGGAGGAAGGGCTGGCTTTCCGCGGCGGCAATGCCAGCATCAACCTTCGGGTGGTGCTGCAGACCTGGCGGGAATTGCCCGCCTATTGGATGACCTCGCTGCGCTCCTGCCTGATCGGCTGCTGGATGGGCGTCACGCCCGCCGGCGCAACGCCGGCCTCCTTCATGAGCTACGGCATCGCCAAGCGCCTGTCGCGACGCGGCAACAATTTCGGCAAGGGCGAGATCGAAGGCGTGATCGCGCCTGAGACGGCCGCACATGCGGCGGGCACTTCGGCGCTGCTGCCGATGCTGTCGCTCGGCGTGCCGGGCTCCCCGACCGCCGCCGTCCTGCTCGGCGGCTTGCTGATCTGGGGCCTGCAGCCCGGCCCCATGCTGTTCGTCGAGCAGAAGGAGTTCGTCTGGGGCCTGATCGCGTCGATGTATCTCGGCAACCTCGCCGGCCTCATCGTCGTGCTCACCTGCGTGCCCATCTTCGCCGCGATCCTCCGCGTGCCCTTCGGCATCATCGCGCCGCTCATCCTGGTGCTGTGTGCGATCGGCGCCTATTCGGTGCACAACAGCACCTTCGACGTGATGCTGATGCTGGTGTTCGGCGTGCTCGGCTATCTCCTGAAGAAGTGCAACTATCCGCTCGCACCGCTGGTGCTCGCCATCGTGCTCGGCGACAAGGCGGAGGAAGCCTTCCGGCAATCGCTGCTGGGATCGCAAGGCTCGCTCGGCATCTTCTTCTCCAACGGCCTCGTCAGCACGATCATGGCGCTCGGTCTGGTCGCCCTGTTCTGGTCCGCGATCCAGGAAGGCTACAGCCGGCTGCGCACGTCGATGGCGTGAGGCGCCGGCGCCGCGCCGCTTCGCCTGCCAGATTGCCGCAGGCCGGACTTCTGGAATATAGAATTCCAGGGCGTTGAGCCGCCTTCGACGACAGGTGCGTCGGCGGCGCAAGCGGCGCCCGCGTGGAAAATCCCAACCGGACCAGGCGTTCGACAGCGCGTCTGCGGTTTCGGCGCCGCAGGTGATATATGATCAATATCAATGGCTTATGTGTAAACGACCGCGCTCTCGCCGCAGGCCGTAGGCAATTCGGGGCTTTACAATTCGATGCTCATGCCGCATGTGAACAGGGCCGCGTTATTTCGCCGCACCTCGCCCTCCCAGCTTGAATCTTGGCATAATGCATACCAGGATGCCCGCCAGCGCATGCATAAAAATGATCGGCGCGTTGGGAGGGTTTTGAATGACGGACATGGTGCAGTCGGCAGCGGCCCCTAGTGTCACCCGTGTGAGCGATGCTTATCGCTGGGCGCAATTGGCCATCGGCGTAGGCGCGATGGTGATGATCGCCAATTATCAATACGGCTGGACGTTCTTCGTCCCCGACATCCAGAAGACGTTCGGCTGGGATCGCGCGTCGATCCAATGGGCCTTTACTCTGTTCGTGCTGTTCGAGACCTGGCTGGTGCCGATCGAAGGATGGTTCGTCGACAAATACGGTCCGCGAATCGTCGTGCTGGTCGGCGGCGTGCTCTGCGCCATCGGCTGGGCGATCAACGCGCAGGCCACCACCCTCAACGGCTATTATCTCGGCATGATCATCGCGGGCATCGGCGCCGGCGGCGTCTACGGCACCTGCGTCGGCAATGCGCTGAAATGGTTTCCGGACAAGCGCGGTCTCGCCGCGGGCATCACCGCCGCGGGCTTCGGCGCAGGCTCCGCGCTCACGGTCGCGCCGATCCAGGCCATGATCAAGGACAGCGGTTTCCAGGCCACCTTCCTCTATTTCGGTCTCGGCCAGGGCATCATCATCTGCATCCTCGCCTTCTTCCTGCTGTCGCCGAAAGCGGGCCAGGTGCCGAACGTGGTGGCAAACGCCAATCTGCTCCAGACCCGGCGCAACTACCAGCCGACCGAGGTTTTGCGTCAGCCGATCTTCTGGCTGATGTACTTCATGTTCGTGATCGTCGGTGCCGGCGGCCTGATGGTGACGGCCAATCTTAAGCCGATCGCGGCCGACTGGAAGGTCGACAACGTGCCGGTCACGCTGATGGCGGTGACGATGACCGCAGTGACGTTCGCGGCCACGATCGACCGCGTGCTCAACGGCCTGACGCGTCCGTTCTTCGGCTGGATCTCCGACATGATCGGCCGCGAGAACACGATGTTCATCGCCTTCGGCATGGAAGGCTTCGGCATCTGGATGCTCTACCTCTGGGGCCACGATCCGATCTGGTTCGTGCTGCTCTCCGGCTTCGTGTTCTTTGCCTGGGGTGAGATCTACTCGCTGTTCCCCTCGACCTGCACCGATACGTTCGGCGCCAAGTTCGCGACCACCAATGCCGGCCTGCTCTACACCGCCAAGGGCACCGCCGCGCTGCTGGTGCCGATCGCCAACTACATGCAGCAATCGTCGGGCACCTGGGACAGCGTGTTCATCATCGCAGCCGGCGCCAACATCCTGGCCTCGCTGCTGGCGATCGCGGTGCTCAAGCCCTGGCGCAAGGTCGTGGTCGCAAAATCGACCGTCTGACCCGCTCCGCCACAGCTCCTCATCGAGCAGACGCCCGGCCTCATGGCCGGGCGTTTTCGTTTGCTGCGAAGTCAGGGGATCGCGCTGGAACTCTCGCTGATGTCGAAGTCGGGACAAGTTAGGGCTTGCAATCTGGAATATCGTATACCAATCTCCGCCCCGCGCCTGCGACGATAAGCCACAATATTTGCGACATCAGGTCACCTTGCCACCCTGCATCGCAATCAATCAGGCGCGTTGGGAGGTTCTTGATGATTTCCAGCACGAACGGCGCCGTCACGGCCGCGCCTCTTCGCACCGGTTTCCGCTGGCTCCAGCTCGGCATGGGCATCGTCTGCATGGCGATGATCGCCAATCTGCAATATGGCTGGACGCTGTTCGTCGATCCGATCGATGCAGCCCATCATTGGGGGCGCGCCGCGATCCAGCTCGCTTTCACCATCTTCGTCGTCACCGAGACCTGGCTGGTGCCGGTCGAGGCCTGGTTCGTCGACAAATACGGCCCGCGCATCGTCGTCATGTTCGGCGGCGCGATGATCGCGCTCTCCTGGATTCTCAACTCCTATGCCGACTCTCTCACCCTGCTCTACGCAGCCGCGATCATCGGCGGCATGGGCGCGGGTGCGGTGTACGGCACCTGCGTCGGCAACGCGCTGAAATGGTTTCCGGACCGCCGTGGCCTTGCCGCCGGCGCCACCGCTGCCGGCTTCGGCGCCGGTGCCGCGCTCACCATCGTGCCGATCGCGAGCATGATCGCATTGAGCGGCTACCAGCACGCCTTCCTTACCTTCGGCATCGGCCAGGGCGTCATCGTGTTCGTGCTCGCCTTCTTCATCCAGCCGCCGCGGCTCTCGATCCCGCCGAAGAGGAAGCAGCTCAATCTGCCGCAGACGAGGATCGACTTCACCCCGCCGCAGGTGCTGCGCACCCCTGTTTTCTGGGTGATGTATCTCGTCTTCGTCATGGTCGCCTCGGGCGGCCTGATGACCGCGGCGCAGATCGCCCCGATCGCGCACGACTTCAAGATCGCCGACACGCCGGTCACGCTCGCCGGCTTCCAGATGGCGGCACTGACCTTCGCGATCTCGCTCGACCGCATCCTGGACGGTTTCGGCCGCCCGTTCTTCGGCTTCGTTTCCGACACGATCGGCCGCGAGCCCACCATGTTCATCGCTTTCGGCACCGCCGCCCTGATGCTCTTGACGCTGTCGGCCTACGGTCACATCCCGCTCGTTTTCGTGCTGGCGACCGCGATTTACTTCGGCGTGTTCGGCGAGATCTACTCGCTGTTCCCCGCCACCTGCGGCGACACCTTCGGCTCGAAATTCGCGACCACCAACAACGGCATGCTCTACACCGCGAAGGGCACCGCCTCCCTGCTCGTTCCGCTCGCAAGCGTGATCTCGGCGGCCTCCGGCTGGAAGGCCGTGTTCGTGGTCGCGGTGGCCCTGAACGCGACGGCGGCGCTGATGGCGCTGTTCGTGATCAAGCCGCTGCGCCGCTCCTTCATCCTCGGCAAGGACGCCGAGAGCACCGAGGCGGCGACCGGCCGCGCCAAGACCGAGACGGCATAACCGCCACCTGGGTTTACACGACCAGAAGGGGCGCAGCGCTGCGCCCCTTTCTTTTTGTCGCGACGACAATGTCAGGATCGCTGACGCAAGATTTTTCGGATCGGCCAAATCCAGTGCTTGACGATTGGCATTATGTATACCACACTTCTCCCCAACATTCACCAGGGAGGTTGCAATGCTGGTCGGAGACATTCTGCGCAAGAAGACGCCGCGCGTTGTCACGGTGCGAATGAACGAAACCGTGGGTATCGCCGCCAAGCTGATGCGCGCCAACAACATCAGCGCGCTGGTGGTCAAGGACGTGGTCCGCTCGGAAGGAAACACCGCGGTCGGCATGTTCACCGAGCGCGACGTGGTGCGCGCGGTCGCCGAGCACGGCGCGAATGCCGTCAACGTCAAGGTCTCGCAGCTCGTCTCGGTGCAGCAGCTGGTGTCCTGCACCTCGAGCGACACGGTCGAGCACGTCCGGCATCTGATGAACCGGCACCACATCCGCCACCTGCCGGTGATCGACGATTACAGCCTCGTCTCCGTCATCAGCATGCGCGACATCGCAGCTGCCGTTGACGAGGCCCTCAACGGCACGCCGCAAGCGGCCGCCTGAACGACCCACACTTCCCCTGCGACTGCCGGCCCCGGCTCGGATCCTTCCGAGCCGGACCGGATCTTTCGTCCCAAAATCCCGGCTTCTGCTCCCCGCGAGGAATTCATGAAGATCTGCATCTACGGCGCCGGCGCGATCGGCGGATATCTCGGGGTTCAGCTCGCGCGCGCAGGGGCCGATGTCAGCCTCATCGCACGCGGCGCGCACCTTGCCGCAATGCGCGAGCGCGGGTTGACGCTGCTCACAGGCGAGGAGAAGCACATTGTGCATCCACGCTGCACCGACGATCCCACCGAGCTCGGCGTGCAGGACTACATCATCATCACGCTGAAGGCGCATTCGATCACCGGCGTGATCGAGACGATGCAGCCGCTGCTCGGGCCCCACACCCGCATCGTCACCGCCGTCAACGGTATCCCCTATTGGTACTTCTACAAGCACGGCGGCCAATACGAGAACTCGACGCTGGAGAGCATCGACCCCGGCGGGCGGCAGTGGCGCGAGCTGGGGGCCGAGCGCGCCATCGGCTGCATCGTCTATCCCGCCACCGAGATCGAGGCGCCCGGCGTGATCCGCCACGTCTACGGCAACAATTTTCCGCTCGGCGAACCCTCCGGCGAGATCACGTCGGACGTAGCGCGCCTCGCCGACCTGTTCGTCGCCGCCGGACTGAAGGCCCAGGTGCTCGACCGCATCCGCGACGAGATCTGGCTGAAGCTCTGGGGCAATGTCTGCTTCAACCCGATCAGCGCGCTCACGCACGCAACGCTCGACGTGATCTGCACCGATCCGTCCACGCGTGCGCTGTCACGCGCGATCATGGTGGAGACGCAAGCGGTTGCCGAGACCTTCGGGATCAAATTCCGCGTCGACGTCGAGCGCCGCATCGAGGGCGCCCGCAAGGTTGGCGCGCACAAGACCTCGATGCTCCAGGATCTGGAGCGGGGTCGTCCGATGGAGATCGACCCGCTCGTCACCGTCGTGCAGGAGATGGGCCGCCTCACCGGCATCCCGACGCCCGCCCTCGACTCGGTGCTGGCGATGGTGACCCAGCGCGCCCGCATCGCCGGCCTCTATGACGGCGTCTCGACGCCGGCGGATCCGCGCGCATTGGCGGTGGCGTGATGAACAAGTGGCTGCGCTTCCGCCACGCTGGCACGACCGGTTTCGGCACGCTGACCTCATCAGGCATCAGCGTGCATGAGGGCGAGATGTTCGGCCGCAACACCGCCACCGGCAAGACGCTGGCGCTGTCGGAGGTCGAGCTGCTCGCGCCCTGCGCCCCCAGCAAGATCGTCGCGCTCTGGAACAATTTTCACGCACTCGCCGCCAAGCTCAATCAGCCCGAGCCGCCGGAGCCGCTCTATCTGCTCAAGGCCACCACCAGCATCACAACGCCGGGCGCGGTGATCCGCCGGCCCTCTTATTACGACGGCAAGACCACCTATGAGGGCGAGCTCGGCATCGTCATCGGCAGGACATGCGCGCGCGTCTCGCCTGACGAAGCCGACAGCTTCATCTTCGGCTACACCTGCGTCAACGACATCACCGCCAACGACATCCTGACCAGCGATCCCACTTTCCCGCAATGGGCCCGCGCCAAGGGCATCGACGATTACGGCCCGTTCGGTCCCGTCATAGCGACCGGCCTCGATCCGGCCAAGCTCACCGTCCGCACCATCCTCAACGGCGCGGAGCGGCAGAACTACCCGATCTCCGACATGATCTTCTCGGCGCAGGAGCTGGTCAGCAAGATCTCGCACGACATGACCCTGCTTCCCGGCGATCTCATCGCCGTCGGCACCTCGGTCGGCGTCGGCGTGATGAAGGAGCAGGTGAACACGGTGACCGTCGCGATCGACGGCATCGGCGAGCTCACCAACGAGTTTCGGCTCTAAAGCGCGATGCGATCAGGATGAATCGTCATCGCGCTGTCTTTGCTGCAGCGCGGCAGATTTGATCCTGCGCAAATTGCGCCGTCGCGACCGCCACTATCCTTGCCGGCAACAGACCGAGTTCTGATGCAAGGGAGGACGCCATGACGAATGCCGGTAATGCACTTCTGTGGACGGCTCTGTACTTTGCCCTCGCGTTCGCTGCGATCTTCGTCGTCTGGTTCGCCGACAAGATGCGCTCGAACTTCTTCGGGAAGTGAGGCGCGCCGATTCGGGTCGGCGACTGCCGCGACAGCTGCGTCCGATCTAGGGATTTCCCGGTTCAGGAAGTCCCGGCAGCCTTTCATTGCCTCCAGCCCATCGGCTGATGCGGCCAGTTGGGGATTTGCGCCCCAACGCGCATCCGGCACCCTGCCGGCCCCTTGCGCCCGGTTCCGCGCTTGGCAATCATGGCGGAAATGTGTGCCGGCGTGAGGAATTCACGATGTGGCTGTTTTTCCTGGTTGCCTGGTTCGGCCTGCTGGCCGTCGCCGCGGTCTTCGCCCAGCAGGCGTTCGGATACGACGTCAGTCACCTGCCCGCCTGGTTCGCCGGCCTGCCGACGCCGCAGCGGGTCGCAACCGGCGCGATCTTCGCCCTGGCGCTGGCGCTGATCGGCGCTTCCGTCTGGCGGCTGTCGCGCCAGGACCGGCGCCTCGACACCCTGCGCGAACGCCTCAGGAAGACGCGCGAGGACGTCGTCGTCGCCCACGCCCTGCAGAACCACCTCGACGCCACCGTCCAGCACCTGATCGAGAGCGATCCCCGGGAGGCGGTCTCCGCCCTCCACGACAAGCTCGGCGAGACCGAGCAGCGCGCGCTGCTCCAGCAGGGCCGCAACGAATCCGCCGACATGCACGACCAGCTCGCCGAGATCCGCCGTCGCCAGCAGCACCTGCGCGAGATGGTCGGCAAAGTCGCCGAGCAGCGCCGCGCGGTCGAGCCCGTCTTCACCGAGATCCGCGACCGCCAGAACCAGCTCGAACGCTCGCTGCACGACCTCGAAACCGACGACCGCAGGAACAACCTCGCCGACCGGCAGAGGGACATCGCGCGCGACGTGTCGGCGCTGCTGGGCCGGGTGAACGCGGTCCAGGAAACCTTTGCGACCCTGAATCAATACCGGGAGGATCTGGCGAAATCCCACGCCGAGCTGGCGCCGTTGCGGTCCTCGGACGCCGGCATCAACGCCCTGATCGGCGAGCTCAGTCTCAGCCATGATCGTCTCGCCAAGACCATCGACGAACTCGAGACCGGCGGCGAGACGCCGCTTACCACGCGTGTCGAGACGCTGTCGAAGCACAAGATCGAGATCGAGCAGCGCCTCGCCCGCATCGACGACAGCTTCAACATTCTCAAAAGCATCCGGCTCGACTTCGAGGACCTCGGCCAACGCCGGGCCCAGATCGAGCGCGCGCTCGCCGACGTCGAGACGGACGCCGACGGCACGTCCCTCGCAGACCGCCAGAATGCGCTGAACGAGTTCGTCCTCCAGTCCCGCCAGCGCCTCGGCGCCTTGCAGGAGACGCTGGCGACGCTGAACGCCTTCAAGGCCGAGCTGTCGAAGTCGCAGGCCGACCTCGTCCCGCTCAAGGCACCGGTATTCGGCATCGAGGCCATGATCGCGGAGGTCGAGGCCACCCGCGATCTCCTCGCCAGGACCGTCGGGGAGATCGAGGCGAACGGCAGCGTCACCCTCGCTTCGCGCCTCGACGCGCTCGCCAAGAGCAAGCGCGAGGTCGAAGACCGTCTCGCGCGCGTCTTCGACAATTTCAACGCGCTCGACGCGCTGCGCAAGGACATCGGCGGCATCTTCGCGACGATCAGGAACAGTCTGAACCGGATCGGGTGAGGCGTCGCGTAAGAAACCCGCATCGCGCCATTCGAAACATCCGGACAAATCACATCTGCGCGCGTCAGACATATGCCGCCAACATGTCCCGTGTGCGCCGCAACTTGGACGCATTCGGCCGCCCTTCTGTGAGCGTGTCTGGGGGCACGGCACTGCCGTGTTTGGACCAAACCTTCTAGGGGTATCGCTGTGAAGAAGATTGCAATTGCTCTGGGTGCCACGCTTGCTCTGGTGACGGCCGCGAACGCTGCGGACCTGCCGCGCCGCCAGCCGGTGCCGGTCTATCCGGCCGAGCAGGCACCGATCGGCAAGATGCCGATTGGCAAGAGCCCGGTTGGAAAGGCTCCGATCGGCAAGGCGCCCGGCCCGGTCGCGGCGCGCTACTGACGCGCTAGCGCAATGCGCGCAAGACCAGCGTAAGCGGCCGACAGTCGAGGGGCACAGCGTGACGAACAAACCTGATCGATCGGGATCCTGCATTCTTGCCGGGCTCGCCCTCGCGGCGATGATCGCGTGCCTGATGCCCTCGGCTTCGGCGCACGAAGCGAACAAGCGCGTTGCCGATGCCAATGCGCTTGCCACGACCGACTCCACGTCGCGGCCGGCGCCGCAATCGGCGCGGCGCGCCGTCGCGCGCGTGGAGAAAGGTCCCTATTACGTCGACTTCCGCGCGCGGACGGCCGCGAGCTGGGGCCACGCCTTCGTCTGGTACGGCAAGACCAGCGAGAAGGCGGTCGAGGTCGCTGGCCTCACGCCCGCCGGCGACACGCTCGCCTACGTGCTCGGCCACATCACCTTCGTACCGTCCGAGACCGGCGCGAGCTACGGCGATCTCGACCCCGAATATCTGACTGCGAGCTATCGCGTCTATCTGAACGAGGCCGACGCCAAGCGCGTGTTCGCCTATATCAAGAAATTGCAGGCGAACTCGCCGGTCTGGAACGCCGAGACCGCCAACTGCACCGGCTTCATCGGCGACATCGCCGAGTTCATGGGGCTCGAGGTCCCCAACCGCTGGCAACGCCCGGAAAACTTCGTCAACCGCCTCAAGGAAATGAACGGCGGCCGCCGGATGGTGCGGCTGTCGGCGGAATAGCTCTTCGCTCCATACTCGGTGTCATTGCCCGCGAAAGCGGGCAATCCAGCATTCCAGAGACTGCGAGGCTGGAGCCGAGACGCCGCGGCGTACCGGATGCCCCGGTCAAGCCGGGGCATGACGACGGCGTTGAGGAAAGCGCTTGCGCCATCAGGCAGCAGCGCATTCCAATTATCCGCCCTGCGGAATCACCTACATCTCCGCATGATCGCCCGTACGGCGGCGCAATAGACTTTTGCCACCCCCAGCGGCATCCTCCAGGCATCAATCGATAACACAGCGCCGCGAGGGGCGGGGGAAACATCATGCTGCAGACACGGTTCACCAAACTCGTTGGCGTCGAGCACCCGATCGTCCAGGGCGGTATGCAATGGGTCGGCCGAGCCGAGCTGGTCGCCGCCGTTGCCAATGCCGGCGCGCTCGGCTTCATCACGGCGCTGACCCAGCCGACACCGGAGGATCTCGCCAAGGAGATCGCGCGCTGCCGCGACCTCACCGACAAGCCGTTCGGCGTCAACCTCACCATCCTGCCCGCGATCAAGCCGCCGCCCTATGCCGAATACCGCGCCGCCATCATCGAGGCCGGCATCAAGGTGGTCGAGACCGCCGGCAACAAGCCGCAGGAGCATGTCGACGAGTTCAAGAGGCACGGCGTCAAGGTCGTGCACAAATGCACCAGCGTGCGCCACGCGCTCTCGGCTGAACGGATGGGCGTCGACGCCATCTCGATCGACGGCTTCGAATGCGCCGGCCATCCCGGCGAGGACGACACGCCCGGCCTGATCCTGATCCCGGCCGCCGCCAACAAGGTCAAGATCCCGATGATCGCCTCGGGCGGCTTTGCCGATGCCCGCGGCCTCGTCGCGGCGCTGGCGCTCGGCGCCGACGGCATCAACATGGGCACCCGCTTCATGGCGACCAAGGAGAGCCCGATCCACCAGCTCATCAAGGAAAAGATCGTCGCCAACGACGAACGCGAGACCGAGCTGATCTTCCGCACCATGCGCAACACCTCGCGCGTCGCCAGGAACGCGATCTCGACCAAGGTCGTCGCGATGGAGAAGGAAGGCGCCAAGTTCGAGGACATCCGCGAGCTCGTCGCGGGCGCCCGCGGCAAGATGGTCTACGCCACCGGCAATTCCGACGAAGGCATCTGGTCGGCCGGCCAGGTCCAGGGCCTGATCCAGGACATCCCGAGCTGCGCCGAGCTCGTCTCCCGCATCGTGCGCGAAGCCGAAGCGATCATTCGCAACCGGCTGGAGGGCATGATCGTTCAGCCGCAACGCGAAGCGGCCGAATAGTCACAGCAAGAGGCGAGAGCATTTCATGAAGGCTTATGTCTACGGCCCTGACGGCGCTCGGATTTCCGACGTCGCTCAACCAAAACCAGAGGGCACGCAGGTGCTGGTCCGCGTCCGCGCCTGCGGGCTCAACCGCGCCGACACCGGCATGCGCAAGGGCCACGTCCATGGAGCGGCCGGCGGCGTCGGCACCGTGCTCGGGATGGAATGGGCCGGCGAGGTCGCCGAGCTCGGACCCGATGCGAAGGGCGTCAAGATCGGCGACCGCATCATGGGCTCGGGCGGCGCGGCCTTCGCCGAATACACGCTGGCCGATCACGGCCGGCTGTTCCACGCGCCCTCCAACATGAATTTCGAGGAGGCCGCCACCCTGCCCGTCGCGCTCGCGACCATGCACAACGCCGTCGTCACCGTCGGCGGCATGCAGCCCGGACAGAGCGTGCTGATCCAGGGCGCAAGCTCCGGCGTCGGCCTGATGGCAATGCAGATCGCCAGGCTCAAGGGCGCCAGGCTCGTGATCGGCTCCTCCACCGATGCCACTCGCCGCGGCCGGCTGAAGGACTACGGCGCCGATCTCGCGGTCGACAGCTCCGATCCGAAATGGGTCGACGAGGTCCTGAAGGCGACCAACGGCGAAGGCGTCGATCTCATCGTCGACCAGGTCTCGGGCAAGGTCGCCAATCAGAACCTCGCCGCGACCAAGGTTAAGGGCCGCATCGTCAATGTCGGCCGGCTCGGCGGCACCCATGCCGATTTCAACTTCGACCTGCATGCGGCGCGCCGCATCGACTATGTCGGCGTCACCTTCCGCACCCGCACCATCGAGGAGGTCCGCGAGATCTTCGAGGAGGTCCGCAAGGACATCTGGGGCGCGGTGGAGTCCCGAAAGCTGCAGCTGCCGATCGACAAGGTGTTTGCGTTCAACGACATCGACAGGGCGTTCGAGCACATGGAGGCGAACAAGCACCTGGGGAAGATCGTGGTGACGGTGTGAGGGGCAGACTCGGCCAAAGCGGCGGTCCCGTAGGGTGGGCAAAGCGAAGCGTGCCCACGATCCGTCAGCAATCGTGAAAGAACGTGGGCACGGCGCTTCGCGCCTTTGCCCACCCTACGAAACTACAGCTGCCGATCGACAGGGTGTTTGCGTTCGCCGACATCGACGGGGCGTTCGAGCACATGGAGGCGAACAAGCACCTGGGGAAGATCGTGGTGACGGTGTGAGGGGCAGACTCGGCCAAAGCGGCGGTCCCGTAGGGTGGGCAAAGCGAAGCGTGCCCACGATCCGTCAGCAATCGTGAAAGAACGTGGGCACGGCGCTTCGCGCCTTTGCCCACCCTACGAAACTCGGCTCGTCATGGCCGGGCTTGTCCCGGCCATCCACGAGCTTGCCGCTCGGCACGAAGAACGTGGATGCCCGGGCCTTCGCCTCGCCGAAGCGGCTTCGGCCGCGCAGGCGGGACAAGCCCGGGCATGACGGCGTTGTGGTCCCGCTCCTGCAACTCACTCGCGACTACTCCTGTGGATCGCCGCTTGATGTTCGGCCATGGGCTGCTAAATCCCCGGCCATGACCTCCCAGCATGACAAGACCTCGGTCGCCGCGATCTCGATCTTCGCCAGCGGCGGCATGGCGGCGGCCAAGTTCGCGGTCGGGATCGCGATCGGCTCGCTCGCACTGATCTCCGAGGCCCTGCACTCCTCGATCGACCTGGTCGCCACCATCATCACCTGGGCGGTGGTGCGGGTGTCGGACAAGCCGGCGGACGAGGAGCACCATTACGGCCACGGCAAGCTGGAGAGCGTCTCGGCGCTGGGCGTCACCGCCCTGCTCTACGTGCTCGCCGGCGGCATCCTGGTCGAGTCATATAGCCGGCTCCGCGAGGGAACCCCGCCGCCGACCATTTCGGCCGTGCCCTTCGTCGTGCTGGTGATCGACATCATCGTCAATCTCTGGCGCGCCCGCGCCCTGCACCGCGCCGCGCGCGAGACGCGGAGCCAGGCGCTGGCGGCCGATGCGCTGCATTTCGCCTCCGACGTGATGGGCTCGCTCGCCGTGATCGTGGGCCTGATCCTCGCCGGCCTCGGCTACTGGTGGGGCGATGCCGCGGCGGCTGCCGCGGTCGCCGTGATGATCGCAGCGCTCGGCCTGCGCATGGCCGGCTCGACCGTGCAGACGCTGGTTGATCGCGCTCCCGAGGGCGCGCAGGAGAAGGCCACGGCCGCGATCCGCAGCGTGCCAGGGGTGATCGACGTCGAACGCCTGCGGGTGCGCATGGTCGGGGCGACCACCTTCATCGACACCATCGCAAAGGTGCCGCGGACCTATCCGATCGACCGTGTCGAGGACATCAAGCGCAACGCGCAGACCGCCGTCAGCAGGGCGTTCGGTGATGCCGACCTCACTTTCGCTGCGGTGCCCGTCGCGCGCGACAACGAGACCGTGCGCGACCGCATCATGGTGATCGCGCGTAATTCCGGCCTCGCCATCCACCACGTCACGGTGCACGATCTCGGCGCCAAGCTGATCGTCAGCATCGACCTCGAGGTCGATGGCGGAATGCAATTAGAGGCCGCCCACGACATCGCCAACACCCTGGAACGCAACATCCAGGAGGAGTTCGGCGAGGACGTCGAGGTCGACGTCCATATCGAGCCGCTGGAACCGGAAGTTCCGTTCGGGGTCGATGCCGCGCCTGAGAGGGTACGGACGATCGCCGCCGCGCTGACGCAGTACGCCGCCGGCGGCGAGATCCACGACATCCACAATGTCCGCGTCCGCAACACCGATGCCGGCGAGATCGTCAACTTCCACTGCCGCGCGACGCCGTCGATGAGCGTAGTCAAGGTGCACGAGCATGTCGACGCGATCGAGCGCGCGCTGCGGCGCGCGTTCCCGAGCGTGAAGCGCGTGATCAGTCACGCCGAACCGCCGCGCGCGTGACGAGGAATGCGCGAGGAGTCAAACGTTCCCGTTTCGGACTCCTTCGGCCCGTGACTTTGCGGACGCGCGGCGCACAAACTGCGCGTTGGATAAGAATAATTTCGCGTTAACGATTCGTTGACTCTCGACAGCCCGCGAAAACTGGATTCAAATCGCTTTGATTCGGAAGCGATGTGGGGCTGCTTCCGGACTTCAGTTGCAAGCTGGTTTTCAGGGGGCCGAAGGCATGTCGCGTGCAGACGCCGCGAACGCGTGCGTCCAATCCGATTCGATCAAGGGATTGGCGCAATCGATCGCGAAACCTGCCTATCATCGGCTCTTGATCGCGGAGCCGGCGCTTCGTCGCGCCGTGCCGACGCTCATCATCGCCTTCCTGATCACGATCTGCCTCGGCGCGTTCGTCCAGGTGGTCGACCAGACCCGTCAGAAGCGGCTGGTGATCCGCCACGACATCTCGGCGCTCGCCGATGTGCTGGCCGACCGCATCGACCGCCTCACCTCGGTGCGGCAGGAGCGTCTCAAGAACATCGAGGGCCTGCCGACGCTGCTGCCGGACCTGATCCCGTCCTGGGGCACGGCCTCGGGCCGCCACGTCATCGTCACCTCGGCCGGTATCGACCGCCGTGTCCTCGCCCGCGTCCCGGTCGACAGCGATCCTTCCGGCAACGACCGTCTGCTCGATGCCATCACGACGGCACAGCTGCTCGCGGCGCCGACCCGCGACGGCAACATCTCCGACATGACGCTGCCCACCGGCAACGCCGCGATGGCGACCTCGCGGCAGATCAAGTCGCTGCCCGGCTTCGTCACCGTGATCCAGGAGCGCAACGAGCCGATCTGGGGCTCGGACGCCGCGCTCTCGGTGACGCTGTCGGCGACCACGGGATTCGTCGTCCTGATCCTCGGCTTCGCCTTCCACTGGCAGTCCACCCGCGCCCGCGAGGGCGATCTCATCAACGACGCCGTGCGCGGCCGCATCGACACCGCGCTCAATCGCGGGCGCTGCGGCCTGTGGGACTGGGACCTGTCGCGCGGCCGGATCTTCTGGTCGCAGTCGATGTTCTCGATGCTCGGCCTCGACGGCCGCCACGAGCTCCTCACTTTCGGCGAGGTCAACGCGCTGGTGAAGTCCGACGACATCGACCTGTTCGCGATCGCCGACCAGCTCATCTCGGAGAAGATCGACCACATCGACCAGACCTTCCGCATGCAGCATGTCGACGGCCACTGGATCTGGCTCCGCGTCCGCTGCGAGAAGACCCGCGGCGCCACTGATTCCAGCGTGCACCTGATCGGGATCGCCGTCGACATCACCGAGCAGAAGAGCCTCGCCGAGAGGACGGTGGAAGCCGACCTTCGCCTGCGCGACGCCATCGAGACGATTCCCGAAGCCTTCGTGCTGTGGGATGCGAGCGACCGCCTCGTGCTCTGCAACTCGCACTTCCAGCGCCTGCACAAGCTGCCCGAGAGCGCCGTCATCCCCGGCACCTCCTACGAGACCGTGCTCGAGGTCGGCCGCATGCCGGAGGTGCGCACCCGCCACAACGAGACCGCGGCCCAAGGCCCGGGCGCGCGCACCTTCGAGGCGCAGCTCGACGACGGCAGCTGGCTGCACATCAGCGAGCGCCGCACCAAGGACGGCGGCTACGTCTCGGTCGGCACCGACATCACCCGCATCAAGGAGCACGAGCAGAAGCTGGTCGACAACGATCTGCGCCTGCGCGCCACCGTCATCGACCTGAAGCGTTCGCAGGCCGCGCTGGAGCGTCAGGCGGTCGAGCTCGCCGATCTCGCCGAGAAGTACCAGCGCGAGAAGACCCGCGCCGAGGAGGCCAACCAGACCAAGTCGAAATTCCTCGCCAATATGAGCCACGAGCTGCGCACGCCGCTCAACGCCATCATCGGCTTCTCCGAGATCATGGGCTCGGGCATGTTCGGCGAGCTCGGCAGCGAGAAGTACCAGGAATATTGCCAGGACATCCTGACCAGCGGCCATTATCTGCTCGAGGTCATCAACGACATCCTCGACATGTCCAAGATCGAAGCCGGCCGCATGAAGCTCGACATGGAGCAGCTCGACCTGTCGCGGACGCTGGCGGAATCCTTGCGGGTCGTCACCGGCCGGGCCCAGGACAAGCACATCACGCTCGACGCCGACATCGCGAAATCCATCTCTGTCGTTGCCGACCGCCGCGCCACCAAGCAGATCATCGTCAACCTGCTCTCCAATGCGGTGAAGTTCACGCCCGACGGCGGGCGCGTCGTGGTGCGCAGCCGGCAGCTCGAGGACCGGATCGTGCTGATGATCGCCGACACCGGCATCGGCATCGCGCCGCATTCGCTGGCACGGCTCGGCCGCCCGTTCGAGCAGGTGGAGAGCCAGCTCACCAAGACCTATCACGGCTCGGGCCTCGGGCTCGCCATCGCCCGCTCGCTGGCGCAGCTCCACGGCGGCTCGATGCGGCTGCGCTCCAAGCTCGAGGTCGGCACCGTCGTCCGCGTGACCCTGCCGCGCGACGCGATCAAGGCGGCGTCCGGGATATCGGCCGCGGCTTAGCGCACGGCGGGACGCTCGCCCGAGGCCATCCTTCGAGACGCCCGCCTGCGGCGGGCCCTCAGGATGAGGTCGGCGTGCGCGGCAGCAATTTCGAAGGATCCCCCGGCGCCGAGCCTCATCCTGAGGAGACTGCGAAGCAGTCGTCTCGAAGGACGAGGCGCTTGCTCGAATCTACACTTGCAGCGTCGGCGCGACTTCGCGCGCGACATTGACCAGCGCCGCGATCAGCGGCGTCATCGGATCGCGCTGCGGGATGACCATGCCGATGCTGTAATTGACGTCGGGCTCGACGATCGGGATCGAGCGCACCGTGTCGGAAAGGCCGAGCGTCTCGGCAAGCTTGGCCGGCATCACGCTCGCCCAGCGTCCCGTCTTGACATGCGTGAACAGCACCAGCAGCGAGTTCGAGGTCAGCGTCGGCGTCGCCTCCGCGCCGACCGAGCGCAGCGCGCGGTCGATGATGCGGCGGTTCTGCATGTCGGGCGTCAGCAGGCACAGCGGCACCTGGCCGACCTCGGTCCAGGTCACCGTCTCACGGTCACCGAACATCGCATCCGGCGCGGTCAGGAGACGATAGCTCTCGTTGTAGAGCGGAATGGTACGCACCTTGCCGATAGGCTCGTTCTCGATATAGGTCAGCCCCGCATCGACCTCGAGATTTTCGAGCAGGCCCAGCACCTCGGACGAGGTCGTCGAGCGGATGCTAAAGCGCACCTCGGGATGGCGGGCGCGGAACGGCGTCGTCAGCGAGGCGACCATGCCGAGCACGGTCGGGATCGCCGCGATACGGATCTCGCCGGAGAGCTGATGCTTCAGCCCGTTGATCTCGTCGCGCATCGCGCGGGCATCGCCCACGATCCGCCGCGCCCAGTCGAGCGCGCGCTCGCCTTCGGGCGTAAAGCCCTGGAAGCGCGATCCGCGCTGCACCAGCATCACGCCGAGAATCTCCTCGAGCTGCTTGAGCCCGGTCGACATCGTCGGTTGCGTGACGCCGCAGACTTCCGCCGCGCGTCCGAAATGCCGCTCCTTCGCCAGCGCCAGCAATAGTTCAAGCTTGTCGATCAAACGGTCGTCCCCTCGAATTCTGTCGTGGCATGCAAGCTAGCACGCCGGGCCTGCACCAACACGCAAAAACCGGCAGCCGGCCCAACTTTCATTGCCGTTTCGGATCAAGCGATAGCGATTGCAAATCGATCCGAATCCGCAATCGCAGCACGGGACAGCTTTATTGATCTTCGAATGATTCCAACTAGTTTGCGGCAAAGGAAACGCTCAGGTTGAGAACGAAGAATGACAGCGGTTTTTGAGCCCTGGAACGAGACGCGCGGCGGCGAAATCATCGCCGAACATGCCAACCAGGAGGGCGCGACGCTGGTCATCCTGCATGCGCTGCAGGAGGCGTTCGGCCATGTGCCGCAGGCCGCCATCCCCATGGTGGCGCAGGCTCTGAATCTGTCGCGCGCCGAAGTGCATGGCGTGTTCACGTTCTATCATGACTTCCGCCACGAGCCGGCCGGCCGCCATGTGCTCAAGCTGTGCCGCGCGGAGGCCTGCCAGGCCGCGGGCGGCGATGCGCTGGCCGCGCGCGCAGAAGCAAAGCTCGGCGTGTCGCTCGGCAACACCACGCCCGACGATCGCGTCACGCTGGAGTCGATCTACTGCCTCGGCCTGTGCGCCACCGCACCGTCCGCAATGCTCGACGGCCGCCTGATCGGCCGGCTCGATCAGAGGCGGCTCGATGCGCTGGTTGCGGAGGCGCAGCGATGAACCTGCGTCTGTTCGTTGCACGTGACGCCGGTGCAATCGCCGTCGGCGCCGACGAGGTTGCGCTGGCACTGGAGCAGGCAGCAAGCAAGCGCGGCCTGACGATCGAGATCGTCAGGACCGGCTCGCGCGGGATGTACTGGCTGGAGCCGCTGGTCGAGGTGGCGACGCCACAGGGCCGCATCGCCTTCGGCCCGGTCACCGAAGCCGATGTGCCATCGCTGCTCGATGCACTCGCCGGCAACACGCCGCACCTGTTGCGGCTGGGGGCAACCGACGAAATTCCCTGGCTGAAGCGCCAGACCCGCCTCACCTTCGCCCGCTGCGGCGTGATCGACCCGCGCTCGCTCGACGACTACCGCGCCCATGGCGGCTACAAGGGTCTCGAGCGCGCGCTCTCGCTCGGACCCGATGCGATCCTGAACGAAGTCACGGCGTCGGGCCTGCGCGGGCGCGGCGGCGCGGGCTTCCCGACCGGCATCAAGTGGAAGACGGTGGCGCAGGCCAAGGCCGACCGCAAGTTCATCGTCTGCAACGCCGACGAGGGCGACAGCGGCACATTCGCCGACCGCATGATCATGGAGGGAGATCCCTTCCTGGTCATCGAGGGCATGACCATCGCCGGCCTCACCGTCGGCGCGACCAAGGGCTACATCTACATCCGCAGCGAATATCCGCACGCGGTCGAGGCGATGAATGCTGCCATCGTCACCGCCAAGCGCGGCGGCTATCTCGGCGACAGGATCGGCGGTTCCACCCACAGCTTCGATCTCGAAGTCCGCGTCGGTGCCGGCGCCTATGTCTGCGGCGAAGAGACCTCGCTGCTGGAAAGCCTCGAAGGCCGGCGCGGCATCGTGCGTGCCAAGCCGCCGCTGCCGGCGCATTACGGCCTGTTCGGCAAGCCGACCGTCATCAACAACGTGCTGTCGTTCGCGGCCGTCCCCTTCGTGCTCGCCGAAGGCGCCAAGGCCTATGCGGATTTCGGCATGGGCCGTTCGCGCGGCACGATGCCGATCCAGCTCGCCGGCAATATCCGTCACGGCGGGCTGTTCGAGACGGCGTTCGGCGTGACGCTCGGCGAGCTCGTCGACGATATCGGCGGCGGCACGTTGACCGGCCGCCCGGTTCGCGCCGTGCAGGTCGGCGGGCCCCTCGGCGCCTATTTCCCCCGTGCCCTGTTCGACACGCCGTTCGACTACGAGGCCTTTGCCGCGCGTGACGGCCTGATCGGCCATGGCGGCATCGTCGTGTTCGACGACAGCGTCGATATGCGCAGGCAGGCCCGCTTCGCCATGGAGTTCTGCGCGATCGAATCCTGCGGCAAGTGCACGCCGTGCCGGATCGGTTCGACACGCGGCGTCGAGACCATCGAGAAGATCATCAACGGCGAGCGCGTCAGCGAAAACATCGCGCTCGTGGAAGACCTCTGCAACACCATGAAATTCGGCTCGCTCTGCGCACTCGGCGGCTTCACGCCCTACCCCGTGCTCAGTGCATTGAAGCATTTCCGGGAGGATTTCGCCCCCGCCCCGACCACGCTTCAAGCCGCGGAATAGGAGAGCGACGATGTCTTTGATCGAAGAAATCGACTACGGCACGCCGGCTTCCAAATCGGAAACGATGGTGACGCTGACCATCGACGGCAATGAGGTCACGGTGCCCGAGGGCACCTCGATCATGCGCGCCGCGATGGACGCGGGCCACCAGATCCCGAAGCTCTGCGCCACCGACATGGTCGATGCGTTCGGCTCCTGCCGGCTCTGCCTCGTCGAGATCGAGGGCCGCGCCGGAACGCCGGCGTCCTGCACCACGCCTGTGATGAACGGCCTCGTCGTGCACACCCAGACCGAGCGGCTGAAGAAACTGCGCAAGGGCGTGATGGAGCTCTACATCTCCGACCATCCGCTCGACTGCCTCACCTGCGGCGCCAATGGCGATTGCGAATTGCAGGACATGGCCGGCGCCGTGGGCCTGCGCGACGTGCGCTACGGCTATGAGGGCGAGAATCATGTTTTCGCCAAGAGTCCTGGCAAGACGGACGGCTGCAGCAACGACAATTGGATGCCGAAGGACGAGTCCAACCCGTACTTCACTTACGATCCCTCCAAGTGCATCGTCTGCTCGCGCTGCGTCCGCGCCTGCGAGGAGGTGCAAGGCACCTTCGCGCTGACCATCTCCGGCCGCGGCTTCGACAGCCGCGTCTCGCCGGGCATGAGCGAGAGCTTCCTGGGCTCGGAATGCGTGTCGTGCGGCGCCTGCGTGCAGGCCTGCCCGACCGCGACGCTGACCGAGAAGTCCGTGATCGAGATCGGCCAGCCCGAGCACTCGGTCGTCACCACCTGCGCCTATTGCGGCGTCGGCTGCGCCTTCAAGACCGAGATGCGCGGCGAGGAAGTCGTGCGCATGGTGCCGTACAAGGACGGCAAGGCCAATCGCGGCCATTCCTGCGTCAAGGGCCGCTTCGCCTGGGGCTACACCAACCACAAGGAACGCATCCTCAAGCCGATGATCCGCGAGCGGATCGAGGATCCCTGGCGCGAAGTGTCCTGGGACGAGGCATTCTCGTTCGCCGCCGCCAGGATGCGCGGCATCCAGAAAAAGTACGGCCGCGACGCCATCGGCGGCATCACCTCGTCCCGCTGCACCAATGAAGAGACCTATCTGGTGCAGAAGCTGATCCGCGCCGGCTTCGGCAACAACAACGTCGACACCTGCGCCCGCGTCTGCCACTCCCCGACCGGCTACGGCCTTGCCACCACCTTCGGCACCTCCGCCGGCACGCAGGATTTCGACTCGGTCGAGCACACCGACGTCGTCCTGGTCATCGGCGCCAACCCCGCCTCCGCCCACCCGGTGTTCGCCTCGCGGCTGAAGAAGCGGCTGCGCCAGGGCGCCAGGCTGATCGTGATCGATCCGCGCCGCACCGAGATGGTGGAATCGCCGCATGTGAAGGCGCTGCATTTGCCCCTGATGCCCGGCACCAACGTCGCGGTCATGACCGCGCTGGCGCATGTCATCGTCACCGAAGGCCTCGTCAACGAGGCCTTCGTGCGCGAGCGTTGCGACTGGAGCGAGTTTGAGGAATGGGCGGCCTTCGTCGCGCAGCCCAAGAACAGCCCGGAAGCCACCGCCATCCTCACCGGCGTCGATCCGAAGGATTTGCGCGAGGCCGCCCGCACCTACGCCACCGGCGGCAATGGCGCGATCTATTACGGGCTCGGCGTCACCGAGCACAGCCAGGGCTCGACCACGGTGATCGCGATCGCCAACCTCGCGATGGCCACAGGAAATATCGGCCGCCCCGGCGTCGGGGTGAACCCGTTGCGCGGGCAGAACAACGTGCAGGGCTCCTGCGACATGGGCTCGTTCCCGCACGAGCTGCCCGGGTACCGTCACATCTCCGGCGATGCCGTGCGCGACCAGTTCGAGGCGCTGTGGAACGTCAAGCTCAACCCCGAGCCGGGCTTGCGCATTCCCAACATGTTCGACGCCGCGGTCGAAGGCACCTTCATGGGCATCTACGTGCAGGGCGAGGACATCCTGCAGTCCGATCCCAACACCAGCCACGTGGTGGCGGCGCTGTCGGCGATGGAATGCGTCATCGTTCACGACCTCTTCCTGAACGAGACCGCGAACTACGCCCATGTCTTCCTGCCCGGCTCGAGCTTCCTCGAGAAGGACGGCACCTTCACCAACGCCGAGCGCCGCATCCAGCGCGTGCGTAAGGTGATGACGCCGAAGAACGGCATGGCCGACTGGGAGGTCACGATCGGCCTTGCCAAGGCGATGGGCTTCGAGATGAAGTACGGCCACCCGTCCGAAATCATGGACGAGATCGCGGCGCTGACGCCGACCTTTGCCGGCGTCTCCTACGCCAAGTTGGATGAGCTCGGCTCGGTGCAGTGGCCCTGCAACGAGAAGGCGCCCGAGGGCACGCCGGTGATGCATATCGACGGCTTCGTCCGCGGCAAGGGCAAGTTCGTCGTGACCGAATATGTCGCGACCGACGAGCGCACCGGCCCGCGCTATCCCCTGCTGCTCACGACCGGCCGCATCCTCAGCCAGTACAATGTCGGCGCGCAGACGCGGCGCACCGACAACGTGGTCTGGCATGCCGAGGATCGCCTCGAGATCCATCCGCACGATGCCGAACAGCGCGGCGTGCGCGACGGCGACTGGGTGCGGCTGAAGAGCCGCGCCGGCGAGACCACGCTGCGCGCGGAGATCACCGATCGCGTGGCGCCCGGCGTCGTCTACACCACGTTCCACCATCCGGACACGCAGGCCAACGTCATCACCACGGACTATTCGGACTGGGCGACCAATTGTCCCGAATACAAGGTCACGGCGGTGCAGGTCTCGCCCTCGAACGGCCCCTCGGACTGGCAGAAGGCCTATGACGCGCAGGCGCGGCAATCCCGCCGCATCGTGCCGGCCGAAGCCGCGGAGTAACGGCATGCACGTCGCGGTTCAGGCGATCGATCGCGGAATCTGGCGCAACGGCGTGGCGTCCGAAGGAACGCGTTTCATTCCGGAGGAGACGCCGTTGGCGCTGACCTATAATGGCGGCACCTACGCCGTCATGATGGGAACGCCGCAGAACCTGGAAGATTTTGCGGTCGGCTTCAGTGTGAGCGAAGGCATCATCAAGTCGGTTGACGACATCAAGTCGCTCGACATCGTTCGCCTTGACGACGGCATCGAGCTCAGGATGTGGCTGGCGCCGGATGATGCCGCACGCATCAGCGAGCGCCGGCGCCATGTCGCCGGGCCCACCGGCTGCGGCATCTGCGGGATCGAGTCCATCGCCGAAGCCATACGGCCCCCGGCAGTGGTGTCGCGGGGGCCGAGCTTCACGCCGGAACAGATCATGGCGGCGATGCAGGCCATCGCGCCCTTGCAGTCGATCAACCTGCAGACCCGCGCCGTTCACGCCGCCGCGTTCTGGTCCCCTGCCGGCAACATCGTCGCGCTGCGCGAGGATGTCGGCCGCCACAACGCGCTGGACAAGCTCGCCGGCGCCCTGGCGCGCAGCCGCACCGATCCTCGCGGCGGCCTGGTGCTGCTCACGAGCCGGGTCTCGGTCGAGATGGTGCAGAAGGCCGCCGCGATCGGCGCACCGGTGCTGATCGCGGTCTCCGCACCGACCGCCCTCGCGGTGCGCTCGGCGGAAGCCGCCGGCATCACGCTGATCGCGATCGCCCGGCAGGACGGATTCGAGATATTCACGCATGGCAGCCGGATCGCCGCTCGCCATGCCACGGAGGTTGCCGATGTCGCCTGACCGCCTGATCTACATGGCCAACCAGATCGGCACGTTCTTCCGCAGCCAGGGCCACGGCAAGGCTGTGCCGGGGATTGCCGAGCACATCAAGAAATTCTGGGATCCCAGGATGAAGCGCGCGATCTTCGCCCATCTTGACGCCGGCGGCGCGGGCCTCGAGCCTGACGTCCGCGAGGCGCTCACCTCGTTGCAGGCTGCGTCCCTTCCAGCAGCGCCCTGAACACGCGCCGCACCTCGCCCTGCGTCTCCTTTACGCGCGCCTCGAGCGACGAGAAATCCGGCGCATCGCCGGCGCGCGCCATCACACGCTGCAGATCGTTGCCGGCGGTTTCGGGCTTGAAGCGGTCGCTGACGCACAGCCGCAGGATCTGAGTCAGATCGTGGTAGAGCCGCGCGGCTGCGCGCAATATCTCGGTCTCCGATTGCGGCAGGACGCCGAGCCTGCACGCGTTTTCCAGCACCTGCAAGGTGCCGACGTCCAGGATCTCCGGCTTGTCGTGCGCATGCACGAGCTGGAGATATTGCGCGATGAAGTCGATGTCGACCATGCCGCCGGCGGCATGCTTGAGATCCCAGCAATCGGCCTCGCCCTTCTCCTGGGCGATGGCGCGCCGCATGTCGGCGACGTCGTTGGCGGTGATGGCGGGATCGCGGCGGCGGGTCAGGACGTCGCGGATGACGCGCTCGATCCGTCGCCGGAATTCGGGCGAAGCCGACACCACGCGGGCGCGCGTCAGCGCCATATGCTCCCAGGTCCAGGCCTCGTTGGCCTGGTAATCCGCGAACGAGACGAGGCTCGAGGCCACCGGGCCGGCACGCCCCGAGGGACGCAGCCGCATGTCGATCTCGTAGAGCACGCCGTAATTGGTGCGCGTCGTGAACGCGCTGATCAGGCGCTGGGTCAGGCGGGCAAAATAATGCGCGCCCTGAAGCGATTTCGGCCCGTCGGAGTCCGGATGGTCGCTGTCGAAATCGTAGAGCAGGATAAGGTCGAGATCGGACGAGGCCGTCATCTCGCGGCTGCCGAGCCGTCCCATCGCGATGATCGCGGTCTCCTGCCCCTTGATCCGGCCGTGCTGGGCGGCGAAGCGGTCGGCGACGAGGCCATGCACGGTGTGGACGATGCCTTCGGCGACGTCGGCGAAGGCCGTGCTGGCCTGCTGCGCCGAGACGGTGCCGGACAGGATCCGCGTGCCGATCAGGAACAGGCTCTCCTGCCCGAACAGGCGCAGGCGATCCAGGAACTCTTCGTACGAGCCGGCATCCTGCACGGTCGCCGCTAGCCGTCCCGACAATTCCTGCCGGTCCGGCATGGCGCCGAAGAAGCGCGGATCGATCAGGCCGTCCATCAGCTGCGGCTGCCGCGCCAGCATCTCGCCGAGCCGGGGCGCCGCGCCCAGCACCAGCGCGACGAGCGCGACGAGCTCGCGGTTCTGGCCGAGCAGCGTGAACAGCCGGCCGCCGCGCTGCAAGGCCCCCAGGAATTGATCGAACGCGACGACGGCGCGGTCCGGCTCCTCGGCATGGGCAAGTCCGTCGATCAGGGCGGGTACGAATTCGACGAAGGCGTTCCGCGTCGCCTCATTGCGGAACACGCGATAGTCGCCGGTGACCCAGTCGCGCACGGTCTGCGCCACGGCGGCAGGCTTCTTGAAGCCCAGCGTCACGAGGTGCTGGAGCAGGCGCGGATCGTCAGGGCCCGCACTGTAATCGAGCGCCGGCAGCCTGGCCGTGCCGGTCGGATCGTCGCCCTCGAACAGCTTTTCGTAGTGCCCCTGCACGATCTTGAGCTGCCGCAAAAGGTCGCCCGCAAAGGCTTCGCGGTCCGGATAGCCGAAGAAGCGCGCAAAACGCTCGACCGCTTCCTTGTCTTCGGGCAGCGCGTGGGTCTGCTCGTCGGCGATCATCTGGAGGCGATGCTCGACCCGGCGCAGGAATTCGTACGCAATGGTCAGCTCGTCGCGCGCGGCTGGTGTGATCCAGTTGCTGGAGGCGAGAATGTCGAGCGCCTTGAGCGTCGGCCGCACCCGCAATTCCGGATGGCGGCCGCCGGCGATCAATTGCTGGGTCTGCGCAAAAAACTCGATCTCGCGGATGCCGCCGCGGCCGACCTTGACGTTGTGCCCCTCCACCGCGACCTCGCTCTGGCCGCGATAGGTCTGCATCTGCCGCTTCATGTCGTGGACGTCGGCGAGCGCGGCGAAGTCGAGATGCTTGCGCCAGACGAACGGCGCGATCTCGGCCAACAGCGTCTCGCCTGCCCGGGCGTCGCCGGCGCAGGCACGCGCCTTGATCATCGCGGCGCGCTCCCAGGTGCGCCCTTCGCGCTCGTAATAGCTCAGCGCAGCGTCGCGCGAGATCGCCACCTGCGTCGAGGACGGATCGGGCCGCAGGCGCAGATCGACGCGGAAGACGTAGCCGTCATAGGTGCGCTGCTGGAGGATGCGCGCCATGCCCTGCGTGAGCCGGACGAAGAACGGCTGCGGCTCGATGTCCGCCGCCAGCGTCGTCGCATCGGGATCGAAGAACACGATGAGATCGATGTCGCTGGAATAGTTCAGCTCGTCCGCGCCCATCTTGCCCATGGCGAGCACGATCAGCCCGCAGCCCTCTTCGGGTGCCTCTGGATTGGGCGGCGCGAGCTTGCCGCGTGCGGCTTCCTGCCGCAGCAGGTATTGCAGCGCCGCCTGCACCGAGGACACCGCGACATCGGTCAGCGCCGCCGTCACCCGCATCACCGGCCAGACCCCGCCGATGTCGCACAAGGCGGTCAGCAGCGCGGTCTCTGCTTTCATGCGGCGAAGCAGCCGCATCACCTCGGCCTCGTCCGCCGCCGCGAGCACCGCAGCCCTCGCCTCCGCGATGAGTTCCGCCAGATGCGAATCCGGATCGCATTCGAGCAGCCGGATCAGGCGCAAGGCGTCGGCGCGCACCAGATCGAACAGATAGGGCGAGAATTCCGCGATACCGGCCAGGATGTCCTTCGCGAAGGGATGCGCCAGCAGCGCTTCGAGACGGGCCGATTGGGCCGGCTCAAGCTCGCTCAGCCAGCTTTCAAGACGACGCTCGTCGGTTGTGGAAGCGGCAATATGGGGAGCTTCCGCGAAGCGCGCGGCCAGCCTCTCACCATGCTTGTCCGCGTTTCCCGGCGCGGAATGGTTCATGCCACCTTCTGTGGCACATCCGGTATTGGCGGAGCAACCCTGTCGCCGGCGCCCGCGCGCGCGGGGAGCATCAGCGTGGCGACGAGGCCGGGCTGGGCGTCGCCCAACCTCAACTCACCGCCGTGCAATGTGGCAACCGCGGAAGCGAGGCTGAGGCCGAGGCCGGAGCCCGGCAGCGTGCGGCTCGCTTCCAGGCGCACGAATCGTTCGACGGCATGCTTGCGGTCGGCCTCGGGGATGCCGGGACCGCGATCGGTGACGCTGAGCAGCACCTGGTCGCCGTCGCGCCTGGCCTCGATCAGAATCGGCCGGGCCTCCATGCTGACCACGGTTCCGCCGGTCTGCGCCACCGGCTTGCCGTATTTGATCGCGTTCTCGACCAGATTGGCGAGCGCCTGGCTGACCAATTCGCGGTTGGCGTGAATCGGCGTTGGCTCGGCCTTGACCTTCAAGGTCATGCCGTCGTCCTCGGCGAGCGGCTCGTAGAGCTCGTGGATGCCGCCCGCGACCTCGGCCGCGTCGAAATCATCCATGTTGCCGCGCGCCTGCCCGGACTCGGCGCGCGCGATCATCAACAGCGCGTTGAAGGTGCGGATCAGGCCGTCGGATTCCTCGATGGTCCGCTCCAGCGCCGCCCGGTAATCGGCTTCGCAGCCGGATTTGGCCAGCGCCTCCTCGGCGCGGTTGCGCAGCCGCGTCAGCGGCGTCTTGAGATCATGGGCGATGTTGTCGGAGACCTCCTTCAGCCCCGCCATCAGCGCCTCGATCCGTTCCAGCATGGCGTTAAGATTCTCGGCAAGACGATCGAGCTCGTCGCCGCTGCGTCCGACCGGCAGGCGCTCGCTGAGATCGCCCGACATGATGCGCTGCGCGGTCCCCGTCATGGCGTCGATGCGTCGGAGCACGCGGCGCGCAACGAAGACGCCGCCGCCGAGACCGAGCACGACGACGATCAGGATCGACCATTGCGCGGCCTTGGCGACGATGCCGAACAGCCGCCGCCGCTCGGCGAGGTCGCGGCCGATCAGGAGGCGAAAGCCGTTCTCCAGTTCGGTGACGCGCACTAGCGCGCGATGGTCGCGGTCGTCGGCGTCCTCGAGGCGCCGGTAGGCGGTCTCCGACCAGCCGCGCGTCGCCATCACGCCGGGCGCCAGCGAGCCGACATTGCCGGCGATCGCCTGCCCGGTCGGCGTGGTCACGAGATAGAGGTTGGCGCCCGGCCGCAGCGCCCGGTATTCGATCGCCAGCACGAGGCCGCGCAGGCCCCTGCGGCCGTAGAGCTCGGAGATCTCCGAGGTCTCGGCATTGACCGTCTGCGTGATCTCCTCGGTGATCAGCCGCCGCGTATTCCAGGCGAAATAGGCCAGCAGCGAGGCTGCGAACATCGCGAACAGCAGCAGATAGACCAGCGTGAGCCGGAATGCCGTGGTGCGGACGAGTTTACCGAATGCCGTCACGGATCATGTATCCAATTTCAGAGCCGCGTCTGCTATCACCGAGCATCGTCACCCTTCGTATTCTGCTTTATTTACAGTACCTTGGGTTCATAACCTATCGTCTGTCTTCGCCTAAAATCGCCGAACACCGGCCGGTCTTGGTAAAGAAGTGGTAAGGCGGCACATCCGCCCCTTTGAAAGTATCCGTGACGGTCACATCTGACTGGTTCCTCGTGGAACGACTGACCATGGCGGGCAAAGCATCCGTGCCGGTAAGTGGTAAGCGAAAGGGGAACGTTAAAGTGGCGCTCAATTCGAACCAAGTTAAATCCCTGCAAGCTGGCGTTCATGCGGACACTGGGGGCTCTATCTGGTCGTGCGCAGGAGCGGTGATCGGGTGTGGGCCTTCCGTTTCACCGCCCCCGAGGGCAAACGGGCGCAGATGGAGTTCGCCGGGGTTGGCGACCGCGACAGCGCAGGGGGTGACGTTCTGACCCTAAGCAGCGCGCGCGAGAAGGCACGCGAATACAAGGTTGCATTGAAGCGCGAGGGCATCGAGGTCGCCGGACTTGACCCGCACGATCCGGGCCTTGACCACGACACGGCGCTGGCCAGAGCTTCGTCCGCGCCCGGCCGACACCGCACCTTGCGCGTGGCCGCGGCCGATGCGCCCGCCGCTGAACAAGGAGGCCGTCCGCGCACCGGCGCCGGTCTTGGCTACCTCTTGCCGGACACGTCGAAGATAGCTGGTCGCTTTCCTGGCTCTGCGGTTGCCGATCCGTCCAAGATTCACCTCGAACTCGTCGTCGATCTCTCGCATGGCCCGCATCCAAATTTGGAGAAGACGCCGATATGTAAAGCCGACAAGCGCTCGCCAAGACGCAGACGCAATTGCCCAAGCTCGCCATTGCCTTGGGTCGAACCTGGCGCCAGCGAAGATACGGAGAGCGCCAAATCTTGGATGTGCAGACAAGGGCTTAGGCGCTCTATAGCGCCAGTGCTTTTATCTAAAGGCGACCAAGGAAGCGTTCGAAGGCGGCTGGTTTCACACCGGTGATCTCGGCGTGCTCGACGAGCACGGCTACGTCATCATCAAGGACCGCTCCAAGGACATCATCATTTCCGGCGGCGAGAACATCTCCTCCGTCGAGGTCGAGGACATCCTCTACAAGCATCCCGGCGTGCTGTTCGCCGCGGTGGTCGCAAAACCCGATCCGAAATGGGGCGAAGTCCCTTGCGCCTTCGTCGAGTTGAAGGACGGCGCAAGCGCGACCGAGGCCGAGATCATCGCCTTCTACCGTACACATATGAGCGGCTTCAAGACGCCCAAGGCCGTCGTGTTCGGACCGATCCCGAAGACCTCGACCGGCAAAATCCAGAAATTCCTGCTCCGCAACGAGGTCGGATCGGCGAAGGCGATCGCGGCCTGAGCTGATTGCTCCCTACGCATTGGAGAGCTTTTACCCGTCCAAATTGCTTGATAAAGCCGGTCAAGCAGGGCACTTTCCGGTCGGAATCGCCGATATCAACCCGGCGGACCATCCCGCTCAGCCTTCCCGCGTGAAGGCAAGCTTCCCACCGGGACACTATGGCTGCGACGCCCGCCGACAAGCTCAAGCTTTTTCGCATCCGCCGCGCGCCCAAAGGCGGGCGCAAGGCGGCGCCTGGCCCCGACATCGAAGGAAAAATCCTCGACGCGGCGGAATTCGTCTTTGGGCATTTTGGCTTCCGGGGAGCCACGACGGCACTGATTGCCAAGAAGGCCTCGATCGCAAAGCCGCACATCTACTACTATTTCGAAGATAAGGAAGATCTGTATCGCGCGGTGCTCGAACGCGCGATGAACATGTGGGCACGAGACATCGACAGTCTCGACATGACTTCCGACGTCGAGACCATCCTAGTTCGCTACATTCACAGAAAAATCGATTTCTCGCGAGACCACCCTCATTTGTCGCGCATCTATGCCAACGAGATCATCAGCGGCGCGCAATTCATCGGCAGCTTTATCGAGAAGGTCTCGACCCCGTTGCTGCTCGACAAAGTCAAGACGCTGGACCATTGGGCCGCGACTGGGGCCATCCGCCCGATCAGCGCCGTTGATCTTTTCTTCTGCATCTGGGCGATGACCCAGGCCTATGCTGATTTTTCGAGCCAGATGATCATCATGAAGCGCAAGAGACAGCTCGAGGAAGCTGACTACGACGCGGCGAAGGCAACAATCGTCCAGCTCGTCCTCAGCGGACTCGGCCTTCAGGGTTACGACAGGTCGGCGGACCAGGCGCCCCCCGCAAAGCGGTCGAACACCAAGCGCGGCACTTAGCCCCTTGTTTGGACGCCCATTTTTGGGCGCGAAACGGCTTCATCTGGCCTGGGCCTGCTTCATATCTGGCACGGGCGATCGGCTTATTCCTTGTTCAGCCCTTGGTTGTGGCACAAAAGTCTCACCAGTAACATCATCACTCGTCAAATCGCAAATTCGTGTTTGTAAAAGAATTTTATCGATCGTAAAATTATTTTATCGATCGTTATAACGATGGCATGTCGCTTGCTTCGATCCGATCGTCCCGCGTGGGGCGGGACATCAACGGCGGGGCCGCGGTTTCCAACGCACGCCTTGCTCCTGCGCCAACAACATTCGAGGTAGAGGACATGTCATCCAAGAGCGGCGACGTTCCCACGCTGATCATCACCGGTGCCCATCCGAAGCTCTATAACCATGACCTTGCGCCGACAGCACGGGAGGGACGGACCTGGGGTATATTTAGCCTGTTTGCGATGTGGATGTCGGACGTCCACTCAGTCGGCGGCTACACATTCGCAGCAAGCCTGTTTTTTCTCGGCTTGACCGGATGGCAAGTTCTCATCTCGATGACGGTGGGCATCACGGCAGTCTATTTCCTGATGAACCTCATCGGTCGCCCATCCCAGCGCTACGGCATCCCCTTCCCGGTCATGGCGCGCGTGTCGTTCGGGGTGATGGGAGCCAATCTTGCCGCCACGGTGCGCGGCGTGGTCGGCATCGTCTGGTACGGTGTCCAGACCTACTTCGCCTCTAAGGCGGTTCAGGTCCTGATCGTCACCTTGGTGCCCTCCGCCGCCGATCTCACACACAACAGCATAATTGGCCTGTCCACGCTCGCCTGGTTCAGCTTTCTCTTCATGTGGCTGTTCCAGCTCGTCATCTTCCTGAGTGGCATGGAGCGCATCCGCCGCTTTATCGACTTCTGCGGGCCGGTGGTTTACGTCGTTATGTTCGCCCTCGCGATTTGGATGCTGTGGCAAACCGGCTTTTCGAGCCTGTCGCTTCAGCTCAGCTCGCCGCCGGCTTCCAACGCGGCAACGATCGGAGTGATGGCCAATGCCGCGATGCTGATCGTCGCCTACTTCTCGGCGCTCCTGCTCAACTTCGGCGACTTCGCCCGGTTCGCCAAGGACGAGGACGCCATGAGGATGGGGAATCTGCTCGGCCTGCCCGTCAATTTCCTGGTATTTTCGATTATCACGGTGATCGTGACGGCCGGCACGCTGAAGGTGTTCGGGGAGGCGATCATGGATCCCGTCCTGATCGTCGAGAAGATCGGCAGCCCGATTATCGTCATCGTCGGCTCAATCACGTTCATCGTGGCAACCATGGGCATCAACATCGTCGCCAACTTCGTCTCGCCGGCCTACGACATCTCAAACCTAAATCCCGAGCGTATAGATTTCAGGATGGGCGGCCTTATCACGTCGATCCTGTCGGTGCTGGTCTGCCCCTGGCTATTCGTCGCGAGCCCCTCGGCTATCACGCTGTTCGTCAGCATCTTCGGCTCGACGCTCGGACCGATGTTCGGCATCATGATCGCCGACTACTATCTCGTCAAAAAGCAGATCGTGACGGTCGAGGACCTCTACACGATGTCATCAACCGGCGCGTTCAACTACGAAGGGGGCTGGAATCATAGAGCGCTGATCGCTCTGGGACTATCGGGCACGCTGTCCATCGGATTGTCCCTGCTCGGCGCCTATGGACTTATCTTCAATGTCGGCGACTGGGGATGGCTCATCGGCGCCAGCGTCGGCGGATTGATCTACCGGGCCCTCTCAAAGGAGAAAAGGCCAGTCTCCGTCATTGTCGGAGCGGGCGAATGACATCCGGAGTTGCGGGTCGACCGCCATATTGGCAGCACGCCCGCAACATTCTGGGCATGCGCGTTCGGTCGAATGCGCATGCAAGCTCGATGCGACGTCACAGTGATCGTTGGAGATGTCGCTACCGGTTACCAGCCCCCTCCCCGCTCTTGCTTGGGTGTAGGTCTACGATCGCTTCCTCCAGAATGGTGGCAACCTCCAGCAGCGAGATCACCAGGCGCGGCATCCGCCTGAGCCTCTCGTCGACCGCGACGGCGAACAAATCATTCCGCTTCCGGCTGCCGAGCAATCGCCACCGGCCAAAGGTGATCTTGTGGACGTTACCGGAGACAAATCCGACGGACGCCCACAATTGCTTCCATTCCAGCAAGAGCTCGCCAGCCATGCGATCCATCACGGCGGCGATCGCGATCAGATCCTCGATCGCGCCAGCAAGACCGCGTGCAGAGCTTCCCGGACCGTCTCCGTGGGAACGCTGCTCGCTCGACGCCCTGGGCGAGGGGGCCGCTCGCAATTCGGTGAGTTTTTCCACAAGCGCAGCGAAGCGAGAGCGGGCGGCGCGGACGAGATCTTCCAGTAAAGCAAGATTGGCCTGCGCCGACTCCGACATGACCTGCGGTTTGATCGTCGTGAAATACATCAAATGCTCCGGAGAACCGACGTGAAAATTGAAGTGTTGCCAAAATCTAGGGTCACTCAAGCGGTGGCGCTTGAACATTCTCAGCCACGATTGATCAAAACGAGCCTGCAAGGAAATCGCGCGGGGCATCAAAACCGAACGCAGACCGGGCCGATCGCTTTCGGCCGCTCATGGGGAGCAAATCATGGCCGGTGACGGCCTTTTCGGCGATCGGCTTGCGAAGCTATTTCCAATGATCCAGGAGCCGAGCTCCGGCGTCGTCAAGTCGCTACAGAAAGGAACGTTCGCCGCAGCGCGAATGGCGTATTCCGGACCGGTCGGAGATCCAACGTTGCCGTCACCTCCAGACGAGGCTTTCGCGCTTTGCCTTCGGCTGCGGAATCAGAGAGCCGAGACGTGGCTGGACGGTCGTCACGTGCCAAAGGGCGCCTTGAAGGACGAGACGAGCATCTACGATCTGCGATGTGAAACGATCGTTCACTTCTATGAGCCGTTCGATTTTCTCTATCTGTACCTGCCGCACAACGCCCTAAGCGAGCTGGCAAACGAACTTGGTGTTGGTCGCGTTGAATATGACGTCGTCGGGGGTACGAACTCCCTCGATCCCATCCTGGCTCATTTGGGCGGTTGCCTTCTGCCGATGCTCGAAAGACCACATGAGGCCAATGAGCTGTTCGTGGGCCACGTCGCGATGGCGCTAAATATTCATTTCCTCAGGAAATACGCAGTCAGCCAACCTCGCAATCGCTCTTACCGCAGTGGGTTGGCGCCATGGCAGCTTCGGACGGCAAAGGCATTGATGCGTCAGAATCTCAATGGGGAAATTGCATTGGCACGGATCGCCAGCGAATGTGGCGTGTCAGCCGCCCACTTCGCTCGCGCTTTCAGAGTAAGCACGGGTACGCCGCCCCATCGGTGGTTGATGAGTCAACGTATCGAGCAAAGCAAGGCTCTGCTGATAAACTCAACATCGTCGCTGACGGAAATTGCGATCAAATGCGGCTTCTCCGATCAAAGTCACTTCACCAGAGTATTCTCGGCGGCTGTTGGCACCACACCGGGTCGCTGGCGACTGATCCGGAAGGACTAGCTAGGGTCCATACTCATCAACTCAGCATATAACTTCATTGAGCGCACGCGATCTCTTATGGTGTGTCAGGCGATCGAGCAACGCGGTCGTCTTCTTCATTGGCATCGTTGGGCAAGCGGCGCGGGCTACGCCCGTTGATGGGTCGAGTGTTCGGCGAGCCTCAGCTCGGTCTCACGAGTGTTTCACACGTTTTGCGGATGCGGTCACAAGCGGCACGCAAAACATCTGTGTCAACTGCGTAGGCAATGCGCACGTATGGCGACATACCGAATGCGGCCCCGTGAACGACGCCGACACCCGCTTCGTTGAGAAGATAGGTGGCGACATCGAGGTCGTTCTCGATAAGCTTACCCGCCGGCGTCCGACAACCAAGTAAGCCAGCGACGTTGACGAAGACGTAAAAGGCGTATTCCGGTTCGGAGCAGCGAAAACCTGGCGTCGCATTGAGTGCCGAAATGCCGATGTCGGAAAAGCGACGCCTTCCTTTGCAGCGGCTCGGCAAGGCTCCATGTCCGAAGCTAACCGCCGGCGGGGGATGTGTTCGCCTGCAGTTCGCGCTCGGTGAGCGGAATGCTCAGCACCAATGACGTCCGTTCATCGTCAAACCAGTGGCTGATCCGGCCGCAGAGATCTTTTGCAAGGCGATGGGCGATCTCGAGGCCCCGAATGGGCCTCGCCGGTTCGGCACCGTTGTCCGAGACCGTGCAGTGAAGGAAATCCGCCTCGTGCATCAGCTCGATCTCTATATTGGCTTGTTCATCGAACCGGGCGTAGCGAGCCGCATTCGACACGAGCTCGCTGACAATGAGCTCCAATCGCGAACAACGATCGGACTGCATCAGAAGGCAGCCGCTGGCAAGGAACACGCGCACCTTGACTCTGCCCAATCCCGAGAGTTCGACTGGGACACCGAGTTTGCGCAGGCGTTTGGCCGCATCGATCAGGTCGTGGCTGTTTGGCGTCATTTCGTACCAAGCCTCGCGTCAGGCACGCATCGCGCGTGTTTCTTGATCGCTACTGCGGCAGAAATCGTCCTTCGGCAGCAGTCACTGCATCATCTGCCGCGGTGACCCAAGAATACACTCGTCCCCGGTATGCGCTGCTAAACCTTGGCTTAGGCGCATTCAGCTCAAGCAAATGCCACGGGTGCAGCGATGGTGGTAGCGGCGTGTTGCCAATGCCATGACGTGTGCTTTCACACCGTTCCGAAAGTGCGCGACGGGCGGCACGCAGGCGAGCGCTTCGCTGCGCTCGCCACATGATCGCTTGCCCATGGGTCGAATGAGCGCGGCCAGCGGTCGAGCGCTCGGAAGTTTGCTGAAGCAGCAGGACGATCGATCCGTCTCGCCGCAAGTGCTCGGGACGCCCCGATCATGCAACGGCTAATCGCAGACCAGGACTCGCCTGTGGCGCCCGTAGACGTAATAGCAGTCGTCGGAATAGCCGTAGCGAGAGCGGCCATAGCCATGTCCCGCATAGGCTCCGGCGGCGTAAGCTCCGGCAACGTACGCTGCCCGATAGCCGTGATACGATCTGCCACCCCAACGGCCATAGCCGCCCGACGACACGCGCCCGGTTACCAGTGCGCGCCGGCTGGCTCCAACGGCCGCGAAATTGCCGCGCGGGCCAGCGGCCGCGCCGAGGCGGGGACCCGGCCCAGGGGCGCCGGCACGCATGCCACCGCCCGCCCCGATCGGAGGAGGTCCACCAAGCCCGGGAGCGCCTCCGGCTGGAACGGGAGGCGGGCCCATAGCCGCCATGGGCGGAGGCGGCGGAAATTGCGCGAGCGATGCAGTCGGCGCCAGCGCGATCGACACCAGCACCGCACCGAATGAGAGCATGACGAGTGTGTTGCGAGACATGGTGTACTCCTTTGCGTTCCGGTTGAATCTAGTGGGGCGACACCGGCGGGTCCTTGGCCGGCTGCGCTTGGGTGGGATCTGGAGTGGGCCTGCTTGCGGCAGCACAATCGACGTGAGCCGAGGCCGTCGTTCCCCCGCGAGAGACCACGACGGAAGGGCTCCTTCTGGACCGCCGTGGAGACCTCATGCGACGCACCGCCATTTTCCAGTTCGCCTGTTGCTCCCGCTCCGTCATCCGAAACGACAGCACGACCGATGTGAACTCCGTTCCGATACCGATTTCGACCCGGCCCAAGAGCCCCATGGCCAGATCGTTGCTGATGCGCAGCTCGCGCCCGGCCGCAACGCGTGTCGAACTCGACCCGTTGTCCAAAACGACGCAATTCACCAGTGCCCCGATACGGGACAGTTTGACCTTGATCTCCCCAGCGCGTCCGTCGAAGCATGCATTCCTTGCCGCGCTTCCAATGAGATCGTGCACGATCAGTCCTGCCCGCCAGCAGCGTTCCGCTTCCAGAGGGATCGACTCGGTGGCGAATCCCAGGCGAATGTTCATCTGATCCAGCATGGATCGGCGAAGCGCAGCGCCCATCTTGCGGATGTAAACTGCAGCATCGATGAGGGTTTGGCTCTCAGGCACGATCAAGGCGCGATGGACGTCGGCTTGCCCATGCAGCAGCTCGACGACGTCGCTCAAGGCGGCTTTCGTCTCCGCCGCTTCGGCGCGCACGGCCGCGGCCGAGACGATATTGATGGCGGCGGTAAGCCCGTTCCCAACTCGCTGCTGCAGCTCACGCAAGAGGATGCCTCCAGCTGTCAGATCTGGACTGAACGCAGTCACGGCACACCTCCTCAAGGCAGCTCGAACAGGGGGAGCGAAAGGCCGCTCTCGGCGGCACGCACCGAGCGCCTGCGATAAACGGCGGGTGAGAGGTGATCGAGTACACCATTGTCTTGTTCGACAGAACAATTATACTATACCGTATAGTTTCTTTATCTTGCGGCTTTCCGAAGGGGAATCAACACTTGAAACGACGCGCGCACAAACATGTGATCGGAACATCGAACATGGTCAGTCGGAGGAGCCCCAAACGTGGGAGACCGCTCAAGGATGATGCCGGAGGCGTCCAGGTGCGGATTCTCGATGCGGCTCAACAGCTTTTTCTGGCCAAGGGCTACCGGAGCTCGAGCATCGACGAGATTTCCGAGCTCGCGCCTGCGAGCAAGCCGACCATCTATGCCCACTTCCCTGGAAAGCAGGCGCTATTTGCCGCAGTGATGTCCCGCACCATCGACGGATTGACGGATTTCCATGGCTTCATGCTGGAGGGCCGCACGGTCGAGGACAAGCTCACGAGCCTTGGGACCGCAATTGTCGACAGTGTCATCGACGAATCGCTGGGCGTGGTGCGGGCGACGATCGCCGAGGCGCAGCGCTTTCCTGAATTGAGCCGCAATTTTCATGACGCCGCGCGCGAACGTTCCGTGCGCGCTGTTTCTCGGCTCCTGAGTGAAGCCGACCGAGAGAGGGCGCGCGACCCCGAGGCGCCCATCCACACGAGACGGCGTCAGGATACCGCCCAGATTTTCCTAGACCTGATCCTCCTTCCCATACTCCTTCGATCGCTCCATGGTGAGCGGCCGGCAGAGTTGAGATCGGAGTTGGCGAGCTTCATTAAAGATCGGGTCGGCTTTTTCCTTTCGGCCTGCGAGCCTGACCGGCCACACCGGCACAAGCGGGCGCGCGCAAATCGACCGTCCCCGAGCTGAGTCCCGGCTCGCCGGCCAGCGCAACCGCGCAAAAGCTCATCATTTCTTCGAAGGTTGGCCGAACGGACATCGCCTTGATCCGCAATGGGCTAAGGTAGGTATCCATCGCTTCCAACAAGCAGCATGTCAGCGTCATCGGGCTACCCGAACGGAGCTCACCGCTCACCTGCCCTGCTTCTATCAGCGGACGTACGACGCCACGTACACGGTCCGCGTGAGACAGGGCGACCTGCCAATTCTCGCGCGCCGCGAGGGCCACGAGCTCGTGCAGCCCACCGGCGTTCGCGGCGCGATCTGCGTGCATCTGCGAGATGAGCGCCAGCAAGACATTCAGGCGCTGCAGTGCCGAACCGCTGCGTTGCGCCGCCAGTGTGGCCGTCGCGGCGACCTCATCGAGGAGCGTCCCAACGACCATTTCTTCGATTGCCCGTCTCGAAGCGAAGAAGCGATAGACGTTTGCCGGAGACATCGAGGCCTCGCGCGCTATGTCGGCGACAGTGGTCTTCCGGTAGCCGACCTGACGGTACAGCCGCATAGCTGACTCCACGATCCGGCCGCAGGCCTCCAACTCTCTCGCCTCCTGCTTGGACGATTCGAGCGTCGTCCCAAGGCTGCGCGTCTGACAATTAATCCCCTTTGGCCCACATCTCGGAATCACTCGTTCTTCTCTTCCAGCCTGGTGCACACGTTTCCGAACGCTTCTTCGGAAGGATCGCAGACGATCCGGCTCCAGCGTCGGCAGAGCCGGGCAATCGCATCCTTCGAGAACAGCACGGTGATCCTGTTCTGCGTCGCCGCGCAAATCCACTGGGCCGTGGGGAGCAGCCTCTAAACAATGGTTTACCGGGCCCCTTGCCTGCCCGTCGCTACGCCGACGCGAGCTCAAAAAAAGAGCCGACAGCGATACGCTGTCGGCTCAAGTGACCCGTCGGAACTGTCGCCATCATCGGCGCACGCTCCGGAGCGTCTCGGGAGGAGAGGCGCTTTGCGGGTCTAGCGTCGAGACCAGCGTCGTTCGGCGGAACGAGGCTGGAACGTTCGACAAAACAACTCTAACGTGGACGCCCCTTCGGCTCTTGTACGGAGTTGTCGCAACCGTTGCGTCGTATTTTTCCCACGCAAGGTCCGGCCAGAACATCCTGGAAATAGCCGCAGCGTCATGCGCGAAACCTCCGCGATGGTCACAGGTGGCGCCAGAACAACACGAGTGTGGCGGCTGAAGCCGGCGGTCGTTCTCGCCTCGAGCCGCATCACGAGGTGAGGCAACGATAGTCGCGCGGAGACATTCCCACTCGCTGACGAAATCGTCTCGCGCAGTGACTTTGGTCCACAAATCCGGCAGCCAGGGCAATCTCCGACAAGCCCATGTCGCTACCGGACAGCAGCCGCATCGCGAGCTCCACGCGTTGCCGCATCAAGTATTCGTGCGGGGTGGTGCCCATGGTCCGCTTGAACGCTCTCACAAAGTAGCACACCGACAAGTTGGCAATTCCCGCCAGCGTCTTGATGCTGATGCGCTGTTCGATGTGACCATCGACAAATTCACAGATTCTCCGCACCGTCCGCGGCGGGAGTCCACCGCACGCGCGCACCTTGGGCGCGCGCGAGCTACCATCCTCGGCCGCGCCGCCATTCGGCAAGACGAGTGCAGGCGGAGCGATGTGCCCATCGCAAGCGCGCCAATGAAGGGGTAGACTATCGCTGATCTGCTCGTCCAACATCGTCATTGTGACGCGCCCGCTGATGTGTGGTGATCACTCGCTCGACGCAACACCGGCCCCAACCACGGGGCGGGATGCCTTCATCCAGGCCTCATTCGGTTGATGGCGAAATCGTATTCTCGGCGGCGACGCAAGCAAGTAAGCCAAGGCCGCAACGCTTCGCCCATTGGATTATCGAGGCACGGCTCGTGTGCGCGAGGCCAACGCGCTCATGGATGCTGGTCGGGCGGTTCGGCGCGCTGCACGGCAGAGCCGAGACATCGCTCAAGATGTTCGTCATCCACGGGTTTGCAGAGATAGCAGTGGACACCATCCTTCAAGGCCCGATCCCGCACGACCTCATCCGGATATGCTGTGACCAGGATCGTCGGGATCCTGTATCCGGCATCCTTGAGGTGCCTGTGGAGTTCAGGCCCGGTCATGCCAGGCATGTTGACGTCGGCGACGAGGCACGCCGTCCTGTCGACGAAGGGCGACGCCAAGAAGCTTGCCGCCGATGGGAAGTCCACGACCGTATAGCCGAGCAACGTTATCAGTTTTTGCATGGACTCGCGAAAAGGATCATTGTCCTCGACGACCGCAATGACCTTATCGTCCCTGTTCGGCATAGCGATTCCAGGCCGTTGGCTCGCCAGCGCACTGCGCGCAAGCATGCACCCTCCACTCTCCGCCTTGAGTTGCGACAAAGCAATGCCGCCCGCTCTAAGCTATGGCTTATGGCAGCTTGGCAGCCCCCGCCAGGCCGAGGGGCTGTTCTTGCGGAAGGATTGTGGGTAAGATTGCGTGCGGGGACAACGCGGTACCCCTCCAACTCAGGTGCAGAGATGCTGGACGCGACTCCCCGTGTCTTGATCATCGATGACGATGCGGAATTTCGCGATTCGGTCGGAAGGCTCCTGCGGACCGTGGGACTCGACACCCGCCAGTTCTCTTGCGTCTCCGACTTCATGAGCTCCGGCGAAATCACGGATGGCCCTACTTGTCTTCTCGTGGACGTGAGGATGCCGGGGCGGAGCGGCCTCGACCTCCAGCGTGAGCTTGCCGCCGCGCACAAGGATCTTCCCATCATCTTCATCACCGCGCACGGCGATATTCCGATGACCGTGCGCGCGATGAAGGGGGGCGCCATCGAATTCCTGACCAAGCCGTTTCGTGATCAGGATCTCCTCGACGCGATCGAAATGGGCCTCGCGCGGGATCGGTCCCGGCGGGAAAATGAAAAGGCGCTTGAAGCACTCAGGCAGCGTTTTGAAACGCTCAGCCCGCGCGAGCGTGAGATCATGATCCAGGCCACCGCCGGCCGCCTCAACAAGCAGATCGCCAACGACGTCGGCATCGCTGAATCCACGGTGAAGGTGCATCGGACCAATCTAATGCGGAAGATGAAGGCGCGCTCGCTCCCCGAGCTTAGCCGAATGGCCGATACCTTGGGACTCGTCCCGGAGAAGGTGCAGCGCTCCTGAGCGACTCCAACGGCCGATGCCACCGAAGATCGAATCTTCAGTTCGGAGCTGGACGGCTTCGAGCGCCCGCCTTCTGACCGATCGTCGATCTTACACCGGTCGCCTTCTGTCTTGCTAAGCTCCAGCTTAGCCCACCAAGCAATCAGACAGTTCTGCTCCACTTCGGGGCAATGGACTGTCGATGCTCTCCCTGCGATGGTCGTTGCGAACCCCAATCTCATAGGCGGGCTTAGGCTATGGTGGTCTGGCTGGCGACTTGGTGCGACGTCTGTGCCTCGCTGATGCTCGCTTGCATCGGCGCGATCGTGGCGATCGCGCTGATAGGCTTCAGCCTGTTCCTCATCATTGCGGCCTTCCTGATAGCGCGCTGCGAATCCTACAAGAAGGCCACTACCCGTCTCGGATGATGAACTGCAAGGAGCAGCCGTGATACTCAAATCCAGATTTGCCTACCTCATCGCGTTATGTGCGCTCTCCTTCACGACTGCATTCGCGCAAGACAATCGTGGCACGGCTGAACAGCAGGCTGCGTGTGCGCCGGACGCATTCCGTCTCTGCAGCAGCTACATCCCGGATCCGACTGATGTCGCGACCTGCCTGAGGCAGCGGCGCTCAGAGCTAAGCGTGCCGTGCAGGTCGGTTTTTGATCAGGCTGACCGTATGGCCGGTCCCGCAAAATCGAGACGATCCAGCCGAGAATACTGAGCGGCTCCGGGGCGGGACACGGATCCGCGAACGACGGCACTCTCTGCAATCGCGAAGACGAGCTCCGACTCGGTTCAACGTCCCTAAGAACGGCATCTCCGGCCAAGGGGAGCACCTACGCCAGCCAAGCGTCGAAGCATCCAACGATTCGGGAGGTCGATTTGAGAGTCAAGCTCTGTGCTCGTTGTCCCTACTCACCGCGAGACCTGACGGATCATTATGACGCAAGCTCGGTGCGCCACCTTTGCCTGAAGTGCGACGGCAAGGGAGCGCCAGTTGAACCAACCCAGCTGAAGGTCAATGGAGCGACCGCATGCGCAGCAGCGAAGGACGGCTTGAGTGTCAAGCCGCAGCCAAGACGTGTGCCGGCAGTGGCGGACCATTTGACATGATGCGACACCTCTTCTGCCGGGCGGCCAAGACGGTCTCTTGCCGTGCGTTGGGGAGCGCGGCAGCCGCCTGAAAGGCAGCCCAGCGTCGCAGCAGATCGCAATGGAAAGCTCATCATATCGGCTGCCGTCGCGCACTGGAGCCTGATGACACAGATGTGGACGTTATCACAATCACTGACCGGGCGTTTCTGTCGGCCCACGAGTTGATGACCTTGAAAGGAGGTGACAGCTAGCAAGCCGATCGAAACCGCGTGGCGGTCGCGCTCACCGCAGCCTATAAGTACCGTAACGGTCCCCGGGAGCTACAGGGCTGCAAGAGCTGCGGCCGCCACCGAGGCCAGCGTTGCAAACGTTACATGGCAAGGCGATCCGATCCTGGTGCCACCTTCATCGGTAGCGCGCCTGATTCCACCGATGGCCGATCAGGGACAGTATGATGATGACGCCATCGAAGAACTGGACATAGAAGCCGGAGAGCCCTGCACCAATCACTCCGGTCTGGATGAAAGACACGGTCAGAGCACCGATCGCACCGCCGACGACCGTTCCAACTCCGCCCCAGGTAGGCGTGCCGCCCACGAAAACCGAGGCGAGCACCGGCAGGAAATAGCCTTCTCCCGCGGTCGGCCACCAGGTGAAGTTGATCAGGGTCGAAACAATGCCCGCGAGCGCCGCCCCTAGTCCCACGAAAATGAAGGTCTTGACCCTGACCCAATTGACGTCGATTCCCATTTGGCGAGCGCTGTCCGGATTGTCTCCGACGATCTTTACCTGAACCCCGAAGCGGTGCCGATTGAACAGCAGCGCGGCGAAGATCACGAAGGCAAGCGCCCAGAGCGACTGCGCCGGCACGCCCAGCACCGGGCTGGCAAACACGGTCCTCAGCGAACTTTCGCGCAGCGACGTCAACGCGATCGGCATCCCTTCGTTGGCGATCTGGATCACACCGCGGAGCACGAAGTTCATGCCGAGGGTCGCCACCAGCGAGGACAGGTTGAAGTAAACGACGACCGACCCGACGACGAGTCCGAGGAACATGCCGGTGAAAATGGCAGCCAAGGCGCCGAGGTAAGGCGAAAAGCCGGCGTGGACGACGACCGCAAAGATCCAGGCGGCAAAGCCCATGGTCGCCGGAAAGGAAAGATCGATCTCGCCGACAGTGACGACGAATACCAGCGGCACGACGAGGAAAAGCGCGACGGGAAGTGTCGTCAGGACCGAACGGTAGATGTTCCATTCGGAGAACACGCGCGGGTTCGCAGCCAAGAAAACAGCCATCATGACACCGAAGACCGCAAGTGCTCCGAGCGGCGCGCGGTTGGCTTCGACGAAACCACGTATCGCGCGGCCGATCGCGGCCCCTGTCTGCCTCGTCGCACTTGCTTCCGGACGTACGAGTTCGCTCACTGGCTTTGCTCGGCGTGGGCGAACGATGGAACCAACCCTCTTGGCGGGCGCGCCAATTCCTCCATCAGGGTTATGAGCGCTTCTGCAGACGGCAGGTCGGCGCGTGAGGCCTCCAACGCCACTTGGCCGCGATCAAGGACGATGAACCGGTCGGCGACATCATAGACATGGTGGATGTTGTGACCGATGAACAGGACCGAGCGACCACTTGCCTTCACCTGGCGCACGAAGCGGAACACCTTGTCCGTCTCGATGAGCGAGAGCGCCGCCGTCGGTTCGTCAAGAATGATCAATTCGGCTTCGTTGTAGATGGCGCGGGCAATTGCAACGCCCTGCCGCTCTCCACCAGAGAGCTGTCCTACGATCGAGCGGGGCGAAAGCAGCTTGGAGGTGAAGCCGATTTCCTGCATCAAACGCTCGGCTTCCCGCATCTCTCTCCCGAGCTTCAACCAACCGAAGCGGCCTGCAAGTTCGCGACCCATGAATATGTTGCGGACGACAGACTGCTGCATCGCGAGTGCGCGATCCTGAAACACGGTTTCAATACCGGCGTTGCGCGACCGTGCTGCGTTCCAGCCGGTGACCGGCCCTCCGCGAACCAAGATTTCTCCTGACGTCGGTTGCACGACTCCAGCAAGGATCTTGATCAGGGTCGATTTCCCGGCCCCGTTATCACCGATCAGCCCCACGACCTCACCGGTCTCGATGCCGAGACTGATGCCGCTCAGGGCGCAGATCCGTCCGAAGAGCTTGCTGATGTTGCACAGTTCGACAATTCGTTCCGCCATGCCTTTTCCCGCCGGACATGAAGCTCAGCCGCCCGCAAGAGACGGGCGCTGTTCACATGATCTATCGCACACCTTCGGTGGCGAGCTTGGCAATGTCCTTGTAATTGTCGGGTGTTACGAAGCCGGCGCCGGTATCCAAGCTGATCGGCGTGAAACGATAGACGATCTGCTGACACAGCCCGAGGATGGGCAGATAGCCCTGCATGAAGGGCTGCTGATCCGCGGCAAGCTGAACCCAGCCCCCCTTGAACCCTTCCACCACCTGCGGACTCGTATCCACGCCGAAATTGAAGATCTCGCCCGGCTTCTTGCCGGCCGCCAGCATGAACGCGGGTACGTTCCCGAGCATTTGGCCGCCACCGTAGCCAACCGCCTTGACCTCGGGATACCTCGCAAGAGCGGCGGTGATTACCGGCAAAGCCAGGTTCGGATCCGCCGCCCATCCCGGCTGCGAGTTGATCTTGATGACCTTGACGCCCGCCTCCTCCATTGCCGCCACCGTTCCGCGCTCCCGCGCGCCGCGGTTCTCGTTTTCGAATGGACCTTGCATGAAGGCCACGTCACCGGGCTTCAGGCCGGCGCGCTTGACCACTTCGACCCCGAGCGCGCGGCCAAGTTGCGCGACCTGGGGCCCGACATAACCGCCACCGAACTTTGCCATCACCTTGGGCACGGGTACGTTCTGATACATCATCTTGATTCCACCGGCGGCGGCCTCATCGGCGAGCGGCATCAGAGCGGCGTCGCCAGGGTGCCCCATCATGGCAATGCCGTCGGGCTTGACCGCGATCGCCTCACGAAGCTGCTGGGTCATCCTTTCAACGTCCCAGCCGGAGAATATGTAGTCCACCGTCGGCCCCAGGTCGCGTTCGGCCTGCCTGGCTCCGTTGTACACGATGGTACCGAAAGAATCGCCCTCCGCTCCGCCGACGAAAAACCGGAGGTGCACGCCCTTGCACCACTTGTCACGTGGTTCGGCCTGCGCAGACAAGCTCGACGCGAGCAACGCAACCGCACTCGCAGCAAGCAACAGCGCCGTGAATGCCGCAGTTCGACCATTCTGTCCGGCTTTCATCCTGCATCTCCCTTAGACCAAACTTTGCATTCTGTTACTTAAAGGCCATTTGATCGGCGTCCTCAAACACACGACGTTCGCCTGTGGCACGAGGTGTCGAACTCACGTCCTCCGGCATTTCTTCGGTTGCCGGAAGCGTGAACAGGAACACCGCGCCGCGAGGTTGGCCGGCCTCCGTCCACAGACGACCGCCATGAGCATCGATGATGGACCGGCAGATCGACAATCCCATACCGATCCCGCCCCTCCTCGTCGTGTAGAAGGGCTCGAAAATCTTCGCAGCATGCTCGGGTTCGATTCCCGGCCCTGAATCGCCTACCCGGACCAGCGTACCGCCGGTCTCGCTGAACTCCGTGTTGATGGTCAGCTCCCGGCCCCCCTGGTTCACCGAGGTCATTGCTTCCACCGCGTTCAGAATGAGGTTCAGGGTGACCTGCTGCAACTGAACGCGATCCCCACGAACGAAGGCCTTGTGCTCCGTAAAGCGGGTGCGCACCGAAATCGAGCTTTTCTCAATCGTGTTTCGCACCAATGCAATCACCTCGTCAACGGCCTGGTTGACGTCGAATATCTCACGTCGCGGCGGCGCCCTTCTGATGTGGTCGCGTACGCGTCCAATGATGTCCTTGGCACGATCCGCATCCCTCACAACGCACGCTAGCGCTTCCCTGATCTGGTCCGTCTTTTGCGGGTTCGACTCCAGAATGCGCATTCCCGCACGGGCGTTGTTGCGCGCGGTCGCGATCGGATGCAGGATCTCGTGAGCCAGCGAGGCCGTCAGTTCTCCCATGATGGTGAGCCGATGCATGTGCGCCAGATCCGATTCCAGCTGGCGCAACCTTTCAGCCTGCTCTTGCGCGAGCCTTCGTTCAGTCACATCGACATGTGTCGCGATCACCTCGACGATCGCTCCTTCCGCAGAGAACAGGGGATGCGAGTTGGTTTCGATGTGCTTGATCGTCCCATCAAGGCCAACGATCCTGAACTCCAACGGCTGACTTCTCCTCTCGCGGAGGTCTCGCCGGATCTGTTCACGCACCCGCTCGCGATCATCGGGATGGACACGTTGCAGAACCGTTCTGCCATCCGGCAATCCCTGCAAGGGATCAAGCTCCCAGAGCCGGTAACACTCTTCCGACCAGTAAAGATTGCCGTTCGCATCGAACACGGAGGTCCCGGTATGGCTCAGCCGTTGCGCTTCGGCGAGATAAGCAGCGCTGCGCGTCAGCGCTTGTTCCGCCTTCTTACGCTCGGTGATGTCTCGCACCACGCACAGGAATCGACGTCCCTCTTGTTCGAAATGGCCGACGCGAACCTCCACCGGGAAGGAGCTGCCGTCCTTGCGCCTATGAACCGTCTCGAAAGTGACGCGCTCCTGGATGAGTATGGTCTGCTTCAGCTTTTTGATCGCGGCCTCGTCAAGTCCAACATCGAAGTCACGTCGATGCTTGCCGATCAGCTCTGTTCTGTCGTAGCCCAAGGTCTCGCAGGCACGCTGATTGACGTCGACAACGATGGAATGATCGTTGAGGAGGAAGAATGCATCCGTCGCATGATCGACGAAGGTGCGAAAGCGCGTTTCGCTGGCGCGGAGCTCGACCTCCGCTTGTCTCAGCTCGGTGATGTCATGAAGAACCCCGAACTGCCGTAGCGGCCGTCCGCGTCCGTCCCAGACGACATCACCCTGACTGCGAACTATTCGCTGCGTCCCGTCCGGACGTACAACCCTGTACTCCACATCATAGCGAGGTCCGCCGGGACGCAACGCCGCGGCGGCAGCAGCGGCGGTTTTCTCCCGATCATCCGGGTGGATGAGGTCCAGCCAGCGACGATGCCAATCCGGCAGTTGGACCGGTTGCACGCCAAATATCCTGGAAACCTCATCGGAAAGAGACACACGATGGCTGGTGAAATTCCGCTCCCACCAGCCGAAATGGGCGATCCGCTCGGCCCTGTCCCATTTGGATTGATTCTCGTGGACCTTGTCTCCTGCTCGTTTGAGCTTGGTGGTCAGCGCGGTGACGACCAACGACGTGGTCAGGAAGGTCGCGATCCTCAGCAAATCCTCGGAGAACTCGATTCGCCACTGCCCAATAGGAGGCGCAAAGAAGTAGTCCAGACAGCCAGCGGCCACAATCGACAGAAGCACCGAGACCGCAAAGCTGCCCAATAGTGAAACCAGCGCGAGGACAATCACGTAGAAGAAGCCTGTTCTCCCGAGCCCAAAGCCCAGTTGACCAGCGATGTACGTGCTCAGCGCCAGCCCGGCGAGCCCAAGCAGGAGCTGGGCGCCTACGACCTGCAGTCGGCGAGCCCGGTTTTGCCCGGTTTCACCGTGCAGCAGGTTCCGAATGGCGCTCACGAGAGGTCTCCTCTCAGCATGGCATTGTCACGTCGACCCGGCTCATCAGATCGATGGAGACCATAATGAGTTCGGGCCGCGCGTTGGCCTGGCTCATCGATCACGTTGAGCGGGCGACAACGCGTCATGGATTCTCCAGCCCGGATGGCAGGTTGAACCGGAATACCGCACCTCGGTCCCGGCCTGGCTCCACCCACAAGTGGCCTCCATGAGCCGCGATGATGGATTGGCAAATCGACAGCCCCATCCCCATTCCGCTCGCCTTTGTGGTGTGGAATGGCTTGAAGACCAGGTCGAGATGCGCCGGATCGATTCCCGGACCGGAATCGCTCACCGTCACCAACACGCCGTTTGCATCCCCAGATTCAGTGCTGACCGACAGCTCACGCCGTCCATCCTCGACCGAGCTCATGGCCTCCACGGCGTTGAGGACCAGGTTCAGCACCACCTGCTGCAACTGAACACGATCGCCTCGAACCGAGATCAGACCCTTCTTCAAGCGAGTGTAGACCGCCACCTTTCCTCTGTTGATCGCGTGGCGCACCATCACGATTACCTCGTCTATGGCCTCGTTAATGTCGAAGAGGTCACTCCTGGGCGGCGTCTTCTTGATGTGATCTCGGATGCGACCGACGATGTCCTTGGCTCGATCCGCATCCCTGACGATGCAGGCAAGCGCTTCCGTCACTTCGCCCAGATTCGGCGGGCTCATCTCCAGGAAGCGCATTCCCGCACGGGCGTTGTTGCGCGCCGTGGCTATCGGATGAAGGATCTCGTGGGCGAGCGAGGCCGTCAACTCTCCCATCACCCCCAGTCGATTGAGATGCGCGAGATCCGCTTCCAGTTCGCGCAGCCGTTCTCGCTCGCCTTCCGCCCGCTTGCGCTCCGTCACATCGATCGTGGTGCCAACGACCTCGAGAAACTCTCCGGCGGCGGAGTATGAGGGACGGCCTATAGAGCGAAGATGCTTGGTGCCTCCATCCGGGAGAACGATTCTGTACTCGATGGAATAATCCCGCTTCCGTCGCAACGCGTCCTGGAGTTCCCGCTCGACCCTGCTGCGATCATCTGAATGGATCCGTTCCCACCAGATCTCGCGGCTTGGAATGCCCTTGCTCGGATCGAAACCCCAGATTCGGAACAGTCCGTCCGACCAATAGAGCGACTGCTTTTCATTGAAAGCGAACGCGCCACTGGTGCTCAGCCTCTGCGCTTCGGCGAGATAGGATTCACTGCGGCGGAGCGCCTCTTCCGCCCGCTTCTGCTCGGTGATATGACGCCCCACGCCCCGATAGCCGGTAAAGCGACCCGTTTCGTCGAATATCGGCAGTCCAGAGACGGAGACGTAACGCTTGCTACCGTCAGGTGCAGGTCGCGCGAGTTCGAAGTCGCGGAACGGCAAGTGGCTGTCAAGCGTCTCACGGTGCTTGCGCCAGGCGTCCTCATCCGGTTCAAGGTATGGGACCTCCCAGCGCGTCTTGCCGATCTCGGAGCCCGGAGCGGGCGCATCGGCCAAGCCATCGGCAAACTCCTGCCGCACAAAGCGATGCTGCGCGTCGCTCTCCCAGTAGACGTCGAACGAGAACTGGACCAAGGTCCGAAACCGTTCCTCGCTCACACGCAACTCGCGCTCCTTCGCCTTGCGCTCGGTCAGGTCCAGCACGAAAGCGACGCCTTCGGTTCTTGTTTCATCGAAACAAGCGCCGCCCATCAGCACCGGCACGCGAGACCCGTCCTTGCGAAGATATTCATTCTCGAATGGCTGCGAGACACCTAATTCGCGCAGTTCAGCCAAGGTCCGCAGATCTCTCTCCAGCCACTGATCTGCGGTCAGGCAGGTCCGTGGCATACGGCCCGCGACGAAATCGTCCCGATCGTATCCAAGCATCCGGAGGAATGCATCGTTGACCTCCACGAGACAGCTTTGGTCGTCCTGCGCATCGGCTGGTGCAATACGCCAGGTGAAGATGCCGATGATATTCGCATCAACGAGACGCCGGATCTTCGCCTCTCGCTGCTCGAGATCGCGATATAGAAGCGCATTCTCCACTGTGATGGCCGCCTGAGAGGCCAACAGCTTCAGAACAGCGGTGTGTCGCGGTGAAAAGACCTTTGGAGCCAGATTGTTCTCGAGATACAGCACGCCCGTGATGTTGGTTCTGTTAAGCAGCGGAACGCACAACACAGATCGTATCCGGGCTTGCCTGATGTACGGGTCCGAGGAGAACAACGTCTGGCTCTGCGCATCGTCCAGAACGACAATCTCCGAAGTCCGCAGAACATGATGGAGGACGGACAACGGGAGCATGGACGCACTTACCGGCTGGTCGCACCGTTCGACGATGATCGAATCGCCGACGGTCCTGGCGGATGCGTTGATCCGGGGCCCATCCCTTTGCGTAAAGATGAGCAGGCCCTGCCTGGCGCCGGCTTGCTCGACGGACGTTCGCAACAGCAAATCGACCAGCCGTTCCAGGTTCATTTCCCCAGAAACGGCCTGCGATACCTTCATGATGGTCGCCAGATCGAGCTGCTCGACTCGCGCGCCGATGGTGCTCGTCGGCTGCACCGCCCTTTCTTCATGGCTCAGCTGATCGTGCAACTCGTCAAGCTGCCGAACCTTACCGTCGGCGCCCCAACGGAGGTAACAAGAGCGGGATTTGCGCAAGTACATCTGTGCAATGTCTGAAAAACTGCGCTCCGCGAAGAAGCGAGCGGCCAGCTCGCTCGCCAGTGCCTCATCGTGGAGAAGGCCGTTGGCGCGCGCCAATTCTATGGTGCGCGCGAACTGAGCTTCGGCATCGAGCACGCGGCCGTCGAGCCGGGCGATTTCGGCGCCGAGCAGCGCGGCGCGCGCGGCAAAGTTCTCCGGACAATGGTCAGCCCATGCCCTCAGATGGCGCGCGTGAGTCCGCAGGCTGTTTCGGTATCGCCTGCGCTCGGCGGGAGAGGCCGCGGGGTATAGCCCCGCTGTCGCCAGCGCAGCGTAGAAGTGATAATCGGCCCGCTCGAAGATCGCCGGTGTCAGCCACAGGAGGCGCTCCGCTTCCGCGGCGGCAGCAAGCGCTGATGTATGGTCGCCAGCGAGGAAGCGCGCCTGCAACTTGCGAACCCAGTATGTCCAAGCGGCGATTCCGCGATCGGAGGCCACCTCCAGCTCTCGTTCGAACTGCTGCTCATCGAAGCCCTGTTCGTCGAAGCGGCCGAACGCCTGCGTCAGTCCACGCAGCGCTCGGACCAATCGGAGCTGGATACTGATGAGCGCGTCAACGAGACCAAAGCCTGCGCGGCGGGCGAACTCCCGACCGGCCTCCGCCTCGCGGTGCACCTCGGACAGGGGAGCGCCGCCGGCGAGAAGCTGCGTGAGAAGATTGTTGCAACTGAACACCGCATAGGTGAGATCGCCGGTTTGTTGCGCCGCGTTGAAGACGTGCCTGGCAATCGGGCCGCCATCGGGAAAGTGACGCGGCGACGGCTTGGCCAGATTGCTGAAGGCCAGGTAGACCCGCGCCTTCAAGCGTTCCATTCCGGGCTGCGCCGCCAGATCGAGCCCCAGCTGACCGAAACGGAAACCTTGTTCGTAGTCGCCGAAATACAGGCTCAGCACATTGCCTACGGTGGTATAGACATAGCTCGCTCCATCGCTATTGCCGTGCTCGAGGCTGAGGTTTCCCATTCGACCGATGATCAGGCAGCGTAGCCTTTCGTCCGTGAACAGTGCGGGGGTTACGAGCGAAGTGAGAACATCAATTGCCGCACGGACCGATGGATCAACCATCCGCGGCAAATCCAGCAACTCTTCAACTGCCCTGTCTCCGAGCTGGCGCCGTAGCTGCGCATATTCTTCGTCAAGCTGCCTGGACGTCGGACGGGCGGGCAAGTCGATGCCAAGGCGCCGCAGACAATCAAGGCCGACTTCGATGGCGCGATCGCTTCGGCCAAGCGTCATGAACAGATCGACTTGCAGGCGAGTTACGCTCGCGATCTCAGGAGGAGTGACGGCTCGATACGCCAGCTCTGACAGGCGCGATTCCGCGTCGGCGAGCGCACCCGTAAGAAACTCGCATTCCGCCCGCTGGATCTGAAGAGCGAAGACGAGATCGCGACGCTGCTCCCAGCCGTTGTCCGCCAGCACTACCGCGCCGGCGCTGAAATAGGTGAGAGCCGAGGAGTACGCCGTCGACTGCTTGGCGCGCGTCCCTGCAAGCAGATTGAGCTCAGCAAGCAACTTGCGCTCTTCGCTCGCGGTGATGAGCGCGCTGCCGCGGTTGAGTTGCCCGACGATTTCGAACACGTTCTCCTCGACCGTGCTCTGCGGCTCCTGTGCCGCGAGTCGCCGGCCGATCGCGAGGTGCATCGCCGTCCGCTGGCTCTCGGGGATCAATGCATACGCAGCTTCCCGTACGCGATCATGCAGGAATCGATAGGCGCCCTGTTGCCGCGATAGCAAGCGCGCGCGTACCGCCGGCCAAAGACTCGCGTGCACGACCTCTTCGGTCTTGTTCTGCACAACAGCGACGGTCGAAGCCGTCGCGGCGTTGCCGAGACAGGCCAGTTGCTGAAGGACGTCACGAGTCGCATCGGGCAGCCGGCGCAGCTTGTCGAGAATGAAATCGACGACGTTTTCAGTATAGTCCTTGGCGCGTATCCGCTTCAGATCCCACGTCCAGGACGCCGAGTCAGGCGCGAAAGTGAGCAGTCCTTCGTCTGCCAGCGCGGTCCCGAACTGAATGCCGAAGAACGGATTTCCGGCGGTCTTCTCGTGGACCAGGCGTGCCAGGGAACGTGTGCGGCGCGAGCGCAGCGACTCGGCCAGCATCAAGTTCACATCATCAAGCGCAAGCGGCTTCAAGGTGATCTCCTGCACCGTGCCGCCGGCATCCCGGACCGCCGCAAGCCGCCGCATCAAAGGATGCGTGGCGGTGACCTCGTCGTCCCGATACGCGCCGACAAGCAACAGGTGATTGAGATCCGATTGGATCAGCAGATCCTCGATCACCTCGAGCGTGCCCGCATCGAGCCATTGCAGGTCATCCAGAAATAACGCCAGCGGATGCTCCGGTTGGGCGAATACGGCAAGCAGCCGACGCAACACCGACTGAAACCGGCGCTGCGCGTTTCTCGGCGACAGCTCCGGGGCTGGTGGCTGCGGACCGATGAGGAGCTCGAGCTCGGGGACGAGCCCGACCATGAGCGCCCCGTTGGGGCCGAGAGCAGCGCTCAGATTTGCGCGCCAGGGCGCCAACTCGGCTTCGCTCTTTCCCAACAACGGTCTGATCAATCCCTCGAGGGCCTGTGCCACGCTGGCGAAAGGGACGTCGCGCTTGAGTTGATCGAACTTGCCGGAGGCGAATAGACCGCGATGCGGTACCAGCGCGCGGTGCAGCTCCGAAACCACCGCGGATTTGCCGATGCCTGCCTGGCCCGCAACGAGGACCAGCTCCGGCCCGTGGCCATTGACGATACGGTCAAACGAGGCGAGCAATGTCTGGACGGCGTGCTCGCGTCCGTAGAGCCTCTCTGGGATCAACAACCGGTCAGGTGCATCCCTTTCACCCAGAGGAAACGGCTCGATGCGGTTTCGCTCCTCCCATTGATCCAGGCACTTCCTGAGATCCTGCTCGAGACCTGCCGCGGTCTGATATCGTTCCTCAGCGATCTTGGCGAGGAGCTTCACCACGATATCAGAGATTGGAGCGGGAACGCTTTCGAGCCTCGTGGCAGGGGCGACCGGTTCTCGTGCGATGTGACAGTGCACCCATTCCATCGGCTCGGTGGCGCTGAACGGCAAGACGCCGGTCAGCATGCGATAGAACGTCACCCCGAGCGCGTATAGATCGGTCCGTGAATCAATCGACCGGTTCATGCGCCCGGTCTGTTCGGGCGCCATATAGGCGAGCGTGCCGGCAATGATCTCAGGCGGCTCCGGCGTCCTGCGCTCGCGCGACAATCTCGATGCCAGTCCAAATCCCGACAGCCGTGCGGGCCTTGTTAAGCAATTGACGAAGATGTTCGATGGCTTGATGTCCTTGTGCACCAAGCCGCGCGAATGAACGTGGGACAGGGCGGCGGCGGCATCAATCGCAAAGTGCAGGAAGGTGCCGATCTCCATCGGCTCGTCCATCAGCCGCTCAAGCGGCTCGCCACCGGGATCTTCGAGGAGCAGCAGAACCCAACCATCCCTCCGCACGAGGTCGAGCGGCCGGACCGCCCAGGCGGCATCGAGTTCATCCCTCAGGGCGTATTCGTGACTGAAACGAGCGAGGACGGCAGCCGGGGGCTGCTCGACAGCAGGAAGAACGATCAGGACCGATGCAAGTTCGCCATGTCCATCAAGACGACGCCCTCGATAGACCGCCTTCTCGGAATCCTCCCAAAGGAGCTGGAGATCCGCTATGTCGCCAACATCGTGCGGAAAACGGAGGTTCAAGCGCTGGACTCCCTCGCGCCAAGAGTCGATTATGCCGCTCAGCAAAAAGCGGCGCAACCTAAGCCAAAGTACTGGCGGCGCGGCGGGCGGAGCGCTGGTGCTTCGGGCGCACCCTACTGAATTACCTTTCTCGCGAACAAAGCTGTCGATCGGATCCCGCCAGGAACTGCCCCCTGCCGACTTGGGCAAAACCTGCTGCTCGTTCGCAGGAAGTGCGTGTACCGCCACAGCGAGTCGCAAGCACAGCCTGCAAGTTGAGCACGACGAAGCTGCATCCTTGCAGCGCCGGTCAGATCTCCCGGTCCTGCTCCTTGCGGAGCAGCGCTTCGATTGTCTTGCGCTGTTGATCGGACAGTCCGGGTTCGGCGAGTTTCTTGCGGAAGAGCGCGATATTTTCGCGACGAATGAATTCATCCAAGTCGTTGCTGCTGGTCCGGCTGGCCTTCTCAAAGGATTTCATCAGGCAGAACCAAAGACCGAAAGAGCACGCACATCTCCTTGCGCTGTGACAATAGTTGATTGCGCTGACGATAATGCCCGTCGTCAGCGAGTAAGTTCTCGAACCCCAGGCGATTCCAGGAAGCGCGCCCCAGGCTTTGCCGCGCCAAGGCGCCGGATTTTGCGTCTCACTGGAGATCGGCGAGCGGCGGCAAATCTCGACAGGCAATTCGCTCTCGGCCCGCCGTGGTCTAGGCTCCTCTTTCGCCCTGTTTTCCGATGACGCAGCGCCATGCGGCGAGACGCTCGGTAGGGTGCTGCCTCATCCAGTCGGCGAGTTGCGGTGCTCCCATCAAGCAGGATTGCATCGAAATATCGGCAAAGTCCGAGGTGGTGACGACCTGTTCATGGCAATTTGCCGGAGAGGCGAGACTACACAGCACGGCAATGATCTTGATCATGACGAGACCCCTCCGTGCCTGGGGTCGGCACCGCCGAAGCCATGAGTTGCCAGTGAAGTGTCCCTCTGACCTCCGATCGCGAGGTCTTCAGCTGGAAATATGCTGTCATAGTTTGCGCGCGCTTGGCGAATGAGGCGCTCTCGCTCGCGATCCGAGTTTGAAATGAATCGAATGATCTCACCCATTTTGACTCCAAGGCTGGCTCGATAAGCGGCCACCGTCGAACGACGCACAGCACCTGGAGGTTTGAGCCCCTCCCCTGAGTGCAGGCGCTGGCTTTGGTGACACTGTCTTGTGTACCACTGGCGACCGAAGGCTCAATTGGTCGTGGGCAGACGCAGGACATCCCAGGGGAGCATGCACCGATACGATGGCTTACGAGGAAATGCCGGCCCATCCACCGAGGGCTGCAATATACGCCTCACGATGTACGTAGCTCGATCAGTTGGTCGACGGCAAAGGTCAAAGCCGCTCGCTCGCTACGGCGCTATGTGGGGCGCGCGTCGCGAGGCTTCGCTACCAGCTACACCACTCCTTGGGACACGACCCTCGCCTCCTGCTTCTCCTGCCTCACCCCAACATGCCGAAGATGTCGCTGAACCGGGCAGACCTGACCGACTACATCCGATCGCTCAAGTAAAGCGCTGGAGGGGATGCGCCTGAGGTAGCTAAGACGAAGCAAACATCAAGATCGACCCGAGCCGGGCGAGACGCAGCGCATCACTCGGGCAGGATCAGTGCGCGCCCGCGTTGCCGGCTTCTGACATGGTCGAAGGCCTGGCCCGCACTGGCCAGCGGCGTCCGCAGACCAATGGAAAGACCATCGCGCTGGTGCTCGACCGACTGGCGCAGCTCCTGCAGCGCGGCTGCGTCGGGCCGAAAGGCGGTCCAGGCATAGTTTTGCGTACCCTTCGGCAAGGCAGCCCGATGACTCCGCTTGTCGGAGAAGGTCTTCAGGGCGCCACGTAGCCAGCCGAGCTCGTCGAAATTCGCAAGCAGCGGGTGCACCGTTGTGGCATGGCCGAGCGCGCCGCCGCGAAGGCAACCGAGCAGCGAGAGATCGTCCTCCCAGGCGGCGAAATTGAGTGTCGCATCGAACGCCCGCGACAGCGTCGCGAATGGCTTGACGCTACTGTCGACCACCTCAGCCGCCCCCGCCTGCCGGCAGGCCGCAAAATCCGGCGGCCGCGCGATCGCCGTCACCTGGCTGCCCCATCTGGACAGCATCTGCAACGCCAAGGTCCCGAGGCCACCGGCCGCACCATGGATGAGCACCTTTTTTCCGGCAGCATTCTGCCGGGTCAGCCCGGCGTCCCGCACCGCGAGCCACATGGTCACGAAGCTGTACGGAAGTGCCGCGAGCGCCTGAAGATCCCACCCCCTGGGAGCGGACAGCATATGCGCAGCCTTTACCAGCACGTGGCTGGCATGAGTGCCCTCGACCGAGGGCGGCTTCACGCCAAAGACAAGATCGCCAATCTTGAACGCCCCGGCATTGTTGCCGACGGCACTCACGGTGCCTGCAACGTCATTGCCCAGCACCATGGGAAACCGACCGGCCCCGACAAGGGATAGCAATCGCCTGCCATAACCTTGCGCGCGCCGCACATCGATGGGATTGACCGACGCCGCCGCAACGGCGACCTCGATCTCCCCGGCCGCAGGCTTTCGCCGGAGAACCCGGCGGACCTCGAAGCCATCACCCGGCCCGACGCACGTCAGGGCGGCACTTATCGCATTCGTCACCATCTTGCCGCTCGTCCCCAAGTTCCTGGATGCCACAACCGTCCGATTGGTTCGCGAAATCTGCGGGCCACGGGCTCAATCCAGCACGTCGGATCTGAACGGATAACGCTCCAGCGCCGCCCGCAGGGGTGCCGCGCCCGCGCTGGCACGAACTCGAACGACCTGTCCGAAGCGTGGATCTCGCTCGAACGAAAGCTCATCGACGATCGCACCCGCGTTTGCTGCCTGTGCCCTGACCACCTGCTCGATCTCGCGTTGCTGCAGGGCCGGCTTGAAAATCTTGCCGATCCCCGTCAGCGGCAGCGACGGCATGATCCTTACATGCTTGGGGATTGCCGCCCGCTCAGGGATATGGGTCTCAGCGAAGTTCATCAGTTCGTCATCGCTAACGGCAATACCGGGTTTCGGCTGGACATAGGCGACCGGGACCTCGCCAGCGTAGACATCGGGGCTGCCAACCGCCGCCGCCATGGCGACGGCCGGATGCTTGTGGAGGGCATCCTCGATCAGCTTCGGATCGATGTTGTGCCCGCCCCTGATGATCAGCTCCTTGCGCCGGCCGACCAGCCAGAAATAGCCCTGATCATCCTGTCGCCCGAGATCGCCGGTGTTGAGCCAACGTGATCCCTCGATATCGATCCACAGATCCTTGTTGTGCTGCGGATCGAGATAACCCGCGAACACGTTGGGCCCGGCGATGGCGATTGTTCCGACCTCGTCGACATCAGCCATTCGCAGGAAGCGCCCGCCGTCATCGAGGACAACGACGCGCATCTGCTGGTATGGCAGGCGCAGGCCGATCGACCCGGCGCGGCGTTCACCCTCCGGCGGATTGAGGCAAGAGACGCAAGTGCCCTCGGTCAGCCCATAGCCCTCGACGATCTTGAGGCCGGTCTTCGCTTCGAATGCCTCGATCAACCTGGCCGGCATCGGCGCCGCGCCGCAGATCGCGTATTCGAGGCTCGAGATGTCGTTGTCGCCGATCGGCGCTTCGAGCAGGGCGGCATAGATCGTCGGCACACCGGAGAAGGTCGCAATGCGGTAGTGCGCCGCGATCTCCCAGAAGCGCGCGATCAGGTTCTTGCCGCGGTAGCCTTCGGGAGTGGCTAGCAGCACATGGTGGCCGTGCATCCACGGCAACAGGCCGGTGGCAAGCTGCGCGTTGACGTGAAACAGCGGCAGGCCGCATAAGTAGGTGCGTGGCTCCTCGCGCTCGCCGAGCACTTGCGCCGCGGCCCAGGCATCAAAGACCTCGTTGCCGTGCGTACGCACCGCGATCTTCGGCGCGCCTGTCGTGCCGCCCGTGCAGAAGTAGGATGAGACGGAATGTTCCGCGATCTTCCGCGGCGCGACCAAGCGATCGGCCGGCTGGCCCTGCATCGCCGCGCGGAAATCCACGACCTCGAAATTGACGTCAGGCACGCTGGCCGCTGCTGCCGCGACCGCCGTCTCCCCGGCGCCGCCAAGGTAAGTCATGAGGTCGACCAGCGCGACCACGCGAAGCTCGGGGAGCGCCGAGAGGTGCGGCGCAAGCCTGCTCCAAAGCTCGGCGCCGGGACACGGTGCCAGCGTCACCAGTACCCGCGCTTTGGCCGCGCGGAGGATCTCCACGATCAGATCAGGCTCGAGCAGCGGATTGACCGCGAGCACCACGCCCGCCGCCTCCCCGCCCCAGATCGTAAAGTGGGTTTCGGGGAGATTCGGCAGCACATAGGCGACTGGTTGATCGACGCTGACGCCGAAGGCGTGGAGCGCGTTCGCAGCGCGGGTGATCTCCGCGAGGAGCTCCGCATAGGTCCATGTCGAGGCGCGCTGATAGGTGTCCGCGGTCGGGAAGAACGACAGCGCCTTCCGATCGGGCCAGCGTTTCGCGCTCGCCGAGAACACATCAAAGGTCGTCCGCGGCAAGCCTCGCGAGGCAAGAGGCTCTGCCTCGATTCTCCGAATGTCGCCAAGGTCTCGTACCGCCATCGGACGCCTTTCAAGTGTAGTCGTGATGAAATTGCAGAAGGGGCAAGCCGTACTTACCGTTGCCACTGGCGACCCGGGTTCGCCATGCTGTTCTTGAGCGCTACCAGCAGCTTCACCCGAGCCTTGTCCTTGATCGCGAGTTTCAGCACCCGCCAGAGCCGTCGCGGTGTCATGCGGGTGTCGATGAAGTCGTCGGGCAGGTCAGGCCCCCACTGGTAGAGGCCGCCACGGTCCATCAGGTGATAGCCTGCCGGCTGTGCCGCGTCGAACAGGTCACCGTCGGCGTAGTGCTCGTGCTTCTGGCCCCAAGGGTCGCGCCAATAGTCGAAGATCTGGCTGCCGAGCAGGTGGCGACCGACGCCCCAAGCATGGCGATAACGCTTGGCCATCAGCACCTGCTGGCCCATCTCCACAGCGTCGAGATCCACAACCTCGAACGCCACATGATCAACGTTCGACTCCATCCCCATAGCGATGAAGATCGTGTGGTGATCGCTTGGCTCGTTGCCGCGATCGAGCCGGGTGAACGAGCCGACCGGCGTGCCGTCGGCAAGGCACATTACGTCCGACGGGATGAAGCCGAACGTGTCCATATACCAGCGTACACTGCGATTGAAATCGGGCGTCTCCAGCACGAGATGGCCGAGCTTGGTGACCTGTGGCGGCTCGAGCTTCGGCCGCTGGGTGTCGTTGACGCGCACAGTCTGGCTCGGCGCGTTATGCAGGATCGGCGGGCGGACCGGCAGCGGCTCGCTTGGGGTGAAGCCGTGGTGAACGTGCACCGCAACGCCTTCCGGATCGCGAAGGTGCACGACCAAGCCGCCTCCCGGTCCGTCGGCCCGCTCGACGCGGCCGCCGAGCTTCCGGGCCAGGGTATCGAGATCCTCGGGCTTCGGGACCGAAAGCCCGATTCCGAGGAAGCGGGCGTTGCGACCTCGAGTGACGCGGTAGATATACGGCACAGGCCCGGTTCCGCGCATGAACACTTCACGCTCGGTCCGGGCGGCACGCTCGAGACCGAAGTCGATGAGGTAGCGCTCCGCTGTTTCGAGATCTGGCCGCTCGAAGTGCGCGTACATGAGCTGGTTTGCCTTCACGACGGGCGAGGCACTGCGCGGCAGCTCGATGCTGCCGGGGCCACTCTTGAGCAACGGGTTGGTCGACATGCGGGTTCTCCTCGAACTCAGGCCGCGATCGGCGGCGCGGTGACGCCGCGCGCGCGCGCGAACGGGGTGAGAACCGGCAGATCGCGTCCATGCGGATCGAGCCGGTCAGCGATGAAACGGTCGGGGCGTACGAGCACCGCGCGCACCGCGTGGCGCTTTACCCAGGCATCGAAGGCGGGATCGTCACAGCGCAGGTCAAGCGTCCGCGGTCTCCCGCTGCCGCCGTTGACGCAAACGAAGCGGACATCGAGCGCATCGAGGATGCCGAGGTCGCGCGCGGAGAGCATCGTCGCCGGATCGACGCCGATGCCGAGCACCAGCCACTGATGGCACGCCTGAAACCCATCGAGGGGGAACGAGCCGTCCGGCGTCTTGACGCTTGGCTGCGGCAGCATCTGGCCGATCAGGGCATCGCTCCCAACCCCGGTCAACGGACTGCGGCCGATCGTCGGTGGCGGTACCACGCCGCCGCGGCCGATGAAGTCGCGGAAGGCACGCGACATGTTCAAGCAGGCGAAGATCGCGTCGCGCAGCACGGCAGTGCTGCGGCTCGTTGGCATGATCACCGAGCCGAGCCGGCGCGACACCTCGACCATCTTGCGCACCACCGGCGCGCGTTCGAGCTCGTAGCTGTCGAGGATCGTCTCAGCCGCGCCCCCCTTGAGCACGGACGCCAGCTTCCAGGCGAGATTGACCGCGTCCTTCATGCCGCCGTTCATGCCCTGGCCGGCGAATGGCGGCATCAAGTGCGCTGCGTCGCCAGCGAGGAACCCGCGATTGTTGCGCCAACGGTCAGCGACTCGAGCGTGGAAAGTGTACACCGCCTTGCGCTCGATCCGGACCTCACGATAGCGCGTGTTGTCGGCGATCAGCGCCATGATCCGCCCATCGTTCTTCAGGTCCTCCTCGGTCTCGCCCGGAAGCTGCATGAATTCCCAGCGCACGCGATCACCCACCGCCGGCAATTCCACGCGCGGACGGCCCGGGTCGCAGTAAAAGCTGATCTGTTTCACGTCATGCCCTTTCACGAGAGCATCGACCACCAGCCAGCGCTGAGTGTAGGTCGAGCCGATGAGCCTGGCGCCGAGCAGATCGCGGACCCGACTCGTGCCGCCGTCGCAGCCAACGACGAATTTCGCCCGCAACGTGCTCGCGCCATGGCGGGTTGCGATCGACAGCGCGGCCTCGTCGCGACTCTGCACCAGGTTGGTGACGGTGTGCCCAAACAGCACCCTGACATTATCGAACCGCGCCAGCCCCCTGAGTAGAGCCCGCTCGAAATCCGGCTGGTAGAAGGTGCCCAGCGACGAGTGACCGTACAGCCCGCAGGCCGGAGGGTCCGCCTGCATCAGCACGCGACCGCGCGCGTTGAGGTGGCGAACATGGGGGTTCTGGATGAGTCCGGGCGCGATGTCGTTGAGCAGCCCAATCTGCGAGAAGAGGCGGAGGGTTTCCGCATCGTAGGCGATGGCCCGCGGCAGACCGAGCAGCCCCTCGTTGGCCTCCAGCACTGCAACCTGCACCCCGGCGAGGCCGAGCAGGTTCGCCACCATCAGCCCAACCGGACCGGCGCCGACGACGGCAACCTCAACTTCACGAAGCGGCGCTCGCGCCGCGATGCCTTCCACACCCATGAGACTTCCTCGCCTGACCGCCGACCGGGTCGACAAATATTTTTGAACATGATAGTCAAATCGACTAAATCGTCAATACGAGATTTCGGCCGGTTCCGGAATGCACGCCAAGCCGCTGTACGGACAGCAAAAATCGCGACCGGGATCTGGCAACGCAATGGCAATGGAGGAACAAGTGGCGACCAATCTGGTGCGTTTCGAAGCAGGTAATGGCCCGCGCTGGGGCGTGATAACGGGGGCGGAGATCGCTCCCCTCTCGAACGACTATCCGACTACGGCAGCCCTGATCGAACAGGGCGAGGCCGATTGGCGTGCAGCCTGCAGTCGCGGCGCGCGCATCGCCATCGCTTCGGTGAAGATCCTGGCGCCGATAACGACGCCGTGCCGGCTGTATTGCCAGGGCGCCAACTACCGCCAGCACATGATCGAATCCGGAATGGATCCCGACGCCAAGCTGTTCAACATGTTCTTCACCAAGGCCGATGCCTCGGTCTGCCCGAGCGGCGAGAAGGTGGCACGTCCCGCACACGTGAAATTGCTGGACTACGAGATCGAGCTCGCGCTGGTATTCCGCCGGCCGATCTCGTCCGCCGTCACGTTAACGCGCGAAACGCTGCCCGACTACGTCTTCGCGATCACCATTGCCAACGATCTCAGCGCGCGCGATGTGCAGCTACCGCAGACCCAGTTCTTCAAGGGCAAGAGCTACCGCGGCTTCTGCCCGATCGGCCCGTGGCTGACGGTGCTTGAACGCGAAGAGTTTCCCCGAATCGACGACCTCGCGCTCGAGCTCGACGTCAATGGAGCGCCGCGGCAGCGCGACACCACCGCCAATCTGGTATTCAAGCCCGCCGAGACGATCTCCGAGTTGTCGACCTTCGCAAACATCGCTCCTGGCGACGTGCTGTTGACCGGCACGCCGAGCGGCTGTGCGCTGCGGGTGCCGCCGCCGCCGGTACGCCGGCTGCTCCAGCTGCTGCCGGAGCGCGTGCTGTGGAAGCTGTTTCTCAACGGACAGGCGCGGCGGCCACAATATCTCAAGCCAGGTGATCGGATCACGGCACGGATCCGCAGCCGTGATGGCGCCGTCGATCTCGGCGAACAGGCGACCGAGATCGTCGGGCCATGAGCTTCGGCTAAGGGATCTAGGCCTAGCTAGAGATCCGCTTCCGCGCTCTGGCGGCCTTCACGGGCAAGCCGGATCGCCCGGCGTCCGCTTGCACCGGCAGGCGAGTCAGAACCGACTTTACCTGCCGCGCGTCGAGACCGATCGCCCGCAGAATCGCCGCGATCGCGTCCTCGCGATGGCGCGATGACAAGCGACGCTCGGCAATGGCTGCGAACATTTGGAACATGATTCCGACGACGACCTCCAGAGCGAGTTCGGCGCTTATGGCGCTACCCGCAGGCAGGCTCTTCGCGTGCCGCTTGATGTCTTCGAGTAGACGCCGACGCGCAACCTCTCCGACAGTCGCAGTAGCTACCGCCATCCGCGCCGCCACGCCGGCCCAACCAGGATCGGCGAACGCCCGATCGATGAAGCAGCTACAGCCGTAGGCGATGCGGAGCGCTGGATCATCGATGGTGAGCCGAATCGGTTGGAGCAGATCGTCGATCGCCTTGACCAACTCGTCGGCTACGGCAGCCGTCAGTTCACGTAGATCCTTGAAATGAACGTAGAACGTCCCCTTGGCGACCTCGGCTTCCCGCACCACGTCGTCGACCGTGACCGATTCAACCGCCTGTCGCGCAAACAGGGCACTCGCGGCGGCAACGAGCTGGGCGCGGGTCCTCGCTCGCTTCTCGCGGCCGATTTCCGCACGACGGACTGGATCGACATTGGCCATGGAGATGCGTCTCGCAGTTCAACTGCTCACTAAGTCAAATTGACCAAGACGTCTAGAGCGAAAAGCGACTCGAATTAGGGACGCCATGCCGGGCAAACGTCCGCCATCGTTGACGGTTTCGGATGTCGCCTCTTGGCCCATCAGCGAAGTAGCGGCGCACCTCGTCGAGGCCGGCTCCGTGCCGCAATAAGGAGGCGACCGGCCCTCATGGGGCTTTCAAGTTGCTTGATGGTCTGCGGGATCGAAGGTGGCAGAGGCTGTCCCGCAAGGTCGTCGGGCAGGTCGATCTTGAACCAGTAGATTCCGTTGCGCCTGAGCAGGTGAAAGACACGCGGCATCCATCGCTTCCCGTAGCACGAAGACGTAGCAAACGAGAAAGCCGAGCCGAGTAGTCGTAGCGATGTCAGGCAGTTAGGAAGAAATGGCGCTCCCTAGGGGACTTTAAGTTCCTAGCGAGATCAAACACTTAGGGGATCGTGGGACAGAAAACGGTTCTACGGGATCGTTATCGTTTCTTGCTCGACTGTCTCACCAGCGGCGCCCAAAAAGGCCGCCGCTAGAGGGTAAAATCGACATGACTGAGACTGAGAACGGTGGCCTCGCCGAGGCCGCCGCAACACCCGTTCGCGCCAAGCGCGGTCGAGACTTTGACGATATGCTCCGAGAAGATGGCCATGATGCTGTCCTCGCGGCTATCGAGTTCGACGACGACACCCCGCCGCACGAACGCATTGCCGGGTGGATCGACTCTGACGACGTCGGCGCCGCCCCGGACGGGCAGCAAAGCGACGTTGGGGCGCCCGTGGATGCGCCAAAAGCATCCCCCCGATCTTGGGGGTTCGATGTTGAGAAAATCAACCGTAGCTATGCGCTGGCCATTTGGGGCGGCAAGGCGCTGGTGGTGAATGAGCAACCGCACGGCCCACTGAACGACCGGGTGCGGCTGATGTCCTTCGAATCGATGAACTCATGGTTTGCCAACCGGCAAACCGAGGTTGTGGGAACGGATGGCAAGATCAAGTCGGTGACCTGGGCAAAGGCTTGGCACCAACACCCAGATCGCCGGCAATATGACGGGGTGGAGTTTTTCCCCAATCCGGACGGTGCCGCAAGCACACCCAACTATCTCAACCTCTGGCGCGGATTCAGCGTCGCCCCGTCACCGGAAGGCCACTGCGGGCGATTTCTGGACCATCTCCGCGTCAATGTTTGCCGAGATAACGAGGAATATTACCGGTACCTCCTCGGCTGGATGGCTCACCTTGTGCAACGACCGCGAGAGCGACCGGGTATCGCCTTGGTAATGCGCGGTCGGAAGGGTACCGGTAAGACCGTTGTCGGCGAGGTATTGGGGTCACTGTTCGCGCCGCACTATTTCCCGGTGGATGATGCGAGGTATCTCACGGGACAATTCAACGCCCACATGGCGAGTTGCTTGCTGTTGCAGGCCGATGAAGCGATGTGGGCGGGCGACAAAGCCGCCGAGGGCAGGCTTAAAGGCTTGCTGACTTCGCGAATCCAAATGATCGAGTCGAAGGGCGTCGATCCGATCAGAATGGAAAACCGGGTACGCGTCATCATGACGTCAAACGAAGATTGGGTTGTTCCTGCAACCGGGGACGAGCGGCGATTTTTCGTGCTCGACGTTGGTTCCTACGCCGAGCAGAACAACGAATACTTCGCAGAGATGTACGAGGAATTGGACTCGGGCGGTCGTGAAAAGCTGCTCGACGAGCTTTTGTCGTTCGATCTCAGCAAGTTCAACATCTGGCGCATTCCGCAAACAAAGGCACTGCTCGATCAAAAGCTGAGGTCGCTCGATCCAATCGACGACTTCGTGTTCAATCGGCTTTGGGCGGGATCATGGCTCCACGGTGACGACGCGTGGCGCGGCACCGTTGTTAGGGATGACCTGTACGCCGAGTATCTGAAAGATGCTTCTCGCATGGGCATTGGCCGCAAGCGTAGCAGCGCTGATTTCGGCAAGCGGCTTAAGAAACTTATTCCCGGCATCGGGGATATTCGCCCCTCTGTTGAAAGGGAGCCCGGCGTTGTCAAACGAACGTGGTGCTATTCGATGCCTTCTCTTGACGAATGTCGAAACGCATTCGATAAGTGCGTCGGCCAACCGATCGATTGGCCGGCGCTCCCGCCGGGAGAGGGCGAGCGAGCGCACTACGCATGTCCGGATAACGATGCTCCGGTCTAGGCGGTCTAGGCTAGACGAGCTTGCCTAGACGCAAATTCATCCATCAAATCAAAACTCGGTCTAGGCTGTCTAGGGAGTCTAGGTCGCGCGCGTGTAGGCAAAAACTGTAGGCCGGTCTCAGCTTGAGGCCGGCTGTTTAGTTTCTGACCTCCTCTTTTCCCTAGACTGCCTAGACATCCTAGACCGCCCCTATTTTTAAGGGGTTTTTAGCGTCTAGGCATTGGGCACGCGCCTAGACTCCCTAGACGCATACTCACAACGAACCAAACGGCTCTGCTTACTGAGGTGTCACGTCGACACCACAGCACGCGGGGCCGTTTCTTTTTGAAAAGGACTGAAAGTGACTAAGTTGACCAAAGAGCAGATCGAATTCGCTGGTTCGATGACGATCAAACAACGCCACGTTCTGCGGGCGCTCGCGATCTACCCGAACGGATGGTTCATGAGCGCAAGCGAGAGGGCTGATCCTGAATTGTACGAGCTTTTCCGGCATCGGCTCGTGCAGTGCCATCATGTCTGCGCAACGGGCGGACTTCCATCATGGGGCGTGACCGACTTCGGCAAGCGTATCGCGGAACGGCAGGCGAAGGGGGAATGCTAGGAACGGGTCCCTCCCGGACCCCACCCCCGTACGGCACAAGCGCGCCCCCAAATCGCGGCAGCCAGAAATAGGATTTCCTGGGTTGACAGAGTTGTCAGTGGGTATGGCTCAACTACTCATCCTCTTCCTCTTCAAGCTCGTCTTCACTTTCCGTGGCTGGCTCATCCGAGATTGGTGTCCGCGAAAGATTTTCGGTGAGTATTCGCTGTAGGATCGTGTCTTCATCCTCATCCACAGGCCAGCCGTAAGCCCGCGCAACAGCCTCATCAAGCGCTTGATGTGCCGTTTGCAGCCAAGAAGGCTGCTGATTGTACAGGTTTACTAAGGTTCGCTTCTTGATCTCTAAGGCGGCACTCTTGTCTTTCGGAACAATGCTGGGAGGCAACCCCGGAGCATTTTCCAAGACGACCTGAATAAGATCGTGCGGGTTTAGCCATTCGGTACGCAGCCGATCAAGATTCCTTGCCGCTTCGGCGATTTGCTTTGCGCGCTCATCATTCGCGTAAGAGTCGGCTGGTCTGTCCGGAGTGAGACCATTTGGAAATGGAAACGTCGCGAACGTGGTGGTCTGTGTGTATCTGGGACGGTTCTGCAAGCTTGTACCCTTTCGAAGCGCCCAAATTCTATGAAATTTGCTTTGCAGTATCCCAAATGTGGTGTCGTCATCCCTCGCAATCACGACGACGGCGTTATCTGGCAATGTGGGTGCCTTGCACCACACAAAAACGCGATACTTCGAAACGCGCGGCGTCGCAATGAACCGGCTCAATGGTTTCAGCGCGGATCGCATGTCCGAACGCGTTCTCCAATGCTGCCACCACGTCTCTAGCGCTTCGGGCTGCGTCATTTCCCGACGATGCTGTTTGACCGGTGAAACGTATGCAAACGGGCTCTCGAATAGCTCCGCTTGCTGTTCTGACATCGTGTCGAAGTCAACGATGAAACGATCCTTTGGTCGCTTGGTGATGTCGTCACCCACCAGATACGGAAAGATGACTTCCCCATTAGTTAGGCCGTTGGCATTGGCCCCAGACGTCAGCATTTCGCGCGCTTTCTCGCGAGTAAGAGTGAAGGAGGCCGGAGGCAGGCCAAGTTTCTTGGCCAGCTTTTTGTTCACGCTACTTCGAGGCACCACGCCCTGGAACGCTACTGATTTGTTTGCTGCAAGAACACGAGCTTTTGTGAGGTCCAGAGCGTTCGAATGAGCGGGAGCGTGAAGGTCGGCAAAAATGCATTCCACGCTGCCGTCATTGATCGTTGCGTGCGACGGCTCCTCTGCCGAAAAGCAAATTAGATGCACATCGACTGCGGCACCCTCCACGATCCATGGCTGATCACGCCAGACTGCAAAAAGGCGTCGTTCCTTTGCTATGGGATCGAGCACTTCTCGGCTTGACCCTCCACTGATCGAGTTCGTCGCGATTAGTCCGACCCTCTCGACCGCGCTGACTTTCGCAAGTTTCCAAGCTTTAGCGAACCAGAAACAGACGAGGTCCGCACCTCTTGGGACCATTCCTTTGTAGATTCGGCGGAGGTCGTCGACATAGTCTTTTCCAAGATCAGGCGCCATCTTTCTGCTGCCCAAAAATGGAGGATTGCCGATGATGGCGTTTGCAGATGGCCACTGCGCCTCTACCCTCTCGCCAACGTCACCCGATACCAACGCGTCGCGACATTCGATCGTTTCCAAAGGCTTTAGAACTGGATTTTGTGCCGCCGGGAACCCGTTCTTGAGCATCCACTGAATCTCGCCGATCCATATCGAGACCCGAGCCAGTTCGGCAGCAAAGGGATTGATCTCGATACCTTTGACCACCTCCGGTCCGATTGAAGGAAATTTCCGAGGCAAGCCTAGCACCTCGGCTTCAACCTGAGCGCGATGCTCCAGATCTTTCAAGGCGCGAAGAGCGATATATAGAAAGTTTCCTGACCCACATGCCGGATCAAGCACGCGAAAGTCAGCGAGCGTCTTTAGATATCGATCCAGCAGAGCTTGTGCGTCATTACGGGCGATAGTCGCTTGACCTATGGCGGCGGATGCTGCGCGGCCGCCCTTTTTCTTCGACTGACTCTCGTAGTCCGATGCCTTGTGCAAGAAGGCTTCGATCTGGGTTTTAGTGGTCTCCCAAGCCGCGGCGAGAGGCTCCACGATCACCGGCGTGACGATCGTCATGATCTTTTCGCGATCCGTGTAGTGAGCGCCGAGCTGACCGCGCTTGCGCGGGTCCAAGCCTCGCTCGAACAGCGTTCCCAAAATGGATGGATCAACGTCACCCCAGTACTGACTCGCCGCCTTGTGGACTAATTTGATTTCCTCTCGGGTAAGCGCGAAGACGGTATCGTCGTTAAATAGGCCTCCATTGAACCAGGCCACTTTTTCAAATCCAACCCGACCGCCAGAACTCATTGCGCGAAAAAGGTCTGCCGCAAAGACCACGAACTCGTTGGGGTCCTCCAACGCGCGCTCCAGCATCCGCAGGAACATGCGATCAGGCAAAAGCTTTACGTCTTCTGCAAACATGCAGAAAACTAAGCGATTGATGAAATGCGCTACTTGTTCAGCGTCATGCTGCTTGCTCCGAAGTGACTCGGCTAAGGCTGCAAACTCGGCCGCAACCTCTTCCGTGAGTTGCTGCCTTGTCTTTTTGGGTTGAAGCCTGTCCGGCTCAGCAAACGCTTGCTTTAGCCATTCGCGCAGTTCGGGCTGATCCAATTCGGCGATCGGGATTTCGTACGTCTTGGAAACGGAATTTGTCCAGTTCGTATGAATGCGAATAAGCGTACCAATATCCGAAACGATAAGAAGCGGGGGATTATCTAGCGCGACCGCATAGCGCTGTAGCTGCGCGAATGCATTGTCTAAATTGGCATGAGTCCCTTTGTATTCCCACGCAAAGAAACCTCGTTTGAAAACGTCTGCAAACCCTCTGCTTCCGGTCGTTTTCGTCGCGCCCACCTCGAATCCGTAATCTCGACCTGTTGGATCGGCATCGGCAGGCGTTTTCTCGGACAGCAGCTTGCAAAGATCAAGAAAATGTTCCTGTGCCGCAGCCCTCTCTTTCAATCCGGAATTGAGCCACTTCTGAATGAATTGCTGCGGAGTCATTTCGGTGGATCACCTGGCTTTTCGGAATGCTATTCGGCAAGGAGCGCCGAAGTGCAATCCAAGGAATCGGACTTCGAATGATTCTACCACCGCTTGCCTGAGGAAAGATACAATCCCAACCGCCGGGTCCCCCGACCGTCCCGCCGGCTCACGGCCCAAACGCGTCCCTAAATGGCGCTAGCCAAGAAGCTGAAAGGCTATCCGAACATGCCGAACATCTTACTTCGAGCATTGGAAGGCCGCTGCGGTCGCGCAGCGAGCGCTAGGCATTTCCAACCGAGGGCGAAAGCAGTTGTCCGCAGGGACACAACCCGACACAGCAAGGACGGAAAAATCGATGAGGCCTCAGGTTTGTTTCGTACGATACAAAACTGATCGAAAATAATTTGATGACACCCTTCTGAATCGATCCAGATTCGAATCACTCTCGTAAAAGGCGTCGCCGATTTTGCAAACCTTTCAAGGCGTTATCTCTATAGCGCTTTTCCTTCGTTACCCCACCTAAAATGTTTAAATTGAAGAAGTGCCTGTGTCGCAGCCACCTTTTACAAATCTGAGATTGGGTTATTTGACTGCTCCGACGGACACATTATTCATTTCGATCATGCTCAATACCGCACCAAAGAAGCGTCACCGTCGCATTTCGACGTTGCAAATGTTGATCGACCGCGACGCCTTCGGCCCGCGCACCTCGAAGGAAGCGATGATCATGATCGCGGCCGCAAGACACTATCACAACATCATGTCATCTACGGACGAGCGGCCACCCGTCGCCCGAACCCCGAACTCATACGTGGACAATTCGCTCGACCCGACTCGGTTCGACGCGACTATTGTTCGCTCAATCGATCACACCAAGGCTATCAGTGAACTTCGGGCGGGCCTCCCTCGTTTTTTTCTCGACGTTTTGGATTTAATCATCGTCCATGACCTGACGACCGAGGAAACGGCTGAAAGACTATTTCTTAAGGCGGACAGCAAAACCCAAAACGCAACCCTTGAACGGTTGCGGGGCGCTTTGATCCACTTGGCAGCTACGAAGTTTGGCATGTTTTCGAAATAGGTGAAGTCGAGTACCCGACATGGAGCGGGGGGCACTCTTCTCTTGCCACGTACGCGAGACCAGTTCATATAGCTATCATTCCACCGAAAGCCTCGGCCGCAATTGATGCGCGCCGGGGCTTTTTGTTATGCGCGAGGTATACGAATGATCGATCCAAAGAGTGCGGGCCTCACTCTCAAGCAACTGGCCGACTTGCATCATATGACGGCCGAGGAACTCCTAAATATTCTAAACGATCCGGCGCCGAAAGCGATCGGCTTTAGTGGCCGATACAACTTCGCCGATGCGCTTGAAATCGAAATTGCGCGGCAAATGAGCGACAAGGCCGGCGTGCCTCTCAACGAGGCCTTCCGACTTTCAATGTACACGATGGCAGTGCAATCGTTTTTGTCTCATAGAAGCGTCACGAGCGGCTCGCTGGTCGATTTCTGGTTTGCAGTGGCCGCCTCGCGCAACACTTGGGGGAGTGCGCCGCGCGGGATGTGGCCTGTGACCGGTTTCGGAGCGCGCGAGTATTGGGCCGAAATGCACTACACCGGGTCGCTCGTGGTAATTATGGAAGAGATCACTCAATCCATAGGCCGCGATCAGGCTCACTATCCCGATTCCGATCCCGCGCGGATTGTCATGTGCAACATCTCGGCGGCTGATCGCCGACTCCGCAAGCGTGCTGCCGAGCTTGTAATTGAGTTGGACTGCGCGCCTTCAATTCCATGATTAACGAATATGCCGCCGATCCGCTCGGATCGTTCTGCAAGCTCTATGCCCGCTTGCTCCCGAGCTACCGTACGCTTTACCGCCTAGCGATAGTCGATCTCAGGCCGGGCCAGTCGCTTCACTAAGGATCAGCATGACAGAAATCGACGCAACGCGTCGGCAATCGCCGGCGCGAACGGAAGCCTATGTCCGCCGCGCTCCAACGCGGGGAACAACCTTCAACGCCGAGGACGGCACGTTCTCGGCCGTCATTGCCACTGGCACTCCGGTGCTGCGGCGTGACCTCGACGGCGACTACTTCGAAATTCTTTCGATCACGCCGAAAGCGATCCGGCTCGACCGCCTTAAATCCGGTGCCGCGCCCGTCCTGGACTCCCATCGAACGAGCTCGACGCGCGATCAGATCGGCATCGTTACCGATACCCGGATCGAGGGCGGCCGGTTGATTGCGGATGCGCAACTCTCGCCACGCGACGACGTGAAGGGCATCGCCGCCGATCTCGCGGCGGGGACATCACCAAACGTGTCCGTCGGCTATCGCGTGCACGCATCTGTCGAGGGCAATGACCCTCAAGGCCGGCGAACCGTAACGGTCACCGATTGGGAGCCGTTTGAGATCAGTCTCGTGGCCATTCCGGCCGATCCCAATACACACATCCGACACATGGAGATTACGTCAATGGATGACGAAAATCAGATCGACGACACCACCACCACCGATTCCACGCGATCCGGCAGCGATCACCGCGACCAAGATAGCCGGCGCGCCCTCGAATTCTACGAAATCGCTGCGCGGCACCGCCTGCCGGCCGAATTTGCGCGCGGTCACATCACAGCCGGATCGACCGTGCGCGAATTTCGCCTCGCTGCGTTGAACGAGCGCGCGGCCATCGCTTCGCGTGTCACCATTTCGAGCCGGAGCGGCGACGAGAATAGCGCGACTCTCGACAATCCCGACTTCCTCGCACGCTCGATCGAGGGCGCGCTGGTCGCGCGAATGACCGGACAGCGCCCCGAGGGCGCGTCGGCTGAGTTGATGGGGCGCACCTTGCTCGACATGGGCGCGATGCTCGTCCAGGCGCGCGGGGAGCGCCCGGCTTGGGGCAACCGCGATCGCCTTGCTTCGCAGGTGATGGAACGTTCGATGGGCGGAATGCTCGCCACGAGCGACTTCCCGAACCTGTTGACCACCTCGGGAAATCGCGTTCTCAATGAGGCGTACCGCACCGCGCAGACGCCGCTCATGGGCCTCGCCAAGCGTCGCGATGCCGTCGATTTTCGTGCGCTGACCACGATCAAATTGAGCGAAGCGCCGCGCCTGTCCGAGGTGAAGGAAGGTGGCGAGGTCACTCACGGCAGCCGTTCGGAAGCCAAAGAAAGCTTCAAGCTGAAAACCTACGCCAAGATTTTCTCGCTCAGCCGGCAGGCTATCATCAACGACGATCTCGGCGCCTTCGCGGACTCAAACGCCGCGTTCGGTCGGGCGGCGGCTCAGACGGAGGCCGATCTCCTTGTCAGCCTCTTGACCGCGAATTCTGGCAACGGCGTCAATCTCGACGACGGCAATCCGCTGTATGGCACCGGCGCTACGCGCGGAAACAAGGCAGCGGCGGGCGCGGCGATCAACATCACGACGCTCAATGCCGCGCGTCAGGCGCTGCGGGGGATGAAGGACATTGACGGCAAAACGCCGATCAACGTCACCCCGAAACACCTCGTGGTCGGGCCGGCGAAGGAAACGGAAGCGGAGCAATTCCTCGCCACCACGCTTTATCCAAATCAGAACAGCGCGGTGAACCCGTTCGCCGGCAAAATTCTCGTGAGCGTCGATCCGCGATTGACCGGCAACGCTTGGCGCTTGTTCGCCGATCCGGCAGAGATCGCCACGATCATGGTCGCCTATCTCAACGGAGCCGACGGCCCGATGGTCGAAACGCGGCTCGGTTGGGATGTGCTCGGCCTTGAAGTCCGCGCGGTGCTCGACTTCGGCTGCGGCGTGAATGACTTCCGGGGAACGTATCTGAACCCCGGCGACTAAAACAAAGAGCTAACCGAGCAAGCCAGTCCATATGAGGGCCACGCGGCGGGTCCGACAGCACAAAGCCAATGCCTCCCCGGCTTGCTCGGTCGTGAGTTTCAGGGGGTTAAGGCCGGCAGCGCCGCACTTCATTTTACTTTTCAAGGTTTGATCATGCCCGACGATGAAAATCGGCGGCGGGGCAGCACGTTGCCGCCCTCATTGCCGCCGCGAGGGTTGTCGCGTGTGCAGGCCGCAGAATGGGCCTGCGTTAGTCCCTCAACGTTCGATAAAATGGTTGCCGACGGTCGAATGCCGCGCCCCAAAAGGATCGGAGGACGGGTGATTTGGGATCTGAAACAGCTTGACTGCGCTTTCACGGCACTCGACGATGACGGGGAAAACGAATGGGACAGGGACCTTCGCTGAGCATGCGTGTGGCGCTTAAGTACATCTGCGAGGACGTTGATCGTCATGGCAACGTCCGCTGCTACGTTCGCGCCCCCGGCAAGCGCAAGGTGCGCATCCGCGCAATGCCTGGCACCCCCGAATTCATGGAAGAATATCAGGCCGCGATCACGACAGCCGCCGAGGCGCCGCTGCGACAGGCTGACGAGGCCAAAAGGGGATCGTTCCGCTATCTCTGCATCCGCTACTATTCGAGTGCAGCTTACAAAGCGTTGGACGTCAGCACCCGCAATTGGCAGCGCCGTGCGCTCGACGAAATCGCGCAAGACCATGGAGCTAAGCAGGTTGCTACAATGCAAGCTCGCCACGTTCGCAGGCTTCGCGATGCAAAGACCGAAACGCCCGCCGCCGCCAATCAGCGACTGAAGGCTTTGCGCGCTCTGTTCACGTGGGCCAATGAGGCGGAAGAAACGTCGGTCAATCCGACGATTGGAGTTAGAAAGCTGAAATACCAGTCGGATGGACACCACACTTGGACGGATGACGAAATTCAACGATTCCACGAACGTCATCCGCTCGGCTCTCAAGCGCGACTTGCGCTCGATTTGCTGCGCTACACGACCGGGCGTCGTGAGGATGCTCCGCGCCTTGGTCGGCAGCACGTGCGCGATGGACGTATCCGCTTCCGCCAAGCAAAGAACGAGCATCGTAATCCGGTCGACATTGATATCCCCGTCCACCCAGCGCTTGCGGAAAGCATCGCCGCAGCCAAAGTCACCAGCAATATGACGTTCCTGCTCACCGAATTCGGCAAACCGTTCACAGCAAACGGCTTTGGCAATAAGTTTAAAGACTGGTGCCGCCAAGCCGATCTTCCCCATTGCTCTGCTCACGGCATACGTAAGGCGACTCTGACTAAGCTTGCCGAGAGGGGAGCAACGCCACATGAAATTATGGCGGTTGGCGGCCACCGGTCATTGGAAGAGGTAGAGCGATATACCGCCAAAGCACGGCGATCGACGATGGCCGACTCTGCGTTGAGAAAACTCTAAAGAGGGAATTACGGTGCCGCCTGTGAATTGGAAGCTCACGGCTTCATCTGACGACCTTAATCAAGGTCCTGAAATCTGCATTCGTAGGCTGCGACAACTCAAGGCGATCGTTCACGGCTATGAAGACGGTGAACTTTGGCCCCTTGCCCTCGTGAATGTCGCCACATGTTTAGAGTGGTTCGCGCGCTCGATCATAAAACATCTAATCGATTACTCGGCAGACCGAATTAATCCAGATGCCAAACTGCTACGCGAGCTGAAGATCAACTACAGCTTGATCCTACAGGCTCACGTGAATCGCTTTTCTATCGGCGATATTGTCGCGATGAGTCGAAATTTCTCATCGTACGACGAGATCGAAGGCACGTTGAACGACCTGACGAAAGAAGCAAAGCTATCAGTCCTGGCCCGCGTTCGGTTGTCGTGGGCCGATCTGATGAAAAATGCTTTTCGAGAGGGAGCTTGGTCGCAGCGTACTATCGAAGAGCGGCTAAATACGTTGTTTAGGAAGCGCAACGAGTTGGTGCATGGCTCCCCGCGCCACCTCGCCTACGATGACCAGTTGGAAGCCCTGGTTTCGAAGCGGGAGCTGGCCTTGTTTATACATGCTGCAATCGAATACATGAGGCACGTCACATCGTCTCTCGCGAAGTTCATTCCAGAGCTTCGCGCGAGGTCTACGTACGACAATAACGTCAATCAGCGGAGCCGGCTTGAGAACAGTGAAAAAGCGATTGATCGGTTAGAGCTGGCTATCCTAAGCCGGTTAGCAGCCGATCCGCTTCATCTTGAGCACTTTCGCAAAGCGCAACGCGCCTGGCGCGCTTGGCGCGGTCGAGAGGCGAACTTTCAAACGACCACTTTATGGGGGCCAGAGGGTTCCGGCAGGCCAGCAATCTTCATGGGGCGAGAAACGTCACTCAACATGGATAGACTGCGCAGCCTTGAGGGCTATCTTCAACAGATCACTTGATTGAGGCTGGCTCAAACACTGAACAGATACTGTCCCACCTCGCTTTTGAGTGGGACAAAAATCTGAAAAACTCCAGCAATCACAAAGGCAAAACGAAACGATGGCGCTCCCTAGGGGAATCGAACCCCTGCTTCAGCCTTGAGAGGGTTGCTAAGGCCATCCCATTGGGAATGTCGGCAAGGATTAGCCTGTCTGCTCTGCAGGATTCAAATACAGAGAGATTTTTCGTCGAAGCGATTTGCTACCCGATCGCTCATTCCTTTTGGACTTTGCGTGATAGGCATCTCTCGACGACGGGTTCTGGGCGGCACCAGTGCTTCAGCATCCCGGCGGCAGGATCGGCGACACGCCCGGCGTTGGCGCTGCACCTGAGGCGTTGGCCGGCAACACCGTCGCAGGCGAGGCCAGATTCATCGAGACGCCTTCCGCGCAAGCCGAACTGTTCGGGCTCGGCACGACAGCGGCACTCGGGTCTATGCCTGTGCCCCCGGCGTCGCCGGTGTCCACCAGGATCGTGCCGGGTGCCGGGCTTGCAGCCACTTGCGGAATCGATAGCGGCAGAGACGCAGCGCTCGTCACCTGCCCTCCCGGCGTCGAGCTGCATGCCGCCGGCGCACCTGTTCCCGCCGGCGCAGCCGCGGAAATCGTCCCGATGGAGCTGCTGTTCTGTCCCGTGACCGGCAGGATCGGAGCCGCGATGCCCGAGGTTGGAAGGCCCGTGGGCGATACGACCGGAGTCGGCGGCACCGGCGTCAGTGATGACGACGGTGGGGCGCAGACGACCACCGTCCCCGGCGTCGTCGGATCCGACGCGAGCGGAACGGGCGCCAGCGTCGTATCAGGCGCGCCCGACACGGTCGTCGCCGAAAACGGCCCCGGCCCGTTGAGCGGCGAGATCACGATCGCGCCCGGCACCGTCGGCAGATCCATTGCCGTGCTGCCGGTCGTTGCGACCTGTGCCTCGCCCGGAGAGCTGCCGAGCAGCAGAGCCATCACCGTTGCAAACACGATCCGTATCATCTCTGTGGTCCCTAGCTGGCTTCGGTCTTGCGAACGGCGACCTTGCTGCCTTCTGCCAGATTGACCGCGGGATTGAGCACGACCTGATCGCCGGCCTGCACGCCGTCGCGCACTTCCACCGTGGTACCGAAGTCCCGGGAGATCGAGACCTGCTGAAATTGAACCGTGCCGTTCCGTACGACCACGACATGGAGGCCGTTCTGATCGAAGACGAGCGCGTCGGACGGAATCGTCACTGATGGCGTCCTGCGCGGGATTGACAATTCGACGGTGCAATAGATGCCGGGACTGAGCAGGCCATCGGGATTGGGGACGTCGATCTCGGTCAGCAGCGTCCGGCTCCCCGGCTGCAGCGCGGTCGCGATCCGCGTGACCTTGCCTGCAAACGTCCGCCCCGGAATCTCGGGGACGCGGATGGCCGCATCGACGCCGGGCCCGACTCCGAATGCCTCGTCCTGCGGTACGAAGACCTGGGTTCGGATGACGTCGGAGTGCATCATCGTGAACATGAAGGTGGAGCCTGCTTGCACCAGGCTGCCATTGTCCACGTTGCGCTGAGTGACCACGCCGTCGAACGGCGCCACCACGCTCTGGTAAGCCTTCTCCTGCTGGAGGACGCGAATCTGCGCCTCCTGCGCTGCGATGTTCGACTGGGCGACGCCCACCGCACCCTGCTGCGCGCGCAGGGTGAGGCGGTCGTTGTCGCCCTGCTGTGCTGTCAACCAGCCTTGCTTGACGAGATTGCTATCCCGCGAATTGGTGACGTCGGCCAGCTCCCGGCTCGCCTGCGCCTGCTGAAGCGCGGCCTGGTCCTGGGCGAGCGTCGCCTGCGCCTGCGCGATCTGCTGGTCCAGCTCGGGCGCGGTGATTTCCGCGAGGAGATCGCCCCTCTTGACCCGATCGCCGATATCGACGTAGCGCTTCTCGATATAGCCGCTGGTCCGCGCGAAAATGTTGGCCGCTTCGAACGCAGTCGTCGTCGCCGGCAAGCTCACCTTCATGAAGTCGCCGCTGGGCTTGACTGTCGCCACCCGAACTTCCGGAACGTTGCTCCGAACCTGCTCTGCCACCGCGGCAACGTCACGCGCGGCCTCGTAGTGCCGCCAGCCGCCAATGCCGAGACCGCTCGCAAGCAGCAGGAGCACACCTCCCCCGAGCAGCGCGCCACCGTAATGGCGTCCGGATCGTGCGCTCTTGCCCGGCAGCTCCACGACCCTGAGGCTCTCTGCCCCCGGGCGGTCTCTCGCCCCCTCATCATCGGTCCTTGCTCGAACATCACTCATTCCGGTTGCTCCTCGAATACGCCGTGGCGGGGCTTGCCGTCGTTGCCCTTGCGAAGCATTGCAAAGAGGTAAGGCACGATCAGCAGTGTGGTCGGGGTCGCGAACAGCAGCCCGCCGATGACCGCCCGCGCGAGCGCCGCATTCTGCTCCTCGCCCGGCCCGCCGATCGCCATCGGGATCATGCCCACGATCATCGCCGCGGCGGTCATCAGCACGGGCCGGATCCTCGTTCGGCCCGCACTGAGTGCCGCCTGGAAGGCCGATTGTCCCTTCAACTGCTCGTCACGCGCGAAGGTCACGAGCAGGATGGAGTTCGCCGAGGCAACGCCGATCGCCATGATGGCTCCCATCAGCGAGGGCACGTTCAGCGTCGTCCCGGTGATGAACAGCATCGTCACGATGCCGCAGAATGTCGCCGGCAGCGCCATGATGACGACGAACGGATCGCCGAAATTCTGGTAGTTCACGACCATCAGCAGGTACACCAGGATGGCCGCGAACAGCAGTCCAATCCCTAGATCGCGGAACGACTGATGCATGCTCTGGATCTGCCCCAGAACCTGAATCGAATTGCCCGGCTGGAGCTGCTTTTTCAGCGTTGACGTCACCTTCTCGATGTCAGCCGCAACGCTGCCGAGATCCCGGCCCTGCACGCTGGCATAGACGTCGTACACCGGCTGGACATTGGCCTGGTTCGAGTTGGTGGGAACGGTGCCCCGCTTGAACGTCGCGACATTGCTGAGCAGGCCCGGCACCGTCTGCCCGCTTGCGGCGAGCGAGGCCGACACCGGCGTGTTGCCCAGGGCGTTCAGCGAATTGGCCCTGTACTCTGGCGTCTGCACCGCCAGGTAATACGGGATGCCCGACGTCGGATCCGTCCAGAAATTCGGCGAAACCTGCGCGGACGAGCTGAGGCTGACATTGACGTTGGTCGCCACCGTGCTGGCGTTGAGGCCCAGTTGCGCGGCGCGGATGCGGTCGATGTCGGCGTAGAGCGCGGGAGCATCGACCTCCTGCTGTAGATGCGCATCGACCACGCCGGGGATCGCCGCGAGACTCTTCTGCAGCTCCTTGGCGACGGCCAGATTGTTGTTGTCGTAGCCGACCGTGCGGACATCGATCTGCGCCGGAAGACCGAAATTCAGGATCTGCGTAACGATGTCGGCCGCCTGGAAATAGAAGGTGTCCTCCGGGAATGCGGATGGCAGCACCTGCCGCAGCTTCCTGACGTAATCAGCAGTCGGCTTGTGCCCATCCCTCAGCGACACCAGAATGGTGCCGTCGTTCACCCCGATCGTGGAGCCATCGGTGAATGCGAGATTGTAGGGACGCGCCGGCAGGCCAATGTTGTCGACGATCAGCGCCCGGTCACGCTCGGGAATGACTTCGCGGATCTTGTCCTCGACCGCCTGGAAAATCGCTTCCGTCCGCTCGATCCTCGTGCCCGCGGGGGCGCGAACATGGAGCTGGATCTGGCCGCCGTCGATCAGGGGATAGAAGTCCCTGCCGACATAGACGAACATGGTGGCTCCGAGCGCCAGCACCAGCACGGCGACGACGGGCACGATGGCGCGATGTCGCAGCAATTTCAGCAGGAGATCGGAATACCCATCGCGCAGACGCTCGAAGCCGCGCTCGAATGCCGCGGAGGCGCGCGCGAATATTCCCGGCGGACGCTCGCCCTCACCATGGCGTCGCTCACCCTTCAGCAGCAGGCCGATGGTGATCGGCGTGAGCGTCCGCGACAGCCCGTATGACGCCAGCATCGCGAACACCACGGCGAGGCCGAGCGGTGTGAACAGATATTTGGCCGGCCCCTCCAGGAATACGACCGAGGTGAACACGCAACTGATCGCGAGCGTCGAGACGAGTGTCGGAACAGCGATCTCGGCGGCGCCATGCAGGGTCGCATCCGGCAGCGGCATGCCCTCCTCGGTCCAGAGCCGGTGCGTGTTCTCGATCGTCACCGTCGAATCGTCCACGAGGATACCGACCGCGAGGGCAAGACCTCCGAGCGTCATCGTGTTGAGGGTCTCGCCGAGGAAATAAAGGACGATCAGCGAGGACAGCATCGCCAGCGGGATCGAGATCAGGACCACCAGCGTCGATCGCCACGATCCCAGGAACACCAGGATCATCAGCGCCGTCAGGCCAGCCGCGATGGCACCTTCGCGCAGCACGCCATCGACCGAATGGGTGACGAATATCGACTGGTCGAACAGCTCGTTGATCTTCAGCCCCGCCGGCGCTGACGCGCGGATCGACGCCAAGGCGGCCTTCACGCCGTTGACCACGGCGAGGGTGGAGGCATTTCCGTTCTTGATGACGCTGAGCAGGACGGCGCGGTGGCCGTCCTCGCGCACGATGTTCTGCTGGACCTGGGCGCCGTCGCGGACCTGGGCGACGTCCTTCAGGAAGATAGTGGCCCCGTTCGTGAACTTGACCGGAATCATGTTGAGATCCTGGACCGTGGCCGGCGTGGCGTTGGTGCGAACGGTGTACTGGGTGTCGCCGATTTTGGTCGTGCCGGTCGGCAGCGTCAGGTTCTGGGTGTTCACCGCATTGACGATGTCCAGCGGCGTCAATCCGCGCGACAGCAGCTTGTTCGGATCGATGTCGACCATGATCTGGCGGTATTTGCCGCCTACGGGCGTGGGCAAGGTCACGCCGGGAACGGGAGCCAGCTGCTGGCGGACCCGATAGATGCCGAAATCGTAGAGCTGCTGCTCATTGAGGCTGTTCGACTCGAGGCTGAGCTGGAGCACCGGCACGCTCGAGGCATTGAACTGCACGATGATCGGCGGCTGGATGCCCGGCGGCATCAGGGCGCGGATCGCATTGGTCGCCGAGACGATCTGCGAGATCGCGAGATCGAGATTGACGTCCGGCTGGAAGTAGATCTTCTGAACCGACAGACCGTTGAGGGTCTGCGCCTCGATATTCTTGATGCCGCTGACGTTGGCGCTGATCGAATACTGGCTGTAGGTGCTGACGCGCTGCTCCATCTCCGGCGTCGACAGGCCGGTATAGCTCCAGATGACCGTGACGACGGGGATCTGGATCTCCGGAAAAATATCGGTGGGCATCGAGCGGATCGCGATGCCGCCGAGGAACAGGATCAGCGCGGCAAGCACATAGAATGTGTGCGGAAGCCGTAGCGCGAAGCGAACAATGCCCATGATGGTCTGCCTGGAGAAAATGACGCGAGATCGGCGAACAGGTGAGGACGGCCGGACCTCCGTTCAAGTGAAAACGAATTCAGACGCTGCACGCGGCCGCGCGCGGCGCGTCCCGCGCGGCGAGCATGACGGCCCGCTTGACCTTGGCAAAGGCGCGAATCTCGATCTGCCTGACACGCTCGCTGGAGATGGACAATTCGCGGGCGAGTTGATCGAGCGTCACAGGACATTCCGTCAGCCGCCGCGCCTCGAAGATGTGACGTTCCCGCGCCGCAAGCCCGCCCAGCGCAACACGCAAGGCCCTGGTGCGCTGTTCCGTCTGCTCGTGATCGGCCAGCACCGTCTCAGCATCGACTGCCCCATCGACCAACAAGGCTTCCAGCTCGATTCCGCCTTCCTCGCCGCCGACGCGCGCATTCAGCGACAGGTCGCCATTCAGCCGCGCGTCCATCTCGATGACGTCACGCGCCGTCACATCGAGCTTCCCGGCGATCAGTTCGGCGACGTCGGGCGTAAGGCCTGTCATCACGCTGCCGGTGGCCTTTCTGATCTCGCTTCGGAGCTTGAAAAACAGCTTCTTCTGCGCGGCCGTCGTCCCGATCTTGACCAGGGACCAAGACCGCAGGATGTGCTCGTGAATGGCGGACTTGATCCACCAGACCGCATAGCTGGAGAATCGCGCGCCGTGACCGGGAGCGAAGCGTGATGCTGCGATCACGAGGCCGAGATTCGCCTCCGCGATCAGATCGACCAGCGGAAGGCCGTATCCCTTGTAACCACGGGCGAGCTTGGCGGCGAGCCGGAGATGGCTGGTGACGAGCGCGTCCGCCGCGCTCCGGTCCCGCGTTTCTTGCCAGCGCCGTGCCAGCTGCTGCTCCTGACCCGGCTCGAGCAGGTCAAAGCGCCTGATGCTCGCCGAATAGGCGCTGAGGAACGGCGTCGACACCGATGCGGCCGGCACTGCGACGGGATCGCGCCTCGCCAGTTCGTGGCTAGTCTGCATTTGTCACTCCTACATTCAAGGCCAGCTGATTGATCTCGAAAGCTTCGTGCATCATCTGGCTCATCCCATCTGGCTCGCGTCTGCGTGTACCAGTGTCCGCGGCCGGCGCGTGATGGGCTTGCCCGCCCTCCCGGTCCAGGCGAGGATCTCGATCCGCCCACCGGGAGCGGGACCAATGATCAACCGAAAGCCGTGCAGCTTGACGATCGCGGCCACCAGGCTCAGTCCGAGACCGACGCCCGGCGTATTGCGCATCTTGTCGGAGCGATAGAACCGCCGCAGCACCGCCTCGCGCTCCCGTTCGCTGATGCCGGGCCCGGTATCGCTCACGCGCACCAGCGCGGTGTCGTCCCCTGCTTCCAGGGCGAGCTCCACCCCTCCGCCTGGCGGCGTGAACTTGATGGCATTGTCGACGAGGTTGGCGACCGCCTCGAACAGCAGGTCGCGGTCACCCCACACCTGCACGTTGCGATCGATGACGACACCGAGCCCGATGCGCTTGTCTTCGGCGATGGGTTCATAGACGTCGCACACCTCCCGCAGGATCTCGTCGAGCGCGACATCGCCAAAGCCGGCCATGCGACGGCTGTTCTCGATCTCGGTCAGGCGCAGCAAGGCCGTGACGATCGCGAGCGACTGGTCGATGCCGACGATGGCCTTGTCCGTGATGTCCTGGAGCTCTTCCAGCGTTGCCGCATGCGTTCGCCCACGCTCCAACGCCAGACGGACGCGCGTCAGCGGAGTCCTGAGATCATGAGCGATGTCGTTGCCGACGCCGGCAAGCGCATTGATCATGGTCTCCATCTCGTCGAGCATGCCGTTCACGATCCCGGCCAGCCGCGCGAAGGAATCGTCCGTGTTGCCCTCTGGAAGCCGCTCGCGCAGCTCGCCGGCCACGATCCGTTGGACCCGCTGGTTGACCTCCTCGACGCGCCTCTGGGCGCGGACGCTCAGCCAGACTCCAGCCAGCAGGCAGAGGCTGAAGGCCGGCAGCAGGCCCAAGGCCAGCGCCTCCCCCACGACGCTCGATATCTCGCGCGTCTCGTCCACGTTCCGTCCCAGCACGAAGACATCGCCGTCATCGAGACGCCTGCCGACCGCCCTGACGACCGGAACATGGACCGCGGGCTGTTCGAGCAGATCCGGCCGCACGCCCTGCACTGCTCCGTCCAGCCCCAGCTCACGCGGCACGCGGTCGATGTTGCCGGCAAGCCTGGCGCCGGCGGCATCGAACAGTCCCGCGTACTGCACGCCCCTGGAATCCTGCGCGAGATGATCCGCGATGGCGCCGATGCGGCGGGCCGGCGGCAGGTCTGCGATGAAGCGGATCTGCGTCGTGATCATGCGATCGGATCGCGCGACCAGATATTCGTCGAGCTTCCAGTAGATGAACGCGAACAGCGCGACCACGAACAGCGCGAAGACGGCCGCCACGGCCAGGGCCCAGAGGAACGTGCTGGAGCGGATCAACTGGATCTGGTGCATCTCCCGCCCCTATCGCCGCAAACGCAGGACGAAGCCGGAGCCTCGGACGTTGTGGATCAGCTGCGCCTCTCCGGGACCGTCGACCTTGTGGCGAAGCCGGCCCATATGCACGTCGATCAGGTTCGTGGTCGCCGGAACGAACTTGTAGTTCCAGACCTCCTCGAGCAGCATCGCGCGCGTCAACAGCTGATCGTTCCGGCGCATCATGTATTCGAGCAGGCGGAATTCGCGCGGCAGCAGGTCGAGCTCGCGCTCGCCACGCCGCGCGGTCCGCTCGATCAGGTCGAGCTCGAGCGGGCCGACATGAAGGATGGTCTCGCGGCTGTCAATCGGACGGCGCAGCAACGCCTCGATCCGCGCGACCAGCTCGACCAGCGCAAACGGCTTTGTGAGATAATCATCTCCGCCCATGCGCAATCCGCGCACCCGGTCATCCACCGCACCGAGCGCACTGAGGACAAGCACGGGCGTCCTGACCTGATCCTTGCGCAGCGCCTCGATGACGGTCAGCCCGTCCATGCCGGGCAGCATGCGGTCGACGATCATGGCATCCGGGCTCGACGCGCGCGCACGGTCGAGCCCTTCGACACCGTCGCCGGCCCATTGCACCTCGAAGCCGCGATCGGCGAGCTCGGCGACAATAGCCTCGGCAGTCTCGGCGTCGTCCTCGATCAGGAGAATCCGGTTCATGATCTTCGCTCCACGTTCCGCGCGGCGTTTTGGCGCGCGGTGAGGAAGCGGGAGCACAACAGCGCGCAGCGTCATGTTCGGCGTCCGCGCGCGCCGAACCCGCGGGCCTGACGCCGCCTGATGCCGGCCACTCGCTGTGGTTCAAGATAGGTTTGCGGCGCGGGCGCTGCCATTGAATTCCAGTTCATGTTGCGGACGGCTCGCCTCACGAGCAGCGCCAATGCAAGGACGATGCGTGTTGCCAATGTCGTGATCATCTTGCGGACTCCGCTGCGAACTGCGCTGCATCGAACATATGCCCTCAACGCACGCGCTGTAGTTTCCGGGGCCACGGATGTTGTGCATTCGCACGATCGTGGCTGCGGCGCCGCATCGGCTCACAGGCCGTTGAACGCGAGTGAGCAAATCGTGCGTTTGAATCGCGCCCGATTGTTCGCACCTCGACGGCGAGCCGGCTTGGTTCGGCCTGACGTCACCAATGGAGAGAGCAAATGACCACGTCCAAACTGTTGTCGATGGGACTGATTGCAGCCGCCATGCTCGGTGGGCCCGTGATGGCTCGCGAGCATCACGGCGTCGTGCGGCGGCCCGCCGTGGAAGCCGATACGGTCGCAACGAGCGCGCCCTTCTATTATCCGGGCGAACGCGCCTGCGTTCCGGCGCCGCGTGTCGGCGCCTTCGCCACCGCGCCGTGGACCGGCAACAACGTGCCGTGCGAGCCGGGCACCGGCAGCTTCTGATCGCGTCGACCCGTCCGTGCGGATGACGCCGCCGGCCGCCGCACATCGAATGACAGGGAGCGGGCTGGTCCATTCAGCCCGCTCCTCGCGCGCACGCCGCTGCAGCGCGCGGCGAGTTCACCTTCGCGAGTAGCGCGACTGATGTATGACGCCGAATTCAGTTGGATTGCCGTTCATCGCTCCTACCTCTCCTGCATCACACGCCCAGTCATCGGTAGCCTCGCGCGCGCAGCACGATGCGTCAGCGGCTTCCGGGATGGGCGGGGCAGCTCAACACGAGAGGAGTTTTCCATGAAACGAGCCATCATGATTCTGGCAACAGCAGCACTCGCTTCGACGCTGGCCATCGGCGCGGCCGACGCGCACGGCGGCGGGGGTGGCGGCGGCCACGGCGGCTTTGGCGGCGGAGGACATGCGGGCTTTGGTGGCGGCGCGCATTTCGGCGGCATGGGCCACGAGGGAGGATTCGGCGGCGGCGCCCGGTTCGGCGGCGAGCACCTCGGCTTCGGCGGTCATGCCGGCGGTCTCCGCCAGCATGCATTTCACCGTTATGGCCGGCCCGGATATGGATTCTACGGCGCCTATCCGGATTGCTATGACTGGTACGAGTTGCATCCCGACCAGCCATTGCCGCTGAGCTGCAGCTAAGCGCGCCCACGGCGTCGATCGGTCCGGACCTGACGACGTCATGGTCCAGTCCGATCGAGCTGCGCAGTTTCATGGCGGGACTGTCGGCATGCGTTACGGCGAAACACGCATTTTCGCGTTCTCGCGACCTGTTTCGCCCGAGCTTTGCTTGGTCGCCCCAGCCTCAGTTTGGATTTTCGCACGGCCGCCACAAGCCGCCTCACGATGCGGAAAAGTCAGCGCTCGAAGGCGCACAGTGCACCGCAGTCAACACGATCCGCGCCAAATTCGGAGCGCCACAAGAGAGGGCGGAAGTGGCTGCACCACACAGTGACCCGGAGACCAAGGTTGAGGCCAAATCGGCGATCAAGAACCAAGCCATCTGAAAAGCAGCAAAAGGTACCGTACCGTATCTTATCTGATCCCGTCACGGATCATGTACCCGGCGCCGCGGATCGTGTGCAGCAGCGGCCGCTCGAAGCCCTTGTCGATCTTGGAGCGCAAGCGCGAAATGTGCACGTCGATCACGTTGGTCTGCGGATCGAAATGATAGTCCCAGACGTTCTCCAAGAGCATGGTGCGCGTCACCACCTGGCCGGCATGCTTCATCAGATATTCGAGCAAGCGGAATTCGCGCGGCTGCAGCGTCAGCTCGTCCTTGCCGCGGGCGACGCGATGCGAGAGCCGGTCGAGCTCGAGATCGCCGACGCGGTAGAGCGTGTCCTCGGCGGGCCCGCCGCGGCGGCGTGACAGCACCTCGACCCGGGCCAGCAGCTCGGCGAAGGAATAGGGCTTTGGCAGATAATCGTCGCCGCCGGCGCGCAGGCCCTTGATGCGGTCGTCGACCTGGCCGAGGGCGGAGAGAATCAGCACCGGCGTCGTGTTGCCCTTGTCGCGCAGCGCGCCGATCAGCGACAGGCCGTCGCGCTTGGGCAGCATGCGGTCGACCACCAGCACGTCGTAATCGCCGCTCTCGGCCATGGCGAGGCCCTCCTCGCCGTCGGCGGCGTGGTCGGCAATGTGTCCGACCTCGCGAAACGCCTTCACGAGGTAGTCGGCGGATTCGCGGTCGTCTTCGATGATGAGGAGGCGCATCGTGCGTTCGGCGGCGGTCAAGGAGGTCAACCTTCTCTAAACATGGCGCGAGCGGCAATCGCATGCAAGCCGAGGGGGAGACGCTGGCATGGAGAAAAAGGCGGGCGGTGAAGCTGGGGGGACTTCACCGCCCTAGGCCTTCCGACGGAGGGGGGCGTTTTTCCACCGGAAGGTAGCAAGGGGAAGCGATGGTTACGCTGCTTCCCCGAAGGGCGCCGGCGGCGGGGGCGACTGATGCCGGCGACACCCTTCATCTCGAGAGCCTCCTAAAGGCTTACCCCTTGGCGAGGGGCACCGCGACGAAGCGCGACTGGCCGCCGCTCTTCACGCGCATCAGGACGCTGTTCTTGTTGTCGGTCCGCGCCGTATTGATGGCATCGCGGACTTCGCCGGCGGTGGCGACGCTCTTGCCGCCGACTTCGAGGATCACGTCGCCTTCCTTGAAGCCGCGTTCAGCCGCGGCGCTCTTCGGATCGACCTGGGTGACGACGACGCCTTCCTTGCCGGCGCCGGCCACCGAATTGGCGGGCGCAACGGTCATGCCGAGCTTGGGCACGTCGGTGCCCTTGCTCGCACCCTTGCCGCTGTCATTGTCGTTGTCGGCCTTGGCCTCGACCGTGTTCGGCAATTGGCCGAGGGTGAGGTTGACGACCTTGTCCTGACCCTTGTGCAGCACGTTGAGCTTCACGGTCGCGCCGGGCGCCATGCCGCCGATGGTGCGGGCAAGCTCGCGCGCGTCCTTGACGGATTCGCCGTTGACCGCCGTGATCACGTCGCCGGATTCGATGCCGGCCTTGGCGGCCGGACCGTTGGCCTGCGGCTCCGCCACCAGCGCGCCTTCGGCCTTCTTCATGCCGAGGCTGTCGGCGATGTCGGACGTGACGGGCTGAATCTGCACGCCGATCCAGCCACGGCTGACCGAGCCCTTGTCCTTGAGCTGGGCGACCACGCTCTTCACCGTGCTCGCCGGAATCGAGAACGCGATGCCGACGCTGCCGCCGGAGGGCGAGTAGATCGCGGTGTTGACGCCCATCACCTCGCCATTCGTGTCGAAGGCCGGACCGCCGGAATTGCCCTTGTTCACGGGCGCGTCGATCTGGATGAAATCGTCATAGGGGCCGTTGCCGATGTCGCGGCCGCTCGCCGAAACGATGCCCGCGGTCACGGTGCCGCCGAGACCGAAGGGATTGCCGACCGCGAGCACCCAGTCGCCGATCCGCGGCTTGCTGTCGGCGAGCTTGGCGAACGGGAAGTTCGAGCTGCCTTCGACCTTGATCAGGGCGAGGTCGGTGCGCTGGTCGGTGCCGATCACCTTGGCGGTGTAGGTCTTGCCGTCGTCGGTGGTGACCTCGACCTTGTCGGCGCCGTCGACCACGTGGTTGTTGGTCACGGCAAAGCCGTCAGCCGAGATGAAGAAGCCGGAGCCCTGGCCCTGCACGACGCGGCCGCGGCCGCCCTTCATGCCCGGGGGGACACCATCCGGTCCGCCGAAGCGGCGGAAGAAGCGCTCCATCGGCGAGCCCGGCTGGAACGGCGAGGATGAATCGTCGCCGTCATCGTTGCTCGCGGTCTTTTCCTTGATGTTGACCTTCACCGAGATCACCGAGGGCTTCACGCGCTCGACGATGTCGGCGAAGCCGATGGGACGTTCGACCTTGCGGACCTCGTTGTTGACCTGCGCATGCGCCGGGCTCGTGAACAGGTCGGCCGGCGAGCTCGACGGGCTGAAGCCATAGACGGCCGCGCCAAGGCCGGCGACGACCGAGGCCATCAGCGCGAACTTGCGCGCGGAGAACACCGACCGGCGCGGCTGCCGGTAGGACGGAAGGTTCGAGAGGTCGATACGGTCGGTCATGCAGAGATCTCCAGGGCCTTGAAATCCATGTGATGCCTGAGGGCGGCACCTTACGGACCTGAAGATGGGGTCTCCCGCCTTACCGTGCGCTGGCGGCGGGGTTAAACTTTCGTAATGAAGGCGGAACGCGGATGCGGCAGTTTAGCGCAGGCCGAAAATTGTGATTCCACAGGAACTTAACTCGTGTTCCCGGAACGCGCGCGGTTGGGCTTTTTTGCGCGCTTAGCTCGCTCTGACGCTGACGATGAACTCGTCGACTTCGCGCTTCAAGGTTTCGGCCTGCTGCGACAGATCGACCGCGGAATCCCGCGCCTCGGCGGCCATGCGGCCGGTCTCCGCGGAGGTCGAAGTGATCTGGACGATATGGTTCGAGACGTCGAGGGTGCCGCGCGCGGCGTCCTGGGCGCTGCGCGTGATCTCCTGCGTCGCGTTGCGCTGCTGGGAGGTGTCGACCTCGATGCCGGACATGATGGAGGAGATCTCCGACAGCGTCTTGGAGATGCCGTCGATCGCGTCGCGCGTCTGTGCGGTGATGCCCTGAATGCTGGCGACGTGGGAGGTGATCTCCTCCGTCGCCTTGCTGGTCTGATGCGCCAGATTCTTCACCTCGGAGGCGACCACCGCAAACCCCTTGCCGGCCTCCCCTGCCCGGGCCGCCTCGATGGTGGCGTTCAGCGCCAGCAGGTTGGTCTGCGATGCGATCGCCTGCACCAGCTGGACGACCTCGCCGATCTTGTCGGCGGCATCCGACAGCGTGTGGATGGTGTCGCGGCTCTTCTCCGCCTCGGACGCCGCGCCTTCGGCGCGCTGGGTCGCATCGGTGACGCGGCGGCTGATCGTGCCGATCGAATTCGTCATCTCCCCGGCAGAACCTGCCACCGTCTGCACGCTGGCGCTGGCCAGGCTCGCGGCGCTCGCCACCGCATTGGCCTTGGTGCTGGTGTCGTTGGCCGTCCGCGACAGCGTCTCGGCGTTGCTCTTCAGGTGCACCGCCGACGACGCCACGCTGTCGACGACGCTGGCGACGAGGTCGTTGAAGCGCTTGATCCGGTCGTCCAGGAATTTCGATCGCTCGGCCTGGTGCTGCGCTTCGTGGAGCTGCCGTTCGGTGAGGTGGCGCCGCTCGATGCCATTGGTCTTGAACACTTCCAGCGCACCGGCGAGCAGGCCGATCTCGTTGGTGCGGCCGAGCCCCGGAACCGGCGTCTCGAACTTCTGGTCGGCGACCTCGCGCATCGCATGGACGATCGCCGCCAGCGGATTGAGGATGCCGTTGCGGACGGCAAACCAGGTGGTGAGGCAGATCGCGAAGGCGACGACGGCGATCACGCCGCAGGCGGCCAGGAAGTAGGAGAACGCGGCCTGTGCCTGCTGATAGATCTGCATGGCATGGTCGCGCGCGGGGCCGCTCAGCGCGGCGAAGTCCGAGGACAGGCTGGTGATCTCGTTGTTGAGATAGAGCACCGCAATGAAGCCGGTGCCGCCGCCGATGCCCAGCAGAAACAATAATGCAGCGACGACGGCGCCGACCAGGAAGCGGATCGTCAGATTGCTGTTCGCGAACATGGGGGGACTCGGAGTCTGGATTCGAAGCTCGCGACAAGCTTCCAGACAAAGGTCAAAATACCATGAACCGTGCGGCGGCGAGCCGGCGGTCTACGTAGGACTACGTGGCCAGTCGCGCCGCTACGGAGATTTGGTCTCCTCGGACTTCAAGGCCGCGAGCTTCGCCTGTTCGTCGGGCGTGAGCGGCGGCGCTGGTAGGTCTGCACCGCCACGGGCGCGACGCCGGATTTGCAGCCACAGGGCCACGCCGCCCCCGATCAGCAGCAGCGGCCCGAGCAGCCACAGCAGCAGGGTTTGACGCTCGAAGCGCGGCTTCAGCAGCACGAACTCGCCGTAGCGCGCGACCAGGAAGTCGAGCACCTGCGAATTGCTGTCGCCGGCGCCGATACGCTCGCGCACCAGGAGCCGCAGGTCGCGCGCCAGGGGCGCATCGGAATCGTCGATCGACTGGTTCTGGCAGACCATGCAGCGCAGCTCGCGCGACAGCTCGCGCGCACGGGCTTCCTTGGCGGGATCCGACATGATCTCGTCGGGCTGCACCGCGTGGGCCGCCGGCAAAGCCAGCAGCATCAGCAGGGCGAACGCGGCCATGATCCGGCGCATCGGATCACTCCGCCGGCTGGAGGCGCTGCTTGGCCCGCGCCGGCTTCGGCGCGCCGACCCGCAGGCGCCGGTCGGACAGCGACAGCACGCCGCCGAACGCCATCAGCACCGGCCCCCACCAGATCAGGAGCACCATCGGCTTGTAATAGATGCGCACGGCGATGGCGCCCTCGGCGTTGGCGTCGCCGAGCGAGATATAGAGCTGGCTCGCGCCGCGGGTCAGCAGCGCGGCCTCGGTGGTCGAGGAGCCGCGGGTGGTGAAGCTGCGCTTGGACGGCGTCATGACGCTGAGTGGCGCGCCGTCGCGGCTGACGTTGAACTCGGCGATCATCTCGCGGTAGTTCGGCCCCTGACGCTGCAGCACCCCGTCGAGCTTCACGTCGAAGCCGGAAATGTGGGCGACGTCGTTCTGCTTCATCGTCGCGATATATTCGCTGTTCCAGGTGGTCTCGCAGACGATCCCGATCAGCGCCACGCCGAGGCCGGCATGCGCAAACGCGGTGCCCCAGGACGAGCGCGGCAGACCGCGCGCCCGGTGCAGCACGGTTGCGAACGGCAGCCGCACGAGGCCGGTCCGCTCGACGATGTCGGTGACCGCGCCGGCGATGACGAAGACGCCGAGCCCGATCGCGAGCGGCGCCAGCGTGCTGCCGCCAGTCGCCCAGCCCCAGGCGATGGCGACGGCGACGAGCCCGGCAACGCCCGCAGCTAACAGGCGCTGCGTCACGCCGAGCAGGTCGCCGCGCTTCCATGCCAGCATCGGCCCGAACGGCACGGCGAGCAGCAGCAGGGTAAACAGCGGCGCGAAGGTTAGGTTGTAGAACGGCGCACCGACCGACATCTTGAAGTCGGCGAGCATCTCCATCGCCAGCGGATAGAGCGTGCCGAACAGCACGACGGCGCAGGCGACCGTGAGCAGCAGATTGTTCAGGACCAGCGCGCCCTCGCGCGAGATCGGCGCGAACAGGCCGCCCTGCTTCAACGAGGTGGCGCGGCCCGCGAACAGCGACAGGCTGCCGCCGATGAACAGGCAGAGGATCAGCAGAATGAACACGCCGCGGGTGGGATCGGTGGCGAAGGCGTGCACCGAGGTGATGACGCCCGAGCGCACCAGGAAGGTGCCGAGCAGCGACAGCGAGAAGGTCAGGATCGAGAGCAGGATGGTCCAGACCTTCAGCGCGTTCCGCTTTTCCATCACCAGCGCCGAATGCAATAGCGCGGTGCCGGAGAGCCACGGCATCAGCGAGGCGTTCTCGACCGGATCCCAGAACCACCAACCGCCCCAGCCGAGCTCGTAATAGGCCCAGTACGAGCCCATGGCGATGCCGAGCGTCAGGAAGATCCAGGCGACCAGCGTCCACGGCCGCACCCAGCGCGCCCAGGCCGCGTCGATCCGTCCCTCCATCAGCGCCGCGATGGCGAAGGAGAACGAGATCGAGAAGCCGACATAGCCGAGATAGAGCATCGGCGGATGCACGGCGAGCCCGATGTCCTGGAGCACCGGATTGAGATCGCGGCCCTCGATCGGCGGGCTCGCGATACGCAGGAACGGGTTCGACGTCACGAGGATGAAGAGATAGAAGGCGCTGGCGACCCAGGCCTGGACCGCGAGCACGTGCGCGCGCAGCGACAGCGGCAAATTGTTGCCGAAAGCGGCGACCAGCCCGCCGAACAGCGCAAGGATCGACACCCACAACAGCATCGAGCCTTCATGGTTTCCCCACACGCCGGTGATCTTGTAGAGCAGCGGCTTCATCGAGTGGGAATTCTCGTAGACGTTGGCGACCGAGAAATCCGAGTTCACGTGCAGCATCACGAGAGCGATGAACGAAGCGCCGACGAACAGGAGCTGCGCCAGCGCCGTGGAGCGCGCCACGTTCATGAGCGCGACGTCGCGCAGGCGCGCGCCGATCAGGGGCACGACCGACTGGATCAGGGCGAGCCCAAGCGCCAGCACCAGGGCGTAATGTCCGGATTCTGCGATCACCGCACCGCTCCTTGCGGATTGCCCTGCGCCGTTGTCGCCGGCTTGCCCGCATCGGACGTCTTGCCGCCGTCGGAAGGCTTGCCGCCGTAATCGTCCTTCCAGTGCCCCTGCTTCTTCAGGGCATCGGCGACGTCCTTGGGCATGTAGGTCTCGTCGTGCTTGGCAAGCACGGTATCGGCCTTGAACACGCCGTTGGCATCGAGCGCACCTTCGGCGACGACGCCCTGCCCCTCGCGGAACAGGTCGGGCAGGATGCCCTTGTAAGCCACCGGCAGCTTGGCGTTGCCGTCGGCGACCTCGAAGGTCACCGCGAGATTGTCCCCGCGCTGCAGCGAGCCGGGCTGCACCAGCCCGCCGAGACGAAACCGCTTGCCCGGCTCGACGTGCTTCTCGGCGACCATGGTCGGCGTCGAGAAGAACACGATGGAGTCGCGAAGGGCGTTGAGCACCAGCGCGGCCGCGAGCGCGAGCACGGCGAGCGAGCCGCCGATGATGGTCATACGTCGCTGCTTGCGCGTCATGGCGTATCCGTTCTCCGCTTCTGTCGTCCCGACATCATCATCCGCCGAGCCCGAGCGTCCTGAGGCCTTCGTTGAGCTGGCGAAGCCGCTCGCCGTCGCTGCCAACCGCCTGCCGGGCATCGGCCGACGCCCCCATCGCCTTGTCCCGCTCGCCCATCACGAGATAGGCGCGCACCAGGCGCAGCCAGCTCTCGACGTCGTCGCCGTTCTGCTTCAACCGGGTGGCCAGACGCTCGACCATGCCCCGCACCATCGCGTTGCGATCGCCTTCGGCCATGTCCTTGGAAGCGGCAATCGCCTCGTCGGACAGCGCCGGCATCGTGCCACCGCCGCCGACCCGCGCCAGCGAGGTCTGCACCAGGACGCGCCAGGGCGCATCGGCGGGCGCCTTGGCAAGCAGCGCGCGCCAGATCGTCGCGGCATCGTCCTTGCGGCCGTCCTGCTCGGCGGCGAGGCCGAGGAAGTAGTTGGCCTTGGGATCGTCCGCGTCCAGGGCGTGGGCCCGCTCGAACTCCGTCTTGGCCTCGGCGGTCACCACGCCGCCGGCGGCGGCCGAGAGCGCTTCGCCGAGATCGGCCCGGCGCTCCGAGCTCTCGCCATTGTAGGTGAGCGAGTTGCGATAGGCGCGCACCGCATCGTCGAAACGGCCGAGCCGCTGCAGCACCGGCGCCAGCACGTTCCAGCCGCGGCCGTCGGTCGGATTCTTTTCCAGATGTTGCTGGACCTGTGCGACGAGATTCTCGAGCGACTGCGCCTTGCCCGGCACGCGCTCCCGTTGCGCCAGCGGAAAGTCCTGTAATTTGGGCGAGCCGAGCGGCATGTAGACGCCGAGCGAAACGAGCGGCAGGCCGGCGAGCGCCAGCACGGCCGCCACGCGGCGCCATGTCACGTTCGACGTCGGTGCCGTCGCGGGCTCGCTCGCGGCTGCGGCAAGCAGCCTGCGGCTGATCTCGACCCGCGCGGCCTCGGCGTCGGGCGCCGGGATCATGCCTGCGGCGAGATCACGCTCGATCTCGGCCAGCTGGTCCTTGTAAACCGCGACCTCGCTACCTTGATCTTGCGCGCGTTCCTTGCGGCCAAGCGGCCAAAGCACGGCGAAAATCGCCGCGACCGTCATCAGCGCGAACACGAACCATAGCGTCATCTGGCAAGCTTCCGGCAGCGCACGAACCGCGCCCATAGGTGCCTTTACACCACGGCCGGACGATGCGGCAATTGACAATTGTCAATTCGGCGCGACCGCAAGCAGTCTCGAAACGATGCGAATCCAACGGCTTAGCAGATCTCGAAATCCGCACTTTGCGCGGCCTGCTCGCCGTGGCCGTTGAAGGCCTTCAGGAAGTACGTTCCTGGGGGGACGGCCTCCGGCAATCTGATGCGCAGCGCGCCAACGGGAACCGGAGACGCAACCCGCGTGATGGTCTCGGACAATTGCCGACCGCTTGCCTTCTCGACGAGCACCACTTTGGCGCCGACCATCAGCCTTTGATACTTGGCAACGACGACGCGGTTCTCAATTTCGATCGAGCTGATGACGGGTTTCATGCGCACAAATAGAAGTCCCCGGATTTCCACGGGAACCGTACGGCGCGACACCGGCACCGTCAACCAGAAATTGTGCTTACGAAAATATGCGCTTCGATCAGCTCGCGCGCGACGATTTGCGCTCGCCCGTAGCGGCGTTTTGCGCGGCCCGGCTCATCAGCGAGGCGTAGTCGTCGCCAAACAGCACCTGGCAGAAGCGAATCGCGGCGTCCACCTGCTGTTGCCGATAGGTGCGGACCTTGTGATCGGCGGCTCGCAACGACTGCACCAGCTGCTCGGTCGAGCGTTCGACGTATTGCTGGAGATCGGAATAGGTGCGCAGCGTCACCTCGTTGATCGCCAGCTCGCTCGCATAATTGCGGCAGGTCGCGACGAAATCGATCAGTGCCACGGTCTCTTCCACCTCGGTGCTGTCGATCCGCGCCCCCGGCGGAATGTCCTTCTCTGGCCGCTGGCGCAGGATGCGGCGGACCCGGCCGGGAACGCTGTCGATCTCGGATTGCAGCGCATTGGAGATGTCGGCCCGGATCGAGGTGAGCTGCCTGCCCCAGGCGGAATCGTTGCGCAGGTCGAGCTCGGTGCGCAGGCCGCGCACGCCGTCGTGCAGCGCCTTGAGATTGCCGGCCACGTTGTCGAAATGGCCGCGCTTGATGTCCATGCGCAAGGTGGCCGCGACACAGGACAGATCGTGCAGCGCGATCGTGACGGCAGCGCCGTAAGGCGTCGCCGCGACGCGGATCTCGTCGTCGGAGGCGGCAATCTTGATGGCGAGGCGAATGATCTGCCAGGGCGCGGTCATCCGCTCCACCACGATCGACAGCGCGAAGGGCAGCATCTGCGGCGTCTGGAGCACCGGAATGTTGAGCGCCGACGTCACCGAGGCGATCTGGGAATCGCCGAACGCGCGCAAGGTCCGCGGCAGCCTCTCGTTCAGGCTGGCGATGGCCTCCCGGACCTGGAGCACCGCTCCGATCGAATAGAGGTCCTCGATCACGTTGGGCGGGCCGACCCGGGCCAGCGCGCGCGATTTGTCGCCGCCGCCGGGACCCGTCAGCCCGAAAATGGCGTCCGCAGCCGCGGCTTGGAGCTTCAGCGCCAAGGCCTCGACCTGCCCCGCACTATCGGCGGGCATACGGGCCAGCGCGGCCTCGAATTCGTTGATCTTGTCCGGCGCGCCGTCGCGGCCGAGCCATTGCCAGATCGGCTGGAGCGAGGAGCGACGAATCTGGCCGACCCGGATCGGGACGCCCGCTTCGACCAGGAACGGTTCCAGCACCTGGAACAGCAGCCGCGACAGATCGTCCGTGCGCGGCGGCGGGGCTTCATCGGCTTCGGTCTTGCGGACAATCTTGCGCAACTGCTCGAGCACGAGGGTCGCCACCGCCGTGTCCTGACCGCGCTCGAGCGCACGCTCGAACTCCCGCATCAGCAGCGCCTGCGCCTGCGGCGGGAGCTGCGCGAGATATTCCCTCAGCCGCTCGATCGATGTCTGGCTCATGCGCCCGGGTAATGCACGGTAAAATGGCGGACCTGGATGCGTCCGGGCGCGATCATAGGAGGGCCCACTTAAGAAGCCGTTTAGGAAGTCGGCCCGAATTCCCTTGGTTGGCGTCGGCCGGCCCTTGGCGAGGACGAAAAGCGACGCCGGAACAAAGGATTATATACCCGGAAGGATCAGTTCGGCGCGCAGGCCGCCGGTCGGCGCGCCGCCGAGCGAGAGGCTGCCGCCGTAGAGCGCCGCGAGGTCGGTCACGATCGACAGCCCCAATCCCGAGCCGGGCTTGGACTCGTCGAGCCGCTGGCCGCGCCGGGAGACCTGGGCGCGCTCGGCCTCCGACAGGCCGCGGCCGTCGTCATCGACGACGATGCGCAGCCGCGGGCCGGCCCCCGCCTGGGGCGGCGGGTCCACCAGAACCTCGATGAAAACGCGCGAGGCCGCCCATTTGCAGGCATTGTCGACGAGATTGCCGACCATCTCCTCCAGATCCTGGCGCTCGCCGCGGAATTTCGCCGACGGATCGGCCTTGGCCTCGACCACGATGCCACGATCGCGATGGATCTTCTCCATAGTCCGCCGCAGCGCCTCGATGGCAGGCGCCACTTCCGTCACGGTCGCGACCACGGAAACCCGCGCTGCGATGCGGGCTCGCTCCAGATGATGGGCGACCTGGTCGCGCATCACGTCCGCCTGCTCCATCACCTTGGCCGCGAACGGATCGGCAATGTGGGCGCCGGCCTCATTGACGATGACCGAGAGCGGCGTCTTGATCGCGTGGGCGAGATTGCCGACATGGGTGCGCGCGCGCTCGACGATCTCGCGATTGGCATCGATCAGCGCGTTGGTCTCGCGCGCCAATGGGGCGATCTCGACCGGGAATTCGCCTTCGAGCCGCTCCGCCCGCCCGGAGCGGATGTCGGCGATCGATTCCGAGATGCGCTTGAGCGGCGCCAGGCCGAAACGGACCTGGAACACGGTCGTCAGCAGCAGCACGATGCCGAGCGCGGTGAAGGTGCCGCCGAGATAATAGTCGAAGCTGCGTGTCTCGTCGAAAATCTCGGTGTCGTCGCCGGCGACGCTGACGAGAAACTTGCCGTCGGCGCCGAGATCGACCGGCCGCTCGACCATGCGTAGGTTCTGCCCTTCGGGCCCGTCGACATAGGCAAGGCGAATGCCGGCGGCGGTGAGCTCGGTGCCCTGCTCCTCCAGCTTCGGCAGCTTCTTGTCCCAGAGCGAGCGTGAGGAGCGCACCTCCGGCTTCTCGGTGTCGGTCCGGGTGATCTGCCAGTACCAGCCCGACAGCGGCAGCTCGAACAGGGGCTCGCCCAGCGACTGGAACTGGCGGTCCGGCGGCTCGTCGGGGGTCGCGACCTCGGCTATGAGGGTACGCAGATAGAGGTTGAGCCGGCGGTCGAAGGCGCGCTCGGTGGCGTTCTTGTAGACCGACGAGAGCACCACGCCGGTGATGGCCAGGATCACCACGAGCCAGGCGGTCGCCGACAGGAACAGCCGGTTGGCAAGCGAGCTAGCGGCCATCGGAAATATCCCGGGAGGCGCAGGATGGCGGGGCGTCGGAGGTCATGACCGGACCAAGGCCCGTGTCGGGCGGCCCGTCAAGTCCCGGAACGCGTCAGGTGGCCGGCGGGGTCAGGAGATAGCCGAGGCCGCGGACGGTCTGGATGATGTCGACATCGAGCTTCTTGCGGATGCGGCCGACGAACACCTCGATGGTGTTGGAGTCGCGGTCAAAGTCCTGGTCGTAGAGATGCTCGACCAGCTCGGTGCGGGAGACCACCCGCCCGGAATGGTGCATCAGGTAGGCCAGAAGCCGATATTCGTGCGAGGTCATCTTGACGGGATTGCCTGACACGCTGACCCGGCCGGTCCTGGTATCGAGCGTGACGGGACCGCAGCTGAGCTCGCTCTGGGCATGGCCAGTGGAGCGGCGCAGCAGCGCACGGATGCGCGCCAGCACCTCCTCCAGGTGGAACGGTTTTGCGACGTAGTCGTCGGCGCCGGCATCGAACCCCTGCACCTTGTCGCTCCAGCGGTCGCGGGCGGTGAGGATCAGGACCGGCATGGTGCGGCCGTTGCGGCGCCAGGCCTCCAGCACCGAGATGCCGTCCTTCTTCGGCAGGCCGATGTCGAGCACGACGGCATCATACGGCTCGTTGTCGCCGAGATAGTGCCCCTCCTCCCCGTCGAAGGCCCGATCGACGACATAGCCGGCGTCGGTCAGCGCCTTGGTGAGCTGGCGATTGAGATCAGGGTCGTCCTCAACAACGAGCAGGCGCACGCTTCTCTCCAGAAATAGACCGCGACAATACCGCACCAGATGAGCAATTCCGGCGTGAACTGAATATGAACGCGGGGAACCTGCCGCGTTACTTTTTGGTCATATACGAAGTCCATCGCCGACGCGACTGCGCCCGCCCTGCGGCCGGACGGACCGGCAGCAGGGCGGGCGCAATGTGCCGCGTGCCCGCGGCAGGCCGGAAGGTCCGCCCTTCCCGTGAATTCGGCCGTCAGGTCCGGAAGAACACGAACCAGATGACGGCGAGGATCAGGATCGCAAGCCCGGTCGAAATGGCGAGCAGCGCCGCCACCGAAGGCCCGGGCTCGCCCTGGCGCGCCTCGGTCGGAGTTTCCACGATCTGACGCTGCTCTCGCGTGGTTGCCATGATGCCCTCAATCTGGATGTCGCTTCGTTAGCCGCGACCTCCTCGCAGCTGATGTCCGGGCCAACGCGTGATTGGATACGATGTTCCGGCTTTTACGCACGGATCGGGCAGCGACAGCACGGCCCCGCGGCCGGTTAACGCAGTTGGAAGATTCAGCAACCGACCTTGCTTTGATTCGTTGTTCCCCGATGGTATCCTTGTCTTCTGTCCCTGTTGCGTTTGGAGTAGCCCATGGCCCCCCGCGCCAATTGGAAGGGTTTTCTGCGTCTGTCGCTCGTGACCTGCCCGGTTGCGCTCTATCCGGCCACTTCGGATACCGAGAAGGTCTCCTTCAACCAGATCAACCGCAAGACCGGCCACCGGATCAAGTACCTCAAGGTCGACGCCGAGACCGGTGACGAGGTGACCTCCGAGGACATCGTCAAGGGCTACAAGGTCGACACCGATACCTACATCGAGGTCACCAAGGACGAGCTCGACGAGATCGCGCTCGATTCCACGCACACGATCGATATCGACGAGTTCGTGCCGAAGACCGACATCGACAACCGCTATCTGATCCGCCCCTATTACCTCGTGCCGGACGGCAAGGTCGGCCACGACGCCTATGCCGTGATCCGCGAGACCATCCGCAGCATGGACAAGGTCGCCATCGGCCGGGTGGTGCTGACCAACCGCGAGCACATCATCGCGCTCGAGCCACTCGAGAGCGGGCTGATGGGCACGCTGCTGCGCTACCCCTACGAGGTCCGCAGCGAGACGGAATATTTCGACGATATCCAGGACGTGAAGCTCACCAAGGACATGCTCGACCTCGCCAGGCACATCGTCGAGAAGAAGTCCGGCGCGTTCGAGCCGGAGCTGTTCGAGGACCATTACGAGACCGCCCTGATCGATCTCATCAACAAGAAGCGCAGCGGCATGCCGATCGCGGCCAAGGCGGCGCCGAAGACCGGCGGCAACGTCATCAACCTGATGGACGCGCTGAAGAAGAGCATCGCGAACGAGAAGGACACAGCGCCCGCGGCGAAGGTCGCCAAGGAGGCCAAGGCCAAGAAGCCGAAGAAGCGCGTCGAGGGCCAGCGCGAGATGCTGCTGCCGATATCCGGCAAGGGCGGCAAGGACGCTGCGGCAAAGGCGAAGGATGCCCCGAAGAAGGCAGCCGACAAGCCGGTCCGCGCGCCGGCGCGGGCGAAGAAGGCGGGCTGACAGCGTCGCATCAATCACGCCGTGATGTCACTCCTCGCGGATCAGGCGGCCTGACATGCCCTGGTCGACGGCGTTCGACGATCCCGTTCGCGTGAGCAGCAAGCGCACGCTGCACACGCTCCAGGACGCCGCGGACTACATCATGCAGCTGCCCGAGGACGCCCAGCACGAGGCGCACTGGCAGACCGCCGTCGAGACCTTGATCAACGCGGCCGAGACGGGCGGCGGCTGGGTGATGTTCGCCCGTATCGCCATGCTGCGGGCCCTGAATGCGCCTGGCCGGCGCCGATGAACGCGCTGGCCTCGGCAAACAGCCTCAACAATCCGTTAAGCGGCACCCTTCTCCCGATGCGACCGCCATGGCGAACCGCCTCCCGGCGCTTGCCCGCGCACGAGGGTCCGCCGATTTGAATCCATTTGGACGCACCGGCGGAACCTTAATTTAATGACTGCCGTCGTATCAGCGGAGGCGCGATGCGCGGGCTTAATTTTTGGCGCACCAAGCTTATTCGATCTATTGACGAATTCGATGACGACGCGACCATACGTTGGATCGGATCAACAGGAGTTGGGCAATGCGTTTGCTTAGGTCTTTCCTTGCCGATGAGAATGGTGCGACCGCCATCGAGTACGGCCTCATCGCCGCGGGGATTGCGCTGGCGATCGTGACCGCCGTGAACAACACGGGCGGCGCCCTGCTCAACAGCAAGTTCAACGCGGTCAGCACGGCGATCAAGTAACGCCCGGTGCCGCCGGCCATGATCTGCGTCAACAGCATCAGGGCCGCCACGTCTAAGCATGAAGGCCGAGCTTCCTCCTGCCGGCCCGTCCATGCATCCAGAGCTTCCGCACTCCCAACTGAAGATCCGCCGCGTCCGGCTCGATACCGGCCGCGAGAACGTCGTCGTCCTCGCCAGGCAGTCGAAGGCGCTGCGTGCCGAAATCTTCCGCGGCTTCAGCCGCGTCGAGCTGCGTCACGGCGACAAGGTCATGCTGGCGACCTTGCTGATCACGGACGACGATACGCTGGTGGCGCCTGACGAGATCGGACTCTCCGAGCCGGCATTCCGGCGCTTCGCGCAAGGCGTGGGCACGCAGGTCACGGTCAGGCCCGCCGCGCCTCCGGAGAGCCTGGAGGCGGTGCGCGCGAAGATCCGCGGGCGAACCTTGAGCCAGGCCGAGATCGGCGCGATCATCAACGACCTCGCCCATTATCGCTACTCGGACATGGAGATCGCCGCCTTCCTGATCGGCTCGGCGAGCTTCATCACCAGCGACGAGCTGCTCGCCCTCACCGGTGCGATGGCCCAGGCCGGCACGCAATTGGTATGGCCGACCCCCGTCGTCGTCGACAAGCATTGCATCGGCGGCATCCCCGGCAACCGCACCTCGATGGTCGTGGTGCCGATCGTCGCCGCCCACGGCCTGCCGATCCCCAAGACCTCCTCGCGCGCCATCACCTCGCCTGCCGGCACCGCCGACACCATGGAGGTTCTGGCGCGGGTGAATGTCGGCGTCGAGGAGATGAAGGCCATCGTCTCGGCCTGCAACGGCTGCCTGATCTGGGGCGGGCACGTGAACCTGTCGCCCGCCGACGACGTCCTGATCTCGGTCGAGCGTCCGCTCAGCCTCGATACCCGCGAGCAGATGGTCGCTTCCATCATGTCCAAGAAGATCGCGGCAGGCTCGACGCATCTGTTGATCGACATTCCGGTCGGGCCGACCGCCAAGGTGACCAACGGCGTCGAGGCGATGCGGCTACGCAAGCTGTTCGAATTCGTCGGCGACCGCTTCGGCCGCTCGGTCGAGGTGATCGTGACCGACGGAAGCCAGCCGATCGGCAACGGCATCGGGCCGGTGCTCGAGGCCAATGACGTCATGGCGGTGCTCGGCAACGATCCCGATGCGCCGCGCGACCTGCGCGAGAAATCGCTGCGGCTCGCCGCGCATCTGCTGGAATACGATCCGAGCTTGCGCGGCGGCGCCGGCTATGCGAGGGCGCGCGAATTGCTCGACAGCGGCGCGGCGCTGAAGCAGATGCAGAAGATCATCGACGCCCAGGGCCCGTCGACCTGCAGCAACGAGCTGGGATCGCTCAGCTTCGACGTCAAGGCGACGCATGACGGCACCGTGTCCGCGATCGACTGCCTGCGTCTGAACCGCCTCGCCCGCACCGCCGGCGCACCGCTCGACAAGGGCGCCGGCATCCGCCTGTTCAAGAAGATCGGCGATCGCGTCGAGCAGGGCGAGCCGCTCTATCGCGTCTACACGTTCGACCGCCCCGAGCATGATCTGGTTGCCGATGCCGCCGCCGAGGAGACCGGCTACGTCGTCAACGGACACGAGGCCCCGCAGGGCAAGTCAGCCTCGTGAGCACGATCGCGCTCCAGACACTGCCCGGCGGCCGCGAGGCGGCGAAGCGCCTCGCGGCCCGGCTCGGGCTTTCCTGCGCCGAGATCGCCGTGCATCGCTTTCCGGACGGCGAGCTGCGCATCGCCGTCGCGCCGGCCGCCGACACCACCCTCCTCTATGCCCCGCTCGATCAACCCAATGACAAGCTGATCGCCCTGCTGTTCGCCGCGGAGGCGTTGCGACGTGGCGGCGCGAAGCGGCTGGTGCTGGTCGCGCCCTATCTCTGCTACATGCGGCAGGATGCTGCCTTTCATGCCGGCGAGGCCATCAGCCAGCGTGCCATGGGCGGTCTGCTCGCAAGGACCGTCGACCGCATCGTCACCGTGGATGCGCACCTGCATCGCACTCCCGACATCAGGTCGGTGTTTCCAGGCATCGAAGCGGAGAACCTGTCCGCCATGCCTGTCATCGCGAGCGCGCTGGCGATGGGCGGCATCGACCCTACAACCGTCGTGATCGGACCCGACATGGAATCCGAGCCCTGGGTGAACGACATCGCGCGCCGGCTGCGATTGCAGCACACGGCGGCGAAGAAGACGCGGCACGGCGATCGTTCCGTGTCCATCGGCTTTGCCGATCCCGGCCTGCTGTCGGGACGGCCCGCGCTGCTGGTGGACGACATCGTCTCTTCCGGCACGACGCTGATTGCCGCGGCCAAGGCGCTGACAACGATGGGCGCAAGCGCCGTCGATGCGGTCGTGACGCACGCGCTGTTCCCACCGGCGATGATCCCTGCATTCACTGAGGCCGGGATCCGGTCGATCCGCTCGACCGACAGCGTGCCGCATCCGACCAATGCGATTGCGCTCGACGCAAGTCTCGCGGCCGCCTTGCGGTCCGAGCTACCGACGACACAGCTTCCGGAGACGATTCCATGAGCATCACCGTTCGATTCTGCGGCGCCGCCCGCACCGTGACCGGGGCGAGCTATCTGTTCCAGACCGCAAGCGGCCGCTTCCTGGTCGATTGCGGCCTGTTCCAGGGCCAGAAGACGCTGAAGGAGCTCAACTACGGCGCTTTTCCGTTTCGTCCCGCCGATATCGATGCCGTGCTGCTCACGCATGCCCATATCGACCACAGCGGTCTGTTGCCGAAGCTCGTGCGCGCGGGCTTCGAGGGACCGATCCTGGCAACGCGCGGCACGATCGATCTCTGCTCCTACATGCTGCCCGACGCCGGCAGCATCCAGGAATCGGAAGTCATGCAGCTCAACCGGCGCAACGCCTCGCGCGGGCGCAAGGAGGTGAATCCGATCTACACGCAGGCCGACGCGATCGCATCGCTGCAGTCGTTTCGCGCGGTCGACTACGAGCGCTGGACCGACGTGATCCCGGGCGTCCGCGCCCGCTACTGGAACGCCGGCCATCTGCTCGGCTCGGCCTCGATCGAGCTGGAGATCGCCGAGCAAGGCGCGCCACGTCCGCTGCGCGTGCTGCTCTCCGGCGACGTCGGGCCGGAGGCCAAGCTGCTGCAGCCCGATCCCGAAGCGCCAACCGATTTCGACTACGTCATCTCGGAATCGACCTATGGTGACCGTGTACGCGAGGCCACGACCCCTGCCCTTCGCCGCAAGCACCTCGCGGCCGAGGTGCGCGATGCGGCCGCCGCCGGCGGCGCGCTGCTGTTGCCCGCCTTCGCCGTCGAGCGCACCCAGGAGCTGATCGTCGATCTGGTCGACCTGATGGAGCACGGCGAGATTCCGACCGCACCGATCTTCCTCGATTCGCCGCTCGCGATCCGCGCCACCGAAGTGTTCCGCCGCCATGCCGAGAGCCTCGACCCGTCCGTCGACGCCACGCGCCTGCTCAACTCGCCGCATCTCAAATTCACCGAGACCGCGGACGAGAGCAAGGCGATCATGCGTCTGTCCGGATTCCACATCATCATCGCCGCGAGCGGCATGTGCGATGCCGGCCGCATCCGCCACCATTTGAAGCGCTGGCTTTGGAACGAACGCGCGACCGTGCTGCTCGCCGGCTTCCAGGCCAACGGCACGCTCGGCCGCTTCCTCCAGAACGGGGCCAAGGCCGTGCGGATCCAGGGTGAAGAGATCAAGGTCGCCGCCCGCATCCGCATGATCGACGAATATTCGGGCCACGCCGACGGCGCCGGCATCGCCAGCTGGATCGCGGCGCGCCGGCCTATCGCCCGCGGGCTGTTCCTGGTCCATGGCGAGGAAGGCGCGATCGCGGGACTTGCCGAGCGTGTCGCCGAGCGCATCATTCCGGCCGCCAAGGTCTACCAGCCGATGCTGGACGACATCTACGAGCTCGCCGCGCCCGAGCCGCGCGTGCTCGACGTCGATCACCGCCGGCGCCTCGCGCCGGAGGCCGTGACCCGTCTCGACTGGCACAACGAGATGTCGGAACTCATGCTCGACATCAACGATCGTGTCGCAGCCGCCGCCGACGACCGCGCCCGCGGCGTCATCATCCGAAGGCTGCGCCGCGCGCTGGAGGAGACGGCGTAGCGGGGCGCCGAAACGCGAAAGCCTCGCCGCAAACTCGTCATTGCGAGGAGCTCTTGCGACGAAGCAATCCAAGGATCTCACCGCGGAGAGATGCTGGATTGCTTCGCTTCGCTCGCAATGACGGAGTGTTGGCCGCCGCCCGCGCCTCTCGTGTCCCGGACGCGCTGCAGCGTGCTTACGCTGCTGCGCAGAGCCGGACCCAGAAGGCCGCGGCACGCGCTGCTGCATGGGCCCCGGCTCTGCAGCGCATCGTCGAAGGGACGCTGCGCTGCGCCCGGGGCACGAGAACGTTGTTTGGCGATAAACATGGCTGCGCATCCTCGCGGCTGTTCGCCCAAGCTTTGCTGGCTTCTTCCGCCCTCATCTTAAGCAAGGGCGCAGGGAAGGCCGGGCGCCGGCTGGCACCCGAAGTCCCGCGTGTGCTTCAAAAAAGCGCACGGGGTGGACGACAGGTGATGCCGGTCGCCCGGCCTTCCCTGCGCGATGGTTTTCACGGTGTCCTTCGTGCTCTCCCCGGGGAGCGTTGCACTATTGCCCCCGTCGCCTTGCGGATGATCGATGCACGTGCCGGTTGGCCGCCACATCTCCGCCAAGACTTGACGCCAGAACCCCGGGCGTCAGGACCACACGACTTCTCCGTCCGCGCACATCTCTCATCCGCATTCCCGGGACTGGCGTGCGCTCGCCGCCGGGACCGAACGAAGGACGCTGTCAGCGCCGTGTCGTATCGCGCCTGCCGTTGCTCACGGGTCTCCCCCGCCCTGCAACCCACATCGACGCGCCGACGCCGTCGCGGCCACCGCATCCCGGCCCGCGCTTCGTGACGATCGCGAAACGCCCCTCGTGGCGGGCGGGATGTCCAGGCTTGTACGGCAAAAGCGAATTTCTGTAAATACGAATATTTTAGCGGAGTGACCTCGACCCAGCGCTTGCGTGTTTTGCCCGTCGGGCAACACAACCGATTGTACCCCGGATCGAGCAGAGCTGAAATCTGGAGAGCAGGTTCCGCAGATGCGGCGACGACGAAGCTTCTCCGATCCCGTTCACCTGTCCCCAACCTCGACCGCTTCCAGGATCACTGCCGTCCGATCAGCCAACTCGGGAATTTTGGCGAGATAGGCCTGGTAATGCGGCGAGGCCCGGTGAGCTTCGACGGCCGCAACGTCGCGGTACAGTTCGTCGAGAACGTAGCGATCTTCGTTCGATATGTCGCGCCAGACATCCCAACGCAGGTTGCCAGGCTCGGCCCTGGAATGCGGAGCCATGCCGACAAGCAATGCGCTCAGTTCAGCGGACTTGCCCGGGCGAGCAACCAGGATCGCGGTAATCTTGGATGGCAATTGCGTCATTCGATAGCTCCCCATGCGAGGGCAAGCGCGGCCTCGGATGCCGAGCCCATCCCTCTCGAATTCCGTACGCTGCGAATCTTCAGATTTTCGCGACAGTGCTCTTATCCTTGAGGGCGGCCAGCAACTCTTTTCCCAGCGCTCCGGCCGACGCGGGGTTCTGCCCCGTGATGAGCCGGCCATCGACCACGACGTGAGGTTGCCAGTTGGCCGTGGATGAATACTCGGCACCCTCTGCCCTCAACGCATCCTCGAGCTCGTAAGGCACATCATCGCGGGCGTAGTCGTACTCTTCCTTCTTCGAGAAGGACGTGAGCCTCTTGCCGCGCACGAAAGGGACGCCATCGCCAAGGTCAACGCCAAGCAGCGCGCACGGCCCGTGACAAACAGCGGCGACGAACTTGCCAGTGCTCCAGGCACGCACAATGGCACTCTGGACTGCTGCATTGCGCTGGATATCCACCATGGGCCCAAGACCGCCGGGCACCAGGATGGCGTCGTAGTCGGCGGCGTCCACCTCGGACAATTTGCGACTGTGATTCAAGCGGCGAAAGGCTTTGCTCGCGAGAAAATCCTTCTGAGCGGGATCTTTCTCGTCGTACGCGTCGTAAGGCGTCCATCCCCCGGCCGGGGACGCGAACTCCACCGCGACCCCAGCCCTGTCGAGCACCTCGAAAGGATGGGCGACCTCGGCGAAAAAGAAGCCGGTCTTGCGACTATGCGGACCGATCACGGCTGCGTTGGTGACAATGAAGAGGACATGTTGGGTCACGGTTTTCTCCTTTCGATAACGCTGTGCGTTCAGGCGGCCAGAGCACCAGGACTGGCCGATCAATATTTTCGTTGTCGGGATCCTGGCTCTACGATTGGGGATCGCCTTGGCGCGACGCAGAGAACGGTCAGTTCGGACAGGGCTGCCCGGCCGCGCCCCACATTGCCATGTCCTTGACGTGGTCCTCGAAGCTGCCCGGCGGCGTCGAACGACCTGCCCCGGGCGCCCAACCCCGCGGGATGAAGCCGTTCAAGGACGCATCGTGCCGCAAGTGCTCGACGAGACCGGCGGCGTCGCGGCCGCCATTGCGCTTGGGATCCTTCATCTGCGCGCAGATCTCGGCGCCGCTCTTGCCGAACCAGATGAACGCCACCGGCGCAAGCTGCCAGTCGATGCCGGCGCGCGGCGGCGCGGGCGCAGGCTCGTTCGCCTGGGTCGAGGTCATATGACAGGTCGCGCACGGGATCGCCTCGGCGCCGATACGGCTCTCGCCGCCGTGGATGTTCATGCCATGCACGCGCGGCTTGGTTTCGCCCGCCGGGGTCCAGATCGGGATGGCCTTGGCATCGACATGGCAGTTGGCGCAGCGTGGATGGGTCACCACCGCTTCGATCCGCTTCCAGGCCTCCAGCCCCTCGGCGCGATTGACGCTGCCCGGCGGCAGGACGTCTTTCCTGGATTCGTCCTTGGCCGCGACCAGTCCCGTGAGCGCTGCAATCGACGAAGTGGCGAGGAGCGCCGCAATCAGAAATCCCTTCATGATCCGCCCTCACACAAAGTCGATGAACTTGTTGAACGGCATCTCGCGGATGCGCTTTCCGGTCGCGGCAAAGATCGCGTTCGCAAGTGCGGGCGCGGCCGGCGGCACCGGCGGCTCGCCGACGCCCCTCACCTTCGGATCGTTCTCGAGCCCGCGCACTTCGATCACGGGACACTGATAGATCCGCATCGCTTCGTGGTGGTTGTAATTGGTCTGCTGCACCGCGCCCTTGGCATAGGTGAGCTCGCAGTTGATGGCGTGGCCGAGCCCCCAGATGACACCGCCCTGCACCTGGTTCTCGAAATTGACGGGGTCCACGACCTTGCCGACGTCGACGGCAACCCAGACCTTGTCGATCCTGATGCCTCTGTCGGTCATCGTGACTTCGACGACCTCGGCCGTCGGCGTCCCGAAGGACTCGACGAACGCGACGCCGCGCCCGCGGCCGTTGCCGAGCGGCCCCTTCCAATCCGACATTTGCGCGAGCGTCTCCAGCAATTTGCGGTAATGCGGAACGGTGCACATCGCAATCCGCGCCTTCATGGGATCGAGACCGGCCGCGTGGATCAGTTCGTCGATGAAGCTTTCGGTGAAGAAGCCCGATGTGGAGGCGCCGACCGACCGCCATGTGGTGCATGGCGACAACCCTTGCGCCTCGTAGCTCGTGCCCCGGAAATGGGGGATGTCGTAATAGACGTTCCACAGGCCGGCGGCCAATTGCCCGTCGGGATCCTTTGAAGGCGTGCCCGAACGCTCGAGCAATCCCTTGAGCGGCGCCGTCGAAGCCAGTTGCAGGTCGGCCGAGACGATCCTGCCCTTGTCCACGCTGCCACGATGCCGGGCGATGGCAATCTGCCGCGGAATGTCCTGAAGGAAATCCTCCTCGCGCGAGAACACCAGCTTGACCGGCGTGCCCTTCATCTGATTGGCGATCTCGGCGAGAACGCGGACGTTCTCGTATTCGAGGCGATGGCCGAAACTTCCACCAGTCCATTGATTGTGGAAGGTGATCTGTTCCGGCTTGAGGCCGATCGCCGTCGCCGCGACATATTGCACGAAGCGGGGGCTCTGATGGCCGACCCAGAGCTCCATTCCCTTGTCGGTGACGAGGCCGATCCCGTTGAGAGGTTCGAGTGGCTGATGCGCCACATAGGGCGCGCGATATTCGGCTTCGACGCGTGTCCCGGTCTTCAGCCCGGTCTCGATATCGCCGATCTTCCGCCATTCCTTGCCCAGGAACTCAGGCTTGAACGACGATTCCAGAACCTTCCAATGGTCGGCCTGCTCCGCGGGATACACGGAGGGCGCCCACTCGCAAGCGATGGCGTCGACCGCCTTCATCGCGTACCAGCTGTTGGTGGCGATCACCGCGACGCCGTTATTGATTTCGAGGATCTTCTTGACCCCCGGCATCGCCCGGGCCTTGGTCGCATCGTAGGACTTCAGCGGCTGCCCCTTGTTGGGATTCAGCTTGACGGAGGCGTACAGCATGCCCTCCATCCTCAGGTCGATTCCGAACTTCAGCTCTCCCATCACCTTGTCGCGGATGTCGAGCCGCATCATCGGCTTGCCCAGCATCCGCCATGTCGAGGGATCGCGCGGCTTGGCATCGAGCACGGGCGGAATCTTTGCGGCGTCCGCAGAGAGATCGACGTAAGCGATCTTGGTCCCGTTGGGCAGGATCACATGGCCCGATTGCGTGCGCAGGTCGGCCACGGCGATGCCCGACCGTTTGGCAGCGGCGGCCTTCAGCGTCTCGCGCGCGACCGCGCCGGCAACACGCAGCTTGTCATAGGTGTCCGGCAGCGTGCTCGACCCGCCGGTCATCTGCAGGCCGGATTGTCTCAGCCATTCGAGCGACTTGGCGCGCGCTTCCTCCGCAGCCGGGCTCTGGTCCGCGGCCACGAACGGCGCGAACTCGTCGGCAAAGCCGGTGTTGAAATAAGCGGGGCTGGGGACGGCGAAGCGGACTTCGAACTGGCCGGGATCGAGGTCCATCTCTTCGGCGATCATGATCGGCTGCACCGAGCCGACGCCCTGCCCGATGTCGGCATGCTGGGCGATCAGCGTGATCTTGTCCGGACTGATCTCGACCCAGGGATTGAAGGTCACCGAGTTCGGCCCGAGGCCGACGGCGAGTGGATTGCCATCGGCGCTCGGTGCGGCCGCTTCAGCGCTACCATAGGCGCCGAAAGCGATGCCGCCGGCGACGGCGGCGGAGCCGAAAACGAAGGCGCGACGGGAAAGGCTCTGCATGTGGCCCATCTCACTTCTCCGCCATCTTCCTGGACGCCGCCGCATGGATCGCCGCGCGGATGCGCGGATAGGTCCCGCAGCGGCAGAGATTGCCGGACATCACCTGGTTGATCTGCTCGTCGGTTGGCTTGGAGATCCGTGCAAGAAGCGAGATGGCCTGCATGATCTGTCCGGCCTGGCAGTAGCCGCATTGCGGCACCTGATGCTCGATCCAGGCCTGGATCACCGGGTGCTGGTCCTTGTTGTCGAGGCCTTCGAGCGTGACGACCGATTTGCCCGCAACCTCGCCGATATGCGACTGGCACGACCGCACCGCCTTGCCGTCGATATGAACGGTGCAGGCGCCGCATTGCGCGACCCCGCAGCCGTATTTGGCACTGGTGATATCGAGCTCGTCGCGCAGCACCCAAAGCAAGGGCATCTCGGGAACGACGTCGACCTGGCGCTTGATCCCGTTCACCGTGAGCTCGATCATGTCGGTATATCCCCTAGCGGACCTCGTCGGCACAACAGCACTGCCTGATGCACGCCGAGCCGTATTCCCGATTCCTGCGGAATCATGCGCAATCCCTGCGGATTGCCGGATCGGCTTTCACCTCGGCCTGGCCGCAGCACAATTCGCGATACTGTCCCGGCGTAAGACTGGCGGCCTTGCGGAACACGCGCGTGAAATTGGCTTGCGAGCCGAAACCGAACTCCAGGGCGATTTCGACCAGGGACAAGCGGTCGCGCGCGAGTTCGTGCCGCGCAGCCTGGACGCGGCGATCGGTCACGTAACGGTGCGGCGACAATCCGGTCGCCTCGCGAAACAACCGGGAGAAATGATACGGGCTGAGGCAAGCCTGGGCCGCCAGATCCTCGAGCCTGATATCGCCAGCAAGAGAAGCCTCGATATAGTCCAGCACGCGCTGGAGACGCCTGGGATCGAGCGACGGCGACCTGTCAGGTGGCCGCCAGCGGTCGATCGTATAATTCCCGAGAAGATGCGCCGCGAGCGCAACCTGGATACCCTCCACGAACAGCGCGTCGGTCGGCTGGCGCGGGCGATGGAGCAGGTCGCGAAGCGGCGAGCAGATGTGGAAGAGGATCTGGTCCGCCAGACCGTGGGCATAAGCAATCTCGACCTTGGCCGGATCGATATCGAAGTCCGCAAGCGCGCTCTGATCCAGCAGCGCCGGCGGCAGATAGAGATGAAGACATTCCATCCGATCCGAAAGCTCGAGATGACTCTCCTGCGTCCCCACCGGCACGAGGTAACTCATGCCCGGCCGCGCGAGGCTCTTCTGGACTTCGCCATTGCCGGCGCGGCACACCATCCCGCCGCCTGACAGCAGCATGATGAGCTCGGTGCAGATGGGGACAGGCGTTGCCTGGCGCCCCGCCTCGAACTTGCGATGCTCGATGCTCAATCCCGGCCAGTCGCTGGCCGCCGCGAGCTTCTCGCTGTTCTGATATTTCTGATCTCCATGCGTCACGAGCGCCATCATGACCTCCGCTTCGTTGCGGCGAATCCCGGCTCCGTATCGCGAGCGAGCGATCATTCCATCCGGTGGTGAGTTGCGGCCCCGGCCGCCACCACGCCGATGCGAATTTCTCACAAGCCGCTGTGGCGAAGTCCAGAGGCGGCGCGGTTAAAAGAGGTAAAACGCAGGCACAACAAAGACTTGAAACGCAGCGCGATCGGCTGCCAAAGCTGAGATCAGCAAGATGCGTCCGTCGTCGCGCAGGAATCGGAAATACCGCAACGCCTGCCTGCGCTAGTGAAAGGCTCATCAACGGCAATCCTGCCGTATCGAGGATTGGAGCCTGGTATGAAGACGCTTATCTCTGCTCTCTCTGCACTTGCCGCAATGTCGATCGCAACGGCCGCCCCCGCGGTCGCCGCCGAGAAGACCGTCTCCATCGTCCTGGTCCATGGCGCCTTCGTCGATGGCTCGGGCTGGAAGGACACCTACGACATTCTCTCGAAGGCAGGCTATGAAGTGCTCGTCGTCCAGCAGCCGACGATCTCGCTGCGTGACGATGTCGCGGAGACCGAACGCGTGATCGCCAAGGCGCGGCATCCGGTCATTCTCGTCGGGCATTCCTATGGCGGAATGGTCATCACGGAAGCGGGCGACAATCCGAAGGTTCGCAGCCTGGTCTATCTCGCGGCATATGCGCCCGATGTCGGGGAGTCGGTCAGCACGCTGTCGGAAGCACCCGTGCCGCCCGGCGAGCACAAAGGTCCGCTGGTCACCGAGGGCAATTATCTCTTCGTCGACCGCGATAAATTCCCGAGCTCCTTCGCCGCCGGTGTCGACCCGGCCACGACCCGCTTCATGGCTGCGGCGCAATTGCCGTTTGGACTGCAGGCGGTGCAGACCAAGGTCGAGCGCGTGGCCTGGAAGACGAAGCCGACCCATTACATGGTGACGATGGAGGATCACATTATCCCTCCGAGCTTGCTGCGCACCATGGCCAAGCGCTCGGGCGCGAAGGTGACGGAGATCAAAAGCAGCCACGCGGTGATGCTGTCGCATCCGCGCGAGGTCGCGGCGTTCATCAGAAGCGCTGACACATCCGCAGCCGACTGAGATCGGCAGCTCCGCGCGCGTATGCGCTCGCCTGTCACGGACAAGGAGTCGCGACATGCCCCTCAAGGATATTCTGCCGGGAAGACTGGGCTTCGGTGCAGCGCCGCTCGGCAACATGTTTCGCGACATCCCCGAGCAGGAAGCGCTCGCGACGGTGAATGCGGCCTGGGATGACGGCATCCGCTATTTCGACACCGCGCCGTTCTACGGCGCGGGCCTCGCCGAGATCCGCATGGGCGCCGCGCTCGCCGGCCGGCCGCGCAGCGACTATGTCGTCAGCACGAAGGTCGGAAGATTGATCCTGGACGAGATCGAGGATGTCGGCGCCCGCGACCTCGGCGAGAAGGGCGGCGTCTTCCAATACGGGCGCCCGAACAGAATCGTGAACGACTATTCCCGGGACGGGACGCTGCGCTCGATCGAGGACAGTTTGAAGCGGCTCGGCACCGACCACATCGATATCGCCTTCGTGCACGACGTCGCGCAGGATTTTTACGGCGACGAATGGCTTTCGGTGTTCGAAAGCGCGCGCAAGGGCGCGTTCAAAGCGCTCGACCGGCTGCGCGACGAGGGCGTGATCAAGGCGTGGGGCCTCGGCGTCAACCGGGTCGAGCCGATCGAGCTGCTGCTCGCGCTCGAAGAGCCGCGCCCCGATGGCTTCCTGCTCGCGGGCCGCTACACGCTGCTCGATCATGCAAGGGCGCTTCAGCGGGTGATGCCGATGGTGGCGGAACACGAGCTCGCGATCATCGTCGGCGGCCCCTACAGTTCGGGTGCGCTCGTCGGCGGTCCGAACTTCGAATATGCGCCGGCGCCCCCGGAAATCCTCGACAAGGTGGCGCGCATCAAGGCCATCGCCGACCGCTACGGCATCGGCATGAAGGCGGCTGGCCTGCAGTTCGCACTGGCAAACCCGGTCGTCGCCGCCGTGATCCCCGGGGCGAGCCGGCCCGGCCGCATCGGCGAGGACCGCGCGGCCCTTGACCAATCAATACCCGGCGATTTCTGGCGCGAACTTCGATCGGCCGGTCTCGTCAATCCGGGGGCTCCGCTTCCGGACGCCGGCTGACCGGCACATGACATCACCCACAGACCGAGGAGACGAGAATGACCGACGAAACCTGCAACGTTGCCGAAATCGAACGCCGCAGCCTGCTTCGCACGGCAGGCGCCGCGATGATCACCGGTCTTGCGGTCGGCAGCATGCCGTCAGCCGCGTCCGCGGCGCCGGGCGGCATGTCGTCGGCCGAGCGCAACGAGGCGCCGCTCGGTGCGCGGCTGCAGGGCGTCCAACATTTCGGGCTGACGGTGCAGAACATGGAGCGGGCCTATCAGTTTTATACGGAGGTGCTGGGCGGCACCGAGGTCTTCCGTCACGGCGACTTCCAAGGCGACGGCGTGCAGAACACGCTGCTGGCCGACCAGGAGATCGAGGCGAACGTGCGCGGGGTCAATCCGCGGACCATCGGCGTTCCCGACCTCAGAAGCGGAGCGCAGCGGCTCGATGTCCGCTTCATCCAGTTCGACAACATGGTGCTCGAACTGTTGCAATATCGCGAGGCCGACCAGCCCATGGGCAGCGCGAAGAGCTTTGCCGAGCCGTTGGAGCACATGAGTCCGGCTTTCCCGCGCATGATGCACATCTGCTTCTATGTTCGCGACGATGTCGACTTCAACAAATTCATTGCCGACCTCGAAGCCGAATCCGCGCGCCGCGGCATGACGCAGGTGAGAGCGAACCGGACCATCCGCGTCATGACGGAGGCGGATCGCAAGGCCGCTCCGCGCAGCGCCAACACGAACCGGGTGACCGCGGAACCCTCGAACGGCTGGGAGCTGATCTATTGCAAGGGGCCTGAGGGCGAGCAGCTCGAATTCGTCAAAGCGCTCGGCCCGGTCAAGCAGCGCTTCAGCGAGGCCCTGGCAAAGCGCCAGCAGACAATCGTGCGCTGACCATCAATCGTCGGGCGACCGGCTTCCGCTGGTCGCCCGACAAGGCGCCCATGATCTCAACGTGAAGGACTGAATCATGCAAAAGCTCGTCTGCCATTCGCTTGGCGCCCTGCTCTTCGCTGCCTCGATGGCCATGACGACGGCATCGGTCGTCGCGCAGGAAGCCCCGCGCGTGCGCTATCAGGAGATTCCGGAAGGTGCCTATTCGGTGGTCGCCCAGGTGCGCGCCAAGGCCGGGAAGGAAGATGCGTTGCGTGCGGCCACGCTTCCGCTGATCGACCTGGTTCGCGGCGATCCCAAGAACCTGGTCTATTTTCTCCAGGAAGACCGCGCCAAACCGGGTCATTTCATCTTCTACGAGGTGTTCGCCAGCCAAGCCGATTTCGACGCACATAATGCCATGCCTTATGTGCAGGCGTGGTTCGCCAAGCTTCCGGAACTTGCCGATGGCGGCGTCGAAGTCCTGCGCATGGCGGTTCTCGGCGTGCCCAAGAAATAGCCGGCCCGCGCGAGCGGTTTTGTCGCAGCCATTCTGCCGGCAAATGCCGGCGGCAATCGTGCGAATTCAGAACCGCTCACTTCAACAGCTTTGCAGCGCATGATAATTGCAGGCGATCTTTTCGATCGAATGGCAATGGTCAATGCGGGCTGCCACGGAGACACAACAACGGGGCACACGCCGACGGGAACTCACATACTGCTTCGGCCCATTTCGACTGGTTCCCCGCCGCCAGTTGCTCCTTCTCGAGGGGCGCCCCGTCAAGCTGGGCGGACGCGCATTCGAGCTCCTGCAGGTGCTGGTGCAGCGCTGCGGCGATCTGGTCAGCAAGAATGACCTGATGGCGGCGGCCTGGCCGGGCACCTTCCTCCACGACAGCAATCTCAAGGTCAACATGTGGAGCCTGCGGCGCTCGCTGGGGGATACCCAGATCGAGCCCGTCTACATCGCGACCGTGGCGCGCCGCGGGTACAAGTTCATCGCGGACGTGCAAATCAGCATCGGCGAGGTCGAGGACGACCTTCCGCTTGCCGATCCGCTTTCCCTGTCCAATCCGCCATTGTTGCGCGGCATCGTTGGTCGCGAAGCGAACATCGTCGAAATCGCTGATCTGTTGGCCGACAACAGGCACGTGACCCTGGCCGGCACGGGAGGGATCGGCAAGACGACGGTTGCGGTGGCCGTCGCCCAGGCGTTTGCACCACGGTGCCGCGACGGCGTCTGCTTCGTCGACCTCGCCACGATCTCCGATCCGACGCTGTTCGGCGCGGCGCTGCTGACGGCGCTGGGCGTCAGAGGCAATACGGACAACGATCTGGCTGCGGCTCTCGATTATTTGAGGCCGCGGCAGATGCTGCTCATCCTGGACAATTGCGAGCATGTGCTGCCCGCCGCCACGATCTTTGCCGGCAAGTTCATGACGGATACATCGCCGTCCAGGCTGCTTGCGACGAGCCGCGAGCCGCTCGGCACCGCCACCGAGCATATCGTGCGGCTTGGTTCGCTGGCCGCACCGAAATCCGGCCTCGCCCTGACCGTCGATCAGGCCGTCAGGTTTCCAGCGGTGCAGCTGTTCGTCCGTCGCGCGGCCGAATGGTCGGACTACCAGTTCGCCGCTGACGATTGCGAGGACGTCGCCTCGATCTGTCACGCGCTCGACGGCCTTCCGCTGGCGATCGAGCTGGCGGCGGCCCAGATCGGCAAGTTCACCCCTCGCGAATTGGTGGCGCTGCTCGATCGGAAATTGGGTTTTCGCGCCCCCGACGCCGAGGGCGCGCCGCCGCGCCATGAAACCCTGATGGCGACAATCGACTGGAGCTTCCGTCTGCTGTCGCAGAACGAAGCGAGACTATTCTGCATGCTGTCGGTGTTCAGTGAGGCTTTTGACGCCGAGGATGCGGTTTTCGTCGCGGAGGCGGCGGGGATCGCCCCGGTCGACGTCGTCACCGGCCTCGGCAGTCTCGTCGCCAAATCGCTGTTGAGTGCGCAGGCACGCGGCGCAAGCCTGCGCTATCGGCTGCTCGACAGCACGCGGCGGTATGCCGCCGAGCGGCGCTTGGCCGATCCGGCCTGCGGCCAGGCACTGCGCCGCCACGCAGAATGCGTCCTCGCGCTGTTCGAGCAGTCCGAGGAGGAGTGGAACTGGCGCGAGCCGACCGATTGGACCCAGCGCTACCTCGGTCGCATCGCCGATCTGAGAGCTGCGCTTTCTTGGGCATTCGGAGAGGCGGGCGATGCCCACCTCGGAATCAGGCTCACGGTTGCGGCGATCACCTTGTGGTCGGAAACCTCCATCCTGTCCGAAGCGCAGGCACGGTTGAACGATGCGCTCGCTTTGGCCAAGACGGTCGCGTGCGATGATCTGTCGAAGGCAAAGCTCGCCTGCGCCCTTGGATGGAGCCTGTTCTACGCCCGCAACATGTCGAATGAGAACGAGGTTGCCTGGCTCGATGCGATCGCCTTTGCACGGCGGGCCGGCAACATCGAGTATCAGCAACGTGCGCTGGTGGGCTTTGCCTTTTACCTGTTGCAGATCGGCCAGCTCCCGCGCGCCATAAGCTATCTCGAGGAGGCCACCGCGCTGGCCGACCGGGAACGCGACCTGACGGCAACGTCCGAAGCCGACCGGGCACTGGCCTGGGCCCGCGCGTTTGCCGGCCAATTGAGCAAGAGCCGGCCGGTTCTGGATCGTCTTGCGGCAACCTATTCCCTGGCAGAGGGCCGTTCGCGCAAAAACGCGAACGAGGTCTACCGATTCATCACCGTCCGCTTCAACCTGCCCTTCGTGGCCTGGATGCAAGGACAAGCCGACTACGCGGCGAGGCTGGCCCAAGACGCCGTCGATGCCGCGGACCGCAGTGGTCATTGGGTGTCGCAATCGAACGCACTTGGGCTCGCCGCCCTTCCTGTGGCGTTCGAAACCGGCAATCGGGACGCGCTCGAGAGCTACACGATGCGGCTGCGTCGCAACCTGGAACGCGAGCGCATCTCGCGCTGGGTTCCGGTCGAGCGCTATTTCTCCGCCTGCCTTCGCGACTTGCGTGGCGATCCGCGCGCGGTGGAGCATATTCGAGCCGCGATCGAAGAGTTGATCGAATCTCGTTTCCTGATGCGGATCGGCAGCTATCTCGCGGTCCTCGCCCGCGCCTATTTGCGGCAAGGGCGGATCGCGGAGGCGCGCGAGGCCATCACGCGGGCGATCGGCCATCAGGAACGTCAGGGCGAGCGCTGGTGCCGGTCAGAACTTCAGCGGGTCGACGCAGCGGTCCTTCTCCATTCCGGCGAGCCGCTACGCGCTGAAAAACGGCTGCAACAGGCACTCGCCGAAGCACGCGCCATCGGAGCGGCGACATTCGAACTGCGCATCGCCACCGATCTCGCCGCACACTGGATCGAGACCGGCCGCAGGGTCAAGGCTGTCCGATTGCTGGCCCCGATCTATGAAGGCTTCGCCGAGGGCTTCGAGACGCCGGATCTGGTTGCGGCCTCTCGCCTGCTGGAGCGCGTGCCGCCGAGGGCGAGCGGCTGCGGCCACTATCGCCAGCCGAACCCAGTGCACGCCCGCGATGCATAGCTGGCCTACCGCCGCACCTGCCGCGCGCGCTTTACGCCTCGCGTAATTCCTGATCCTCTCTCCCCAACCAGCCGGATCAACCGGCCTCGCCAGGGAGAGAGACGACATGAAGCTCGGGACCGCGATCGCGGAAATCATGCGGCGCGAGGGGATCGAGATCCTCTGCGGCTATCCGGTCAACCATCTGATCGAGCACGCGGCGAAAGCCGAGATCCGCCCCGTGATGGTGCGGCAGGAGCGCGTCGGCATCCACATGGCGGATGCGATCTCGCGGGTCACGTCGGGGCGCAGCATCGGCGCGTTCTGCATGCAGCACGGGCCGGGTGCGGAGAATGCGATGGGCGGCGTCGCGCAATGCTTCGGCGAATCCGTGCCGGTGCTGGTGCTGCCGATGGGCTATCAGCGCAGGCTTGCGCATATCGAGCCGAACTTCAATTCCAGCGAGGCGATGAAGCCGTTTTCGAAATCGTCCGAGCCGATCATCCTCGCGACTGAGGTCGCCAATATCTTTCGCCGCGCCTTCACCAGGCTGAAGAACGGCCGCGGCGGGCCTGTGATCGTCGAGATCCCCTCGGACATGTGGAACGAGGAGGTGCCGGAGCCGCTCGACTACACGCCGGTGCTGCGCACCCGCTACGGCGCCGATCCCGTTCATGTCAAGGAAGCCGCCAGCCTGCTCGTCAACGCGAAGCGGCCGGTGATCTATGCCGGCCAGGGCGTGCATTACGCGCAGGCCTGGCCGCAACTGAAGCGGCTCGCCGAACGGCTGGCGATTCCCGTCACCACCAGCCTGGGAGGCAAGTCCTCGTTCCCGGAAACCCATCCGCTCTCGCTCGGCTCCGGCGGCCTTGCGGTGCCGCGCGCGGTGCCGAAATTCCTCGGCGAAGCCGACGTCATCTTCGGCATCGGCTGCTCGTTCACGGAAACGAATTTCGGCATCGCGATGCCGAAGGGCAAGACCATCATCCATTCCACGCTCGATCCCAACCACCTCAACAAGGATGTGGAGGCTGGAATCGGTCTCGTCGGCGATGCGGGCCTGGTGCTCGACGCACTGCTGGAGGAGATCGGCAAGACCGTCACGTCGGATCGCGACGCCTCGGCCGTCGCGGCCGAGATCGCGGCTTCGCACAAGGAGTGGCTGGCGAAATGGATGCCGAAGCTCACCAGCAACGACGCGCCCTTGAGCCCCTATCGCGTGCTGTGGGATTTGCAGCATACCGTCGACATCGACAACACCATCATCACCCACGATGCCGGCAGCCCGCGCGACCAGCTCTCGCCGTTCTGGAAATCGACGAAGCCCCTCACCTATCTCGGCTGGGGCAAGACGACGCAACTCGGCTACGGCCTTGGGCTGGCGATGGGCGCAAAACTGGCGAAACCCGACAAGCTCTGCATCAACGTCTGGGGCGATGCCGCCATTGGTTTCACCGGCATGGATTTCGAGACCGCGGTGCGCGAGCGCATCCCGATCATGTCGATCCTGCTCAACAATTTCTCGATGGCGATCGAGTTGAAGGTGATGCCGGTCTCGACCGAAAAATATCGCTCGACCGACATTTCCGGCGATTACGCCGCGATGGCGCGCGCCTTCGGCGGCTACGGCGAGCGGGTGACGCGGCCGGAGGACATCGTCCCCGCGATCAGGCGCGGCATCCAGAAGACGCAGGAAGGCGTCCCGGTGCTGCTCGAGTTCATCACCAGCAAGGAGACGGACGTGTCGCGGCCGGGCACGTGAGGCGGACGCCCTCGACGGAGTCCAACTGCTTGCGCCGCCGTCCACCTCTCGCCAGCGGGGAGAGGTGAACTCCGACGCTGGCTCCCGCCGCGAAAGATGTGATAATCCGGCCGGGTGCCGCGCGCGTCGCGGCATCAAGCCGGGTCAGGAATGTCCAACTCTCCGAACAATATCGCCGATGAACTCGCAGCCGAGAATGCGCGGCTGCGCAGCGAGCTGGCGGTTGCGCGGGATCGCCAGAGCGCCAGCGCCGAGATCCTGCGCACCATCGCGGCCTCGCCCTCCGATGCCCGTCCGGTGTTCGAGGCGATTGCGTCGAGCTCCAAGCGCTTGCTGGGCGGCTTCTCCGCCACCGTGCTCCAGTTCATTGGCGACGAGTTGCACCTCGTGGCCTACACGCCGACCAGTCCGGAGGCGGACGAAGGGCTCAAAGCCTCCTTCCCGCGCAAGATCACGGAGTTTCCGACCTTCGCGCTGGTGCGCGGCGGCGAGACGATCCAGTTTCCCGACAGCGAGGCCGACGACGTCCCTGAGCTGAACCGGGACCTTGCACGGCTGCGCGGCTTCCGCAGCGTGCTGTTCATGCCGCTGATGAACCGGGGCACGCCGGTCGGCATGATCAGCGTCACGCGCACTGTAACAGGCGCGTTCGCGCCCGACCTCGTGCAGCTGCTCCAGACCTTTGCCGACCAGGCCGTGATCGCGATCGAGAATGCGCGCCTTTTCAACGAGACGAAAGCGGCGCTGGAGCGCCAGACCGCGACGGCCGACATCCTGAAGGTGATGGCCGCCTCGCCGTCCGACGTGCAGCCGGTGTTCGACGCTATCGCCACCAACGCCAACCGGCTGATCGGCGGCTTCTCCACGGCGGTGCTGCGCTATGTCGACGGCGCCGCGCACCTTGCCGCGTTCACACCGACCGATCCGGCCGGCGATCGCGTGCTGCAGGCCTCGTTTCCGGTGCCGTTCGCCCAGTTTCCGCCTTACGGGCTCGTGGCCAATGGCACGGCGGCGCAATTGCCTGACACCGAGCTCGAGCCGGCCGCGCGCGACATCGCGCGCGCCCGCGGCTATCGCAGCATGCTGTTCGCGCCCTTGATGAGCGAGGGCGAGGCCATCGGCATGATCATCGCGACGCGCCGTGCGACCGGCGCCTTCGCCGAGCATCACGTGCGCCTGCTGCAGACCTTCGCCGATCAGGCCGTGATCGCGATCAAGAATGTCAGCCTGTTCAACGAAGTCGCGAGCCGCACCGGGGAGCTCGCCAAGTCGCTCGACGAGCTGCGCGCGGCGCAGGACCGGCTGGTCCAGACCGAGAAGCTGGCTTCGCTCGGCCAGCTCACTGCCGGCATCGCGCACGAGATCAAGAACCCGCTCAACTTCGTCAACAATTTTGCCTCGGTCTCCGCCGAATTGACCGACGAGCTGAACGAGGTGCTGGCGCCGGTCAGCCTCGCAGCCGACATTCGCGCCGAGGTCGACGAGCTGACGGGGCTTCTCAAGGACAATCTCGGCAAGGTCGTGCAGCACGGACGGCGCGCCGATTCCATCGTCAAGAACATGCTGCTGCATTCGCGCGAAGGCGGCGGCGAGCATCGGATCAGCGACATCAACGCGGTGGTGGAGGAAAGCCTCACCCTCGCCTATCACGGCGCCCGCGCCGAGCAGCCGCAATTCGACGTGACGCTCGAACGCGACCTCGATCCGGCGGCCGGCTCGGCCGATGTGTTCCCGCAGGAGATCACGCGGGTGCTGCTGAACCTGATCGGAAACGGATTCCATGCGGTCGCCAAGCGCAAGGCGGAGAGCGAGGCGGCCGGTTACGAGCCGGTCGTGACCGCCGCGACCCGCGACCGCGGCGATCAGGTCGAGATCCGCATTCGCGACAACGGCACCGGCATCCCGGACGAGGTGAAGGAGAAGATGTTCAATCCGTTCTTCACCACCAAGCCGGCCGGTGAAGGCACCGGCCTCGGATTGTCGATGAGCCACGACATCGTGGTGAAGCAGCATGGCGGCATGATCGACGTCGCGACCAAGCCTGGCGAGTTCACCGAATTCACGATTCTGCTGCCGCGGAAGAGCAGCTTGCCGGATGGTGCGGGCTGAGCCCTACTCCGCCATCTCAACGGGTTGCTGCGCCGAAGGCCCGGCCAGCGGCCGCTCCTCCATCGCAATCAGGCACAGCGCCGCGGTGGTCATCAGCGCGGTGGCGGCGCCGAACACGTAGCGGAAGGCGTGCCGCATATCGTCGGCGGGGATCGCAACGCTGCCCGCGGCGTGATGCTCGCCGGCGAGCGGAACGTCGACGCCGAGCGCGATGAGCAGGATCGCCGCGAACGCGGCCACGGTGAACGAGGACATCAGCGAGCGGAAAAAGTTCATCGCCCCGGTGATGGTGCCGACCTGCGGGCGCGCGACCGAGTTCTGCAGCGAGACCACGCAGACCGGAAAGGTGGTGCCGAGCCCGAGTGCGAACGCCGCCATCAGCGTCAACAGGCCCCACAGCGGCAAGGTGGTCAGCGTGAGGCCGAGGCCGCACAGCGCAGCCCAGGAGGTGCCGACAATGGCGACGCGCTTGTAGTGCTTCGCACGGGCCATGGTGCGGCCGGCGACGGCCGCGCCGACGGTCGAGACCGCCGCAAGCGGGATCAGGGCAAGACCCGCCTCGCTTGCGCTCAAATGGTAGACCGACTCGTAATAAAGCGGCAGCTGCACCGTAAGGCCGGTGATCGCCCCGAGCCCGCAACCGCCGGCGGTCAGCGCGAAAGGCGCCACCGATCCGGTCAGCAGCTTCAGCGGCAGGAACGGCTCGTCGGCGCGGCGCGCGTGCCACACGAAGCTGACCGCGAGCGCGACGGCGCCGCCCACCAGCGCCAGCACGGTCGGCGACAGCCACGGATAGCGCGTGCCGCCCCAGGTCAGCACCAGCATGAAGACGACGGCCGAGGCCATCAGCAGCACGCCGCCGAGCCAGTCGACCTTGCGCTTGCGGTGGAACACCGGGATCTTCTTCATCTTCGGCAGCAGCATCACGATGGCCGCAGCCGCGAGCGGCAGGTTGATCCAGAAGATCATCGACCAGTGCAGATGCTCGGCGAACACGCCGCCGATGACGGGGCCCAAAATGCCCCCGACCATCCAGACGCTGGAGAAATAGGCCTGGTACTGGCCGCGCTCGCGCGGGGAGACGACGTCCGAGATCACGGTCTGCACGACCGGCATGATGCCGCCGCCGCCAAGCCCCTGAAGGCCGCGCGCCAGGATCAGCATCGGCATGTTCGGCGCGATCGCGCACAGCACCGAGCCTGCCACGAACAGGCTGAGCGAGATGATGATCATGGCGCGGCGGCCGTAGATGTCGCTGAGCGTGCCGAACACCGGCGCGACCGCGGTCGAGGCGAGCAGATAGGCGGTGATGACCCAGGAGAGATTGGAGACGTCCTGGAACTGGCGCCCGATGGTCGGCAGCGCGGTCGCAACGATGGTCTGATCGAGCGCCGCCAGGAACATCGTCAGCATCAGGCTGATGACGATGGTGCGGACCTCGTCCTGCGACAGCGGCGCCGGCGGCGTGATGGACGGGGCGTCGTCGACGCTGATGACCTCGCTCGGCAGCCGGGACAGCTCCTCGGCGATGTCGTCGGGCAAAGTCTGGAGGTCGGCAGAAGCGCCCTGCCGGTCGAACTTGTTCATTTCGCTCGGACGTCGTGTGGCGGCGCAACGCCGCGAAGGATTCGTTCTATGCAGCCCAATCTAGACAGCAAAGTTCTTCCCGGGCAGGCACCGCCGCGCATGGGTGCATCCCGCCCCCGGGCCATCCCGAACAATTGATCAGCCGAATGAACGAAATATCCGCGACGCTGCCCCCTCTCTCCATCGTCATGGCCGGGCTTGTCCCGGCCATCCACGATCTTTCGCGCGGTACGGAGAACGTGGATGCCCGGGACAAGCCCGGGCATGACGCGTTTGCGGAACGCCTGCGGGCTCGAGAGGACTGATCCTGCCCTGGAAGGCGGCTCAGTCCTTCGGACGTCGCTTCAGGCGGGCCCGTCTCGGCAGCACGGCCGGCCATTGCACGATGTGGTCCTCGAGCTCCTGGTCCGGGATCTCCTCCTCGCTGCCTTCAACCCGGCCGCGCACGGAGACGCCGGCTTCGTGCACGGTGTTGGGATCGCCTGACACCAGCGGATGCCACCAATAGAGGTCCCGCCCCTCGGCGACGAGCTTGTAGCCGCAGCTCGGCGGCAGCCAGTTCAGGGTGCGAACATTGGCCGGGGTCAGGCGGACGCAATCCGGAACCTTGTCGGACCGATTCGGATAGTCCTTGCAGGCGCAGCTCGCACCATCGAGCAGCTTGCAGCCGACATGGGTGAAATAGATCTGCCCGGTGTCCTCGTCCTCGAGCTTGTTCAGGCAGCAGCGGCCGCAGCCGTCGCACAGGCTTTCCCATTCGCCCGCCGACATCTCTTCCAACGTCTTGGTTTTCCAGAAGAATCCTTCCTGGCCTGAAGGTCGTTTGGGAGCTGCGGTCATGCGCCTCAACAAAGGTTCGAAAAAGTGACGGCCACGCCTTCTAGGGCGTGCGGCCGCGATGGTGCAAGCAAGGCGCCTTTGAGGCCCGTAATGATCCGGGGTCAATTAGGCCTGTTGTTCAAAATCGCGAGCGTGACCATTGGTTTATGGGCCCCGCTCGGCTAGAAGGAACAGCAAGTCCCTCGGATGCTGGCCGGGCGCCTTGGGTTTGCCGCAACATTCCCCCAAGACGTCTCGACGCCGCCCCGGCCGGGTGCTTGAACGCTGTTGAAGCGAGCCTCAAAGGTTCCAGGTGCGCCAGATCATACCATCGCATTGGAAGCAGAGGATCCGGAATTTCTTCCTGGATCTCGATGCGCGCATCGACTCCTCGCTGTTCTCCTCGGCCAAGGGCATCCGCGAGCTCTACGAGCGCTACTCGACCTTCATGGACCGGTTCTATGTCGGGCGCTGGAAGCGCTGGGTGTTCATCGAGCCGCTGTCGGAGGCCGCGACGCTGGGCCTCGGCGGCCTGGTCGTGATGCTCGCCCTCGCCATCCCCGCCTTCCGCGAGACCGCGGACGAGGACTGGCTGAAGAAGTCCGATCTGGCGGTGACCTTCCTCGACCGCTACGGCAATCCGATCGGCAGCCGCGGCATCAAGCACAACGACTCGATCCCGCTGGAAGATTTTCCGGACGTGCTGATCAAGGCGACGCTGGCGACCGAGGACCGCCGCTTCTACGAGCATTTCGGCATCGACATCGCCGGCACCGCGCGCGCGCTCGTCACCAACGCGCAGGCCGGCGGCGTCCGCCAGGGCGGCTCCTCGATCACCCAGCAGCTCGCCAAGAACCTGTTCCTGAGCAACGAGCGCACCATCGAGCGCAAGGTCAATGAGGCCTTCCTCGCGATCTGGCTGGAATGGCGCCTGACCAAGAACGAGATCCTCAAGCTGTATCTCGACCGCGCCTATATGGGCGGCGGCACCTTCGGCGTCGACGGCGCGGCGCATTTCTACTTCAACAAGTCGGCACGCGACGTGACCTTGGCGGAAGCCGCGATGCTGGCCGGCCTGTTCAAGGCCCCGACCAAGTACGCACCCCACATCAACCTGCCCGCCGCCCGCGCCCGCGCCAACGTCGTGCTCGACAATCTCGTCGATGCCGGCTTCATGACCGAAGGCCAGGTGTTCGGCGCCCGCCGCAATCCGGCTTTCGCGGTCGACCGCCGCGACGAGGCCTCGCCGAACTACTATCTCGACTACGCCTTCGACGAGATGCGCAAGCTGGTCGACACCTTCCCGAAGTCCTACACCGAGCGCGTCTTCGTGGTGCGGCTCGCGATCGACACCAACGTGCAGAAGGCGGCGGAAGACGCGGTCGAGAACCAGTTGCGCCAGTTCGGCCGCGACTATCACGCGACCCAGGCTGCGACCGTCGTCGCCGATCTCGACGGCGGCATCCGCGCCATGGTCGGCGGCCGCGACTACGGCGCCAGCCAGTTCAACCGCGCCACCGACGCCTATCGCCAGCCCGGCTCCTCGTTCAAGCCTTACGTCTACACCACGGCGCTGCTGAACGGTTACACACCGAACTCGATCGTGGTCGACGGCCCGGTCTGCATCGGCAATTGGTGCCCGCAGAATTATGGCCATTCCTATTCCGGCTCGGTGACGCTGACGCAGGCGATCACGCGCTCGATCAACGTGGTGCCGGTGAAGCTCTCGATCGCGATCGGTCAGAAGGAGCAGCCGAAGGCGCCGAACCCGGCCAAGATCGGCCGCGCCAAGATCGTCGAGGTCGCGCGCCGCTTCGGCCTCAAGGCGCCGCTGCCGGACACGCCGTCGCTGCCGATCGGCTCGGACGAAGTCACCGTGCTCGAGCACGCCGTGGCCTACGCGACCTTCCCCAACCGCGGCAAGGCGGTGACGCCGCACTCGGTGCTCGAAGTGCGCACCGGTGCCGGCGATCTCGTCTGGCGCTGGGACCGCGACGGGCCGAAGCCGCGGCAGGCGATCCCCGCTTCCGTCGCCGCCGACATGGCCGGCATGATGAGCCACGTCGTCAGCGAAGGCACCGCGCGCCGCGCCGCGCTCGACGGCATTCCGACCGCGGGCAAGACCGGCACGACCAATGCCTATCGCGACGCCTGGTTCGTCGGCTACACCGGCAATTTCACCTGCGCGGTCTGGTACGGCAACGACGATTACTCGCCGACCAACCGCATGACCGGCGGCTCGCTGCCGGCGCAGACCTGGCACGACATCATGCTCGCGGCGCATCAGGGCGTCGAGGTCCGCGAGATCCCCGGCATCGGCATGGGCCAGAAGCTGCCGCCGCAGCATGTCAGCAACGCGCAGGCCAACGCGGCGCCGAAGATCCTGGAGACCAAGCCGGGTCCACCGCCGGTGCTGACCAAGCGCGGCGCCGACATCCTGGTGCGCGTCGAGAAGCTGCTGGATGACGCCGCCAGGACGGCCAAGAAATCGGCGGATGCCGACAGCAAACCATCCGCGGCGACGAGCGCGCTCGCCTTCCCGCAGAACTACGCGGAAGAGAATGCCAACGCCTCGGCTCCGCGCAAGAACTGATCGAAACCCGTGCGGCTGATCCTGATCACATTGACGGCCCTTCTGCTCGCGACGGTGGTCGGCGTCGGCGCGACCTGGATGACGACGACGCGCGGCACCGAGATCGGCGCGCTGACCATCGGCGCCTGGACCGCGCGGCCGCGCACCGGCACCGCCGACGTCGATCCCTATTCGCGCGCCACCATCGTGCGCAACGGCGAACTGCCGATCGGCACCGGCGACGGCGTCGCGTTCACCGCCACCACCGACGACAAGAAGAAGGCGCTCGACGGCCGCTGCGACGTGATCGTCTCCGGCGTGACGCCGCCGGCGCGGTTCTGGACGCTGACGCTCTACGACCGCAAGGGCCATCTCGTCGCCAATTCGCTACAGCGCTACGGCTTCACCAGCCAGGAGATCGTGCGGTCCTCCGACGGCTCGTTCGAGATCCGCATCGCCTCGCGCTCGCGCGCCGGCAATTGGCTGCCGACCGGCGGCATCGAGCGCTACGCCCTGATGCTGCGCCTCTACGACACCCCGGTCGGCGTCGCCACGCGCACCCAGCGCGATGCGCCGATGCCCAGCATCAGCACGGTGGGCTGCTCATGATCCGGCTGCTGTTCACCATCGTTGCCGGAATCGTTCTGGGCCTCGTCGTCCATCTCGTCAGCGTGCTGGCGCTGCCGCGGATCGCGACGCAGGACGCCTATTCGCGGCTGACGCCGATGACGAAGGTGAACGGCGTCAGCCAGCTTCCCCTCGCCGATCCCAACACGTCGCCGATGCCGTTCATGGACCCGGCCTTTGCGCTGGCGATCTGCCGCTACGACCTTTCGGGCGGACCGATCAAGCTCACGGTGCCCGTCAGCCAGGCCTACACCTCGGTGTCGTTCTACACCCGCAACGAGATCGCCTATTACGCCATCAACGACCGCTCGGCGGGGCGCAAGGTGATCGAGCTCGATCTGATGACGGAAGCGCAGCACAACGAGCTGCCCGAGGACGAAGAGGTCACCGCGGCCGACCGCCTGATCATCGATTCCCCTGCTACCACCGGCCTGATCGTGATGAAGGCGCTCGCCCCCGAGCCCGGCCTGATGCCGCAGGCACAGGCAACCCTGCAGGCCGCGACCTGCGCGCCGCAGACCGAGCCGCCGGCCAAGGCCGAGGCGCCGCGCGGACGGCGTTGACGCGCGGCTGGCTCGGCACCTTCAGAACGAAAAGCGCGAAAACAATCCCATGCACAGTAGCGGGGCCATTGAAATCATTGGGCTCCTTGATCGGCGACGACCACGCTTCCGGCCCGCAATGACGCTGCTTTGACACGTCGGGCAAAACACCGGCAGAGTGGCATCATCGCGAGGAAGGCCGCCCTCGATCAATGAATGATCTGGCCGAGGAAATCTCTCGCCCGCTCCGTGCTCGGCGCGCGGAAGAAGGTTTCGGGATCGGCTTCCTCGACGATGGCGCCGCGGTCCATGAAGACCACCCGGTCGGCGACTTCGCGGGCGAAGCCCATCTCGTGCGTCACGCAGACCATAGTCATCCCGTCCCGCGCGAGCTCAACCATGATGTCGAGCACCTCCTTGACCATCTCGGGGTCGAGCGCGGAGGTCGGCTCGTCGAACAGCATGATCTTCGGCTGCATGCAGAGGGCGCGCGCGATGGCGACACGCTGCTGCTGGCCGCCGGACAGCTGTCCCGGATATTTGTTCGCCTGATCGTGGATGCGCACCTTGCGCAGGAAACCGAGCGCGCGCTCGTGCGCCTCGGCGCGCGACAGGCCGCGCACCTTCATCGGCGCCAGCATGCAATTCTCGGCGATCGAGAGATGCGGAAACAGGTTGAAGCTCTGGAACACCATGCCGACCTCGCGGCGGACGTTGTTGATGTCCCCCATCCGGTCCGTCAGCTCGACGCCGTCGACGACGATCCGGCCGGCGTCATGCTTCTCGATATGATTGATGCAGCGGATCAGCGTCGACTTGCCCGAGCCCGACGGACCGCAAAGCACGATCTTCTCCCCTGCCCTCACGCTGAGATTGATATCGTTCAGGGCCGTGAAGCGCCCGAACCGCTTCACCACTCCCTCCACGGCGACGATGGCCTGCGGTCGGCTCGTCTCGTCCACGGCGGTCTGCTGAACCATTTTCGTCTCCCAGGGGACAGGATGTCTCGTCTGATTGCTTATCGACGCGCGCCGGCGATCGCATAGCGCTTGCGCAGGAGCGCGACGCCTTGCGAGGCTGCCGAACTGATCGCGAGGTAGACCACGACGATCACGAGGTACATCTCGACGAGACGGCCGTTGAGCTGCGCAAGCTTCGAGGCTGCGCCGAGCAGGTCGGTGAGCGAGAGCACGTAGACCAGCGAGGTGTCCTGGAACAGGATGATGGTCTGGCTCAGGATGATCGGGCTCGCGACCCGGAGCACCTGCGGCAGGATCACGCTGCGATAGGTCTCGAAAGTGGACAAGGCGAGCGCCTGGCACGCCTCGAACTGCCCTCGGTTCACGGCGCGCAGGCCGACGCGGATGATCTCCGAATAGTAGGCCGCCTCGAACAGGCCGAAGGTGATGAAGGCCGTCCAGGTGGCGCCGATCGGAACGGGGCCGCCGCTTCCGCTGAGGTGACCGAGCACGATCGGCACCAGGAAGAAGAACCAGAACAGGACGAGGATCAGCGGGATCGAGCGGATCAGGGCGATGTAGCCGCGCACGATCCTTGCGATCACCGGCACCTCGAAGTGCTGCAACAGCGCAAAGCAGGTGCCGAGGACCATGCCGACCACGAAAGCGACCGCGGTGAGCGCCAAGGAAAACAGCAATCCGGACCAGAGATAGGGCCAGGCCTGCAGAACGATCGAGAAATCGAGGCTGTTCATTTCGCGATCTCCATCCCCGCGGGCAATGAGCCGGCCTGTTGAACCTCCTCGGCGAGATTCGGGGCGATATCGTCCTCCGTCCGCGTCGTGCCGGGGATGCGCACCGCCCGGTCGATCAGCGCCATGCCCTGATAGGCAATCAGCGCCAGCGCGAGGTAGATCAGCGTTGCAGCGCCGAACGCCGTGAAGGTCTGGAACGTCGCTTCGCTGATCTGGCGCGCCTGGGCCGTGAGCTCCATCAGCCCGATCGTGAGGGCGACCGAGGTGTTCTTGTAGATGCCCATCACCTCGCTGGTAAGGCTTGGCACGATCAAACGCAGCGCCTGCGGCACGATGATGTGGCGATAGGTCAGATACCCGCCGAGCCCAAGCGCACTCGCCGCCTCGGCCTGTCCTCTCGGCAGGGCCTCGATCCCCGCACGGACCTGCTCGGCGATCCTTGCTGCGGTGTAGAGCCCGAGGCAAATGAGCGCCGGAAAGAACGATCCCCAGGGCGGCGGAATCTGCTTGATCGCATTTCCGAGCGTCGTGGGCAGTATCTCCGGCAGGACGAAGTACCAGAGGAACATCTGCACCAGGACGGGGATGTTGCGGAAGATCTCGACATAGAGCCGCGCAAGCGCCGCGACAGCCCGGTTCTGCACGGTGCGGCCGATGCCGACGACGATCCCAAGGGCAAAGGCGATCCACCAGCCGAAGAAGGCCAGTGCCAGGGTCCAGCCGAGGCCCGACAACAGCCAGTCGATATAGCGCTGGCCATCCGCCGTCTGTTCAAAAAGCACTGCGAACATGGCCAACCTCGAAGCTCCGGATGCGAGAGAGGATCGGCGTGCCAATGAAACCCGGTTGAAACCCCGGTCCTTATCTCCGGCTAATCGACCGCGTCGCTGGGATGGGCGATCCGTTGCTGCAGTTCGTCCGTCAGCGGGAAGGCGAGATTCTCGCCCTTTGGCGGAATCGCGCGGGTAAACCACTTGGCGTAAGTCTTTTCGAACTGGCCCGAGGCCATCTGCTTCGACAGGACGTCGTCAACGAGCGCCTTGAAGCCGGTATCGCCCTTCGTGAACATCAGGCCATAATAGATCTTGGCGTAGCCCTCGGGGAGAAAGATCAGCGCATCCGGCTTCGCAGCGGCGGCCTTGAGGCCGGCGAGCAGGATATCGTCCTCCATGAAGGCGGCCGCGCGGCCGGTATTCAGCATCAGGAAGGATTCGGCGTGGTCTTTCGCCTGGACGATGTTGAAGCCCAGCTGCTCCTTGGCGTTCACGCCCTGCGCAAAACCGACCGCGTTGGAGCCCTGGGTCACGACGATGGTCTTGCCCTTGAGATCGCCCGCCGTCTTCAGGCCACTATCCGCCTTGACCAGCCAGCGCGGCTGGCTAACGAAGGTGGCGACCGAGAACGAGACCTGCTCCTGCCGCTTCCTGTCGTTCGCCGTGCCGCCGCACTCGATGTCGATGGTGCCGCTTTGAATGAGCGGGATCCGGTTGGACGAGTTCACCGGCGTGTATTTAACGGCGAGATTGGGCAGGTTCAGCTCCGTCTTGACCCTCTCGACGATCGCCGCGCAGAGATCCAGCGAGAAGCCGATCGGCTTTTGATCGGGACCGAGATAGGAGAACGGAATGGAAGCCTCGCGGTGACCGATGGTGATGGCCCCGCTCGACTTGATCCTGGCGAGCGTCGGACTGTCGGCCGCGATCGACGGTGCAGCAAAGGCGGCGGCGGCCGCGAGGCCGGACAGAACGCCCCAGACACGCGCGAAACCAGTCATGTGCATCTCCCCTCTAAAAACAGTCTAGGCGGCCCTGGATGACGGCTTCACGCCGCGCCGCTTGATGACGTCGATCAGGCGATCGACGTCGGCGAACGAGTTGAACATTCCGAACGACACGCGAATGCCGTCGCGCTCCGGCGATACGCGAATGCCGTTCTGCTCGAAATGGCCGAGCCATTCGGCGGCAGGAAGCGCGATAACGTAGATGTGCGGCGCGCGGTGCCGCCGCTCGCGCGGACCAACGAGGCGCACGTCCAGCGCATCGAGGCCGGCGATGAGATGATCGCCGAGATCGAGACAATGGTTCTGAATGTTCTGCACGCCCAGGGCTTCGATCATGTCGAGCGAGGCGCCGAGCGCGTGGATCGCCGGAAGATTGAAGTTGCCGAGCTCGAAGCGGCGCGCGCTCGCGGCGAGCTCGAGCCCGTCGGGCCGGGCGATCAGGTCGGCCGGGACCTCCGCGAGGCTGGCGGCGGCGAGATAGGCGGGCTCGAGCTCGGTCCTGGATTTGTCCCAGACCAGCAGGCCAAGCCCCTGCGGCACGAGCAGGCCCTTATGGCTGCCCGATCCGATGAAGGTCGCACGCATTGCCCTGGCGTCGATCGGCACGACGCCGATCGCCTGCATCACGTCGACGATGAAATAGAGCCCCTTCTCCGCGCAGAGCGCGCCGATGCTTTCGACGTCGAAACGATGACCGGCGTGGAAGGTCACCTGCGACATCGAGATCGCCCGGGTCTTCTCGCCGAGATGCGGACGAAGGCTGTCTGCGTCCACGACCTCCGTCATCGGCGCAAAATCGACCGTCACGCCCTTGCGTCTCAGATTGAGGAAGGCGTAGGCGTTGTTGGGATGATCGCCATGGATCATCAGCACCCTGTCGCCGGCGCGCAGGGGCAGCGCGTTGGCGGCGATGTTCATGCTTTCCGAGGTGTTCTTGGTGAAGGCGATCGCATCGGCCGTCACTCCGAGAAGCCGCGCCAGCTTCGCGCGGGTCTGCTCGACGCGGTCGAGCCACACGCTTTTCGGGCCGGCGGTCTCAAGACCCTCGCGGAGGAAGAGATCGATCGCCGCCTTGACCGGCCGCGCCAGCGGCGTCTGGAAACCGGAGTCGAGATAGGTGATGCGCTCGACGGCCGGAAATTCCTTCCGCACGGCATCGACGTCGTAATGGCGAGGCATCCCATTCTCCCGATCAGCGCACCCGGCGGGGCCGTGGACGGCACTGCACAAATCCCAATCACCTGTCGGCAACGCCAACGATATGGGCAACCCGCTCAGGCGGTCTAGATTTATTTTCATATTTCAATAGTATTCATTCCGAAAAATGATAATTATGCAGTTCGAACCGAGGGAGGACAAATGCCTAAGATCAACGCCGATGGACCGCTCGACCGGGCATTCGCGATCATTGGCCATGTCGCCGGCCAAGTCAGAGCCGTCTCGGTTGCGGAGATCGCCAGCGCACTGGCCCTCCCGCTGCCGACCGCGCATCGTCTGATCGGCAATCTCGAGCAGCGCGGGCTTCTGCAGAAGGCGTTGGGGACAAAGCGCTACGTGGTCGGCAATCAACTGGTCACGCTGTCGGCCAAGGTCATCGGCGCGGCCTTCCGCACCGCGCGCCGGCACGCCGTGCTGCGCGCCGTGGCGGCCGAGATCGGCGAGCAATGCGAGATCGGCGTCGTGCGGGACAACGTCGTTGCCTATGTCGACAGTGTCCGCGTGTCGCAGCCGCAGGGGCTGCAGTTCAATCCGGGCGAAGCGGCGCCGCTCCACTGCACCTCGACCGGCAAGATCTATATGAGCCGGCTGCCGGAGCGGGCGCGTGAGAAGCTGTGCCGCGCACTTGCGCTCACCAAGTACACCGAGACTACCATCGTCGATGTCGAAAACCTGATGAAGGTCCTCGACGAGACCCGCAAGCGCGGCTGGGCCAAGACCAATGAAGAATACGTGCGAGGGGTGGTCGGCTGCGCCGTGCCCATCCTGTCTCCGGACCGCGAACTGATCGCCTGCCTCGGCGTCTCCGTTCCCGTGGCCCGCGTGAGCTTCGCCGAGCTGGACCGTTTCATCGCGCCGCTTCAGAAAGCCGCCGCGCTGCTCTCCGAAACCATCCTCCAGGTCGACGAGGACGGTGCGGACGATGGATCAGATAATCTCTAGCTCCGCATCGCCCGCCGCGACCACAGCAGCGTCACTGCCCCCCGCGCGATGCCGGCTGCGAGCACGACGAGCACCAGCATGCCGCGGCCGTTGCGTTGAAGCCGATCACGAGCGCGACGCAAGCCGACGCATCGTTTCGGCGCCAATACAGCAGCGCTCCCGTCTCGCCGTTCAGCTTTGATACGTCGGGCAAAGCACCGGCACCGGTCGAACTCTTACGCTGCAGCCGTCGGTGAGTTCTTCAGCCCGAGGGCCTCGCCCGCCGACCCCGTCAACCCCGTTGCCTCGATGCACAGCCTGACGGCCTCGCCGATGCTCGTCGCAACGAGGTCGGCTTTGGCGCTCTCCCGCAGCAATTCCAGCGCAGCCGCGTCAATGTCTTTGACCCAGCAGCCCAGAATGATGGTTGCCTTCGGCAATTTTCGCCTCAGACGCCGGACGGAATACCGCATGTGTGCCGCACTGCGGGCATCGAGATAGACCAGGCAAATCATTGAGACTCCCGTCGTGTCGAGGCGGAAGACATTCGTCGTGGAAAGCGATTCCGGCCCTTCGACTCGGGCCGCGAGGCCATGCTCCGTCGACAGCTGGGCCAGCATGATCGCGGCCGCCTCATCGATGAGGCTGCGTCCGGCCACGCACAGAACGGGGTGCTCGCCTTGCCAATCCAGCGGGAGAGTTTCCCTGCGGAGATAAGGCAAGCGTTCATTGACCGCATTTTCTGCAACGGCTTCCACCGCCGACCATGCTTCGGCGTCGCTGGTTGAATTGCTCTTCGCCAGCGGTCGGTCGTCCTGATCGGAAAGGTCGCTGGTGAACTCGCTGACGGCGTCCCGGATCTTGGTAAGACGTTCCTGGTCAAGTGCATCGCGTTCGGCGTCGGCTTGCGCCAGCTGCAAACCCTTCAGGGCGACCTCGTCATAGTACGATGCCAGCGAACGCTCTTTCAGAAACTCTTCGGCTTTTTCGGCCGCTTCCGTCGGGTCCCCCGCCAGCATCCGTTGATAGAATATTTCCGGAGGAGAAAGCGCTGGCCGGTCGCCGAACATGACGTCGAGAAATTCCAGTCGCTCCACGTGCCGGCCGAGCACCACGAGGCAAACCGTCAACGGTGTGGCGAGGACGAGCCCGATCGGGCCCCAAAGCGCTGTCCAGAACGTAGCCGATGCGACTACGGCAATGGGCGAAAGCCCCGTGCTGTGACCGTAAACCATCGGCTCGATGACATGGCCCACCAACGGTTCCACAACAAAAAATAGGGCGAGAGTCCAAAGCAGCATCGACCAGCCGGGATCGACGGCGACCGCCAGCGCCAACGGGAATGCGGCCGCGATAACGGCGCCGACATAGGGGACGAAGCGAAGCGCAGCCGCGAGGATACCCCAGAGAATCGCGCTTGGAATTCCGATGAACCACAGGCCGGTGCCGATCACCACGCCGAAACCGCCATTCAGGACGAGCTGGGTCAGAAACAGCCTGCTGAGCCGGCTCGCGGCATCGTCCAGTGCAGCCGTCGTACGCTGCAAATCCGACGAACCGGCCAGCCGAATAAAGCGATTACGAAGATCCTCGCGCTGAATGAGAATGAAGATAACGAAAATAATGATGATGCCGGTGGTCGCGAGCGGATGAATGAGTGGGGAAATCAAGGTCCGCAGGCTTTCCAACGCGCCGGGATCCGGCTGGCGTACTTCGACCGGCACCGGTGGCGCGAAGGCATTCGAGCCGGCGATCGTGCCGATCTTAGGCGCAGATGCGGCGTCTTTCGGTTTATCGAGCTCCTTGCCGAGATCCTTCAGCATATCGGAAGCACGCTCCAGCGTGCCCCGCCCCGCTCTGGTATCTCGAAACGACTGGATCTTTTCGCTGATCGTCGATTGGTAGCGAGGAAGGTCACCGGCGAGTTGCGTCAATTGCGCGGCGAGAAGGCTTCCTATGGCAAAAATAAGCATGAAGGCAGCGACCACCACGCTCACGACTGCCAATCCCCGCGGGACATGGATACGCTGCAATATTCCGACCAGTGGCGCCAGCACGAAGCTGAGGAGAATAGCCAGCGCAACGGGCACGAAAATATCCCGGCCGAAATACAGCATCGCAATTATGATGACGGTGAGAATCGCTGTCGCCACTGCACCAAGCAGCGCCATCAGTTCCTCGGTGGTGCGTGGTTTGAAAGGCTGTCTCGCTACAGGCCTCATTTACCGTCCCTGTCCCCGTCGTCCGCTGAGCGCAGATTGATTTCAGCTGCAAGGGCGCAGGACGACACTGCATAGGACAGCCGCTCAGGGCACTCGTCCATACGGTCTTCATGAGCGGGGCCCTATTTGCGGCCGCGCCGTGGCACGCCAACCGGTCTGCCCTGAAAAGGTTCCCGACTGCGGGTCATGATCACGCGCACGCGGGGACTCTACACGCTGGTGTTTTCATGTTGGAGCGGGTGTGCTCACGATGGCCGCTTGCCGGAATGCCCTCTCCGCGCCCACAGCAGCGCCAGGGGCCCCAGCGCAATGCCGGCCGCGAGCACGATGAACACCAGCAGCCAGCCGCTCGCCCTCTGCGGACCGCCGGCGATGTCGAGCGCGACGCCGGTTCCCCAGGCGCCGAGCGCCGACAAGCCGAAGCCGACCGTCGAATGCAGGGCCAGGGTCGCGCCGCGATGCTCGGAGGTGGCCGCCGCCGACATGCCCGCGGTCAACGCACCTGAATCAGCGGGCACGGTCAGGCCGTAGATCATCAGCAGCAGCGCGAGCAGCCATGCCGGGGCCGTTGCGTTGAGGCCGATCGCCAGCGCGACGCAAGCCGACGCGATCATCACGACCGTGATGGCGCGATGCCGTCCGAATTTCAGGGCGGCCTCGTTGCCGAGGATGCTGGCGGGCATCGAGATCACCGCGAAGCAGAAGCTCATCAGCACCGGCGTCATCCAGGACGGCCCACCCTGATGCGCAACGACGAAAGTCCAGAACCCGACCAGCCAGGTGCGAATGCCGTAGAGCTCGAAGCAGTGGGCGCCGTAACCGAGGATGTAACCGAGCGCCTCGCGATTGGCGAGGACGGGCGCGAAGTTGAGAAGACGCCCGGACTTCGGCGCCGGCCGCCGTCCATCGATCAGGAGGCACGCGACCACCATCGCGATGGGACCGACGCCGGTGACGAAGAACGCGGTCCGCCACCCCCAGCGATCGGCGAGGATCTGCGCAACCAGGAACGACAGGCCGACGCCGACCGAGAAGCTCGAAGTGTACAGCGTCACCGCCCGCGAGGTGTCGCCGGCGGGCAACCGGTCCGTCAGCGCCTTCAGCCCCGGCATGTAGGCGCCGGCGAAGCCCAATCCTGCGAGCGACCAGATGATGGTGCCCGACCAGAATCCCTCGGCGAAGAAGCCGAAGGCGGCGGTCGCAAGCCCGCTGACGATGGAGCCCCAGAGCAGCACGATCCGCGCGTCGATGCGATCGGTCAGCGTCGTCAGCACCGGGACGGCCAGCATGTAGCCGAACGCATAGCCGCTCGCCATCAGGCCGCCTTCGGCGGCAGACAGCCCCCACGCCGGCATCAGATGCTGCGCCAAATTCGCGGACAGCGTCACGTGCGGCAGCAGATTGCCGAGCTGGCCGATGCACATTGCCGCAATCAGCGGTCCCCCGCTCAGGCTGCGAATGCTCTCCTCCCGTCTGGTGGGATCCTGTCTTGCGCGATCGCGGGAGCAGGAGCGCGCAGCCCAGCAATCCGCATCATGAACAGCCGCAGCCGGCGCCGCCTGCCTTCCTGGCATTTTCGTCGGCGGCGCAGCAGGCTGACGTCTCCTCCTTCGCCGGCCCCCCGCAGCATCCCGCACCCGGCGCCTCGACAACGCCGCGCGTGCAGACGCCGGTCTCCGGCAGCACGAGCTCGACCCGAGCGGCAGCCTTCTTGTCGCCGGCAAGGTCGGCCGCGATGGAGCGGACCTGCTCGTATCCGGTCATCATCAGGAAGGTCGGCGCGCGGCCGTAGGACTTCATGCCGGCGAGATAGAAGCCCGGTTCGGCGTGCGCGAGCTCGCGCGCGCCGTGCGGACGGACCGTGCCGCAGCTGTGCTCGTTGGGATCGATCAGCGGCGCGAGCGCGGCAGGCGCCTCGATGGCCGGATCGAGCCGCAGCCGCAGCTCGGACAGGAACGACAGATCGGGGCGAAAGCCGGTGGCGACGACGAGCTCATCCGCCACCACGCTGCGCGCACCGCAGCCGCCGCCAGCCGAAATCCTGAGGCGGCCTTCGGACTCCGAGAGGTGAGTGACACCGAATTGGCTCTCCACCCTGATCTTGCCTGCGGTCACGAGTGCGGCAAAGGCGGAGCCCAGCTCGCCGCGCGCGGCCAGCTTGTCATTGCGGCCGCCGCCGAAAGCCTTGGCCGGATCGGCGCCGCGCAACAGCCAGATCGCTTGCGTGCCCGGCACCTCGCCCGCGAGCTGCGCGAGATCGATCAGCGTACCGACGGCGGAATGGCCGGCACCGAGCACGGCGACGATCTTGCCGGCATATCTGGCGCGATCTGTGCCCCGCACATCCGGCATGCCATAGGCGATGCGGTCGGCGCGCTCGCGCTCGCCAATCGCGGGCAAGCCGTTGCTGCCGGCGGGGTTGGGGGAGAACCACGTGCCCGAGACATCGATAACGGCATCGGCACGCAGCACCTCGGGACCCCCGCCGTTCTGATAACGGATCTCGAACGGCGCCCGCTCCCTGCCCTTCGTTGTCGCCTTGTCGAAGCCGGCGCGGCTGATCGCCGTGACGCGGCTCGACGTGCGGATCGTCTCGCGCAGCGGCGTGCGCGTTGCGAGCGGCGTCAGATAGCGGTCGATCAGCTCGCCGCCGGTCGGATAGGACTGCGGGTCCGGCGAATTCCATCCTGTCGGCGCGAGCAGGCGCGCCGCCGCCTTGTCGATATTGTATTCCCATGGGGAGAACAGCTGGACATGCTGCCACTGGCGGATCGCGTGCGCGGCTTCAGGTCCGGCCTCGAGCACGATGGGAGACATGCCGCGTTCGAGCACATGTGCGGCGGCAGCGAAGCCAACCGGCCCTGCACCGATGACGGCGACCGTCTTGGCGTTCATTCCAGCTTCTCCTATATTTCTAGAATCATCGAATAAGCTCGCAAAGAGATCACGCCGCCGTTTGCGCTCCCTTGCATCCGGCTTCGTCGGCGCAGCATTCCGCCGCCAGGAAGGCGACCAGGCCGCGCATCGCGTCAAAGTTCGCGTGGCAGATCAGCGTGGTCGATTCCCTGACCTGGCTGACGAGTCCGACCGCGACCAGGGTCTTGATGTGATGCGACAGCGTCGAGGCCGGGATCTTCAGCTTCTCCTGCAGGCGGCCGACGGGCATGCCCGCGTGCCCGGCCCGGACCAGGGTCCGGTAGATCTGGAGCCGGGTTTGATTGCCCAGGGCTTCCAACCGTGCTGCTGCGTCGGCGATCTTCATGACGCTCATGCTGCACCTGTTCGCGCGCCCCGTCAAACCATATTTCTAGAATATTCGAATTATAGTGAGGCCGGCGAAGCGATTCAGGTTGACTCGGCCGGTTAGTTCCGTAAATCTGGATATATGGAAAATGAAGAAGCCGTCCTCGCCCTCGCCGCGCTGGCCCAGCCGACCCGCCTGGAGGCGTTCCGGACGCTGGTGAAGCACGAGCCCGACGGCCTTGCCGCCGGCGACCTCGCCCGCCTGCTGGAGGTTCCGCAGAATACGCTCTCCGCGCATCTGGCGATCCTGAGCCGGGCGCGCCTCGTCTCCTCCGAGCGGCACAGCCGTTCGATCGTCTACCGCGCCAATCTCGGCGAATTCCGCGACGTCGCGGTTTTCCTGTTGCGCGATTGCTGCGGCGGACGTCCCGAGGTCTGCAATCCCGTCGTCGAAACCCTGCAATCCTGCTGCTCGCCGAAACGGAACGAGCGAGTGCGCTGATGCAAACCTTCGACCTCTCGAGGCGATTTACAGCCGAAGCACTCGGCACCGGCATTCTCGTCGCCACGGTCGTCGGGTCCGGTATCATGGCGGAAACCCTGACCAAGGATGTTGCTCTTGCGCTGCTCTGCAATACCTTGCCGACCGGCGCCATTCTGGTGGTCCTGATCACCGTGCTCGGTCCGATCTCCGGCGCGCATTTCAATCCGGCGGTCACGCTGGTTTTCGCCGGCAAGCGCGAGCTGCCGGCGACCGAGGCCGCGTTCTACGGGATCGCGCAGATCGCCGGCGGCATCGCGGGAACGCTGGCCGCGCATTTGATGTTCGGACTGCCCCTGCTCGAGCTCTCGACGAAGGTCCGAACCGGAGGGCCGCAATGGTTCGCCGAGGCCGTCGCCGCCTTCGGGCTGGTGGCGACGATCCTGGCCGGCATCCGGTTTCAGCGGAATGCGGTGCCCTGGCTGGTGGGCCTTTACATCACGGCGGCCTATTGGTTCACGGCTTCCACGTCGTTCGCCAATCCGGCGGTGGCGATTGCGCGATCACTGACGAACACCTTTGCGGGCATCCGCCCCACCGACCTGCCCGGCTTCATCCTGGCCGAGCTTTGTGGAGCGCTTGCCGGCATGCTGCTGATGAACTGGCTGCTGGGACGCGGCGAGGCGCGCGGCCCAGTTCCAATTGCGGAGACAAGTCGATGAGCGTCACGATCTATCATAACCCCGCCTGCGGCACCTCGCGCAACACGCTGGCGATGATCCGGCAGAGCGGTGTCGAACCCGTCGTGATCGAGTATCTGAAGACGCCGCCCTCGCGCGAGACGCTCAAGCAGCTGATCGAGAAAATGGGCGTGCCGGTCCGCGCGCTGCTGCGCGAGAAAGGAACACCGTACAAGGAGCTCGGCCTCGACGATACCAAATGGTCCGACGACGAGCTGATCGATCAGATGCTCGCACATCCCATCCTCATCAACCGTCCGATCGTGGTGACGCCGAAGGGCACGCGCTTGTGCCGCCCCTCGGAAGCGGTCGTCGATCTCCTGGATCATCCGGTCGGCCGCTTCGTCAAGGAAGACGGCGAAGTGATCGAGGCGCGATAGACTGGCTTCGATGGCAGCAGCTGTCACGCGACAGTAGGACGCAAGCGCAAGACCGATTGCGCAATTGATGCCGCAAATCTCGAGAGCTATCGATCGGCAACGTCAATGCGCGATCGGGAGAGACGCATGAGCACCATCACGGGCGGCTGTCACTGCGGCGCAATCCGTTATGAGGTCGAAGGCGACGCGATCGTGCATGCGCTGTGCCATTGCCGCGATTGCCGGCTCCACTCCGGCGCTCCGGTTGTCGGCTGGACGATGTATCCGGACGTGGCCGTCAAGGTGACCAAGGGCGAGCCCAGGATCTACAGCTCGTCGGAACACGGTCGGCGGCATTTTTGCGGCAAGTGCGGCACCGGCCTGTTCTACGTCAATGCCAGCCTGATGCCCGGAATCATCGACATCCAGAGCGCGACCTACGACGATCCCGAGGCCGTGCCGCCCATGATGCACATTCAGGTCGCCGAGCGCCTGCGCTGGATGGAGCGCGCGCACGAACTGCCGACGTTCGAGCGCTATCCGCCGCAGCCGTAACACCTCGCTGATCTTACTCTGCCGCCTGCGAGGCCTGCATGGCGCGGGCCGCGTCGACCGCGTCGTCCTCGGCGAGCGCCGGCTGATTGCCGTCAGGCAGTCCCCGCCCCTTCACCAGGCCGAAGATCGCGGGGATCACGATCAGCGTCAGCAGCGTCGATGAGATCATCCCGCCGATCATCGGCAGCGCGATGCGTTGCATGATCTCCGATCCGGTTCCGGTGCTCCACATGATCGGCAGCAGGCCCGCCATGATGGCGACCACGGTCATCATCTTGGGCCGGACGCGCTCGACCGCGCCGACCATGATGGCGTCGTGGAGATCGGCCCGGCTGAAGACCCTGCCCTCGGTGTCGCGCCTCGCCTTCATCTCGGCCAGCGCGTGATCGAGGTAGATCAGCATCACGACGCCGGTCTCGGCGGCGACGCCGGCGAGCGCGATGAAGCCGACCGCGACGGCGACGGACAGGTTGAAGCCGAACCACCACATCATCCAGATGCCGCCGACCAGCGCGAACGGCAACGACAGCATCACGATCAGCGTCTCGGTCAGCGCCTTGAAATTCAGGAACAGCAGCAGGAAGATGATCGTCAGCGTCACGGGCACGACGATCTTGAGGCGCGCTGCCGCGCGCTGGAGATATTCGTACTGGCCGCTCCAGACCACATAGGTGCCGGCGGGAAACTGGATGCTCTCCGTCACCGCGCGTTGCGCGTCCGCGACGTAGCTGCCGATGTCGCGATCGCGGATGTCGACATAGATGTAGGTCGCGAGCTGGCCGATCTCGGTCCGGATCGAGGTCGGCCCGCGCGCCGGCTCGACCTTGGCGACCTCGCCGAGCGGGACGGCGCCGCCTGCCGGCATCGGCACCAGGATGTCGCTGGCGATCGCCTTGGGATTGTCGCGCAGGTCGCGCGGATAGCGCATGTTCACCGTGAAGCGCTGCCGGCCCTCCACGATCGTCGTCACCGTCTGGCCGCCGAGAGCGGCGGCGATGGTGTCCTGGACGTCCTGGATCAAAATGCCGTAGCGGGCGAGCGCCTCGCGGTCCGGGACGATCTCCAGATAATATCCGCCGATGCCCCGCTCGGCGTAGGCCGAGGAGGTGCCCGGCACGGTCTTGATCACGCGTTCGACCTGCCGCGCCAGCCGGTCGATCTCGACGAGGTCGGTGCCCATGACCTTGACGCCGACAGGGGTGCGGATGCCGGTCGAGAGCATGTCGATGCGCGCCTTGATCGGCATGGTCCAGGCGTTGGAGACGCCGGGGAATTGCAGCGCCTTGTCCATCTCCGCGATCAGACTGTCGACGGTGACGCCGGGGCGCCATTGCTCCTTCGGCTTCAGGTTGACGATGGTCTCGAACATCTCGGTCGGCGCCGGGTCGGTCGCGGTCGCCGCCCGCCCCGCCTTGCCGTAGACGGAGGCGACCTCGGGGAACGACTTGATGATGCGGTCCTGCATCTGCATCAGCTCGGCCGCCTTGGTCACGGAGATGCCGGGCAGCGTCGTCGGCATGTAGAGCAGCGTGCCCTCGTTCAGCGTCGGCATGAACTCGGTGCCGAGCTGGCGGGCCGGCCAGATCGTGACGGCGAGCACAGCGAGCGAGGCCAGGATCACCAGCGTCTTGGCGCGGAGCACGCCCTTGATCACGGGCCGGTAGATCCAGATCAGGAAGCGATTGATGATGTTCCGGCCCTCCGGCACGATTCGGCCGCGGACGAAGATCACCATCAGCGCCGGCACCAGGGTGACGGACAGGAGGGCCGCAGCGGCCATCGCGAACGTCTTGGTGAAGGCGAGCGGGCTGAACAGCCGCCCTTCCTGCGATTCCAGCGTGAAGATCGGCATGAACGACACGGTGATGATCAGCAGGCTGAAGAACAGCGCGGGCCCGACTTCGGACGCGGCCTCGACCAGGACCTGCACGCGAGACTGATCGGGCCTGGCGCGTTCGAGATGCTTGTGGGCGTTCTCGATCATGACGATCGCGGCATCCACCATGGCGCCGATCGCGATCGCGATGCCGCCGAGGCTCATGATGTTCGAGCCGAGGCCGAGCAGCTTCATGGCGCCGAACGCCATCAGCACGCCGACCGGCAGCATCAGGATCGCGACCAGCGCGCTGCGGACGTGGAGCAGGAACACGATGCAGACCAGCGCGACGACGATGCTCTCCTCGAACAGCGTATGCTTGAGCGTGTCGATGGCCGCGTAGATCAGGCTGGAGCGGTCGTAGACCGGGACGATCTCGACCGATTTCGGCAGGCTGCTCGCGATCTCCTTGAAGCGCCTTTTGACGTTCTCGATGACGTCGAGGGCGTTGACGCCGAAGCGCTGCAGCACGATGCCGCTTGCGACCTCGCCCTCGCCATTCAGCTCGGTGATGCCCCTGCGCTCGTCCGGTCCGAGCTCGACATTGGCGACGTCGCGGAGCAGCACCGGCGTGCCGTTGCTCGTCTTCAGAACGATGTTGCCGAGATCGTTGATGCTCTTGATGTAGCCCTTGCCGCGGATGACGTATTCGAACTCTGCGAGCTCGACGGTGCGCCCGCCGACATCGGCATTGCTGGCGCGGATGGCTTCACGGATCTTCTGCATGCTGATGCCGCGATCGCGCATCCGCTGCGGATCGAGCACCACGTTGTACTGCTTGACGAAGCCGCCGATGCTGGCGACCTCGGCGACGCCCTCGGCCTTGGCCAGCGCGAACTTCAGATTCCAGTCCTGGATCGAGCGGGTGTCCGCCAGGTTCAATTCCTTCGACAGGACCGCATACTGGTAGACCCAGCCGACGCCGGTCGCATCGGGACCGATGGTCGGGCTGACGCCGGCGGGAAGGCGCGACGCGGCGCCGTTCAAGAATTCCAGGACGCGCGAGCGCGCCCAGTAGATGTCGGTGCCGTCCTCGAAGATCACGTAGACGAACGAAACGCCGAAGAACGAGAAGCCGCGCACGACCTTCGATTTCGGCACGGTCAGCATCGCCGTGGTCAAGGGATAGGTGACCTGGTCCTCGATCACCTGCGGCGCCTGGCCGGGATATTCGGTGTAGACGATGACCTGGGTGTCCGAGAGGTCCGGGATCGCATCCAGCGGCAGATGGATCAGCGCATAGAGACCGGCCGCGGCTGCAAAGCCGGCGCCGAACAGCACCAGCAGCAGGTTGCGCGCCGACCAGGCGATGATGCGGGCGATCATTTGTGCTCCCCCGTCGCATGGCCAGGTGGGGAAGCCTGAGGCGCCGCCTCGGCAAAGCCCTTGAGCGCGGCCTTCAGATTGCTTTCCGCGTCGATCAGAAAGTTGGCGGATGTGACCACCGCCTCGCCATCCGCAAGTCCCTCCCGCACCTCGATGTAGCCGCCGCCGCGCCGGCCGAGCTTCACCTCACGCGGCTCGAAGCGCCCCTCGCCCTTGTCGACGAGGACGGCCTGACGCGTGCCGGTGTCGAGCACCGAGCTGTCCTGGATCGCCAGCACGGGCGCGCCATCGGCCGTGTCGATGTCGGCATCGACGTACATGTCCGGCAGCAGCGCCGCATCCAGATTGGCGAGCTCGATCCGAACGCGAACCGTCCTCGTCTCGCGGTTCACCTGCGGATAGACGACGGCGATCTTGCCGCTGAAGATACGGCCGGGAAAGCTCCGCGCGCGCACCGCCACGGACTGCCCCACCGCGATATGGCCGAGATCGCGCTCGGCGACGTCGACCAGCGCCCAGACCAGCGAGATATCAGCGATCCTGAACAGCACGTCGCCGGGATTGGCACGCATGCCTTCGATCGCGCTGCGCTCGAGCACGATGCCGTCGCGCGGCGCCGACCAATGGATGGTGACGGGCGCGACGCGCGTCTTCTCCATCTCGGCGATGACCGGCTCGGGCACGTCGAGATTGACCAGCCGTTGCCGCGAGCCGCGGCCGTACATCTCGACGCCGCCCACCGTCTTCGAAGTGATGGTCGCGAGATATTCCGCCGCGGCGGAGGCGACCGCCGAACTGTAGATCTCCATCAGGGGCTGGCCCGCCTTCACGCGCGTGCCGGTGGTGACGTCGGCGACCTTCTGCACGAAACTCTCGGCGCGCATCGCGATCACCGAGACGCGGCGCTCGTCGAGTTGGATCGTGCCCGGCGCCTTGACCGCGACGCGGATCGCGCGGCGTTCGACCGGCTCTGATTTCACGCCGGTGCGCTGGATCTTGCCCGGCGAGAGCTTCACCGTGCCGTCGTCGACCTCGTCGCCTTCGTAGACGGGAATATAGTTCATCCCCATCGGATCCTTCTTCGGCACCGGCGAGGTGTCGGGCAGGCCCATGGGATTACGGTAGTAGAGGATCTTTCGCGATGACGCCGCCTGCGCCGGCTTCGGGGCTGCCGGGGCTGCCTGATCGTCGTCGTAGACCGGCAGATAGTCCCGGCCGCGGTCGTCCTTCTTCGGGGCGGCGGACCAGAGCGGAGCGCCGCCCGGGTCGCGGTAATAGAGCGGAGCCCGGTTCGCCTGGGCCGCAGCCGGGGTCGCCTCGGCATGAACCGACCAGCTCCCCTCGTTCGAGAACCAGTACGCGCCCAAGGCGAGGCCGCCGCCGAGCGCGAGAATCGTCAGGAGACGCAGCGTCTTCATGGTGTGTCTTCGCGCGCCCGGCGCGCGTCCATCTGAGTGGGACGGAGGAGTTCGGACGCCGCGGGCGGCGTCCGCACGCTCACTTGGTTGCCGTGACGATCACCTTGCCGGTGACGGTCTCGGGCTCGCCCTGCACCTTGGCCGACAGCGTGACCTGGTAACGGCCGGCCATCGGCAGATCGGTCTTGAAGGCGTAGACGCCCGGCTCCTTCGAGGGCAGCGGCGCCACGGCCGATTCCATCTCGGCCATCCCGTCCGGGGCCATGTCGACGCGAGTCTTGAAGATGACGGCGTCCGCCACCGGCTTGCCGGTCTGCTTGTTGGTCAGGCGAACCGAAAGCGTGACGTCGTCGCCCTTCTTCATCTGCGCGTTGACGGGCTCGAAGGCATAGTCGCCGGCACCCGCCATGGCGGCGGAAGCGGCAAGCGAAAGGGTGGCGGCGAGAGCCGCTGTGCTGAATTTGGAAAGCATGGTCCTGTCCTCATGATCTGATCTTTCGCCGTGGCGCATGGCGCGCACGTCAGTCGTCGACGCGCGCAGGCAATGCCGCACGCGCGTCCTTGGGCTTGGCGAGATCAGATTCGAGGAGGCCGGAACGGAGGACTGCCGCCGCGGACGGAGACGACCTGGTCCTCAGGGATGGCGATCGTGCTCGCCGCAACGGCGAAACGGCCGAGGGCGACGGGCCTGACGTCATCGAGCGCAACGAGTCCGCCGACGCAGCAGAAGCCCATCCCGCATTTGTAGTCGCCGGTCTGGGACGGCGTTCCCTTCATGTCGGGACAGCAATCGTCCATCGCCATCTCGGCGTCGCCGCCCATCGGCATCGCCACCTGCATGTCGTCCGACGACATGGCAAGGCTGGAAGCGGACACGCCAGCCGGCAGCATCGCCAAGGATATGGCAATGGCGAATGCCAGGATGGTACGGACGAACCGCATCAAGATCGACTTACCTTTCGGGCCGCAACGCCTCCTTCCTAACATATCCCGGAGCCGGCGGCGCTGGTTGATCCGGATCAAGCATGCGTGACCAGGGGCCGGCTGTCCAGTTCGGCAAGTGGCTTCTCGCGGTGCCGCGGCCGCTAATGCCCTCCGCAGCGGCAGCGCTCGTAGTCGGCGGGATCGTGGCTGTTAACGATTGTCACGCGATCGCCGTGGTCTTGCTTCAGCGCGCGCAGCCGGGCCTGGTTGGCGATCCGCATGTTGCGGTCCATGTCGCCGCGGCGCTGGAAAAAGCCGAGCATCAAGGGCACACGCGGCGATGCGTCGAGCTGCGCGTGGTGGAAATAGCTGTCGCCGGCATGCAGCAGCCATTTGTCGCCTGAGCGCACCGCAATGCCGCAATGCCCGAGCGTATGGCCGGCGAGCGGGATCATCAGGATGTCCGCCTCCTTGTCGCCGAGCGCGCGCACGCCCTTGAAGCCGAACCAGTCCTCGCCGGCTTCGCCATAGAATGCCCAGCGCGGTCCGTGGCTCCATTGGCCCGTGACATAGCGCCCCTCGGGCGGCTCGGGTTTGCCCAGCACCGCCATGTCGTATTCGGCGCGATGGACGTGGATCGCCGCGTGGGGAAAGTCGGGCACGCCGCCGGCGTGATCGCGGTCGAGATGCGTCAACAGCAGGTGGCGCACGTCCTTGGGTGAATAGCCGAGCGCCCTCACCTGCTCGGCCGCCGTTTCCGCGGGACCGAGCCTTGGCGCGGTCTGCCGCACCCACCGCCGCCCAAGCCGCTCGGGCGCCGCGATGTCATCGAGGCCGATACCGGTGTCGACCAGGGCGAGCCCGTCATTCGTCTCCAGCAGCAGGCAGTGGCAGACCAGGCGGGCGCGCTGGAACAAGCCGCCGCTGCCATTCACCAGGCGGCGGCCGATCGGGCACATCGTGCCGGCGTTGAGATGGTGGATCTTCATCGCGTGTTCCTGCCGGTTGTGAGCAGGAGAGTTCTTGTCATCGTTCGATCCATAGGTAAAATATCAAGTATTGATATTATCTCTAGGCTAATCCTATGGATATCCGCGAGCTCCGCTACTTCGCCGCCGTCTACCGCGAACGCAATCTAACCGCCGCCGCGCGGGCTTGCTTCGTGTCGCAGCCCTCGATCTCGACCGCGATCACCAATCTGGAAGCCGAGCTCGGCACCACGCTGTTCATCCGGCACAAGAAGGGCGTGGCGCCGACCGCTTCGGCCGAGCAGTTTCACACGCTGGCCCGCCGCATCATCGACGAAACCGATGCGGCGCGCGGCCTGTTCAGGAAGCCGAGCACGAAGACCAATGTCACGCTGGGCCTGATGCGCACACTCGACGTGCCCCGGACCATCGCGCTGCTGAAGCCACTGACGGCGCGCAGCGACGTTTCGCTCCGGCTCGTCGGCAGCGACGAGCAGGCCGATGCACGCATCATCTCCAAGAGCATGCTGCGCAAGGACGAGCATTTCGTCCCGCTGTGGAGCGAGCGCTATGTCGCCGCGCTGCCGCCGTCGCATCCGCTGACGCTGAAGGACAAGCTTCGCACCGCCGATCTCGCCGGCGTACCGCTGATCGACCGCTGCCATTGCGAGCAAAGCGCGTTCTTCGGCCGCACGGCGCAGCAGCGCCAGACCGCGGCGATCGCGCAGTCGGAGGATTGGGCCGTCGCGCTGGTCGCCGCCGGCGTCGGCGTCGCCATCGTTCCGGAAGGCGTGGCGCGCGGCAATCCCGACATCGCCGTGCGCGAGATCGAGGCCAAGATCAAGCGCGAGGTCGGCCTCGCCTACCGCGCTTCAGTGCCGCTGGCGGATGCGCTGAAGGCGTTCGTCGGCAAGCTGCAGAAGCAGAGGCCGGCCCGGACCCCGCGCCGGGGTTGAAGGCTGGGCTATCCCAGCAAGCCCTTCAAGCCGGCATAGATGGAGCCGACGGCGGTCGCGGCGACGCCGGCCAGCGGGCCGACGGTCTGCATCAGGTCCTGGATCAAGCGGGCGCGGCGGCGCAGTTGCTCCTCGCCGACGTGCTGCCCGAGCAGGCGCGCCACGCGGAAGGCGAACGCGTTGGGCTTGCCGCCCTGGGTCAGCACGCGCGGCAGCACCTGGAAGATCACGACGCTGAGGATGTTTCCGGAGACGAAGGCAAGCAGGATGCTGGCTCCATATTCGAACACTTCGCGCCATTCGATCCAGGCTTCCGGCAGGATCGGAACATGATCGTGAATTCCCGTGACCGTCAGCATCGACAGGACGCTGACGGCTGCCGAAAGGAACGCCAGCACCAAGGCCGCCAAGGCCGAAACCCGGTGCAGCGGGTAGGCCGCGAATCCGAACAGCAGCGGTATGGCGATGGACGCGATCCGAAGCGGGATCGGCGACAGGTTGAAAGTGATGGTCACGAGCACGTGCGCGATCACCAGAAGAAGGGACGGTATCGCAACGTAGAGAACCGCATGCGTGGTGAAATAGCGCAGCGGATTCTTGTACCGTTCGAGCCGGACGTTGATCCGGTCGAGATCACGCCTGAGCCTGTCCAGATCGGCGACGATCTCTTCGATCTCGAGCAGGGTCGGCCGCACCACGCGCAGGTCGCGCGAGCAGTGCTTGCACGCGATGGCTTCGTCCTTGATCGTCTCGGCGCAGAACGGACATTCCATCGCTAACGCGAATGCCTCCGCCTCATGAAGGCCTCGGCCTCGTCTCTGGCCCGTTTCAGCTCGTCGCGCAGCTCCTGGCGCTTGCGCAGGAGATCGTCACGCTCCGCAATCAGCGTCGCGGGAACGGCGATGTCGCGCCCGCAGGACGCGCAGACAAGCGCCCCCTCCCCGGTCCCCGCCTGGCAGTAGGGACACCTCACTTGGGTGCGACCTTGAGCGTAAAGACGGTCGTGCCCGAACGGCCATCACTGTCCTTGATATCGACGCGCACCATGTATTCGCCGGGGGGCAGCTCCGCATCCTGCATGTTGATGCCGTCCGCCTTCACGAAGGGCTTGACCCGCGGGGTGAGGTCCACGTTCGGTGTCCGGAGAAAGATCATCTTGACCGACTCCGGATCGATCCTTGCCCCGCCATAGGACTGGAATTTCAAGACCAGCGGCAGAGGTGAACTCGCGGAATCGCCCGGCGAGACGAACTCGACCTTGGGGCCGCGCATGATGCCGCGTTGCTCCACGGCCACCGCGCCTTTCGGAGGCGGCAGCTTGGCTTCCTCCTCCGTGATCAATGGCGTGGCACGCGATGGTCCCGAGAACAACAGACCTGCGGCAACAACGCCCAGCAAGACATTCCGCTTCATTTTCCGTACCCCCCTTCCCCCGTTCGTCAACGCAGGCCGCCATCGCCGATGATCGTGTACGGCGCCCAGAACAGCGGATGCGCATAGGCAAACTCGGTCTTGCCCTCGCTGTTGAGATAGCCGGGGCCATCGACGAGGGCCATCGCCGCCTGGCGCAGCGCCTCGCTGCGCGACAGTTTCGGATCGTCGGCCTGCCGCTTGAACAGATCCGTCACCAATTGCCGCGCCGATTGCGAATGCACCGACCAGTTCGTCACCAGCAGCGCGCGCGTCCCGGCGTAGAAGAACGCGCGCCCGAGCCCGGATGCCGCCTCGGCCCCTGCGCCGGCGCCCGCGCCGGTGTTGCAGGCCGATAGGATCACCCAATCCGCATCGAGCTTGAGGCCGAGGATTTCCTCCATGGTCAGGAGGCCGTCGCCGCCTTCGCCCGTCACCGCCGGCGAGGACAAAGCGAGCGCCGGCTGCGTCAACCCGTTCAGCTCGCCGGGGACGAGACCGTGGGTGGCAAAGGCCAGGATCCTGAAGCCGGACAGATTCATGGTCTTCACCGCGCTCTCGGTGGCGTTCTTGCCGAGGAACAGCACCTTCGAGGGATCGGCCTGCAGCGCCAGCGCAATCGATTTCAGCTCGTCCGCGGTATCGGGAAGCCGGGGCAGCAAACCGAGCTCGGCGCTATCGACGCCGTCCAGCTTCGGACTGTTGCGCCGCTTCAGCGGGCCACCGCGCGTGACATTGCCGCCGGCGTCGGCGACCTGGATCTTCTCCCCGGCGCCGTCCGCCTCGGCCTGCTGGTCCCTGTTGAAATAGGGATCGCCGAAAGCGACGAGGTCGCCGCGGCCGGGCTTGCCCGGCGGCAATTGCCGGAGCGTGCGCAACGCCGCCGCGGACGGTACTGTCGACACGGCATGGGTTCGCGCCAGCCACGGCACGTTGCGATAGCCGACAAAGAGCGGGTCCTCGTCGGCAGCCACCTGTGCCGGCGCCGTGGGCAACAGGGACAGCGGCAGCAATCCGAGCGCGCCATTGGTCACGACGATGAGGTTCTTGGCCGGCTTCCATCCGCTCTCGACAGGTCTGAGCAGAAGATCGTAGAGCTCGTAGCCGAGCGCGAGGTCGAAGGGCGGAATGTCCGAGATCATCGCCGCCTGCGGCTCGAGGGCTTCGCGCAGCTTGCGGATCTTGCTCTCGATGTCGCCGATCTTGGCAGGCACGGCGGCGAACGCCACCGGTCCCGACTTCGGCACCGCCCAGACGAAGCTGCCGTTCTGGCCGAAATAGAACGACAGCATGGCCTCGTTGTCAGCCAGGGAAGCGCGGATCTCGGCGACACTCGGCGGCCGGGGCGAGACTAGATCGGCATAGATCGGGAATTTCTGCTTGATCTCCTGGCGCGCCTTGTCGCGCTGCCCGCGCAACGCTGTGATCGAGGCCTGGATCTGCGCAACGCCCTTCTCGTCCCGTTCCGCCGAAGGCAGGGCGAGCACATTGTTGAGCGTGCCGAGCTGGGCGTTGACCTGCTTGGTCAGATCCTGCTCCTTGCGCACGAGTTCGGAGAGCGCGGGATCCTTGGCCGCCGCACGCGCACTCGACGCCGCCAGCGCCTGCTGGACCGAACGGCCGCGGATCGCGTCGGCGAGGCTGAACGTCTCCTCGCCGACATCCTTGCCGGTCCCTTCGGCCCTGGCAAGCAGCATCAAATAGCTCTCGACGATGGTCTGCAGCCGCTGGCTGCGCGCGGCGACCACCGTCGTATTCTCGTCATCGGCGTTTTCGTTGGCGCCCGCCATCATGATCGGAATGGCGGCCTTGTACTCGCGGATCGCCTCGGCATCGCGCCTTGCGCGCATCAGGCCGACGGCCAGGGTGCCGCGCGCTGCCGCGGCGTCGAAATGATTTTCTCCGACCCGCGCGATCTGCTTCTTGACGAGCTGCTCGGCGGCGGCAATGCCCGCGTCGAGTTGCCCGGAGCCGTACAGCGACATGATGCGAGATGGATTGAGCTCGAACACCTGGCGGCGCTGCGGTTCCCAATTGGCGATCGCCCGGTCGATGCGTGCGAACAGCTCGTTTCCTTCGGCATTCTTGCGCTCGAGCGTCAGGATGCCGGCGAGCTGCGCCAGCAACTGCACCGTCGAATGGGAATCGTCCGGCACGCCGACGGTCCTGTTGATCTCCAGGGCGACACGGCCCAATTGCTCGGCTTCCTCGTAGCGGCCCTGCTCGACGAGAATTCCGGCGAGTCCCATCACGTAGCGCGGCGTCACCGGATTGTACTTGCCGGTATCCTTCAGGCGCGAGAGCAGCGCGCGGCGCGCGTCGACCTCGGCTTCGGCCAGCCGGCCCTGCCGCGCCTTCATGCGAGCCTGGCTGAGCACGAGGTTGTCGATTGCCTGCAGCATGACGGTCTCCGCCGGGGGATTGTCCGAGTCCATCACGCCCTTCATGCCCGCCCGCTTGCGCTGCTCGGACACGCGATAGGCGGCCTCGGCCTCCGCGAACTGCCCGCGCGCTTCGAAGATCAGGGCCCGTGTGGCTTCGAGCTCCCCTTCCCAGTTCTGTCCCAGGCGCGCGTAGGAAGCACGCCAGCCCGGAAGACCGCTGGTGCGCGCTTCCTGGATCACGGCCTGGGTGCGGCGCAGATAGGCTTCTGCCTGGGCGACATCGCCCATCTGGATGAGGTTGGCGGCGACGGACCTGTTGGCGCTCAATTGATAGCCCTTGGCCCCCTGCTGGGTGGCCGTCTCACGCAACAGGCGCTGGATGACCTCGAGCGATCGTTTTGGATCACCGGCTGCGGCGTATTGCATCGAGAGAAGCTGCTGCAGGCGGCCCATCATGTTGGCCTCGACCGCACCACGGCCGACCTCGACGGCCTTGCTGGCGTCGGCGATGGATTCGGCGAGCCGGCCGAGCTGCGCGCGCGCATTGGCGCGGTCGAAATAGAACTGCGCGAGATCCGCGCGGGATTCCTTTCCCGTCGGTGTCGAATCCGCGTCCGCCTTCAGCTCCGCGAGGAGTTTCGAGTCGGGCTTTTCGCTGTCGAGGATCGCGGTGATGTCGGCGATGGTGCGGGGCGGCGCGACGAAATCCTTCGGCAGCGCCGTGCCGGGTTCGAGCTTGGGTGCCGCTTCCTTGGGAAGCTCGACTGCGACGTTGGCGCGGCCATTGGCGGCATTCAGCGCCGCCATCACACAGGCTCTGACCTGAGGCGATGCCTTGGCGCGGCAGGCTTCGAGATTGGCGCCTCCGCCTGCGCGCATGCAGGCCTGCACGATCGGCTTGCCGACGCTCATCCGGCAATTCTCGATCGCCGCCTCCTTGGTCAGCGCGGCGGCCGAGCCGACCGATCCAAGCAGAATGGCAAGTGCCAGCAGGTGGCGCGGGGAAACATCCAGACGGCTCATGAAAGGACGCGCTGCGTCTAAGCTCATCTCGAAGAACCTTCGGATAAATGACTTTGAAGAAACGAGACAATCCTATCCCCCTGGCCGGGAAGGACAAGCGCTATCAATGCGGTTCCCGGACGCGCTCAAGAGGGGTTCGACGGCCCGTCCGGGCATGAGGGGCCAGGAATTGCGGGGGACAGCCGGGTCCGGCCCGGTCGCGCCGGCAAACCGCGGCACGATCGCCCGCGTTGACGGGCGGCGGGCCCGCGCGCTCAGCCCTTCGAGATGACCGCGCGGCCGTAGGGCGGTTGCGCCTGGACCGGCGGGTTGGCGGTCTGGGCGGCGAGTTCGCCGATCAGGCGGTCGGCATCGGCGGCCATGCCGTCGGGGGCCTGGATCACCAGCCGCTCCAGCGCCCAGCGGTAGGACGAGACACGCTGCTCCAGGCATTGCTGCACCCACTGCACGATCAGCGAGTTCTCCTGCATGCGCGCGACCGCATCGTCCCTCTCTCTCGGCGAGAGCGCGGAGACGCGGGCCATGCTGGCATCGCGCTTCCTGTCGAGGTCGATGACTCGGATCGCCGAGGCGAAGAACGGCTCGAAGCGGGTGATGTCGTTGCGCACGTCCTCGATCAGCTGCGCATAGCGCGAGGAGTGCGAGCGGTGCGGCTCGTCGATCAGCGTGCGTCCGTACATGGTGCGGTCGAACACGACCTTCTGCCGCCAGGGCGAGGGCAACGCCTTGTAGTCGCCGAACACGCTCTTCCATGCGGGGCGCGACAGCGGCGGCTCGATCATGGGATAAGCGAGGTCGCGCAGCTGGCGCTCCTCGTCGGTGAGCTGGAATTGCGACGGCCTCAGGCCGACGCTGGACGTGACCTCCGCGCCCAGCCAGCGATGCATGTCGTCGCTGCGCATGTCGGCGCGGGTGCGGCCGAAATCGCCGCCGCTGCACGCACCGAGCGTGGCGGCGAGCAGCGCGAGCAGGACGGCCGATCTGACGGGCCGGATCTGGCGGACGGTGTCCGGCATTGCATCAAGCCGGATGTCAGCGACGGCGACGACGGCGCCCCGGCGCGGTGCCCTGCTCAGGGTCGCGGTCGCCGCTGGTTTCATCTGCCTCGCGCTCGATACGGATGACGGGAAGGATCAGGATCGTTCCCATGTCCGGGCGCGGAGCGACATCCCCCGACGAGCCCACCCGGCGACCGGCCGGAAATTCAATGATGGTCCCCATGTCAGCTCTCTTCAATTGCCGCGCGACCGAACGCGCCCGTGCAACATGCAATTCATTAAGATCAGCTCATGGTTAACGGGGTGTAAACGTCGGGTTCGGACCGTAGCCGCACGGGCCGGCCGCTGCGTCCCGTTCAGGCACGAGATCGCTCCAAAGCGAGCGGTCGCCTTCACGCCTCGTTTTCCTTAACGAGCCTTTAAAGGAGCCTGCGCTAGGCTGGCGACGAGTATTTTTCCAGGTCGCGTATCTCTCCATGACCAAGTCGCTGTTTCCCGGATTCGACGGGCTGATGTCCCTCTCCCGTCGCGAAGGCGTCGATGTTCGGCCGACGCTGCTGCGCGTGCTGACCGACCTCTATGTCCAGACGCGCATCCACAGCGACGACGAGCAGCGTCAATTTACCGAGCTTGCGACACGGCTGATCGACCAGGTCGACGATGCGACGCGCGCGGCCGTCAAGGCCAAGCTCGCGATCTATCCGCAGACGCCCGTCCCGGTGCTGCAGAAGCTCGGGCTGGTCGCAGCCCAGGAAGGCCGCAGGGTTCCGCTCGCCCGCGAGATTCCGGCGCCCGCCCCGCCCCCCTCCCCGGCC